>NZ_CP144555.1:4800000-6000000 GCF_036607905.1 Streptomyces sp. SCSIO 75703
AGTACGCCGCCCACGCCTCCACCGGCAGCGTGGCCGGCGCCGCGGCCACCCTGCTCGTCAAGCACGACCTCCACGAGGCCGCCGAGGCGGTCCTGGCCGGCTCCCCCAAGGCCGCCCGGTACGGGCCCGCCGTCTTCCGCGCCGTCCTCGGCACGGCGCTCTCGCGCACCGGCGTCCTCGTCCGCGACCCCGAACGGCTCGGCCAACTGGAGATGGCCGGCACCGTCGTCCTGCACCCCAGCGCGCTGCGCGCCCCAGGCGCGGGCGCCGACCCCTGGACGGAGGAGGTCCTCGACGCGGCCCGCCGCGCCGGACTGCGCGTGGTGATGGTCGAGGACCCGGCCCTCGCGGACTTCTCCGGCCTCGCCGACCAGGTCGTCTCCGCCGCCCGGCCGCTCGCGGACGTGGTCGCGGAGGTGCGCGGCGACGGCGGCGTCCTCGCCGTCGTCCGCCCCCGCCCCGGCGACCCCCCGGCCGTCACCGCCGGGCTCTACGCGGCGGACGTGGCCGTCGCGCTCGCCGACGCCGACGCGCCGGTCGCCTGGGGCGCCGACGTCCTCGCCCCGGGCGGCCTCGCCGACGTGTGGCGGCTGCTGCGCGCCGTCCCCGCCGCCCGCACCGTCGGCCGGCGCTCCCAGGTGCTGGCCCGCTCCGGCGCCGCCCTGTCCGGGCTGCTGGTGGCGGTCGGCGAGAAACGGCGCCGCAGCGGCCCCACCGTCCTGCCGGGTCTGCGCCACGCCCCCGTCGACGGCGCCGCCGCCGCGGCCCTGTTCTCCGGCACCCGGGCCGCCCTGAGCGTGGCCGCCGCCCGCGCCCCCCGTCCCCGGCCCCGCGTGGCCTGGCACGCCCTCGACCTGGACGACGTGCACGACCGGCTGGAAGCCGCACGCGAAGCCGAACCCACCGCCGTCGAACGGGCCACCGCCGGACTGCGGGCCGCGGCCGAACGCACCGGCCGCGTCCGGGCGCTGGCCCCGGCCCGCTGGACGTGGCACCTCGCCCGCGCCGTACGCGGCGAACTCGACGACCCCCTCACCCCCGTCCTCGCCGTCGGCTCCGCCGCCTCCGCGATCCTCGGCTCCGTCGTCGACGCCCTGCTCGTCGTCGGCGCCCTCGACGTCAACGCGCTGGTCGGCGGCTTCCAGCGGCTGCGCGCCGAACGGGCCCTGTCCGGACTCCTCGCCGAACAGGAGCAGAAGGCCCGCCTCACCCGCGCCGAGACCCCCGACGGCAACGGCGGCGCACCCTTCACCCCGCCGGCCGCCGGAGCCGCCCCGCGCATCGTGGACGCGGCCGACCTCCACCCCGGCCAGGTGATCGAGATCCAGACCGACGACGTCGTGCCCGCCGACGCCCGGCTGCTGTGGGAGGACGGACTGGAGGTCGACGAGTCCGCGCTCACCGGGGAGTCCCTGCCCGTCGACAAGAGCGTCGACCCGGCGCCCCGCGCCCCGATGGCCGAACGGCACTGCATGGTCTTCGAGGGCACCACCGTCGTCGCCGGCCGCGCCTGGGCCGTCGTCGTCGACACCGGCGACCACACCGAGGCCGCCCGCGCCGTCGCGCTCGCCGCCCGCACGCCCGCCGCCGCCGGTGTCCAGGCCCGGCTGCAGGAACTCACCCGCAAGGCGCTCCCGCTGACCCTGGCCGGCGGCGCCGCGGTGACCGGCCTGTCCCTGCTGCGCGGAACGCCCGTGCGCCAGGCCGTCAGCGGCGGCGTCTCCGTCGCCGTGGCCGCCGTCCCCGAGGGGCTGCCGCTGGTCGCCACCGTGGCCCAACTGGCCGCGGCCCGGCGGCTCGGGCGCCGCGGCGTCCTCGTCCGCACCCCGCGCACCCTGGAGGCGCTGGGCCGGATGGACACCGTCTGCTTCGACAAGACCGGCACGCTCACCGAGAACCGGCTGCGGCTGGTCAAGGTCGCGGACGCGGGCGGCACCGTGCACCGGGTGGGGCAGGACGAGGCCGGCGCCGCGGTCCGCACCGCCGCCCGCGCCTGCCCCCGGCTCAACGGCGACCGCTCCCGCCCCGCCCACGCCACCGACGAGGCGATCCTCGACGCGGCCGGGCCCGACCCGCGCTGGACGCAGGAGGAGGGCCTGCCCTTCGAGACCTCCCGCGGCTACGCCGCCGCCGTCGGCCGGGACGCGGACGGGGCACCGGCGCTGGTGGTCAAGGGCGCCCCCGAGGTCCTGCTGCCCGCCTGCCCCGCGCTGCCCGCGCACGCCGTCGAGACCGCCCACGCCCTGGCCCGCGCCGGGCTGCGCATCATCGCGGTCGCCGGCCGGCCGCTGCGCCCCGGGGAGGAGGCCGTCGACGTCCTCGAACAGCCCCTGGAAGGGCTGGAGTTCACCGGGCTGCTGGCCCTGTCCGACGTGGCCCGCGAGACCTCCCCGGCGCTGGTGCGCGGCCTGCGCGAGGCGGGTGTACGGCCCGTGGTGCTCACCGGCGACCACCCGCAGACCGCCCGCGCCATCGCCGCCGACCTCGGCTGGCCCGAGGACGCCACCGTGGTCACCGGCGACGAACTCGCCGCCGCCGACCGCTTTGCACGCTCCCGGATGCTGCGCGACGCCGACGTCGTGGCCCGGGTGGCACCCGAGCAGAAGCTCCAGGTCGTCGAATCGCTGCGGGACGCCGGACGGGTCGTCGGCATGGTCGGCGACGGCGCCAACGACGCCGCCGCGATCCGCGCCGCCGACATCGGCGTCGGCATCAACGCGCGCGGTTCCGCCGCCGCCCGCAACGCCGCCGACCTCGTGGTGACCGGCGACGACCTGCTCGTCCTGGTCGAGGCCGTGCGCGAGGGCCGGGCGCTGTGGCACAGCGTCGCCGACGCCATCGCCATCCTGATCGGCGGCAACGCGGGCGAGGTCGGCTTCGGCATCCTCGGCACCGTCCTCGGCGGCGCCGCCCCGCTCTCCACCCGCCAGATGCTGCTGGTCAACCTCTTCACCGACCTGTTCCCCGCGATGGCCGTCGCGGTCACCCCGAGCGGCGACCCCGAGGAGGAGGACCCCGGCGCGGGCGCCCCGCTGGGCACCGCCGTCCTCGGCGCCCCCCTGATCCGCCAGATCCGGCACCGGGCCCTGACCACCTGCCTCGGGGCGACGGCCGCCTGGCTCTTCGGCCGCTTCACGCCGGGCACCGCGCGCCGCTCGACCACCATGGCCCTGTGCGCCGTCGTCGGCACCCAGCTCGCCCAGACCCTCACCGACCGCCGCGACAGCCGCCTGGTCCAGGTGACGTCCCTGGGTTCCGCCGCCGTCCTGGTCCTCCTGGTGCAGAACCCGTTCACCAGCCGCCTCGTCGGCTGCACGCCGCTCGGCCCCGTCGCCTGGACCGGCGTCACCGCCGCCATCGCCCTGGCCCTCGTCGGCCAACGCGCCCTGCCGCACGTCGAATCCGCCCTGATGCGCTACTGGCCCCAGCTCAAACCCCACCTCCCCCAAGCCCTCCTGCCGTGAGGAGGACGGGGACGTCTCAGCGCCGGGTGGCGAGGGTGTCGTCGTCCCGGAGGCCGGGGGAGTGCAGGCGCTGTGCCGTGCGGGCGGCCGTGCGGCGGCCCCAGGAGCCGGTGGTGAGGGCGCCGACGACCAGCACCGTCAGCCCGCACCCGGCCAGGACCCACCAGCCCGGCCGCGCCGCCGCCACGAACGCCTCCCGGTACGTCGAGGCGCCCACGCCCGCCGCGAGCAGCGCGCCGACCACCGCCACGCCCAGGGTCTGGCCCAGTTGGCGGCTGGTGGAGGCGACGGCGGCGGCGACCCCGGCCTGAGCGCGGGGCATGCCGGAGACGGCCGTGTTGGTGATGGGCGCGTTGACGAAGCCGAAGCCCACGCCGAACAGCACGTAGCCGAGGAACAGGGTGGCGTCGGCGGTCTCCGCGCGGAACGCGGCGAACAGCGTCCCGCTCACCGTCAGGGCGGCGCCGGCCACGAGCAGGGGCAGGCGCGGCCCCCGGTTGCCGACCAGCCGTCCGGACAGCGGGGCGCACAGGAAGGTCGGCACCGCCATCGGCAGCATCCACAGCCCCGCCTCCAGCGCGCTCAGCCCGCGCACGTTCTGGAGGTAGAGCGTGGACAGGAACAGGAAGCCGCCCAGCGAGGCGAAGGCGCTCACCGCGATCACCGTGGCCCCGCTGAACGGCGCCGAGCGGAAGAAGCGCAGGTCGATGAGGGGTTCCGTGCGGCGCGGCTCGTACCAGAGCAGTCCGCCCAGCGCGGCCAGCGCCACCGCGGCGAAGGGCAGCACCGTGGCCGCCCCGGCCGTCGGCGCCTCGATGATCGCGTACGTCAGGGAGCCGAAGAGGACGATCACCATCACCTGGCCCAGCGGGTCCGGGCGGCGGGCCCGCGGCGCCCGCGACTCCGGGACGAACCGCAGCGTCAGCAGCAGCGCCGCCAGCCCCACCGGCAGGTTGAGCCAGAAGATCGACCGCCACCCCACCGAGTCCACCAGCAACCCGCCCACCAAGGGCCCGGCGGCCATGGAGAGGCCGACGACCGCGCCCCACACCCCGATGGCGCGGGCGCGTTCGCGGGGGTCGGTGAAGGTGTTGGTGATGATCGACATGGCGACCGGGTTGAGCATCGAGCCGCCCACCGCCTGCACCATCCGGAACACCACCAGCCACTCCTGTCCGGGGGCCAGCGAGCAGAGCACGGAGCCGAGGGTGAAGACGACCAGCCCGGTCATGAAGACCCGTTTGCGGCCGATCCGGTCCGCCGTCGACCCGGCGAGCATCAGCAGCGCGGCGAGCACCAGCGTGTAGCCGTCGATGGTCCACTGGAGGCCCGCCGTGGTGGCGTGCAGATCGCGCTGCAGGGCCGGGAGGGCCACGTTCAGCACGGTGTTGTCGAGGCTCACGATCAGCAGGCTCATACAGCAGATGGCGAGCACGAGCATGCGGCGGCGGTGGCTCGGCTCGGACATGGGTTCCATCGTACGCGTATGTCGATAGTGCGGTTAACTAATGACCGATACAGGGTCTTCGCGTCGGGCCACCTCCGGCGTGCGCGACAATGGGGCTATGCCCACGCCCACCACGCCCGCCGCGCTCACCACGCACCCGACGCTGCCGATCGGCCCGCACGCCGTCGCCCCGCCCGTGGTGCTGGCGCCGATGGCCGGGATCACCAACGCGCCCTTCCGCACCCTGTGCCGGGAGTTCAGCGGCGGCAAGGGCCTCTTCGTGAGCGAGATGATCACGACCCGGGCGCTGGTCGAGCGCAACGAGAAGACCATGCAGCTCATCCGCTTCGACGCCACCGAGACCCCGCGCTCCATCCAGCTCTACGGCGTCGACCCGGCCACCGTCGGCAAGGCCGTCCGCATGATCGCGGACGAGGACCTCGCCGACCACATCGACCTCAACTTCGGCTGCCCGGTCCCCAAGGTCACCCGCAAGGGCGGCGGATCGGCCCTGCCCTACAAGCGGAACCTGCTGCGGGCCATCCTGCGCGAGGCCGTCGCCGGCGCCGGGGACCTGCCCGTGACGATGAAGATGCGCAAGGGCATCGACGACGACCACCTCACCTACCTGGACGCCGGCCGCATCGCCGTCGAGGAGGGCGTCACCGCCATCGCGCTGCACGGCCGCACCGCCGCCCAGCACTACGGCGGCACCGCCGACTGGGACGCCATCGCCCGCCTCAAGGAGCACGTCCCCGAGATCCCCGTCCTCGGCAACGGCGACATCTGGTCCGCCGACGACGCCCTGCGCATGGTCCGCGAGACCGGCTGCGACGGGGTCGTCGTCGGCCGCGGCTGCCTGGGCCGCCCGTGGCTCTTCGCCGACCTCGTCGCCGCCTTCGAGGGCCGCCCCGGCGACTTCGTCCGGCCCGCCCTGCGCGAGGTCGCCGACGTGATGGTCCGGCACGCCGCGCTGCTCGGCGAGTGGACCGGCGACGAGTCCCGCGGCGTGACCGACTTCCGCAAGCACGTCGCCTGGTACCTCAAGGGCTTCGCGGTCGGCTCCGAGATGCGCCGCCGCCTCGCCGTCGCCTCCTGCCTGGACGACCTGCGCCGCGGGCTCGGCGAACTCGACCTCGACCAGCCCTGGCCCACCGGCGCCGACGGGCCCCGCGGCCGGACCTCCGGCAACAACCGCGTCGTCCTGCCCGAGAACTGGCTGGCCGACCCGTACGACGCCGCGGGTGTCGGCGCCGACGCCGAACTGGACACCTCCGGCGGCTGACCCGGTCCGGGCCGGCCGCCGGGAGGGCCGGGCTCAGCCCCTGGTGGGGTGCGGGGTCGAGCCGTAGGCGGTCAGGAAGCGGTCCCGGAAGGCGCTCATCTTCCACACCGGCGCGTCGTGCTCGGGCCGCAGCCCGTCCGTCCACCCCCAGTCCGCGACGGCGTCCAGCACCTTCGGGTCACGGGCGGCGATCGTCACCGGCACGTCCCGGCCGGCGTTCGTCCCGCTCACCCGGGAGATCGGCTGGTGGTCGCCGAGGAAGACGAGGACCGTGTCGTCGGTCCCGTACCGCTCCAGCCACTGGGTGAGGCACGTGAGCGAGTACTCGATCGTCTTCCCGTACTCCTCGCGCGAGCGCGTCTCGTCCGCGATGATGTCGGCCGGTTTCTCGCCCTCCCGCTGGATCGCGCGGAAGACCGAGCCGTCGCCCACCTCGTCCCAGCCGACCATCCGGGGGATCGGCGCCCACGGCTGGTGGCTCGACGTCAGGATGATCTCCGCCATCAGCGGCTTGTCCCGCTTCCTGCCGTGCTCCAGCCGCTGGAACGCCTCCAGCGTGTACTGGTCCGGCATGGTGGACCAGGCGAACTTCGGGCCCCGGTAGCCGAGCCGGAAGGCGTTGTAGACCGTGTCGAGCCCGTGGAAGCGCGCCTCCGGCCACGCCTTCTGCACGCCCGGCATGACGCCGACCGTGTCCCAGGCGCCCGTCTCGCCGAACATCTTGGTCAGCGTGCGGTGCTCGCCCGACGTCACGGTGGTGTAGCGCTGCTGGTTGTCCACCCACAGGCCCGAGATGAACGTCGAGTGGCCGAGCCAGCTCCCCGCCCCGTACGCCGGTGAGGTCAGCCAGCCGCTCTTGGCGCGGTAACCCGCCGCCGCCAGCGCCTCCGTGCCCGTCTCCAGGGTCCGGTTGACGCCCGGGGCCATGATCGGGTCCTCGATGGCGCTGCGGCCGTAGCTCTCGACGAACGCGAAGATCACGTCCTTGCCGCGCAGGTCCGGCACGAGCTGGTCCGGGGGCGTGCCGCCGAACGCGTCCGTCCGCGCCTCCCGGGCGAAGGCCGCCTCGTCCCGGATCGTGTCCCGCACCCGGTCCTTCTGGGCCTGGACCGCGTGCGCCGCCCGGCCCGTGGCCAGCGGCATGCCGAAGAGCTGCAACCCCAGCACCGAGCAGGTGATCCACACGGTGCCGGCGATCAGCACGCCCCGCGTCGAGCGGTCCCGGTCGGCGGCCAGCACCTCACCGAGGCGCCGCACGGCCAGCACCGTCAGCAGCGGCAGGAGCAGCGCCAGGGCGACGGCACAGGCCACGGCCAGCACGGCGACCGTGCCGCCCATCGAGTCGGCGACGAAGCCGCGGGCGTCCTCCAGCAGCGCCCAGTCCAGGACGAGGTTGAAACCCCGGCCCAGGTACTCGCCGAAGCCGAGGTCCAGCACGTTCAGCACGGTCAGTACGCCGAGGAGGGTCCCGAGCAGCACCGCGGTGGCCCGCCGGGCCCGGCGCGGCAGGCTCAGCAGGATCGCGGCGCCGACGATCGCCTCGCCGGGTATCTGCGTGAACCGGTTCGCCTTCAGCGCGCCGAAGGTGTTCGGCAGGAGCAGCGCGGCGAGGACGAAGGCGGCGGCGAGGAGGGTGAGGCTCCGCCGGAGGACGGGGCGGCCGGCGCCGGCGGGGCGGAGCGAGGGGAAGGGGGCGGGGAAGGAGGCGCGGCGCCGGAGAAGGCGGGGGAGCGCGGAGAGACGGAGGAGGGCGGGGAGAC
Source organism: Streptomyces sp. SCSIO 75703 (assembly GCF_036607905.1). NCBI lineage: Bacteria > Bacillati > Actinomycetota > Actinomycetes > Kitasatosporales > Streptomycetaceae > Streptomyces > Streptomyces sediminicola. The sequence continues at coordinate 4,807,957 of NZ_CP144555.1, forward strand.
CGGCGGGGCGCGCATTCCGCGGGGCGGGGGCCGGGGAGGGCCCGGCGTCGTCGGTCCGGTCGGGGCCCGGGGCGGGCGGGGTGCCGGCGGGGGGCTGCGGCCCGGGGTCCGATGCCGGGGTCGGGGCCGGCTCGGCGTCGGGGGCCGGGGCCGTCCGGGCGTCGGGGGCCTGACGGGGGGACGGCACCGGCTTGAGGCCGGGGCCGGGGCCGGGCGCCGGGTGCGCGTCCGTGGCCGGGTCCGTGGCCGGGTCCGTGTCCGGGCTCGCGTCCGTGCCCGGGTACGCGCCCGGTACGGCGTGGGCGGTGGCATCCGGTGCCTTTTCGGCGTCCGCAGCCCCGGGGGCCTCTGCCGCCCCGGGAGCCTCCGCCGTCTCGCCCGGCTTCCTCGGCCCCCGGGGCTCAGTGGCCTCCGCGGTCTCGCCGGTGCCGGCGGTCGCACCAGCCCGGTTCACCCCTTGAGGCTCGGCGGCCCCTGCCGCCGTATCCGTATCGGCGGTCGCGCCGGCCCCGCTCGCCCCCTGAGCCTCGGCGGTCTCCGCCGGTCCCCCCTCCGGCGGTGCCGGGCCCTCGGCGGGTTCCGCCCCCTTTGCCGGGTCCGGGCCGCAGGCCGGGGCGTGGGACGACTGGCGGAAGCGTGCGAAGACCGGCACCCGGAGGTCCTTCCCTACGGAACAGCAACGTGCGAAGTGGCGGACCCGGCGTGGGGGACCGGGCCCGCCGCCCATGTCGTACGGCCGCCGCGCCCCTGGCGTTCAACCGGAGGCGGTCGCGTTCCGGTCACGTCGCCGCGCGGGCCTCGCGCACGCGTCCGCATGGTGAAATCCGGGTGCCCCGAGGAGCGTGATTCTCGCCACCTCTGATAGCCCTACTGCTCAGATGAGCAATTGACGGGCCCCTCCATTTCCTCAAGCCGTGGCACTCAGTGCCACCAAATGATCGTTCATCGATCGAACTCAAACGTGGAGAATGGCGCTCAGGTGAGCGCAATGCCGCTTCTGTGGCCGCGCCCGCGTTCAAGAAGTGAAAACATCCCGGCTCGCTCGCTTGCCAAGCCTTGACTTTCGATCCGCTGGCACGTGCCCGGTTACGGGCGCATGACGCACAAGTGGACGTACCCACGGGCCTTTGATCTGGGTACATTCCTCGCCGTCAGGGCAGCCACCGCGTCCTCGAGGAGTCGAGACCCGTGTCGGAAAACAAAGATCTCCATGGAGCTGAGACGGCCAGCCGCGTTGAGGGCGTGAAGTTCGTCTACGACTTCACCGAGGGCAACAAGGACCTCAAGGACCTCCTCGGCGGCAAGGGCGCCAACCTCGCCGAGATGACCAACCTCGGCCTCCCCGTCCCGCCCGGCTTCACCATCACCACCGAAGCCTGCAAGGTCTACCTGGACAGCGGTGACGAGCCGGCGGAGCTGCGCGACGAGGTGAGTGCGCACCTCGCCGCCCTCGAGGCGACGATGGGCAAGAAGCTCGGCCAGGCCGACGACCCCCTCCTCGTGTCGGTCCGTTCCGGAGCCAAGTTCTCCATGCCCGGCATGATGGACACGGTCCTCAACATCGGCCTCTCCGACGCCTCGGTGCAGGGCCTCGCCAAGCAGGCGGGCGACGACCGCTTCGCGTGGGACTCCTACCGCCGTCTGATCCAGATGTTCGGCCGGACCGTCCTCGGCGTCGACGGCGACCTCTTCGAGGAGGCGCTGGAGAAGGCCAAGGAGGCGAAGAAGGTCACGGTCGACACCGAACTGGCCGCCGCCGACCTCAAGAAGCTCGTCACCACCTTCAAGAAGATCGTCAAGAAGGAGGCCGGCCGGGACTTCCCGCAGGACCCCCGGGAGCAGATGGACCTCGCCATCAAGGCGGTCTTCGAGTCCTGGAACGGCGACCGCGCGAAGCTCTACCGCCGGCAGGAGCGCATCCCGCACGACCTCGGCACCGCCGTCAACGTCTGCTCCATGGTCTTCGGCAACCTCGGCCCGGACTCCGGCACCGGCGTCGCCTTCACCCGCGACCCCGCCTCCGGCCACCAGGGCGTCTACGGCGACTACCTCCAGAACGCCCAGGGCGAGGACGTCGTCGCGGGCATCCGCAACACCGTCCCGCTCGCCGAGCTGGAGTCGATCGACAAGACGTCGTACGACCGGCTCATGCGGATCATGGAGACGCTGGAGAACCACTACAAGGACCTCTGCGACATCGAGTTCACGATCGAGCGCGGTCAGCTCTGGATGCTCCAGACCCGGGTCGGCAAGCGCACCGCCGGCGCCGCCTTCCGCATCGCCACCCAGCTCGTGGACCAGGGGCTCATCGGCGAGGCGGAGGCCCTCCAGCGCGTCACCGGCGCCCAGCTCGCCCAGCTCATGTTCCCCCGCTTCGACGAGGAGGCCAAGGTCGAGCAGGTCGGCCGGGGCATCGCCGCCTCCCCGGGCGCGGCGGTCGGCAAGGCCGTCTTCGACTCGTACACGGCCGTCAAGTGGTCGCGGTCCGGCGAGAAGGTCATCCTGATCCGCCGCGAGACCAACCCCGACGACCTGGACGGCATGATCGCCGCCGAGGGCATCCTGACCTCGCGCGGCGGCAAGACCTCCCACGCGGCCGTCGTCGCGCGCGGCATGGGCAAGACCTGTGTCTGCGGCGCCGAGGAGCTGGAGGTCGACACCAAGCGCCGGCGGATGACCGTACCCGGCGGGCGGGTCGTCGAGGAGGGGGACCTCATCTCGATCGACGGCTCGTCCGGCAAGGTCTACCTGGGCGAGGTGCCGGTCGTGCCGTCGCCCGTCGTCGAGTACTTCGAGGGCCGGATGCACCCGGGCGCCGACGACGCCGACGAACTGGTCGAGGCGGTGCACCGGATGATGGCGTTCGCCGACCGCAAGCGCCGGCTGCGGGTGCGCGCCAACGCCGACAACGCCGAGGACGCGCTGCGCGCGCGCCGCTTCGGCGCGCAGGGCATCGGCCTGTGCCGTACCGAGCACATGTTCCTCGGCGACCGGCGCGGGCTGGTGGAGCGGCTCATCCTCGCCGACACGGACGCCGACCGCGAGGAGTCGCTGAAGGCGCTGCTCCCGTTCCAGCGGCAGGACTTCGTCGAGCTGTTCGAGGCGATGGACGGGCTGCCGGTCACCATCCGGCTGCTGGACCCGCCGCTGCACGAGTTCCTGCCCGACATCACCGAGCTGTCGGTGCGCGTCGCCCTGGCCGAGTCCCGCCAGGAGCCGCACGAGAACGAGCTGCGCCTCCTGCAGGCCGTGCACCGGCTGCACGAGCAGAACCCCATGCTGGGCCTGCGCGGCGTCCGCCTCGGCCTGGTGGTCCCCGGCCTGTTCACCATGCAGGTGCGGGCCATCGCGGAGGCCGCGGCCGAGCGGCGGGCGGCCAAGGGCGACCCGCGCGCCGAGATCATGATCCCGCTGGTCGGCACCGTGCAGGAGCTGGAGATCGTCCGCGAGGAGGCGGACCGGGTCATCGAGGAGGTCGAGGCGGCCTCCGGCGCCCGGCTGAAGCTCTCCATCGGCACGATGATCGAGCTGCCGCGCGCCGCGCTGACGGCCGGCCAGATCGCCGAGGCGGCGGAGTTCTTCTCCTTCGGCACCAACGACCTGACCCAGACCGTGTGGGGCTTCAGCCGCGACGACGTGGAGGCGAGCTTCTTCACCGCGTACCTGGAGAAGGGCATCTTCGGCGTCTCCCCGTTCGAGACCATCGACCGGGACGGTGTGGGGTCCCTGGTGGCCGCGGCGGCGAAGGCCGGGCGGGCCACCCGCCCCGACCTCAAGCTGGGTGTCTGCGGCGAGCACGGCGGCGACCCGGAGTCGGTCCACTTCTTCCACGAGGTGGGGCTCGACTACGTCTCCTGCTCCCCGTTCCGCATCCCGGTGGCGCGGCTGGAGGCGGGCCGGGCGGCCGTCACCGCGGAGGGCAGCGACCACCGCTGAGCCCCGCCCCGGCGCGGACGTCCCGTCCGCGCCGGGGCGGTCAGACCCCGGAGCCGCCGTCTGTCACCCGACCACCTCACCGATCGGCGGCGGCTCCGGTCCCATGCGAAGAGGCGGCTCCCGTGCGGGGGAGCCGCCTCTCGTGCGTGCGCCCGGCCGCCGGGCCCCCGGAGGAAAGGGAACGGGGGCCCGGTGCCGGCGGCCCGGTCAGCCGCCGGCGCCGGCCCGGCGCCTGCGGGCGGCCACGAGCACGCCGCCGCCGGCGAGGGCGACGGCCGCGCCGCCCGCCGCCAGGTAGGGGGTGGCACCGTTGCCGCCGGTCTCCGCGAGGTCGGTGCCCTCGCGCCCGGCCTCGCCGGTGACGGTGCCGCCGGAGCCGGAGCCGGAGCCGGAGCCGGAGCCGGTGGCGCCCCCGCCGTCCCGGTCCTGGGCCGGCACGAAACCGGCGGGCGGCTTGTCGCAGCCCACGCCGTCGTTGTCGCGGTCCAGGTGCTTGCCGTAGTGGGGGTCGTTCGCGGGGATGTTCGCGTACCCGTGGGCGTACGCCTCGGAGCAGTTCGCGAACGGGTGGGTGCCGTCGTGCGCCGCGGCGACGGACGGCAGGGCGGCCAGCGCCAGCGCGGCGAGGGCCACGGCGGCGGGTTTGCGCGGGAGGCTCATCAACAGTCCTGAAAATGGAGTGGATTGGTGGGAAATGGGTGGCTCAGAAGGTACTGGGATCACGCCGGTGTGGAGGGAGTATGGAGGGCCCGTGATGAGAACGTGACGTGACCGGGTGGTGGCTCTCCGTCCGGTCCGGCCGTCGCGGGGCGCGGTGGTGCCGGCCGGGCGACGGGTGCGGCCCCGCCCCCACCAGCGGGGGAGTGCCGCGGCCCGTACCCGGGCCAACCACGGAACGGGCCCCGGGGTGGCGCGGGAGCGGGAGCGCGCGGGGGCGTGCGGGGGTGCGGGGGTGGTGGGGGAGTGCCGGGGGCGAGACGAGGGGGCGCGGCGCTGCCGGCCGGGGCCTCGGACGGGACGGCGCGTGGCCGGGAGGCCGCGGCGGCCGAGGTGTGGTCGGCGGGTCGCCGGCGTGATCGGAGGCTCGCGGGCAACCTCAGAAGTCGCTCAGGTCCATGGACGCCGCACCCGCCCGCTTCCTAGGGTCATGATCATGCCCGACATATCGCTGACCGTGGTCGTCCTGCTGTGCCTCGCCGCGTTCGCGGCCGGCTGGATCGACGCCGTGGTCGGCGGCGGCGGGCTCCTGCTGCTGCCCGCGCTGCTGCTCGGGCTGCCCGCCGGCACCCCGGCGGCCCACGCCCTCGGCACCAACAAGGCCGTCGCCATCGTCGGCACCACCGGCGCCGCGGTGACCTACGCCCGCAAGGCGCCGGTCGACGTCGTCATGGCCGTGCGGATCGGACTGGCCGCCCTCGCCGGATCGTCCGGCGGCGCCTTCTTCGCGGCCGGGATGAGCACCGAGGTCCTCAAACCGGTGATCATGGTCGTGCTGCTCGGGGTCGCGGCCTTCGTGATCCTGCGGCCCGCCTTCGGCACCGCCCCCGCGCCGGGACCGGTCACCCGCCGCCGGGTGTTCGCCGCGATCGGCCTGGCCGGCCTCGGCATCGGCTTCTACGACGGGCTCGTCGGCCCCGGCACCGGCACCTTCCTGGTGCTGGCGCTGACCGCCGTCCTCCACCAGGACCTGGTCACCGCCTCCGCCACCGCGAAGATCGTCAACTGCTGCACCAACGCGGGCGCCCTGGCCATGTTCGCCTGGCAGGGCGCGGTCCTGTGGCAGCTCGCCGCCCTGATGGCCGTCTTCAACCTGGCCGGCGGGACCCTCGGCGCCCGCACCGCCCTGAAGAAGGGCAGCGGCTTCGTCCGCGTCGTCCTGCTGACCGTCGTCTTCGCCCTGGTGGCGAACCTGGCCTACGAGCAGTGGCTGGCCTGACGCCCCGCACCGGAGGACACCGGGGTCAGCGGGCGCCGGTGAGGTGTGCGAAGACCACCACGTTGCCCTGGTAGCCGGTGCCCCGGGTGTAGCCGCCGCCGCAGGTGATCACCCGCAGTTCGGGCCGCGCCGCCGCGCCGTACACCTTCTCGTCCGGGAAGCCGGCCGCCGCGTACACCTCCACCGCGTCCACCGTGAACACCGCCACGCCCCCGTCGCGCCGGGCCACCTCGATCGCGTCGCCCTTCGCCAGCGCGCCGAGCCGGTAGAAGACGGCGGGGCCCTCGGCGTTGTCGACGTGCCCGGCGACGATCGCGGTGCCGCGCTCGCCCGGGGTGACGCCGTCCTCGTACCAGCCGGCCAGGTTCTTCTGCCGCGGCGGCGGGACGTCGAGGCTGCCGGAGGCGGTCAGGCCGAGGCCGGTCAGCGGGGCGTCCACGCCGATCGCCGGTATCCGGACCCGGTCGGGCGGCGAGGGCGCCAGCGCCGGGGCGGCGGACGCGCCCGTGTCCGGGCCCGTGCCGGAGGCGGCCTGGGCGGGGGAGGGCTGCGGCGGGGCGCCGGTCCCGGAGCCGCCGCCCAGCAGCCAGGCCCCGGCGCACAGGGCGACCACGGTGACGGCGGCTATCGCGGCGTCGCCCGACTTGCGCATGACGTCCCCCTGTCTCGGCTGTCCCTCGGCGGGCCTCGGGTTCCTCGGGTGCCCCGGCCCCCTCCGGGCCGCGAGGGGCGTCGGACCCGGAGGGGGCGGGGTGTGCGGTACCGGTGGACGGGCGGCGGAGGGTGCCCGTCAGATCCCGTCGCCTCTCGCCCGGCGATGCAGGAGCCAGGTACCGCCCGCGGCGGCGACGGCCAGCGCCGTCACACCGGCCGCGGTCTGCACGGGGCCGGGGCCGAGCGCGCCGCCGACCCCCGTCTTCACACTCCCCCGCGGATGCACCTGGGCCGCCGAGGTCAGCGTGACCTCCAGGTCGCCGGCGACCCGGCGCCCGCTCTCCCCACAGGTCGCGACGATCTCGTACGTCCCCGGCTGCGCGCTCGACGGCACCGTGAACCGGCCGATCGCCTCGCCCCGGTGCGTGGTCGGCGCCAGCGCGAAGGTGCCGCCGCCCACCGCGGTGGCGTCGCCGGCCGCCGAGCCGTTCTCGCCGCAGGCCGCCGTGTTCACCGTCGCGCCGTCGCCCGGCACGACCGAGGACGGGTACACGTCCAGGCGGCCGGGGGCCGTGCCGTCCCCGGCGTACGCGCCCGGCGCGGTGGCGAGACCCGCCGCCACGGCGAGCGCGGTACCGGTCAGCAGGCGGGCGGTACGTCGCATCGGTGCTCCTTCGCGCGTCATCGGTGGCCCTGCCCTTCCGAGGAAAGGCCCCCCGCACCCCGCCCGCTCCCTGAACTCCGGTCAGGAATGGGATGAACGGGTGTCGCCGTCCGCTCCGGCGCGCGGGCGCCCCGCGCCGTTTGGCCAGGTCACCGGCGCCGCCCGCACCGGCACCGGAAAAGATCCCGAACCGCCTCCGCCGGGCCTGTGAACGGGTGATCACCCCAGCCGAACGGGCCTGCGGCCCCCGGCCCCCGGCCCCGGGGCCCGCGACCCCCCGGCTCCTGGCTCCGGCCCCGGGGCCCGCCGCCGCCCCGGGCCCGCGCTCCCCGCCCCGTGCCGGGGGCGGCTCCCCGCCCCGCTCCGGAGGCGGACCGTCGCCCCGCGCACCGCCCCCGTACTGTCGAAGGCATGGAAGGCACCGCTCACCCCGCGCCCCCCGCCCCCGCGCCCTACGACCCCGGCTCCCTGGCCCGCTGGGCCGCCGAGCCGGACAAACGTCCCGGCCGCACCGCCTTCCAGCGGGACCGCGCCCGCGTCCTGCACTCGGCCGCCCTGCGCCGGCTGGCCGGCAAGACGCAGGTCGTCACCCCGGGCGTGACCGGCCCCGTACCGGCCTGGGACGCCAGCCCCCGCACCCGGCTCACCCACTCCCTGGAGTGCGCCCAGGTCGGCCGGGAACTGGGCGCCGCCCTCGGCTGCGACCCCGACCTCGTCGAGGCGGCCTGCCTCTCCCACGACCTGGGCCACCCGCCCTTCGGCCACAACGGCGAACAGGCGCTGAACGAGTTCGCCGCGGACTGCGGCGGCTTCGAGGGCAACGCCCAGTCGCTCCGGCTGCTCACCCGCATCGAACCGAAACGGTTCGTCACCGACCCGGCCTCCGGCGAACCGGTCAGCGTCGGCCTCAACCTCACCCGCGCCACCCTCGACGCCGCCACCAAGTACCCCTGGCCGCGCGGCGCCCACCCCACCGACCCGGCCTCCGCCAAGTTCGGCGTCTACGAGGACGACCTGCCCGTCTTCGCCTGGCTGCGCGAGGGCGCCCCCGGCACCCGCACCTGCTTCGAGGCCCAGGTCATGGACTGGGCCGACGACGTGGCGTACTCGGTGCACGACGTGGAGGACGGCCTGCACGCCGGGCACATCGACCCGAACTGCCTGCTGGCCGACCCCGAACGCGAGGACGTCTTCGCGGTCGCCGCCGCCCGCTACGCCCCGGACGCCGGCCCGGCGGAACTCGCCGCGGCCCTCGACCGCCTCCTCGCCCAGGACTGGTGGCCGCACGGCTACGACGGCACCGCCGTCGCCCAGGCCCGGCTGAAGGACGCCACCAGCCAGCTCATCGGCCGCTTCTGCCTCGCCGCCGAGGGCGCCACCCGGGCCGCCTGGGGCTCCGGCCGCCTCACCCGGTACACGGCCGAACTGGTCGTGCCCCGCGAGACCCGGACGGAGTGCGCCGTCCTCAAGGCCGTCGCCGACCGCTACGTCATGCAGCGCGCCGAGCAGGAGCGGCTCCGCGCCGACCAGCGGGTCGTCGTCGCCGAACTCGCCGAGGCGCTCACCGCCCGCGCCCCGGACGGACTCGACCCCCAGTTCCGCGCCCTGTTCGACCGCGCCGGCGACGACCGCGCCCGCAAACGGGTGATCGTGGACCAGATCTCCTCCCTCACGGACGCCTCGGCCCGCTCGCTTCACGCACGGCTGACCGGACATCCGTGAGACTGGCGGGACGGCGGTGACCCGGACGCCCCCGAATCCCCCCGGGGCACCGGTCTTCCTGGCCTGATCGGGTCACTCCCCCTTCCCGCGCCCGGCAGGGTGCGGGACGCTCGCATGTGGCGGCACCCTGACGAGGAGGCAACAAGTGGTCGACGCGGATCAGACATTCGTCATCGTCGGAGGAGGGCTGGCCGGCGCGAAGGCGGCCGAGACGCTCCGCACCGAGGGTTTCACCGGACGGGTGATCCTCATCAGCGACGAACGCGACCACCCCTACGAGCGCCCGCCGCTGTCCAAGGGCTACCTGCTCGGCAAGGAGGACCGCGACAGCGTCTTCGTGCACGAACCCGCCTGGTACGCGCGCCACGACGTGGAACTGCACCTCGGCCAGACCGTCGTCGCCATCGACCGGACCGCGAAGACCGTGCACTACGGCGACGACGGCACCCGCGCCTCCTACGACAAGCTGCTCATTGCCACCGGCGCCGAGCCCCGCCGCCTCGACGTGCCCGGCACCGACCTGGCCGGCGTCCACCACCTGCGCCGCCTCGCCCACGCCGAGCGGCTCAAGGGCGTCCTCGCCTCCCTCGGTCGGGACAACGGCCACCTGGTGATCGCCGGCGCCGGCTGGATCGGCCTGGAGGTCGCGGCGGCGGCCCGCCAGTACGGCGCCGAGGTCACCGTCGTCGAACCGGGCCCCACCCCGCTGCACAGCGTCCTCGGCCCCGAGCTGGGCGCCCTGTTCGGCGAACTCCACCGGGCGCACGGCGTCCGCTTCCGCTTCGGCGTCCGGCTGACCGAGATCGTCGGCCAGGACGGCATGGTCCTCGCCGCCCGCACCGACGACGGCGAGGAGCACCCCGCGCACGACGTGCTCGCCGCGATCGGCGCCGCCCCCCGCACCTCCCTCGCCCAGGCGGCCGGCCTGGAGATCGCCGACCGGGCGCACGGCGGCGGCATCGTCGTCGACGAACGGCTGCGCACCTCCGACCCCGACATCTTCGCCGCCGGGGACGTGGCTTCCTTCCCGCACGCCCTCTTCTCCTCCCGGCTGAGGGTGGAGCACTGGGCCAACGCGCTCAACGGCGGCCCGGCCGCGGCCCGCGCCATGCTCGGCCAGGAGGTCGCCTACGACCGCGTGCCGTACTTCTTCTCCGACCAGTACGACCTCGGCATGGAGTACTCCGGCTGGGCGCCCCCCGGCTCCTACGACGAGGTGGTGATCCGCGGGGACGCGGCCAAGCGCGAGTTCATCGCCTTCTGGATGAAGGAGGGCCGCGTCCTGGCCGGGATGAACGTCAACGTGTGGGACGTCACCGACGCCGTCCAGCGGCTGATCCGCGAGCGCGTCACGGTGGACACCGAGGCCCTCGCCGACCCGCACGTCCCGCTCGACGGCCTCGCCGGCTAGCCGCCCCCGCCCCCGCCCCCACCGCGACGACCAGGCACGCGGCGCCACCGGGACCCGGCACCGGCGGCGGCCACCGTAGACTTCAGGCGTGGCGGGACGGATCAACGACGAGGACGTGAAGGCGGTACGGGACGCGGTCCCGATCGACGCCGTCGTCTCCGAGTACCTCCAGCTGCGCAACGCGGGCGGCGGCAACCTGAAGGGCCTGTGCCCCTTCCACGACGAGAAGTCCCCGTCCTTCCAGGTCAGCCCGAGCAAGGGGCTCTTCCACTGCTTCGGCTGCCAGGAGGGCGGCGACACCCTCACGTTCGTGATGAAGATCGACCACCTCACCTTCTCCGAGGCGGTCGAGCGGCTGGCCGCGCAGGCCGGCATCACCCTGCGCTACGAGGAGGGCGGCTACAACCCCGCCCACCAGCGCGGCGAACGCATCCGCCTGGTCGAGGCGCACAAGATCGCCGCCGAGTGGTACGCCGAGCAGCTCGCCGGCGGCGCCGAGGCGGAGACCGGCCGCGCCTTCCTCGCCGAGCGGGGCTTCGACCAGGCCGCCGCCGAGCACTTCGGCGTCGGCTACAGCCCCCAGGGCTGGGACCACCTCACCCGGTACCTGCGCGGCAAGGGCTTCACCGACAAGGAACTGCTGCTGTCGGGCCTCTCCCAGGAGGGCCGCCGGGGCCCCATCGACCGCTTCCGCGGCCGGCTGATGTGGCCCATCCGCGACATCGGCGGCGACGTCGTCGGCTTCGGCGCCCGCAAGCTCTACGAGGCCGACAACGGCCCGAAGTACCTCAACACCCCCGAGACCGCGATCTACCGCAAGTCCCAGGTGCTGTACGGCATCGACCTGGCGAAGAAGGACATCGCCAAGTCCTCCCGCGCGGTCGTCGTCGAGGGCTACACGGACGTCATGGCCTGCCACCTGGCCGGCGTCACCACGGCCATCGCCACCTGCGGCACCGCCTTCGGCGGCGACCACATCAAGATCCTGCGCCGGCTCCTCATGGACAACGGCTCGGCCCGCGTGATCTTCACCTTCGACGGGGACGCGGCCGGCCAGAAGGCCGCCCTGCGCGCCTTCGAGGACGACCAGAAGTTCGCCGCCGAGACCTACATCGCCATCGCCCCCGACGGCATGGACCCCTGCGACCTGCGCCTGGCCAAGGGAGACGAGGCCGTCGCCGACCTGACCGAACCACGCACCCCGCTCTTCGAGTTCGCGCTGCGCCAGATCACCGCGCGCTACGACCTGGACACCCCGGCCGGCCGCGCCGCCGCCCTGGACGAGGCCGCCCCGGTCGTCGCCCGGATCAAGAACAGCGGCGCCCAGCACGAGGTCGCCGTCCAGCTCGCTGGCATGCTCGGCATCCTGGACACCCAGTTCGTGGTCAAGCGCGTCGCCCAGCTCGCCCGCTGGGCCCGCGAACGCGGCGGCAAGGCCTCGGTGTCCGGCCCCGGCCGGTCCCGGCAGGGCGGCGCCGAGGCGTACGCGGTCCCCGCCCCGGCCGCCCCGCGCGGACCCGCCCTCACCCTGCGCAACCCGGTCTTCGCCACCGAGCGCGAACTGCTCAAGCTCGCCCTCCAGCGGCCCGAACTGGTCTCCCCGGCCTTCGACGCGTACGGCGTGGACGAGTTCACCGCCCCGCCCTACGCGGCCGTGCGCCAGGCGGTCCTGGAGGCCGGCGGCGCCGAGTTCGGCGTCCAGGACCCGCAGGACTACCTGGTCCGGGTCCGCGAGGCCGCCCCGGACGACACCGTCCGCGCCATGGTCACCGAACTCGCCGTCGAGGCGATCATGGTGCACCGCGGGGTGAAGGACGTCGACGAGGTCTACGCCGGCGTCCAGCTCGTGGCCGTCCGCCGCCGCGCCGTCGAACGCCGCATCCGGGACATCACCAGCCGCCTCACCCGGCTCGGCACCCAGGGAGACCCGGCCGAACTCGCCGCCGTGCAGAACGAGTTGTGGGTGCTCCAGCAGTACGACCAGGCCCTGCGCGAACACGGCGCCGCCGCCCTGTGACCCGCCGGGGCACCCGCCCCGCCGCCCCGCCGCCCGTCGCCCCACCGCCGCCGCGCCCGCCGGTCCCGGCCGGCCGCGACGCCCCCCGGTCACGGGCCGGACGCAAAAAGTCACCGCACGCCCCTCGTGGCGGCGATGTGTCGTACCCCACACTGGTGTGCGGTGCCTGAGTCCCCGGAGCGCGGCCGGCCCGTCCCCCGACGGGCCCGGACCCCCGCCGTGCCGTTCCCGCCCGCCGACCGGCAGCGGCGAGGCCGCCGGCTCCGCCCGACGTACCGCCGCCGTCCCCCGCCGGCGGCGTTCATCCTGGAGGTCGCCCCGTGCAGACCCAGACCCTCACCCCCGCCGACACGGCCGCCCCCGAGGCGCAGGCCGGCGTCCTCGTCGCGATGCCCCCGCCCCGCCGCGCCCCCCGCCGGGACGCCCCCGCCCCGGCCGGCGGCCCCGCCGCGCCGCCCCGCCGGGCCGGATCGCCGTCCGCGCCCGCCCGCGCCGAGTCCGGCGGCCCCTCCTCCGACCTCTTCCGCCAGTACCTGCGCGAGATCGGCCGCATCCCGCTGCTCACCGCCGACGAGGAGGTCGAACTCGCCCGCAGCGTGGAGGCCGGCCTCTTCGCCGAGGAGAAACTCCGCCTCGCCACCGACCTCGACAGCGGGCTCGCCTCGGACCTCGACCGGCTCGTCGTCAGGGGCCGGGTCGCCAAACGCCGTCTGATCGAGGCGAACCTGCGCCTGGTCGTCTCGGTGGCGAAACGGTACGTCGGACGCGGGCTGACCATGCTCGACCTCGTCCAGGAGGGCAACCTCGGCCTGATCCGGGCCGTGGAGAAGTTCGACTACGCCCGCGGCTACAAGTTCTCCACCTACGCCACCTGGTGGATACGCCAGGCCATGTCCCGCGCCCTCGCCGACCAGGCCCGCACCATCCGCGTCCCCGTCCACGTCGTCGAACTCATCAACCGGGTCGTCCGCGTCCAGCGCCGCCTGCTCCAGGAACGCGGCCACGAACCCACCCACGAGGAGGTCGCCGCCCACCTCGACCTGCCCCGGGAACGGGTCGGCGAGGTGCTGCGCCTCGCCCAGGAACCGGTCTCCCTGCACGCCCCCGTCGGCGAGGAGGACGACGTCGCCCTCGGCGACCTCATCGAGGACGGCGACGCCGCCAGCCCCGTCGAATCCGCCGCCTTCCTGCTGCTGCGCGAACACCTGGAGGCGGTCCTGTCGACCCTCGGGGAACGCGAACGCAAGGTGGTCCAGCTCCGCTACGGGCTGGCCGACGGCCGCCCCCGCACCCTGGAGGAGATCGGCCGCATCTTCGGCGTCACCCGCGAGCGCATCCGGCAGATCGAGTCCAAGACCCTGGGCAAGCTCCGCGACCACGCCTTCGCCGACCAGCTCCGCGGCTACCTCGACTGACGACGGCGGACGGGGGCCGCGCCACGCGGCCCCCGTCCGCCGTGCGGCACGGACCTACTCGACCTCGGCCACCGCCTCGGCGAACTGCGCCTTGTACAGCCGCGCGTAGGCCCCGCCGGCCGCCAGCAGCTCGGCGTGCCCGCCCTGTTCCACGATCGACCCGTCCTCCATCACGAGGATCGTGTCCGCGTCCCGGATGGTGGAGAGCCGGTGCGCGATGACGAACGCCGTCCGCCCGTGCGCCAGTTTGGCCATCGCCTTCTGGATCAGCACCTCGGTGCGGGTGTCCACCGAACTCGTCGCCTCGTCCAGCACCAGGATCACCGGGTCGGACAGGAAGGCCCGCGCGATCGTGACGAGCTGCTTCTCGCCGGCGCTCACCCCCGTGCCCTCGTCGTCCAGCACCGTGTCGTAGCCGTCGGGCAGCGTCCGCACGAACCGGTCGGCGTGCGCCGCCCGCGCCGCCTCCTCGATCTCCCCGCGCGTGACCTCGCGCCGGGCGCCGTAGGCGATGTTCTCCGCGATGGTCCCGCCGAACAGCCAGGTGTCCTGGAGCACCATCCCGATCCCGGCGCGCAGTTCGTCCCGGGACATCGCCGCGATGTCGACGCCGTCCAGGGTGATCCGCCCGCCGGAGACCTCGTAGAACCGCATCAGCAGGTTGACCAGCGTGGTCTTGCCCGCGCCCGTCGGTCCCACGATGGCCACCGTGTGGCCCGGCTCCACGGTGAGCGACAGGTCCTCGATCAGCGGCGTGCCGGGGTCGTAACGGAACGACACGTGCTCCAGCGCGACCCGTCCCCGCAGCTCCTCCGGCCGCACGCCCGGGACGGGGTCCGCCGACTGCTCCTCGGCGTCGAGGAGTTCGAAGACCCGCTCCGCCGAGGCCACGCCCGACTGCACCAGGTTCGCCATCGACGCGATCTGCGTCAGCGGCATCGAGAACTGCCGGGAGTACTGGATGAACGCCTGCACGTCGCCGATGGACAGCGTGCCCGTGGCCACCCGCAGCCCGCCGACCACCGCGATCAGCACGTAGTTCAGGTTCGACACGAACATCATCAGCGGCTGCATGATCCCGCTGTTGAACTGCGCCCGGAACCCGGCCTCGTACAGCGCCTCGTTCTGCTCGGCGAACTGCTGCGCGGACTCCTCCTGCCGGCCGAACACCTTCACCAGGGTGTGCCCGGTGTACATCTCCTCGATGTGCGCGTTCAGCTCGCCCGTGGAGCGCCACTGCTGCACGAAGTGCGGCTGCGACCGCTTGCCCACCCGGGTCGCCACCACGAACGACAGCGGCACCGTCACCAGCGCCACCAGGGCGAGAATCCAGGAGACGTAGAACATCATCACCAGCACGCCGAGCACGGTCAGCACCGAGTTGATCAACTGGCCCATCGACTGCTGGAGGGTCTGGCCCATGTTGTCGATGTCGTTGGTCGCCCGGGACAGCACCTCACCGCGCTGACGGCTGTCGAAGTACGATAGCGGCAGCCGCGACAGCTTCGTCTGCACGTCCTCCCGCAGCCGGAACATCGTCCGGTTGACCGCCCGGTTCACCAGCCGGGTCGCCACCGCCATCAGCAGCCCCGCCACCAGGAAGGTGCCGAGCGCGAGCAGCAGCACCTGGCCGACGGCGGTGAAGTCGATGCCCCGGCCCGGCGTGAAGTCGGTGCCGCGCAGCATGTCGGCGATCCGGTCCTCGCCGCGCGCCCGCATCGACTCCAGGACCTGTTCCTTCGTGGCCCCGGCCGGCAGGTCCCGGCCGACGATGCCGCCGAAGACCAGGTCGGTGGCCTTGCCGAGGATCTTCGGCCCGATCACGCTCAGGCCGACGCTGACGACCACGCAGGCCAGCAGCGCCCAGATCGTCACCCGTTCCGGCCGGAACCGGCCGATGAGCCGCTTGCCCGATCCCACGAAGTCCATCGACCGCTGGTCGGGACCGGCCCCGGCCATCATGCGCCCCCCAGGCCCGGCCATCAGGCAGCCTCCGCTTCCGTGAGCTGGGAGAGCACGATCTCCCGGTACGTCTCGTTCCCGGCCATCAGTTCGCGGTGCCGGCCGACACCGACCACCTGGCCCTCGTCCAGCACGACGATCCGGTCGGCGTCCCGGATCGTCGCCACCCGCTGCGCCACGATCACCACGGTCGCCTCGGCCGTCTCCCGGGACAGCTCGGCGCGCAACGCCGCGTCCGTCGCGTAGTCCAGTGCGGAGAAGGAGTCGTCGAAGAGGTAGATCTCCGGACGCTGCACCAGCGTCCGGGCGATGGCGAGCCGCTGCCGCTGGCCGCCGGAGACGTTGGTGCCGCCCTGCGCGATGGGCGCGTCCAGCCCGCCCTCCAGCCGCTCGACGAACCCCTTGGCCTGCGCCACCTCCAGCGCCCGCCACAGCTCCTCGTCACCGGCGTCCGGGTTGCCGTAGCGCAGGTTCGTCGCCACCGTGCCGGCGAACAGGTACGGCTTCTGCGGCACCAGGCCCACGGTGCGGGCCAGCAGCGCCGGGTCGAGGCGGCGTACGTCCACCCCGTCGACCAGCACCTCGCCCTCGGTCGCGTCGAAGAGCCGGGGCACCAGGGAGAGCAGCGTGGTCTTGCCGCTGCCGGTCGACCCGATGACGGCGGTCGTCTCGCCGGGCCGCGCCACCAGGCCGACGCCGCGCAGCACGGGCTCCTCGGCGCCGGGGTAGCGGAAGCCCGCGCCCCGCAGCTCCAGGCGGCCCCGCCGGTGCAGTACGGTGACGGGCGCGGCCGGCGGCACCACACTGCTCCCGGTGTCCAGGACCTCCTGGATGCGCTCGGCGCACACCTCGGCGCGCGGCACCATCATGAACATGAAGGTGGCCATCATCACGGACATGACGATCTGCATCAGGTAGGCGAGGAAGGCGGTCAGGTCGCCGATCTGCATGCCGCCGCTGTCGATGCGGTGCGCGCCGAACCAGACCACCGCGATCGACGACAGGTTCACCACCGTCATGACCACCGGGAACATCAGCGCCAGCAGGTTGCCGGTGCCGAGCGCCACGTCCGTCAGCTCCGTGTTGGCCTTGCGGAAGCGCCGCTCCTCGTACGTGTCCCGGACGAAGGCCCGGATCACGCGGTTGCCGGTGATCTGCTCGCGCAGCACCCGGTTCACCGTGTCGAGGCGCTCCTGCATCGAGCGGAACAGCGGGCGCAGCCGCCGCACGATCAGCGTCACGCTGACCGCGAGCACCGGGATCACTCCGAGCAGCACCCCGGACAGCGGCACGTCCAGGCCGAGCGCCAGCACCACACCGCCGACGCACATGATCGGCGCCGACACCATCAGGGTGAACGTCATCAGGGCCAGCATCTGGACCTGCTGCACGTCGTTGGTGGTCCGCGTGATCAGCGAGGGCGCCCCGAAGTGGCCCACCTCGCGCGCGGAGAAGGACTGCACCCGGTCGAAGACGGCTCCCCGTACGTCCCGGCCGAGCGCCGCGGCGGTGCGGGCACCGAAGTACACGGCGCCGATGTTGCACACCACCTGGGCGAGCGAGATGGCGATCATCACGGCGCCGAAACCCATGATGTAGCCGGTGTCGCCCTGGACGACACCGTTGTCGATGATGTCCGCGTTCAGGGTGGGCAGGTAGAGGGTGGCGCAGGTCTGGAGGAACTGGAGCGCCACCACCAGGGCGATGGGTTTCTTGTAGGGCCTCAGATGGGCCCGCAGCAATCGTATGAGCACGCTGGGTCTCTCGGAGTCGGCGACGGGGCGAGTGGTTGCCCCTGGCCCCTATCGTCGAACACTCCACCCGCGTTACCTCAACCGGTTTTCCGGCGGCGCGGACGGCCTTCGGGGGCGCGCACGGTCTCCGGGGAGCCCCGCGCGCCCCGGCCCCGGGCGGGCCGCCCCCGGTCCCGGGCGGGCCGCCCCCGGTCCCCGCGCCTACGCGCGCAGGGCCCCCGGGTGGGTCTGCTCGCGCACCGACACGTACTGCTGGCGCACCGCCTGGCCGACCGCCAGGTTCTCGCCCGGCTCCAGCACCTGGGCGACCGGGCCCTGCCAGACCGGGGGAGTACGGGGGTCCAGCGTGCCCTGCGAGGCGCCGAGCGCCCAAGCCGCCTGCCGGGCGGCGCCGATCGCCGCGTAGTCGGCCGGCTGCGGGACGACGACCTGCGTGCCGAAGAGCGCGGGCGCCACCTCCTGGACCGCCGGCAGCTCGGCCGCCGCGCCCAGCAGGAAGACCCGCCGCACGTCCACGCCCCGCGCCCGCAGCACGTCCAGCGCGTCCGCCAGGCCGCACAGCATCCCCTCGAACGAGGCCCGCGCCAGGTGCTCCGGCTTCATCGACTCGCGCCGCAGACCGGCCAGGGTGCCGGCGGTGTGCGGCAGGTTCGGTGTCCGCTCGCCCTCCAGGTAGGGGAGCAGGACGAGCCCGTGCGAACCCGGCGTCGACTTCATCGCCAGGCCGGACAGGGACTCCAGGTCCGGCACGCCGAGCAGTTCGGCGGCGCCGCGCAGGGCCCGTACGGCGTTGAGGGTGGTGACGACGGGCAGGTGCATGCCGGTCGCGTCGGCCAGGGCCGTGATCATCCCGGACTGGTCGGCGAGCGGTTCGGAGTGGACCGCCATCACCGATCCGGAGGCGCCCAGCGAGACGACCGCGTCGCCGAGGCCGATGCCGAGCCCGAAGGCGGCGGCCATGGTCTCGCCGGTGCCGGCCGAGATCAGCAGCCCCTCCGGGGTGGTGCCGGCCGCGTCGGCGGGCCCGATCACCTCGGGCAGGACGACCTGCCGGCCGAGGGCCAGCTCGACCAGGTCGGGCCGGTAGCCGCCGGTCGCCGCCGACCAGTAGCCGGTGCCCGAGGCGCCGCCCCGGTCGGTGGTGCGGCGCGGCGGACGGCCGAGCAGTTGCCAGACCAGCCAGTCGTGCGCCTGGAGCACGCCCGCGGTGCGCGCGGCGGACTCGGGCTCGCTGCGGGCCAGCCAGCGCAGCTTGGTCACGGCCTGGGCGGCCTGCGGCACGCTGCCCACGGACTGCGCCCACGCCTCGCGCCCGCCGAAGGCGTCGATCAGGTCGGCCGCGGCCACCTGCGCCCGTTTGTCACCGCCGACCATCGCCGGGCGCACCGTGTTGCCCTGCGCGTCCAGCGGCACGACCGCGTTGGCCTGTGCCGAGACCCCGATGGCCTGCACGCCCTCCAGCAGGCCGCCGCCGGCCGCCTCGCCGAGCGACAGGAGCCACGCCTGCGGGTCGACGTCGGAGGGGCGGCCGCCCTCGGGGCTCTCCACGGGATGCGGAGCGTATCCCTGCCGCAGCACGGCACCGGTGTCCGCATCACAGACGACGATACGAGTGAAATCGGGCGAACTGTCCAACCCGGCGACTATCCCCATGACCGAAATTCTGCCGTACGGCGAGAGATGCCGTACCCCATGGGGGCGGACGCCTCAGGTGGTGCTGCTGCCCCAGTCGTCGCGGCCCGCGCCGTGCGCGTTGCGTTCGCGCAGGGAACGCACCCGCTGGGCGACGGAATCGGGCATCCGTTCGCCGACCCGGTCGCTCACCGCGTGGTACGCCCGGTCCGCGAAGTGGCGGCCCTGCTGCGCCGCCGACTCGGCGGTGTTGCGGACCGCCGGGTTCTGTGCGACCTGCCGGGCGGACTTCCTGAGCTGTTCGTAACGCTCCCGCCCGGCCTTCGTGCCCAGCACGTAGCCGACGGCGAGCCCCACGACGAACGTGAGCCGGTAACGCATGGTGGCCACCCTTCCCTTGCGTGGTTCCTCGGCGCGGGGGGAACCGATTGGCGGAGCACCCCCCTGCTTGCGCTAATGTATGTGTCGCAGCGAACGCGCGCCCTCTGGCGGTTACCCAGGCGGGTGCGTTCGATGCGAGACGAGGCATTCCTCCGTAGCTCAATTGGCAGAGCAGCCGGCTGTTAACCGGCAGGTTACTGGTTCGAGTCCAGTCGGGGGAGCTCGGTCCTCCGTAGCTCAATTGGCAGAGCAGCCGGCTGTTAACCGGCAGGTTACTGGTTCGAGTCCAGTCGGGGGAGCAGGAGAACGAGGACCCCGCCAGGGGTCCTTTTTCCTGTGCGCCCCGCCTGTTCCCCAGGCGGTTTTCCCCCATCGGGAACCGCGGGGCGCGCGGCGGAGTCCTCATGGTCGTGAACGCGCCGGACGGGCCGACCATTCGAGGCAGGAGATCGTATGAGCGGCTATGCTGCGGCAGACGGCGCGCACACATGTACGCGACACGCCGCCATGGGGCGGTAGCTCAGCCGGTTAGAGCAACGGACTCATAATCCGTCGGCCGTGGGTTCGAGTCCCACCCGCCCCACCCTCGGCCCGTCGTCCCGGCCGCGTCCCCTCGCGGAACCGCGCGGGGACGGGGGCCGCCACCCCTCCGTGACAGGCCGGAAACGACCGGTCGGCCGCGTCGGCCTCCGGTGCCCTACGGGGTGTCGCGGGCGGCCTCGCGGCGCCGTCGCTTGCCCAGCGGAGCCTGGGAGAGGTCCTCCGCCTGGGACCGGAGGTTCTTGTGGCCGTAGCCGCGCTCCGTCAGCCAGGCCCTCGCGGCCTCCTCCGCCCGTTCGGACGCCTCCAGGATGTCCTCCTCTTCCTCCCCCGAGTCCAGGAAGCGGAAGGTGAAGGCGGAGCGCGCCGCGATGTCGTAACTGAGGTGCCCCTCACGGGTGAAGGCGGCGCGCAGGACGTCGTGTTCCGCGGCGTCGGCGAGGAGCGCGGCGCGCTGGTCGTCGTCGAGTCCGTCGAAGACGCCGCGTACGGTGACGCGGAAGGTGCGAGTGGTCATGCCCCGACCCTAGCCAGCGGTCCGGGCCGGGTCACCGGGGTTTCCCGGGGCCCTTCGCGCTTCCCGCTTCCCGCTTGCCGTTTCCCGTCTCCCGTTTCGCGCTTCCCTGTGGACGGCCGGCACGGGCGCCACCGGGGCGACCGTTCGCGGCCACGGGCCCGGCGGCGGCTTTCCCCGGGGAAGGGCGGGTACTCGGGGCGGGTGCGTGAGGAGGCAGGCAGATGAGTGACTTCACCCCCACTCCGTCGCAGGCCGAGGGCGAGCGCGACGACGAGCAGGACAGCGGGCGGCTGAGCCCGGTACACCCCACTCCGTCGCAGGCGGAGGGCGAGCGCGAGCAGACGCCCGCCGAGGAGGGGCGGGAGGGGGACGACCCGCACCGCGGCTGAGCCGCGCCGGCCCCGCGGGTGACCGTCGGCGCCCCCGCGTCAGAGCGGGGAGCACCAGAGGGTCGTCGTGCCGGGGCCGGCGTCGTCGCGGACGGTGAGGCGGACACCGTCCCGGTCGTCGGGCAGGGGCGTCGTCACGTCGACGGCGACCTCGACGCGGGTGACGCCCTCGCGGCCGGCCGCGTCGGCCAGCGCCTCGCGCAGCGCCGTGAGCAGGCGGTCGGCGACCGGGTCCGGGACGCGGTGGTCGACGGCGCCGGTGAAGCGCGCGGACACCGGGAAGCCGAGCCGCGCGGCGGCGCCCTCCGTCTCGCGCAGCACCCTGCCGCGCAGTCCCGTCGGCGGGCCGGCCGGTGGCTGCTGGAGGGCGAAGATCGCGGTGCGTACCTCCTGGACCGTGGAGCGCAGTTCCTCCACGGCCCGCCCGAGCACGTCGCCGATGGCGCCCGCGCCGGGCCGGCGCTGCGTGGACTCCAGCATCATGCCGGTGGCGAAGAGCCGCTGCACCACCAGGTCGTGCAGGTCGCGGGCGATGCGGTCGCGGTCCTCGTAGACGGCGAGGCGTTCCCGGCCGTGCCGGGCGTCGGCGAGGACCAGGGCGAGGGCGGCCTGGGAGGCGAACTGGGTGGCGAGCAGCCGTTCCGTCTCGGTGTAGGCGCGGTCGCCGCGGCGGCGCGGCAGCGCGAGGGTGCCGATCAGCCGTCCGCCCGCCTGGAGCGGCAGCATCATGCTGGGCCCGAACCGGTGCCGCACGTGCGTCGTCATCCGGGGGTCGGTCGCCGAGTCGTCGATGAAGACCGGCTCCCCGCCCAGGAGCAGGCGCAGGACGGGGCTGCCGGGCGCGATCGTGGCGCCGACGATGCCGTCGGGGTCGTCCGGCGCCGCCGCGGTCACGATCTCCATGCCGCCCTCCGGGGTCGGCTGGAGGATGACGCCCGCCGCGGCGTCGGCGAGGAGGCGGGCGCGTTCGGCGACGGTCGTCAGGGCGTCGCCGGCGTTCTGGCGGGTGAGCAGGGCCGTGGTGACGGCGGCGGCGCCCTCGATCCAGCGTTCGCGCTGCCGGGCCGCCTCGTAGAGCCGGGCGTTGCCGATCGCGATGCCGGCCCGCACCGCGAGGAACCGCAGGACCTGTTCGTCCTCGACGGTGAACGGGCCGCCGCCGGGCCGGCCGGTCAGGTGCAGGGCGCCGAACGGTTCGCCGTTCACGTCGATCGGCACCCGCAGCCGGTGGCCCGGCCCGGGTGCGCCGTCCGGGCCCCGCGCGCGGATCCCGGCCAGGCCGTCCCGCGCCGGGTCGGCGGTGGTCAGGGCGGCGTGCGCGGCGCCGGTCAGTTCGACGGCGCCGTCCACGATGTGCTGGAGGGTGCCCCGCAGGTCGAGGTCGGCGCCCACGTCGAGGACGGTTTCGAGGAGTCGGGTGGGCCGGGGAGCGGCCTGGCCGGTCATGGAGACGGTGTCCTCGGCGGCTCAGGACAGCGGGTCCAGCACCAGCGGCTCGACCAGTCCCTCCAGCATCGTGCCGAGGCCCTGCACGGCGCACACGCCGGGCCGTTCCGCGATGGTCACCGGCATGCCGGTCGCCTGACGCAGCATCTGGTCGAAGCCGGGGAGCAGCGCGCTGCCGCCGACCATCATGATCCCGCGGTCGGCGAGGTCGGCGACCAGATCGGGCGGGCAGTCCCGGAGCACCTTGCCGATGCCGTCGAGCACGGCGGTCAGCGGCGTCTGGATGGCGGCGCGCACGGCCTCCGTGTCGACCCGGACGCTGCGGGCCAGCCCGGTCGCCACGTCCCGGCCGTGGATCTCGGCCGACAGCGGTCCCCGCGCGGTCAGGCCGGTGCCGGACAGGGCGACCTGGAGGGGGCGCACCGACTGGCTGGGCAGCATGAGCTGGTGCTGGTGGCGCAGGTGCTGCACGATCGCGTGGTCCACGGCCTCGCCGCCGACCGGGATGCGCTCGGCGGTCACGATCGAGCCGAGGGAGAGCACCGCGACCTGCGTGGCGTGCGCGCCGCACACCATGATCATGGTGGCCTCGGGTCGCTCCACGGGCAGTCCGCAGCCGACGGCGGCGGCGATGAGCGTGTCCACGAGTTCCACCCGGCGGGCGCCCAGCCCGACCAGGGTCTCGATGGCGGCGCGCTGGGCGAGGGGGTCGGCGTCGTGCGGGGTGCAGGCGGCGGCGCGCAGCCGGGGCTTGCGGCGCAGGGTGCGGCGCACCTTGTCGCCGAGCAGGTGGCGGAGCATGCGCTGGGCCATCTCGATGTCGACGACCGTGCCGCCGGAGACCGGGCGCACGACGCGGATGTAACCGGGGGTGCGGCCGGTCATCCGCTCGGCCAGTTCGCCGACGGCGATGAGCGCGCCGGTGCGGGTGTTGACCGCGGCGGCGGAGGGCTCGTCGACGACGAGGCCCTCGCCCTTGACGTAGACACGGGTGCGGGCCGCCCCGAGGTCGACGGCGAAGTGGCAGCGGCGGAGCTGCTCCAGAGTGGCGGTCATGACGGGTCCTCCCGAGAGCGCATACCGTGCGGGGCCGCCGGATGGCGGCCCTGTCAGGCATCGTGCGCGGGCGCGGGGGCCGCCGCCTTCCGGGAGGGGCCGGGCGGGGGACCGCCGAACGGGGGCCCCGCGGCGTGTCGTGGGCGTACGGGGCCGGGGGTGTCCGCCGGGGCGGGGTGGGGGCGTGCGCGGGCGGGTGCGGACAGACGGACGGCGCCGCCTCCCTGGGACGGGGAGACGGCGCCGCGGGTTCTTCTGACCGTCAGACCAGCCAGCCGACGAAGTGGATGAGGCCGGCGAGGATGTCGGTGAGAAGGTTCATGATCGTGTTACTCCTTGCGTGATGCATGTGTGGGACCGCGCTCAACTACGGTCTGCAGCCCGTCGCTTGCGCACCGTAAGTATCGCGCGTCGCGGTGGGCTCATGCGACGCCTGAGGCAACGATCACCTGTTCCAGGGAACAACTGAGCGTGTGTTCGGGCTCCTTGTCGGGAACCGTCGCGCCCCCACCCGCCGCGCGCACGCTCCTCCGCGCGCCTCCACGCCCATCGTGACCGGCGTACTCGGCCCCGAGCGCCCCCCCACGGCCGCGCCTCCCCGCGCCGCTCGGCGCTCACGCACCCGCGCTCGGCCCCAGCGCGCGTTTCATGATCTTCCCCATGTCGTTGCGCGGCAGCGCGTCGAGCAGCCGCAGGACGCGGGGCCGCTTGTGCGGCGCGAGCCGGCCGGCCACGTGACCGGCCAGCTCGGCGAGGGACGGCGGGGACTGGGGGTCCGCCGGGACGACCCAGGCGACGATCCGCTCGCCCAGGTCGGCGTCCGGCTCCCCGGTGACGGCGGCCTCCCGTACCCCCGGATGCTCCAGCAGGGCGTTCTCGATCTCGCCGGCCCCGATCTTGTAGCCGCCGCTCTTGATCAGGTCGGTCGCCTTGCGGCCGACGATGCGGACCGAGCCGTCGCGCTCGCGCACCGCCATGTCGCCGGTGCGGAACCAGCCGTCGGCGGTGAAGGCGGCGGCGGTGGCGTCCGGCCGGTTGAGGTACTCGGTGAACAGGTTCGGGCCGCGCACCTGGATCTCGCCGACGCGCTCCCCGTCGTACGCGGCGAACGGCGTGCCGTCCTCCTCCACCAGTCGCAGTTCCACCCCCGGCAGCGGGACACCGACCGTGCCGGGGCGCGGTGCGCCGTCCGCCCGCACGCTGGTGTTCATCAGCGTCTCCGTCATCCCGTACCGTTCGACGACCCGGCGTCCGGTCGCCGCGGTGATCCGCTCGTGGTCGTGCACCGGCAGCGCGGCGGACCCGGAGACCAGCAGCCGCGCACCGGCGTACGCCGCCGCCAGCGCCGGATCGCCGGGCAGCGCCTCCGCGATCCGGTGGTACATCGTCGGCACCCCGAACAGCATGGTCGCGCCGTCGGACAGCTCCCGCGCCGCGCCGTGCGGATCGAAGCGGCCCAGATGGCGCACGCTCCCGCCGCGCCGCAGCGGGCCGAGCACGCCGAGCACGAGGCCGTGCACGTGGAACAGGGGCAGGCCGTGCACCAGCACGTCGTCGCCGGTCCACCCCCAGGCGTCGGCGAGCGCGTCCAGGGTGTGGGCGACCGCGCGCCGCGGGATGACGGCGCCCTTGGGCGGGCCGGTGGTGCCGGAGGTGTAGACGACCAGGGCCGGTGCGGGTGCCGGCGGCGCGGTCCTCGGGGACGGGGCCGCGCGCACCGGCGTCCACCTCGACGCGCCGGAGGCCCGCCACCGGGTCCGGCGGCGCGTCGCCGGGCGCGGCGAGCAGCAGGGAGGGGGCGCTGTCGGACAGGATGTGCGCCAGTTCCCTCCCGCCGGACCTCGGGTTGAGGGGGACGGCGGCGGCGCCGGCGAGCAGGGTGCCCACCACCGCGACGGCCGTCTCCAGGGTGGGCGTCGCCCACACGGCGACCCGGCCGGCCCCGCGCACCCGGTCGGCGACGGCACCGGCCGCCGCCGCGAGCCGCGCGTACGTCAGCGACCGGTCGCCGAACCGCAGGGCGACGCGCTCGCCCGGATCGTCCGTGAGGGCGGGGAAGAGGGAGGACACGGCACGCGCTCCTTGGCCTGGGCGACAGGGGTCCCCCCGTTCCTACACCAGCGCGCCGGGCCGGACGGAGGGGGCGGTGCCCCGGACGGACGCCGGGACGGCCGGGGCACCGCCCCCGGGGTGGTCAGGCCGCGTGGGCCGGGGCGTCCGCCACCACGCACGTGACGTTGTCCGGAGCGCCCGCCGTGCCGGCCGCGTCGATCAGCGACGCCACCGCCCGGTCCGGGTCCGGGGCGGCCGCGAGCAGACCGCGCAGCCGGGGCTCGGGGACGACCGCCGACAGGCCGTCGGAGCACAGGAGGTAGCGGTCGCCGGGAAGGGAGTCGTACAGGCGCAGGTCCGGGCGGGTGGCCGCGCCGTCCCCGGTCAGCGCGCGGGCGAGCAGGGAGCGCCGCGGGTGGGCCGCCGCCTCCAGCGGGGTCAGCCGCCCCTCGTCGACCATCGACTGGACCAGGGTGTGGTCGCGGGTGAGGAGCGAGAGGCCGCCGTCACGCAGGACGTAGGCCCGTGTGTCGCCGATGTGCGTCAGGGCGAGCCGCGGCCCGGTCCACAGCAGCGCCGTGAGGGTGGTGCCCGCCTCCCCGGCGCCGGAGGCGGCGTCCCGCACCGCCTCGGCGGCGGCCCGTACGGCCTCCTCCAGCAGGTCGAGCACATCGCCCGCGGGCGGCTCCCCCTGGTCCAGGAAGCGCAGGGCGCCGACGGCGGCACTGCTCGCGCCGGCGCCCGCCGTGCCGAATCCGTCGGCGACGGCGAGCAGGCGGGCGCCCGCGTAGGCGGCGTCCTGGTTGGCCGGGCGGACCCGGCCGGGGTCCGAGTGGGCGTGGTGGCGAAGTCGGGGTTCCGGCATGGTGACGTCGTCCTTTCCCGGCCCGGGGGCCGGTTCCCGTGTCAGGTGGGCGATCAGGAACGCGGCGAGGTCCCGCCGCAGGGCCGTCTCGGCCTCGACACGGGCCCAGTGGGCGGCGACCTCGCGGGCCGCGTCGGCGGGGCCGAGGGCGCAGACCTCCCGGACGGCGGCCAGCGGCATGCCGAGGCGGCGCAGCCGTACCACCAGCCGGGCCCGGTCCAGTTGGCCGGCCGCGTAGTAGCGGTAGCCGGTGTCCGGGTCGACGCGGGCGGGGCGCAGCAGCCCCAGGGAGTCGTAGAGCCGCAGCGCCTTGGGCGAGAGCCCGCAGGCCCTGGCGAAGGCGCCGATGGTCAGCAGGTCCTCGCGCATCCGGCCCCCCTCGTTCGCGTTCCGTCCCCGATGCTGGGGCTTCACCGAAGGGGAAGGTCAAGCGCCCGCTCCCGGTTCCGGGTTGCCGCACGTCACCGGCGGGGGCCGGGGCGCCCGCGGGCGCGCGCGGTCAGCCGGGCCGGCCGTCGGTCCCCACGCGTTGCAGCAGCCCCCACGTGAACTCCGCGGCCACCTCGTGCGGTACGCCCCGCGCGTCCGGCGCGGTGAGGAGCAGCCCCCACCGGGTGGGCGCCGAGCCCGGCACCGGCCGGGCCGGGGGGAAGGCGCGGGCGGCCTCGTCGACCGTGCACGACCAGGGCGTCAGCTCCTCCAGCGTGCGCGGCGCCGCGGCCCCGGCGCCCGGCGCGCGGACCAGCCAGGCGTTCCAGACGGTGCCGTCGGGCGCCGCCAGCACCTCGAAGCGCAGGTCCGGCCAGAGCGGCAGCGGCCACTGCCGGGCCTCGCACTCCAGGTCGCCGATCCGGCGCGGCACGACCGACTCCGGCGGCCCGAGGGCCGAGCGGACGTCCGGGCCCCGCACGCCCCCGAGGCCGTGGGGGAGGGAACGGCCCGAGCCGCGCCCCGGGGCGCGCAGCCGGGCCTGCCAGCGCCGGTTGGCCTCCCGCATGTCCGCGGCGGAGGCCCCCAGGGCGGCGCGGGCCTCCCGCACCAGGCCGGGGTTGTGGTCGGCCATGCGGCGCAGCAGCACCAACGTGAAGTCGAGGGGGGTGAAGGGGCCGGTGGGTCGCTGGGCGGGCGGCATGCGCCCATCGTCGCGCACGGGGGTCCACGGCGCCGCCTCCCAGGGCGAGGCCGTGCACCGCCCCGCCGCCCACGGGGGCCCGCCGTCGGCACCCCGCTCCACCCTCGCCGTCGGCGCCCCGCTCCACCCTCGCCGTCGGCACCCCGCTCCACCGCGCCGTCGGCGCCCGCACCGCCTGGGCCGTCGGGGCATGGTCCGTCACCCGCGGCTCCGGCCCCGCCGTCGGCACGGTGCGGCCGGCGCGTCCGCCGGGTCCCGTCGCCCGCCGGTCCGGCCGAGCGTCCGGCCTGTCACCCGCGGGCTCCGGCCCCGCCCCCGCCCCCGCCCCCGCGCCCCGGCAACCACCCCGTGTTGATCCATTGCCGTGGGAAACCCCGTGTGAGTAGCCTGTGTTCGCCATACCGACAGCCTGTTGATATCTCGAACGCCCGTGTCCGCCCGTCCGGCCGCCGGGCCCCGGGAGCGCGGGCGCCCGAGACACCAGGGAGGGGGGCCGGACATGGGACGCCTCGTACCAGCCGTGACCCGGGCTCTCGACATACTCGAACTCTTCCTCGACGGCGACGACGCGCTCTCCGCGCCCGAGATCGTCCGCCGGCTGGGCCTGCCGCGCACCACCGTGCACGAGCTGGTCGGCACGCTCGTCGCCCGCAGGTACCTGGTGCCGGTGGCCGCCGAGCCGGGACGGTACCGGCTCGGCGTCCGTCCCTACCAGCTCGGCTCCCGCTACGCCGAGGACCTCGACCTCGCCGCCGAGGGCCGGCAGGTCGCCCGGGGCGTCGCCGAGACCTGCGACGAGACCGTGCACGTGGCGATCCTGGAGGACACCGACGTCATCTACATCGCCAAGGTGGACTCCACGCACGCGGTGCGCATGGTCTCCGCGGCCGGACGGCGGCTGCCCGCGCACTGCACGTCCGTCGGCAAGATGCTGCTCGCCTCGCTGCCCGAGCCGGAGCTGGACGCCCGGTTCCCCGACGGGACGGAGCTGGCCGCGATGACGCCGAACAGCATCACCGACCCGGCGGTGCTGCGCGAGGCCCTGGCCGGCGTCCGCGCCCGCGGCGTCGCCGTCGAGAACCGCGAGTCCAACGCGGACGTCTCCTGCGTCGCCGCCCCGGTCCGCGACCGCTCCGGGCGGGTCGTCGCCGCGCTCTCCATCTCCGTTCCCCTGATCCGCTGGAGCGAGGAGCGCCGCGCGGAACTGGAGCGGCTCGCCGTCGAGGGCGCCGCCGAACTCTCCGAACGGCTCGGCCACCGGAGGGCGGCGTGAGGTGGCGGGTGGCGGTCCCGGCCGCGGCGGAACTCGGCGAGGGGCCCGTCTGGGACCCGGCCGGCGCGACCCTGGTCTGGGTGGACATCCTCGGCTCCCGCGTGCACACCCTCGACCCGGCCACCGGCCGGCGCACGCAGCGCACCACCGACCAGCACGTCGGCGCCGCCCTGCCGCGCGCCGGCGGCGGACTCGTCCTGTCCCTGCGCGACGGCGTCTTCCTCCTCGACCCGGACGGCACCCTGCGTCCGCTGCACCGCGACCCGGTGCCCGGCCGCCGGGCCAACGACGCCGCCGTCGCCCCCGACGGCAGCCTGTGGGCGGGCACCATGCGCTACGACGAGGCCGGGGGCGGCGGCACCCTGAGCCGGATCACCGGCGACGGCACCGCGACGACCGTCCTCGACGACGTGTCGATCAGCAACGGCATCGGCTGGAGCCCCGACGGACGGCTGATGTACTACGTCGACACGCCGACCCGGCGCATCGACGTCTTCGACCACGAGGCCGGGCGGATCGGCGGCCGGCGCACCCTCGCCGCGCTGGAGGAGGGCGCCGGGTACCCCGACGGGCTCACCGTGGACGCCGAGGGCTGCGTGTGGCTGGCGCTGTGGGACGGGGCGGCGCTGCGCCGCTACACGCCGGACGGCCGCCTCGACCGGGTGGTCCGGCTGCCGGTGCCGCGCGTGACGTCCTGCGCCTTCGGCGGTCCGGACCTGACGGACCTGTACGTGACGACGGCCCGGGCGGGGCTGACGGCACCGCACCCGCTCGCCGGGGCGCTGCTGGTGCTGCCGGGGGCGGGGCAGGGGCTGCCGCAGCCGGCCTTCGCGGGCTGACCGGCCCGGAGCGGCGCCCCCCCCGGCGCCCGGCACGCCCGCACCCCGGCCCCCGGCGCGTCCGCACCCGGCGTCCCCGGCCCCCCGGCGCCCCCGGCGGTGCCTCGGGTCCCGGGGACCGGGCCGCACCCCCGGCGCTCCGCCGCTCAGGCCCCCGTGCGGTCCAGGGCGTGCACCGTCCGCCACTCGGCGCGGGACAGCGGGGGCTGGGCGGCCGGCGGCAGCACGGGACCCGTCAGGGTGGACAGCAGCGCGCCCGGGCGCAGCACCCGGCCCGGTCCGGCGAGGAGGCTGGTGACGTCCCACAGCGCGGCGGCGGCCTGGTACGAGCCGGTCGCCGCCCGGGTCAGCCGCCGGGTGTACGCCGCGACGAGCCGGTCGGCCGGGCTCGCCGCGGCCCCCCGCGTGGCCGGGTACATGACGTCCTGGCCGACCGCCACCGCCCAGGCCGCGTCCACCGGCCGCGCGGCGCCCCGCTGCACCCGGCGGGCCAGCCCCGGCGCGCCGGCACCGGAGCGGCGCACCTCCTCGGCCAGCGCGCGGGCGCCCATCGCCGCGACGGACATGCCCTGCCCGTAGGCCGGGTTGAAGGTGGCGAGCGCGTCCCCGAGGACGACGAACCCCTCGGGCCAGTGCCGGGCCCGCTCCACGTAGCGGCGCACGTTGCTGGTGCTGCGGCCGACGTGGACGTCGGTCACCGGTTCGGCGCCGGAGATCAGCCGGCCCACCAGGGGGTGCGGCAGGTCCAGGGTGTAGCGCAGGAAGCCGTCCGGGTCGGCGGGCGGCTCGCCGCCCCGGGTGCCGGCCAGGCTGACCAGCCAGCGGCCGTCCTCGATCGGCATCACCATGCCGCTGCGGCCCGGCCGGGAGGCGTACGGGTTCGCCTGGAGCACCGTCAGCGGGAAGTTTTCGGCGCCCTCGGGCACCCGGTACAGGCGGGTGGCGTTGACCAGTCCCGCGTCCACGGTGCGCTCCTCGACACCGCGGACGCCGACGCCGTCCAGCCAGTGCAGCAGCCGCGAGCCGCGCCCGCTCGCGTCGACGACGAGGTCGGCGTCGAGCACCTCCTCCGGGCCGGTGCCGTCCGCCGGGGCGGCGACCACCCCCGTCACGCGGTGCGAACCACCGGTCAGAGCACGTGCGTTGGCCTTGCGGACGGTGGCGCCGGTGTGGGCGAGGACGGTCTCGCGGACCACCCAGTCGACCAGCGCGCGGCTGCACGTGACCATCCGGGGGCCCTCGTGGCGCCAGCGCCGTAACCAGCCGTCGGGGGTGAGGGCCACCATGCCGTTGCCGAGGGGTATCTCGTGGGCGCCGGCGGTGAGCAGCCGCTTGCGCAGGCCGGCGCCGGGCAGCAGGTCCTCCATGGCGGCCAGGCCCCCGGCCATCAGCAGGTGCGCGTGACGGCCCTGCGGCAGCCCGCGCCGGTGCTCGGGCCCGTCGGGGAGGTCGTCGCGCTCCAGCACGATCACCTCGTCCACCGCGGGGGACAGCGCCGCCGCGGCCAGCATGCCGGCCAGACCGGCACCGATGACGACAGCTCTACGGGACATGGATCTCCTCGTCTTCAGCCATGGGTCCAGCCGTGGGCGGCCCTCACCGTACCCTCGCGCGCCGGTGCGCCGGCCGGCGCACGGCCCAGCGTGCGGGCGAGTTCGACCAGCGCGCCCGGTCCCGACACCTGCGTGGCGTGCAGGCGGTAGGTGCTCGGGTCGGCCGGCGGCTCCTCGTGGGCGGCGGCGCGGCGGGCGGCGTCGGTGAGCATCGCGGCCTCCGCGGCCAGCCGGGCCTGGCGGGCGGTGCGGCCCGCGCGCAGGGCGGCCTCGTGCTCCCGCTCGCGCACCCGGTCGTCGAAGTACGGGGCGAGCGCCAGCAGCGCGTCGTGGATCGACACCTCCCGCCACTGCAGCCGCTCGCGCGGCGACTGCCACCAGGAGGCGGCCGGTTTCGGCGCGGTCGGCGCGAACCGCAGCAGCGCCCACAGCGGGCCGAGCCGGCGGTAGTCGCCGAGGCCCCGCCACTGGGCGACGGCGGCCGGCAGCAGCCGGGGCAGCACGAACCCGGCGGAGCAGACCAGGGCGCCGAGCGAGGCCATGGGCGGGGCCAGGGTGGTGGACAGGAAGTCGACGTCGTGGCCGTACCAGCGGGCCACCACCGCGGTGTACTTGGCCAGTTGGAAGCCGACCAGGTCGAGCAGGCTGCCGGCGAGGATCAGCCGCAGCCCGGTGCGCAGCAGCCCGGTCACCTCGCGGCCCCATTTGACGCAGACGGCGCACATCACGAGCGTCGCCGCGCTGTGCCCGGCGAGGTAGAGCAGGATCATCTCCCGCATGAACGGCGTGTTCGCGTAGTACGTGTCGAGGTCGGTGAGCCGTTCGTCGGGCGCCTCGGCCAGGGTGAACAGCACGACGAGGGCGGCGATGAGGACCGCGTAGGCGGCCATGCTGGCCAGCACCCGGCGCCGTATCCGGGACCTCGGGCCGCCGCGCCAGTTGACGAGCAGCACGAGCAGCGCGCAACTGTAGGCGGAGAGCATGCCGTAGGTCAGCGGCGCGCCGAAGTTCACCACGCCCGTCAGGTCGTTGACGGCGGCGAGGGTCGGCGGGGCCGCGCAGACCAGGACCAGCGCGCCCAGCAGGATCGCCGCGCAGGTGGAGACGGTGAGCGTGCCGAGCACGGGTCTGCCGGGCCGCCGGAACAGCACCAGGCAGGACAGCGCGAACACCCCGGCCGCCCCGTACACGAGGAGGTTCATGCCGGTGGACTCCCTTCGACACGCGGCCGGTTCATACGGCACCGGTCACGGCGGCCGGTCCGCGTCCGCGGGGCGCGGGGGCGGCGGCGGGGGCGGTGGCCAGGGCGTCGGCGATGCGGGCCAGGGCGGCCGGTCCGGGCAGCCGGTGGGGGAGCGCGCAGGCGCCGCCGCCGGGCCGCTCCCGCTCGTCCGGCTCGTCCCGCTCTCCCCGGCCCGCCCGGTGCGCCGCGTCGGCGACGACGGCCGCCCAGGCGGCGGCCTCGGCCCGCTCGGCGTCGCCCGTGGCGCGCAGCGCGTCCTCGCGCACCCGGTCGAACAGGGCCGCGTCGAGGTGCGGGGCGAGGTGGCCGAGCGCGTTGTGGATGCTGGTCTGGCGCCACATCAGCCGGGCGCCCGGCGAGACCGCGCGGGGCCGGGGCAGCCGCAGGGAGCGCCTGGTGAGGAGGTCGTCGAGGACCCGCTCCAGCGGCTCCAGCCGCAGGTAGGCGCGGCGGGCCCGCCGCCGTCGCGCCCAGCCCGGCACGGCCAGCGGGATCAGCACCCCGGTGACGGTGAGCACGGCGCTGCCCGCCGCGGCTGTCGGGGAGACGTCCGTGACCAGCACCTGCCAGTCCCGGCCGGTCCAGCGGGCGGCTACCGCGGCCAGCTTGGAGAGGCTGTACCCGGCGTTGCACAGGGCGCCCGCCCCGAGCACCGTCAGCCCCAGGCGCAGCGGCCCGCGCACCCGCCGGGCCCAGCGCAGCGCGGAGACGGTGGTGACGGTGACCGCGGCGAGGTGCCCGAGCAGGTAGAGCACGATCATCTGGCCGATGAACGGCGTCGTCGCGTAGTAGAGATCCAGGTCGGTACGGCGTTCCACCGGGGCGTCGCCGAGGGCGAAGGAGACGGCGATGCCGAGCACGACCAGCGCGTAGGCGAGCATCCAGCGGCGGGCCACCGCCCGCACCCGGGGCCCGCCCCGCCAGTGCACGACGAGCACCTGGGCGGCGGCGCTGTACGCGGTGACGGAGGCGTAGGTGAGCGGCGCGGCCAGGTTCGGCACCCCGCTCAGGTCGTTGACGGCGCCCACGGTGGGCGGGGCGCCGAGGAGGAAGCAGAGCCCGGCCAGGGCCAGCACCGCGCAGATGGCCCGGAGGTAGGGGTCGCGGCGGTGCCGTACGAGGTCGGGGGCCTTGGCGGCCAGACCCAGCCAGAGCACGGCGCAGCTCGCGTAGTTGACCATGGCGTTCATCCGTGCGGACCACGGTAGTTGAGGGCCGCCCCGATGCGTTCGGCCAGGCCCTGGGCGTCCTCGTCGCGGGCCGCGTGCACCGAGTCCTCGGACGCCTCCAGCCAGGCCCGCAGCCGGCGGCCCATCAGCATGCCGAACCGGTCGGCCTCGCGTTCCTCGGCGAGGCTGAAGTCGGTGCGGGCCGCGACCGGCCGGGGGGCGGCGCCGTGCGTCCGGGTGCGCGCGGCGGCCTCGGCGCGGCGGCGGTTCATGTGCCACACCTCGTGGGTGAGGATGACGATCTGGTGCCACACGGCGGCCCGGCGGTCCACGACGACGATGTCGTGCGTCTCGGCCTCCAGCCACAGGCCGCTGGCCGTGTGTGGCGGGAAGCTTTCCCTGCGGACCACGATCTCGCGCCCCCGCCAGGCGGCGACGGACGCGACCAGCGCCTCGAACAGGACCTCCGGATCGGCCGGGACCGGCACCCGGATGGGGGCGATGAGCGCGTCGGCCAGACGTCGCATCTGCCTGTTCGTGCGCACCGTTCTCCTCTCACGTCGTCTCCTGCCCGCGAGAAGCCGCGCGGGCAGGCCGCGGCGGCGCGCGGCGTCGGCGCCGTCCGGTGCGTGCAATATGCCAAGCCGACGGCGGCCTCAGCCACTTCCGGTCCCCCCGGCCAGCCGGATTCCGCCGTCCCGGGCATCGGCGCGGGCCCGCACCGCCCGCAGCGCCTCGGGGCTGCGCAGGGCGCGGGAGACGGCGCCGATCTCGCGGAGCAGCGCGGCCGTGCCGGGGGCGTCCGCGGTCCGGCCGGGGTCGCCGGGCCGCCGGCGCCGGGCGTCGACGGCGTCCGCGATGGCCACCGCGGCGGCCAGCGCGCGGGCCCGCTCCGGCGGGTGGCCGAGGGCGCGGGCGGCGTCGTAGGAGCGGTGGCGCAGGTCCTCGTCGAGGGCGCGGGCGAGCGGCAGCAGGGCGTCGCGGATGAACGTCTCCCGGCGGGTCAGCCGCAGTTCGGGCCCGGCGAACGGCGCGAACGCGTCCCGCCGGCCGCCCGCCTGCCGCATCAGCGCGTACAGGGGCCCCAGTTCGCGGTGGGCGGCCCGCAGCCGCCAGCGTTCGTGCAGGTACTGGCCGGCGTGCGGCAGGATGAAGCCGATGGCGATCAGCACGGCGGACAGGCAGGCCACCGGCGGCGCCACGTCGGTGTTGAGCCGGTCCAGGTCGTGCCCCGTCCAGCGGGCCACCACGGCGGTCAGCTTGGCGGCGTCGAAGAGCAGGTTCATCGCGTAGCCGGCGCCGAGGAACTTCAGGCCCCAGCGCAGCCAGGCGTCGAGGCCGTCGGTGCGCACCCAGTTGCGGATCAGGTTCGAGGTGATCAGCACGGCCGTGGTGTGGGCGAGGAGGTAGAGCAGGATCTCCTCGCGCATGAAGGGCGTCGTCGCGTAGTAGGTGTCCAGATCACGCAGGCGTTCCTCGGGCGCGTCGGCGAGGGCGAAGAGCACCCACAGGGCGACGATCACGCCGGAGTAGGCGCCGACGACCCGGCGGACGGCGCGGCGGGTGGCCGCGGACCGGTCGGCCGGCCCGCCCCGCCAGATGATGATCAGCAGCAGGCAGGAGGCGCAGAAGGCGGTCAGCAGGGAGTACACCCAGGGCGCCGAGATGTTGGGCACGCCGGTGACCCGGTTGACCCAGGCGATGGTGGACGGCGCGACGAACACGAAGACGGCCAGGGCCAGCAGGAGCAGTCCGCCGACCGCGAGCAGCAGGGGGTCCCCGCGGAACCGGATGATCGTCGGCAGCTTGATCGCCAGCGCGGCGGCCAGGACGGTCGCCGGTATCCACCAGAACGACGGGTAGAACTCGCCGAGGAACCAGGTCATCGTGCCGCGCCCCCGCCCGCGGGGCGCCCCGCGGCCCGCGCCGGAGGGCCGGTGGGTCCGCGCCGGCCGGTGGGCGGGGTCCCGCCGCATCCCCCCGTGGTGCCCGCGCGCCGGCCCCGCGCGCCGCCCGGGACGTCCATCGCTCCCCCTTCGCACCGCCGGTCCCCGGCCGAGGCTACGCGCCCGCCCCGGCCCGCGTCAGGGGAACGCCACCGCCCCGGGCTGCGGCGGGTCCCATTGACGCGTCCCCGCCATGACCCTACCGTCCCGTCCGACGACACGGGCACTGTCCGGAATCTCGAACAGGCCGGTGCCGTGCGCCCCTTGACGACCTCTCCCCGCCCGGAGGACGCCCTTGCGTACCGCCCGCCTCACCCTGGACCCCGACTTCACCGTCGGCGACGTCGACCCGCGCCTCTTCGGTTCCTTCGTCGAACACCTCGGCCGCTGCGTGTACACGGGCCTGTACGAACCGGGACACCCGGCGGCCGACGCGGCCGGACTGCGCCGGGACGTGCTCGCCCTGATCCGCGAACTCGGCGTCACCCTCGTCCGCTACCCCGGCGGCAACTTCGTCTCCGGCCACCGCTGGGAGGACTCCGTCGGCCCCGTCGCCGACCGCCCCCGCCGCCTCGACGACGCCTGGCACTCCACCGAGACCCACCACTTCGGCCTCTCCGAGTTCCACGGCTTCCTGCGCGCCCTCGGCCCGAGCACCGCGCCCCTGATGGCCCTCAACCTCGGCACCCGCGGCGTCGCCGACGCCCTGCGCCTGCACGAGTACGCCAACCACCCCTGCGGCACGGCCCTGTCCGACCTCCGCGCCGCCCACGGCGACCCGGAACCCTTCGGCATCCGCATGTGGTGCCTCGGCAACGAGATGGACGGCCCCTGGCAGACCGGCCACAAGACCGCCGAGGAGTACGGCCGGCTCGCCGCCGAGACGGCCCGCGCCCTGCGCCGCCGCGACCCCGGAGCCGAACTCGTCGTCTGCGGCTCCTCCGGCCGCTCCATGCCCGCCTTCGCCGCGTGGGAGGCGACCGTCCTCGCCCACACCCACGACCTCGTCGACCACATCTCCCTGCACGCCTACTACGAACCCCTCGACGGCGACGTCGACTCCTTCCTGGCCTCCGCCGTCGACATGGAACGCCAGATCGAGGAGACCGCCGCCACCTGCGACCACGTCGCCGCCCGGCTGAAGTCCGCCAAGCGGATCGGGCTCGCCTTCGACGAGTGGAACGTCTGGTACGCGTCCCGGCGGCGCGAGGGCGGCTTCGGGCCCGACGAGTGGCCCGAGGCCCCCCGCCTGCTGGAGGACCACTACACCGTCACCGACGCGGTCGTCGTCGGCTCGCTGCTCATCGCCCTGCTGCGCCACGCCGACCGGGTCCGCCTCGCCTGCCTCGCCCAGCTCGTCAACGTCATCGCCCCGATCATGACCGAGCCGGGCGGGCCGGCCTGGCGCCAGACGATCTTCTTCCCCTTCGCGCAGGCCGCCCGGCACGGCCGCGGCCGGGTCCTCGACGTCCGCGTGGACGCCCCGGTCCACCACACGGACCGGTACGGGGAGGCCGCGCTGCTGCACGCCACCGCCGTACGCGCCGGGGACGGCTCCGTCACCCTCTTCGCCGTCAACCGCTCCCGCACCGAGCCCCTCCCGCTCGACGTGGTCCTGCGGGGGCCGCGCCCGACCGGCGTGATCGGGCACAGCGCCCTCGCGGACGCCGACCCCGAGGCCCGCAACACCCTCGACCGGCCCGAGCGGGTGAGACCGCACCGGGTCGCCGGCACGGTCCTGCGCGACGGCCGCCTCACCACCGTCCTGGAACCCCTGTCCTGGAACGTGATCCGGCTGCGCTGAACCCCGCCGGCCCTGGCTGCCAGGCCGCCCGGCCCGGCGCGGGCACCCGGTCCACCGGCACCCCGCCCGCCGCCACGCCCCGGGTCACCAGCCGGGCCGACGCCCGCCCCGCCGCGGCGCTCCCGTCGGACAGGACCGCGAGGGCGAGCGTGTTGCGGGCGGCCCGGGTGCGCAGCACGCCGCCCGGCAGGACCAGGCCCCGCCCGTCGTCCCCGTACTCGCCCAGGTTCCAGCCGTTGAGGAAGACCTGGACGCGGGCACCGGACACCCCGTCGAGCACCAGCGCGACCGAGGCGTCCACCTCCGGCGGCACGTCGAGCCGGAACCCGGTGCGGTACCAGGCCACGCCCTGGCGCGGCTCGGCGCGCGGCGCGGCGACCGGCTCCCAGCCGGCCTCGTCGAGTCCGGGCAGGTGCCAGCCCTCGCGTTCCCCGCGCAGGCCCCCGGTGTTGAGGGGGCCGCGCACCGGGTCGGGCGCCGGCGGCCCGCACACCCGCCAGCGCACCTCGGGCGAGACGCCCCCGAAGGCCGCCGACACCAGCCCGCTCGCCGTCCGCCCGTCCGCGCCGCCGGGCCCCTCCTCGGGGTCGCGGGTGCGCCGGACCAGCACCGCGAGGACCGGTGTGCCAGGCGCCGAGCGCAGCCGTTCGCGCAGCCGGCGCGGCACGGCGAAGCGGGCCGTGTCGATCCCGGCGCCCCCGGTGCGGTGGACGCCGAGCGGCTCCCCGTCGAGCCACGCCATCACCAGGCCCCGCGGGCCCGCGCGGTGGGCGAGGGAGACCCACTCCAGCCCCGCCGCGCCCCGCAGCCGCCCCCGGTACCAGACGTCGCCGTGCGGGAGGCCGTACTCCTCGGCGAAGAGCACCGGCTGCCCCTCGGGCACGGGCGTCGAGGAGGCCGGCGTCCGCCACACGGCGGGCGTCCACCCGTCGTCGTCATCCGGCGCCGACTGCGGGTTCTCCGCCCGACGCCGCCAGCCGTCCAGCGCGGGCAGCTCCGGCTCCGGCACGCCGGGCAGCGGCCAGCGGGCGCGCAGGCTCCCGTCCCGGTCGACGGCGGTGCGCACCGGGCGGCCGTTCCAGGTGACGGCGGTGACACCGCGCGGCGCCCACACCCGCAGCGGGCACTCGTCCCCGGTGTCGCCGGTCAGCCGCAGCGTTTGCCCGTCCACCACGGCCTCGCGCAGCAGTTCGGGTCCGTGGACGAGGCCGGGGCCCGACGGGGTCTCGTACGGCCACAGCCGCAGCGAGGCGGCGTCGTCGGCGAGGACCAGCAGGAGCGGCCGTTCCGAGTCCGCGCCGCGCACCCAAACCCGCACCGGTCTGCCCGCGGGCAGCGGCGCCGTCACGTGCAGCCGGCCGTGGTCGTACGCCCAGGCCGCCTCGTCGTCCAGCCGGGACGGCCACGGCTCGCTCGGGCAGTCCAGCACCACCTGTGCCGTCTCGCCCGTCCGCCCGGCGAAGACCGCGATGTCCTGCCGCCCGGCGCTCAGCACCGCCATGGGCTGCACCGTCGCGTACGCCAGCCTCGGCCCGGCCCCCAGCGGGAGCCCGGAGGCGAGCAGCCGGGCGTCCCCGGCCGGGACGGTGACCGGCACCGGCCGGCCGTCCAGCGGCACCGCGGAGGTGACGTCCTCGGCGGAGTCGTTGGCCAGGACGTGGAACCGGGCGCCGGTGTCCGGGTTGGCCAGGTGCCGCACCCGCAGCCGGGCGTCCCGGGCGCCCCCGCCCCGGGCCTCCGTCAGCCGGGCGAGGTCGGGGACGTGGCGCAGCAGGTGCCCGAACTGGTGCACCGGCGCCATCCGTCCGGTCGGCCGGCGGGCCTCGTCGAGCGGTGCCGTGGGGTCGTACACCGGGCCGGGGGCGGGCGGGCCGGGGAGCCAGCCCCAGGAGGTGCCGCCGAAGAAGGTGCCGACGGTGTGCACCGCCGGCCCGGGACCGAGGGCGTCGAGCCGGCCGAGCCGCACGGCCGCCGGGTCCGCCGCTCCGCGCACCTCGCCCCGGGCGAGCGGGGACCCGTCGGGCACGAGGGGCAGGTCGAGACCGTCGGCGCGCAGCCGCTCGCGCAGCCGGGCCGTCTCGCCGGGGCCGGTGGCCCCGGTGCGGTAGAGCAGGACGGTGCCGGTGCCCCGGGTGTACAGGTGCCGGGCGGCGACCGCGTGCACGCGGGAGAGCCACGCCCCGGCGTCGGGGCCGGGCCGGGGGAGGGGCCGCAGGACCACGTAGAGCCCGGCCCCGGCGGCCAGCCGCAGGAACCGGTCGAGGTCGCGGACGCCGCCGAGGTCGTCGTGCCCGGGGAACGGCGTGAGCTGCCGGCGGTCGAGGACGGCGACGACCGCGGTGCCGCCGTGGGCCCGGAGCTTCTCCAGCACGTCCCGCCACAGGGACGGGCCGGGCAGCCGGAAGGGGTGCGCCTCCCCGGCCAGGAGCACCAGGCGGCGCCCGTCGACGAGGAGGGAGTGGCGGTCGGTCTCGACCCGGTGGCGGACGCCGTCCGCGGCGGGCCGTGCCGGTGGCGGTCCGGTGGGCACGGGGCGCCGCGCCCCGGCCGGGGTCCCGGCCGCGCCGCCGG
Organism: Streptomyces sp. SCSIO 75703; assembly: GCF_036607905.1. NCBI lineage: Bacteria > Bacillati > Actinomycetota > Actinomycetes > Kitasatosporales > Streptomycetaceae > Streptomyces > Streptomyces sediminicola. The sequence goes on from NZ_CP144555.1 coordinate 4,847,836, forward strand.
CGCCGCTGCCGCCGAGGGCGAGACCGAGGGCGGTCGTCCCGGCGAGGGCACCGAAGGCCCGCCTGCCGAGGGTGCCGGTCCTGTTGCGCGTGCCGAGCTCCAAGGGAGCCCCTCCTGTTGCCCGTTCTTCCCTGCCGCCGCACGGCAGGGCCGCGCGTGCCGGCCCATTCTCCACGTCGTCCCGCGGTGGGCGCGGGCTGGGGGCCCGGGTCAGGCGGTGGGGACCATGCCGGCCGCGTTGGGCCAGTTCTGCGGGGCCGGCCAGGTGCCGGGCGCGACGGGGTCCCGTCCGTTGGTGCCGCGGACCTGGGCGGCCGTCAGACCGCCCCGGGCGGGGACGCCGGGCGGCGTGGGGCCGGCGGGCAGCGGCGTCCGCGCCGCCGGGACGGGCGCGGTGGACGCGGTGGCGGCGGGTGGGAGCGCCGCCGGGATGGCGGCGGCCGGGATGGCGGCGGCCGGGGCCGCCGGGGTGGGGGCCGGCGCCGGCTGGGGGACCGGCGCCGGCCGGGGTGCGGGCGGGGACACCGCCGGCACCGGCATCCCCCCGGCGGCGGCCGGGGCGGCCACCGGTCCGGAGGGGAGCGACATGCCGGTGCCGGCGGAGGGCGCGGCAGCGAGCCCCGGGGCGGCCGCCCGCTCGGCGAGCCCCCTCAGGCCGGCCCCGTTGGTCTCGCTGACCAGGCGGTCCACCGCCGCCGTGCCCGAGCTGTAGCCGGTCCCGGTGGCGTGCTCGGGCACGGCGGCCTCCCTCCCGGTCCCGTAGAGCACCTGTTCCAGACCGGACACCAGGCGGTGCACGTCCGCCCGGGGACGCACCACGAGACGCAGGAAGCGGCTGGAGGAACCGATCTTGTTGCCGCACTCGCGGACCAGGACCCCGTGCTCGGTGAGCATGCGGTCCCGGACGACGGTGCCCTCGGCACCCACGGGCAGGCGGACGAAGAGGAAGTTCCCCTGGGACGGGTAGACGGTCAGGCCCGGCAGGGTGGCGAGCCGCCCGGCCATCTCCAGGCGGTCGCGGCGCACCTCGCGCAGGCTCCGCGCGTACTCCGTCCCGTGCTCGCGGAGCATGAACACCACGTGTTCCGCGAAGGAGTTGAGGTTCCACTTGGGCAGCATGCCGCGCACCCGCCCGGCCAGCGACGGGTTGGCGACGAGGTAGCCGAAGCGGATGCCGTGCAGGCCGAAGTTCTTGCCGAGGCTGCGCAGGACGATGACGTTGGGGCGCAGCACGGCCTCCCGGACCACGCTGGGCTCCTCCTCGGCGTCGGCGAACTCCAGGAAGGACTCGTCGATCACGACGAGGTCCAGATCGGCCATCGCGTCCATGAACCCCACGACCGCCTGCCTGTGCAGGAAGCCGCCGTCGGGGTTGTTGGGGTTGCAGATCACCGCGACCCGGCTGCCCCGGGCCCGGAGGAACCCGGCGTACCGGGCGAGGTCGAGGGCGAAGCCGTTCGCCTCCTGGAGCGGGAACATGTCGACCCGCTTGCCGGTCTCCGCCGGCTGGTCGGTCCAGCGGCCGAAGGTGGGGACCGGGACGGCGAGGGACTCGCGGACCAGCAGGTGGTCGATCCAGGTGATCAGCTCGGTGGACCCGTTGCCCATCGCCACGCACTGCGGCGGGAGCTGGAGCAGGCCGCACAGTTCGGCGGTGATGGTGTCGGCGTCGCTCGGGTAGTACGTGATGATCTCGCGCAGCCGGCCCGCCATCTCCTCGAACATGGCCGGGGTCGGGAAGTAGGGGTTGCACGGGATGCAGAAGTCCACCGGTCCGGCCGCGCCGTCGCCGTTCGCCCGTGTCAGCGCCGCCATCGAGGGGCTGTGCGCCGCGGCGCCGCGGAACAACGAGGTGACGCTGCCGGACAAGGGGGACCTCCGTCGCTGGGTGGCCCGCGCGGGGGAGCACGGGCCACCCAGGGATACGCGTGGGGCGGGGGAGGTGTTCAACGGGTGTGAAAGAAATGTGACCGCCCGGTGGGCGCCGGTCGGGACCGGGGTGCCGGGGGCGGCCGGTCGGGCCCGGGTGCCGGAGCAGCGCACCGTCGCCGTCCGGTACGTCCGCCCCGGCCGGCGCTACGAACCGACCCTGCGCTTGTTCCACACGTCGAAGCCGACCGCGGCCAGCAGGACCAGGCCCTTGATGACCTGCTGCCAGTCGGTGCCGATGCCGACGAGGTTCATGCCGTTGTTGAGCACACCGAGGACCAGGCCGCCGATGATGGCGCCGAGGACCGTGCCGACGCCGCCGCTCATCGACGCGCCGCCGATGAACGAGGCCGCGATGGCCTCCAGTTCGAAGCCGAGGCCCGACTTCGGCGAGGCCGCGTTGAAGCGGGCGGCGTAGACCAGGCCGGCCAGGGCGGCGAGCATGCCCATGTTCAGGAAGACCAGGAAGGTGACCTTCCGGTCCTTCACCCCGGAGAGCTTGGCCGCCGGGAGGTTGCCGCCGATCGCGTAGATGTGCCGGCCGACGACCGCGTTGCGCATCACGTAGCCGAAGCCGGCCACCAGCACGCCCAGGATGAGCAGGACGATCGGGGCGCCCTTGTGGCTGGCCAGCAGCAGGGTGACGACGAGGACCGCGGAGACCAGCGCCACCAGCTTGAGCGCGAACAGCCTGGCCGGCGGCACGTCGAGCGCGAACTCCCGCTGCCGCCTGCGGTCCCGGACCTCCTGGTACACGACGAACGCGATCAGCGCGAAGCCGAGCAGCAGGGTGAGGTTGTGGTAGTTCGTGTGCGGGCCGACCTCGGGCAGGAAGCCGTTGGCGATCTCCTGCAGGCCCCGGGGGAGCGGGCCGAGAGTCTGCCCCTTCAGGACGATCTCGGTCAGGCCCCGGAAGACCAGCATGCCCGCCAGGGTCACGATGAAGGACGGTATGCCGAGATAGGCGACGAAGAAGCCCTGCGCGGACCCGGCCAGCGCGCCGAGGGCCAGGCAGAGCACCACCGCCAGCGGCCAGGCCACGTCGTGGTCGACCATCAGCACGGCGGACATCGCGCCCACGAAGGCGGTCAGCGAGCCCACCGACAGGTCGATGTGCCCGGCGATGATGACGAGCATCATGCCGATCGCCAGCAGCAGGATGTAGCTGTTCTGGAGCACCAGGTTGGACACGTTGCGCGGCAGCAGCAGATCGCCGCCGGACCACGCGGCGAAGAGCAGCACGATCAGGCCGAGCGCGATCAGCATCCCGTACTGGCGCATGTTGCGGCGCAGCCCGTCGAGCATCAGCCGCAGCAGGCCGGCGCCGGTGTCCGGGCCGTCCCGGCCCGGCGGGGCGGGGGCCGGGCTCTTCGCGCTCACGTCGGTGCTCATCGGGATACCTCTTTGTCCTTCGTCATCTGGCGCATCAGCGCCTCCTGCGTGGCCTCGGCCCGCGAGAACTCGCCCGTCAGCCGCCCCGCCGCCATGGTGTAGACGCGGTCGCACATGCCGAGCAGCTCCGGCAGCTCGGAGGAGATGAGGACGACCGCCTTGCCCTCGGCGGCCAGCCGGTCGACGACCGTGTAGATCTCGTACTTGGCGCCCACGTCGATGCCCCGCGTGGGCTCGTCCAGGATCAGCACCTCGGGACCCGCGAAGATCCACTTGCTGAGGACGACCTTCTGCTGGTTGCCGCCGGACAACCTGCCCACCGGCTCGAACACGGTCGGCGCCTTGATGTTCATGGAGGTGCGGAAGCCCTCCGCGACCCGCCGCTCCTCGTGCTCGTCGACCACGCCGTGCCGGGCCACCTTGCCGAGCGCGGTCAGCGACACGTTCCGGTTGATGGTGTCGATCAGGTTCAGCCCGTAGTGCTTGCGGTCCTCGGTGACGTACGCGATGCCGTGCCCGACCGCCTCCGGGACGGTACGGGTGCGGACCTCGCGGCCGTCGCGCAGCACCGTGCCGCCCGCCCACCGCCCGTACGAGCGGCCGAAGACGCTCATCGCCAGTTCGGTGCGGCCGGCGCCCATCAGCCCGGCGATGCCGACGATCTCGCCGCGCCGCACCTCGAGGGAGACGTCGTCGACCACCTTGCGCTGCTGGTCGATGGGGTGGTGCACGGTCCAGTTGCGGATCTCCAGCGCGGGCGCCGCCCCGGCCTCCGGACGGTGCTCGGTGCGTTCGGGGAAGCGGTGCTCCAGGTCGCGGCCGACCATCCCGCTGATGATCCGGTCCTCGGTGGTCTCCGCGGCCCTGACGTCCAGCGTCTCGATGGTGCGCCCGTCGCGGAGGATGGTGACCGAGTCGGCGACCCGGCGGATCTCGTTCAGCTTGTGCGAGATGATGATCGAGGTGATGCCCTGTTCCTTCAACTGGAGGATCAGGGCGAGGAGTTTGCCGCTGTCCTCGTCGTTGAGGGCGGCCGTCGGCTCGTCGAGGATGAGCAGCTTCACCCGCTTGGAGAGCGCCTTGGCGATCTCCACGAGCTGCTGCTTGCCCACGCCGATGTCGGCGACGCGGGTCTCCGGGTGCTCGTGCAGCCCGACCCGGCGCAGCAGCGCGGAGGCGTGGCGCAGGGTCTCGTTCCAGTCGATCAGTCCGCGCCGGGCGTGCTCGTTGCCCAGGAAGATGTTCTCCGCGAGGGAGAGGTACGGCACCAGCGCCAGCTCCTGGTGGATGATGACGATGCCCTGCTGCTCGCTCGCCCGGATGTCCTTGAAGCGGCACGGCTTCGACTCGAAGAGGATCTCCCCCTCGTAGCTGCCGTGCGGGTGCACGCCGGAGACCACCTTCATCAGGGTCGACTTGCCGGCCCCGTTCTCGCCGCAGACGGCGTGGACCTCGCCCCGGCGGACGGTGAGCGTGACGTCGGAGAGCGCCTTGACGCCGGGGAAGGTCTTGACGATCGAGCGCATTTCCAGGACGGGTCCCGCCATGGTCGTGCCTTCCAATCCGTATCCGGCCCGGTTACTTGAGGTCGTTCTCGGTGTAGAAGCCGCCGTCGACGAGGATCTTCCGGTAGTTGGACTTGTCGACGCTGACCGGCTGGAGCAGGTAGGCGGGGACGACCTTGGCACCGTTGTCATAGGACGTGGTGTCGTTGACCTCGGGCTTCTTGTCGTTCAGCAGCGCGTCGACCATGCCGGTGGCGACCTTGGCGAGCCGGCGCAGGTCCTTGTAGACGGTCTGCGTCTGCTCGCCCGCCACGATCGACTTGACCGAGGCGATCTCGGCGTCCTGCCCGGTGACGATCGGCATGGGCTTGCCGGCCGAGCCGTAGCCGTCCGACTTCAGGGCGGACAGGATGCCGATGGAGATGCCGTCGTAGGGGGAGAGGACCGCGTCCACCCGGGAGCTGCGGTAGCTCGACGTGAGCAGGTCGTCCATGCGCCTTTGCGCGGTGCCGCCGTCCCAGCGCAGGGTGGTCACCTGGTTCAGCGCGGTCTGCTGGGACCGGACGACCAGCCGGCCCTCGTCCAGGTGGGGCTTGAGGACGTTCATCGCGCCCTGGAAGAAGTACTTGGTGTTGTTGTCGTCGTTGGAGCCGGCGAACAGCTCGATGCTGAACGGGCCCTTCTCGCCCTTCTCCAGGCCGAGCTTGTCGACGATGTAGCCGCCCTGCAGCTCACCCACCTTCTCGTTGTCGAAGGAGGCGTAGTAGTCGACCTCGGTGCCGAGGATCAGCCGGTCGTAGGAGACGACCGGGATGCCGGCGTCCTTCGCCTGCCGCATCACGTTGTCGAGCGACTTGTTGTCGATGGCGGCGACGATCAGGGCCCTCACACCCTGGGTGATCATGTTCTCGATCTGGGAGACCTGCTGGTCCGGGTCGTCCTCGCCGTAGACCAGCCGGGTCTTGTACCCCTTGGCCTTCAGTTCCCTCTCGACGTTGGCACCGTCGGCGATCCAGCGTTCGGAGGACTTCGTCGGCATGGCGATGCCGATGGTGGCGCCGTCCGCGCCCCCCTTGTCCCCCTCGCCGCCGCCCTCGCCGTTCTGGCCGCAGCCGGTCAGGGCGAGGGCGAGGGAGGCGGCCGAGGCGACGGCGGCGAGTGCGGCTCTGCGGTTGCGCATGGTCATCATCCTTGCTGTGGGTGCAGGGCTCGGGCGGGTGGTGCGGAACGCCGTGGTGCGTGAACTCCGGTGGCACGGAAGGCCGGTGGTGCGGGAGAACGGACCGCCGGGGCGGCCGGGGTGGAGCGGCCCAGAACAGGTGTGTGGGATTGTGCGCGACTGTGTGGCCTTTTGTGAAGAGGGTTTCAGGAACGTTGTGACGAGATCGCGAAGCGGCTGAGCGGTCCGGGCAGCCGCGAACCGAGCGGGGCCATCCCCCCGTCCGCGCCGTGCCGGGCCAGCAGGTCCAGGACCAGCCGCCCGCGCCGCACCCGCTCCCGCGCACTCGCCAGCGCGAGTTCCCGCAGGTGGGCGCCGTACGGGTAGATCCCCGGCGCCTTGGCGAGGCCGAACTTGAGGTACACCGGGGCGGCGCGCCGGATCAGTTCGGCCACCTCGTACATGCGCACGTAGCCCCCGAGGTCGTCCGGCGCCTCGACGTAGAGGTCGACCGGCGCGGCCGAAACCCGCCGGATCTCCGTCAGGTGGCACAGCGTCAGATCGCTGGGCACGTTGACCGAGTCGGCGCCGAGCCGCTCGTACACCGCGTACGAGGCCGGGTTGACCGGCCCGACGAGCGCGGAGACCTTGAGCGTGGTGTCGGCGGGCAGGAGACCGGCCGCCCGCGCCCGGTGCAGCGTCCACAGCACGCCCTCGTCGGCGACGAGCAGGCACCGCACACCGAGGCCGGTGGCGCGGACCGCGTCCTCGACGCAGCCGGCGACCGCGTCGTGGCCCCGGGCTCGCGGACCGGCCCCGCCCGCGTCGGTGCGGGTGCCGGCACCGATGTCCCAGGTGCCGCGCGGCCCGGTGAACAGGCAGAGCTCGACGTCCCGTTCGGCCGTGGCGGCGACCATCTCGGCGATCTCGGCGTCGGTCAGCATCCACACGCCGCTGCCCTGGCTGATCCGGTGCACCGGCACCTCCAGCCGCGCGGACTCCTCCAGCACCGCCGCCAGCGCCTCGGGACCCTCGCAGGAGGGCACCTCGGTGCGCCAGCGGCCCCCGCCGGGGAAGGAGTGCGGCGAGGCGTCGGCGGGGTCGGGCGCGGGGGCGGCCAGGCCGAGGGCGGTGAGCACCGGCTCACCGGGCCGGCGGACGGCCGGGGGGGAAACGTCGGGCACGTGGGCTCCTCCGGGGTAGGGGGGGCGGGGCAGGCGTGGCGGTGCCTGCGGGGGTGGGCAGGCGGGCGGGCGGCTCAGGGGCGCAGCAGGACCTTGCCGACGTCCGGGTGTCCGGAGCCGGCCAGGGCGATGGCCCGGGCGAACGCGGACAGCGGCACCTCGTGCGTGACCAGCGGCAGCGGGTCGAGCAGTCCGGCGGCGAACATCCGCACCGCGTGCGCCCAGGCGGCCGGCGGCGCCCCGAAGACGGTCCGCACCTCGAGCTGCCGGACCACCAGGTCGGTGGGGTCGAGGCCGTCGGCGCCCGGCGCCGGGATGCCGGTCAGCACCAGCCGGCCGCCCCGGCGTGGCAGCGCGGCGGCGGTGCGGGCCGCGTCGGCCGACCCGGCGGCCTCGACCACCACGTCGAACCCGCCGGGCAGTTCGCCGCCCCGGGTACGGAAGCCGGTCGCGCCGAAACGCCGGGCCGGCCCCTCCCGCTCCCGGCCGGTGCCGACCACCAGCAACTCCGCCGGGGACGCGGCCCGCAGGAACTGCACCGCGAGCATGCCGAGCGTCCCGGTGCCGACCACGGCGACCCGTTCACCGGGCCGGACCCGCGCCTTCAGCGCGGCGGCGGCGACACAGGCGGCCGGCTCCAGCAGGGCGGCGGCGGTGAGGTCGGCGCCCTCGGGCAGCACGTGCAGCAGCCGGGCCGGCAGGGTCAGCGTCGGCGCCATGGCCCCGGGCCGGGTGAACCCGGTCTCCTCGTACCCGGCGTCGCACAGCGTGGTCTCGCCCGCGTGGCAGCGGTCGCACACCTGGCAGTTGCGGAAGCCCTCGCCGACCACCGCGCGCCCGGCCAGGGACGCCGGTGCCCCGGGGCCGACCCGCTCCACCGTGCCGGACCACTCGTGCCCGGGGACCAGGGGGTAACGGACGTACCCCTCGGGCCGGTTGCCCTCGTAGACCTCGCGGTCGCTGCCGCAGATCCCGACGGCGTGCACCCGCACCAGCGCCTCGCCGGGACCGGGCTCGCGCGGGGTGTGCGGGGCCGCGCGGTGGCGCCCCGGCGCCTCGATAACGATCTCGGTGCTCATGCGCCGCGCTCCCGGGGCCGGCGCTGCTCCCAGCCGTCGGCCCACAGGTCGAACCGGGCCTGCTGCTGGGGGAAGGCGTCCGCCGCGTCGGTGTCCAGCTCCACGCCGAGACCGGGGGCTTCGGGGAGGGCGAAGCAGCCGTCCGCCGGGTCCACCCGCGGGGCGCCCCGGACGACCGCGGAGATCTCCGCGTCGGCGAAGTCGTTGAAGTGCTCCAGGATCTTGAAGTTGGGGGTGGCGAAGCCGAGGTGGAGGCCGGCGGCGGTCAGGACGGACCCACCGACGTTGTGCGGGGCGACGAGCATGTAGTGCGTCTCGGCGGTGGCGGCGAGCTTGCGGGCCTCCCAGATACCGCCGATGTGCCCCACGTCGGGCTGGATGATGTCGGCGGCCTGGCTCTCGAACAGCTCGCGGAACTCGATGCGGTCGTGGACGCGTTCGCCGGTGGCGACCGGGATGTCGACCTTGGCGGCGACCTTCTCCAGCGCCTTGAGGTTCTCCGGCGGGACCGGCTCCTCCAGCCAGGCCGGGCGGAACGGCGCCAGTTCCCGGGCCAGCCGCACGGCGGTGGAGGGGGAGAAGCGGCCGTGCATCTCCAGCATCAGCTCGGTCGCGGGGCCGATGGCGTCCCGTACGGCCTCGATCAACGAGACGGCGTACAGGGTCTGTTCGTGGTCCAGCTCGTAGTGGCCGGTGCCGAAGGGGTCGATCTTCAGCGCCCGGTATCCGCGCTCGACCACCCGCCGGGCGGCCTCGTGGTACGCCTGGGGGGTCCGCTCGGTGGTGTACCAGCCGTTCGCGTACGCCATGACCCGGTCGGTGACCTTCCCGCCGAGCAACTGCCAGACGGGGACGCCGAGGGCCTTGCCCTTGATGTCCCAGCAGGCCATCTCGACCACGGCGATGCCGGACATCACGATCTCCCCGGCCCGGCCGAAGTCCCCGTACTTCATGCGGCGGACCAGGTCCTCGACGGCGAACGGGTCGGAGCCGGCGATGTGGTTGGCCTCCGCCTCCCGCAGATAGCCGAGCAGGGCGTCGGTGTGCCCGAGCATCCGGGTCTCCCCGACCCCCGTGACCCCCTCGTCGGTGTGCACCTGGACGTAGGTCAGGTTCCGCCACGGCGTCCCGACCACGTGTGTGCTGATTCCGGTGATGCGCACGGCGGCAGCCCTTCCCGGTGTTCGAGATTTCGGCACTCGTTCGAAATGCTGGCGAGACAGTAAGGAGGGCGCGGTCGGGGTGTCAACGGGTCGGACACATAACGGTTTCGGCAGTTTCGCCAGCATGCGCAGGGGTGCCGGGGAAGAGGCGTGCCCGCTTTCCCACACAACCTTCACAGGGATGTCTAGGAACCCCACCCGTCCGGAACCTAGCCTTCCCGCGTCATGGACTACTGCCAACCGTGCCGACGGCACCTCAACGGCGCCCTCGCCTGCCCGGGGTGCGGCACCCAGGTCGAACAGCCCACCGCTGTCGGCGCGTTCGCCGCTCCGGGCGAGGAGCGCGCGTCCGGCGGCGCCGGGGGCCCCGGTGACGCCGACGGGGCGGGGGAGCCACCGGGCGCCCCCCGGCCACCGCGCCCCGCGCGGGACGGCGGGGGTGACGAGGGCGGCGGCGCCGCCGGCGGCCATCCGGGCGAAGACCCCGGCGGTGGCGTCACGGACCGCCCCGACGCCGGCCGTCCCGAGGGCGACCGGCCCGGCCGCCGTCGGGACCGCAGGGCCGCCGCGCACCGCCGGCGCAGACGCCGGACCCTGCTGATCACCACCGGCTTCGTCCTGGCAGCCGGGGGACTGAGCCTCGCCGAACTCGGCGTCGACGGACCGGAAAGCACCCCGGCGCCCGCCTCCGTCGGGGACGGGACGGCCGACGGCGGGACCTCCCGGGAGGCCGGCGACCCGGCCCTGCCCGCCGCCGACCGGCACACCGCGGACCCCTCCGGCGTCCCCTCGCCCACCGCGTCCGCCTCCGCCTCGGCCTCCCCGTCGGAGTCGGCCTCCGGCCCGGCGGACCCGTCCCCCGGGGCCGGCGCCTCCGAGACACCGCCGAAGGCCCCGGACACCGAGGAGGCGACGGACGCCCCGCCCCCGCCCCCCGGCTCGGACCCGCAGCCGCCTCCCCGCACCACGCCGGATCCCCCGGCCGTCACGAGCACGCCCCCGGCCCCGCCCCCGCCGTCCCCCGCCCCCTCGGAGACCTGCGACCGCTTCCTGTGGTGGTGCGCCTAGGGTCTTTCGTTGGGATCAGGCCGGATCAGGGAGGGGAGTCCGGTGCCGTGCAGCGCAAGGCGGAGGGGGGCGGCAGGGCGGGGCCCTCACAATCGACGAGAACGCGGCGAGGCGCGGTGCCGGGCCCCGCGAGCCCGGCCTGGTCTCAACGAAAGACCCCAGGGCACGCCCCGGCGGGAGCGCTCCGGCCGGCCCGGCCCCGGGTCCCCCGCTCAGTCCGCCACGATGCGCCGCAGCGCGTCGCGCAGGGCGACCCGTTCCTCCTCCGACAGGCCCGCGAGCGGCTCGCGGGCGAAGTGCAGCGACTCCCGCAGTCCCCGCGCCACCCGGCGCCCCTCCGGCGTGGCCGCCGCGAGCTTGACCCGCCGGTCGCCGGGGTCCGTCAGCCGCTCCACCAGCCCCCGCGCCTCCAGCCGGTCCACGATCCCGGTCACGTTCGACGGCTCGCACCGCAGCTTCCGCGCCAGTCGCCGCATCGGCAGCGGCTCCAGCGAGAGCAGGCTCAGCAGCTTGGCCTGCGCCCCGGTGAGCGCGCGCTCCGCCGCCGCCTCCTCGTAGTCGGCGTGGAAGCGGGCCACGACCTCGCCGATCAGCTCCACGACCTCCAGGGTGAGGGCGTCGGGGCGGCGGGCGGTGCTGCGCTCGGGAGAAGGCATGGGGTCCAGGGTACCCAGGTGTTTGACAACCTGAAATGTTCAGCCGCATGGTTGTTTCAGGTAGTGAAGCATTCGCGGCCGGAGCCGAGCGCCGGCCCGCGGACGCGACCCCCGTGCGGAAAGGCGCCCCGATGACCGACTCCCCCTCCCTCCCCGCCGTCAACCGTGAATGGCACCTCGTCAGCCGTCCGGTCGGCTGGCCCGAGCCGGAGGACTTCGCCCTGGTCGAGGCGGAGGTGCCCGTCCCCGCCGAGGGCCAGGTGCTGGTCCGCAACCGGTACCTCTCGGTCGACCCCTACATGCGCGGCCGCATGAGCGCCGCGAAGTCCTACGTCGCCCCCTTCGAACTGGGCAAGGCGATGCAGGGCGGCGCCGTCGGCGAGGTCGTCGCCTCCGCGGCGGAGGGCTTCGCGCCCGGCGACCACGTGCTGCACTTCCTCGGCTGGCGCGAGTACGCCGTCCTGGACGCCCGGCACGCCGTCCGCGTCGACCCGGACGCGGCCCCGCTCTCCACCTACCTCGGCGTGCTCGGCATGACCGGCCTGACCGCCTACGCGGGACTGCTGCGGGTGGCCGCGCTCCGCGAGGGCGACACCGTCTTCGTCTCCGGCGCGGCCGGCGCCGTCGGCGGCCAGGTCGGCCAGATCGCCCGGCTGAAGGGCGCCTCCCGGGTCGTCGGCTCGGCCGGCTCCGACGCCAAGGTGCGGCTGCTCCTGGACGAGTACGGCTTCGACGCCGCCTTCAACTACAAGGACGCCCCGGTGGCCGAGCAACTGCGCTCCGCCGCCCCCGACGGCGTGGACGTGTACTTCGACAACGTGGGCGGCGACCACCTGGAGGCGGCCATCGGCCGGCTCAACCGGGGCGGCCGGATCGCGGTCTGCGGCATGATCTCGGTCTACAACGCCACCGAGCCCGCCCCCGGCCCGCGCAACCTCGCCCGCCTCATCCAGACCCGCGGCCGGATCGAGGGCTTCCTCGTCGGCGACCACGAGGACCTGCGGCCCCGGTTCGTCGAGGAGGTCGGCGCCTGGGTCCGCTCCGGTGAGCTGAAGTACCACGAGACGGTGGTCGAGGGCGTCGGGAACACCCTCGACGCCTTCCTCGGCGTCCTGCGCGGGGACAACACCGGCAAGATGATCGTCGCGGTCTGACCCGGCCCGTCCAGAGCGAGCGGGTCCCCACGGGGCCTACCGGGCCTGCGGGGCCTGCGGGGCTCACGGGGTCTGCGAGGCCCACCGGGCCCACCGGGCCCACCGGGCCCACCGGGCTCGCCCGGAGGGCTCGGTGGGGCCCGGATGCCGGGCCCGGGGTCTCCGTGTCCGCCGGCCCCGCGCGCCCGCGCCGCGCCCCGCACCCCTTCCCGGGTGTTCCGCGATGCGGTAACGTCTTTCCGAAATCCGTCGTGGTCGTGGGCGCGAGTCACGGCGGACCGAGGAGGAAGACACCCGCATGCCCATCCAGCAGTCCGAGGTCCTCTACACCGCCGTCGCCACCGCCGAGAACGGCCGCGACGGCCGCGTCGCCACCGACGACGGCAGGCTCGACCTGGTCGTCAACCCGCCCAAGGAGATGGGCGGCAGCGGCGCCGGCACCAACCCGGAGCAGCTCTTCGCCGCCGGTTACAGCGCCTGCTTCCAGGGCGCGCTGGCGGTCGTCGCCCGCCAGGAGGGCGTCGACGTCTCCGGCTCGACCGTCACCGCGAAGGTCGGGATCGGCAAGAACGCCGACGGGTTCGGGATCACCGTCGAGATCTCCGCGTCGATCCCCGGACTGGGCGCCGAGGACGCCCGCAGCCTGACGGAGAAGGCCCACCAGGTCTGCCCTTACTCCAAGGCCACCCGCGGCAACATCACCGTCACCCTCGCCTGAGACGGGACCGCTCCGCCCCCCCGGGCCGCCGGGCACGCGGCGTGACCCGCCCGCCCGGCGCGGCACGGCCCCGGAGTCCCGGCGATCCCGTCGTGCGGCCCCCAGGCCCCCGCCGTCCGGGGCCGCGCGACCCCGCGACCCGGGCCGCGCCGTCCCGGACGGGGGCCGCGCGTGCCCCGGTAGAGTTCCGCCCATGCGCGATCTGGGGGCGGGGTTCGGTCATCTCCTCAAAGGCCAGCGGTGGATGGCCCGGCACCGGAAGAACTACGGCTACGGACTCCTGCCCGGTCTGATCACCCTCGTCCTCTACCTCGCGACCCTCGTCGTGCTGATCGTGTGGGGCGCGGACACGGTCGCCTGGGCGACGCCCTTCGCCGACGACTGGGCGAGCCCCTGGGCCGGGATCTTCCGCGGCGTGCTGACCGTGGTGCTGTTCGCGCTCGGCCTGCTCCTGGCCGTCCTCACCTTCACCGCCGTCACCCTGCTCATCGGAAGCCTCTTCTACGACAGCCTCTCCGAGGCCGTCGACCGGGACGTCTCCGCCGACGGCACCGCGCCCGAGTCCGAGCTGTCCTTCTGGCGCGACGTGTGGGTCTCCACCCGGGACAGCCTGCGCATCCTGGTGCGGGCCGCCCTGTGGGGCGTGCTGCTCTTCGCGCTCGGCTTCGTGCCGGTGCTCGGGCAGACCGCCGTGCCGGTGGCGGGGTTCCTCGTCACCGGCTTCTTCCTCAGCGAGGAACTGGCCGCGGGCGCCCTCCAGCGCCGGGGCCTGGAACTGCGCGAGCGGCTGGCGCTGCTGCGCACCCGCAAGCTGCTGGTGTGGGGCTTCGGCACACCGCTGGGCCTGGCCTTCCTGGTGCCGTTCGTCGCGGTCTTCCTGATGCCGGGCGCGGTCGCCGGCGCCACCCTCCTCGCCCGCGACCTGCTCGGCGAGGAGATCCTCGACGGCCCCGCCCACGCGTCCGACGACGACCCCGGCCCTGAGCCCGACGACCCCGCCCACGCCTGCGACGACGACCCCGCCCCCGACGGCGACACCGGACCGCACGGTCACCCGGGCTCCGGCGCGACCGGCCGGACCGCCCACGGACCCGTGTGAAAGGTTCGTACGGACATCCCCCGAATCCTCCCGATCACCGGCCGCAGGCCCCGCGGGGCCACTACGGTCGGACCGTACGGCGTCCCGCGCCACCCGCCCGACGCCCCCGTGGACAGCCCCGGCCCGGCACCTGACGGCCGGGCCGGGGCTCACCCGGCGGACGGCACCGGCACCCGGCCCCCGCCGCCCCGCTCACGGGCCGTGGGCGCCGAGACGGGACGTGCCCGGATTCGCCTCACCCGTCATTCCGGTCCCGGGCGAGCCGCCCCGGGCCGCTCCGCCGTGACCGCGCGGTAGGCGATCTCGGCCAGCCGGGCCTGGCCGTCCACGCTCGGGTGGAACCAGTCCCAGCGGCTGAGCTGCGCGGTGCCGAACCGGTACGCGTACACCGCCCCGTCGTCCGTACGGCACCGCCGGTCCTTCGCGCACACCTCCCGCAGCACCTCGTTGTACGCTTCCACCCGCTCCCGCACGGCGTCGCGCCGCTCGGTCGCCGCCGCGTCCAGCGCGTCCGCGTCGCCCAGCATCGACGGGCACAGGCCGAGCTTCCACACCTGCTTGCCGAGCGCGTTGGTACGCCCCTGGGACCACAGGCGCTTCAGGTCCGGGATGCTCGCCACGTACACCTGTGTCCGCGGCAGCTCCGTGCGCAGGGCGCGCAGCGCCTCCTCGAACTGGGCGCGGAAGTCGGCCACCGGGGTCATCGCCGCGGCCGTGGCCCGGCAGGCGTCGTTGGCCCCGGCCATGACCGTCACCAGCTCCGGCCGGTCCCGCGCCGCCCGGGCCATCTGCGCCGGCAGGTCCGCCATCCGCGAGCCGGTCACCGCGTGGTTCCAGCTCCGCTCCGCCGCCCCCTCAGCGCCCAGCAGCCGCACCGCGAGGCTGTCCACCTCGGCGCTGGTGCCGGTCGCCCACGACACCTCGGGGCAGTCCGACAGGACCGCGCAGGCGTCGAACCCGCGGGTGATCGAGTCGCCCACCGCGGCGACCGACCGCGGGGCCGGGTTCCAGACCGGCGCCGGCTTCGGCGAGGGCGAGGGACGCGCCGTGCCGGAGGCGTCGGAGGAGTCCCCGCCGAGCAGACCGCACCCGGACAGGCCCAGCGCGACGGCGGCCAGGAGCGCGAGCCCGGCGCGCGTGCGGGGGCGGCGCCGGTGCGGCGCCCGCTCCGTCCCGTCGTCCATGGGGTGCCCTCCCTCGACTGCCGCGACCGCCCGCCGGCCGCCCTCCGCCGGCCCGGCCGGCTTCCACCGTGCTCAACCCATGACACCGCGCCAGGGTTCCCGAGCGCCTCCGGATGCGCCCGCGCACACCCGTACAAGCGTCCTGCCGGGTGAATGAGGGCGGTTTCCCGGCGGTGGGACCGACGGTACGTCACACTCCTTGCGCCGTCGCACGGTAGCCTCGCCCTCATGTGGCCCCCGAGGCCACGGCCGTCCCGCCCGTTGTGAGATGTCCCGCTCAGCCCGGAGGTTCCGGTGACGACACGTGGAGTTCTGTACGTGCACTCCGCGCCGCGCGCGCTCTGCCCGCACGTCGAGTGGGCCGTCGCGGGGGTGCTCGGCACGCGCGTCAGCCTGGACTGGATCCGGCAGCCCGCCTCGCCCGGCACCTGGCGTTCGGAGTTCTCCTGGCAGGGCCGGGCCGGCACCGCCTCCCAGCTCGCCTCCGCCCTGCGCGGCTGGCAGCTCCTGCGCTTCGAGGTGACCGCCGAGCCGTCCGCCAACGCCGAGGGCGAGCGGTACAGCTGCACCCCCGACCTCGGCATCTTCCACGCCGTCACCGGCATCCACGGCGACATCCTCATCCCCGAGGACCGGCTGCGCGCCGCCCTGGTGCGCTCCCAGGCCGGCGAGACCGACCTGGAGGCCGAGATCGCCAAGCTCCTCGGCAAGCCCTGGGACGACGAACTGGAGCCCTTCCGCTACGCCGGTGAGGGCGCCCCCGTGCGCTGGCTCCACCAGGTCGTCTGATCCCGGCGGGGTCGCCCGGCCCCGGACGCGACAGTGGCCCGCCCCCCTTCCCGGGGAGCGGGCCACTCGTGGTCACGGGGGCGCTCAGACCGTCCGGAACGCCAGCACCACGTTGTGCCCGCCGAAGCCGAACGAGTCGTTCAGCGCGGCGATACGGCCCTCGGCGGGCAGCGCGCGCGCCTCGCCCCGCACGATGTCGGCGGTGGCCGCGGCCTCCGGGTCGAGGTCGTCGACGTTGATGGTCGGCGGCGCCGTCCGGTGGTACAGCGCGAGGACCGTCGCGACCGACTCCACGCCGCCCGCGCCACCGAGGAGGTGACCGGTCATCGACTTGGTGCCGGAGACCGCGAAGTGGTCCGTGTCGTCGCCGAAGACCTTGCGCAGCGCCTTCAGCTCGGCGATGTCACCGGCCGGCGTCGAGGTGGCGTGCGCGTTGACGTGCACGATCTCGGCCGGGTCCAGGTCGGTGCGCTCCAGCAGGTGCTGGAGGGCGTGCGAGATGCCGCGGCCCTCCGGCTCCGGCTGCACGATGTCGTGGGAGTCGGCGGAGATGCCCTGGCCGACCGCCTCCGCGTAGACGCGGGCGCCGCGCGCGGCGGCGTGCTCGGCGGACTCCAGGACCAGGACGCCGGCGCCCTCGCCGAGGACGAAGCCGTCCCGCTTGGTGTCGAAGGGGCGCGAGGCGCCCTGCGGGTCGTCGTTGTTCTTGGACATCGCCATCATGTTGCCGAACGCGGCGATGGGCAGCGGGTGGATCGCCGCCTCCGTGCCGCCCGCGACGACCACGTCGGCCCGGCCGGAGCGGATCATCTCGATGGCGTAGCCGATGGCCTCCGCGCCCGACGCGCAGGCCGAGACCGGGGTGTGCACGCCCGCGCGGGCGCCCACGGCCAGACCGACGTTGGCGGAGGGGCCGTTCGGCATCAGCATGGGCACGGTGTGCGGGGAGACGCGGCGGACGCCCTTCTCCTTCAGCACGTCGTACTGGTCGAGGAGGGTCGTCACCCCGCCGATGCCGGAGGCGATGACCGCGCCGAGCCGGTCGGGGTCGACGCTCGGGTCCTCACCGGCCTTGCCGGTGAAGCCGGCGTCCTTCCACGCCTCCTGGGACGCGATCAGCGCGAACTGCGCCGAGCGGTCCAGCCGGCGGGCCTGCGGCCGGGGGATGACCTCGGTCGGTTCCACGGCGACCCGGGCGGCGATGCGGACCGCCTGGTCGGCGGCCCACTCCTCCTCCAGCGGCTTGACGCCGGACCGGCCTGCGACCAGGCCCTCCCAGGTAGAGGCCGCGTCGCCACCCAGCGGTGTGGTTGCGCCGATACCGGTGACGACCACGGTGCGATTGGTCGAGCTCACGGGAATTCTTTCTCCAACGGATACGGGATTCGTACGGCGCCACCGCCGGGTGGCGGGGCAGTGCGGCCCAGGACGGGACCCGGGCCGTGCCCGGGTGACCGGGGGTCAGCCCTGGTGCTTGAGGATGTACTCGGTGGCGTCGCCGACCGTCTTCAGGTTCTTGACGTCCTCGTCCGGGATCTTGACGTCGAAGCGCTCCTCGGCGGCGACGACGACCTCGACCATGGACAGCGAGTCGACGTCCAGGTCGTCGGTGAAGGACTTGTCGAGCTTCACGTCCTCGGTGGGGATACCGGCGATCTCGTTCACGATCTCGGCGAGACCGGCGACGATCTCTTCCTGGGTGGCGGCCATGGCGGCGCTCCTTCGTAGATTTCCAGAGGGTGTGGCAAAAGGTTCCGTGCCGGACCGGGTGATCCGGAGCGGAGGTGCCTAGGGGAGGGTAACGACCGTCGCGGCGTAGACGAGACCCGCCCCGAAGCCGATGACGAGCGCGGTGTCGCCGCTCTTCGCCTCGCCGGTCGCCAGGAGCCGCTCCATCGCGAGCGGGATCGAGGCGGCCGAGGTGTTGCCGGTGGTGCGGATGTCACGCGCGACCGTGACGTGCTCCGGCAGCTTCAGCGTCTTCACCATCGAGTCGATGATCCGCACGTTGGCCTGGTGCGGGATGAAGACGTCCAGGTCGTCCGGGCTGATCCCGGCCGCGTCCAGCGCCTGCTGGGCGACCTTCGCCATCTCGAACACGGCCCAGCGGAACACCGCCTGGCCCTCCTGCGTGATCGCAGGAAACTTGACGTTGCCCTCGCTGTCGAGGGGGAGGCCGGTGACGTCGCCGGTGGGGGCGCCCTCGCCGGAGCCGGTCCGCAGGTGGGGGACGAAACGGTCCCACGGGACCGTCTGCTTGATCGTTTCGGCCTTGTCGCCCTCGGAACCCCACACCGTCGGGCCGATCGCCGGCTCCTTGGAAGGGCCGACCACGACCGCGCCCGCGCCGTCGCCGAAGAGGAAGGCCGTCGCCCGGTCCTCCAGGTCGGTCAGGTCGGAGAGCCGCTCCACGCCGATGACGAGGACGTACTCCGCGGAACCCTCGACGACCATGCCCTTGGCGAGGGTCAGTCCGTAACCGAAGCCCGCGCAGCCGGCCGAGATGTCGAAGGCGGCGGCCCTGTTCGTGCCCAGCCGGTCGGCGATCTCGGTGGCGACGGCCGGGGTCTGGCTGAAGTGCGACACCGTCGAGACGACCACGGCGCCGATCTGCCCGGCGTCGATCCCGGCGTCCGCGATGGCCTTGCCGGACGCCTCGACCGACATCGCGGCGACCGTCTCCTCCGGCGAGGCCCAGTGCCGCGTCTCGATGCCGGAGCGCGAGCGGATCCACTCGTCGGACGAGTCGATCGTCTCCAGGATCACCTCGTTGGGCACCACCCGGGTCGGGCGGTAGCCGCCCACCCCGAGGATGCGCGCGTACGGGGCTCCCTTGCCGGGCTTGATCTTCGCCATGTGCGGTCGGCTCCTTCGGGGCGTCAGGCGTGTTCGGCGACGAGTTCGCGCGCCGCGTCGAGGTCGGCGGGGGTCTTCAGGGCCAGCGTCGTGACGCCGGGCAGCGCGCGCTTGGCCAGACCGGTCAGCGTGCCGCCGGGGCACACCTCGATCAGCGCCGTGACGCCCAGTTCCTTGAACGTCTCCATGCACAGGTCCCAGCGGACCGGGTTGGCGACCTGCCCGACGAGGCGCTCCAGCACCTCGGCGCCGGTGGCCACGGCCTTCCCGTCCTTGTTGGACACGTACGTGAGCGCCGGGTCGGCGGGCGTCAGGGCGCGGGCGGCCTCGGCCAGTTCGGCCACGGCGGGCGCCATGTGGTGGGTGTGGAAGGCGCCCGCGACCTTCAGCGGGACGACCTTGCGCACGCCCTCGGGCTTGTCCTCGGCCAGCGCCGCGAGCTGCGCGACGGTGCCGGCGGCGACGATCTGGCCGGCGCCGTTCACGTTCGCCGGGGTCAGACCGAGCTTCTCCAGGTGGGCCACGCTCACCTCCGGGTCGCCGCCGAGCAGCGCCGACATGCCGGTCTCGGTGACCGCGGCGGCCTCGGCCATGGCCAGGCCCCGGCGGCGGACGAGGGACAGCGCGGCGCCGTCGTCGAGCACGCCCGCGAAGGCGGCGGCGGTGATCTCGCCGACGCTGTGGCCGGCGACCGCGCCCGGCGCGATGTCACCGAGTGCCGCGGCGGAGAGCAGACCGGCGGCGACCAGCAGCGGCTGCGCGACGGCCGTGTCACGGATCTCCTCGGCGTCGGCCTTCGTCCCGTAGTGGACGAGGTCGAGGCCGATGGCGTCGGACCACGCGGCGACGCGGTCCTGCGCGCCGGGGAGGGCGAGCCAGTCAGTCAGGAAGCCGGGCGTCTGGGCACCCTGGCCGGGAGCGACGAGTACGAGCACTCTCACACTCTCTCTTGAGGACGGCCACGGCCGCCCGTGAGGACAAGGACGAAGAACACGAGGGGGTTTTGTGGGTCTTCCACAAAAGCCTAGAGTTGCGGATCTCCATCGGCCAGGCGCCCCAGGATCAGCGCGATCCGCAGTGTGAAGGCCGACCGTACATCAGAGGGTGACCAGCCGGTGACGTCTGTCACACGTCGGAGCCGGTAGCGCACGGTATTGGGGTGAACGAAGAGCATCCTGGCGGCGCCCTCCAGACTGCTCGCCTGCTCCAGATAGACGCTCAGCGTCTCCAGCAGAGCGGCCCCGGCCTCCTCCAGCGGTCTGTAGATCTCCTCCACCAGTTGCTCGCGCGCCGCCGGGTCCGAGGCGATCGCGCGCTCCGGCAGCAGATCGTCGGCGAGCACCGGGCGCGGGGCGTCCTGCCAGGCGGTGCACGCCTTGAGCCCGGCGGCGGCGGCCTGCGCGGACCGGGTCGCGGCCAGCAGGTCCGGCACCACCGGACCGGCCACCACCGGTCCCTGCGCGAACGGCCCGATCAGCGACTTCGCCACCCCCAGCGGGTTGTCGCTGCCGCCCGCGATCACCACGAGCCGGTCGCCGAGCACACCCGTCAGCACCTGGAGCTTGGCGTGCCGGGCGGCCCGCCGGATCGCCTCCACCGTCAGCTCGGAGTCCCCGTTGGGCGCGGTGCCCAGCACCACGCACACGTGCTCCGGCGAGTTCCAGCCGAGGGCGGCGGCCCGGGAGACGGCGCCCTCGTCGGCCTCCCCGCTCAGCACCGCGTTCACCACCAGCGACTCCAGCCGCGCGTCCCAGGCACCGCGTGCCTCGGCGGCCTGGGCGTACACCTGGGCGGTGGCGAAGGCGATCTCCCGCGCGTACACCAGCAGCGCCTCGCGCAGCACCGACTCGTCGCCGGGGGCGGCCACCTCGTCGATGGCCGTCTCCATCACCTCGATGGTGGTGCGCACCATCTCGACGGTCTGCCGCAGCGTGATCGCCCGGGTCAGCTCGCGCGGCGCGGTGCCGAACACGTCGGTGGAGATGGCCTGCGGGGCGTCGGGACGCCGGAACCACTCCGTGAAGGCGGCGATGCCCGCCTGGGCGACGAGCCCGATCCAGGAACGGTTCTCCGGGGGCATCGCCCGGTACCAGGGCAGCGTCTCGTCCATCCGTGCGATCGCCTGCGCGGCGAGCGACCCGGAGGACTTCTCCAGTCGCTTCAGGGTCGCGGCATGGGGATGGGGGGACGGCACGGAGGCTCCGGGCTTGCCGGTTTCGGGTTCGGGCACGTGGACAAGACTGCCTTATCAGGACGGGCGCGGGTGCCGCCGGGTCTACGGTGGGACCCGTGACGGACATACGGCGCGCCGACGAGCGCTACCCCGGGGGCGAGCCGGCGGCCGGCATCGAGACGCGGCACGCCTTCTCCTTCGGCCCCCACTACGACCCGGACAACCTCCGCTTCGGGTCACTGATCGCGTGCAACGAGGAGCGCCTCGCGCCCGGCGCGGGCTTCGACGAACACCCGCACAGCCACACCGAGATCGTCACGTGGGTGGTCGAGGGCGAGCTGACCCACCGGGACAGCACCGGCCGCAAGACCGTGGTGCGCCCCGGGGACGTGCAGCGGCTGAGCGCCGCCTCCGGTGTGCGGCACGTGGAACGCAACGACGGGACGGCGCCCCTGACCTTCGTCCAGATGTGGCTCGCCCCGCGCGAGTCCGGCGGCACCCCGGCCTACGAGACCGTCCGCGCCCTGCCCGACACCGTCCCCTTCCCGGTGCCGGAGGCGGGGGCCGTCCTCCACGTCCGCCGCCTGGCACCGGGCGGGCACACGGACCTGCCGGCCGCCCCGTACCTCTACGTCCACGTCGTGCGCGGCACCGTGCGCCTGGCCGGCGGGACGCTCGGGCCCGGCGACGCGGCCCGCCTCGTGGACGCCGGGTCCCCGCGGGCGACGGCGACGGCGCCCGCGGAACTGCTGGCCTGGGCGATGACCGTGCGGTGACCCTCAGCCCCGCGCCTCGGCCAGGACCGCGTCGGTGAAGGGGGGCCACGCCTCGACGGCCCACGGGCCGAAGGGGCGGTCGGTCAGGGACGCGCAGGCCAGGCCCGCGTCCGGGTCGATCCACAGGAACGTGCCGGACTGGCCGAAGTGGCCGAAGGTGCGGGGCGAGGACGAGGCGCCCGTCCAGTGCGGGGACTTGCCGTCGCGGATCTCGAAGCCGAGGCCCCAGTCGTTGGGGTTCTGGTGGCCGTAGCCCGGCAGCACGCCCTTGGTGCCCGGGTACTGCACGGTCATCGCCTCCGCGACGGTGCGCGGGTCCAGCAGGCGCGGCGCCTGCACCTCGGCGGCGAAGCGCAGCAGGTCCTCCACCGTGGAGACGCCGTCCTTCGCGGGGGAGCCGTCCAGCGAGGTCGAGGTCATGCCGAGCGGCTCCAGCACCGCCTGGCGGGCGTACTCGGCGAACGGCATCTCGGCGGCCCGCGCGATGTGCTCCCCGAGCCGCTCGAAACCCGCGTTGGAGTACAGCCGGCGCTCCCCGGGGGCGAAGCTCGCGCGGTGCTCGTCGAAGGCCAGGCCGGAGGTGTGGGCGAGCAGGTGGCGGACGGTCGACCCGGGCGGACCGGCCGGCTCGTCCAGCTCGACGGCGCCCTCCTCGTAGGCGACGAGCGCGGCGTAGGCCGCGAGCGGCTTGGTGACCGAGGCGAGCGGGAAACGCCGCCCCGCCGGGCCGTGGGTGCCCAGGACGGTGCCGTCGGCGCGGACGGCACCCGCCGCGGCGGTGGGAACCGGCCAGTTCTCGATCAGGGCGAGGCTCTTCAGCGACATGGCACCGAGCCTAGGCGGCCCGCGGACACCGCCGTGTCGAGGGGTCGGGGTCCCGGGGGAAACCGAGGGCGTCGCCCGTCGCCGGAGGAAGGCGCGGCACCGCCGCCGCGCACCCCGGCACCGCACGGTGTACGGGACCCGTGCCCCGCACGCCACCGAGCCCGGACCCGGCCGTCCCGCCTGCCGCCGGGGACGGTTTCCGACCGAGCCGCTTGCCTGGAGCGCACTCCAACGTCCTAGCGTGGGTCCATGACGGTGATGCAGACCGCGGCCGGAACCCGGCCCAACGCCACCAGAACAGATCGCCGCTCCGCCGGGCCGCCGCGCCCCCCGCGCCCCGACGGACAGGACCGCTACACCATCAGCGAGGTCGCCGCGCTGACCGGCCTGTCGGCCCACACCCTGCGCTGGTACGAGCGGATCGGGCTGATGTCCCACATCGACCGCTCGCACACCGGGCAGCGGCGCTACACCAATGCCGACCTCGACTGGCTCGACCTCGTCGGCAAGCTGCGCCTGACCGGCATGCCGGTCGCGGACATGGTCCGCTACGCGGAGCTGGTCCGCGCCGGGGAGAGCACCTACGGGCAGCGGCGCGAACTCCTGGAGTCCACCCGGGGGGACGTGCTCAAGCGGATCGCGGAACTCCGGGAGACCCTCGCCGTGCTCGACCTGAAGATCGACTTCTACGGGGACCTGGAACGCGTCCGGGACCGGGAGGCGACCTGACGCGCCGCCCGGCGCCGCCTACAGCTCCGCCAGCAACTGCGCCTTCTTCGAGGAGAACTCCTCGTCCGTCACCAGCCCCGCCCGGTGCAGCTCCCCGAGGTGGCGGATGCGCTCCGCGATGTCCGAGGGGTCGCGCCGCGGCGCCGGCACCACGACGGGTGCCGGCGCCGCCGCGCCCCGCTCCCGGACCGCGGCCAGCACCGCCGCCGCGAAGGGCAGCGACTCGTGCACCGGCCCGTACCCGAGCGCGAAGACGACGGCCGCCGGGTCCTGGTCGGCCCGCGGGTCGGCCGGCTCCCCGTCCCGGGGCAGCAGCCGCAGATGACCCTCCAGCGCCTCGGGGGAGCGCCACTCCACCCCGCCGAGGCCGGCGACCGGGAAGCTCTGGTCGCCGGCCTTCCACTTCGCCGACGAGGCGCCCGTCCAGGACCAGCGGAACCGCACCGACGTGCCGTCGAAGGACGCCTTCCCGTCGTACGCCTTGAACCGCCGGGGCCCCTCGGGCGCCGCGACCAGGTACCGCTCGGCCGGCTCCGGCCCGGCGACGCGGGCGCGCAGCTCGCCGGCGAAGCGCTCGGCGTCGTCCTCCCGGTCGGCGGGCAGCACCAGCCGGTACGGGTCGTAGCCCTCCTTGAGCTGTCCCGCGGCGGCCTCCATCAGCGGGTCGGCGCCGGGCCGCGGTTCGGCGCGCAGTACCACGGTGCCGCGTCTGCCGGGCGTCAGCGCCACCCCGGCGATCGCCTCCAGGGGCACACGGCGTTCCCCCAGGGCCTGGAAGAGTCTGGGTGTGCGCATCCCCCGTTCGTAGCGGATGAGCACGGAGTCGGACCCGAACTCCCAGGCGGCGTGAAATCCGGCCAGTACGTCACCCATGCGGCTCATCGTATGCGGCACGAGCGCCTCCGTCCCCTCCCTGTGCAAAACGGAGTTTCCACCCCTCTACGCGCGTCAGGCGGCTGTCCCGGACATGTCCTCGCGGCACGTGTCACCGGCCTCGGCGCAGGCCACGGCGCGGTATGCGCCAACACCGATCCCGGCGAGGTTGCGCAGGCTCTCCGTGCCCGGCACGAAGTAGCCGCCGTGCCCCTTGGCGCCCCCTGCCGACACGGTCCGCGCGCCGAAGGCGGCGGACATCGGGTCGGCGCCGTGCCCCAGGCCGCCGAGTTCCAGGTAGGGCACCTCGCCGATCCAGTCGTCGGCGTCCCGCATCGCCCAGACCCGGGCGGAGGTGCGCAGGCGGGAGACGTTCGCCGCGCGCATGCCCGGACTGCCGGCCACCGCGATGTCGGTCACCCGGGCGGGCAGTCCGCGGGCGGCCAGCCCGCACACCACCGAGCCGTAGCTGTGGCAGAACAGGGAGACGGCGCTCCGGCCCGGCAGGGCGCGGACCAGCGCGTCGAGGCGGACGGCGCCGCGTTCGGCGCGGGCCGCGGTGGCCGCCTCCATGCCGACGCCGTTCGGAGTGGTGTAGTCGGCCCAGGCGATCACGGCGGTGCGGGTGCCGGGGCTCGCCGCGCGCTCCGCCGCGTACAGCGCCTCGGCCATGCCGGCCGGTGCCGTGTACTTGCGGCCGGTGCGCTGGAAGGTGAGCAGGGCGGTGTCGACGCCGGGGACGACGACGGAGACGCGTTCGGCGTGGTCGAGGTCCCCGAGGACCTCGGCGACCCGGCCCGGTCCGGCGGGGTCGAAGGCGAGGATGTGGCGGTCGGCGCCGAGCAGGGAGGCGTAGCGGTGCACGCGCCGGCCCGCCTCCTGCTGGCCGGCGGGGGAGAGGCGGTGGTCGTGCGTGCGCCGCAGCTCGACCGCGCGGGCCGCGTCCAGCGCGAGCCGGTTGGCCTGGTAGCGCAGGGTGACGGGGGCGCCGTTCATGTTGCCGACGGCGAGGGGGTAGCGGTGGGCCAGGCGCGTGCGCTGGGCCTCGGTGAGCGAGGCGAAGAAGCGGGCCAGCCGGGCCGGGGCCGAGGTGGCGCGGGGCAGTCGGTGCCCGTCGATCCGGCCGTGCTCCCAGGCCGCCACCGAGGCCTCGAGGTCCGTCGGCCCCCGGTGGTCGCGCAGGGCGGTCCAGCCGGTGGTCGCCAGCATCACGAACACCACGGCCAGGGCGAGCACCGCGCGCCAGACGTGCGGATGGGGGGAGGCGTCGAAGGAAGTCACTGGGAGGACACACTAGGAGAACGGGAGGGTCTCGCGTGAATCCAGTGACACGGATCACGTTTCAGTCGCGTGATACGGGGTTTCTACGGGGTTCCGCGGCCAGTGCCCGGCGTGTCGGCATCCGTGCGCCACGGCCCGGAGAGGGCCGGTTCCACCTGGTCGAGGTAGGCGGCGGTCAGGTCCCGCAGGGCCGGGAGGCCGGCGTCGTCCCCGGCCGACCAGATCCGCTCCGTCACCCGCATCACCGCGCCGAAGACGGCCACGACCACCCGGGGGCGCGGGTCCGTGTCGACGTCCAGCCCCTCCCGCCCGGCGATCACCCGGGCCAGTTCCTCCTCCAGCTCGTTCGCGCGCCGCAGGTGCGCGGCGAGCAGCGCCGGCGTCGACTCGATCACCCGGTAGAAGCGCATGTGCAGGTCGAGCGGGACCAGTTGCCCGATGGAGTCGCCGATGGCGTCCCAGCTCTCGCAGAGCGCGAGGCGGAGCGCGTCCAGCGGCGCCTCGCCGGGCGGGCGGCGCCGCACCGCCTCGACGAAGTGCCCCTCCGCCATCCGGGAGACGAAGAACGCGGCCTCCTCCTTGCCGCCGAAGTAGCGGAAGAAGGTGCGCTGGGAGACGTCCGCGGCCTCGGCGATGTCGTCGACGGTGGTCCGCTCGTAGCCCTGCTCGGCGAACAGGCGGAGGGCCGCGCGCAGCAGCGCGTCCCGGGTGCGCCGCTTCTTGCGCTCGCGCAGTCCGGGCCGCGGGGGTGACGGCACGCCGTTCGCCGGCGTGGTGGTGTCCGCCCGTCCCAAGATCCGCTCCTTGCCTCTCGCCGCCGGCGCGGGCGGGGCATCGGTCGCCGCCCTCCGCCGGTCGCCGGTCGCTGCCGGTGGCTGTCCGCCGCCGTCCGCCGCCGGTCGCCGTCTGCTCCGCCGTCCGGCGGCGTCGTTGTCGGTTGTCGGTTGTCTGTTGTGGGTCGTCGTGCTGGTCGCGGCCGTGGTCCGCGGGGTGGGCCGCGGTCGCGGGGATGTCCTGTCAGTTACCGACTAGTGAAATGGTTTGTCAACTGTCAGCGACTGTCACTAGCCTCGAAGGTATGACTAGTCAGACCACCATCGAGACGACGGGTCCGGGGGACGCACCATCAGACCCGTCGGGCCCCGCACCGGCAGCCGGCCTGCGCGGGCACCCGTGGTTCACACTCATCACCGTCGCCGTCGGGGTCATGATGGTGGCCCTGGACGGCACCATCGTGGCCATCGCCAACCCGGCGATCGCCAAGGACCTGCACGCCAGCTTCTCCGACGTGCAGTGGATCACCAACTCCTACTTCCTCGCCCTCGCGGTCTCCCTGATCACCGCGGGCAAGCTCGGCGACCGCTTCGGGCACCGCCAGACCTTCCTGATCGGCGTGGTCGGTTTCGCCGCCGCCTCGGGCGCCATCGGCCTGTCCCACACGATCCCGCTGGTGGTCGTCTTCCGGGTGCTCCAGGGCGTCTTCGGCGCGCTGCTGATGCCGGCCGCGCTCGGCCTGCTGCGTGCCACCTTCCCCGCCGAGAAGCTGAACATGGCCATCGGCATCTGGGGCATGGTCATCGGCGCCTCCACCGCGGGCGGCCCGATCCTCGGCGGCGTCCTGGTCGAGCACGTCAACTGGCAGTCGGTGTTCTTCATCAACGTGCCGGTGGGCGTCCTCGCCGTCGTCCTCGGCGTCCTCATCCTGCTCGACCACCGCGCCGAGAACGCCCCGCGCTCCTTCGACCTGCCCGGCATCGCACTGCTGTCGGCGTCGATGTTCTGCCTGGTCTGGGCGCTCATCAAGGCCCCGGCGTGGGGCTGGGGCGACGGCAAGACCTGGGCGTTCATCGTGGCGTCCCTGGTGGGCTTCGGCCTCTTCGCGCTGTGGGAGAGCAAGGTCCGCGAGCCGCTGATCCCGCTCGCCATGTTCCGCTCGGTGCCGCTGTCGGCGGGCGTGGTCCTGATGGTGCTCATGGCCATCGCCTTCATGGGCGGCCTGTTCTTCGTCACCTTCTACCTGCAGAACGTGCACGGCATGAGCCCGGTCGACGCGGGCCTGCACCTGCTGCCGCTGACCGGCATGATGATCGTCGGCTCCCCGCTCGCGGGCCTGATGATCACCAAGGTCGGCCCGCGCGTCCCGCTCGCCGGCGGCATGGCGCTCACCGCGCTCGCCATGTACGGCATGTCCACGCTGGAGAAGGACACCGGCAGCGGCGTCATGTCGCTCTGGTTCGCCGTCCTCGGCCTCGGCCTGGCGCCGGTCATGGTCGGCGCCACCGAGGTCATCGTGGGCAACGCGCCGCTGGAGCTGTCCGGCGTGGCCGGCGGGCTCCAGCAGGCGGCGATGCAGATCGGCGGCAGCCTCGGCACGGCCGTGCTGGGTGCCGTGATGGCCTCCAAGGTCGACCGCGACCTGGCCGGCAACTGGACGTCCGCCGGGCTGCCGAAGCTCACCCCGGAACAGCTCGGCCCGGCCTCCGAGGCGGTCCGGGTCGGGGTGGCGCCGGTGCCCGAGGGCACCCCGGAGCCGGTCGCCGGACTGATCACGAAGGTGGCGCACGACACCTTCATCTCGGGCATGAGCGTGGCCTCGCTGACCGCGGCGGGCGTCGCGGCCTTCGCCGTGCTGATCGCGCTGCTGACCAAGCGCGGGGCGAACGCGGAGGCCGGTGCGGGCATGGGGCACATCTGAGCCGCGGTCCGGACCGTTCCCGGTGTGCGGGGCGGGGCGCTCGGGCGCCCCGCCCCGTCCGGGTGTCCGGGCGTCCGCCCGTGACCGGCCGGGCGTCCCGGCCCGTTCGCCTATCAGGGTGACAGGGGGCCGGAAACCTCGCCTTCGGGGCCCCGGCAGGTGACAGTGGGTCAAGCCCTCCGCAGGGCATGGGGGAGCGGAGGCCGCGGCGCGCGCTGCCGGAGGGGGGCAGCGCGCGGCCGGCCCGCCCCGGGATGCCGCGTCCGGTACGGGGTACCCGGAGGGTGAGTCCGGCCGGGCCCGGCACGACGCGGGGCCCGCGGGGCTCGACGAGGGCGCGCTGCGGCACCGATCGCGCGGGAACCCCCGCTCACCTGACCGCACGGGGCCATGGAACGGGCCGGACCGCGCGGCGCCCGCAGCCGTCGGACCTCTCCGCGGCCACGGAGCCCGGCCGTGGGCCCGCGGCCCGCCCCACGGGACACGGAAGCGGCCGGGGGTGTCCCGCGGCGGGCGGGCGCCCCCGGCCGGAGCCGGTCCGGGGCCCGGCGACCGGGCCCGTGCCGAGGCGTCCTGGGCCTCTCGTGTGGATCACGCCGGGCTCGCGGGGGCCGGCCTGATCCCAACGAAAGACCCTAGGCGTCGCCGCCCGCGACCCCCGGGTCGGCCGCCGTGACGTCCAGCAGCCGGTACCGGTCCACCGCCTGCTTCAGCGCCGACCGGTCGACCTTGCCCTCGCGGGCCAGCTCCGTCAGCACCGCCACCACGATCGACTGGGCGTCGATGTGGAAGAAGCGCCGCGCCGCCCCGCGGGTGTCCGCGAAGCCGAAGCCGTCGGCGCCCAGCGACTGGTACGTCCCCGGCACCCACCGCGCGATCTGGTCCGGCACCGACCGCATCCAGTCGGACACCGCCACGAAGGGGCCCTCGGCCCCGGCCAGCCTCCGCGTCACCCACGGCACCCGCTGTTCCTCCTCCGGGTGCAGCAGGTTGTGCTCCTCGCAGGCCACGGCCTCGCGCCGGAGCTCGTTCCAGGAGGTCGCCGACCAGACGTCGGCGCGCACGTTCCACTCCTCGGCGAGGATGCGCCGGGCCTCCAGCGCCCACGGGACCGCCACACCGGACGCCAGGATCTGCGCCGGGACGGCACCGGCCCCGCCCGCGGCGATGCGGTGGACGCCCTTGAGGATGCCCTCCACGTCCACGTCCGCCGGCTCGGCCGGGTGCTGGATCGGCTCGTTGTAGACGGTCAGGTAGTAGAAGACGTCCTCGCCGTGCGGGTGCCGCGCGTCGCCGCCGTACATGCGGCGCAGGCCGTCCTGGACGATGTGCGCGATCTCGTAGGCGTACGCCGGGTCGTACGCGACGCACGCCGGGTTGGTCGAGGCCAGCAACTGCGAGTGGCCGTCCGCGTGCTGGAGCCCCTCACCGGTCAGGGTCGTGCGTCCGGCGGTCGCGCCCAGCACGAATCCGCGCGCGAGCTGGTCGGCCATCTGCCAGAACTGGTCGCCGGTGCGCTGGAACCCGAACATCGAGTAGAAGACGTAGACCGGGATCAGCGGTTCGCCGTGGGTGGCGTAGGCCGAGCCGGCCGCGATCAGCGAGGCCGTGCAGCCCGCCTCCGAGATGCCGTCGTGCAGCATCTGCCCGTTCGGCGCCTCCTTGTAGGCGAGGAGCAGGTCCCGGTCGACCGACTCGTACTGCTGGCCCAGCGGGTTGTAGATCTTCGCACTCGGGAAGAACGAGTCCATGCCGAAGGTGCGGTACTCGTCGGGCGCGATCAGCACGAACCGACGGCCGATCTCCTTGTCCCGCATGAGGTCCTTCAGCAGGCGCACGAAGGCCATGGTGGTGGCGATCGACTGCTGGCCGGAACCCTTCTTCACCGTCGCGTACGTGGCGTCGCCCGGCAGCGCGAGCGGCTTCGACCGCACCAGCCGGGTCGGGACGTACCCGCCCAGACCGCGGCGCCGGTCGTGCATGTACTGCATCTCCTCGGTGTCCGGCCCCGGGTGGTAGTACGGCGGCGGGCCGGACTCCAGTTCCCGGTCGGAGATCGGCAGGTGCAGCCGGTCGCGGAAGCCCTTGAGGTCGTCGACCGTGAGCTTCTTCATCTGGTGGGTGGCGTTGCGGCCCTCGAAGTTCGGGCCCAGCGTCCAGCCCTTGACCGTCTTGGCCAGGATGACCGTGGGCTGCCCCTTGTGCTCGACGGCCGCCTTGTACGCCGCGTAGATCTTGCGGTGGTCGTGGCCGCCGCGGCCCAGGTGCAGGATCTGGTCGTCGGTCATGTTCTCGACCATCGCGCGCAGCCGGTGGTCGTCGCCGAAGAAGTGGTCGCGGATGTACGCGCCGGACTCCGTGGCGTACGTCTGGAACTGTCCGTCCGGCGTGGTGTTCATCCGGTTGACCAGCACGCCGTCGCGGTCCTGGGCCAGCAGCGGGTCCCAGGAACGGTCCCACACCAGCTTGATCACGTTCCAGCCGGCGCCCCGGAAGATCGACTCCAGCTCCTGGATGATCTTCCCGTTGCCGCGCACCGGACCGTCCAGGCGCTGGAGGTTGCAGTTGACCACGAAGGTCAGGTTGTCCAGGCCCTCGCGGGCGGCGATGGAGAGCTGGCCCAGCGACTCGGGCTCGTCCATCTCGCCGTCGCCGAGGAAGGCCCACACGTGCGAGCGGGAGGTGTCGGCGATGCCGCGCGCCTGCATGTACCGGTTCATGCGCGCCTGGTAGATCGCGCCGATCGGGCCGAGCCCCATCGACACCGTGGGGAACTCCCAGAAGTCCGGCATGGAGCGCGGGTGCGGGTACGAGGACAGCCCGTCCGGCGCCTTGGACTTCTCCTGCCGGAACCCGTCCAGGTGCCGTTCGCCGAGCCGGTCCAGGAGGTAGGCGCGGGCGTAGATGCCGGGCGAGGCGTGCCCCTGGAAGAAGACCTGGTCGCCGCCGTCCCCGTGGTCCTTGCCGCGGAAGAAGTGGTTGAAGCCCACGTCGTACAGCGAGGCCGACGAGGCGAAGGTGGCGATGTGACCGCCCACGCCGATGCCGGGCCGCTGCGCCCGGGACACCATCACCGCGGCGTTCCACCGGGTGGCGTTGAGGATCTTGCGCTCGATCTCCTCGTTGCCGGGGAAGAACGGCTCGTCGCGGGTCGCGATGGTGTTCACGTAGTCCGTGCTGCGCATCTCGGGCACGGCCACGCGCTTCTCGCGGGCCCGCTCGATCAGCCGCAGCATGAGGTAGCGGGCCCGCTCCCGGCCGCGCTCGTCGACGGCGGCGTCGAGGGAGTCGAGCCACTCCTGCGTTTCCTCGGGGTCGAAGTCAGGAACCTGACTCGGCAGGCCGCCAATGATGATCGGACTGCGATCGTTTGCGGAAGCCACGCTGTTCCTTCACTGTCGGAGGGCCACGGTGCGACGGGTGCGGGGTACGCCGTTTCCCATCGTCCACCGCAGGCGGGAAAACGTCATCTGTACCGTGGGGTAACCGGTTCCCTCACGGGAATCGGGACACGGTCGTCCGAGTGTCGTACCCCGCAGGGTTCCCAAATGCGCAAACGGGGCAGATAGGTGTGGTGTACGTCACCTTCGGTCTGGACGGCAAGGCGGGAGTTGCGGCGACACCGCCCGGATCGTCACCGTTTCGGCGGTCCCGGCGGCCGGGTACTTGCGCGATCCGTCCCGCCCGTGTGGACTACGGCCAAGCCACGCGCACGCGCGTGGCCGAGATCCCTCCGGTCCCGACGGACCGGGGGCCCCGACCAAGACATGATCAGGAGGCAACCCGTGAGCGCGACCGCGGACCACGCGGAGGAGCGGACGAACCCTGCCGTAAGGCTGGGGTTCCAGCCCGAGCAGGTGGTCCAGGAGATCGGCTACGACGACGATGTCGACCAGGAGCTCCGCGAGGCCATCGAAGGAGCCGTCGAGGGCGAGCTGGTGGACGAGGACTACGAGGACGTGGCCGACGCCGTCGTGCTGTGGTTCCGTGACGACGACGGCGACCTGACGGATGCGCTGGTGGATGCCACCACGTACATCGAAGAAGGCGGCTCGATCCTGCTCCTGACGCCGAAGACCGGCCGGACCGGATACGTCGAGCCCAGTGACATCTCGGAAGCCGCGACGACGGCAGGGCTGACGGCGTCCAAGAGCATCAGCGTCGGCAAGGACTGGAGCGGCAGCCGGCTGGCGACGCCGAAGGCGGCCAAGTCGAAGCGCTGAGCCGTACGACCGTCCCGGACCGTGGACGGACCGGCACCGTCCGGCCCGTCCGCGGTCCCGCGACGGCCCCTGCGTAGGGTGTTTCCCAGCGAACCACCCTCCGAAGGGACGAACAGGACCATGGCGATCCAGGTCGGCGACAAGGCCCCCGACTTCGAGCTGAAGGACAACCACGGCGCCACCGTGCGGCTGTCCGACTTCCACGGGCGCGCGAACGTCGTGCTGCTCTTCTACCCGTTCGCCTTCACGGGCGTCTGCACGGGCGAGCTGTGCGAGATCCGCGACAACCTGCCCCGCTTCGCCGACCGCGACACCCAGGTGCTCGCCGTGTCCAACGACTCCATCCACACCCTGCGCGTCTTCGGCGAGCAGGAGGGCCTGGAGTACCCGTTGCTGTCGGACTTCTGGCCGCACGGCAACGTCTCGCGCGCCTACGGCGTCTTCGACGAGGACAAGGGCTGTGCCGTCCGCGGCACCTTCGTCATCGACCGGGAGGGCGTCGTCCGCTGGACCGTCGTCAACGGCCTGCCGGACGCCCGTGACCTGGACGAGTACGTGAAGGCGCTCGACACCCTGTGATTCCCGGGCCGCACGGCCCGCGGCGGACGGGAACCCGTCACTAGGATCGACTCGTTGATCCGGCATCCACACACACATCCGACGCACGACGGGGCTCACGCCCCGGGACACCAAGGGAGGACTCGTGGGAGTCAGCCTCAGCAAGGGCGGCAACGTATCGCTGACCAAGGAGGCCCCCGGCCTGACCGCGGTCATCGTCGGTCTGGGGTGGGATGTCCGCACCACGACCGGCACCGGCTTCGACCTCGACGCCAGCGCGCTGCTGCTGAACAGTTCCGGCAAGGTCGCCAGCGACCAGCACTTCGTGTTCTTCAACAACCTCAGGAGCCCCGACGGCTCGGTCGAGCACACCGGCGACAACCTCACCGGTGAGGGCGAGGGCGACGACGAGCAGATCAAGGTCGACCTGGCCGGCGTCCCCGCCGACATCGAGAAGATCGTCTTCCCGGTCTCGATCTACGACGCCGAGAACCGCCAGCAGTCCTTCGGCCAGGTCCGCAACGCCTTCATCCGCGTCGTGAACCAGGCGGGCGAGGCCGAGATCGCCCGCTACGACCTGAGCGAGGACGCCTCCACGGAGACCGCGATGGTCTTCGGCGAGCTGTACCGCAACGGCGCGGAGTGGAAGTTCCGCGCCATCGGCCAGGGCTACGCCTCGGGCCTGCGCGGCATCGCGCAGGACTTCGGCGTGAACGTCTGAGACGTGTGAACGTCCCGGACGCCTGAACACCCCGAGGCGAACGGCCTCATCGTCCGGCGCCGCACGGTTTACGTGCGGCGCCGGACGCGCAAGTAACCCAAGAACCATCACCCGGGGAGGGACCATCACCATGGGCGTCACTCTTGCCAAGGGGGGCAACGTCTCGCTGTCGAAGGCCGCACCGAACCTCACTCAGGTGCTGGTCGGCCTCGGCTGGGACGCGCGTTCCACCACCGGAGCACCCTTCGACCTCGACGCCAGCGCGCTGGTGTGCAGCGGCGGCCGGGTGCTCGGGGACGAGTGGTTCGTCTTCTACAACCAGCTCACGAGCCCCGACGGCTCCATCGAGCACACCGGCGACAACCTCACCGGTGAGGGCGAGGGCGACGACGAGTCCCTCCTGGTCGACCTCTCCAGGGTCCCGGCCCACGCCGACAAGATCGTCTTCCCGGTGTCGATCCACCTGGCCGACGAGCGCGGCCAGACCTTCGGCCAGGTCGCCAACGCCTTCATCCGGGTCGTCAACCAGGCCGACGGCCAGGAGCTGGCCCGCTACGACCTGAGCGAGGACGCCTCCAGCGAAACGGCCATGATCTTCGGTGAGCTGTACCGCTACCAGGGTGAGTGGAAATTCCGTGCAGTTGGTCAGGGGTACGCGTCCGGGCTGCGCGGGATCGCCCTAGACTTCGGAGTCAACGTTTCGTAAAGCCGGGTACGGCGCAGGGGAGCGCCTCCCCCAGACTCCGTCTGGGAAGGACCCCCCACACACGATGGGGTAGCCAGTGATTCTGAAAACCTTCGGCTGGTCGTTCGCGGTCACCGCGCTCGGCCTGGTCGCGGCGGTCTTCTACGGGGGGTGGACCGCGTTCGGGATCGTGGCGATCCTCTCCGTTCTGGAGATCTCGCTGTCGTTCGACAACGCGGTGGTCAACGCCGGGATCCTGAAGAAGATGAACGCCTTCTGGCAGAAGATCTTCCTCACCCTGGGCATCCTGATCGCCGTCTTCGGCATGCGGCTGGTCTTCCCGGTCGTCATCGTGGCGGTCAGTGCCCAGCTCGGGCCGATCGAGGCCGTCGAACTGGCCCTCACCGACAAGCACCGCTACCAGGAGCTGGTGACCGACGCGCATCCGGCGATCGCGGCGTTCGGCGGCATGTTCCTGCTGATGATCTTCCTGGACTTCGTCTTCGAGGACCGGGACATCAAGTGGCTGTCCTGGCTGGAGCGTCCGCTGGCCAGGCTGGGCAAGGTCGACATGCTGTCGGTCTGCGTGGCGCTGGTCGTGCTGCTGGTCTCGGCGATGACCTTCGCCACCCACGCCCACCAGCACGGCGGGGCCACGGTCGACAAGGCCGAGACCGTCCTGATCGCGGGGGTGGCCGGTCTGATCACCTACATGATCGTCGGCGGGCTCTCCGGGTACTTCGAGGACAAGCTCGAAGAGGAGGAGGAGGCCGACGAGGCCGACGAGCGCGCGGGCAGGCCGCGCTCGGCGATGGCCCTGGCCGGCAAGGCGGCCTTCTTCATGTTCCTGTACCTGGAGGTGCTGGACGCCTCGTTCTCCTTCGACGGCGTGATCGGCGCCTTCGCCATCACCAACGACATCGTCCTGATGGCGCTCGGCCTGGGCATCGGCGCGATGTACGTGCGGTCGCTCACGGTCTACCTGGTCCGCCAGGGCACCCTGGACGACTACGTCTACCTGGAGCACGGCGCCCACTACGCGATCGGCGCCCTCGCCGTGATCCTCCTGGTCACCATCCAGTACCAGATCAACGAGATCATCACCGGCCTGGTCGGCGTCGTCCTCATCGGCTGGTCCTTCTGGTCCTCCGTACGCCGCAACCGCGCCCTCGCCGCCACCGAGCGAGCGGACGACGGCGAGAAGACCGAGGTTCCCTCGGGCGTGTGAGGGTCCGCCGGCCCCTGGCCGGTTCCGCCTCCGGAGCGCACGCGCGCCGGTGTGAACCGGCCCCGGGGGCGGGAACGCTTGTGACGGGGCGGGCGCAGGGAGAGTGCTCCCCGCGACCGCCCCGTCCGCATGCCGGTACGAGTCGAGAGGACGTGGGGGCGAAAATGGGCTTCCTGGACGGACTGTGGCGGGGCCGCGAGAGCGAGTTCGACTCGGGCAGCGCCGCGACCAACGCCATAGAACTGACCAAACGGCACAGCCAGATCTCCCTGACCAAACAGGGCGCGGCCACCGGCAACCTCCGCATCAACCTGTCCTGGCGGATGCGGACCTCCGACGTCGTGGGCGTCCAGCGGGAGAGCCTGCTGCGCCACCCGTTCAAGGCGCTGAAGCCGCCGGCGGTCGTCGGGCACAGCCAGAGCATGGTCAACGTCGACCTCGACCTCGGCTGCCTCTACGAACTCCAGGACGGCACCAAGGGAGTGGTCCAGCCGCTCGGCGGCTACCTCGGCGACGTCAACGCCCCGCCGTACGTGAAGATCAGCGGCGACGACCGGTTCGGCTCGGCCTCCGGCGAGACGATGTACATCAACCTCGACCAGCGCGAGGCCATCAAGCGGCTCCTGGTCTTCGTGTACATCTACGACCAGACGCCCGCCTTCGACCGCACCCACGCCATCGTCACGCTCTACCCGAGCAACGGGCCGCGCATCGAGATCGGCCTCGACGAACGGCACCCGCAGGCCCGCTCCTGCGCCGTGGTGCTGATCGAGAACGTCAAGGACGAGATCCTCGTCCACCGCGAGGTGAAGTTCGTCTACGGCTTCCAGGGCGAGCTGGACCGGCTCTACGGCTGGGGGCTCCACTGGGGGCGCGGCTACAAGTCGAAGACGTAGCGGCGGGTCCGGGCCCGCCCGCGCCCCGGCCCGTCTCCCGGCCGGCGTCGGGGAGGCGAGCGCACGGGGCACCGCGGCGGCCCCAGGGCCTCTCGTCGGCTCAGGCCGGGCTCGCGAGGTCCGGCCTGACCCGGGCGAAGACCCTAGCGGCCCACGAACTGGGGGCCCTGCGGGGGGAGGCGGAAGTCGGGGTCCGGGGCGGGCCCGACCGGCGCCGGGTAGCCGTAGCCGGCCTGCGCCAGGGCGGCGGCCGGGGCTTGCGGGTAGCCGTAGCCGGGCCGCCCGGCGGGCTGCGGGTAGCCGTAGGCCGGCCCCGTCGCCGCGGGCGGCTGCGGGTAGCCGTAGGCGGGCTGGGCGGGCACCCCGGGCACGCCCGGCGGCTGCTCCGGGGGCAGCGGGCGCGAGACCTCGGGGACCGGCGCGGCCGGCGGCGCCGGGGCGGGCGGCGCCGGGTCCTCGGCGTCGGACGCGTCCTGCGCCGCCTCCGACTCGTCCACCGAGATGCCGAAGTCGGTCGCGAGGCCCTTCAGACCGTTCGAGTAGCCCTCGCCGAGCGCCCGGAACTTCCAGCCCTCCCCGCGCCGGTACAGCTCGCCGCAGATCAGCGCCGTCTCCCGGCCGGTCTCCGGCCGGACGTCGAAATACGCCAGCGGTTCCTCGTCCCCGGCCACCGCGTCGTACAGCAGGATGCGCAGGTCGTGCACCTGGTCGAAGGCGACACCGTCCGCCGAGGCGACCAGCAGGATCCTGCCCACCGAGCCCTCGACCCCGGACAGGTCCGTCTGGACCGTGTCCGTCAGCGCGTCCCCGGCCCGCTTCTTGCCGAGCCGCCAGACCTGCCCGGAGGGGTGCCGCGGCTGGTTGTAGAAGACGAAGTCCTCGTCGGAACGCACACGGTCGTCGTGGCCCAGCAGCAGCGCGGAGGCGTCGACGTCCGGGACCCCCTGCCCGGGGGTCCAGCGCAGCACGGCGCGTACCGTGGTGGCTTGCAGCGGGACGTTCGACCCCTTCAGCATCGCGTGCGTCATGCCGTCATCCTGCCCTCTCGGTCCTGGTCACGACAACGCGGGGCCGGTGGCCGGATCATGTCCCCGCGCACCGGGCCGCCCGCCGTCCCACGGCCGGTCACCTGGATTTCCTGTGCGGCGGGAACCGCCGACACGGTCACGTACGTACTATTACCGGTCACCTTCGGACAGTTCCAGGTGGCCCAGTCACCACGGGGGAGTACACATGCGTCATTTCGGCCACATCGCTCCTGAGGTGCGCAGGCGCCTCTTCCACCAGGAGCCCTGTGCCTTCACGGCCGACTCCCCGGCCCGGCTGCTCTCCGCCGCCCTCGGCGCCACCCTCTACAGCCCGGCCACCCGCCCGCACCTCGCCGACGACGTCCTCAAGCAGGCCGCCCACGGGGTGGTGTCGATGGTGCTGTGCCTGGAGGACTCGATCGGTGACGCCGACGTGCCGGCCGGCGAGGAGAACCTCGTCCGCCACCTCACCGACCTGGCCGCCCGGCCCGGCGCGCGGGTGCCACTGCTCTTCATACGGGTCCGCACCCCCGGGCAGATAACCGACCTGACCGCCCGCCTCGGCCCCGCGGCCCACCTGCTCTCCGGCTTCGTCCTGCCCAAGTTCACCGGCGAGCGCGGACTGCCCTTCCTGGAGGCGCTCGCCGGCGCCGAGGCGGCGAGCGGACGCCGGCTGTTCGCCATGCCGGTCCTGGAATCGCCCGACCTGCTCTACCAGGAGACGCGCGTCCCCACCCTGGAGGGCATCTTCCGCGCCGTCGACAAGTACCGCGACCGCGTCCTCGCCCTGCGCCTCGGCGTCACCGACTTCTGCTCCTCCTACGGGCTGCGCCGCGCCTCCGACATGACCGCCTACGACATCCAGATCGTCGCCTCCGTCATCGCCGACGTGGTCAACGTGCTCGGCCGCGCCGACGGCACCGGGTTCACCGTCACCGGGCCGGTGTGGGAGTACTTCCGGGTCCAGGAGCGGATGTTCAAGCCGCAGTTGCGGCAGAGCCCCTTCCTGGAGGTCAAGGCCGCCGCGCTGCGCCAGCGGCTGATCGACCACGCCATGGACGGACTGCTGCGGGAGATCTCCCTCGACCAGGCCAACGGACTGCTCGGCAAGACCTGCATCCACCCCTCCCACGTCCTGCCCGTGCACGCGCTGTCCGTCGTCAGCCACGAGGAGTACTGCGACGCCCGCGACATCCTGCGCCCCGAGCGCGACGGCGGGGGCGTGCTGCGGTCGGCGTACACGAACAAGATGAACGAGGTGAAGCCGCACCGCGCCTGGGCCGAGCGGACGCTGCTGCGCGCCGAGGCATTCGGGGTGGCCAACGAGGACATCGGCTTCGTGGAACTCCTCGGCGCCGGACTCACCGACGGAACCGACCGCACCGCGGGGGACGCGTGAACGACATCCAGGGCACGGCGGCGGACGGCCGCCCCGGCGTCTGGTCCGGGAGCTGGGTCGCGCGGCGGCTCGGCGTGGAACTCGACGGCGACGACACGCTGACGGGGCTCCTGGGGCTCGCCCTGCGCCGCAACCCCAAGCGGGCGCACCTGCTCGTCTCCCACGTGCTCGGCAAGCACGTCCCGCAGTCCCCCTCGGTCGTCCACGGCCACGGCGTCGCGCTCGGCCGGCGCGTGCGCGGACTGCTCGGCCCCGAGGAGGCCGCCCGCTGCGTCGTCCTCGGCTACGCGGAGACCGCCACCGGGCTCGGCCACTCGGTCGCCGACGGCCTGGGCGGCGCCTCCTACCTGCACTCCACCCGGCGCCCGGTGCCCGGCGTCCGGCAGGCGGGCGGCTTCGAGGAGTCCCACTCCCACGCCACCTCCCACCTGCTGCTGCCCGAGGACCCGGAACTGCTCGCCGGGACGGGACCGCTGGTCCTCGTCGACGACGAGTTCTCCACCGGCAACACGGTCCTCAACACCGTCCGCGCCCTGCACGCCCGCTACCCGCGCGAGCGGTACGTCGTCGTCGCCCTGGTCGACATGCGCTCACCCGCCGACGCCGGGCGCCTGGACGGCTTCGCCCGGGACATCGGCGCCCGCGTGGACCTGGTCGCGACGGCCTCGGGCACGGTGCGGCTGCCGCCGGACGTCCTGGAGAGGGGCCGCGCACTCGTCGCCCGGTACGAGGCGGCGTCCCCGGCGCAGCCCCCGCCGGGGACGGGGGACGCCCCCGGCGGGGCCGTCGGCACGCCGGCCGTCGGCCGCCGCGCGGACGACACGCCGGACGGCGGCGGCCCCGCCGGGCGGGCCGGTCCCGGTGCCGCCCCGGGCGGCGTCCGGCGCGTCGACCTGGGATGGCCCGCCGGACTGCCCGACGGCGGACGGCACGGCTTCACGCCCGCGCACCGCGCGCGGCTGGAGACGGCCCTGCCCGCCATGGCCGCCCGGATCGCCGCAGCCCTGCCGGCCGGAGCCCGCCGCGTCCTCGTCCTCGGCTCCGAGGAGCTGATGTACGCCCCGCTGCGCCTCGCCCACGAACTGGAGCGCACCGGCGGCGCCGAGGTCCGCTTCTCCACCACCACCCGCTCGCCCGTCCTCGCCGTCGACGACCCCGGGTACGCGATCCGCACCCGCCTGGTCTTCCCCGCCCACGACGACCCCGCCGACGGCCCCGGCGAGCGCTACGCCTACAACGTCGCCGGCAACGGCTTCGACACCGTCGTCGCCGTCGTCGACTCCGCCGCCGACACGCCCGCGCTGCACGCCCCCGGCGGTCTGGCGGACCGGCTCGCCGCGCACGTCCCGCACGTCCTGCTCGCCGTCGTCCCGTCCTACCGCCCGCGAGCCCCGCACGTCCCCGAAAGGCCCCCGATGCTGCCCGACCCCCTGCGCGGCCCCGCCTTCTCCTCGTACGACCCCGACGAGGTCGGCTGGCTGCTCCAGGACCTCTCGGAGGTGACCCTGGAGGCGCCCACCGAGGAGCGCGAGGAGGCGATCCAGCGCGGCGGCGCGCACTACGCCGAGTCGCTGCCCGTCGAGTACCAGCCCAGCGCGCGCTACCGGGAGCTGTTCCACTCGGCGCTGGAGACCTCCGCGCACCGGCTGGCACGGGCCGTCGGCGCCGTCACCGAACTCGTCCTCGCCGAGCGCTCCCCCCGGCCCGTCCTGGTCTCCCTGGCCCGCGCCGGGACCCCGGTCGGCATCCTCATGCGCCGCTGGGCCCGCTTCCGCCACGGACTGGACCTCCCGCACTACGCGGTCTCCATCGTGCGGGGCCGCGGCATCGACGCCAACGCGCTGCGCTGGCTGGCCGCCCACCACGACCCGGCCGACGTCGTCTTCGTCGACGGCTGGACCGGCAAGGGCGCCATCACCCGCGAACTCGCCGACGCCCTGCGCGACTTCGAGGCCCGCGAGGGCGTCACCGGCTTCGACCCGGAGATCGCCGTCCTGGCCGACCCCGGCTCCTGCGTACGCACCTACGGCACCCGCGACGACTTCCTCATCCCGTCCGCGTGCCTCAACTCCACCGTCTCCGGGCTGATATCGCGCACCGTGCTCCGCGCCGACCTGGTCGGACCGCACGACTTCCACGGCGCCAAGTTCTACCGCGACCTGGCCGGCGCCGACCTCTCCCGGGACTTCCTCGACGCGGTCTCGGCCCGCTTCCCGGAGGCCGCCGACGCCGCCCTCGACCGGGCCAAGGACCTCCTCGCCGCCGACCGGACGCCCACCTGGGCGGGCTGGGCGGCCGTGGAGCGCATCAGCGAGGAGTACGGCATCCACGACGTCAACCTCGTCAAGCCCGGCGTCGGCGAGACCACCCGGGTGATGCTGCGCCGGGTGCCGTGGAAGGTGCTGGCCCGCACCGGCGCGGGCGCCGACCTGGACCACGTGCGCCTGCTCGCCGCCCAGCGGGGCGTCCCCGTCGAGGAGGTCGACGGGCTGCCGTACACCTGCGTCGGCCTCGTCCACCCCCGCTACACGCGCGGCGCGACCGGCGCCGACGGCACGGCGGTGACGGCCGGATGACCGTCCTCGTCGCCAGCGACCTCGACCGCACCCTCGTCTACTCCGCCGCCGCCCTCGGCCTGACCGTGCCCGACGAGCGGGCGCCCCGGCTGCTCTGCGTCGAGGTCTACGAGGGCCGGCCGCTGTCCTACCTGACCGAGACGGCCGCGGGGCTGCTCGCCGAACTCGCCGGCCGCGCGCACTTCGTACCGGCCACCACCCGCACCCCCGCCCAGTACGGGCGCATCCGCCTGCCCGGCCCGCCGCCGCGCCACGCGGTCTGCGCCAACGGCGGCCACCTGCTGGTCGACGGCGTCCCCGACCCCGACTGGCACGCGCGCGTGAGGGCACGGCTCGCCGCCGAGTGCGCGCCCCTCGCCGAGGTCCGCGACCACCTCGCGCGCACCGCCGACCCGGCGTGGACGCGCAAGCACCGGGTCGCCGACGACCTCTTCGCCTACCTGGTCGTCGAGCGCGACCTGCTGCCCGAGGGGTGGGTGAAGGAACTCGCCGCCTGGGCCGGGGAACGCGGCTGGGGCGTCTCCCTCCAGGGCCGCAAGCTCTACGCCGTCCCCCGGCCGCTCACCAAGAGCGCCGCCGTGCGCGAGGTGGCCCGCCGCACCGGCGCCGGGCCCGTGCTCGCCGCCGGGGACTCGCTCCTGGACGCCGACCTGCTGCTCGCCGCCGACCGGGGCTGGCGCCCGGCCCACGGCGAACTCGCCGACTCCGGCTGGCACGCCCCGGCCGTCACCGCCCTGCCGGAGCGGGGGGTGGCCGCCGGGGAGCGCATCCTGCGGGAGTTCCTGGACGCGGTGGGCGGCCCGGCGGCAGGCTGAGCCGCGTCAGCCGCAGCATCCCCCGCCGCAGCAGCCGCCGCCCCCGCCCGAGGGCCGGGGCGCCGCGGCGGGCGCGGAGGAGGTGCCGCCGACGGCGACCGTCGACAGCAGCTTCACCGTGTCGTCGTGGCCCGCGGGGCAGGCGGCGGGGGCGGAGGACTCGGCCATGGGACGGCTCAACTCGAAGGTGTCGCCACAGCTTCGGCAGCGGTACTCGTAACGAGGCATGCGCCCAGGTTAGCCGGGGCCCGCCCCGGCGGGACCGGCCGCGCCCCGCGGGACCGGGGCACGTGCGCCGGGGGGCCGCCCGCGGAGGGGGCGGTCCGTCGCCGTCACCGGCCCGCGCCGCGCTCCTCGCGGATCTCCGACACGACCCGGGCCACCGTCCGCCGCACCGCGTCCGTCTCGGTGAGGAAGTGCCAGTAGTCGGGGTGGCGGCCCTCCAGGCCGGCGACCGCGCGCTCCAGCCGGGCCACGGCGTCGTCGAGGGGCCGGGCGTGCCGGGGCTCGGGGGTGGTGCGGCCCGCCATGGCCAGCCGCTGGGCGTCGCGGATCGCGAACCGGGTCCGCTCGACCTCCTGCCCCGGGTCCTTCTGCACCGCGTTGAGCTGCCGCAGCCGGTCCCCGGCGGCGGAGACCGCCTCGTCGGTGCCGTTCAGCAGTTCCCGGGCGGTCGACAGCAGGCCGGTGGCGTCCGCCCAGCGCTGTTCGGCGCGGGCGGTCCGGGCCTCGGCGAGCCTCTCCTCGGCCTGGCGGACCGAGGCGGCGGCCTGGTCCGGGACCTGCTGGAGGTCCTGCCAGCAGGCGGCCGTGAAGCGGCGCCGCAGTTCGCTCAGGACCGGCTCCACCTGTCCGGCGCGGGTGGTCAGCGCCTGGGCGCGGGTGCGCAGGGTGACCAGGCGGCGGTCGATCTCGGCGGCCCGCTCGGGCAGCCGCCCGGCTTCGGCGCGTACCGCCTCGGCCTCCCGCGTGACGCGTTCGGCCCGCTCCAGGGTCTGCGGCAGCCCGTGGCGGCCGGCGCCCTCGTTCAGCCGGGTCAGCTCCGGGCCGAGGGCGGCGAGCCGGGCGGCGAGGTCGTCGGCGCCGAGCCCGGCGGCGCGGGCCGCGTCCAGGGCGTTCGAGGCGGCGAGCAGCGCCTGCCGGGCCCGTTCGACGGCGGGCGCCAGCCGGGCGAGCTGGGTCTCGGCCTTGCCGAGCAGCGGGCCGAGGCCGGCCGCGTAGTGGTCGAGGTCCCGCCGGACCCGGTCCAGGTCGTCCTTGGCACGGGTGAGTTCGGTGCGGGCCCGCGCGGCGGCCGACGCCTCCAGGTCGTCCCGGTCGAGGTCGTGGGCGTCCACGGCCTCGATGTAGTGGTGGCTGACCGCGTCGATGGTCCGGCCCAGCGCCGCGAACTGCTCGACGGCCTGCCGGGCGGCGGGGGAGGAGTCGACGGCGGCGATCGTCTCGACGGAGATCCGCAGCTCGCGCTGGGCGGTGTCCAGTTCGTAGAAGGCCGCGGCGGCGGCGTCCTTCGCGGCCTGCGCCTGCGCCCGCTGGCTCTCCGCGCGCCCCCCGAACCAGCGCCGGGTGCCGCCGCCCGCGAAGGCGGCGGGCAGCGCCAGCGCGGCGAGCAGCGGGAGGCCGAGCAGGGTGACCGCGTCGCGCAGCGCGCCCGGCGGGCGCCGGGGCGCGGAGGGGCGCGGCGGGTGTGGTGCGCACGGCACCATCGGCGAGTTCGGCTGCGATGGTGTCGCCGTCAC
The DNA here is from genome assembly GCF_036607905.1 of Streptomyces sp. SCSIO 75703. Taxonomy (NCBI): domain Bacteria; kingdom Bacillati; phylum Actinomycetota; class Actinomycetes; order Kitasatosporales; family Streptomycetaceae; genus Streptomyces; species Streptomyces sediminicola. Next base: position 4,891,991 of record NZ_CP144555.1, read on the forward strand.
ATCCCTCTCCCGTGTCGTCCGTCTTCCCGGGTCGGTCCATTGTCCCACCCGGCAAGGACGAACACACGGCCCGGTCAGTCCGCCGTGCGCACCGTGATCGAGCCGTCCTTGGTGCGGACGTCCAGGACGTGCGGGCTGGCGTCGTCGCGCCGCACGTCGGCCCGCACCGACCCGTCGCCGGTGCGGGTCGTCAGCTTGTACGCGGCCTCCGGCACGGTCACCGACACCGACCCGTCACCGCTCTGCGCCCGCACCCCGTCCGGTACGGCGCCCAGGGTCAGGCGCACCGACCCGTCGCCGGTGCGCGCGTCGACCCGCCGCGCGGAGACCTCGGCGCGCAGCGACCCGTCGTCGGTGCGCAGCCGCAGCGGCCCGGTGCTGTCGGTGACGTGCAGGGAGCCGTCCTTGGTACGGATGTCCAGGGGGTCCCGGAACCCGCTCGCCCGTACGCTGCCGTCACCGTCCCGCACCGTGACGGCGACGCCGCGCGGCACCTCGATCCGGTACCGGGCCGAGCAGTCGGCGATGAAGCCGGAGCAGCGCATCCGCAGCACCAGCCGGTCCTCGGTCATCCGCCAGCTCACCTCCGGGTCCTTGCCGAGGGTGACCGAGCCCGAGAACCACCGGGTCACCTCGATCCTCCCGTCGGCCGCCCGGCCGCCGGCGACGACCTCCAGCGCCGCGTCGTCCGAGTCGACGGTGAGCGTCTTCCCCGGCAGGGCGAAGGAGCGGTGCTCGGGGTCCTTGTCGTCCTCGGCGGAGGCGCAGCCGACGAGGCCCGCCAGCAGCACGGCGACGGTGCCGGCGGCGGCCAGCGCGCGGGCGGGAACGGTACGGACGGTCATGACGGGTCTTCTCCCCCTGGGCGGACGGCTGCGTGCCGCGCCGGGCGGGCGCCCGTCCTGTCGGCGGGCCCGTTCGGCGAGGCTCTACGACCGTACGGAGCACGGCTCTTGGAGGGCATCCGGGCCGCTCCCGGATCCGGGGTGGGGTTAACCCCAGGCCGGGACGGCGGCGGCCCGGCGGACGCGCGGACGGGGCGCGGCGCGGGGGTCCTTCCGGGGGGCCGGGGGCGTGGGCGGGGGTGTGGCGGACGGTCCGCGGGCCGGGGCGGAGGGGGCGGGCGGGGGTTTTGCGGGAGGGGCGCCGGGGCCATGTAGGCTGTCGACTCGTCCTGGGTGCGTAGCTCAGGGGTAGAGCGCCTGCCTTACAAGCAGGATGTCGGCGGTTCGAAACCGTCCGCGCCCACCAGGACCGGCGGCCGTGCCGGAGCGGGGCCCCCGGAGATCTTCCGGGGGCCCCGCGCGTGCGCCCGCGGCCCCCTCCCTAGGATGCTGTCCGTGAGCACCCCCGAGCCCTCCGTCCGCCGCCCGCCCGTGTGGTGGTGGCGTGCCGTGTGCCTGCTCGGCGTGCTCGCCGGAGTGCTGGGGATGCACGGCCTGGCCCCCGGCGGCGGTCTGCCCCCGGAACACCCCGCCCCGTACGCCGCCGCGCCCCGGCACGTTCCCGGGCCCGCCGTGCCGGCGTCCGTGCTGCCCGTGACGGTCCACGCCTGCGCCGCGGAGGACGGGTCCGGCGGGGGGCGGTTGCGCCACGCCGACGCGGCCTGCGCGTCCGGCGCGCTCGCCGCCGGGCCGGCGCTGCCCGCGCTCGTCCCGGACCCGGTGGCCGCGCCCGCGCGCCACGGGGCCGCGCACTCCCGTACCGCGGGGGCGCCCGACGCGGCGCGCGCCCCGCCCTCCCTGGCCGAACTCCAACTGCTGCGGATATAGACGCCGCCCCCGCCCGCACCGCCCGGCCGAGACCGCGCGGTGCGGCACACCGGCACGTCGACGATCCGATTCCCCGCAGGAGTTCACGCATGAGCAGCATCCGTACCCTGACGCGCCGTACCGCCCTGGCGGCGGCCGGTGTCACCGTGGCCCTCGTCCTCGCCGCCTGCGGCGGCGAGAGCGGTGGCCGCAGCGGGCAGGAGGGCCCGCAGACCTCCCCGTCCGCGAGCGCCGAGGCCGGCACGGACGTGCACAACGGCCGCGACGTCGCCTTCGCGCAGGGCATGATCCCGCACCACCGGCAGGCGCTGGACATGGCGCGCATGGTCGCCGGGCGCTCCGCGTCGGCCGAGGTCGAGGACCTCGCCGCCCGGATCGAGAAGGCGCAGGACCCGGAGATCACCACCATGACCGGGTGGCTGGAGTCCTGGGGCGAGGAGGTGCCCGCCGAGACCTCCGGCGCCGGCCACGCGGGCCACGAGGGCATGCCCGGGATGATGGACGACCGGGAGATGACCGAGCTGGAGGGGGCCTCCGGCGCGGACTTCGACCGGATGTTCCTGACCATGATGATCGCGCACCACGAGGGCGCGGTGGAGATGGCCGAGACCGAACTCGCCGAGGGACGGCACGGACCCTCCCGAGCCATGGCGGAGGACGTCGTCTCGGCGCAGATCGCCGAGATCGCCGAGATGAGGAAGCTCCTCGGCGAGGGCTGACCCGGCTCCGCCGCGGCTACGGGCCCTGTCCGGGCGCCGCCTCGCCGGCGGCCCCGGGCGGGGTCCCGGGCGTCCGCTTCAGCTCGGCACGGCCGCGCACGCGGTCGGGTCCGGTGACCTCGGACCAGTAGCGGTGGGTGCTCACGAAGACGGCCAGCTCGCGCTCGCGCCGGCGCAGCTTCTCCACCTCCGCCTGCTCGTCCGCGGACCAGCCGGGGGAGGCGGGACGCTCGACCTTGCGCCAGCCGTTGTCGTCGCTGAAGCCGTCCCGTGGTTCCACCGACCAGGGGAGCCTCTTCAGCAGGGCCGACAGCTCGGCCCGGACCTGATGAAGTTCCTCCTGACCGGCGAGGAGATCACTGGGGAAGTCATAGGTCGCAGCCACACCGCAATGATACGCCTGTTCGATTTAAGGGCGCGCGTTCCCCGGGCCCCTTCACGCGAACGAGTGGCGGGCCGCTGTCCGTTCCGGGCGAGTCCGGATGTCGGACCCCTGTCCTACCGTGGAGGGCGTGGGAGCCGGCGGCCTACGCCCGCCCGAGGGCCGGCGGGCGGCTCCGCGGACCGACGCAGGAGGGTGACGCCATGTGCCGCAGCATCAAGACGCTCCGACCGCCCGCGCTGGCCGAGGAGGCCACCGAGGAGGAGATCCGGGCCGCCGCCCTGCAGTACGTGCGCAAGGTCTCGGGGTTCCGCGCCCCGGCCGCGCACAACCGGGAGGTCTTCGACCGTGCCGTGGAGGCCGTCACCGCGGCCACCGCCCAGTTGCTGGACGACCTGGAGGTGCGCGGCGCCGCGCCCGCCCGCCGGGCGGGATGAGGCGGGCGAGGCGCCGGAGACGAGGGGGCGGGGGGCGGAGTCCCTACGCGGCCTGGGGCTGGCGGCGCATCAGGTAGGCGGCGCCCGCCCCCGCGGCGAACAGCGCGGCCAGCGACACCCCCGCCGCCAGCCAGCTCGCGCCGAGCCACGCGCCGCCGAAGTAGCCGAGGGCCACGCTGTACGCGGCCCAGGCCAGCCCCGCGAGCGCGGACCAGGGCAGGAACTCGCGCGCCCTGCGGTGCGCGGACCCGGCGACGAGCGAGACGACCGAGCGGCCGGCCGGGGCGAAGCGGGCCAGGACGACGAGCGCGCCGCCGCCGCGGGCCAGTGCGCCGCCGAGGCGTTCCTGCGCGCTGGTCAGCCGGCGGGAGCGGGCGATGGCCCGGTCCAGGCGCGGCCCGCCGCGCCAGGCGAGCCGGTAGACGACGAGGTCGCCGACGACGGAGGCGGTGGTGGCGCACAGCAGGAGGACCAGGATGTCCGGCACGTCGTGCGGGACCCGGCCGGCCGCCGCCGCGCCCGAGCCGGCCGCCGCCGCGGTGGCCGCGGTGATCACCAGGACCCCGCTCGGCAGCAGCGGGAGGAAGACGTCCAGGAGGACCGAGACGCCCACCAGCGCGTAGATCCACGGGCTGCTGACCAGCGACCCGATGCTTCCCAGGCTCTCGACCACCACGACTCCCCGTGCATCCCCCGTGGGCCGGACCGTGCCGCGGTGCGGGGGACGGCAGGAGCGGCTCCTGACAGCCATACAGCCTACGCGGCGGGCGGGACACAAGATTCACAGGGGGCTTGTGTGTTCGGCACGGGATATTCACCCCGCCGTCGGAGCGGACCGGCGGCACCGGCCCGGCGCCGGACAGTGCGCCGGATCGCGTGCCGGACAGGGTGCCGGCGCCGCACACGGGGCCGCCCTCCCCCGGGCCGGACGGGGGAGGGCGGGCGGTTCGGCGTGCCGGGCGTCAGCAGCCGGCGAGCCGGTTCGTGAGCGCCGTCTTCTCGGCGGTGTCGACCGAGAGGCCGTAGTAGTACTTCACCTGCACCCAGGCGCGCACGTAGGTGCAGTGGTAGGCGGCCCGGGGCGGCATCCACTCGGCCGGGTCCTTGTCGCCCTTGGACTGGTTCACGGTGTCGGTGACGGCGAGGAGCTGAGGACGTGTCAGGTCGTTGGCGAACGCCTGGCGCTGGGCCGTGGTCCAGGCGCTCGCGCCGGAGTCCCACGCCTCGGCCAGCGGGACGAGGTGGTCGATGTCGACGTCGGAGGCGGCGGTCCAGGTGGCCCCGTCGAAGGGCGAGTACCAACTGCCGCTGGTGGCGGCGCAGGCGGCGTCGGTGACGACGTTGGTGCCGTCGCGTTTGAGGACGGTCTCGCGGGTGTTGCAGGTGCCGGACTGCGTGATCCAGTGGGGGAAGAGGTCGCGCTTGTAGCCGGTGCGGTTCTCGGGGGCCACCTTCAGGGAGGCGAGGTAGCCGCGGGCGGTGGCGGCGCTGACCGGCGTGGGGAGGGCGGCGGAGGCGGCCGGACCGTGGAAGAGCCCGGCGGAGGCTATGAGTCCGGTGAGCGCGGCGAGGACGGCGAACCGTCGACGCGCGTAGAGCTTCGGCATGCGAACTCCCTTGTGGTGTGGGGGTGTCGGGACGCGGGCGAGGGGAATGCTCGCGGCACCGGATGGCGCGCGGGTGTGCGGCTGGTAAGAAGTTAATGACACGTGCATGACACGTCCAGGGGCGGCGGGACTTTCGTCCCTCGAAGCCGGCCGGCGGTTCGCGTACCATGGGCGGCGCAGAAGGGGAGTAGCTCTTCGCCGGACCGTCGACACACTGCTCAGCTCGCCTGAGCCGGCGCCCGGAGGCGGACCTCGGTCACGGGGTCGGCCAGCGAGACCTTCGGCAAGCAGTGCGCGTTCCCGCCGGGCGGCGGGGACGATCAAGTGTGCTGCCGTGCCGAGGTGTCGTGACCGCAGGACCCACACTCTCGGCGGGGCGGCCCCGACCGATAGAGGACCTCTTGATCAGCTTCACCGTGACGGCGATCGTCTTCGGCGTCGTCTTCCTCGCCGAACTCCCGGACAAGACCGCCCTCGCCGGCCTCGTCCTCGGCACCCGTTACCGCGCGTCCTACGTCTTCGCCGGCGTGGCCGCCGCGTTCGCCCTGCACGTCGTGCTGGCGGTGGCGGCGGGCAGTGTCCTGACCCTGCTGCCGCAGCAGATCGTGCACGCGGTGACCGGCGCGCTCTTCCTGGGCGGGGCGGCGATGCTCCTGCTGAAGAAGGACGACGGGGACGAGGAGGTCCGCCGGCCCGAGGACCAGTCCTTCTGGAAGGTCGCCGGAGCGGGCTTCATGCTCATCCTGGTCGCCGAGTTCGGCGACCTCACCCAGATCATGACGGCCAACCTGGCGGCCCGTTACGACGACCCGGTCTCCGTCGGCCTGGGCGCAGTGCTCGCCCTGTGGGCCGTGGCCGGGCTCGGCATCGTCGGCGGACGGGCGCTCATGAAGCGTGTGCCGCTGGGGCTCATCACGAAGATCGCCGCACTGCTCATGACCGGCCTGGGCGTGTGGAGCCTGTGGGAGGCGGCCACCGCGTGAGGGCGGCCGGGGCCGTCCGGCCCGGGGGAATGTTCCCGCGGGTCCAGCCCGGCCCGGGGGAGTGTTCCCGCCGGTCCGCCCCGCCCCGGGTGAGTGTTCGCCCGGGGCCGGTGGCGCGAAGCGCGACCTCTTTTGTACCGTGGAGGAACAAAGTGGCTCCCGCCCGTTTTCCCTGACCGGCGGGCGGGGCCACCTTGTCCCCCCGGACCGCACGGCGGGCTCCGCCGTCCGCGCCGCTTCCCCCCGCCCTGGAGACCGCCGATGACGGCCACGCCCTCGCTCACCGCCCGCGCCCTCCTGCTCGACATGGACGGCACCCTCGTCAACTCGGACGCCGCCGTCGAGCGGGTCTGGCGGCGCTGGGCCGACCGGCACGGACTCGACGGCGAGGAGGTGATGAAGGTCGTCCACGGCCGCCAGGGCTACGCCTCCATGGCGCTGCTGCTGCCGGACCGCCCCATGGAGCAGAACCACGCGGACAACGCCCGCATGCTCGCCGCGGAGACCGCCGACACCGACGGCGTCGTGGCGATCCCGGGCGCGGAGGCTTTCCTCGCCTCGCTGGCCGGGCTGCCGCACGCGCTGGTGACCTCCGCCGACGCCGCCCTGGCCGGCGCGCGGATGGCCGCCGCCGGGCTCGCCCTGCCGGACGTCCGCGTCACCGCCGAATCGGTCGGCGCGAGCAAGCCCGACCCCGAGGGCTTCCTCAAGGGCGCCGCCGAACTGGGCGTCGCGCCCGCCGACTGCGTCGCCTTCGAGGACTCCGCCGCGGGCATCGCCGCCGCGCGGGCCGCCGGGATGCGGGTCGTCGGCGTCGGCCCCCGGGCCGGTGCCCACCGTCCCGACGTGACCGTGCCCGACCTGACCCGCGTCCGGGTCACGCCGACGGAGGACGGGACGCTGCGGCTCGACGTGGGCTGAGGGGGCCGGACCGGGGCGAGGCGGCCTGCCGCCGGGCCGCGGGCTCGCCGGTGCCGGTCCGCCGCCCCGCCGCACCGGCGGGCGAGCCGTGCGGCGGGGCGGTGCGTCGCGGTTCCGGCCGGGCGCCCGCCGGGGCCGCGGGACGGCCGGGGCCGCCGGACCCGCCGAGTCGCCAGTCTCCCGGGTCCCGTGCTCCCCGGGGCCGTACACCCGGTCCCGTGCTCCCGGGGCCGTACTCCCGGTCCCGTACGGGACCGCCGGGCCCATGGGCCACCGGGGCACCGCATCCCCGGGCCCTCGGACCTCTCGTCGGCGTCCCGGTCCCCGGGGTCAGGGGGTGCGGGTCTCCGCCTCCAGGGCGCGGCGGGTGTCGGGGCCGTAGACGCCGAGGCCGTCGCCGCGGATGCCGCGCGCCCACTGGTAGACGCGCACCGAGTCCTCGACCTGGTGGGTGTAACTGCCGTTGATCCGGCCCGTGTACAGGTGCAGTTGGTTCAGCCGCTGTTGCAACTCCGTCACGGCGGGGCCGCGGCTGCCCCGGCTGAGGACCGGGCCGCCGTCCTCGTCCGGGGCCGGGCCCACCGGGTCGGCCGTCGGCGTGGCCGGTGCCGACGTCGGCGGGGCGGTCGGCTCCCGTGACGCCGTCGCCGGTGCCGTGGGGCTCGCCGTGGCCGGCGCGGAGGCCGAGGGCGCCGTGCTCGTGCCGGCCTCCACCGGTGCGGAGGCCGGCGGCGACACGGTCGGCGACGGGCTCGCCGTGCCGCTCGGCGCGACGGCGGACGCCTCGGGCGTGCCGGACACGGTGTCCGGGACGCTCGCCCGGACCTCGTCCGGCAGGGCCCCGTTCCGCGAGGGCGACTCGTAGGAGAACAGCCCGGCGGCGTACCCGGCCGCGCCCACCACGGCGACGACCGCGCCGGCCGCGCCCAGCAGCACGCCCCGGCGCCGTCGGCGCGGGGCCGGCGTGTCGCCGGTGCCCGGCGCGGCGGGGGCCGCGGGCCCTCCGGGCGTGGCGAGTCCGGCGGCGGGCGGGATCGGCAGCGTCCCCGTGTCGAACATGCGCACATCGCGCGAGTCGGGGGTGCCGCCGGACGGGGCGAGCGGGGTGGGCAGCGCGGAGCCCGTGGCGGCGGGCGGGGGCGGCGCGGCGGCGACACGCAGCGCCATGGTCGTCTCCGGGTCCGGGACGGGTGTGCCGGGCGTGCCGGGCGGGAGACCGCCGGCCGGGCCGGCGGGCGGCGGGGGAGTCGTACGCCCCGGAACGGGCCCGCCGGGGGCCTCGGCGGTGTGGTGCGGGTCCGGTGTGCCGGACGGATGCGGGGCGGGCGGGGCCCCGGGCGTGTCGCCGGAGGGCGCCGGTGGCGCGGGCGGTGGCGCGGTGCCGAGGGTCCGCAGCGGCATCGTGCCTTCCGGGCCGGCGCCCGGGGCCTCTCCGGGCGCCCCGTCCGGGGGCGTGCTCTTCGCCGGTTCGGCGCCCTCGGAGGGCGGTACGGGCGAGGGCGGGGGTGCCGCCGTGCCGGGGGCGCCGTCCAACTCCACGTACGGGCGTATGCGCAGCGGGGTGAAGTCCTCGGCGGCGGCCGCCTGCGCCGTACGGGCGTCGCGCAGCGCCTCGGCCGCCCGCGAACCACAGCCGCAGGAGGGCGTCCGGTCCGGGTTCCGGGGCGCCGCGCACCCGGGGCAGGCGTGTCCCGGCCCTCCGGTGGCGTGCCCGGCCCCGCTCGCCGGCAGGGCCCCGGCCTCGCCGGACGCCTCGGCGCCATGCGGCAGGCCGGCCCCATGGGCCCCATGGCGGGCCTCAAGGCTCCCGGAAGCCTCGTGAGCCCCTGGAGGTTCGCAAGACCCAGCGGTCCCCGGAGCATCGAAAGGCCCGGCAGCCCCTGGAGTCCCAACAGCCCCGGGAACCCCCTGAGCCCCGGTCGCCTCCGGCGTCGTCACCTCGTCGGGGGGAGCCGGCGCCGTCCCCTCCGCCTCCCCCCGGGAGGGCGTCTTCCGTGGTTCCTGCGGTGTCCCTGATGAGCCCGTCGGCCGTTGCACGCGCGCGTTCCCTTCCCCTGGCGGGGTCCGCCGCGATCCCCCCTCGCGGTCCACTCGTAAACTCCAGAGATTATGCAGATCTCCTCCACATCCGCGCGGGCGCGGCTCCGGGTACGCGCGGTGACACGCGCGTTCCGGCCGGGACTCGACAGGCCGTAAACGGTCACACCGACCAGGATGGTCCTGTGTGACGGCGTCCGTGGGAGGTCCTGATGGCCGCACGTGTGCGCGAGGCGAGCGACCCGGTGCGCCCCGCGGAGGAGGAACAGGTCTCCGGCGGCGTACTGGTCTCCATCGGGGCCCTGCTCCTCGGCATGCTGCTCGCCGCGCTCGACCAGACCATCGTCTCGACGGCGCTGCCCACCATCGTCAGCGACCTCGGCGGCCTGGAGCACCTGTCCTGGGTGGTCACCGCCTACCTGCTGGCCGCGACGGCGGCCACGCCGCTGTGGGGCAAGCTCGGCGACCAGTACGGGCGCAAGCGGCTGTTCCAGGCGGCGATCGTCATCTTCCTGGCCGGTTCGGCGCTGTGCGGCCTCGCGCAGAGCATGACCGGGCTGATCGTCTTCCGCGCGGTGCAGGGGCTGGGCGGCGGCGGCCTGATGGTGCTGTCGATGGCGATCGTCGGCGACCTCGTCTCGCCCCGCGAACGCGGCCGCTACCAGGGCCTGTTCGGTGCCGTGTTCGGCGCGACCAGCGTCCTCGGCCCGCTGCTCGGCGGGGTCTTCACCCAGCACCTGAGCTGGCGCTGGGTCTTCTACGTCAACCTGCCGGTCGGCGTCGTCGCGCTCGTCGTCATCGCGGCCGTGCTGCACATCCCGCGCCGCGGCACCCGCCACACCATCGACTACCTCGGCACCCTGCTCATCGCCTCCGTCGCCACCTGCCTGGTGCTGGTCGCCTCGCTCGGCGGCACCACCTGGGCGTGGGGCTCGCCGCAGATCCTCGGGCTGGCCGTGCTGGGCGTGCTCCTGGCGGTGCTCTTCGTGGCGGTGGAGCGCCGGGCCGCCGAACCGGTGCTGCCGCTCAAACTGTTCCGGGTCCGCACCTTCACGCTGTCGGCCGTCATCAGTTTCATCGTCGGTTTCGCCATGTTCGGCGCGATGACCTACCTGCCGACCTTCCTCCAGGTCGTGCGGGGCATCACGCCGACGCTGTCCGGCGTGCACATGCTGCCGATGGTGGCGGGGCTGCTGCTGGCGTCGACCGGGTCGGGCCAGATCGTCAGCCGCACCGGCCGCTGGAAGGTGTTCCCGCTCGCGGGCACCGCCGTCACCACGGTCGGACTGCTCCTGCTGCACCGGCTGGACGAGCACAGTTCGACCGCCGAGATGAGCGTCTGCTTCTTCGTCTTCGGCACCGGCCTCGGCCTCGTCATGCAGGTGCTGGTGCTCATCGTGCAGAACGCCGTCTCCTACGAGGACCTGGGCGTCGCCACCTCCGGGGCCACCTTCTTCCGCTCCATCGGCGCCTCTTTCGGCGTCGCCGTCTTCGGTACGGTCTTCGCCACCCGTCTCGGCGACACGCTGGCGGACGCCTTGCGGGGCGCCCGGCTGCCCCCGGGCGTGTCGGCCGACACGCTGAAGGCCGACCCGCGCGGCATCGCGGCACTGCCGCCGGCGTTGCGGCCCGCGGCGCTGCACGCCTACGCGTCCGCCATCACCGACGTCTTCCTCTACGCGGCCCCCGTCGCCCTGCTCGCCTTCGCGCTCGCCTGGTTCCTCAGGGAGGACCGGCTGCGCGGTTCGGTCACCGCGCCCGACGCCACCCAGACCCTCGCCAGCAACCCCGTCGAACGCTCCTCGCACGACGAGGTGTGCCGCGCCCTGTCGGTGCTCGGCACCCGCGAGGGCCGACGGGAGATCTACCGCCGCATCACCGAGCGGGCCGGCTACGACCTGCTGCCGGCGGCGAGCTGGATGCTGCTGCGGGTCCGGCGGTACGGACGGATCGAGCCCGCCCTCCTCGCCGAGCGCAGCCCCGTCCCCCTGCACGTGGTGCTCGCCGCGGCCCGGCAGGTGGAGGAGCGGCGCCTCGCGGTCCGCGAGGGCCTCGACATGGTTCTCACCGAGGAGGGACACCGGGTCGCCGACCGGCTGGCCGAGGCCCGGGAGGACTCCCTGGCGGAGCTGCTGGGCGACTGGTGGGGGCCGGACCGCCCCACCGACCTGGTGCAGCTCGTGAAGGAGCTGACCGCCGAACTGTGCGGCTCGGCGCGCGAACGTCCCCACAACGGCCCCCCGCTGACCGGCACCGCGGACCCGGCGTCGGCGCCGTAGCCGTCGGCGCGCGGGCCGGGGCGGAGCGCGGCGGTCGTCAGTGCCTCAGGTCCTTGGCGAACCAGTGCCCGGCGTACGGGTCGGCGTTGTGCGGCGCGGTCTCGGTGTAGCCGAGGCGCGCGTACAGGGCGCGGGCCTCGACGAGGTCGGTCCGGGTGTCGAGGAGCAGGCGGCCGGCGCCCAGCTCCCGTGCCGCGTCCTCGGCGGCCCCGACCAGCCGGGCGGCCCCGCCCCGGCCCCGTAGCGCCGGGTCCAGGTAGACCCGGGTCAGCTCGGCGGTGGCGGCGTCCAGCAGCCGGACGCCCGCCGTGCCGGCCGGGACGCCCCCGTACCGGGCGACCAGCAGCCGCCCCCGGGGCGGGGCGAGGTCGGCGCCGGACCGCGCGGCGATCTCCCGTTCCAGTTCGGCGGGTTCGGTGGGCGTGCCCCGGTGCAGCAGGTACCAGCGGTCGCTGACCTCGGTGTAGTACGCCCGCCACAGGGCGGCGGCGACGGCCGAGTCGTACGGCTCCGGGCCGACGCTCCACGGCGGCCCGCCCGCCGGAGGAACCGCGTCCACCAAAGGAGCCTCACCCGCCTCGGAAGCCGCCCGCCTCACTCCTGCCTTCCCCGGTGGTCGCGGTGTTCGCGGTGGTCCCGCCACTGTCTGCCGACGGTGTCGAGGTCGTAGGGCTTGAGGCCCAGCGGCGGGCCGGGCGGGGGCGCGAACATCATGTCGCGGATCTTGGTGTTGAGGGCCTCGACGAGGCGGCGGGCCGCCGCCTCCGAGGGGGCGGTCAGCGCGGCGGCCAGGGTGTCCTCGGCCTCCTTGCGCAGGGCGAGGGCGGGCGGCAGGACGGAGACGCCCTCGCGGGCCAGCTTCCGCCTGATCCACCACAGCTCGTCGTAGGGGGCCTCCGCCTCGTCGGGGAGGGGCCGGCCGGCGCCCGCGAGCCCGGCGAACTCGCCGCGCGCCTCGGCGTCCCGGATCTGCTTGTCGACCCACGACTCGAAGGCGACGCCGGGGGGCTTTCGCTCGGTCATGAGCCCATTGTGCCGGACATCACCCGTCCGGCCGATCTATCATGCGGCGGCGGTACGCCAACGACGGACGTCTCAGGAGGAGCGCTCGTGCTCGAACTCACCATGGCCGCCGTCGCGGCGGCCGACGCCGGGGCGACGGCCGGCATGCAGATGGCCGACGCGCCGAGCGAACCGGGGTCCGTGCTCCACGTGGGCCGGGACCGGACCGTGTGCCGGCTGGTGACGCCGGACGACTGGCTGTTCGTCTCCCGGGCGCACCTGGAGTTCCGGTGCGGCCCCGACGGCGCCTGGCTGCTCACCTGGCTGCGCGGCTCCCAGGACGACCCGTCCTCCAAGGTCGGCCTCGTCGTCGACGGGCAGGCCCACCCGCTCGCGTACGGGGGCACCGTGGCGCTGCCGCGGGGCGGCAGCGGCGAGGTCGTGGTCCGGGACCGGCGCGAGCCGCGCAGCGTCAACGTCGGCTTCTACCACGAGGCGTGAACGGCGCCGGTCAGGCCAGTACCCGGGCCAGCGCGAAGCCGTCGTAGCCCTTGGCGCCGACGGTCTGGATCGCGGTGCCGGTCAGCCGCGGATGGCTGCCGATCATCTCCAGCGCGGCGCGTGAGCCCCGTACCCCCTCGGTGGTGTCGTCGGGGTCGGCCACCTTGCCGCCGCGCACCACGTTGTCGACGACGATCAGGCTGCCGGCGCGGGTGAGGCGCAGCGCCCACTCCAGGTAGCGCGTGTTGTTGCCCTTGTCGGCGTCGACGAAGACGAGGTCGAAGGGCGGCGGGTTCTCGTCGGCGAGCCTCGGCAGCGACTCCAGCGCGGGGCCCACCCGGACGTCGACCACCCCCTCCAGCCCGGCGCGGGCGATGTTGCGCCCGGCGACCTCGGCGTGCAGCGGGCTGTACTCCAGGGTGACCAGGCGGCCGTCGGCGGGCAGGGCGCGGGCCATCCAGATGGTGCTGTAGCCGCCGAGCGTGCCGATCTCCAGGATGTTGCGGGCGCCCTGGACCCCGGCCAGCAGGTGGAGCAGCTTGCCCTGCGCGGCGGTGACGGCGATCGGCGGCAGGCCGGCCGCGTCACTGTCCCTGAGCGCGGCGGCGAGGACGTCGTCGTCCGGCGCCAGGTGCTCGTGGACGTAGGCGTCGACGTCGTCCCAGACCTGCGACTCGCTCATGCGGGGCCCCTCGTCGGTGTCTCGGCGGTCTCGTTAGCGCCGCTAAGTAGGTGCGCTAATGAATCGCTGCCGAATATAGCCGCGGGCCGGGCGGCCTGTCAGCCGGCCGCCCGGCGTGTCCCCCTCCCTGACCGCGGGGGCCGTCAGTCCCGCCGTTCGAGCGCCGGGCCGGAACCGGGCAGCGGGCGCCCGGCCGACTCGGTCATGAACCACACGGCCACGCCGCCGACCACGGCCGCCGCCATCATGTAGTACGCGGGCATCATCACGTCCCCCGTCGCCCCGATCAGCGCGGTCACGACCAGCGGGGTCGTCCCGCCGAACAGGGACACCGACACGTTGAAGCCGATCGACAGCGAGCCGTAGCGCACCCGGGTCGGGAAGAGCGCGGGCAGCGCGGCCGGCATCGAGGCGGTGAAGCAGACCAGCAGCAGCCCCAGCGCGCCCATGCCGAGCCCGATCGCCACCAGGCTGCCCTGGCGGATCAGCAGCAGCGCGGGCACCGACAGCAGCAGGAACCCGGCGCAGCCCGCCGCGATCACCGGCCGGCGGCCGACGCGGTCGGTCAGCGCCCCGGCGAACGGCTGGACCACCATCATCAGCGCCATCACGCCGAGGACCACCAGCAGCCCGTGCGTCGCGTCGTACTTCAGCTCGCTCGTCAGGTAGCTCGGCATGTACGACAGCAGCATGTAGTCGGTGACGTTGAAGACCAGCACCAGGCCCACGCAGAGCAGCAGCGCCCGCCACTGGCCGGTGATCATCTCGCGCAGCGGCACCCGGGGCCGGGCCGCCTCGGCCTTCTCCACCTCGGCCGCGAAGGCCGGGGTCTCCTCCAGCCGTGTGCGCAGGTAGAGGCCGATGACGCCCATCGGGCCGGCGATCAGGAACGGCAGGCGCCAGCCCCAGGAGGTCAGGTCGCCGTCGGACAGCAGCGCCGTCATCAGCGTGACCAGCCCCGCCCCGCCGACGTACCCGGCGAGCGTGCCGAACTCCAGCCAGCTCCCGAGGAAGCCGCGCCGCTTGTCCGGCGCGTACTCGGCGATGAAGGTGGCCGCGCCTGCGTACTCGCCGCCGGTCGAGAAGCCCTGGAGCAGCCGCGCGAGCAGCAGCAGCACCGGCGCCCACACGCCGATCGTCGCGTACGACGGGATCAGGCCGATGGCGAACGTGCCCGCCGCCATCATGATCATCGTGACCGCGAGGACCTTCTGCCGCCCCACCCGGTCCCCGAGCGGGCCGAACACCGCGCCGCCGAGCGGCCGGACCAGGAACGCCGCCGCGAAGGCGCCGAACGTGGACAGCAACTGGGCGGTCGGACTGCCCGAGGGGAAGAAGACCTTGCCCAGCGTGACCGCGAGGTAGCTGTAGACGCCGAAGTCGAACCACTCCATGGCGTTGCCCAGCGCCGCGGCCTTGACGGCGCGGCGCACGAGCGCGGGATCGGTGGCGGTGGGCGTGGGGGAGGGGGAGGCGTGGGGCGCGCCGGACGGGTGGGTGGCGACGGTGGCAGCCGACAAGAGTTCGCTCGCCTTCCTTTCACAGGGGACAGGGACGCCACGACCCGTACGGCGGCACTGTCGCCGGGCCGGAAGCAGCCCGCGGCGCGGAGCCGGGGCCGGAGGAACGGCCCGGGGCGCGGGGCCCGGGGCCGGAAGGGCCCGCGACGTCCGCCGCGAGGCCAGAAAACGACCATAGGTGCCGATGTCCTGATTACGCAGGGTATGCTTCCCGTCGCCCTCGGCGGTAAAAGGGCGTGCACGCAGGGAGGTCCCGCCGCCACGGAGCGCGGCTTCCCCGGCCCGCCTGTGACCCTTCTCGCTCCGGGAATCCGGCCCGCGCGGGAACCGGACCGGCCCGGGTGCCTTCCCGTGGCGCGGGAGGCGGGCGCCACCCGTCCGGACTATCGTCATCCGGACAAAAGGAGGGTGACGGTCAGGTGGCGGCGCGGTTGCCGCGTCTGTCTCCGGGGGCGACGCGGGTCTCATAGGGTTCGCAGGGACACCAGCGCGCGCACGGACGCGGACGGGACGGGGCGGGGCGGGAGGCCGACGGGGCGTGGCGAATGCGGAGCACAGCGGCCGGCCGGCCGACTTCGGGGCCACCGCCGGCGGCCCGGCCGGGGACCGGCTGCGCGCGATACGGCTCGGCCTCTGGCTGGTCGCCGCCCTCCTGGCCGTCCGGCAGTTCACCGCCGTCCTCGGCACCCCGCGCGGGGAACGCCTGACCGACCTGGAGACCTGGGTCGGCCCGCACGGGGTGCTGCACGTGGGGGGCCCGCTCTACGACTCCACCCGGTTCACCGGCACGCCCTTCACCGGACTGGTCCTCAAACCCCTCACGCGCGCCGCCGAGCAGGCCCTCGGCTGGGGCTGGACCTTCGGCTCGCTGCTGCTGGTCGTCGCCCTCGGCCTGGTCGCCGCCCGCGCCCTGCCGCAGCCGGTCGGACGCCGGACGGCGCTGCTGGCGGCGCCCGTTGCCGTGAGCCTGCTGATGCTCTCCCTGCCGGTGCGCAACGCGCTGTGGCTCGGCCAGACCAGCATCATCCCGGTCCTGCTGGTCCTGCTCGGCTGCTTCGGCGTGCGCGGGCAGCGGGCGGGCGGCGCCCTCGTCGGCGTCGCCGCCGCACTCCAGCCGACGGTGCTGCTCTTCGTGCCGCTGCTCTGGTTCACCGACCGCCGGCGGGCCGCGCGGGCCACCGGCGCCGTCTTCGCCGGGTGCACCGCGCTGGCCTGGGCGCTCATGCCCGGGGACTCCTCCGCGTACTGGGTGCACCACCTGGCCGGGGTGGGCCTGGGCGCCGCCGCCGACGACCTCGCCAACCAGTCCCTGCACGGCGCCCTGCTGCGGCTCGGCCTCTCCGGGCCGGCGGAGATCGCCCTGTTCGCCCTGGCGGGCGCGGCCGTCGCCGTGCTGGGCCTGCGCCGCGCCGTGCGCTACGCCCGCGACGGACAGCTCCTGCTCGCCGTCGCCGTCACCGGCTGCGCGGCCGTGGTGATCTCCCCGACCGCCTGGCAGCACCAGCTCCTGTGGGTGCTGCTCGCGGTCGTCGGCCGGGTCGGCAGGCGTGCCTCCGACCGGCTGGTGTGGCCGGTCGCCGTGGTCCTGGTGATGTCGCTGCCCGCCAGGATGATGCTGCCGAACCTGGCGGTCCTGTACCCGCTGCGCGACAACCTGGTGCTGCTGGCGGCGGTGGCCGCGGCGGTCGCGGTGCCGTTCCTGCCGCGCACCTCGCCCCACTTCGACCGGCCGGTGCCGGCCGAGTACGCGCCCGCCGTCCCGGCGCGGCTGCGCGGCGTCCCCCTGCTGCCCTTCCTGCGCCGGGTCCTCACCCGCCCCAACCTGCTGCTGGAACTGCTCCTCATCCGGGTCACCTACGCCGTCTACTCGCACATCCGGCTGGCGGCGACCGGCGGCAGCAACGAGGCGGGGCGGGCGCGGGCCGAGCGGCACGGGCACCAGATCCTCGACCTGGAGCGCGCCCTGGGCCTGGACATCGAGCACGCGGTCAACCACTGGGTGGTCGGGATCGGCCGGCTGCGCGAGTTCTTCGACTTCTACTACACGTCGTTCCACTTCGTCGTGCCGCTGACCGTGCTCGGGCTGCTGTACTGGCGCCGCCCGGTCGACTACCGCTGGGCCCGCTCCTCCCTCGGCTTCACCACGCTGCTGGCGCTGGCCGGCTTCTGGCTCTACCCGCTGGCGCCGCCCCGGCTGATGCCGACGCTCGGCATCATCGACACGGTCCACGGGGTGCAGGACTTCTCCAAGCCGGACTACGGCACGCTGACGGCGCTCACCAACCAGTACGCGGCGATGCCCTCGCTGCACTTCGGCTGGTCGCTGTGGTGCGGGGTGGCGATCGCGGTCATCGCGCCGAGCGTGTGGACGAAGGCGCTCGGGCTGCTCCACCCGCTGTTCACGGTCTCGGCGATCGTGGCGACCGGCAACCACTGGGTGCTGGACGCGGTCGGCGGCGCGCTGGTGGTGGGCGGCGGCTTCGGGCTGACGTACCTCTTGCAGGGGCCGAGGGCGCGGACGCTCACGGCGGCGGTCGCGGCGGGGGAGGCGCGGGGCGCCAAAGCCGCGCCCGTCGGCCCGATGGTCATGCCGCGCACCCGCCCCGCGGACGCCGCGGAAGGGGTGCCCGACGGCGGCGGTGCGGGCGTGCCGGGCGAGGACGGCGCCGGTACGGGCGGCAGGGACGCGGACCCGCGGCCTCCGGCGCCGGACCGCACCCCGGGCTGACCGGGCGGGTGGCGGGAGAAGGGCGAAGACGGCGGCCCGGGGATTCGGGGGCCGCCGCCTTCGGTCGGTGGGCCGGTCCCCGCAAGGGGGCGGCCGGCTGAGGCGGGTCAGGACGTGCCGGTCGCCTGCCGCAGCAGGACGTCGCCCTGGTACGCGACGGCCTGCGCGCTGTTCCCGTCGCCGCCGGTGTGCCACGCGTTCTCCACCGCGGCGGGGGCGGGCGCCGGCCCGTGGGCGGGCGTGGCGCCGAGGAGCGTTCCGCAGGCCGCGGCGGCCACGACGGCACCGGCGAGGGCCTTCTTCGGGACGCGGACGCGGCCCGTGAGCGAAGAGGCGGTCATGGGGGGCCTTTCCGTGGGGTGCCGAGCCGCCGCCGGGGGTGGGCCGGGTCCGTGGGGAGTCCCGGCGCCCGGCGACCGGTCCAGCGAAACAGTGCGCCGGTGCCAGGGGCAAGAGACCCGGGTGCTACCGGCGTTCGTACGACCGCCGGTAGCACCCGGCGCCGCCCGTCCGCCCGGCGCCCGGCAGACGCGCCGGAGCGGCGGTGGGGGCTGGCGGTCCTACGGCCCCGCCTCGTAGGTGACCGGCGTCACGTGGGGCGGCTCACCCCGTCGTCGCCCGCCGGAGCCCCGCCCGCCGCAGTCCCGCGCTCAGGGTGCTGCGCGCCGGGTGCCTCGAAGGCGACCGGCGCCTCGAAGGCGGCGCGGCGGGTGGCCCGGCGCAGGGCCCGGAGGACCGGGGGGCCGAGGACGAGGGTCAGCACGACCGTCACCAGGGCGCGGCCCGCGTCCCAGCCGAGCGAGGTCGCCAGGCAGTAGGCGAGGAAGCGGGCCAGGTTGGCGGAGACCGAGGCGTCCGGGGAGAAGGCGATGTTCGAGGCCAGCTCGTTCATGAACGGCCAGCCGGACATGTTCATGATCGTGCCGTAGGCGAAGGCGGCCAGGAAGCCGTACCCGGCCAGGAGCAGCAGCTCCCCGCGGCCCCGCAGCCGGTCGGGGAAGGGCAGCAGCCCCGCGCCCATCGTGAACCAGCCCATGGCCAGCATCTGGAACGGCATCCACGGGCCGACCCCGCCGGTCAGCAGTGCCGAGGCGAACATCGTCACGGAGCCCAGTACGAAGCCGAACCCCGGTCCGAGCACCCGGCCGCTGAGCACCATCAGGAAGAACATCGGCTCCAGCCCGGCGGTGCCCGCGCCGAGCGGGCGCAGCGCGGCGCCCGTCGCGGCCAGCACGCCGAGCATCGCCACCGCCTTGGGGCCGAGACCCGACTCGGCGATGGTCGCCGCGACCACGGCCACCAGCAGCACCAGCAGTCCGGCGAAGAGCCAGGGCGCGTCCTGGGCGTGGGCGTTCAGCCCGGAGGCGGGCGGGGCGAGGAAGGGCCAGCCGAAGCCGGCCACCCCGACCGCGCCGACCAGGACGAGGGCGGTGACGGACCGCGGGCCGAGACGGACCGCCCGCGCCTGCCGCTGGGGCGGGGGGCCGCCGTGCCGGTCCGCGGCGGCGCGGCCACGGGCCGGGGGGCCGCCGTCCCGGGGCGCCGTGGCGGCGCGCGGGGGCCGGGTGCCGCTCATGCCAGCGCCTGCCGGACCTGGGCGACGGTCAGCCAGGTGCGCGGGGCCAGCACCTTGGCGACCTGCGGCGCGAAGGACGGCGACGCCGTCACCACCTCCGCCGCCGGACCGTCGGCGATCACCTCGCCCTCGGCGAGCAGCACGACCCGGTCGGCCAGCTCGGCGGCGAGTTCCACGTCGTGGGTGGCCAGCACGATCGCGTGCCCCCCGGCGGCCAGGTCGCGCAGGATGCCGGAGAGCCGGGCCTTGGCCGCGTAGTCCAGTCCGCGGGTCGGCTCGTCCAGCAGGAGCAGCGGCGGGCGGGCCGCCAGCACCACCGACAGGGCGAGGGTCAGCCGCTGGCCCTCGGACAGATCGCGCGGGTGCGCGGCGTCGGCGACGCCGGGCAGCAGTGCGGCGAGGAGGGCGCGGCAGGTGCCGGGGGCCGCCCGCGCGTCCCGGTCGGCGGCCTCGCACTCGGCGGCGACCGTGTCCGCGCAGAGCAGGTCGCGCGGCTCCTGCGGGACCAGGCCGACGCGGCGCAGCAGGTCGCGGGGGGTGGTGCGGTGCGGTACGGCGTCACCGGCGCGGACCGTGCCGGCGGCCGGCTCGACCAGTCCGACCAGCGCCGAGAGCAGGGTGGACTTCCCGGCGCCGTTGCGGCCCATCAGGGCGACGGTCTCGCCGGGGGAGACGGTGAGGTCCACGTGGCGCAGCGCCTGGACCCGGCCGCGCCGCACCGCGAGCCCGCGCACCTCGGCCGCGTACGGGGAGGGCGTGGCGGCCGGGCCGGCGGACCGGCCGCCGAGGCGCCGGCGGGGCGCGGTGAGCGGCGGCGGCGCGGGCAGCGCGGCCCGGGGCGCGGGGCGGGCCGCAGGCTCCAGGCCGGCCAGCCGCTCGCGCAGCGGGGCGGCCCGGCGCCGGGCGTCCCGGACGGTCAGCGGCAGCGGCGACCAGCCCGCCAGCCGGCCCAGTTCCACCACCGGCGGACAGACCGGGGAGAGGGCCATCACCTCGGCGGGCGCGCCCACCACGGGTGCCCGGCCCGGCGCGGGCAGCAGCACGATCCGGTCGGCGTACTGCACGACGCGCTCCAGGCGGTGCTCGGCCAGCAGGACCGTGGTGCCCAGGTCGTGCACGAGGCGCTGGAGGACGGCGAGGACCTCCTCCGCGGCGGCCGGGTCCAGCGCCGAGGTCGGCTCGTCGAGGACCAGCACCCGGGGGTGCGGGGTGAGGACGGAGCCGATGGCGACCCGCTGCCGCTGCCCGCCGGAGAGCGTGGCCAGGGGGCGGTCGCGCAGCCCGGCCAGGCCCAGCAGGTCGAGGGTCTCCTCCACCCGGCGGCGCATCACGTCCGGCGGCAGGCCGAGGGACTCCATCCCGTAGGCGAGTTCCTCCTCGACGGTGTCCGTCACGAAGTGGGCCAGCGGGTCCTGGCCGACCGTGCCGACCACGTCGGCCAGGTCGCGCGGCTTGTGCGTGCGGGTGTCGCGGCCGGCGACGGTGACCCTGCCGCGCAGGGTGCCGCCGGTGAAGTGCGGCACCAGGCCGCCGACCGCGCCGAGCACCGTCGACTTGCCGGCCCCCGAGGGACCGGCGAGCAGCGCGAGTTCGCCCTCCGGCACCGCGAAGTCCACACCGGCGACGGCCGGTTCGGCGGCCTGGTCGTAGGTGACCGAGACGTTCTCGAAGCGGATCACGAGGGCTCCTCGGCGGGCTGGGCGGCCGTGGGCCGCTCGGGTGCGGGGGTGACGAAGGCCGGCAGGAGGCCGAGCAGGACCGCCGCCGCGGGCCACAGCGGCAGACCGGGCGCGGTCAGCGGCACCACCCCCGGGTTCAGGGCCGCCGGGTCGCGGACGGCGGCGAGGGCCAGCAGGGCCGCGACCGCCGCCCCGGAGGCGGCGACCAGCCAGGCGCGGGCGTCCCAGCGGTCCGGGCGGTACCGGGTGCGCGGCGAGCGCCGCCCGCCCAGCCGGAGCCCGGCGAGCGCGGCGACGACCCCGGCGAGCAGCACGGGCACGCCGTAGGTGCCGCCCTCGGCGGTCAGCAGACCGTACGTCCCGGCGCACACGCCGAGCAGCCCGCCCAGGGTGAGCGCGGCGGTGGTGCGGCGCACGGCGGCGGGGACCCGCGCGGTACGGCCGTAGCCGCGGGCGTCCATCGCGGCGGCCAGCGCCACCGAACGCTCCAACGCGCCCTCCAGCACCGGCAGTCCGACCTGGAGCAGCCCCCGCACACCCCGGTCGGGGCGTCCGCGCAGCCGCCGGGCGGCCCGCAGCCGCTGCACGTCGGCGATCAGGTTCGGGGCGAAGGTCAGGGCGACGACGACGGCCACCCCGGTCTCGTACAGGGCGCCGGGCAGCGACTTCAGCAGGCGGGAGGGGTTGGCGAGGGCGTTGGCGGCGCCGACGCAGATCAGCAGCGCGGCCAGCCGCAGCGCGTCGTACAGGGCGAAGACCAGGCCCTCGGCGGTGACCCGGCCGCCCAGGCGGATGCCCTGCGCCCAGTCGGGCAGCGGCACCTCGGGCAGGGTCACGAGGACGTGGGTGCCGGGGATCGGCGAACCGAGGACGGTCGTGAACAGCAGCCGGATCACCAGGACGGCCAGGGCGAGTTTGACGAAGGCGCCGTAGGAGCGGGCCCAGGGGGCGTGCGGCCGGCGGGCGCCCACCACGTACGCGGAGACCGCCACGAGCAGGCCGAGCAGCAGGGGGTTGGTGGTGCGGGTGGCGGCCGTGCCGAGCGCGAGCGCCCACAGCCACCAGGCGCCGGGGTGCACGGCCCCGGAGCCGGGGCCCCGGAGCGTGGTCCGGGCGCGCGCGACCACGGGGCGCGGGGCCGGGTGCCCAGCCCCGGCGCCCCGGCCGGGGTGGCCTGCCGCGGTGCCCGGGCCGGGGTGGCCGGCCGCGGTGCCCGGGTCCGGCCGCGCGGCCCCGGCGCGGGGGCCCGCGGGATCAGCCGGCCGCATTCCCGCGCCGCCTCGCCTGCCAGACGGCCGCCCCGCCGAGGACCGCGACCGCCGCGATGCCGGCGACCAGGCCGACGGAGGGGCCGGAGCCGCCCTCCTCCCGTTCCCCGGGCTCCTTGGCCGCCCGTGCCGCGGGCGCGGACGACGGCTCGCCGCGCCCGCTCACCTGCTCGCCGCAGCCCGTGCGCGGGTAGCCGGCGATGGCGCAGAGCAGGGCGCCGGTGTCGTAGCGCAGCGGACCGGCGACGGCGGCCAGGGCCTCCGCGGTGGTGGCGTCGGCGTCGACGTCGGCACAGGCGGTGCGCCCGGCGGGCGGCTTCTCGCCGCCGGGGGCGTCGGCCTCCGTGCCGAAGTCCAGCACCAGCGCCACCCGCTTGCCGCCGTCCCGGGCCGGGGTCTTCGCGCAGATCTCGGCGAAGTCCGCGGTGCCGCGCGGCCGGACCGCGTCGGCGGAGTCCTCGCTGACCGCGAACCGGAAGCCCTGCACGTCCCCGTCGGCGGGGCGGGTGGTGGAGGGGCCCTGGGTGGCGTAGACCCAGCGGTCGCCGTCGCGGTCCCAGAAGGACCAGTAGCGGTAACCGGCGGCCTGGGCCTGGCCGGCGCTCCCCATCAGCAGGAGCGCGGCCAGGACCAGCGGGAGGGCGCGGCGGGTCACGGGGTCCGCTTCCGGGCGCGTCCGCTCAGCAGGAAGCCGATGCCGGCGCCCGCGACGAGGAAGACCCCGACGTACCACCACAGGCCGAAGCCGGAGTCGCCCTTCTCCCCGGCCTTCTCGTCCTTCGCGTCGGCCTCCTTGCCGGAGGCGTCGCCGGCGGCGCCCCGCTGCGGGGCGGGGCCGGTCGCGTTGAGCTTCGCCACGAGGTCGGTGCCGCCGAAGGCGCGCGGGTCGGTGCCGGTGGCGTGCGCGGCGAAGACGAGCTGGGCGTAGGCGGCGGGACCGGCCTGCTCGGCCCAGGCACCGCCGTTCTCCTCCAGCCAGGCCAGCGGCTTCGCGGCCCGTTCGGCCCCGCCCTGCGCGGCGAGCGCGACGACGGTGTCGGCGGTGTTGCCGATGTCGGGCTGGTCCTCGGCGCCGGGCATGGCGGAGGTCAGGTGGCCGCTCTCG
The DNA here is from genome assembly GCF_036607905.1 of Streptomyces sp. SCSIO 75703. Lineage (NCBI taxonomy): Bacteria > Bacillati > Actinomycetota > Actinomycetes > Kitasatosporales > Streptomycetaceae > Streptomyces > Streptomyces sediminicola. The sequence continues at coordinate 4,915,189 of NZ_CP144555.1, forward strand.
GCGACGGCGCCGGCGAGGTGCGCGGCGCCCGCGGCGGCGGCCTGCTCCGGGCTCGGCTTGCCGGCGCACTCGCCCGGCGTCCCCGTGCCGGCCTCGGCCGCGAAGCCCTTGCCGAGCGCGCCGAGGACGGCGGCGGCGGTGGCGTCCGCGTTGGCGGCCAGCGAGCCGTCCTTCTCCGGCTGGAAGGCGAAGGCGCCCGCGCCCTTCGGGTCGTCGCAGGGCACGGCGAAGGAGAGCAGCGCGTCGTAGGGGGACTTGGCGCCCTTCCTGACCTTCTCGGGCGTCTCGCCCACGGCGGCCAGGGCGCCGATGACGACGGAGGTGGAGTTGGCGTCGCTGGGGCCGCCGGGGGTGTAGCCCCAGCCGCCGTCGTCGTTCTGCACGGACTTGAGCCAGCCGACGGCCTTCCCGGTGGCCTCGTCCCGGCCGCCGAGCGCGGCCAGGGCCTGCACGGCGGCGCCCGTGCTGTTGGTGTCGACCATGGTCTCGGCGTCGCAGTCCTGCCGCGGCTCGGCGCGGAACGCCGCGAAGGAACCGTCGGCGCACTGCTGTCCGGTGAGCCAGTCCACGGCCTTCGGCGCGGGGGTGACGCCCACCGTCCGCTGCGCGAGCAGCGCGAGGGACTGGCGCCAGACGCCGTCGTACTGCGGGTCGGAGGTGCCGAAGAGCCCGGACGGCGTGTGCGCGGTCGGGGCCGGGGAGGGGTCGGCGGCGAGAGCGGGCGCGGCGGCGGCGCCGAGCACGGCTATCGCGGCCAGGGCCGCGGCGCTGCGGCGGCGGACATTCATGATCGGCGGGTGCCTTTCCCTGCGCGGGGCGGGCAGCAGGGGACACCCCCGGCGGCTCGGCCCCGTATGCCTCGACGGTGCCCGTGCACCGGCGGGCGCCGGGCACGTGAGCCGGTCACGACCGTGCGGGGCAGTCCGGCTCACCGTCCGCGCGGGTACTGGGCGGGCGGCTCACGGTTGCGGGTCAGCGCCGGAATTGCACCGGCTTCCCCCCGTACGGGTGTGATGACGACGGGGCCACCTTACCCGCCCCGCCGAACCGGGCCCCAGGGGCTGGTGGGAGCCGGCCCACGACAGCCGGCCCACACCGCCGGCCACCCGGCCCGGCGGCCCACGCCGCCTCGCCCCGCCGCGCCCGGGTCGCGGCCCCGTCCCGCCGGCCTGTCCCGTAGCGGCCGGGTCACGCCGCCCCGTCCTGTCGCGGCCGGACCACGCCGTCCCCGTCCCCGTCCCCGCCCGGCCGGCGCGGCCGGGCTACGGGGTCCGGGGGTCCGCCGAGGTCAGCTCGATCAGGCGGCACGCGGTCTCGATGTCGGCCGTCGCCTGGGCGAGGGAGGCGCGGCCCGAGAGCCAGGCGACCAGCGTCGAGTGCCAGGTGTGCTCGATGACGCGGACCGCCGCGAGCTGCCCCGGCGCCGGGTCCTCCAGCCCGCCCGTGGCCTCCAGGATGATCGCCGTGGTCTGCCGCGAGACCTGCTCGACCTCCGGGGCGACGCTGCGGTCGGCGAAGGTCAGCGCCCGCACCATCGCCTCGGCCAGCCGGGGTTCGCGCTGGAGCGCCCGGAAGGCCCGTACCAGGGTCTGCGCGACCCGCTCCGCGGCCGTGTCGCCGTCCGGCGGCTGCTTGCGCAACGTGGCGTGCAGCCGCTCCAGTTGGTCCTGCATCACCGCGACGAGCAGATGCACCTTGGACGGGAAGTAGCGGTACAGCGTGCCGAGGGCCACCTCGGAGGACTCCGCCACCTCACGCATCTGCACCGCCTCGAAGCCGCCCCGGGCCGCGAGCCGCGCGCTCGCGCGCAGGATGCGGCGCCGCCGCGCCTCCTGACGCGCGGTGAGGGACGGGGAAACGGGACGGCACCCGGAGCCGGCTCCCGGCTTGTCCACCTTGGTCACCTTCTCCCCGACGCCCGGTGCGCCGCGGCCTCCCGCCGTGGCGCGAATCACCTGATCCACCGGTCACAGCATCCCTACCTGCCGGTAGATTCGGAGCCTCCGGACGATCAAGTCTGAAACTTGTTCTAGGTTAGCGTCCCGGCGTAGTCTCGCGGGACGGCGCAGGCAGAAGGGGGCCCAAGAGTGACCGCTGAGGCCAGTCAGGCGGGCCCCGGCCCGGAGCCCGCCGCCGACGGCTCGCGACCGCTCCGCATCGCGCTCCTCACCTACAAGGGGAACCCGTTCTGCGGTGGTCAGGGCGTCTACGTACGCCACCTCTCCCGCGAACTGACCCGTCTCGGCCACCACGTCGAGGTCATCGGCGCCCAGCCCTACCCCGTCCTCGACGCCCAGGACGCCCCCGGCGGACCGCGCCTGACCGAACTGCCCAGCCTCGACCTCTACCGCCAGCCCGACCCCTTCCGCACCCCGCGCCGCGAGGAGTACCGCGACTGGGTCGACGCGCTGGAGGTCGCCACCATGTGGACCGGCGGCTTCCCCGAGCCGCTCACCTTCTCGCTGCGCGCCCGCCGCCTTCTGCTGGCCCGCCGCGGCGACTTCGACGTGATCCACGACAACCAGACCCTCGGCTACGGACTCCTCGGCGACCTCGGCGCCCCCCTGGTCACCACCATCCACCACCCCATCACCGTCGACCGCCGCCTCGACCTGGAGGCCGCCGAGACCTGGCAGCGCCGCCTGTCCGTGCGCCGCTGGTACGGCTTCACCCGCATGCAGAAGCGGGTCGCGCGCCGGCTGCCCAGCGTGCTCACCGTCTCCGGCACCTCCCGTCAGGAGATCGTCGACGACCTCGGCGTGCGCGGCGACCGCGTCCACGTCGTCCCCATCGGCGCCGACACCGGCCTCTTCTCGCCCGACCCCTCCGTGCCCCGCGTACCGGGCCGGATCGTGACCACCTCCAGCGCCGACGTCCCGCTCAAGGGCCTGGTCTTCCTCGTCGAGGCGCTGGCCAAGGTCCGCACCGAGCGGCCCGGCGCCCACCTCGTCGTGGTCGGCAAGCGGCCCGCCGAGGGGCCCGTCGCCCAGGCGCTCGACCGGTACGGACTCGACGGCGCCGTCGAGTTCGTCAAGGGCATCTCCGACGCCGCGCTCGTCGACCTGGTCCGCTCCGCGGAGGTCGCCTGCGTGCCGTCCCTGTACGAGGGGTTCTCGCTGCCCGCCGCCGAGGCCATGGCCACCGGCACGCCCCTGCTGGCCACCACCGGCGGCGCCGTGCCCGAGGTCGCCGGACGCGACGGGGAGACCTGCCTCGCGGTGCCGCCCGGCGACGCGGGCGCCCTCGCCGCCGGACTCGGCCGGCTCCTCGGCGACCCGGCGCTGCGGGCCCGGCTCGGCGCCGCCGGGCGCGACCGGGTCCTGCGCCACTTCACCTGGGCCCGCGCCGCCGAGGGCACCGCCGCCCGTTACCGGGAGGCCGTCGCCGCCGCGCCCACCGCCCCGGACCGCGCCGCGCCCCGGACCGCCGCCCCGACCTCCCCCCGTGACACCGGCGTCTATCCCGAAAGCAGGGCCACGTGCTGACCGTCGACTTCACCCGGTTCCCGCTCGCCCCCGGCGACCGCGTCCTGGACCTCGGCTGCGGCGCCGGACGGCACGCCTTCGCGTGTTACCGGCGCGGCGCGCACGTCGTCGCCCTGGACCGCAACGCGGAGGAGATCCGCGAGGTCGCCACCTGGTTCGCCGCGATGGAGGAGGCCGGCGAGGCCCCGCCCGGAGCCACCGCCACCGCCGTGGAGGGCGACGCCCTCGCCCTGCCCTTCCCCGACGAGTCCTTCGACGTCGTCATCATCTCCGAGGTGATGGAGCACATCCCCGACGACAAGGGCGTCCTCGCCGAGATGGTCCGCGTGCTGCGCCCCGGCGGACGCATCGCCGTCACCGTCCCCCGCTACGGCCCCGAGAAGGTCTGCTGGGCCCTGTCCGACGCCTACCACGAGGTCGAGGGCGGCCACATCCGGATCTACCGCGCCGACGAACTCCTCCGCAAGATCCGCGGGGCCGGCCTGCGCCCCTACGGCACCCACCACGCGCACGCCCTGCACTCTCCGTACTGGTGGCTCAAATGCGCCTTCGGCGTCGACAACGACCGGGCGCTGCCCGTGCGGGCGTACCACAAGCTGCTGGTCTGGGACATCATGAAGAAGCCGCTCGCCACCCGGGTCGCCGAACAGGCCCTGAACCCGCTGCTCGGCAAGAGTTTCGTGGCCTACGCGACCAAGCCGCACCTGCCCCGGGTGGGCGCCCCGTGACCACCTCCCGCGCCCCCCGCGCCGAACACCTCGTCCTGCCCGGCGTCCTGACCGCCGACGAGGCCGCCGCCACCGTCCGCGGCATCCTCGGCGTCCAGCGCCCGGACGGCGCCATCCCCTGGTTCCGCGGCCACCACCTCGACCCCTGGGACCACGTCGAGGCCGCCATGGCCCTGGACGCGGCCGGCGAGCACGAGGCCGCCGAACGGGCCTACCTGTGGCTCGCCCGCCACCAGAACCCGGACGGCTCCTGGTACGCGGCCTACGCCGACGGCGCCTTCGACGACGTCACCGACCGGGGCCGGGAGACCAACTTCGTCGCGTACGTGGCCGTCGGCACCTGGCACCACTACCTCGCCACGGGCGACGACACCTTCCTCGACCGGATGTGGCCGGTCGTCGTCGCCGCCGTCGAGTTCGTGCTGCGCCTCCAGCAGCCCGGCGGGCAGATCGGCTGGCGTCGCGACGAGGACGGCACGGACACCACCGACGCGCTGCTGACCGGCAGTTCCTCCGTCCACCACGCGCTGCGCTGCGCCCTCGCCGTCGCGGAACAGCGCGAGGAGCCGCAGCCCGACTGGGAACTGGCGGCGGGCGCGCTGCGGCACGCCATCCGGCGGCACCCCGGGCGGTTCCTCGACAAGGGCCGCTACTCCATGGACTGGTACTACCCGGTGCTGGGCGGCGCCCTCGGCGGCACCGAGGCGCGCAGCCGGATCGAGGAGGGCTGGGACCGCTTCGTCGTCCCCGGCCTCGGCGTGCGCTGCGTGGTCCCCAACCCGTGGGTCACCGGCGGCGAGTCGGCCGAACTCGCCCTCGCCCTGTGGGCGGTGGGCGAGTCCGACCGCGCGCTGGAGATCCTCCAGTCCATCCGGCACCTGCGCGATCCCGCGAGCGGCCTGTACTGGACCGGTTACGTCTACGAGGACGACGCCGTCTGGCCGCGGGAGCTGACCACCTGGACCGCCGGCTCCCTGCTCCTCGCGGTCGCCGCGCTCGGCGGACACGAGGCGACCTGCCGGGTCTTCGCCGGCGACCTGCTGCCGCGCGGCCTCGACCCTGACTGCTGCGTCTGACCGGGCCCGCGAGGGCGCACCCGGCCCCTCCCGCCGCCGCTGACCGGCAGGCACCGCCGCCCGGCCAGCGACGGCGGTGCCTGCCGATGCCGAGGGGACGTGCTCCACGTCCGGCCCCGGAGACCGCTTCCGGGAGCCCGCCGCGCCGCACCGGCCGCCCCCGCCGGCCCGTCGGGGCACGAGGACGGCCCCCCGCCCGGACGTACCGGTGGGCGAGGGGCCGTTGGCGGCAGCCGAGCGGGTCAGCCGCGCTGGATGCCCGAGGTGTCCTGGAGCACGCCGCGGCGGCCGTCCTGGGTCTGCGCCACCAGGTTCGCCCCCCGCTGCTCCACCGCCAGGTACCAGGTGCCCGGCGCCAGTTCGGCGATCGGGGTCGGCGAACCGTCCTCCCCGAACAGCGGACGCGGCACCGGCACGGCGAACCAGAACGGGGAGAAGTCCCCGGCCGGCTGCGCCGGCGCCTGCTGGCCGCCCTGCGACGGCTGGCCCCCGAAGGGCTGCCCCGGCTGCTGGCCGCCGAACTGCGGCTGCGGCGCGCCCGGGTAGCCGTAGCCGCCCTGCGGCTGCGCCCCGTAGGGCTGCGGCGCGGCGGGGCTCGGGGCGGGCAGCAGGGCCGCGCCCAGCGCGGGCACCAGCGGGGTGGCGATCGCGCCCGCGGCCAGCGCCAGGGCGCCGATCAGGCCGAGGACCAGACCGGCGCCGACACCGACCGAGCCGAGCCGGTCGAACGGACCCGCCGGGTCGACGATCGTCCAGAACGCGGTCCACGCGGCGAAGACGGAGAGCGCGACACCGAACTGCCCCAGTTCCAGGCCGGCCACCTTGCGCGGCTGCGGGAGGGCACGGGCGAGGACGATCAGGACCGCGCCGATGATGCCACCGACGTACAGGCTCATCACCAGACCGAGGTCGTCCCAGGCGTTGGGGATGCCGCTGCTGCTGCCTTCGTACGTGTTGAGGAACGAGGCGATGAACAGCAACACCGCTGCTCCGATCACCACGCCGTCGCCTCGAGTGAGGGAGCGGATATTCACTTCAGGTCCTTCGTAGGTCGTCTCGTCGTTGGAGGCGTCGCTGTCACCCTGTCGCCCTCGGGCCCCGGTGTGAAGCGCGGGGGTGGCCCCTCATCGTACGGACGACACTATCCTCCGGGTGCCGGAGCTGTCCGCAGGGACGGGTGCGCCGATCACGACCCGCGCAGGAAACTCACGATTCCCTCAGACATCCCCTCCGCGGCCTTCTGCCGCCAGGAACCGCTGGTCAGGAGGGAGGCGTCCGTGGCGTCCCGCATGTTGCCGCACTCGATGAACACCTTCGGAACCGTTGACAGATTGAGACCGCCCAGGTCGGTCCGCGTGACGAGACCGGTGCCGCCGCCGAGGTAGTTGGCGGGCGCGCTGCCCGTGACCCGGACGAAGTTGCCCGCGATCCGCTCGCCGAGTTCGGCGGAGGGGGCGACGATGGCGCGGGTGTCGGCGGCGCCCTCGCGCACCGCGCCCGGCAGGATCACGTGGAAGCCGCGGTTGCCGGTGCCGGAGCCGTCGGCGTGGATGGACAGGGCCGCGTCCGCGTGCGCCTCGTTGCCGATCCGGGCCCGTTCGTCCACGCACGGGCCGAACGGCCGGTCCCCGTCGTGGGTCAGGCGCACCGTCACGCCCTGCTCCTCCAGCAGCGCCCGCAGCCGGTGTGCCACGTCCAGGGTGAACGCGGCCTCCGCGTACCCGTCGTCCGTGGACGTGCCGGTGGTGTCGCACTCCTTGCGGTGGGTGCCGACGTCCACGGCCCGGTTGATCTCGGCCGTGTGGCGGGAGTTGCCCGTGTTGTGGCCCGGGTCGATCACGACGACCTTGCCCTTGAGCGGGCCGGTCGCGGGGGGCGCGGACCCCGGCGCGGTGCCCGACGGGGACGCCTGCGCGGACGGGCTCCCGCCCGCGGCCCCGTCCGGCGATCCGGAGGGCGCGGCGGAGGGGTCGCGGGAGGCGGCCGTGCCGCTCGCCGCCGGGGACGCCTGCGCGGTGTCCGCCCGGCCGCCGCCGTCGTCGCCGACCGCCGCGTAGACGCCCCAGCCCAGCAGCGCGCCGGGCACCAGCGCGGCCAGCGCCACGACCGACGGGCGGCGCAGCGGGGAACGGCGGGGCGGTTCGGTGTCCGGGCCTGTGTACGACACGTCAGCGACCCTCGCCGCGCGCCCCGGCCCCCGCCGACGTTCTGCGCAGGACGCGCAGCGAGTCGGTCACCGAGACCTCGGTGAACGCGCCGGACCCGAGCGCCCGCAGGTAGACCCGGTACGGCGCCTGCCCGGTGAACTCGTCGGCCGGTTCCGGGAAGACGTCGTGGATGACGAGGAACCCGCCCTCCGCCACGTGCGGCGCCCACCCCTCGTAGTCGGCGCCGGCGTGCTCGTCGGTGTGGCCGCCGTCGATGAACACCAGGCCGACGGGGGCGTTCCAGACCGCCGCGATCTGCGGCGAGCGGCCCACCAGCGCCACCACGTGCTCCTCCAGCCCCGCCCGGCGCAGCGTGCGGCGGAAGTGCGGAAGGGTGTCCATCACGCCGAGTTCGGGGTCGACCGTCTCCGGGTCGTGGTAGTCCCAGCCGGGCTGCTGCTCCTCGCTGCCCCGGTGGTGGTCGACGGTGAACACGCTGACGCCGCTCAGCCGCGCCGCCTCGGCGAGCAGCAGCGTGGAACGCCCGCAGTAGGTGCCGACCTCCAGCAGCGGCAGCCCGAGCCGGCCCGCCTCCAGCGCCGCGGCGTACAGGGCCAGGCCCTCGTGCGGGGGCATGAAGCCCTTCGCTGCCTCGAAGGCGGCCTGGACATCGGGCGCGGGTGCCGCGGACATGGGGTCCTCTCGGTCGTGCGGTCGTGCGGTCGTGCGGGGCGGGACGTGCGGCGGCCCATGCTGCCGCACCGGCCCCGCGGCGTACACGGCGGGGGCGTGACGCGGCACCCGGCGCGGGCCGGCCGTCAGGCGGGGACCGTCTCGCCCGGCAGGGCGAGGTCCAGCTCCACCGTCCCCTCCCCGCCCGTGTGGGTCGCCGCGTGCGCGAGCGGACCGTGCCCGGCGGCGCGGGCGGCCAGCACGTACGGGCCCCCGCCGGGTACGGCGAGCGCGTACCGTCCGTCGCCGCCCGAGAGGGCCGCCCCCGCCCGTCGCCCGTGCCGGTCGAGCAGCGTGATCCTGGCGTGCGCGACCGGCGTGCCGTCGGCGGCCAGCACCCGCCCCCGGAACCCGGCCCGCGCCTGCCCGGCCCGGCCCGGCACCGGCGTCCGCGCCCCGCCCGCCGCGGACACCCGGCGGGGCAGCAGCAGTGCCAGGACCAGGCCCACCGCCACCGCGCCGGTCGCGATCAGGAAGGAGATCCGGAAACCGCGCAGGGAGGGCACGGCGACCCCGCCCGCGTCGTGCGCCGTGGCCGCCAGCACCATGCCGACGACCGCGCTCGACACCGACGTGCCGATGGACCGCATCAGGGTGTTGAGGCCGTTGGCCGCGCCGGTCTCCGACGCCGGGACGGCGCCGGTGATCAGCGCGGGCAGCGACGCGTAGGCCAGGCCGACGCCCGCGCCCAGCAGCACCGAGGTGAGGACGGTCTGCCAGGCCGCCGCCATCAGGCCGAGCCCGCCGCCGTAGCCGGCCGCGATGACCAGCAGGCCGATGATCAGCGTGGTGCGCGGTCCGTGGCGGGCGGACAGCCGAGCGTACAGCGGCGCGGTGAACATCATCGTCAGCCCCAGCGGGGCCACGCACAGCCCCGCCACGACCATGGACTGCCCCAGCCCGTGCCCGGTGGCGGTGGGCAGTTGGAGGAGCTGGGGCAGGACCAGGGAGACCACGTAGAAGGAGACGCCGATCATGACGGAGGCGAGGTTGGTGAGCAGGACCTCGCGGCGGGCCGTCGTCCGCAGGTCGACCAGGGGCGCCGCCACCCTCAGCTCCAGCCACCCCCACAGCAGGAGCACCACCAGGGAGCCGGCGAACAGGCCCACCGTGCCCGGCGAGGACCAGCCCCACTCGGCGCCCTTCGTGATCGGCAGCAGGAAGAGCAGCAGACCCGCGCCGAGGCCGAGCGCGCCCGGCAGGTCGAAGGAACCCCGCGCCCGCAGCGGTGACTCCGGCACCACGAGGAGGGTGAGCGCGATGGAGAGGACGCCGAGCGCGGCGGCGCCGTAGAAGAGGGTGTGCCAGTCGGCGTGCTGGGCGACCAGCGCCGCCGCGGGCAGGGCCAGTCCGCCGCCGACGCCGATCGACGAACTCATCAGGGCCATCGCCGAACCGAGCCGCTCGGGCGGCAGCAGGTCCCGCATCAGCCCGATGCCGAGGGGTATCGCGCCCATGGCGAAGCCCTGCAGGCTCCGCCCCACGATCATCGGGACCAGACTGGCGGTGACCGCGCTGACCAGCGCGCCGACCACCATCACGGCGAGGCTGGCGATCAGCATCCGCCGTTTGCCGTACAGGTCGCCGAGGCGTCCCATGACCGGCGTGGCCACGGCGCCCGCCAGCAGGGTCGAGGTCAGGACCCAGGTGGCGTCGGCGGGGGTGGTGTCCAGCAGGCGCGGCAGGTCCTTGATGACGGGGACCAGCAGCGTCTGCATCACCGCCACCGTGATGCCCGCGAAGGCGAGCACCGGGACGACGCTCCTGCGCGCCGCGGTCAGGGGCCGGTCGGGCGACGTCGGCGTCATGGGCTCGGGCCTCCGGGGCGGGGTCGGGTCCGCGCCGGCGGCGGGACGGGCACGGGCGGGCCCCCGTGCGCGGGGCGCCGATTCCGTTGCTTCGGGCCCCTAAGGGAATCTTGGCCGACCCCCGGGCCGGGCGTCCACCGTGCCTCGGGACGCACGGGCGGCGGGGGGCGGGACCGGCGGGCGGAGCGGGACGGGCAGACCGGGACGGGCGAGCCGCCGGGTGCCGGGGGAGGGGACGAGGCCGCGGGGGTCCCGCGGGCCGCGTACGGGCGCGGGGGAGGGCACGGCCGGGGGGCCGGGGGCCGGCGGGCTCCGTCCGGGCGCCCGCCGGCCCCGGCGGCGGGCCGTCCGGGCGTCCGCGCGCCCCGTCCGGCCGTGCCGCGCGACTATCCCGGTGCAAGGGGCGCCACCCGGCTGAGACCATGACGTCCATGCTGCAAGCCCCCCGAACCCCCGCCGCCCGGATATCCCCTCGCCGTACACCACCGACCTGGCTCATCGTGGCGCTCGCCTGCGCCGGGCAGTTCCTGGTCGTCCTCGACGTCTCCGTCGTCAACGTCGCGCTCCCCTCGATGCGCGCCGACCTCGACCTGAGCGCCCAGGGCCTGCAGTGGGTGGTCAACGCCTACGCCATCTCCTTCGCCGGCCTCATGCTGCTCGGCGGACGGGCCGGGGACCTCTACGGGCGCAAGCGGATGTTCCTGGTGGGGCTCGGCCTGTTCACGCTGGCCTCGCTGGGCGGCGGTCTCGCCGGGGAGGGCTGGGAACTGCTCGCCGCCCGCGCCGTGCAGGGGCTGGGCGCGGCGGTGCTGGCGCCGTCCACGCTGACGATCCTGACCGCGGCCGTGCCGGAGGGCGCCGCGCGGGCGCGGGCCATCGCCACCTGGACCGCCGTGGGCGCGGGCGGCGGCGCGGCCGGCGGACTGGTCGGCGGCGTCCTGGTCGACGGGCTCTCCTGGCGCTGGGTCCTGCTCATCAACGTGCCCGTCGGCGCGGTCGTCCTCGCCGGTGCCGTGCGCTGGCTCTCCGAGAGCCGGTCCGGGCGGCGGCGCCGGCTCGACCTGCCCGGCGCGCTGCTGGTGACCGCCGGGATGGCGACCCTCGCGTACGGCATCTCGCAGACCGAGTCGGCGGGCTGGTCGGCGGCGGCCACGCTGGTGCCGCTGGTGGCCGGGCCGGCGATGCTCGCGCTGTTCCTCCTCGTCGAGGCGCGGACCGTCGCCCCGCTGGTGCCGCTCGCCCTGCTGCGGCTGCGGTCGGTGGGCTCGGCCAACGTGGCGATGCTGGTGTGCGGCTCGGCGATGTTCTCGATGTGGTTCTTCATGACGCTCTACGCCCAGAACGTCCTCCACTACTCGCCGCTGGAGGCGGGTCTCGCGCTGGTGCCCAGTTCCCTCGCCGTGGTCCTGGGCTCGAAGGCGGCCCCCCGCTTCATGCGGCTGATCGGGGCGCGGAACCTGGCGGCGCTGGGCACGCTGGTCTCGGCGGCCGGTTACGCCTGGCAGTCGACGATGACCGCCGACGGCGACTACCTCACCGCGATCATGATCCCGGGGGTGCTGATGATGCTGGGCGCCGGGCTCGCCGGCACGCCGCTGGCCTCGGTGGCCACCTCGGGGGCGGCCCCGGGCGACGCCGGACTGGTCTCCGGGCTCATCAACACCTCCCGCACGATGGGTGGTTCGCTCGGCCTGGCCGTGATGTCGACGATCGCGGCAGCCCGGTCCGGCGGGGACGGGGCGGGCCCCGAGGCGCTGACCGACGGGTACGCCCTGGTCTTCCGTACCGGCGCCGTGGTGCTGGTCGCGGGCGCCCTGCTGATGTGGGCCTGGCTCCCCGCGCGCACGGCGCCGGCGAAGGCCGAGGGGCCGCGCACCGGTGCCGGGGAGGCACCACGGGAGGCGGCCCCGGCGGGGGACGTGCCCGAGGCGCCGGAGAGCGGGCGGGACGGCGGGCCGGGGACCGGCTGAGCGCGGCGCGGGACGGCGAAGGCCCCGCCCGCCGGAAGCGGCGGACGGGGCCCGGCGACCGCGCCGGCCGAGGCGGTCGGTGGCGGCCGTGGTGGTCGTACGGTCAGGCCGCCGCGGTCTCGGCCCGCTCGGCGGGCTTGCGGTGGCGGCCGCTCGGCGCCGCCTCGGCGTCGTGCTCGGAGACCGGTCCGCGGTGCCGGCCGCGGCCCGCGGAGGTCTCGTGAACGTCGGCACCGTCGGCCCGCGTCGGCTGGTTCGTGCTGGCGTCGCTCATCGGAAGGAATTCACCCCGTCACACTGATCTTTCCTGTAGCCGGGCGAGTCTAACCGGCGGGTCCGACGGCCCCCGGGGCCGTCACGCCAACCGCGACTACTTCGCGACTACTTCGTTACCCGCGGCGCCCGCTCCGCCAGTCGGGCCAGCGGGGCCTGTTGCAGGGGCACCGGCCGCGGCGCCGGGGCCGGTGCCGGTGCCGCCGCCCCGGGCTCCGGCTCCTCCTCCCGCGCCGGTTCGGCGTCGTCCTCGGGCACCGTCAGCCGGGCCAGCCCGCAGGGCACCTCGTCCGTGGCGTACGGCAGGCACAGTTCGCCCTCCGGCGTCCACAGCCCGGCTCCGGCCAGCCAGCCCTCGGGCGCCGGGAGGTGCCGCATCCGCCGCTCGGCCGGCCGCCACACCCCGACCCAGCTCCCGAACGGCCCGTCCACCCGCAGCGCCACGGCGCACCGCTCGGGCGTCAGCGCCTGTCCCGGCTGGACGGCGAAGGGGGTGACCGTGCAGCCGGGTACGGTCAGGCATCCCGGGAAGCGCACCGGCAGTGTGCTGCCCAGCACCCCCCAGCCGAGCCGGTGAGCGCCGGGCGAGGGCGCGTCCGAACGGACCAGCACCAGACCGCTGTCGGGGTCGGCCAGCAGGACCCGGTCGTCGCTGTCCTCGGCGATCTGGAGCAGCGGCGACACCTCGCCGTCCCGCGCCAGGTCCACGACGACCGCCTTGGTGCGCCCGCCGGTCTCCCGGTCCACCGCGAGCATCCGGCCCTCGCGGTCCAGCCATGCCCCGCCCGCGCAGCGGCCGGTGACCTCGGCGACCGGCTCGGGCCCCGAGGGACCGCCGGCCACCCGCCACACGGTCGTCGTCCGCGGGCCCACGGCGAGGGCGTAGGCCCGCTCGCCGCCGGGGACCGGGGGGACCAGCCGCAGCGCGCCGGAGTCCCGGGGGTGTTCGACCGCGCCGAGCGGCAGTTCGCCGGTGCCGGGCCCGGCGGGGTACAGCAGGGCGAAGAGGTGCCGCTCCGCCGCCACCCGGTGCACCAGGACCCGCCCGTCGCCCATCGGCTGCACCTCGGTACCGGGCTCCTCGGGCTGGTGCGCGGGGAGCGGCACGGCGTAGGGCTCGGGGCCGTCCAGCGTCCAGCGCTCCGGGAACCAGGACTCGCCGTCGCGGGCGAGGCGGGCGGCGTAGGCGCCCTCCGCGGCGACGGCGCAGCCCGGCCGCGGCGGGCCGTCCTCGTGGTCGCCGATCCCGCGGTCCGCCGACGGCTCGATCGCACACGCTGTCATCGTTCGGTCACCTCCGGCGACGAAGCTAGTTTTCGTACGCGCGGCCGGAGGACCGACGACCACCCTCGTCACACAAACGGGTGGCACAGGAACGATTCTGCCGAGGAAGGGGCTCCGAGTGTGCTGCCCCCTCCCTCGGGGGCCGCGGGACGCGGGTGCCGGGGACGTGGGCGTGGCGGACACGGGTGCGGCACGGGTGAGGGGCGGGGTGAGGGGCGGTGGACGGCACGGTGCGGCGCCGGGCGGCCGAACGGGCGGTGGCGGGGCGGGCGGTGGCGGCGGGGGCGCTGTCCTATGGCGGGGGCGCTCGCACGGCGCGGGTGCCGTCGTACGGCGGGTGCGCCGGGGCGGGCGCCCGCGGATACGCCGTGGATACGCCCTGCACACGCGGCGGGTACGGCGGCGCGGGACGGCCAGGTAGCCTTGCCTGCGTGCCCCGTCTGTCAGAAGTCATCGCCGCGCTGGAGAACCTGTGGCCCGCCGAGCGGGCCGAGTCCTGGGACGCGGTCGGCACCGTCGTGGGCGACCCCGGCCAGGAGGTCACCCGGGTCCTGTTCGCGGTCGACCCGGTCCAGGAGATCGTCGACGAGGCGGTGAACCTCGGCGCCGGCCTGCTCGTCACCCACCACCCGCTCTACCTGCGGGGGACCACGACCGTCGCGGCCTCCACCTTCAAGGGCCGGGTCGTGCACACGCTGATCAGGAACGACATCGCCCTGCACGTCGCGCACACCAACGCCGACACCGCCGACCCCGGTGTCTCCGACGCCCTGGCCGGCGCCCTCGGCCTGCGTGTCGTGGGGCCCCTCGTGCCGGACCCGGGCGACCCGGAGGGCCGCCGCGGACTGGGCCGGATCTGCGAGCTGGACCACCCGCTCACGGTCCGCGAGTTCGCCCGCCGGGCCGCCGCGCGGCTGCCCGCCACCGCGCAGGGCATCCGCGTCGCCGGCGACCCGGAGGCCACCGTCCGCACCGTCGCCGTCAGCGGCGGCTCCGGCGACAGCCTCTTCGACCACGTACGGGCCGCCGGGGTCGACGCCTTCCTCACCGCCGACCTGCGCCACCACCCGGCCTCCGAGGCCCGCGCCCACAGCCCCCTCGCGCTGTTCGACGCCGCGCACTGGGCCACCGAATGGCCCTGGTGCGAGCTGGCCGCCGCCCAGCTCGACGAGATCTCCGACCGGAGGGGATGGGGCCTGAGGGTCCACGTCTCCCGGACGGTCACCGACCCCTGGACCGCCCACGCGGCGTCCGCCGACCCGACCGCAGGAGCCCCCAACTGAACGCCGCGCCCGCCGACCAGATCCGCCTCCTCGACGTCCAGGACCTGGACGTCCGCCTCCAGCAGATCGCGCACAAGCGGCGCTCGCTGCCCGAGCACGCCGAGGTCGAGTCGCTGACCAAGGACCACGCCCAGCAGCGCGACCTGCTGGTGGCGGCGCAGACCGAGGAGAGCGACTGCGCCCGCGAACAGACCAAGGCCGAACAGGACGTGGACCAGGTGAGCCGCCGCGCCGCCCGCGACCAGCAGCGCCTGGACTCCGGCGCGGTCACCTCCCCGAAGGACCTGGAGAGCCTCCAGCGGGAGATCGCCTCCCTCGCCAAGCGCCAGAGCGACCTGGAGGACATCGTCCTGGAGGTGATGGAGCGCCGGGAGTCCGCGCAGGAGCGCGTCGCCGAGCTGACCGAGCGGGTCGCCGCCGTCCAGGGCCGCCTCGACGAGGTCACCGCCCGCCGTGACACCGCCCTCGGCACACTCGACGCCGAGGCCGCCTCGGTGACCAAGGACCGCGAGGTCGTCGCCGCGGCGGTCCCCGCCGACCTGATGAAGCTCTACGACCGGCTGCGCGAGCAGCAGGGCGGGGTCGGCGCGGCCAAGCTGTCCCAGCGCACCTGCCAGGGCTGCCGCCAGGAACTGGCCATCACCGAACTGAACGAGATCCGCCAGGCCGCCCCGGACACCGTGGTCCGCTGCGAGAACTGCCGCCGCATCCTGGTGCGTACGGCCGACTCCGGACTGTAGGGGCGTCGCGGGTGCGGGAGTTCGTGGTCGAGGCCGACGGAGGCTCGCGGGGCAACCCGGGGCCCGCCGGCTACGGCGCCGTGGTGCGGGACGCGGCGACCGGCGAGACGGTGGCCGAGACCGCCGCGTACCTGGGCGTCGCCACCAACAACGTCGCCGAGTACCGGGGACTGGTGGCCGGGCTGCGCGCCGCGCACGCGCTGGACCCGGCGGCCTCGGTGCGCGTCCGGATGGACTCCAAACTCGTCGTCGAGCAGATGTCGGGCCGCTGGAAGGTCAAGCACCCCGCGATGAAGCCGCTCGCGCTGGAGGCGGCGGCCGTCTTCCCGCCCGGCCGGGTCACCTACGAGTGGATCCCCCGCGAGAGCAACCGGCACGCCGACCGGCTGGCCAACGAGGCGATGGACGCGGGCGCCCGCGGCGAACCGTGGACACCGGGAGCGGGGCCGCGGGCGGGCGGGCCCGCCGGGGCTTCGGACGCCGCCGGTGCCTCGGGGACGTCCGGTGCTTCCGGGACCTCCGGTGCCTCCGGGTCGCCTGAGGCGTCCGGCGTGTCCGAGGCGTCGGGGGCGTCCGCGAGCCCGCCCGCCGCGCGGGCCGTCTCCGCGCCCGCCGGGGCCGAGGGTACCCGTACCCGTACCGGGACCGACGCCCGCGCCGCCCGGACCGTGGCCACCCCCGGCTGGGGCCCGCCCGACATGGGCGCCCCCGCGACCTTCGTCCTGCTGCGGCACGGGGAGACGCCGCTGACCCCGCAGAAGCGGTTCTCCGGCAGCGGCGGCAGCGATCCCTCCCTGTCGGACGTCGGCAGGGAACAGGCCGAGCGGGTCGCCGCGAGCCTGGCCCGGCGCGGCACCGTCCAGGCCGTCGTGGCGTCCCCGCTGGCCCGGACCCGGCAGACGGCGGCCGTCGTCGCCGGCCGGCTCGGCCTTAAGGTCGCCGTCGACGACGGCCTGCGCGAGACCGACTTCGGCGCCTGGGAGGGGCTGACCTTCGCCGAGGTGCGCGAACGCCACCCGGACGACCTCGACGCCTGGCTCTCCTCCCCGGACGCCGAACCGACCGGCGGCGGCGAGAGCTTCGCCGCGACCGGCGCCCGGGTGGCCGCCGCCCGCGACCGGCTCGTGGCCGCGTACGCGGGCCGTACGGTCCTGCTCGTCTCCCACGTGACGCCGATCAAGACCTTCGTCCGGCTCGCCCTCGGCGCCCCGCCCGAGGCCCTGTTCCGCATGGAGCTGTCGGCGGCCTCGCTGTCGGCGGTGGCCTACTACGCCGACGGCGGAGCCAGCGTCCGGCTCTTCAACGACACGTCCCACCTGCGCTGAGCGCCGCCGCCGACCGGGCCAGCTCCTCGACCCGCCCCCAGTCGCGGTCGGCGATCGCGTCCGCCGGGAGCATCCAACTGCCGCCGACGCAGCCCACGTTGGGCAGCGCCAGGTACTCCGGGGCGGAGGCCGGGCCGATGCCGCCGGTCGGGCAGAACCGGGCCTGCGGCAGCGGTCCGGCGAGGGCCTCGAGGTAGGCGGTGCCGCCCGCGGCCTCGGCCGGGAAGAACTTCATCTCGCGCACCCCGCGCTCCAGCAGCGCCACCACCTCCGACGTGGTCGACACCCCTGGCAGGAACGGCACCCCCGCCCCCCGCATCGCCGCCAGCAGCGCGTCCGTCCACCCCGGGCTCACCAGGAACCGCGCCCCGGCGGCCACCACCTCGGCCACCTGGTCCGGCGTGACCAGGGTGCCCGCGCCGACCACCGCCTCCGGCACCTCGCGGGCCACGGCCCGGATCGCCTCCACCGCGGCCGGCGTGCGCAGCGTGACCTCGATCGCCGGCAGTCCGCCGGCGACCAGGGCACGGGCCAGCGGCACCGCGTCGGCCGGGTCGTGGACGACCACGACGGGCACCACGGGCGCGAGATCCAGCACGGAGCCGGACGGGGACGGGGGCAGCGGTGAGGTCATGGCCTCATCGTGCCCGCCGCCCGCACCCCGCGCAAAGCCCGTTGCGCACACTGCAACGACCTGGGGTCCGGCTCAGTGGACCTCGTCCACCAGCACGTCCAGCGACCACGGCCGCCCGGCCCGTGCGGGCGCCTCCGCCTCGACCGTGTACCCGAGGTCCCGCAGCGCCGTCACCAGCTCCGCCGGTCCCCGCGGCGCGCTGCCCGACTCCAGCAGGCTCCGGACGATCCGGCCCTTGGTCGCCTTGTTGAAGTGGCTGACCACCTTGCGGGTCGGCGCGTGCAGCACCCGTACCGACGCCGTCCGCCCGGCGACCTCGCCCGCCGGCTTCCAGGCCGTCGCGTACGCCGCCGACCGCAGGTCCAGCACCAGCCCGGACCCGGCCGCCTCCGGCAGCACCTCGGCCATCGGCGCCCGCCAGAACGCGCCCAGCGCGCCGAGGCCGGGCAGTCTCACGCCCATCGCGCAGCGGTAGGAGGGGATGCGGTCGCCGACCCGGACCGCGCCCCACAGCCCCGAGAACACCAGCAGGCTCCGCGCGGCCCGCCGCCGGGCCGCCGGATCGAGGGACGCCAGGCCCAGGGCGTCGTACAGCACGCCCGTGTACACCTCCCCGGCCGGCCGCGCCCCGGCCGTGCGCAGCCCCGCGTTCTTGGCGACCTCGCCGCGCAGCCCCTCGCTCAGCCCGAGCACCTCGCGGGCCTTCTCCTCGTCCCCGGAGCACAGTTCCACCAACTCGCCGAGGACGGTCCCCCGGGCGGCCGTGAGCCCCGGCAGCGACAACGCCCCGGTCTCCACCGGGGCACCGCGCCCCGACGGCGCCTTCCCCTCCGACGGCGGCAGCAGGACCAGCACACGCACTCCTTCACTCGGAACCCCGGCCAGGGTACGGCGTACGGCGCCCCACCCCGCCGGGCTCCACGCCCACGCCCGGCTCCGTGCCCCCGCCGGGCTGCGCGCCCCCGCCGGGCTGTGCGCCCCCTTCCGGTCGGCCGCGAGCCGCCCGGGGGACCGCCGCCCGACCGGCCGTATCCCTCCCCACATCCCTCACCACGCGTGGCCAGGGGCCGTCGGCACCACCCGCCCTACGCGGGCCCCGCCAACCCGTCCCGTGCCGCGACGACGGCCCGTACGAGGGCGGCCGGATCGTCGGCGTGGAGACGGACCACCCCCACCTCGCGCCGCCGCCCGAGGAACGTCACGTGACGCACGGTCCCGGCCAGTTCGAGCGTCACGGAGGTCTGCGCGCCCACGACGACGTCCAGTGCGCCCTCCCGCCGCTCGTGCGTGGTGCGCAGCTCGCGCCGCACGGACACGACCCGCTCCAGCGGGACCACCAGGTCGACGTGGAGCGAACGGCGTACCCGCAGCGTCCCGGCGCCCGGGTCCAGGACGTGTGGGTACACCACCGAGGAGGCGTGCAGGGCGACGACCAGGACGACCGCGTACACGTCCAGCACGAGGACGACGTGGTGCACGGTGGGCCGGCCGCGCAGCAGCACGGAGAGCATCAGCGTCTCGACCACGCACACGCACCCCAGCCCGGCCATGGGAGCGCCCTGTCCCCGCGCGTACCCGAAGGCGACCGAGCCCTGGGGCAGGGCCGCCGGCCGCCGGGACGCCCACCGCCCGAGGGCGGCGAGCAGCCGCAGCTCGTGCCGGAGCAGCAGCCGTCCGGCGTTCACGGCTCCCACCGCCCACAGCCGGCCTGACGCATCGCCTGCCGGATGGCCTCCGCCTGGGCGGGCGCGAAGTCGGCGTAGAAGGCCCGCAGGAAACCGGCCGTGCCCCCGGCGCCGGGCTCCCCCTCCGGCAGCTCCCCGGGCAGGAAACCGGCGAGCGCGCGGGCCGCCTCCCCGACCCGGGGATCGTCGGGCGCCGCGTCGGCCAGCTCGTCCAGCAGGGCGTAGACGCGCCGGACCCGGGCGACCGCCTCCGGCGACCCCAGGGCCTCGCGCAGGGTGCCCACGAGCTGGGCCCGCACCTCGGGGCCCGCCGTGGTCTCCAGCAACGCCAGCATCTCCCGGTCCCGGGCGGCCATCGGCGAGCCCTCGACGGCGGGCGCCATGTCCGTGAAGAGCGCGGCCAGCTCCGGCGACACCGGCCCCTCGGCCGACAGCCCGCCCTCCGTCTCCCGCAACGCCCGCAGCCGCGCCCGTCGCTCCCGGACCGCCGCCTCCTGCCGGGCGAGGTCGGCGTCCAGCTCCGCCAGCACCTCGGCCAGGTCCTTCCCGGCGTCGTCCGCGAGGACGTCCCGCACCTCGGCGAGCCCGAGCCCCAGCTCCGTCAGCCGCCGGATGCGCGCGAGCACGACGACGTGCCGCAGCGTGTACGTCCGGTAACCGTTGGCCAGCCGCTCCGGCTCCGGCAACAGCCCCTGGTGGTGGTAGTACCGCACCGTCCGCGTGGTGACCCCCACCGCGTCGGCGACCTCTCCGATTCGCATGCCCCCAGTCAAAACGTTGCCGTCGCGACAAGGTCAAGCACGGGGCACGGCTCCCGGCGGGCCGGGCGCACCCGTACGCGCCCCCGGCCGGGAGACCGGCGGCTTCCTCCGGCCGCGGGCGCGGGACGGGAGGGGCTGCCGGGCCGGTAGCATGGGGGCACGGCAGACGAGCCGGGCGGACGGTCGCGTGGAGCCCCCTGGGGCTTCCCGAGGAACGTCCGGGCTCCACAGGGCAGGGTGGTGGCTAACGGCCACCCGGGGTGACCCGCGGGACAGTGCCACAGAAAGCAGACCGCCGGGGACCTCGGTCCTCGGTAAGGGTGAAACGGTGGTGTAAGAGACCACCAGTGCCCAGGGTGACCTGGGCAGCTAGGTAAACCCCACCCGGAGCAAGGTCAAGAGGGAGCGCCCCGGCGCTCCTGCGCGGACGTTCGAGGGCTGCCCGCCCGAGTCCGCGGGTAGACCGCTGGAGGCCGGTGGCAACGCCGGTCCTAGAGGGATGACCGTCACCGGGGGGCCCGCGAGGACCCCCCGGAACAGAACCCGGCGTACAGCCCGGCTCGTCTGCCGGCCCCTCCGGCCGTCCAGGCCGAAGGAGTGCTTACTCTGTCATCGGCCCCGGGGCCGAACCGGGTGTGCCCGGCCGACGCCGGGTCCGCCGGTGCCGTCTTCGCCGCCGACGGCCCTGTGGCTTCGTCCCGGCCTCCATGCGCCCTTCCCGGCCCGCGATCCCGCCCCGCCGCACACCCGGCCGACCCGTCGGCGGGCGATGAGCCGGTCGTCCCGCCGCGACCGCGCTGTGTCCGGTTCGGCCCGTGACTCCTCCGCCCGCTCGCGAGCCGTACCCCCCGGCTCCGCCAGCCGCCCCGGCGCCGACGCCACCCCGCACCTCCAGTTCGCCACCACCACGGACGCACCGGGCCTACCCGGCCCACCCCCGCAACCCCGCCCGGCCAGCGAGAGCCCCGTCCCACCCCCACGGAGCGAGCACGGCGGGGGCAGCCACTTCGTCGTCGGCCACGGGCACAACGTCTACGCTCCCGTATCGGTCTCCTCACTGACCGCCTACAACCGATCGGCAGTTCGCGGCCCCGCGGCACACCGTGCCGCGGGGCCGGCGCGCAGAAGGGCCCTCCATGACTCTCGCCTTCCACGAGTGCACCTTCGGATACCGGGGAGGTGATGACGTCGTCCGGGGCCTCGATCTGGCTTTCACCTCCGGAGCCACCGTTCTCCTCGGACCCAATGGAGCCGGCAAGAGCACACTGCTGTCGCTCGGGGCGAGCGCCCTGCGCCCCCGGTCCGGAGGCGTGACATTCGACGGCCTGAGCCCGTGGAGCCGCAAGCAGTCCGCGGCCTACCGTGCCTCAGTGGCGTGGCTCCCGCAGAATCCGTCGTTCCTCCCGGGGATGACCTGCCGTCAGCACGTCACCTACGCGGGATGGCTCAAGGGCATGGCGCAGCGCGACGCGTCGAGCGCGTCCGGCGAGGCGCTGGAACGTGTGGGCCTCGCCGAGCAAGTGGACCGGAAGGTCAGTGACCTGTCCGGCGGGCAGCAGCAGCGTGTCGCCATCGCTCAGGCCCTCGTCCACCGCGCCAGGATCCTGCTCCTTGACGAACCCACCGTAGGGCTCGATCCGAAACAGCGGAGGTCCTTCCTCCAGCTCGTCGCATCGTTGCGGAACGAAACACAGGTGATCGTCTCCACTCATGACATCGCTGACATCAGTGAAGTCTTCAGCGACGTCGTGGTGCTTTATGAGGGAAAGGTGCTGTTCAACGGATCTGTTCCTTCGTTTCTCGATCATTCGGGCACCCAAGGCCACTCGGGGCGCGCCGCGGAAGACGCCTACACCGCTGTCCTCGAAGGAGGAACCCGGTGATCATCTGGCATCAGCTGCGGCGTTCGGCGGCTCCCTGGGTCATCGTCCCGGCGGCCCTGTTCGTATACCTGTACATGCAGAGCACGGTTCTCACCGTTCCATCACACTACGGAATCGAGTCGGGCGAGAGTACGATCTACGCTCTGGCCGCGATAGCCCCGGCCGTCGCCGCATGTGCCGCATGGGACTCGGGGCGCTTGCGGCCCGTACGGCATATGTTGACCACATCCGCACGGTCACGATGGTCGCTGTTACTGTTCGTCGCTACTCCCATCGTCGCGCTGGGAGCCGCACTTCTCGTGCTCGCCGTCGTCATGGCACGGATCAATACCGGGGTATTTCCTTCCGGCGCCGGATGGACCGCACTGGCACACATGACCATCGTCCCTGCCGAGTGGGCCGTGATCGGCTGGTACGTCGGCGGACGTCTCCCCAGAAGTATCGCCGCACCGGCAGCAGCAGCCCTGTGCTGGGCCTGGCTGACGATGCCACACGCCATGTCTCACGCATGGCTGAGGCATCTCGGCGGATTCATCGACGGAACATCCACCATCACCGATGTCCACCGGCCCGACATCTACTTCGTGCCATGGATTTTCACCGGCTGTCTCATAGCTGTCGTATGGCTCCTCACCCGCACCGACTCCCGCCGTATCTTCCTCCCCGCAGGCGCGGGTGTCGCCGCGGTGGCGCTCCTCGCCGGACACGCCGCGGTCAGCGGATGGGGCTACGGCAATCCGTCAACCGTCCGTGCCGTTGATTCCGTGTGTTCCGGAACCGCCCCGCAGATCTGCGTTCCACCGGAGTACCGTTCCCATATTCCGCAGATCCGCCACAACACCCAACGTCCACTCAGTGCCCTGGTCGCCGCCGGCGTCACACAGCCGAAGCGTATGGAAATCCTCTCGCCGTCAGTGAAGCCCGCACCGGGCGTCTGGCGGTTGCACTGGTCACTCCCCGCCGTTCGCCGGCAAGCCGATTACCATACGGCTGCCGATGTCATGGCAATATCGGCTGTCGAAGGAACCGCGGCCCAGCATGGAAAGCGGTCATGCGGAGGCCCGTCCGCTCCGGAAGTCGTATGGGCCACTGCCGTGGCAGGCGACAAGGACGAGGTACGCAGGAGAACCGATCCGCAGTTGTGGGGCCTGGTAGGCCCTGTTCTCGACGAGCCGGCGAAGCAGCAGTCCGCCTGGTTCACGCAACAGGTCCTCAACCATGCCTGCGCGGGGCAGGGGGCCCGGTGAGGCTGTATGTGACAGCAGTGCGGAAGTGGTGGATCGCAGCCGGAGCGATCATCCTGATGGCGGTGGTATGCCAGCTTTCGGGAACGAGCAGCATCGAGTTGCCCGCTCTCCATGGCAGCGGCGTCGCGCCCCTGGCCTACTTCACCCCACTGCTGGTGTCTTCCACGGTCCTGTACTGCCTCAACCGACGTGCCGATCACATCGAACGGACCGCCGCAGTCGATGTCGCCGTGATCGACGCGGTATTCGTGGCATCCGTTTTCGTCCTGTGTCTGGCAGCCGGTTTCGTCACAGGTTTCGACATCGCCCGCAACGTCATGCTGTTGACCTGCGTCGGTCTCCTGATCGCCCAGGTGGGCAACAGCGCATCAGGTATCGCCACGGGCATGATGCTGCTGATCGCCAGCATCGTGGCGGGACGTGGCCCGGCAGGAAGCCACGCCTGGTGGGCTGTGGTCCTGTATCCGTCGAGCAGTGTCCTCGCGTGGTCCCTGACCGCGGCACTGCTGGCGGCCACCGGCATCCGTTCCGTCAACACCCCCGGGAGGCGGTGGCTTTCGCGACGCCGTGCCACCGCCGCAGGCGGTCGACGCACCGCTTGACGGTGTCGCGCCGTGCGTAGGCCGCATGGCCGGCGGCCGGTGGCCTGCCGCCGGGACCCCGCAGTGCCCGGGGTGTGCCCCGGGCTCGGGCGCCCCGGCGCGGGAGCCGGCCGCGGCCCCCCGGAGCGCCGTCGCCGGCCGGGCCCACCTCCGCTCGCGGCGCGCCGCGCGCCGCCGCCCCGCCGTCCGTTCGCCGCTCCCGCCCACCCCGCTGCCCCGTGTCGCCTTCGCGGCTTCCGGGGCGTTTCGCGTCATGGAGGGCGGGGGCGGGGCTCTGGGGTTTCGAGGCTTCGGTTCGGGCGGGGCCGCGGGATGCCTACGGGAGGGCGGGGTGGCCGTGAGCGACGTCGGGCGGTCGGCGGGGAGGGCCACCTGGGACTGGACCACCTTCCGGCGGGGGATCGCCGTGCGCCCGAGGGCCGTCGTCGCCGAACCGGAGACCGTGCGGCTGCCGCGGCTGGGCCCCGATCCGTTCCCGCACGCGCTGTCCACCGGGCCGCCCGTCCTTCCCGCGCCCCCGCCCGAACAGGCCGACCTCCTCCACCGCGCCCGGCTCGGCGAACCCGGCGCCGTCCACCGGCTGTGCGTGCGCGCCGCCCGGCCCGGACGCCGGATCGTGCGGCGCTATCTCGGGGCGTCGGAGCGCGAGGGGACGGAGACGCTGCTCTTCCACGCCTGCCGCCGTGCCGTCGAGGCGTTGCAGC
The DNA here is from genome assembly GCF_036607905.1 of Streptomyces sp. SCSIO 75703. NCBI lineage: Bacteria > Bacillati > Actinomycetota > Actinomycetes > Kitasatosporales > Streptomycetaceae > Streptomyces > Streptomyces sediminicola. Next base: position 4,939,556 of record NZ_CP144555.1, read on the forward strand.
GCACGGCGCCGGAGGACCGCACCTTCGACTTCGAGCGCGAGGTCCGGGTCGGCGTCCGGCGGGCCGCGGCCGGGCGCGCGCTGCGCCGCGTGGTCACCGGCGGCGGGCCCGGCGCCGAGGAGACGCTGCTCGCCTACGACGTGCTCACCTCCCTCCCCGCGCACCACGCCGACGTTCTGTGGGCGGTCTGCGTGGAGGGCGAACCCCCGGACCGGCACGGCCCCGGGCCGCTGCGGGCCGGACTCGACGCCCTCGTCGACGCCTACCTGTGGCGGGGGCTGCGCCGCACCGGGCCGGTGGAGGCGCGGGGGAGCCACCTGTCGTACCTGACGGCCGCCGCGCACGTACGGCTCGAACTCACGGCCCGCCGCAACGACGAGGTCCGGGCGCATCTCGGCGGGTGCGCGCTGTGCCGGCTGCTCGCCGCCGAGACCGCGGTCCCCGGCTCCAGCCTGCCGGCGCGGCTGAGGCGGGCGGGGACCGCGGCCGGTCGGGCCCGCGCGTGACGCCCGGCCGGGCCGCCGGCGCCGCCCCCGGCGGTGCCCGCGCCTTCCGCGTCGGGTGAGGCCGCGCCGCCGGGCACGTGACGCCCGGCGGCGCGGCGTCGGGCACCGGGCCCGCGTGCGCCCCGGCGGGAGTGGTACGTCACCGGTGGGCCCCGTTTCCGTTGCCCGTCTTCCGGGACGGTTCCGGCGGCGGCAGGGCCCTGGTGGGGCGGGGAGGGACCGGGCGGGGGCCGCCGGCGGCGCCCGGGGGGCCGGCCGCCGGCGGGGGCTGCGCCGGCGCCCCCGGGTCCCGTACCAGGGCGATGGCGTGGCCCAGGGTGGCCGCCCGGACGCACACGGCGCAGCTCGGCGTGTGCGCCGGGTGGACCCAGCAGGGGCTCCACGCCTGCCGCAGGGCGCGCAGCACCCGCTCCCGGTCGTGGCTCCAGCCCCGGTCGAGGCTGCCGGGCAGATAGCCCCGCTCGATGGCCGCGATGACGGCCGGCGCCCGGCTCCGGACGCCGAACGCCGCGTAGATGGCGCGCAGATGGGTCTGCACCGTGGCCCGGCTGATACCCAGTTCCTGGGCGATCCGGTCCGCCGTGGCACCGGTCAGCATGAGCCACAACACCTCCTCCTGGCGCCGCGTCAGCTCCCGGGGTGCGGAGGACTGAGACGGCTGGGTCGGTTGAGGCGGCGGGGTCGGCTGGGTGGGCAAGGGGGGCCTCCTCCTCGAGGCGGGCGGTGCCGCCGTACCTGCGTGACACTTGAGAGAGGCCCCGCCTGCGCCCCTATGACGCGGTCGGGGCCGGCTCGCCCGGTGTCCGGTCAGGGGCGGCCGAACAGGTTGGGCGGGTAGCCGTTCGACAGCGGCGAGACGCGGACGTTCTTGCCCGGCCGGGGGGCCTCCACGTAGCGTCCGCCGCCGAGGTAGACGGCGACGTGGTGGACGCCGGACTGACGGCCGTTGGACGACCAGAAGAGCAGGTCGCCGCGGCGCAGGCTGCTGGACGAGATCTTGGTGGTGGCCCCGTACTGGTCCGAGGCGACCCGTGGCAGCGAGATCCCGGCGCGGGCGTACGCCTGCTGCACCAGGCCGGAGCAGTCGTAGCCGGTGGGCCCGTTGCCGCCCCAGATGTACGGCTTGCCCAACTGGGCGAGGGCGTACGTGAGGGCGGGCTCCAGGGAGGCCGTGTTCCCCTTCGGGGGCGCGGGCTTCGCGGGCGGCGCGGTGGCGCCGGTGCCTGCCCCGGTGCCCCCCGTGCCGCCTCCGGTGCGCTGGAGGTAGACGCTCTGGTGGCTGGTCCAGCGCCACTGGCCGTTGGTCTTGAACCAGTAGCGGGTACCGTCCCAGCCCGCGCGGCTCGGCGCGGGGAGCCACGCCTGCTCGGCGGCCGTGCTCCGCGTCGCCGTCCTGGCCGGTGCCGGTGCCGGTGCCGCCGCCTTGCCCGTGCCTCCGGTGCGCTGGAGGTAGACGCTCTGGTGGCTGGTCCAGCGCCACTGGCCGTGGGACTTGAACCAGTAGCGGGTACCGTCCCAGCCCTCCCGGCTGGGCGCCGGCAGCGCGCCGGCCGGCGTGGTGGTCCCGGCCTCGATGCCCACCACGCCCGTGGCGATGGCGAGCAGCGCGCCGGCCGTCCGCGCCCGGCACGCGCGGCCCTGGGCAGGCCGCGCGGCGAGCACGGTCCGCTTCCCCTCCTGCGACGGCCTGGTGCAGAACGCGCACGTCCCGCAGCCGTCGGTGACGTTCAGTTCGACGAACTTCGGTGTTCCGGCCACTGGTTTCCCCATTCCTTCAGATTCGCGCTCGGGCTGAGCAGCGAAAGCACGAGCAGGCGCAGGAACTCGGCGTCCTGGCCCGAGGGCGCGTCCTCGCCGTCGCCCTCGTCGGCCCTGATCCGGTCCAGGGCCGCGCGGGCGATGTCGACGGCGTCGCCGATGACGGTGGTGCGCAGTTGGGCGTTGAGTTCGGCACTGCGGAGCCGGTGGATGGCGTCGGCGACCTCGGTGGCGTAGTCGAGGGAGAGCTGCTGGACGGAGTAGACCTCCAGGCCCGCCGGGGCCGTCTCGGCGGCCAGCCGCCCGGTGGCCTCCTCTCCGAACCACGTTCCGTCGCGCAGCGTCGGCCCGGGGGTGCCGAACCGGTCGCAGGGCAGCGTCGAGGCGACCTCGGCCATGCTCGCCGCCGCCTGTTCGCGCAGGAACTCCTCGTGGTCGTCGACCGCGAACACGGCCCGCGCGGTGTCCTTGACCCGCCAGACGATCAGCAGGCCGACGAGGACCGGATGGCCGACGCGGTCCACGGCGGGCAGGGCCTCGCCCTGGAAGTGGCGCAGCCGTACGTCCACGCGGTGCCGTCGGGCGAAGGGGTTCACCCACAGCAGGCCGGTGCGGCGCACCGTGCCCCGGTAGCGGCCCCAGCGGGTCAGGACGACCGCGTGTCCCTCGCCGTTGCGCAGCAGGCCCGCCGCCGCGAGCAGCACCACGGCGGCGAGGCCGGTCAGCAGGGCCGGGGACGGTGCGGGCAGGTCCGTCCAACGCCCCACGGCCCGCGGCCTCGTGGCGAGGACGGCGAGGGCGCCGCCGCACAGCACGGCGCAGTACAGGGCGAGGGTGCCGGGCAGCACCGGCCGGGCCCGGAACTCCCGCACCTCCGAGACGGCCCCGGCCCGCGGCACCCGCCGGCGCGGAACGGCGGGCGCCGCCCGCCGTTCCGGCTCGGGTGCCGGGGACGGCGGGGGTGCGGGCGGGCCCACGCCGGTGGCGGCGTCGTACCCGTCCGGCCCGTGGCCGCCCGGCCCGGACTCGCCGGGTCCGTGCGCGTCGGTGCCGTGGCCGCGGATGTCGTACTCGACGGTGTCGTACTCGCCCGTCTCGTACTCGACGGTGTCGTACTCGCCTGTCCCGTACGGGTGTTCCCGCTCCTCCGACGGTCCCGGGTCCGGCCTCGGGTCCGGGCCCGGGGTGTCCCCGGGTTCCGGTCGCCGGTCCGGGCCGGGGGCCGGGAGCGGTTCCTTGAACGACGGGTCCCCGACCTGTGCGAGAGGGAAGGGGAAATCGTCGGGGGGCAGCACCGAGTTCACGGGTGCCCGCGCGCGCTCACTCTTCAACCGCGGTTTCCTTTTCACCTGGTGACCCCGGCCGCGTTGACCGGGCACCGTCCTGAGGCACCGGCCGCGGGGTCATGACGCGGCAGAGCGGCCCGGCCGGCGTGATCTATGCCACGGCCGGCACCTCGCCGGTGCGGGCGGGAAGGAAGAAGGTGCCGGTCAGAGAGGTGCCGGCACCTGCGCGGAAGCCATTTCCGCGGGTCTGCGGCCAACGCGCGTCATCTCATCATTTCGATGGATGTGCCTGCTTACATCTGTTGACGTGTCAACTTTCCGATTATCTAATGTGTTGCGCATCGATCACCGTCAGTAAGCGCCGTGTCCGGCCGGCCAGGGCCGTACCGCCGCGGTAGAGGATTCATGAGCGACAGCACCGCGCTCCCGCCGCCGGAGCCCGAAGAGTCCGCGGAACCCGGCGACGCCCGGCTCATCGCCGCCGTCCGTGAAGGTGACAACGCGGCCTACGAGACGCTCTACGCACGGCACCGCAGAGCGGCCGTGCTCTGCGCCCGCCAGTTCGCCGCCCGCGAGGCGGACGTCGACGACCTGGTCGCCGAGGCGTTCGCCAACGTCCTGGGCGCGATACGCAAGGGCTCCGGCCCCACCGAGTTCTTCCGCGGCTACCTCGTCCGCACCGTCCGCCACTGCGCCTTCCGCGTCACCCGCCAGCAGCGGCGCACGGTCCTCACCGACACCTGGGACGGCCACGACGCCGCCGAACCCGTCCGGGACCCGGCGGCCGAGGCGTTCGACAACCAGGCCGTCGGCGAGGCGTTCCGCTCCCTGCCCGAACGCTGGCAGGCCGTGCTCTGGCACACCGAGGTCGAGGGCGAGGCCCCGGCGAACGTCGCGCCCCTGCTGGGCCTGCGGCCCAACAGCGTCTCGGCGCTGGCCTACCGGGCCCGCGAGGGCCTGCGCACCGCCTACATCCAGGCCCACATCACCACCGCCGCCGACCGGGCCTGCCGCAAGTACGCCGACAAGCTGGGCGCGTTCACCCGCGGCAAGCTCGGCAAGACGCAGAGCGCGCAGGTCAGCGACCACCTCGACACCTGCGGCGACTGCAAGGGCCTCTACCTCGAACTCGCCGACCTCTCCGCCACGATCCGGTCGGCCGTCGCCCCGCTCTTCCTCGGCTCCGCCGCCTCCGCCTACCTGCTGCGCACCGCGGGTTCCGCCGCCGTCCAGCAGGGCGCGGCGCAGGCGGGCCAGGCCGCGGTGCCGATGCCCAAGGCCCCGTGGAGGAACGGCAAGGTACTCGCCTCGGCAGGGGCGGCCGCCGCCGTGGTCGCGGCCGGTTCCCTCGCCCTGGCGCTCACCGCCGGCCAGGGCGGGGCCGGCCGGGCCGCGCCGCCCGCGTCGGCCGGGCCGGCGCCGCCGCCCGCCTCGGCGCCGTCCTTCCCGGCCGACCGCCCCGCGCCCCCCGGGGCGCCGGACGCCGGGCCCGAGGCCGCGCACGAGGGGCCGGTGCCCGACGTGGCGGAGAGGGGCGGCCCGGTGGACGCGCCGGAGCCCTCGCCGGAGCCGTCCGAGGAGGGCGCCGGCGCCCTTCCCGCGCCGTCCCCGGGCGAGGAGACCCCCGCCGTCGGGCCGCCGGCGGGCCCGGAGAGCCCCGCGCCGACGCCGAGCCGCCCGGAGCGTCCGGAGCCGACGCCGTCGCCGACGCCCTCCCCGACGCCCTCGCCCAAGCCGTCGCCGTCGCCCTCGCCGTCGGAGGAGCCGGCCGAGAGCGCGGAGCCGACGCCGTCGCCCGACCCGACGCCCTCGCCGACGCCCGAGCCGTCACCGACCCCGGAGCCGTCGCCGGACCCGACGCCCTCGCCGTCGCCCGAGCCGTCGCCGACCCCGGAGCCGACGCCGACCCCCTCGGCCGAGCCGTCGCCCACACCGGAGCCGACGCCCTCGCCGACCTCCGTACCGTCGCCGTCCGTCGAGCCGACGCCCACCCCGTCGCCGACGCCCTCACCGACGAGCGGTGAGTGCCGCCCGCCGGGCCACGGCAACGGCCACGGCCGGCCCTGCCGGCCCTGCGAGCGGCCCGGCCACCCGGGCTGGTGCCCTCCGGGCCACGCGAACGTCCTCGGCAACGGCCAGGGTGACGGCCGGCGCGAGGGGTGGTCGCCGTACGACGTCCCCCTGTGGTCGACCCTGGGCGCCCTCGCCTGGCTGGTGAAACGATAAATCGGCTGCCGTACGGGGCCGGACCGCCGACGCGCGGCGGCACCGGCGCCCTGTGATCACCCCGGGTCCGCCGGGCCGGTGTCCCCACCGGCCCCGGCGGACCCCGGCCCGTCACGCCCCCGTCAGGCCGCGTCGTCCTTGGGCAGGCGGTGCCGGCAGGCCGGTCCGTGTTCCGCGCCGGCGGTGGCCGCCCACGCGTCGCAGCACCAGCCGGCCAGCGCGACGGCCGCCACCGCGGCGCCGGCGTCGGCCGGTCGCGGGCGGCCGGCGCGTTCCCTCCGTACGGCCTCACGGCGCAGGGCGTCCTCCAGGTCGCCCTCGCGTATCACCGCGACGACGACGAGACCGGAGCCGGCGACGAACGCCGCGCACGCCCAGGGCGCCCCGTTGCGGGCGGACTGCACGGCGCACCAGGCGAGCCACCCGAACAGGGCGCCGTAGCCGAAGTGCAGGAAGTGGTGGGGGCTTCTCACGGCGGTTCGGCTCCGTTCTCGCGGTGGCGTGGTCCAGGAGGTGCGGCCCCGGCGCCGGGGCAGCGCCGGCCGGCCCGCGTGGGCCGGGTGGGGGCGCCGGGTGCGGGGGTGCCGGAGGCGTAACCGCGCGGCGCGGCCACGTACGGGGCGCGGGGACCGCGTCGTCTCGGCGGTGGTGCGGCGGGGCGTGTTCGGCATCGGAACCTCGTCGGTCGGTCGCGGGCGCGGGGGCCCGCGGGAGGGCACATCACTCCCCGGAGTCGCGAGGTGACGGGCCATGACGCGCGGAACGGCGGATTTCTCGACTCTTTCGGGCCGGGTGACGGGCCGTGAAAACTGCCAACGACCGCCGGGCGAATGGGTTCCGGGCGGCACATGAGCCGCCGGGGGGCCCGCCGCGGACACCGTGCCGACCGGGCCGTACGAGCCACCGCACGGCCGGCCGGGCGAGCGCCCACGACCTCCGTACGCCCCGGGCCCTTCCGTACGCCCCGGGCCCTCCGGTACGCCCCTCCCGTACGTCCCGCCGTGCGTTCCTCTCGCAGGCCCCGCGCGGCCCCGCCCCGCGCGCGTGTGTCCGGCCGCGATCCGCCTGTCGCCGGCGGGAGTCGCCGTAGGGGGCCGCTGACCGGACGGCGTGCCCGGGTCCGGCGGCCCCGCGGGCACGGCCCCTGGCGGGCGTCCGGAAAAACGTTGCCCCGAACCGCGTCAGGAACGCCCCGCTGCCGGCTCTCTCCGGGTGAAGCGGCATGCGTGCCGCGTCACTTGACGGCCAAGGAGAGGGGCAGCGTGACCATCACCGGTCCGGAGACCATCGAGCGGACGGCCCGGAAGCGGACCGTCCCCCCGACCTGGAGGCAGCTCCAGGTCCTGTCGGGCGTCGCCCGCGGGTACACGAACGTCGAGATCGCCGGGCACCTGCACGTGGCCCGGCCGACCGTGCAGCGGCACGTCGACCGGCTGGGCAAGAGCCTCGGTACCAACGAACGCGCCCGCATGGTCGCCATCGGCTACGAACGCGGCTGGCTGGCGCGGCTCTCACCCGAGCCCCGCGAGTGGGTGGTGCTCACCGAGCGCTGCCAGGAGGTGTTGCAGCGCATCGCCGAGGGGAAGAGCAACGAGGAGATCGCCGGCGAGCTGTACCTGAGCGTGAACACCGTCAAGAGCCACGTCCGCCGCATCTTCGACGTCCTCCAGGCCCGGCACCGGGCGCACGCGGTGGCGCTCGCCTACCAGCACGGCCACCTGCGCCACCGCCCCGGGCACGCCCCGGACCGCCAACGGCCCGGCCGGGCCGCGTAGTCGGGCCGGTGGGCCAGCGGTGCGTGCCGGGCGGCGCCGCCACGCGGCTCGGCTACGGCAGCGTGGCACGCCCCGTCGCGGAGCCGAAGCCGAGCCACGTGTGGCGGTTGCCCGCCCAACACCAGCCGATTTTGGGGGCGTTGCGGCGCTCACGGCCGTCCCGGCCGGTGCCGTTGCTGATCCAGATCGCCGGAGTGCGTGAGTCCAGGGTGCCGTTGGGCTTGCGCAGCCGGGAACCGATGGTCATGAAGCAGTGGTTGCGGTCGAGGACGGCGGGCCGCTGGAGCAGCCAGTGGATGCCCTCGGTGAGCAACAGCGGGGTACGGGCGTCGGCGGCGAGGGCGGGCAGGGCCTCGTTCGGGCTCCAGTCGGCCAGGTGGTCGCCGCGGTCGAGGCCGGTGACGAGGTAGAGGGGCGCGTCGGGCGGGGTTGCCGTGTCGAGGGGGGCGAACAGGTCGACGTCGGTCATGTCGGCGACGACGAAGCCGGGTTTGCCGTCCCGGACGAGCAGCGGGGCGAGCGCGGAGGCGGGAGCGCGGTCCGGGTGGACGGCGAGCAGCGCGCCCCCGGCCCCGGGCAGGGCGTCGGCGGCCTCGGCGAAGTCGCGGAGTGCGGAGGCGGGGAGCCCGGCGGTCTCGTGCACGCCCAGCTCGATCAGGCGCTCGGCCTGCGCGCCGGGGGCGGGCAGCGCGGGGAGGGCGGGCGCGGCGGCGTCTGCCGGGGGGACGGCGGGGGTCTCGGGCACGATGCTCCCAGGGGTGTGGGGACGGACGGCGGACGGCGCCCGGTCAACGAGCCGGCCCGCCGGAACATTCCCGGGGGAGCGGCGGGGGGAGCGGGACCGTGGAGGCGGTCAGCCGCGGGTCTCCTCGTCGATCCACGCCAGGTAGTCCGCCCCGCCGTGCGTGACCGGCACGGCGACGATCTCCGGGGTGTCGTAGTCGTGCGCGCGCCGCAGGTGCGCCTCCAGCGCGGGGTAGCGCTCGGTGGTCGTCTTGAACTGCACGCGCCACTCCTGGTCCGTGCGGACCACGCCTTCCCACCGGTACACGCTGGTGACCGGCCCGTCGACCTGCGCGCAGGCCGCGACCCGCGCCTCCACCGCCCCGGCGGCCAGCTCCCGCGCCTTCTCGGGCGCGTCGGTGGTGGTCCACACGGTCAGATACCCGGCCACGGTCCCTCTTCCTCCCGGATCGACGTCGTCACCGCGGACCGTACCGCCCACCGACTCCGGGAATCCAAGGAGCGCCCGCCACTGCGAGGCGGAGTGTCCCGGACGACCGCCTTCGGGTCCGCCGGGCTCGTGCCCGGGGACCGGTGGTCACCGGTCTTCGGCACGGGCCGCCCCGGACCCGGAGACGCCTCTCCCTGCAACTCGTACGGGAGCTGCGGAATGTGGAGTCCGCAGATCCTGGCGACCTCGCGGGGCGCTTCTGAGCGGTGGTGGCGGGCACCGCCCGGCGGGGTTCCCGGCGGTGCCGTCGGTCGCCGCCCGGCCGTTGCCGTCGCCCGGGGTCCGCCGGGTACGGACGACTGCCTGACCTCGGCGCGGGCCGCTCGCGCCGTCACGACAGGGCGTTGCTCATGCCCGGCCGCCGGGGGCCGGTTCCGGGGGTGTGGAGCGGGCGGTCACGCCGGACAGGTGGCGGGCGAAGACCTCGGGGGCTTCCGGGGTGAGGGTGCGGAGGGCCACCAGGGCGGTGAGGGCCACGTCGCACAGTTCGGCCTCCACGTCCTGCCACGTGTGGGTGACGCCCTTGCGCGGGTTCTGGCCGGTCGCGCCGATCACCGCCTGGGCCGCCTCGCCGACCTCCTCGGACAGTTTGAGCACGCGCAGCAGCAGGCCCTCCCGGCCGCGTACCGGCTGGTGGGCGTCCAGCCAGTGGCACAGGGCGTCCACGCCCTCCCAGAGGCCGGCGGTGCGATCGTCGTCGTTCCCGTTCATGCGGGCAGGGTGCCACGCCTCAGTCGAACAGCGGCTCCTGTTCGCCCTGGGCTGCCCTGCGCAGCCGCCGGGAGCGCGCGCCGAGGACGACCGCCGTGGCCGCCGCCGTCGCCGCGAGCGCGGCCGGGACCATCCAGCCGCGGTTGACCGAGTGGCCGAGGGCGTGGTCCACGGAGAGGCGTCCGGGGCCCGTGACCGCGAGACCGGCCGAGGTCAGCCCGAGCGACGCGGCGTACTCGTAGCCGCCGGACTGGGCGAAGAAGCCGTGCGGCGTGTGCACCGCCGCGGCCCCCGCCATCGCGCCGGCCGCCGCCGCGCCCGCGGCCGGGGTCGCCAGCCCCAGTGCCAGCAGTACCCCGCCGCCGGTCTCCGCGAGGCCCGCGGCCCTCGCGCTGGCCTTGCCCGGCGCGTAGCCGACGGACTCCATGAAGCGGCCGGTGCCCTCGATGCCGCCGCCCCCGAACCAGCCGAGCAGCTTCTGCGCGCCGTGGGCGGCGAGCACCCCGCCGGTGCCCAGCCGGAGCAGCAGCAGGCCGAGGTCGCGTCGGTCGTAGCAGGTCATGTGGGGTCCCTTCGCGCAGCGGGCGGTCGCGTCCTTCGTCCCGTGTTCCCACCGTGGCACCGCCTCCGCCCGGCGACCTCCGGCGGGCCCCCCGCGGGCGCCGTTCGGGTGGCGGGCCGGGGCCGCCGGGCGGCGGGGCCGGGGGAGCGGTGTGACGCTGACCGGCATGAAGACCACGCGACTCGGCGAGCAGGCCGTGCGGGCCTACGTCACCGCCCCGAACTGAACTCCCCGGTCTGCTCGGCGTTCCCCGCCGCGCTCGCGCCGGGCGCCACCATCGCCGACGGCGACGACAGCGGCAACGGCGACGACCGGGACCTCGACCAGTTGACCGACCGCGAGATCCTCTCCTCGCACGGTCACGTGGAGGCCGACGGCGAGTCGGACGACGGCCGTCGCCTCATCGCCCGCAACCGCAACGACACCTGGGGCGAGACGCGCACCCGGGGGCGTTTCACCTTGGACGACGCCGGCCGCATCGCCCGCTTCGGGACGGGGCAGGCGTGAGGGCCGCCGGCCACCTCCGGGGGTCCGCACCGGGCGAGGGGGCGTGGCGTACGACGCGCCGGTCCGTGGCCCGGCGGGCGCGTCGGCGCCGGGTGTGTGGGGCAGCCGTTCCGCGCGCGCGTGCGCATCCCGCGGTCCCACGCGAGACCCGCCCCCGGCCGGCGTGCGGAACGGCTGCCGCCCCCCTCGGGATGGTCCGCGAAGCTCCCGGAAGGCCGACGCTCCGAGTGTGAAGCTCCGGTGAAGGAAAGTTGAGCATACGACCGATGCCGGGCGCAACATGGCGGACCGGGAAGCTCCGTATGTGTGGATGCGTCGTGCGGTGGGGCGTTGCTCCGCGCGAACGCCCCTTTGCCCGCGTCGAGTTCAGCCGCGCCCCAGATACGGCATCGTCGTCGCCATGACCGTCACGAACGGGATGTTCGCCTCCGCCGGCAGCTCCGCCATGTGCCGCACCGTGCGCGCCACGTCGGCCACGTCCATCACCGGCTCGGGCGCGACCTCCCCGGTGGCCTGGAGCGCGCCGGAGCCCATACGGGCCGTCATGTCGGTCGCCGCGTTGCCGATGTCGATCTGCCCGGCCGCGATGCCGTGCGCACGGCCGTCCAGCGCCAGTGACTTGGTCAGCCCGGTCAGCGCGTGCTTGGTCGCCGTGTAGGCCACCGAGTGGGGACGCGGCGTGTGCGCCGAGATCGAGCCGTTGTTGATGATCCGCCCGCCCCGCGGCTCCTGGTCCTTCATCTGCCGGTACGCCGCCCGCGCGCACAGGAACGCCCCGTTGAGGTTGACGTCCACGACCCGCCGCCACGCCTCGAAGGACAGCTCCTCGACGGGCACGCCGCCCGGCCCGAAGGTCCCGGCGTTGTTGAAGAGCAGGTCCAGCCGCCCGAAACGCTCACGCACCGCCGCGAACAGGGCGTCCACGTCCTCGGGCCGCGACACGTCGGCCGGTACGGCGAGGGCGGTGGCGCCGGGCACCAGCCCCGCCGTCCGCCGCAGGGGCTCCGCACGGCGGCCGGCCAGCGCCAACGACCAGCCGCCGCGCAGCAGTTCCAGCGCGACCGCCCGGCCGATGCCGGAGCCCGCCCCCGTCACCAGGGCCACCCGCCCCCGGCGGGCCGCCCCGTGGGTCTCGTGCGCCTGCGCGCCGGTGCTCTTCACGGTGTCGGTGTCCGTGCTCTTCGCGGTGTCCATGGGGCGGCAGCGTACGCGCGGGACCCGCGGGCGGCGCGCGTACGGACCGGGGCCCGGGGGTGGCGGGCTTACGGCCCGGGGCCGGACCTGTGCCGGGAAGGGGCCGTCCGCTTCGGGGGCCCGCCCGCTTCCGGGGCCCGCGCCCGCCCCGCCGTCAGGCCGGTGCCGGCACCGGGCCGGCCGGGCCCGGAACCGGCCCTCCCGCGCCGCCCGCCGCCTCGGCCCCGGCCCCGCCGGTGTCGTCGTCCTCCGTCTCCCCCGGGTAGCGCACACCCACCTGGGCGCGGATGGCGTCCAGCGTCCGCATCACCGCGAGCGTGCCGTCCAGCGGGACCAGCGGCGACTCCCGCTCACCCGCGCGCAGCGCCCGCATCACCTCCCGCGCCTCGTGCGCGAGGCCGTCGTGCGGCCCGTCCGCCGGGTCGGCGAGGAACTTCTCGGGCTCCCGCCCCTCCCGGTGCAGCACGAAACGGTCCGGGGCGAAGAAGCCGCGGGGCACCTCGATCCGGCCCCGCGAGCCCGTCACCGCCGCCCAGTTGGGCGTCGCGCCCACGATGGAGCAGTGCAGCGCCGCCAGCGCGCCGCCCTCCCAGGTCAGCAGCGCGCCCGTCTGGAGGTCGACGCCCTCCTCGGACAGGACCGCCCGCGCCGTGACGCCGGACGGTTCGCCCAGCAGCAACTGCGCGAACGCCACCGGGTACACGCCGAGGTCGAGCAGCGCGCCGCCGCCCTGCGCCGGGTCCCGCAGCCGGTGGCCCGCAGGGAAGCTCCCGGTCAGCCCGAAGTCCGCCTGCACGCCGCGCACCTCGCCGACCGCCCCGTCGTCCACCAGCGCCTTCAGCCGCCGCACCAGCGGGTTGCAGTAGGTCCACATGGCCTCCATCAGGAAGACCCCGCGCCGCCGGGCGAGGGCGACCAGTTCGCCCGCCTCGCGCGCGTTCAGCGTGAACGGCTTCTCGCAGAGCACGTTGCGCCCCGCCTCCAGGCACAGCCCCGCCGCCGCCCGGTGCGCCGCGTGCGGGGTGGCGACGTAGACCACGTCGACCTCCTCGTCGCGCGCCAGCGCCTCCCAGGAGCCGTGAGCCCGGGGTATCCCGAAGCGGCGGGCGAACTCCCGCGCCGGCGCCTCGGTCCGCGAGGCCACCGCGACCACCTCGGCGTCCGGCAGACCCGCCAGGTCCGCCGTGAACCTCGCCGCCATCCCCCCGGTCGCCAGGATTCCCCAGCGCACCTTCCGCTCCGCCACAGCGCCCCCGTCCTCGCCTCGAAGCATTCGTTCACGAGCGTACGAGCTGAGAGCATAGGGGGCGGATCCGTAGAAGAGGGAGGGGCACATGCCCGAGAGCGGGCCGTCGATACCGCACCCGTCACCGCACTCACCGCACTCACCGTCACCCGCACCGGCGCCGCACCCGGCGGAGACCCCGCCCGCGGCGCCGCGCTCCGCCGCGCCGTGCGCCGCGCCGCCCCGCGACCCGGCCGGCCCCGCCGCCGACGCGGACACCCCCGCCCCGGCCGCCCGCCCCGCCGGGAAGGCGCCCGGCCCCGCCGCCAAGGCGCCCGCCCCGGGCGTCCGCCCCGCCGGGAGGGCGCCCGCGCCGCGCGGTGTCCGCCGCACCAGCCTGCTCGTCACGCTCATCCTCGGCGGGCTGACCGCCACGCCCCCGCTGGCGATGGACATGTACCTCCCCGCGCTGCCGGAGGTCACCCAGGCCCTGCGCGCGCCCGCCGCGACCGTGCAGCTCACGCTCACCGCCTGCCTCGCCGGCATGGCCCTCGGCCAGCTCGTCGTCGGCCCGATGAGCGACCGGTGGGGCCGCCGCCGCCCGCTGCTGACCGGCCTCGCCGTCTACGTCGTCGCCACCGCCCTGTGCGCCCTCGCGCCCACCGTCGAACTGCTCGTCGCCTTCCGGCTGGCCCAGGGCCTCGCGGGCGCCGCCGGCATCGTCATCGCGCGGGCCGTCGTCCGCGACCTGTACGACGGCGTGGCCATGGCCCGCTTCTTCTCCACCCTCATGCTGATCTCCGGCGTCGCCCCCGTGGTCGCGCCGGTCATCGGTGGACAGATCCTGCGCGTGACGGACTGGCGGGGCGTCTTCGTCGTGCTCACCGTGGTCGGCGCGGTGCTCGGCGGCGTCGTCTGGGCGAAACTCCCCGAGACGCTGCCCGCCGCCGAACGCCACGCCGGCGGGGTCCGCGCCACCCTCCGCTCCCTGCGCGGCCTGCTCGCCGACCGTGCCTTCACCGGCTACATGCTCACCGGCGGCTTCACCTTCGCCGCGCTCTTCGCGTACATCGCCGCCTCGCCCTTCGTCGTCCAGGAGATCTACGGGGCCTCCCCGCAGACCTTCAGCGTCCTGTTCGGCGTCAACTCGGTCGGCCTGGTCATCGTCGGCCAGATCAACGGCAAGGTCCTGGTGGGCCGGGTCCGCCTGGACCGGGTGCTCGGCTTCGGCCTGCTCGTCGTCATCACCGCCGCCACCGCCCTGCTGCTGATGTCCCTGGGGGTCTTCGGCGAGGTCGGGCTCGTGCCGGTGGCCGCCGCGCTGTTCGTGCTGATGTCCGCGATGGGCATCACCCTGCCCAACACCCAGACCCTCGCCCTGACGCGGGTCAAGCACGCGGCCGGCTCCGCCTCCGCGCTGCTCGGCACCTCCTCCTTCCTGATCGGCGCCGTCGCCTCCCCGCTGGTGGGCATCGCCGGCGAGGACACCGCCCTGCCCATGGCGATCGTCCAACTGGCCGCCGCCCTCGTGGCGCTGGCCTTCTTCCTGGTCCTGTGCCGGCCCCGGCGCGGCCGGACGGCGGGGGAGGGCGAGCGGATCTGAGCGCCCCGCGACTGCGCAGCGACACCCCGGAACGCGCCGGGCTCGACCCGGAGCCGCTGGACCGGCTGGTGCGGGGCGTGCGCGCGCTGACCGAGGGCGAACGGCCCTGGGCGGCCGGGGCCGTCGTGGCCGCCGGCCGCGGACCCGTACTCGCCGTCGAGGAGGCGGCGGGATGGGCCGTACGGTACGGGGCCTGGGACCCGCGCACCGGCACCGGAGCGGAACTGCCGCCCGCCGGGCGGGTCCCGGCGACCGTCGCCACCCCCTTCGACCTGGCCTCCCTGACCAAGCTCTTCACGGCCGTGGCCGCCGTACAGCAGATCGAACGCGGCACGCTCGGCATCGACGCCGAGGTCGGCGCGTACCTCCCGGACTTCCGGGGCGCCGCCGAGCACGGCGTGACCGTACGGCACCTGCTCACCCACACCTCCGGGCTGCGGCCCGAACTCCCGCTGTACGACTGCGCCGACGACCGGGAGCGGACGGCGCGGCTGCGCGCGGAGCCGCCGGTCGGGGTGCCCGGCACGTACTGCTACTCGGACCTGAACATGCTGCTGCTCCAGCACGTCCTGGAACGGGTCTCCGGCCGGCCCCTCGACACCCTCGTCCACGACGGGATCACCCGGCCGCTGGGCATGACGGCGACCCGGTTCGGGCCCTGCCCGGGCGCGGCGGCGACGGAGGACCAGCGCCGGCCGTGGGCCAAGGCGGACCGGGGCATGCTGCGCGGCGTCGTCCACGACGAGAACGCCTGGGCGCTGGGCGGGGTGGCCGGCCACGCCGGTCTCTTCTCGACCGCCCGGGACCTGGCGGTCTTCTGCCGCGCGCTGCTCGCGGGCGGCGCCTACGGCCCGGCGCGCGTCCTCGGCCCGGACTTCGTGGAACTGCTGCTGGCCCCACCGGGCCTGGGCTTCGCCCTCGACCAGCCCTGGTTCATGGGGGAGCTGGCGGGGCGCGGGGCGGCCGGGCACACCGGCTTCACCGGCACCATGCTCGTCCTGGACCGGGCGACGGACACCTTCGCGGTCCTCCTCGCCAACACGGTGCACCCCCGGCGCCGCCCCGCGGACAACGCCCCCCGCGCGGCCCTGTGCACCCTGCTGGCGCGGGCGGTCCGGGGGGCGTGACGCCGCACGTGCCGGGAGGGCGCCGCGGGCCGGGGGCCCCGAGGCCGGCGGGCCCTGGCGGCGGGCGGGCGCGCGGCGGGGACGCGGCGCCGTACGATTTCGGGGTGAACGACCCCACCGTCCCCGCCGACGCGCTGCGTGACTCCCTCGCCCACCTGGTCGACGGGCTGCCGTCCCGGCAGGCCGCGCAGGCCGTGGAGCGGCTGATCGCCACCTACCGCGGGGCCACCCCGACCGACGCCCCGATCCTGCGGGACCGGGCCGACGTCGTCGCGTACGCCGCCTACCGCATGCCGGCGACCTTCGCCGCGGTCCGCTCCGCGCTGGGCGCCCTCGCCGCCGCCGTGCCCGGCTGGGCACCCGGCAGCCACGTCGACGTCGGCGGCGGCACCGGCGCCGCGACCTGGGCCGTCAGCGACACCTGGGGCGGCGAACGCCCGGTGACCGTCCTCGACTGGGCCGAACCGGCCCTCGCCCTCGGCCGCGAGATCGCCGCCGCCCACCCCGCCCTGCGGGACGTGAGCTGGCGGCGCGCCCGCATCGGCCCGGCGCTCACCGTCGAGGACGCCGACCTCGTCACCGTCTCCTACGTCCTCAACGAACTCACCCCCGACGACCGCGCCGCCCTCGTCGACACCGCCGCCGGTGCCGCCCGCGCCGTGGTGATCGTCGAGGCCGGCACGCCCGACGGCCACGCCCGGGTCGTCGAGGCCCGCGACCGGCTCGCCGCGGCCGGGTTCCGGGTCGCCGCGCCCTGCCCGCACAGCGCGGCCTGCCCCATCGTCCCCGGCGCGGACTGGTGCCACTTCGCCGCGCGGGTCAGCCGTTCCTCCCTGCACCGCCGGGTCAAGGGCGGCTCCCTCGCCTACGAGGACGAGAAGTTCAGCTACGTCGCCGCCACCCGCTTCCCCGCCGCCCCGGCCCCGGCCCGGGTGGTCCGGCGCCCGCAGCTCCGCAAGGGGCAGGTCCTGCTCGACCTGTGCGACACGGACGAGCGGCTGCACCGGACCACGGTCACCAAACGCCACGGTGACCTCTACAAGGCGGCCCGCGACGCGGACTGGGGCGACGCCTGGCCCCCGCCCGGGGACCAGCCCCTCCCGGCGGGGGACCGACCCGGAGGCTAGCCCTCCCGGCGGAACCCCGCCTCCGATGCCCCAGGAGTCCCCGCAGGCCCCGCAGGCCCTGGAGTCCCCGGAGTTCCCGGAGTTCCCGGAGTTCCCGGAGTTCCCGGAGTTCCCGGAGTTCCCGGAGTTCCCGGAGTTCCCGGAGTTCCCGGAGTTCCCGGAGTTCCCGGAGTTCCCGGAGTTCCCGGAGTTCCCGGAGTTCCCGGAGTTCCCGGAGTTCCCGGAGTCCCCGGAGTCCCCGGAGTTCCCGGAGTCCCCGCAGACCCTGGAGGCCCCCAAGTCCCCGCAGGCCCCGGAGTCACCGGCGTATCGGAGGTCTCCGGGGCGTCCGCAGCCCCGGCCGCCGCCGGTGGGCCGGCCCGCTCCGGGCCGGCCGGCCGTTCCCCGTGCCGTTCCTCACCCCGTTCCGCGCCCCGCGCCCGCTCCTCGCCCGGCTCCTGCGGCCGTTCCCGTTCCCGCGCCATAGCCTCCTGCCGTTCCCGCAGGCGGCGCAGCAGGTCCCGTTTCTCCTCCCGAGCCGTGTCCCGCGGGGCCGGACCGCCGCCGGCCCGGCCGCCCCCGCCGCCCCCGCGCAGCGCGCCGCGGCCCAGGTGCCGGCGGTTGCCGCCGACGCCCAGGGTGTTCTCGTTGCCGCCCTTGCTCATCGGGCTCTCCCTTCCCGTGGGTCTCCGTACGCGGCCGTACGCCTCCGTACCCGGCCGCCTCGCACTCCCCGGCGGTGCGAGACGGTCCGTCTCGCGCACGGGATGCCCCCACTGTTCGGCGAGACGTGGCGTCTTGTCAACCTGATAAATTCGGATCATGCCCGACCAGGAACCCACCCCCGCCCGGCCCGCCGCCCCCGCCCGGCCCCGCCCCGACACCACCCGCCGCAGCGAGCGCTCCCGCCGCGCCATCTACGGCGCCGCCCTCGCCCTCGTCTCCGAGGTGGGCTACCCCCGGACCACCGTCGAGGGCATCGCCGCCCGCGCCGGCGTCGGCAAGCAGACGATCTACCGCTGGTGGTCCTCGAAGGCCGACGTCCTGATGGAGGCGTTCCTCGACCTCGGCGAACAGGCCGCCCGCGCCGCCGGCCAGGACCCCGCCGCCCAGGCCATCCCCGACACCGGCGACCTCGCCGCCGACCTCAAGGCGGTGCTGCGCGCCACCGTCGACGAGTTGCGCGACCCGCGCTTCGAGGCCCCCTCCCGCGCCCTGGCCGCCGAGGGCCTGGTCGACGAACAGCTCGGCCGGGAGTTCGTGGCCAAGCTCCTCGACCCCTCGCTCCAGCTCTACGTCGACCGGCTGCGCGCCGCCCAGGACGCCGGGCAGATCCGGCCGGACGTCGACCCGCGCATCGCCCTCGAACTCTTCGTCTCCCCGCTCGCCCAGCGCTGGCTGCAGCGCACGGCCCCGCTGTCCCACGCCTACACGGACACGCTCGTCGAGTACGCGCTGCACGGGCTCGTCCCGCGGTAGCCCCGCCGCCCGCCCGGTTCCGGGCGCCGCCCCCGTCCCGGGGTGACCAGGGAAGTTTGTCCCTTCCCGACCCCGACGCACGGAATGGTGCGACCATAGGGCATGCTGGTGCGCACGATGGCGAGGCGAGGGGATAGATGAGCGCGGAGTTCGGCGGCCGGACCGGCCTGCGGGGCAGAATCTCCCAGTGGCTGCGAGGACGCCGCCCCAAGGACGCCGCCGACGACGGCGGCAGGGAGCCCCTGCTGCTCGCCGCCGCCGCCGCGGGCCTGCCGCTCGCGCCCGCCGCGCACCCGGCCGGGTACCGCTGCTCCTGCGACCGCGTGGGCTGTCCCACCCCGGCCCGGCACCCGGTCTCCTTCGCCTGGCAGACGCAGTCCACCACCGACCGCTCCCAGATCGAGCGCTGGGCCCGACACCAGCCGCAGGCCAACTTCATCACCGCCACCGGCATGGTCCACGACGTGCTCGACGTGCCCCTCGAAGTGGGCCGCGAGACCCTGCGCCGGCTGCTGGAGGCGGGCGTCGAGGTCGGACCGGTCGCCGAGAGCGACGACGGCCGCCTGCTGTTCTTCACCCTCACCCGCGGCACCCCCGAGGACGAGGACGAGTGGTGGCCCTGCGAGCTGGACTGCCACCCCGAGACGATGGACGAGCACCCCGGCCTGCGCTGGCACTGCCGCGGCTCCTACGTCCTCGTCCCCCCGGCCCGGCTGCCCGGCGAGAACCAGACGGTGCACTGGGTGCGCGGCCCCGAACACCCGCTGCCGGACCCGCTCACCCTCCTGGAGACCCTCACCGACGCCTGCGCCCGGCACGTCGGCGAGGAGAGCGACCAGGCCGGAGCGGCCTGGCCCCTGCGCCACTGAGCCACCGGACCGCCCGGCGCCGGCAACCGCTCGACGACGACAGGCCCGGACCGCCCGGCACCGGCAAGCACGGACGTACGGCCCTGCTCCGGCACGGACCGGCCGCCCTGCCCCCGCGCACCGGGCCCGCCGGGACACCCGCACCGCGGCCCCGGCCCCCCTCGGCGTGCCCGGCTACTCGCCCTTCGCCGAGGTCAGCCCCTGCACGCGGCCCAGCACCGCGACCCGGCCGTCGCCCGTGCCCTTCGCCGGGTCCAGGGCGACCTGGTTCGAGACGAACTCCATGGTCAGCGACTGCTTGATCTCGCCGTCCGTCAGCGCCAGCACGTCCCGGTTCGGGGGCGGCACGGCCGCCCCCGACGCCGCGGTCTGCTTCTCGAAGTGCCGGGAGGCGAAGAAGACCAGCGCCCCGCCGTCCTCGGTGCGCAGCGCCAGCGGCGCGTGGTCGCCCTCGGTCAGCGCCTCGTCGATGTACTGGGTGACCAGCCCCGGCCGCGTCGTCCGCTTGGCCCGGGTCTGCCGCCACGTACTGGTGTGCACCCCGTCGGCGAAACCGCTCCCGCCGTCCCGGAGGTAGGCCGCGTACCCCTCGCTCAGCCCGGCCGGCGCCACCGCCAGGCCGTCCTCGTCGGCGGGCACCGCCTCCGCCCAGCCGTCCGCGTCCGTACGGAACGCGGGCAGCGAACCGGGCGCGACCAGGGTGAGGTAGGCCACCCGCCAGGTCTCGTCCAGGCCGTGCCGGGTGAAGACCAGCAGCCAGTGGGAGTCGCCGCCCTTGTTGGCCTCCGCGTCCGCCACGAACCAGCGCGGCCAGCCCGCCTTCTTGGGGATCGTGAACACCGGGTTGGTCAGGGACAGCGGGGTGTGCGCGGGGTTGCCGTCCGGGTTGTTGGCCCGGCCCGCCTTCAGCCGCGCCGCGTCGATGGCGGCGAGCGGTCCGGTGGTGTGGCCGGCGTCCAGGGCGGGGTCGTACGCCTTGTCCGCCTTGTTGTAGGCGGCGGTGAACTCCTCCAGCGCCTTCGCGGCCTCGGCGCGGGTCGTGGCCGGGAGCACCTCGCGCTCGCCGTGCACCACCACGCATCCGCTCGTCATCGCCACGGCGGTCGCCAGGGCCGCCGTCAGCGTGCCCCGGGCCGGTCGGCCGGGCCTTCGGGAGCCGCGATCCCTGCTCATCCGGTTACCTTCACCTTCCCCTTCCCGGAGGCGAACCCTACCGGGGCCCGGCGCGGCGCGGACGCCGGGACCGGGGACAGCGGCCACACCGTGACCTCACGACCCCGCCCGGCTGCCACGCCTGACGGTACGTCAGTGAAAGACGGTCCGGTCAGGGGGCGCGGCGCGGGGTCACCAGCACCTCGCCCGTGCGGGGGTGCGCCAGCACCTCCACCGGCTGGTCGTAGACCTCGCTCAGCAGCGCGTGGGAGAACACCTCGGCCGGCGGGCCGTCGGCGGCCACCCGCCCGCCGCGCAGGATCGCCACCCGGTGCGCGTACGCCGCCGCCAGCCCCAGGTCGTGCAGGACCACGACGACCGCGTCCCCGGCCGCCGCCCGCTCCCGGCACAGCCGCAGCACCAGCTCCTGGTGGCGCAGGTCCAGCGCCGCCGTCGGCTCGTCGAGCAGCACCAGCGGCGCCCGCTGGGCCAGCACCCGGGCCAGCGCCACCCGCGCCCGCTCGCCACCGCTGAGCGCGGAGAACGGGCGTCCGGCGAACGCCGTCACCTCGGTGCGCGCCATGGCGTCGGCCACCACGGCGTCGTCCTCGTCCTCCCGGTCCGAGCCCGCCCACGGGGCCCGGCCCATCCGCACCACGTCCGCCACCGGGAACGGGAAGGACAGCGCCGCCGACTGCGGCAACACCGCCCGGCGCAGCGCCAGTTCCGGCGCGGACCAGGCGGAGGCCGGCCGGCCGTGGATGCGCACGGTCCCCTCGTCGGGGGCCAGGTCGGCGCAGAGCGCGCCCAACAGGGTGGACTTGCCCGCCCCGTTGGGGCCGACCAGGGCGAGGACCTCGCCCGCGCGGACGCGGACGCCGACCCCGTCCAGGACCAGCCGGCCCGCCAGCCGGACCCGCAGGTCCTCCGCCTCGGCCAGGATCTCGCCGGGCGCGGCCGGCGCCGGCGGCACCGGCCGGGACGGTACGAGCCGCGCCAGCCGCCCGACCCTCAGGACGCCTCTCACGCCCAACCCCCTTGCCTGCGCCGGGTGCGGCGCAGCAGCCAGAAGAAGAACGGGCTGCCGACCAGGGCGGTCAGCACCCCCAGCGGCAGTTCGGCCGGTTCGGCGACCGTGCGCGCGGCGAGGTCGGCGCCGAGCAGCACGAGCGCGCCGAGCAGGGCGCTGCCCGGGATGAGGAACCGGTGCCCGGGGCCCGCCGACATCCGCAGCAGGTGCGGGACGACGAGGCCGACGAAGCCGATGACGCCGGCCACGCTCACCGCCGCCGCCGTGAGCAGCGCGATCACCAGGATCAGCACGATCCGCAGCCGCTCCACGTCCACGCCCAGGTGCCGGGCGGGGCGTTCGCCGAGCGCCAGCAGGTCGAGGCGGCGGGCGTACAGCGGGGCGAGGGCCAGTCCGGTCACCGCGCAGGGGAGCACGCCGAGCACCTTCGGCCAGGTCGCCTGGGCGAGCGAGCCCAGTTGCCAGAACGTGATCTGGTTGACGGCCGCGGTGTCCGCGAAGAAGAGGAAGAGGCCGATCAGCGCGCCCGCGAAGGCGTTGACGGCGATGCCGGTGAGGATCAGCGTCACGACCTCGGTGCGGCCCCCGGCGCGGGCCATCACGTAGACCACCAGGACGGTGGCGAGTCCGGCGGCGAAGGCGAAGGCCGGCACCGTCCAGGCGCCGAGGAAGCCGAAGCCGAAGGCGATGGCGGCGACCGCGCCGACCGCCGCGCCGGAGGAGACGCCGATGACACCGGGTTCGGCGAGCGGGTTGCCGAACACGCCCTGCATCAGGGCGCCCGCGCAGCCCAGGGAGGCGCCGACCAGGAGGGCGAGCACGATCCGGGGGAAGCGCACGTTCCACAGCACCGACTCGGCCACCCGGTCGAGTTCGGTGCCGCCGAGCCCCGCGCGGTGGAGCAGCGAACCGAGCACGTCGCCGACCGGGACGGGGTAGGCGCCGGTGCCGGCCGCGACCGGGACGAGGACGAGGAGGCCGGCCGCGAGGGCCGCCGTCAGCAGCCAGGGGGTGCCGCGCCGGCCGCGTCGCGGGGCCCCGGCGGCGGGGGCGGCCGGGCGGGCCCGCTTGTCGAGGACGGTCACCGCTCGCCGCCCTCGGCGTAGAGCTGCTCGACCACGGAGCGGAGCACCTGGTCGGTGCGCGGGCCGTAGTTGAGCAGGACGCCGTCCTCGACGGAGACGATCCGGCGGTCCATCCCGGCCGGGGTCTGGGCGATGCCGGGGATCGCGGCCAGTCCGTCGACGCCGCCGACCGATGCGAGGCCCTTGCTCATCACGAGGATCGCGTCGGGCGCCGCCTTCGCCAGGGCCTCGCCGGTGATGGCGGTGAAGTCCTTGTCCAGGCCGGAGGCCGCCCCGGCGTCGATCCCGCCGGCCGCCTCGATCAGCGAGACGGCGCCGGAGTCCCTGCCGCCGAGCAGGTGGACGGAGGCCGAGCCGCGCAGGTAGAGGAAGGCGACGCGCGGCTTGTCCGTCACCGCCGGAACGTCGTCGCGTACCGCCTCGATCCGCTCCTCGGAGCGCCGGGTCAGCTCCCGGCCCGCGTCAGGGACCCCGAGCGCGTCCGCGACGGTCCGGATGCGCGGGCCGACGTCGGCCAGGCCGGTCGCCGCCTTCACGAAGAGCACCGGGACGCCGGCCGCGCGGATCTGGTCGACGGCCTCCTGGGGCCCGGTGGTCGTCTCGGCGACGACCAGGTCCGGACGGAGCGACAGCACGCTCTCGGCGGAGACGTCGTGGCCCCGGGTGACCACGGGCAGGCCGGCCGCCTGGTCGAAGGTGGCGGAGACGTCACGGGCGACGACCCGGTCGCCGAGGCCGAGGGTGAAGACGATCTCGCTGAGGCTGCCGGAGAGCGGGACGATCCGCTCGGCCCGCTCCACCGTCACCCGCTCGCCGTCGGCGGAGCGCACGGTGACCGGCAGACGCGGCTCCGCGGTGGTCTCCAGGGGCTCCAGCCGGTTCGGTCCGGCCGGGGCGGACGAGGATTTCCCGCCGGAGGGCGCGGCCTTTGAGGAGCCTCCGCATCCGGTCGTCGTCACCGTGAGGGCGAGCACGGACAGCAGTGCTCCCGCCAGTCGGGTTCGCGAGCGTCGCACGATCCGGTCCGTTCCTTTCATCCGCCCACCAGTCCGAGCAGTTCGTAGCTTAGGTTAGCCTTACCTGAACTTGTAGCCGGCCCCGATCCGGAGGACGTGCCCATGCCCGCCCGATTCCGCGCCCTGGTCACCGTGTTGTGCGCGGTCGTCCTCGGAGCCCTGCTCCCGGCGACCGCCGCCCACGCCGAGAACCGGACCGTGCAGGGCGGACGGCTCGACTGGGGCATCAAGTCCAGCTTCCAGAGCTATGTCACCGGGCCCGTCGCCAAGGGGAGTTACTCGCTGACCGGCGGCGCCGCCACGGTCGGCGGCAGCGCCTTCCGCTTCCACTCCGCGAGCGGCTCCTACGACGGGGACACCGGCGCCTTCCGGGCCGCCTTCGCCGGCGGCGTCCGCTTCGCCGGCCACCCCGCGGGCGACGGCACGAACCAGCTCGAGCTCACCATCAGCCGTCCCACCGTGAGCATCTCCGGCTCCTCCGGCACGCTCTTCGTGGACGTCGTCGGCAAGGCGAAGGACACCGGGGCGGTCACGACGTCCCGTCAGGTGCCCTTCGCCGTCCTCTTCCTGGGCGGCATCGACATGCGGGGCGGCGGCGCCTCCGTCGCCCTCGACAACCTGCCCGCCACCCTCACCGCCCAGGGCGCGGCCGCCTTCGCCGGCTACTACACCGCCGGCACCCCGCTCGACCCGGTCAGCCTCTCCGCCGACGTCCGCGCCCCGGCGCCGAAAAAGGAGCCGTCCGCCACGCCCGGCGACGCCTCCACGTCCCCCGACGCCAAGGGGAAGACGGCCGGCGGCGAGATCCGCGACGGCGCCGTCGACTGGGGCGTGCGCCGCACCTTCCGCGAGTACGTCACCGGCGAGATCGCACGCGGCGCGTGGACCCTCGCCGCCGGCGCCCAGGACGGCGGAGCCCTCTTCCGCTTCCCCGGCGGCACCGGCACCTTCGAGGACGGCACCCTCACCGCCGCCTTCCGCGGCGAGGTCCGCTTCACCGGCGCGGACGGCCTCGACCTCCGGCTCGCCGCCGTCCGCGCCACCGTGAAGGACGGCGAGGGCACGCTCTACGCCGACGTGGCGAGCCCGGACCTGACCGCCGGCAAGGTGGCACTGGTCACCTTCGCCGCCGAGGACCTCGAACCGGCCGACGGCCTGGTCGCCGTGACCGAGGCCCCCGCCAAGCTCACCGCACGCGGCGCCGAGGCATTCGGCGGGATGTACCAGGAGGGCACGGAGATGGACCCCGTCTCCCTCGCCGTCGCCCTCACCGACGACGCGACGCTGCCCGCCCTGCCCGACCTGGGCAGCGCACCCGCGGCGAGCGCGAGCGCGCGGCCGAAGGCCGCCCCCGAGACCTCCGCCGGACCCGTCGCGCACGCCACCGGCGGCTCCGGCATCCCCGCTCTGCCCGTCGGCATCGCCGCCGGTGCCCTGTCGCTGGTGGCCGCGGCCCTCGGGGTCGCCGCCACCCGCCGGCGCCGCGCCGGCACCGCCGCCTCCACGTCCCCCGCGGACGAGGGCTGAGTCACCATCCCCGACCGCCTCCGGGCGGCCCACCACCCAAGGAGAACCGAGCATGCCCGTCAGACGACGCCGCTCCCTCACCCTCGCCGCCGCCGTGACGACGGCCGCCGCCCTCGGCGCGACCGCCCTCGCCACCCTCGGCGCCGGCACCGCCTCCGCGGCCGAGGTCCCGCTCGAGGACTACGAACTGACGTGGGGCATCAAGCAGTCGTACCGCACCTACGTCGCCACCTTCGCCAAGGGCGCCTTCACCGCCGCCGACGGCGCGAGCCAGGCCGCCGGCAACGGCGTCTTCACCTTCACCGGGGGCGTCGGCGGCTACGACGCGACCGGCCACACCGTGAACCTCGCCTTCCAGGGCAGCCTCGCGGTCGAGTCCGCCGCCCACGGCTTCGCGTTCACGCTGTCCGACGTCAAGTTCGACAGCAAGGACGCCCGGATCACGGCCGACGTGACCGCCAACGGCACCACGCGGGACGACGTGCCGCTGGCCACGGTCGAGGTCACCCGGGACATGAGGAACATGGAGACCACGCTGACCGGCCAGGCCGCGGAGGTCTTCGGCAGCGCGAGCTACGAGGGCGCCGCGGGCGACCCGCTGACGGTGGTGCGGAACACCCCGCCGACGCCGACCACCCCGCCCGCCTCCGAGCCGCCGGCCCAGTCGCCGGAGCCGACGGACACCCCGGGCACCCCGGAGCCCACCGCCTCCGAGACCACCCCGACGACACCGCCCACGACCGGCGGGCCGAGCCCCACCGCGAGCGAGGGCACCGCCCCGCCCAAGCCGTCGGCCCCGGCCACGCGGGCTCCGGCCCAGGGCGCCCTCGCCGACGGCACCCTCGGCTGGGGCGTGAAGGACTCCTTCCGCGCCTACGTCACCGGCCCGACGGCCAAGGGCACCATCACCACCTCGGGCGGCGCGACCCAGGCGGCCGCCAACGGCGCCTTCACCTTCAAGGACGCCACCGGCACCTACGACACGAAGGCAGGCAAGCTCGACGCCTCCTTCAAGGGCGCCGTCAGCTTCAAGGGCCACGAGGCCAACGGCAGTCACGGCCTCGACCTGACCCTGAGCAACCTGCGGGCCACCCTCGACGGCGGCAGGGGCACGCTCACCGCCGACGTGAACAGCCTGGGCGAGAAGTCCGCCGGCGTGGTCCTGGCCGACCTCGAGGCCCAGTCCGCCGCGCTGACCGCCAAGGACGACGTCATCACCGTCGACGCGATCGCCGCCACGCTCACCGCGGCGGGCGCCACGGCGTTCGGCGACTTCTACACCGCCGGCACGGCGCTCGACCCGGTCACCCTGTCGGTGGCCCTGACCGACGGCGCCAAGCTGCCCGAGGGGGGCACGGGCGGCGGCTTCGGCGGCACCGGCGGCTCGGGCGGCGGCGGCACCTCCGGCGGCGCCGGCTCGACCGTGGGCGGCGTCGGCTCCACCACGGGCGGCATCACCGGCGGCGGCAGCCTGGCGGCCACCGGCGCGGAGATCCCGGGCGCGGCCCTCGGCGCGGCGGCCGGCCTCGCCGTGGCCGCCGGCGCGGGCGCCGTCCTCGTCGCCCGCAAGCGGCGTCCGGCCGCCGAGTGACCCACCGGTGGGGGCGCGCCCGCACCCCCACCGGTCGCCGGCCCGGCATCCGGCCGGCCTTCTCCGGCGCGCGGGCCGGTGCCCTCGCGCACGCCCCGGTCCCCTTCGGCGATCCGGCCGAAGGGGACCGGGGCGTGCGGGCACGGCTCAGGCCGAGAGCGGGAACTCCTCGCCCAGGGCGCGGAAGACGCCGGTGTTGAGCGCGAACGCCCGCTTGCACTCGGCGATCACGCGCTGCTTCTCCAGGTCGTCGGCGCGGATGCCGTCCAGCAGTTCGCGGTACTCGCGCTTGAAGGCGGCCGGGTTGCCGATCCCCTCGAAGACGTAGAAGCGGACGCCGTCGCCCTTCCTCGCGAAGCCCCAGGTGCGCTCGGCCTTGTCGCGGATGATCTGGCCGCCGGACAGATCGCCCAGGTAGCGCGTGTAGTGGTGGGCGATGTAGCCGGCGGGCCACTGCTCGGCGCACTCGCGGACCCGGGCCGCGTACTCCTTCGTCGCCGGCAGGGCGGTCACGCCCGCGCGCCAGCCGGCCCCGCGCAGGTGCGCCAGGTCGCGCTCCAGGGACGGCAGCCGCAGCAGCTCCGGACGGACGAAGGGCCCGGCCACCGGGTCGGAGGCGAGCCGGCCGGCGGCGTCCTCCAGGGCTTCGTAGACGAACCACAACTGCTCGGTGTAGCGCGCGTAGGCGTCGACTCCGAGGCGGCCGCCGAGCAGGTCGCTCATGAAAGTGGAGGTCTCCGCCTCCACGTGCTGCTCGTGGGAGGCCGTGCGGATGAGGGTCGAGAAGGAGTCCATGGCCCAGATTTTCTATGGTTAGGCTTACCTAAGTCAACACTTTGCCGACGCTTTGTCGGTAACGGTCCCGACGCGCTGTGGGTAACTTTACCGACAACGTGTCGGCAACGCGAGAGCCCGCCCGGGCCGGAAAACAGAGGACCCGCCGGCCCGGTGGCTCCGGGCGGGCGGGTCTCGGCGGGGTCCGCGGACGCGGACGGGGGGTCAGGGCAGCGTGAGGATCTCCGCGCCGGTGTCCGTCACGACCAGCGTGTGCTCGAACTGCGCGGTCCGCTTGCGGTCCTTCGTCACGACCGTCCAGCCGTCCTCCCACATGTCGTACTCGATCGTCCCGAGCGTCAGCATCGGCTCGATCGTGAAGGTCATGCCGGGCCGGATCACGGTCGTGGCGTGCGGGCTGTCGTAGTGCGGCACGATCAGCCCGGAGTGGAAGGCGGTGTTGATGCCGTGGCCGGTGAAGTCGCGGACCACCCCGTAGCCGAAGCGCTTGGCGTAGGACTCGATGACCCGGCCGATGACGTTGATCTGCCGGCCCGGCTTCACCGCCTTGATCGCCCGGTTGAGCGCCTCGCGGGTGCGGTCGACCAGCGCGGTGCTCTCCTCGTCCACCTCGCCCACGAGGTAGGTCGCGTTCGTGTCGCCGTGCACGCCGCCGATGTACGCCGTCACGTCCAGGTTCACGATGTCGCCGTCGCGCAGCACCGTCGAGTCCGGGATGCCGTGGCAGATCACCTCGTTGACCGAGGTGCACAGCGACTTCGGGAAACCGCGGTAGCCGAGCGTCGAGGGGTAGGCGCCGTGGTCGCACATGTAGGCGTGCGCCACCCGGTCCAGCTCGTCCGTGGTCACCCCGGGCGCGATGAGCTTCGCCGCCTCGGCCATCGCCCGCGCCGCGATCCGCCCGGCCCTGCGCATCGCCTCGACCGTCTCGGGCGTCTGCACCTCCGGCCCGGTGTACGGCGTCGGCGCCGGTCTGCCGACGTACTCGGGCCGGCGGATGTTTCCGGGTACGGAACGGGTGGGAGACAGCTCCCCTGGTACGAGCAGCGACTGGCCAGACATGCCAGCGAGTCTAACCAGCGGGCATACGACACCATGTCCCTGGCGAAAGGAGCCGGTCATGGCCCTGTTCAAGAAGCGCACCGTCGGCAAACCCGGCGAGTGGTTCTACTGCCTGGAGCACCACGAGGTGGAGGAGGGGCCGGAGTGCCCGGCCAAGAACCGCTTCGGGCCCTACACCTCCCGCGCGGAGGCCGAGCGGGCGATGGAGACCGCCCGCGAACGCGACCTCCAGTGGGAGAACGACCCCCGCTGGCACGACCCGGACGACACCCGCGCCGACGACTGACCCGGCCGGGCGCCCGCGCCCCGGGCCGTCGGCCCTCGTGCCCCCGGCCCCCGTGCCGTCGGCCCTGCCCCCCGGCCCCTGTGCCCCGGGCCGCAGGCCCCGCCCGCCGGGCCCCGTCACCAGCGGGGCGGGGGCGGGGCCGTCAGGTGGTCGGCGAGGCGGGAGAGCCGGTCCCGGAAGGTGCGCCGCCCGCGCTGCGGGGGCACCGCGTCCTCCCCGGCCGCCGCGCTGACCAGGTGCTGCACGGTGTCCAGGTCCAGTTCCGCGCCGTCCGGCACGGCCAGCGTCTCGTGCGCCATCGCGGTCAGCTCCCGCTCCCCGGCGTCCCCGCCGGTGCCCAGCGCCAGCACCGTCGCCCCGGCCCGCCGCGCGTCGTGCACGCCCTCCAGCAGCCGCGCCCCCGGATCGTCCGGCGTCACCACGAGCAGCGTCTCCCCGCGCCGGGCCGCCGCGAGCCGCCCCAGCCCCACCGCCAGGTGCGCCGGGTCCGAGGGACGCGCGTCGTGCCGCACCAGGGTCGGGGCCAGCTCCGGCGTGCCCGACCAGGCGGCCTCGTCCACCAGGTGCGCCGCCAGGTGCCACGGCTCGTGGTCGGCGGTGCCCACCAGCAGCAGCCCGCCCCCGTGCGAGACCACCGACCCGCGCAGCGCCCCCGCGAACCGCCGGGTGGCCCCCAGCCACTCGGTCCCGGCCAGCACTTCCCGCAACAGCGCGACCCGTACGGCGTCCATGGCGCGCATCCTGCCGCAACCCCGCGCACGAGGGGGGTGTTCGCCCCCGGTTCCCCCGAACCGGGGACCCGCGGCCCGGCCCCGGCGGCCCGCCCCCGCACCCGGTGCCGGGGCCCGCGCGGACGTAGGGTCGGGCGCATGACCTCTTCCGACAGTGCTGCACAGAAGGCCCCCGCCAAGGACCCCTGGGACCTGCCCGACGTCTCCGGTCTCGTCGTCGGCGTCCTCGGCGGGACCGGCCCCCAGGGCAAGGGCCTCGCCTACCGGCTCGCCCGCGCCGGCCAGAAGGTGATCGTCGGCTCCCGCGCCGCCGAGCGCGCCCGGGACGCCGCCGCGGACATCGGGCTGGGCGTCGAGGGCGCCGACAACGCCGAGACCGCCCGCCGCAGCGACCTCGTCATCGTCGCCGTGCCCTGGGAGGGCCACGGCGCCACCCTGGAGTCGCTGCGCACGGAACTCGCCGGCAAGCTCGTCGTCGACTGCGTCAACCCGCTCGGCTTCGACAAGAAGGGCGCCTACGCCCTGAAGCCCGAGGAGGGCAGCGCCGCCGAGCAGGCCGCCGCGCTGCTCCCCGACAGCCGGGTCACCGCCGCCTTCCACCACCTGTCGGCCGTCCTGCTCCAGGACCGGGAGATCGACGAGATCGACACCGACGTGATGGTGCTCGGCGAGGCGCGGGCCGACGTGGAGACCGTCCAGGCCCTCGCCGGCCGCATCCCCGGCATGCGCGGCGTCTTCGCCGGCCGGCTGCGAGGCGCCCACCAGGTCGAGTCGCTGGTCGCCAACCTGATCTCCGTGAACCGCCGCTACAAGGCCCACGCCGGGCTCCGCGTGACGGACGTATGAGGCCATGGGGGACACTGGAGGGCGCAGCAGTGCCCGCCGTGTCCCCCGACAGGAGCCCCCGCATGCCCCGTCTCGCCCTCTACGCCCTGATCGTCTGCGTGCTCGCCGTGGCCGCCGCGGTCCTCTCCTTCGCGCAGGGCCACGTGCTGATCGGTGTCGTCTGGGTCCTGCTGACCGGCCTGACGTCCAACATGTGCTGGTACTACGTCAAGCGCGACCGCGACGCCCGCCGCGCGCCGGTCACCCGGTGACGGCGCAGAGACCGCCGTCCTCCCAGAACCGGTAGAGCGCGAAGCCGCACGACGAGGCGGACTCGTCGACCCCGAGGCCGCACAGGACGGCGTGCACCACGTCGAAGAACACGCCGTTGACCACCGGCACCCACAGCAGCAGCGCGACCGCGAGGAGCAGGCCGTACCGGGCGAACGGCTCGGCCTGCCGCCGCACCCCGGGCGGGAGCCAGGGCTCGACCACGCCGTACCCGTCCAGGCCCGGCACCGGCAGGAAGTTCAGGATCGCCGCCGTGACCTGGAGCAGGGCGAGGAAGGCGAGGGCGGAGCGGAAGGCGGGCGGCACGCCGTCCAGCGCGTCCAGCCAGAACGGGGCCGTGCACACCACGGCGAACAGCACGTTCGTCAGCGGCCCCGCGGCCGAGACCAGGCTGTGCCGCAGGCGCCCCCGGATCCGCCCGCGCTCGATGGAGACGGCGCCGCCGGGCAGGCCGATCCCGCCCAGCGCCACGAACACCACCGGCAGCACGATGCTGAGCAGGGGGTGCGTGTACGTCAGCGGGTTCAGGGTGAGGTAGCCCTTCGCGCCGACCGTGGGATCGCCGGCGTGCAGGGCGGTACGGGCGTGCGCGTACTCGTGCAGGCAGAGCGAGACGATCCAGGCGGCCGTCACGAACAGGAACACCGCGAACCCCGGCACGTCCCCGAACCCGGTCCAGGCGGCCCACCCGGCCACCGCGGCGACGGCCGCGATCCCGAGGAACACGGGACTGACCCGCCGATCGTCTGGGCGGACGGGGACGCTGGCCATGGGCGGGCTCCTGAGCTGCGGACCGGGGACCGACGACGGTACCCGGACGACCGGGCGCGGGGCGAGCGCCGGAACGCGGCGGTCGGGACGAGCGCCCGGGGACCGGGCCGGCAGGGCGCCAAAGGGCCCGGCCGCCGGGCCGACGGGGCCGCGTGCCCGCCCCGCCGCCCGCCCCGCGCCGGCCTCGCACCGGCCCGGCCGGCCCCGCGGGGCGCCGCACCGCGGAAACCCCGTGACCGGGCGCGACGCGGGCGGTGACAATGGACCCCGTGCGCTACCGCATCCTCGGCACGACCCAGGCACTCCGCACCGACGGCACCGCCGTCCCGGTCGGCGGGGCGCGGCTGCGTGCCCTGCTCACCGTCCTCGCCCTGCGGCCCGGCCGCACCGTGCCCGCCGGACTGCTGGTCGAGGAGGTCTGGGGCGCGGACCCGCCCGCCGACGCGACCGGCGCCCTCCAGGCACTGGTCGGCCGGCTGCGCCGGACGCTCGGCCCCGACGCGGTCGCCTCCGCCGACGGCGGCTACCGGCTCGCCTCCGCCCCCGACGACGTCGACCTGCACCGCTTCGAGCGGCTGGCCGGCGAGGGCACCCGCGCCCTGGCCGACGGCGACCCCGCCAAGGCCGCCGAGATCCTGGACGACGCCCTCGCCCTCTGGCGCGACCCCGCCCTCGCCGACCTGCCCGACCGCGCCGCCGAGGCGGCCCGCCGGGAGACCCGGCGCCTGGACGTGCTGCGCGCCCGCCACACCGCCGCCCTCGACCTCGGCCGGGCCGAGGAGTCGCTGCCCGAGCTGACCGCCCTGTGCGACGGCCACCCCCTCGACGAACCCCTCCAGGCCCTGCGGCTGCGCGCCCTGCGCGACACCGGACGCACCGCCGAGGCCCTCGCCGGCTACGAGGCCGTACGGCGCCTGCTCGCCGACCGGCTCGGCACCGGCCCCGGCCCCGGACTGCGCGCCCTGCACGCCGGGCTCCTCGGCCCCCCGGCGGGGAACGCGCCGCCCGCCCCGGCCCCCGCACCGCGGGACACCCGCCCCCGCGGCAACCTCCGCGCCCGCCTCACCTCCTTCGTCGGCCGCGACGCCGACCTCCAGGCGCTCCGCGCCGACCTGGCCGCCACCCGCCTGGTCACCCTCCTCGGCCCCGGCGGCTCCGGGAAGACCCGCCTGTCCCAGGAGGCCGCCGAGCACGCCGGGCCCGCCGCCCGCGACGGGGTGTGGCTCGCCGAACTCGCCCCCGTCGACGACCCCGACGCCGTGCCCGAGGCCGTCCTGACCGCCGTCGGCGCCCGCGAGACCGTGCTGTTCGGCGCCGGCGCCGAGGAACTGCGGGCCGTCGCCGACCGGCGGGCCACCGCCGTCGAACGCCTCGTCGAGCACTGCGGCCCGCGCCGCCTGCTGATCGTCCTGGACAACTGCGAACACGTCGTCGAGGCCGCCGCCCGCCTCACCGAGGAACTGCTCGCCCGCTGCCCCGGCCTGACCGTCCTCGCCACCAGCCGCGAACCCCTCGGCGTCCCCGGCGAACTGCTGCGCCCCGTCGAACCGCTCTCCGAACCGGCCGCGCTGCGGCTGCTCGCCGACCGGGGCGCCGCCGCGCGGCCCGGCTTCCGCACCGAGGACGACCCGGAGGCGTGCGCCGAGATCTGCCGCCGCCTCGACGGACTGCCCCTCGCCATCGAACTGGCCGCCGCCCGGCTGCGGATGCTCACCCCCCGCCAGATCGCCGACCGGCTCGACGACCGCTTCCGCCTGCTCACCTCCGGCAGCCGCACCGTCCGCCCCCGCCAGCAGACCCTGCGCGCGGTCGTCGACTGGTCCTGGGACCTGCTCGACGAGGACGAACGCGAGGTGCTGCGCCGCCTCTCCGTCTTCGCCGGCGGCTGCGACCTGGCCGCCGCCGAGGCCGTCTGCGGTCCCGCCGCCCTGGACGCCCTCGGCTCCCTCGTCGACAAGTCCCTCGTCGTCGCCGCCCCCGTACCGGACGCCGAGTCCGGCGACGGCATGCGCTACCGGCTCCTGGAGACCGTCGCCGAGTACGCCGCCGAACGCCTCGACGAGAGCGGCGGACGCGCCGCCGCCGCCCGCGCGCACCTCACCCACTACCGCGAACTCGCCCGCACCACCGACCCGTTGCTGCGCGGATCCCGCCAACTGGCCGCCATCGCCCGGCTGGAGCGCGAGTACGAGAACCTGCGCACCGCCCTGCGCCACGCCCTCGCCGAACGCGACGAGCAGGAGGCGCTGAGCCTCACCCTGTCCCTGGTCTGGTACTGGCAGATCCGCGACCTGCGCGTGGAGTCGCGCACCTGGTTCGCGGAGGTGATGGCGCTCGGCCCCGACCCCTTCGCCGAACCGGTCGTGCCGGCCCGGCCGGTGTGGGAGCGGTGCACGGCCGCGCCGCCCCCGATGACCGGCGAGGTCCTCGCCGAGGCCCGGCGCGGCGTCCACCTGGCCCACCTGGCCTGCATGGACACCGAACTGGACGCCTGGCAGACCCCGCGGGCCAAGGAGAAGCTGCGCGCCATCGCCCGCACCTACGAACCGGGCATGCCCCAGACCTGCGTCAGCCCCGGCCTGTTCTGGTTCTTCGCGGTGATGCTCAGCGGCGACATGCCCCGGCTGCGCGTGATCGCGGACGCCGCCGTCGCCACCTGCCGCGCCACCCCCGGCTACGACTGGGAACTGGCCGGCGCCCTCCAGATGCGCGCCAACCTGTTCGCCAACCGCACCGACTGGGCGGGCGACGCGGGCCGCGACGCCGACGAGTCCCTGGCGATCTACCGCCGCCTCGGGGACGCCTGGGGCGCCGCCGAGGCCCTCTCCGCCCGTGCCGAGGCCCGTGAGCGCGAGGGCGCCTACCTGCTCGCCGCCGCCGACTACGAGGCCGCCGCCGAGCACGCCGAACGCCTCGGCGCCCCCGCCCAGGTGGCCGTCCTCGGCGCCCGGCTCGGCAGCGCCCTGCTGGAGGCGGGCCGG
Source organism: Streptomyces sp. SCSIO 75703 (assembly GCF_036607905.1). NCBI lineage: Bacteria > Bacillati > Actinomycetota > Actinomycetes > Kitasatosporales > Streptomycetaceae > Streptomyces > Streptomyces sediminicola. The sequence goes on from NZ_CP144555.1 coordinate 4,973,867, forward strand.
GGCGAGGAGGGCGAACGCGTCCTGCGCGACGTCGTCGACCGGGCGCGCGGCATGATCCACAACGGGGCGATGCCCGCCGCCCGGCTCTTCCTGTCCGTACGGCTCGGCATGACCGGCCGGACCGCCGAGGCCCGTGAACAGGTGCGGCTGGTGCGCGAGGAGTTCGCCATCTCCCACTTCGTCGTCTTCGACGCCGTGATCCTCGCCATCGAAGCCTGGCTGGACACCCTGGAGGGGCTCGACGAGGAGTGCCTCGTCAAGTCCCGGCGGGTGCTGCGGCTCGCGGAGGACCCGCTGTCCGCGACCTTCGCCCCCAACATGCGCTCCGCCTACCTCACCGTCGCGGCCGCCGCCCTCGCCCGCGTCGACGGAGGCAGCCGCGCCCGCGACGCCGCCCGGCTGATCGGTGCCGCCGACGCGGCGCTGCCGCCGCGCCACGTGCTGTCCGCCCAGGAGCGGGACGCCCGCGCCCGCGCCGTGCGCCGCGCCGGACGGGCGCTCGGCCCCGAGGCGTACCGGGCCGCGTACGCGGAGGGCGGCGGCCTGTCCCCGCGGGAGGCCGCCGCCCTGGTCTGAGCCGGCCGTCAGCTCTTGGTGCGGAACTTGTGGATGGCCACCGGCGCCATGACCGCGGTGAGCGCCACCGACCAGCCCAGGGTGATCCACAGGTTGTGCGCGACCGGGCCGCCCGTCATCAGCCCGCGCGCGGCGTCCGCGAGGGTGGAGAGCGGGTTGTAGCGGGTGAACGCCTCCAGCCAGCCCGGCATCGACCCGGGCGGGGCGAAGATGGACGAGCCGAACTGGAGCGGCATCAGCACCAGGAAGCCCATCGCCTGCACCGACTGGGCGTTCTTCATCACCACGCCGAGGGTGAGGAAGACCCACATCACGGACGAGCCGAAGACCGCGGACAGCCCCACCGAGGCCAGCAGTCCCGGCCAGTCGGTGATGTCGAAGCCGACCAGCACGGCGACGATCATCAGCACCGCGGTGGCGAACAGCATCCGCAGCAGTTCCACCGCGATCTTGGCGAAGAGCACCGAGCCGCGCCCGATCGGCAGGGACCGGAAGCGGTCCATCACGCCGGAGTTGAAGTCGGTGTTGAACCCGGTGCCGACCCCCATGGCCATGTTCATGCCCATCATGGCCATCAGTCCGGGCACCACGTACTGCACGTACTGGTCCTGGCCGCCGCCGAGCGCCTGCCCGATGGAGCCGCCGAAGACGTAGACGAACAGCAGCGTGAAGACGATCGGGAAGAGCAGGGCGTCGAACATCGACTCCGGGTCCTGCCGGATCCAGAGCAGGTTGCGCCGGACCAGGGCGCCGGTGTGCCGCAGGTGCGCGCGGAGCGGGATGCGGGCGTCGGGCGCGTTCGTCGGGGCGGTCAGGGTGGCGGCGCTCATACGGTGGCCTCCTCGCGGGTCTCGGCGGGCGCGGAGTCCTGCGCGGCACCGGCGCGGTGGCCGGTGAGGGACAGGAAGACCTCGTCCAGGCTGGGCAGTTCGGTGGTGATGGAGGCGAGCGTGATGTCGCGTGCGGTGACTGCGCCCACCACGGCGGTGAGCTGCTCGTCGCTGAGGATCGGGACGAGGACGTCGTCGCGCCGGGTGTCGACCGTCGCCGTGGCGAGCCCGGTGAGGCCGGACTCGTCCAGGAAGGCGGCGAGCGGGCGCAGATGGGCCGGGTCGACGGGGCGGATGCGCAGGGTGCGCCCGCCGACGCGGGCCTTCAGCTCCTCGATGCCGCCGCCGGCGATGACCCGGCCGCGGTCGACCACGGTCAGTTCGGAGGCGAGCTGTTCGGCCTCCTCCATGTACTGGGTGGTGAGCAGCACGGTGACGCCGTCGCCGACCATGCGCTTGACCTCGTCCCACACCTCGTTGCGGGTGCGCGGGTCCAGTCCGGTGGTCGGCTCGTCGAGGAAGAGCACGGCCGGACGGCCGATCATGGAGGCGGCCAGGTCCAGCCGGCGCCGCATGCCGCCGGAGTAGGTGGCGGCGGGCCGTTTGGCGGCCTCGGTCAGCGAGAACCGCTCCAGCAGTTCGCCGGCGCGGGCGCGGGCCTCCTTGCGGGGCAGGTCGAGCAGCCGGCCGATCAGGTACAGGTTCTCCCAGCCGGGGAGCTTCTCGTCCACGGAGGCGTACTGTCCGGTCAGCCCGATCACCCGGCGCAACTGGCGCGGCTGGCGCACGGCGTCGTACCCGGCGACGACGGCGTGGCCCGCGTCGGGGGTGATGAGGGTGGACAGGATCCGCACGAGGGTGGTCTTGCCGGCGCCGTTGGGGCCGAGGACGCCCATCACGGTGCCCTCGCGCACGTCCAGGTCGACCCCGTCCAGCGCCTTGGTCTCGCCGTAGTGCTTGACCAGTCCCCGTACGGTGACCGCGGCGTCCGCGGCCGTCGGGGCGTCGTCGATGTCCTTCATGACGACGACGGTGCCAGGCCCCGCCGACAAACCGCCGACATCCCGCCGACAGCCGGGCGGCGCGGTAGGCACGCGGGGTGACGTCCCGGCGTCGGCCGGGCGTCACCGCGCCGCCGCGAGGCGCGTGGCGGCGGCGCGGGAGGCGGGAAGGGGCCGGCCCCGCCGACGGGGGAAGATCGGCGGGGCCGGCGTCGTACCGCGGTGGATCAGTGGACGGAGTGCTCCTCCTGCGGGAACGTTCCGCCGACGACGTCCTCGGCGAACGCCTTCGCCGCGTCGCCCATGACCTGGCGCAGGTCGGCGTACTTCTTGACGAACTTCGGCACCCGGCCGCCGGTCAGCCCGAGCATGTCGGTGCCCACCAGCACCTGGGCGTCCGTGCCGGCCCCGGCGCCGATGCCCACGGTGGGGATGTGCAGGGTGCGCGTCACCTCGGCGGCCAGCTCGGCCGGGACCAGCTCCAGCACCACCGAGAAGGCGCCCGCGTCCTGCACCGCCTTGGCGTCCCGCAGCAGTTGCTGGGCCGCCTCCTCGCCGCGGCCCTGGACGCGGTAGCCCATGGCGTTGACGGACTGCGGGGTCAGGCCGATGTGCGCCATCACCGGGACGCCGGACTCCACCAGCAGCTCGATCTGCCGGTGCGAGCGCTCGCCGCCCTCCAGCTTGACCGCCCCGGCCCCGGCCTCCTTGACCAGCCGCATCGCCGAGCGCAGCGCCTGCACGGGCCCCTCCTGGTACGTGCCGAAGGGCAGGTCGGCGACGATCAGGGAACGGCTCGTGCCCCGGACCACGGCGGCGGAGAGCATGGTCATCTCGTCCAGCGTCACCGGCACGGTGGTGTCGTAGCCCAGGTGGCAGTTGCCCGCGGAGTCGCCCACGAGGATCACCGGGATGCCGGCCTCGTCGTAGACGGACGCGGTCATCGCGTCGTACGCGGTGAGCATGGGCCACTTCTCGCCGCGCTCCTTGGCGGCGGCGATGTCGCGGACGGTGATGCGGCGGGTGCTCTTGCCCCCGTACAGCGCCTTCCCGGCGTCGGCGGGCGGACGCTGTGGCGTCGGGGCAGCTGGAAGCTGCGTCATGGCAACGCTCCTTCATGTCATCTCGAGGCGCCCTGACGGCGTCCCCGGATCCCCTCCATGGTGGCACCCGCGGCGGGGGCGCGGCTAGGGTCTCTCGTTGGATCAGGCCGGACCCAGCGAGCCCGGGGTGATCCAGACGAGAGGCTGGGGCCCGTCCGGAGTGTCCCGCGGGGAACGGCACGGGCGCGAATGTGCGCGTTCTGTCACAGAGGCCCCACCCGGCGCGCACGTCCGGAACTTCCGGCGCGGGTCCGCACGTCATCGTGCCCGTACGGCCGCCACGCGGCGGCGGGAACGGAACCGATCATCGCCTAGGGTGCTGAGGCACGGGGCGGACGGTGTGCACGGCAGGCAGTGAGGCAGCGGTATGGCGCAGCAGGCGTACATGGCGGAGACGGACGGGGGCGGTCCGGGAACCGGGCGCCCGGGGGGCCGGTTCCGGCGCCTGTTGCGGAGGCTGACCGACGGCTGGCGCGGCGACCGGCGGATCTGGCGCCGGGGCCTGCTCACCGCGGCGGTGGCCGTGGGGCTGGCCGCGGTGATGGCCGCGCACTCGCGCATCCCGAACGCGGTCGGCAACCTCGGCAGCCTCACGGAGACCTTCCTGCCGTGGTGCGGTCTGCTCCTGCCGGTCCTGCTGCTGATCGCGCTGGTCCGCCGTTCCGCCACGGCGCTGATCGCCCTGGTGCTGCCGGTCGCCGTGTGGCTGGACCTCTTCGGCGGCCTCCTCTTCGACAAGACCGGCACCGGAGGGGACCTCATGGTCGTCTCCCACAACGTCAACGCCGACAACGCCGACCCGTCCGGCACCGCCCGCTCCGTGGCCGACTCCGGCGCGGACGTGCTCGCCCTGGAGGAGCTGAAGGCGTCCGCCGTCCCCGTCTACGAACGGACACTGGCGACGACCTACGAGCACCACGCGGTGGTCGGCACGGTCGGCCTGTGGAGCAAGTACCCGATCAGCGACGTACGGGCGGTCGACATCAAGCTCGGCTGGAAGCGCGCCATGCGCGCCACCGTCGCCACCCCCTCCGGGCCGGTCGCCGTGTACGTCGCCCACCTGCCCTCCGTCCGGGTGAAGCTGGAGGCCGGGTTCACCGCCCGGCAGCGCGACAAGAGCGCCGACGCGCTCGGCGAGGCCATCGCCGACGAGGCGCTGCCGCGCAAGATCCTCCTCGGCGACCTCAACGGCACCATGAACGACCGCGCGCTGAACGCCATCACCTCCCAACTGCGCTCCCCGCAGGGCGCCGCCGGCGACGGCTTCGGCTTCAGTTGGCCGGCGGCCTTCCCGATGGCCCGTATCGACCAGATCCTGACCACCGGGGTGGAACCGGTGAGCAGTTGGACCCTTCCGCAGACCGGAAGCGACCACCTGCCGATCGCCGCGCGGGTGAAGGTCGACACAGAGACCTCCTGAACCCCCAGGCAGGCGCCGTACGGGCGGTCGCCGGACACCTCCGCGTCACCCGGCGGAGGCCCGGCCTGAGTGACTTTGTTTCGCACTGGAACATGAGGCCGGGCCCCCGCCCGAGCCGGTCCGGTCCGGAATCCCGCTCCCGAAAGGCCCGCCCCTCATGCCCCTGGCCCTGCTCGCCCTCGCCGTGGGCGCCTTCGGCATCGGCACGACCGAGTTCGTCATGATGGGGCTGCTGCCCGAGGTCGCGGACGACCTGGACATCACGCTCCCGGCCGCCGGCCACCTTCGCCACCGGCGCCCCGCTCCAGCTCACGGTCAGGGAGAAGGCGCGGGCCGCCCCCTCGCCGGCCTCCGCCGCCAACCAGGCCGCCTTCAACCTCGCCAACGCCATCGGCCACCTGGACCGGCGGCCTCGCCCTCGCCGCCGGCCTCGGCGTCACCTCCCAGGCGCTCGCCGGCACGGCCCCGGCCCTCCTCGGCCTGGCGGCGGCCACCTCGTACGCGGCGGACCGCCGGCGCGCCCCGCCCCGCCCCGCCCGCGACCACGCGACCGCGCGACCGCGTGATCGCCGCCCACGCCCCCGGCCGGACGGGCCGCCCCCGCCGAGGGGGACCGTCCGGCGCGTCGCCCGTCGGCGTACCGGCGTCAGGCGACGGGGGAGGGGCGCCGGCCCTTGCCCACCAGGCCCACGCCGACGGCGAAGAGCGCGCAGGAGACGAGACCCGACAGCACGTCGTGGGAGTCGCGGAGGACCACCGTCCAGGCGTGCGGGCGCAGATCACCCCCGTAACCGACCAGGGTCACGAGGACGAGCCAGCCGACGCACACCGCGCCCGCGGCGAGCGGCCCCAGCACCGCGCGCGTCGCGAGCATCAGCCCCACGAGGAAGAGGACGTTTCTTCCGGCCGCCTGTGCTGTCGGAGTCTGGACGAGCAACCCGCAGAGGGCGGCGGCGACTTGCGCCAGAACCCCCGCGGTCACGAGGGCGGCCCGGTCGTACGCGGCCGTTCGGCGGATGGCCGTCAGCTCGGCCGCGACCAAGGCGTTCTCCAGGCAGTACAGGACACTCAGGCACACCGGTACCGGGAGGAAGAGCATGAGCTTGACCGTGGCCGAGCCGATCGGGGTGAAGGCCGGTACAACGGCCTGGCGCTCTCCTGCCAGTACCGCCCCGAGGAAGAACACCAGGAGGCCGATCCCCGCGACCCACCACCGCCTCGTGCCGAACCACAGGCTCACGACGCCCTGCTCGCGGGTTCGGGAGTGGGCGCGCAGGACCTCAACGCCGTGACGGTCGCCCGGAACCAGTCGGCCTGAGCCGCCGGCGGAAGGGCGAGCGCCTTGGCCGCGGCTTGGACCCGCGTGGCGTCCATCGCGGACGACACCTGCTCCTCGCCGATGCCCGAAACGAGTAGCAGCCAGGCTCTGATTTCCGCATCGCTGCCCGTGTACCCGTCATCGTGAGCGAAGCAGTCCGGCACGTCGGGCATCGCGCTCCACGCGATGACGCTGCGCAAAGCCGTGTCGTCCTGGTCCGGATGCGGATCGAATCGCCAGGTGGTCGGTGAGACGGCCGTGTCCCTGGAGACGAGCGCCAACGTCAGCGGACGGCCTAGTCCCACGGTCTCCAGACGCGCCAGCACATCGGTGGCGGTTCGGTGAACTCGCGGAATGTCGGCGGCGTATTCACGCGGTACGCAGATCCGTGGACCGGACCGCGCGCAGACGGTCGCCCCCGTTCGGGGCGTCGTCGGCGCATCCGGCCCCCAGTCCGCCACCAGGAGGTAGGCCGTCAGTGACCCGGCCAGGGCGCAGCAGACCGCCGGGACGGCACGAAGGATTCTGCTGCCGGCGCCCGACACCAGCAGCATGAGGCCGGCTGCCGCGGAGGCGCCGAGCAGCACCGGCGCGGCGAAGGCCGCCGGTGCGACGGAGTCCGTGACGGTCGACGACGTGATCTGCATGCCGGACAGGTGCCGGACCCACATGACGTTGGACGACGCCGGAACGGTCATCCACACGTACACGCCGATGAGCATCAGCGGAGCGCCGACGACCCGGGGCGTCACGCTGCCCACCCCGAACCCCAGGACCGCATAGGACAGTGCCACCAGGGCGCCCGACGCCAACGGCGGCATCCCCGCGCTGTTGGGCGGGGTCCCCAGGGCCACGGACGCGGCCAGCAGGCCGACGGCAAGGGCCGCGACGGCGAGAGCCAGTACGGGGACCATGGCGTCGGCGGCGATCCGCAGCCGCCCTCGTACCGGGGCCAGCCCCCACACCTGGGATCGCCGCAGCCGTCCGGCCTCCCACGCCGCGCATGCCGAGCACACGGCGGCTACCGCGAACACCGGGAACGCCGCCGCCTCGGCGACCGCGGTACCGAACCCCCGCTCGGCGAAGCGCGCCCATTCGATGACCAGGAACCAGGTGGCCGGGAGCAGGAACAAGGCCGCCCACTTGACGGAGGAGGCCCGGAGGGCGGTCAGGAATCGCACAGCGACCCACTCTCCGTCAGCGCGTGGTAGGCAGCCTCGGCGAGGCGGCCGGGCGGGGTGCCGGGCGGGGCCATGGCAAGGAATTCCGGGATGGCACCGTGGAACTCGACCTCGCCGTCCAGCAGGACCACAACCGAGTCGTAGGCGGATTCGAGATCGGCTACGTCGTGTGTGGACAGCACCACGTCGACGTGGCCCCGCAGTTGCTCCAGGACATCGTGAAAGACTCTGCGCTGGCGCGGGTCCATGCCCGCCGTTGGCTCGTCCAGCAGGAGAACCTCCGCATCGTGCACGAGCGATTGAGCCACACCCACCCGGCGGAGTTGCCCACCGGACAGTTCGGACACCTTCCGGTCCACGTGTTTTCCCAGCTCCACGCGGGTGAGGGCGCTTTCGGCCTTCTCCCATGCGGCTGCTTTGGAAAGCCCCTTGAGCCAGCCGACGTAGGCGACCTGCTCACGCGCCGTCAGTCCCGCGACGCATTCGATGTTCTGGGGCATCCACGCGATTCTGCGCCGGTATTCCCTCAGGGCCCGGCGGGAACCGGTCTCAAGTCCCGCGTAGCCGACTGTTCCCGAGGTCGGTGACAGCGCGGACGCGGCAAGTTTCAGTAATGTGCTCTTCCCGGCTCCGTTCGGCCCGAGGAAAACCGTGTTCCCCGTCGGGAAGGTGAAGTCGAGCGAAGAGACAACGGGAACCCCCCGGCGATAGCCGAAGGAACAGTCCACATAGGAGATGGGCATCGGAGTCCTTCTGCGAGGATGGGTGACCACCCTAGCGGAGGGCGGTCACCCAACTACTCACTCAGTACCAAACACCGACGGTCCTGACGCTCATCCAGTGTCCGGAGCTGCTTCCGTTGATCTTCATCAGGGCGAAGCGGTACTCGGCGGCCTGCTTGCGGCCCCAGTTACCGGTGGACGTCCCGCCGTTGGCGCAGGCGGTGAAGGTCTTCTGACCCTCGTTCACATCCGAAATCACCGGACGGTAGCGCGTGAGCTGGACTGTCACGCTCTTGAAGGCAGGACCTGACGTCGTCGTGCATCCCGTGAACTTGATGACGGTGTCGCTGCTGTCCTGGTTCCTGTCGTCCCACCAGCGCGAATTGAAGCCAGTGGCAGCTCCGCTTATCGAGCTGGAGAAGTTCCCTTCCGCGAAGGCTGATGGTGCGATCGCGAGGGAAAGTGCTGCAGAACCACCCAGTACCGTTGCGAGGCGGCGCATCCTGCGTCCGGAAACAGTAGACGTGTGAGTGGGCGTACCCATCTTTCTCATCCTTCCCAGTTGCGGGTGACGGTGTGGACGGTAATCCGATGGGAGTCGCCAGGAAGGGGAAAATGGGCATGCAGAAAAGTGAGTGCTGCATGCAGAAAGAAGCCCCCCGGAAATAAAAATACGCTCGCTTCTCCACCCCCCCAGCGACCGAGCGCATGCAGCACCTTAGTCGATTGTCCGTTCGATGAGCAATGGGATTTAAGAACAGCGCACAGGTTCATTTCACTTGGTTTGGGGTGCTGCTCAATTTTCGCTGCTTTTCCGTGCGAAAAGGGCATCTTGCGTGTTCTGTCGGCGAGAGGGTCGCCCACGTTCTCAGCCACCGACGCCTTGCCGGCATCGACCGTGCCGTTGACCAGGAGAGAGAGCCGGGTTCCAGGGAGCCGACTGCCTGGGTGCACGAGAACCCACGGCCCGGCGCGGTGGGGAGCCCGTCGGCCTTCCGGCCGCCTGCCGAGCGCCGCGTGAAGGAGTCTTCGCCGGTCCCGGGCGCCCTGCCGGGCTGCGCGGGGACGGACGTCCGGTGACGCGGCGGGTGCCGTTCACCGGGCGGCCGGGAGGAGGGCGCCGATCCGGCGCCGGCGGCCCGGAGGCGGGTCCGGGAGGGTGAGGCGCCACGGGGCCGGCGCTCCGCGGACGTCGGCCCCGGCCGCCGGACCGGCGGGGAACCCGTCCCGGACTCGCGCCTACAACACCGGCAGGTTCTTGCGGAGTTCGAAGGCCGTGACCTGGGAGCGGTACTCCTCCCATTCCTGGCGCTTGTTGCGGAGGAAGAAGTCGAAGACGTGCTCGCCGAGGGTCTCGGCGACCAGGTCGCTGCGTTCCATCAGGGCGAGGGCCTCGCCCAGGTTCTGCGGCAGCGGCTCGATGCCCAGCGCGCGGCGTTCCGCGTCGGAGAGGGCCCACACGTCGTCCTCGGCGCCCGGCGGGAGTTCGTAGCCCTCCTCGACGCCCTTCAGACCGGCCGCCAGCAGCACCGCGTAGGTCAGGTACGGGTTGGCGCCGGAGTCGATGGAACGGACCTCGACCCGCGCGGAGCCGGTCTTGCCGGGCTTGTACATCGGCACCCGGACCAGCGCCGAGCGGTTGTTGTGGCCCCAGCAGATGTACGAGGGGGCCTCGCCGCCCGCGCCGGCGGTGCGCTCGGAGCCGCCCCAGATGCGCTTGTAGGAGTTGACCCACTGGTTGGTGACCGCCGAGGTCTCCGCCGCGTGCCGCAGCAGGCCCGCGATGAAGGAACGGCCGATCTTGGAGAGCTGGTACTCCGCGCCGGACTCGTAGAAGGCGTTGCGGTCGCCCTCGAAGAGCGACAGGTGCGAGTGCATGCCCGAGCCGGGGTGCTCCGAGAAGGGCTTCGGCATGAACGTGGCCTGCAGGCCCTGCTCCAGCGCGACCTGCTTCATGATCAGGCGGAAGGTCATGATGTTGTCGGCCGTGGAGAGCGCGTCCGCGTACCGCAGGTCGATCTCCTGCTGGCCCGGGGCGCCCTCGTGGTGGGAGAACTCCACCGAGATCCCCATCGACTCCAGCATGGTGATGGCCTTGCGGCGGAAGTCCATGCCGATGTTCTGCGGGGTGTGGTCGAAGTACCCGGAGTTGTCGGCGGGCGTCGGCACCGTGCCGTCCACCGGCTTGTCCTTCAGCAGGAAGAACTCGATCTCCGGGTGCGTGTAGAAGGTGAAGCCCAGGTCGGAGGTGCGGGCCAGCGCGCGCTTGAGGACGTAGCGCGGGTCGGCGAAGGACGGCGAGCCGTCCGGCATGAGGATGTCGCAGAACATCCGGGCCGTGCCGGGGGCCTCCGCCCGCCAGGGCAGCACCTGGAACGTCGACGGGTCCGGCTTGGCGATCATGTCGGACTCGTAGACCCGGGCGAAGCCCTCGATGGCGGAGCCGTCGAAGCCGATGCCCTCGTCGAACGCCTGCTCCAGCTCGGCCGGGGCCACGGCCACCGACTTGAGGAAGCCCAGCACGTCCGTGAACCACAGGCGCACGAACCGGATGTCGCGCTCCTCCAGCGTCCGGATCACGAACTCCTGTTGCTTGTCCATCTTCCGCTTCCCCATCCTCGCTGGTCAGACCGCCTGTCTCCGGTACGGCGGGAGGCGGTCGGGCACCCGAGCATCACACCACAGCGGTGTTGCCGTCGCGTTGCGGACCTCGGCCGGCCGCGCGGCCCCGGACCGGGCGCCGGCGATGACCGCGTGCCGCACGGGCGGACGGCTCCGGGGAGCCGTCCGGGTGGGTCCCGTCCGGGCGCGCCCCTTCGGTGCACCGCTCTCACCGCAGGGTAGAGGCCACCGGTTCGGTCGGGCCATTCCTGCGGCGCCGCCCCGTACGGCGCACCGCCCGGTGGACCCGCCGCGCCGCCCCGCCGCGCCGTGCCTTCGGGCCCCGCCGCGTCAGCCCATCGTGTCGGAGTGACGATTACACTGGGCGCGTGCCCCAACTACGACTCGCCCTGAACCAGATCGACGCCCGCGTCGGCGACCTCGCCGGGAACGCGGAGTCGGTCGTCCGCTGGACCCGCCGCGCCGCCGAGCGGGGAGCGCACCTCGTGGCGTTCCCGGAGATGGTGCTGACCGGGTACCCCGTCGAGGACCTCGCCCTGCGGTCGTCCTTCGTGGACGCCTCCCGCGCCGCCCTGCGCGCCCTCGCCGCACGCCTCGCCGACGAGGGCCTCGGCGAGCTGCCGGTGCTCGTCGGCTACCTCGACCGCGCCCCGCACGACCGGCCGGCGTACGGCCGCCCGGCCGGCGCCCCGCGCAACGCGGCGGCCGTGCTGCACCGCGGGGAGGCGGTCCTCTCCTTCGCCAAGCACCACCTGCCGAACTACGGCGTCTTCGACGAGTACCGCTACTTCGTCCCCGGCGACACCCTGCCGGTGCTGCGGGTGCACGGGGTCGACGTCGCCCTCGCCATCTGCGAGGACCTGTGGCAGGACGGCGGCCGGGTGCCCGCCACGCGCTCGGCGCGGGCCGGGCTGCTGCTCTCCGTCAACGCCTCCCCGTACGAGCGGGAGAAGGACGACACCCGGCTGGAGCTGGTGCGCAAGCGTGCCCAGGAGGCCGGGTGCACCACCGCCTACCTGGCCCTGACCGGCGGCCAGGACGAGCTGGTCTTCGACGGCGACTCCATCGTCGTCGACCGGGACGGCGCCGTGCTGGCGCGGGCCGCGCAGTTCGCCGAGGAGTGCCTGGTGGTCGACCTCGACCTGCCGGCCGCCGACCCGGACGCCCCCGGCGGGGTGGTGGACGACGGGCTGCGCATCGACCGCGTCGTGCTCTCCGGCGGTCCGCTGCCCGCCCACGCGCCCGAGCCCGCCGGCGGGCAGGGGCCGCGCCTCGACGACGACGCCGAGGTCTACGCGGCGCTCGTCACCGGCCTGCGCGCCTACGCCGCGAAGAACGGCTTCCGTTCGGTGCTCGTCGGCCTCTCCGGCGGCATCGACTCGGCGCTGGTCGCCGCGATCGCCTGCGACGCGCTGGGCGCGGAGAACGTGTACGGCGTGTCGATGCCGTCCAAGTACTCCTCCCAGCACTCCAGGGACGACGCGGCCGAGCTGGCCCGCCGCACCGGCCTGCACTACCGCACCGTGTCCATCGAGCCGATGTTCGACGCGTTCATGGGGGCGCTGGGGCTGACCGGCCTCGCCGAGGAGAACCTCCAGTCACGGCTGCGCGGGACGACGCTGATGGCGATCTCCAACCAGGAGGGCCACATCGTCCTCGCCCCGGGCAACAAGTCCGAGCTGGCGGTGGGCTACTCCACCCTCTACGGCGACTCGGTGGGCGCCTTCGGCCCCATCAAGGACGTCTACAAGACGTGGGTCTTCCGCCTCGCCGAGTGGCGCAACCGCTCGGCGGCCGCGCGCGGCGAGACCCCGCCGATCCCCGAGAACTCGATCACCAAGCCGCCCAGCGCCGAGCTGCGGCCCGGCCAGGTGGACACCGACTCGCTGCCGGACTACCCGGTGCTCGACGCGATCCTGGAGCTGTACGTGGACCGGGACCGGGGCGCCGACGAGATCGTCGCCGCCGGGTACGACGCGGAGCTGGTGACGAAGACGCTGCGGATGGTCGACACCGCGGAGTACAAGCGCCGCCAGTACCCGCCGGGCACCAAGATCTCGCCCAAGGGCTTCGGCAAGGACCGCCGTCTGCCCATCACCAACCGCTGGCGGGAGTCCGGCTGAGCCACGCCGGCGCCGGCGGCCCGCGCCCCGGCCCCGACGCGGGCCCCGGGCCCCCCGCCCGGACGCGAGCCCCGCGCACCCGGCCAGGACGCCCGCACACTCCGGCCCCGACGTGGGGCGCCCCCGCGCCCGGCCCCGACGCGGGCCCCGGCCCCGTCGTCGCCCGGGTGCGGGCCGCCGAGGCCGCTAGGCTCGGGAACGTATCGCGTGGGCCGGCCGGGGGCCGGTGGGTGACAGGGAGGCCCAGATGGCGGCGCCGGGACGCAGGAGCAGTACCTTCACGCGGCTGCTCCGGCACGGCTTCACCGACCCCTCCGCCGCCGAGCGGCTGCTCGACGCCCCCGAGGTGGCCGCCGTCCGCGACGACCCGGTCCTGCTGGAGGCACTGGGCGCCACCGCCGACCCCGACCTCGCCCTGCGCCAACTGGTGCGGCTGCTGGAGGCCCAGCCCGAGCCCGCCGCCCGCCGGGAGCTGCTGGACACGGTGATAGCGGCCAAACCGCTGCGCGACCGCCTCCTGGGCGTGCTGGGCGCCTCCGAGGCGCTCGGCGACCACCTCGCCCGGCACTGCGGCGACTGGCGGGCCCTGGTCACGTACGAGCCGCGGGACCTGCACCCCGGCGTCGCCGAGTTCGAGAGCGGGCTCGCCGGTGCCGACGACCCGGTGTCCCTGCGGGTCGCCTACCGGCGCTGCCTGCTCTCCCTCGCCGCCCGCGACGTGTGCGGCACCATCGACGTCGCCGAGACCGCCGCCGAACTGGCCGACCTCGCCACCGCCACGCTGCGCCGTGCCCTCGCCCTCGCCGAGGCCGCCGCGCCCGAGGACGCCGCGCTGTGCCGGCTGGCGGTGATCGCCATGGGCAAGTGCGGCGGCCACGAGCTGAACTACGTCTCGGACGTCGACGTCGTCTTCGTGGCGGAGCCCGCCGAGGGCGCCGACGAGAGCGGCGCGCTGCGCGCGGCGACCGGCCTCGCCTCGCACCTGATGCGGATCTGCTCCGAGACCACCGTCGAGGGCTCCATCTGGCCCGTCGACGCCAACCTGCGCCCCGAGGGCCGCAACGGGCCGCTGGTGCGCACCCTCGCCAGCCACCTCGCCTACTACCAGCGCTGGGCGAAGACCTGGGAGTTCCAGGCGCTGCTCAAGGCCCGCCCGGTGGCGGGCGACGCGGCGCTCGGCGAGGAGTACCTGGCCGCCGTCCGCCCGCTGGTGTGGCAGGCGTCCGAACGGGAGAACTTCGTCCCCGACGTGCAGAAGATGCGCCGCCGGGTGGTGGAGACGATCCCGCCCGCCGAGGTCGACCGGCAGCTCAAACTGGGGCCGGGCGGGCTGCGGGACGTCGAGTTCGCGGTGCAGCTCCTCCAGCTCGTGCACGGCCGCGGCGACCCGGCGCTGCGCAGCGGGACGACGCTGGACGCGCTGGAGGCCCTCGCCGCGGGCGGGTACGTGGGCCGGGCGGACGCGGCCCAGCTCGACGAGGCGTACCGCTTCCTGCGCTCCATGGAGCACCGGATCCAGCTCCACCGGCTGCGCCGTACCCACCTGGTGCCCGAGGACGAGGCCGACCTGCGCCGCCTCGGCCGCTCGCTGGGCCTGCGCACCGACCCGGTGACGACGCTGCCGCGGGAGTGGAAGCGCCACGCGGCCGTGGTGCGCCGGCTGCACGAGAAGCTGTTCTACCGGCCGCTGCTGGACGCGGTCGCCCAGCTCGCGCCCGGCGAGACCCGGCTGTCCGCCGAGGCGGCCCGGGAGCGCCTGGTGGCCCTCGGGTACGCCGATCCGGCCGCCGCCCTGCGGCACCTGGAGGCGCTGGCCTCGGGCGTCACCCGCAAGGCGGCGATCCAGCGGACGCTGCTGCCGGTGCTGCTCGGCTGGTTCGCGGACTCCGCCGACCCGGACGCGGGCCTGCTCAACTTCCGCAAGGTCTCCGACGCGCTCGGCAAGACCCCCTGGTACCTGCGGCTGCTGCGCGACGAGGGCGCCGCCGCCGAGAACCTGGCCCGGGTGCTGTCGGCCGGGCGGCTCGCCCCCGACCTGCTGATGCGGGCGCCGGAGGCGGTGGCGCTGCTCGGCGAGGGCGCCGCGGCGGGCCTCGCGCCACGCGGCCGGGCCCAGCTCGAACAGGAGGTGCTGGCCGCGGTCCGCCGCGCCGACGACGCCGTGCAGGCCGTGACGGTGGCGCGCGGGGTCCGCCGCCGCGAGCTGTTCCGCACCGCCGCCGCCGACATCGTCGGCTCCTACGGCACCGAGGCCCGGCCCGCCGAGGCCGACCAGGGCGCCCTGGTGGACCGCGTCGGCGCCGCCGTGTCCGACCTGACCGCGGTGACCCTGGCCGGCACGCTGCGCGCGGTGGTCCGCGCGGGCTGGGGGGACACCCTGCCGACCCGGTTCGCGGTCATCGGCATGGGCCGCTTCGGCGGCAACGAACTGGGCTACGGCTCCGACGCCGACGTGCTCTTCGTGCACGAGCCGCGCGACGGCGTGGACGAACGGGAGGCCGCCGACGCCGCCGGCCGGGTCGTCGCCGAGATGCGCCGGCTGCTCCAGGTGCCGAGCGCCGACCCGCCGCTGGTCGTCGACGCGGACCTGCGCCCGGAGGGCAAGTCGGGTCCGCCGGTGCGCACCCTGAAGTCGTACGAGGCGTACTACCGGCGCTGGTCGCTGGTGTGGGAGTCGCAGGCGCTGCTGCGGGCGGAGTTCGTGGCCGGCGACGAGGAGCTGGGCCGGCGCTTCCTGGAGCTGGCCGGCCCGCTGCGCTACCCGGCGCGGGGGCTCACGGAGGAGTCCGTACGGGAGATCCGGCGGCTCAAGGCGCGGATGGAGTCCGAGCGGCTGCCGCGCGGCACCGATCCCAAGCTGCACGCCAAACTGGGGCCGGGCGGGCTCTCCGACGTGGAGTGGACCGTGCAGCTCGCGCAGTTGCGGCACGCGCACGAGGTGCCGGAGCTGCGGACCACGCGGACCCGCGAGGCGCTGGCGGCGGCGAGCGCGGCCGGGCTGGTGTCCGAGGAGCACGCCGCCACGCTGGACGAGGCGTGGGTGCTGGCGACCCGCGTGCGCAACGCGGTGATGCTGGTGCGCGGCCGGGCCGGCGACACCTTCCCCACGGACAGCCGCGATCTGGCGGCGGTCGGCCGGTACCTGGGCTACGGGCCCGGTCACGCCGGGGACATGCTGGAGGCGTACCGGCGGACGACGCGGCTGGCGCGCACGGTGGTCGAGGAGCTGTTCTACGGGGCGTGACGGGCGTCCGGGGGACCTGCCGGGCTCCGGCGGACCCCGCGCGGGCCGTGCGGCACACGGCCCGGCGGGGCCCTACGGTCTTCCCGACGCCGGTACCGCGCCCTTTCGACGAGGCTGCCGGGCCGGTGCCCGCCGGGGCAGGGCGTACGGCCACCTTCCGTACCAGAGCCACGCCACCGCGTAGCCGACGGCGAGGCAGAGCAGGCCGCCCACCGCGTCCAGCCAGAAGTGGTTGGCGGTGGCCACGATCACCACCAGGGTGAGCGCCGGGTAGAGCAGGCCGAGGACCTTCACCCAGGGCACCCTGGCGAGGGCGTAGAGGGTCAGCCCGCACCACAGCGACCAGCCGATGTGCATCGACGGCATCGCGGCGTACTGGTTGGACATGTTCTTCAGGTCGCCGGAGGCCATCGAGCCCCAGGTCTCGTGCACCATCACGGTGTCGACGAAGTGGCCGCCGTTCATCAACCGGGGCGGCGCGAGCGGATACAGGTAGTAACCGGCGAGCGCCACGGCGGTGGTGGCGAAGAGCACCAGCCGGGTCGCCGCGTAGCGGCCGGGGTGGCGGCGGTAGAGCCACACCAGCACGCCGAGGGTGACCACGAAGTGCAGGGTGGCGTAGTAGTAGTTCATCCCGATGATGAGCCAGGTCACCGAGTTCACCGCGTGGTTGACCGACAGCTCGAAGGCGGTGCCGAGTTGCCGCTCGAGCTGCCAGATCCAGTCGGCGTTGCGCAGCGCCTGCGCCCGCTGTTCGGGCACCGCGTTGCGCACGACCGAGTACGTCCAGTAACTCAGCGCGATCAGCAGGATCTCGAACCACAGCCGCGGCGGGCGGGGGGTGCGCAGCCGGTCCATGAGGCGCCGTCGCCCCTGGTCCCCGACGGGCCGCGGAACGCCCTCGCGTGGGCCCTCCGAAGTCGTCACGGTCACGTCACCCATAGGCATGAAGTCTGCCAGAAAACCCCTTCCCCACCGATCATCCCTCCAACCGGACCGGGATGCACGCGCGCGCCGGACCCCGAGGTCAGGGGCGGGGCCGCTCGCCCGGTGCCGAGGCCGTGGAACCGCGCACCACCAGTTCCGGCATGAACACGAACTCGCTGTGCGGCGCGGGCGTGCCGCCGATCTCCTCCAGCAGGGTCCGCACCGCGGCCTGTCCCATCGCGGGGACCGGCTTGCGCACGGTGGTCAGGGGCGGGTCGGTGAAGGCGATCAGCGGCGAGTCGTCGAAGCCGACGACCGAGATGTCGCGGGGGACCTCCAGGCCGTGCTGCCGGGCGGCGCGTATGGCGCCCAGCGCCATCATGTCGCTCGCGCACACCACCGCCGTGCAGTCCCGGCCGATGAGCGCCGCGGCGGCGGCCTGGCCGCCCTCCAGGGTGTACAGCGAGTGCTGGACGAAGTCGCGCTCCACCGTCTCGGCGCTCAGCCCCAGTTGGTCCTGGACGGTGCGCACGAAGCCCTCGATCTTGCGTTGTACGGGCACGAACCGCCTGGGTCCGAGGGCCAGCCCGATCCGGGTGTGCCCGAGGGAGACGAGGTGGGTGACGGCCAGGTGCATCGCCGCGCGGTCGTCGGGGGAGATGAACGGGGCCTGCACCTTGGGCGAGAAGCCGTCCACGAGGACGAACGGCACCCCGCGCGCCCGCAGCCGTTCGTAGCGCTGGGTGTCGGCGGTGGTGTCGGCGTGCAGTCCGGAGACGTAGATGATGCCGGCGACCCCGCGGTCGACCAGCATCTCGGTCAGTTCGTCCTCGGTGGAGCCGCCCGGCGTCTGGGTGGCGAGCACCGGGGTGTAGCCCTGGCGGGTCAGCGCCTGGCCGATGACCTGGGCCAGGGCGGGGAATATCGGGTTCTCCAGCTCCGGGGTGATCAGGCCGACCAGCCCCTCGCTGCGCTGGCGCAGGCGCACCGGACGCTCGTAGCCGAGGACGTCGAGCGCGGCCAGCACGGACTGGCGGGTGGTGGCGGCGACGCCCGGCTTCCCGTTGAGGACCCGGCTGACCGTCGCTTCGCTCACCCCCGCCTGCGCGGCGATGTCGGCAAGCCGGGTGGTCACAGGGCTGGACTGTACCGGCCGGGTGGGGGCTTGCCCACCGATCGTCCGCCGGGTGCGGGCCGGGGCACGGCCCGCCGCGGGCTGCTGGGTCATCGCGATCCCCCAGGGTCGGGCCACCGGGTCGTCGGGCCGGGGTGGCTTCGGGGTCCGCGACGCGGGGCGCGTCGTCACCGGACCGTATGGCAAGTGCTTGCAGAGTCTTGCACAAGTCCGTGACGGTCCGTCGTGCCGGCGAGCGGCCAGGGGCAATACCGGCCAACACCGGCCCCGGTCCGGTCTCGCGGCGATCGAGGTCAGGTCACGGCAGGGTAACTCTCGGCAGTTCTTGCACTTTTTTGCTGCAAGCACTTTCGCGCGGCTTGCATCGCTGTTACGTTCACGTCGCCCGGCGGAGCCCGCCGGCCGCCCTCATACGAGCGGCCGGGGCACCATCCGGGCGCAGTCGGCACGGTGGCAGGACGGCGGACGGACCCGCGCCCTGCGGCACTCGGGCTTTCACCCTCAAGGAGAACTCATGCGGCGTGGCATAGCGGCCACCGCTCTGGTGGCGTCCCTCGCCCTCGCGGCGACGGCGTGCGGCGGGGACGGCGCAGGCGACGACAAGGCCGGCGGTCCGGTCACCATCACCTGGTGGGACACCTCCAACGCGACCAACGAGGCCCCCACCTACAAGGCGCTGGTCAAGGAGTTCGAGGCCGCCCACCAGGACATCAAGGTCAACTACGTCAACGTCCCCTTCGACCAGGCGCAGAACAAGTTCGACACCGCCGCCGGCTCCAAGGGCGCCCCCGACGTGCTGCGCTCCGAGGTCGGCTGGACCCCCGCCTTCGCCAAGAAGGGCTTCTTCCTGCCGCTGGACGGCACCGAGGCCCTCGACGACGCCGCGAAGTTCCAGCCCAGCCTGATCGAGCAGGCGAAGTACGAGGGCAAGACGTACGGCGTGCCGCTGGTCACCGACACCCTCGCCTTCGTCTACAACAAGCAGCTCTTCGAGAAGGCCGGCGTCGAGGTGCCCCAGACCTGGGACGACCTGAAGAAGGCCGCCGCCACCATCAAGGACGAGACGGGCGTCGACGGCTACTGGGGCTCCACCGCCGGCTACTACGGGCAGCCGTTCCTCTACGGCGAGGGCACCGACACCGTCGACGCCGCCGCCAAGAAGATCACCGTCGCCTCGCCCGAGGCGAAGAAGGCCTACGGCACCTGGCTCGGCCTCTTCGACGGCAAGGGCCTGCACAAGGCCGACGCCACCGCCGAGGCGTACGCCCACATCCAGGACGCCTTCGTCAACGGCAAGGTCGCCTCGATCATCCAGGGCCCGTGGGAGATCACCAACTTCTACAAGGGCTCCGCCTTCCAGGACAAGGACAACCTCGGCATCGCCACCGTCCCGGCCGGCTCCACCGGCAAGGCCGGCGCCCCGACCGGCGGCCACAACCTCTCGGTGTACGCCGGTTCGGACGCCGCGCACCAGAAGGCCGCGCTCGCCTTCGTGAAGTTCATGACCTCCGCCGAGGCCCAGGAGAAGGTCGCGCTGAAGAACTCCACGCTGCCCACCCGCGACGACGCCTACACCGACCAGGTCAAGGCCGACCCGGGCATCGCCGGCTTCCAGGGCGTCCTGCCCGCCGCCCAGCCGCGCCCGGCACTGCCCGAGTACAGCTCGCTGTGGGGCCCGCTCGACGACGAACTGCCCCAGATCGCCGCCGGAAAGCAGTCCCTCGACAAGGGACTGGCCGACGCCGAGATCGCCTTCACCAAGCTGGTGCCGGACTTCGGCAAGTGACGCCCGCGCGGCCGCCGGACCCGCCCCGAGGGGCCGGGACCCGGCGGCCGCCGGCCCGTGAGCCGCCCCCCGACCCTCCAGCCTGATCCCCCAGAAGGTGCCGAACCATGACAGTCGCCATCGACCGCGCGACCGGCAAGCGCCGCGGTGACCGCGCCCCGCGGCCCGGCCCGGTCAGCCGCCTCAAGCACGGCTACCGCAAGCACTGGTACGCCTACGCCATGATCGCGCCGGTGGCCGTGGTGCTCGGCGTCCTGGTGCTGTATCCGCTGGCGTACGGCTTCTACCTCACGCTCACCGACGCCAACAGCCTCAACTCGGCCCGCACCATCGGCGTCAACGAGATCGCGGCCACCTACAAGTTCATCGGCCTCGACAACTACGCCGACATCCTCTGGGGCCCGACCGCCTACGACCGCTTCTGGTCGCACTTCGTCTGGACGATCGGGTGGACGGCGGCCTGCGTCGCCCTGCACTACGGCATCGGCCTCGCCCTCGCGCTGCTCCTCGACCAGAAGCTGCGGGGCCGCACCTTCTACCGGCTCGTGCTCATCCTGCCCTGGGCCGTGCCGACCTTCGTGACCGTCTTCGGCTGGCGCTTCATGCTCGCCGACAGCGGCGTCGTCAACTCCGCCCTGGACTTCCTGCACCTGCCGACGCCCGCCTGGCTGGAGGACACCTTCTGGCAGCGCACCGCCGCGATCATGGTGAACACCTGGTGCGGGGTGCCGTTCATGATGGTCTCGCTGCTCGGCGGCCTCCAGTCCGTCGACGGCGCCCTGTACGAGGCGGCCGAGATGGACGGCGCGAACGCCTGGCAGCGCTTCCGCCACGTCACCCTGCCCGGACTGCGCTCGGTCAGCTCCACCGTGGTCCTGCTCGGCGTGATCTGGACCTTCAACCAGTTCGCCGTCATCTTCCTGCTCTTCGGCAACACCGCGCCGGAGGCGCAGATCCTCGTCACCTGGGCCTACCAGCTCGGCTTCGGACAGCAGCCGCGCGACTTCGCGCAGTCCGCCGCCTACGGCATCCTCCTGCTGGCCATCCTGATCGTCTTCACCTCCTTCTACCGCCGCTGGCTGAACCGCCACGAGCAGCAGCTCGCGATCTGAGGCAGGAGCCGTCATGAGCACCCCCACCCTCCGGACCCCCGCCCCGGTGCCCCCTCCCGCCTCCCCGCCCGCCCCGCCCCGTCCGGTGCGCCCGCGCGGCGAACGCGGCCCGCTGGCGCGCCTGGCCTCCCACGCCGTCCTCGCCACGGCCAGCGCCGTCGCCTTCTTCCCGGTGGCCTGGCTGGTCTTCCTCTCCCTCGGCCCGGACAAGGACGACTACCTGCACCCCGGGGGCATCTGGCGGAAGATGACGCTGGACAACTACGCCTTCGTGCTCCAGCACACGGCGTTCTTCGACTGGCTGAAGAGTTCGCTGATCGTCTCGCTCGGCACCACGCTCATCGGCGTCCTGGTCTCCGCCAGCACCGGCTACGCGGTCTCCCGCATGCGCTTCCCCGGGTACCGCCGCTTCATGTGGGCGCTCCTGGTCACCCAGATGTTCCCGGTGGCCGTGCTGATGGTGCCGATGTACCAGATCCTGTCCCGGCTGGGCCTCATCGACAGCTACCTCGGCCTGATCCTCGTCTACTGCTCGACGGCCGTGCCCTACTGCGCCTGGCTGATGAAGGGGTACTTCGACACCATCCCCTTCGAGATCGACGAGGCCGGACGCGTCGACGGGCTCTCCCCGATCGGCACCTTCGTCCGGCTGATCCTGCCGCTGGCCAAGCCCGGACTGGCCGTCGCCGCCTTCTACAGCTTCATCACCGCCTTCGGCGAGGTCGCCTTCGCCACCACCTTCCTGCTCGACGACCGCAAGTACACCCTCGCGGTCGGCCTGCAGAGCTTCGTCAGCGAACACGACGCACAGCGCCACCTGATGGCCGCCACCGCGGTCCTCATCGCGATACCCGTCTCCGCCTTCTTCTACCTCGTGCAGAGGAACCTGGTCACCGGCCTCACCGCGGGCGGCACCAAGGGCTGACGCCCCGGCCGGGCGCCCCGCGTCCGGCCCCCGCCCCGCGCGGGCCCCGCACGACGACCTCACGACCCGTACGTCCCCCACCGGGGAACCCCCACCGCATCAAGGACGACATGAGCCAGCAGCACTCAGCCGCCCCGGCCCCGACTCCCCAGACCGCCCCGGCCCCCACCACGGTCGCCGAGCGCCCCGACTGGTGGCGCGACGCGGTGATCTACCAGGTCTACCCCCGCAGCTTCGCCGACGCCGACGGCGACGGCATGGGCGACCTGGAGGGCATCCGCAGCCGCCTGCCCTACCTGCGCGACCTCGGCGTGGACGCCGTGTGGCTCAGTCCCTTCTACGCCTCGCCCCAGGCCGACGCCGGCTACGACGTCGCCGACTACCGCGCCGTCGACCCCATGTTCGGCACCCTCCCGGACGCCGACGCGCTGATCCGCGAGGCCCACCGGCTGGGCCTGCGCATCATCGTCGACCTGGTCCCCAACCACTCCTCCGACCAGCACGACTGGTTCCGGCAGGCCGTCGCCGAGGGCCCCGGCTCGCCGCTGCGCGAGCGCTACCACTTCCGCCCCGGCAAGGGACCCGACGGCGAACTCCCCCCCAACGACTGGGAGTCCATCTTCGGCGGCCCCGCCTGGACCCGGGTCACCGAGCCCGACGGCACGCCGGGGGAGTGGTACCTGCACCTCTTCGCCCCCGAACAGCCCGACTTCAACTGGGAACACCCCGCCGTCGGCGACGAGTTCCGCTCCATCCTGCGCTTCTGGCTCGACATGGGCGTCGACGGCTTCCGCATCGACGTGGCGCACGGCATGGTCAAGGCCGACGGCCTGCCCGACCTGGGCTCCCACGAGCAGCTCAAACTGCTCGGCAACGACGTCATGCCCTTCTTCGACCAGGACGGCGTCCACGACATCTACCGCCAGTGGCGCCGCATCCTCGACGAGTACGACGGCGAGCGGATCTTCGTCGCCGAGGCGTGGACCCCGACCGTCGAGCGCACCGCCCACTACGTGCGCCCCGACGAACTGCACCAGGCGTTCAACTTCCAGTACCTGGGCACCTACTGGGACGCCGCCGAACTGCGCTCCGTCATCGACCGCACCCTGGACGCGATGCGCCCGGTCGGCGCCCCGGCCACCTGGGTGCTCTCCAACCACGACGTCACCCGGCACGCCACCCGCTTCGCCAACCCGCCCGGCCTCGGCACCCAGATCCGGCGGGCCGGCGACCGGGAACTCGGCCTGCGCCGGGCCCGCGCGGCGACCCTGCTGATGCTGGCGCTGCCCGGCTCGGCCTACGTCTACCAGGGCGAGGAACTGGGCCTGCCGGACGTCGTCGACCTGCCCGACGAGGTGCGCCAGGACCCGGCGTACTTCCGCGGCGCCGGGCAGGACGGCTTCCGCGACGGCTGCCGGGTGCCGATCCCGTGGACGCGCGGGGGCGGCTCGTACGGCTTCGGCGAGGGCGGGAGCTGGCTGCCGCAGCCGGCCGAGTGGGGTGAGCTGAGCGTGGAGGCGCAGACCGGCGTCGCCGGCTCCACGCTGGAGCTGTACCGCGCCGCGCTGGCGCTGCGCCGCGAGCACCCCGCGCTGGGGGCCGGGGACGCGGTGGAGTGGCTGCCGTCGGCCGAGGGCGTCCTCGCCTTCCGGCGCGGGGAGTTCGTGTGCGTCGCCAACACCACGTCCGGGCCGGTCGAGGTGGCGGCCCCGGGGCGGCTGCTGCTCGCGAGCGGCGAGGTGACCGGGACGGGGGGCTCGGTGACGGTGCCGGGCGACACCACGGCCTGGTGGACCGCCGACCGCGCCTGACCGGCCTCCGGCAACCGACCTGCCTCCGGCACCGACCTGCCTCCGGAGGCGAGGCGCCCGGTGGCGAGGCGCCCGGTGGCGACGGCCGGTGGCGGCCCCGAGATGCCGGGGCCGCCACCGGCAACCGGCGCCCGCCCGCGGGGCGTCGGTGAGAAATCCGGACGGATTCGGTTCGGCCCGCTGCCTTTCCGGCGGCGGGCCTCTACCATCTGCGTCACCGCAAGATTTCTGAAGGTTGCAGCAAGAATCCTCAGAAGTCCGCGGCTCCCCACGAGCCCGTCCGTGTCCACGACGGAGAAGGAGCCCCACATGGCCCGCAGAGCCCTGCTCGGGGCGGCAGCCCTCGCCGCCGCCGCTTCCCTTGTCATGAACCCGACTAGCGCACAGGCGTCCCCGCCCGGCGACAAGGACGTCACCGCCGTCCTCTTCGAGTGGGACTTCGCCTCCGTCGCCCGCGAGTGCGCCACCGCGCTCGGCCCGGCCGGCTACGGATACGTCCAGGTCTCCCCGCCCGCCGAGCACATACAGGGCTCCCAGTGGTGGACCTCGTACCAGCCGGTCAGCTACAAGATCGCCGGGCGCCTCGGCGACCGCGACGCCTTCCGCTCCATGGTCGGCACCTGCCACGGGGCGGGCGTGAAGGTCGTCGTCGACACGGTCGTCAACCACATGTCGGCGGGCAGCGGCACCGGCACCGGCGGCTCCCCGTACACGAAGTACGACTACCCCGGGCTGTACTCGCGCCCCGACTTCGACGACTGCACCGCCGAGATCACCGACTACCGGGACCGCTGGAACGTCCAGCACTGCGAACTGGTCGGCCTCGCCGACCTGGACACCGGCGAGGAACACGTCCGCGGCGCCATCGCCGGGTACATGAACGACCTGCTCTCCCTCGGCGTGGACGGCTTCCGCATCGACGCCGCCAAGCACATGCCCGCCGACGACCTCGCGAACATCAAGTCCCGCCTCACCCGGCCCGCCGCCTACTGGAAGCAGGAGGTGATCTTCGGCGCCGGCGAGGCGGTCCAGCCCACCGAGTACACGGGCAACGGCGACGTGCAGGAGTTCCGCTACGCCTACGACCTCAAGCGGGTCCTGACCTCCGAGAAGCTCGCCTACCTGAAGAACTACGGCGAGGGCTGGGGGTACCTGAACGGCTCCGGCGCCGCCGTCTTCGTCGACAACCACGACACCGAGCGCAACGGTTCCACGCTCAGCTACAAGAACGGCGCCGACTACACCCTCGCCAACGTCTTCATGCTCGCCTGGCCCTACGGCGCCCCCGACGTCCACTCCGGCTACGAGTGGTCAGACTCCGACGCCGGGCCGCCCAACGGCGGCCGGGTGAACGCCTGCTGGCAGGACGGCTGGAAGTGCCAGCACGCCTGGCCGGAGATCCGGTCCATGGTCGGCTTCCGCAACGCCACCCGAGGGCAGGCGGTGACCGACTGGTGGGACAACGGGAACAACGCCATCGCCTTCGGCCGCGGCGACCGGGGCTTCGTCGCGCTCAACCACGAGACGGGCCCGCTGACCCGCACCTTCCAGACCTCCCTGCCCGCCGGCACCTACTGCGACGTGCAGGGCGGCGGAACCGTGGCCGTGGACGGCTCGGGCCGCTTCACCGCCACCCTGGGCGCGAACACCGCGCTCGCGCTGCACGCCGGCCGCTCCTCCTGCTGAACGGGCCTGTCACGCAAGGGCAGTGAAAAATCTTGCCGATGTTTCCACGGCCCTTGCTGCAAGCCTTGCGGCGGCGCTACGGTCACGCCGGGCGCCGCCGCGCCCCCAACCCCCCACCCCGCCCCACCCCGTTCGCCTCTCCGCCCCGTCACCCCGAAGCCCGGCCCGACCGAGCCGTGAGCGCAAGGAGCCCCCGTGATACCGAGATGGCCGGCGCCCTGGCGGCGCCGCACCGCCACGGCCGGACGGACCGCGGCCGTCACCGCCGCCGCCCTCGCCGCCACCCTGCTGCCGCCCCTCACCGCGCCCGCCGGCGCGGCCCCCGCGGGCGGCTCCCCGGCGCCCGCCGGGCCGGCCGCCGCGAGCGCCCTCGACCCCGCCGCGTCCCGCGCCGTCTGGATCGACCGCGACACCCTCGTCTGGGACCGCGCCGACGGCGCCGCCTCCGCCCGGCTCCTCACCTCGCCCACCGGCTCCCTGGGCCTGCGGGGCACCACCGTCACCGGTGCCGACGGCCCCTCCCTCCGGCTCGGCCCCACCACCCTCACCCCCGCCCAGCGGGCGAGGTTCCCGCACCTGCGCGACACCACCGCCTGGAGCGTCGACCGGCGCGACCGCGCCCGGGTGCCCGGGGCCCTGCGCGGCGAACTCCTCGCCAGCCAGAACTCCGCCGCCGGCGCCGTCGTCGCCGCCACCGGCGTACAGACCGCGGGCGTCCTCGACGACCTCTACGCCGCCCGCGCCACCCGGGAGCGACTGGGGCCCGTCTTCCGCCGGGGCCGCCCCACCCTCTCCGTCTGGGCCCCCACCGCCCGCCGCGTCTCGCTGGAGATCGGCGGCTCCACCGTCCGCATGCGGCGCGACGACGCCACCGGCGTCTGGTCCGCGACCGGCCCCGCCGCCTGGAAGGGCCTGCCCTACCGGTACGCCGTCGAGGTGTGGGCACCCGCCGCGGGCCGCGTCGTCACCAACAAGGTCACCGACCCCTACTCGGTCGCCCTGACCGCCGACTCCACCCACAGCCTCGCCGTCGACCTCGCCGACCCCACCCTCGCCCCCGCCGGCTGGTCCCGCCTCGCCAAACCGGCGGCGGTGCCCCTGCGCGACGCCCAGATCCAGGAACTGCACGTCCGGGACTTCTCCGCCTCGGACCGCACCGCGCGCCGGCCCGGCACCTACCTCGCCTTCACCGACCGGGACAGCGACGGCTCCCGGCACCTGCGCCGCCTCGCACGAGCGGGCACCTCCCACGTCCACCTGCTCCCGGCCTTCGACTTCGCCACCGTCCCCGAACGGGCCGCCGACCGCGCCGCCCCCGACTGCGACCTCGCCGCCCTCCCCGCCGACTCGCCCGCCCAGCAGGAGTGCGTCGCCCGCACCGCCGGCCGGGACGCCTACAACTGGGGCTACGACCCGTACCACTACACCGTCCCCGAGGGCTCCTACGCCACCGACCCGGACGGCGCCGCCCGTACCGTCGAGTTCCGCCGGATGGTCAAGGCGCTCAACGAGGACGGCCTCCGCGTCGTCATGGACGTCGTCTACAACCACACCGCCGCGAGCGGCCAGGACCCCCGGAGCGTCCTCGACCGCATCGTGCCCGGCTACTACCACCGGCTGCTGGCGGACGGATCGGTGGCGAACAGCACCTGCTGCGCCAACACCGCCCCCGAGAACGCCATGATGGGCAAGCTCGTCGTGGACTCCGTCGTCACCTGGGCCCGGGAGTACAAGGTCGACGGCTTCCGCTTCGACCTCATGGGCCACCACCCGAGGGCCAACATGCTCGCCGTCCGCGAGGCCCTCGACGCGCTCACCCCCGGCAAGGACGGCGTCGACGGCAAGAAGATCATCCTGTACGGGGAGGGCTGGAACTTCGGCGAGATCGCCGACGACGCCCGCTTCGTGCAGGCCACGCAGGCCAACATGGCCGGCACCGGCATCGCCACCTTCTCCGACCGGGCCCGCGACGCGGTGCGCGGCGGCGGCCCCTTCGACGCCGACCCCGGCGTGCAGGGCTTCGCCACCGGCCTCTACACCGACCCCAACTCCTCCCCGGCCAACGGCACCCGCGCCGAGCAGCGGGCCCGGCTCCTGCACCAGCAGGACCTGATCAAGGTCGGGCTCACCGGCAACCTGGCCGACTACACCTTCACCGACACCGCCGGCCGCACGGTCAAGGGCTCCCAGGTCGACTACAACGGCGCGCCCGCCGGGTACGCCGCGGCACCCGGCGACGCCGTCGCCTACGCCGACGCGCACGACAACGAGACCCTCTTCGACGCCCTCGCCTTCAAACTGCCCGCCACGACCGGCGCCGACGACCGGGCCAGGATGCAGGTCCTCGCCCTGGCGACCGCCGCGCTCTCGCAGGGCCCGGCGCTCTCCCAGGCGGGCACCGACCTGCTGCGCTCCAAGTCGCTGGACCGCAACTCCTACGACAGCGGCGACTGGTTCAACGCCCTGCACTGGAACTGCGCCGACGGCAACGGCTTCGGACGGGGTCTGCCGCCCGCCGCCGACAACGCCGACAAGTGGCCGTACGCCGCACCGTTGCTGACCGGTGTGTCGGTCGGCTGCGAGCAGATCGAGTCCGCCTCGGCCGCCTACCGCGACCTGCTGCGCATCCGGACGGCCGAGAAGTCCTTCTCCCTCGGCACGGCGGCCCGGGTGCAGTCCCGGCTCTCCTTCCCGCTGTCCGGCCCGGCCGAGACCCCGGGCGTGATCACCATGAGCGTCGGCGACCTCGTCGTCGTCCTCAACGCCACGCCGGACACGGCCCGCCAGCGCGTCCCCGCCCTCGCGGGCACGGGGCACCGGCTCCACCCCGTGCAGGCGGGCGGCGCCGACCCGGTGGTCAAGGGCGCCCGGTACACCGCGCGGACCGGCACCTTCACCGTCCCGGCCCGCACGGCCGCCGTCTTCGCCCGCACCGGCTGACGGCCGCGCGCCGCGGTGAGGCCGAGCCCTGCCGTTCACCCACGGGAGGGCTCGTGCCGCGGAGCACCGCCGGCCACCCGGCGCCGTGCGCCGACGCCTTCGACCGGCCCGCGTTCGCGAGGGCGGCGCCGCACATCGCGGACGCCGGCCTTGCGGTCGCCGGGCCGGCGACGTGGATGGGGCGCTGCTCGCGGGAACGCGGGCCGGAGCGAGGAGAGGAAGGCGCGGGCTGTCCGGCGCCGTCGTGGAGCTGCCGCGCGCACGCGTGTGCCCCGCGGGCGGCGCCGTCCGCCACCTCTTCGCCGAGGTCCGCGACCTCGACCCGTCCTGCCGGTCGGCCGAGGGCCGAGGTCAGGCGGCGGCCGGCCCGGTGATCCGGGCGATCAGCGCGTCCAGCGGGCCGCCGGGCGGCTCCTCGGCGAGGACGCGGCCGAGCAGCGCGCCCATCTCCTCGTCGAAGGAGGCGCTGACCGCGAGCAGCGCCGCGAAGTCGTACACGAGCTGCACCTCCAGTTCGCCGCGCGGCACCCGCCGGCCGTCCAGCCAGATCAGCGCCGTCGACTCGGCCAGCGAGATCCACGAGCGCACGACCAACTCCAGCCGCGCGGGCGGCTCCTCCACGTCCAGGTGCGAAAGGACCTGGACGTACGCGGCCTGCCGTACGGAGTCGACGAGCGCGTTCGTGGTGGACGAGCCGACCGCCGGGCCGCCGCGCATCAGGGCGGAGAAACCGGGGCCGTGCTCGTCCACGAAGGCGAAGTAGCGGCGCATCACCCGCAGCAGCCGGGCCCCCAGGGGGCCCTCGCGCGGCTCCTCGAACCGGCCCGCCAGGTCATCCGAGGCGCGTCTCAACGCGGCCTCGTACAGGCTGAGTTTGCCGGGGAAGTAGTGGTAGACGAGCGGGCGTGAGATGCCCGCGGCGGACGCTATCTCGTCGATGGAGACCTCGTCGGGCGAGCGGCGGCTGAAGAGTTCGAGCGCGACGCCGATGAGTTGCCGCCGCCGTTCCTCGACGCCCATTCTGCGGCGTACCCCGGTGCTCATACGAACACCTTACCGATTGAATCCAGCCTCCGAACGGGCTGGATCGCGCATCGATGTTCACAAGTCCAGCACCAGCCGCCCATTTCGCGCACGGGAGACACAGATGAGCATCGAGTCCCCCCGCTCCGCGTCGGTCAGCAACTCGTCCCGGTGGTCGATCTCGCCCTCCAGCACCCGTTGCTGGCAGGTCCCGCACCAGCCCTGCTCGCAGGAGTAGGGGGTGTCCGGCAGTTCCTCGCGGACCGCCGCCAGTACGGAGGTGCCGGCGGGCACGGCCACCGTGCGCCCGCTGCGCCGCAGTTCGACCTCCACGTCCGTGTCGCCGTCGGCCGTCAGCACGGGCGTGAACCGCTCCAGGTGCGGGGTGACGCCCTCGGGCAGCCGCTCGGTCACGGCCGCCATCAGCCCCTCGGGGCCGCAGCAGTAGACGGCGGCGCCCTCCGGGAGGTCCGCGAGGAACGCGTCGAGCGGGGGCCGGCCCTCCTCGTCCTCGGCGACCACGGTGACCCGGCCGCGGTCCCCGTCCAGCTTCCGGACCTCCTCCAGGAAGGGCATCGAGGCCCGCGTCCGGCCGCCGTACAGCAGCCGCCAGTCGGCGTCCTCCGGCAGGGCGCGCAGCATCGGCAGCAGGGGCGTGATGCCGATGCCGCCCGCGACGAAGACGTAGGAGGGGGCCGCCTCGACGAGCGGGAAGCGGTTGCGCGGCCCGCGCACCTCCAGCTCCATCGCCTCCCGCACCTGTTCGTGCACCTCGCGCGAACCGCCCCGGCCGTCCGCCACCAGCCGGGCGGCGACGGTGTACGACGAGGTGTCCTCCGGGTCCCCGCACAGCGAGTACGACCGGGCCAGGCCCGAGGGCAGCACCAGGTCCAGGTGGGCCCCGGGCTCCCAGCGTGGCAGGTCGTGTCCCTCCAGCCGGATCAGGACGACCCCGTCGGCGATCCGCTCGTGCGCCGTCACCAGCAGCGTCAGCGGCCGGGCGGCCCGCGGCGCGAGCGCCGGGGCGCCGCCCCCGCCCCGGGCGTCACGGGCCCGGCCGCGCATCACCCGCCAGGCGATCACCCCGACCCCGGCGACCACGACCAGAGCCCTCACCGTCGACGACCTCGGCTTGTCAGACATGGCGTCAATGTACTGGCGAGTAGCGGCGGGGAGAAGGGGTGTGCCGCATCTTGTTGACGCCAGTGTCAGCTAGCGTCGGCGTCGCGTACCCCGCGCCGCGCGCGGGCGCCGGACGGGCCCCGGGCTCTGGGGTGCCGGGCGGGGCGGCCCGGTGGGCGGGGCCGGCCGGGTCAGCCGAGGCCGTCCAGGGTGCGGCCGTCGGGCAGGGTGGCCCGCAGCTCGGCCTTGGCGCCCTCCTCGGCCCGCGCCGTCAGGACCGGGCCCTCGGCGGAGGCGCTGACCCCGCCCGTCGCGGTGACCGCGCGGGCACCGTCGCCGCCGGCCGCGGCGAGCAGGTACCACTCCCCGCCCTCCGACTTCCAGAGCACGCCGGCCAGGACGTGGGCGTCCCGCGCGCCGCACGCCGGCACGTCCTCCGCCTTCGCCGCCACGGCGCCCGCCGGCCCGCCCGGCGTGCGGAACTGGGCCAGCACCCTCGCCCCCTCGCCGCGCCACGTCTCGGCCCGCGTGCACACCCACGAGCCGGTCCCGGCGGCTCCGGGCAGCGGCTGCGAGGCGAACTCCCAGGCGTTGACCGCGCGCACGCCCTGGCCCCGCACCGACCCCAGGGAGCAGGCGTACGGCGCCCAGGCGCGCAGGGACTCGGCCCCGGAGACGTTCTTCACGGAGCCGGGCCGGCCGGTGGTGAGGCGGGCCGGCACCAGTTCGCCGAGGTCGCTCACGACCTGGGTGCGGGAGCCGTCGGCGAGCTGGAGCGCGTTCCACGAGGTGCACGCCCCGGTGTGCTGGGCGGGGCTGGCGAGCGGCGAGGTCACCCCGTCGGTCAGCGTCAGGTCCATGGCGCCGCCGCCGGGCCGGGTGAGGTCGCGCTCGGCGGCCCCGGTGACCCAGGGCGCGGTCAGATAGCGCACGTTGCCGTCGGCCCGGTCCAGCACCAGGGCACCCGCCTCGGAGCGCGTGGCGCCGTCGGTCCGCGCGAAGTCCAGCGCGGCACCGGCCGAGCCCTCCTTGGGCTCGGCGTACCGGACGACCCGGAGACCGTCGTGGAGCAGCACCACGCGCGCGTTGCCCAGGTCCCCGGCGTACAGGAGCTGGGGCGGTCCGGCCGGGCCGCCGGTCGGCGTGCCGGGCGTCGCCGACACGTGCACGGTCTCGCCGGGGCGGGCCCACACGGCGAGGGCGCGGCGGACCAGCTCCCGGTCGCCGGTGAGGTCGCCGCGGGCCGGCCACACCGAGAAGTCGGTGCGGTCCGCGGTCCGCCACGCCGTGGGGGCGGCCTTCGTCACCCGGCCGGGGTCGAGGGCCGCCTCCGCCGCCGGGTTCTGCGCGTAGGGCGGGGCGGCGGCGCCGTCCGGCCCCCAGCCGTCGCCGGGCAGGCCGAGCAGCGCCCCACACACGACCAGCGCCGCCCCGGCGACCAGCGCCGCCTTGGTGTGCTGGCGGCGCCGCATCAGGTCGGTGGGCCGGGCCTGGAGCGTGCAGGGGTCGAACTCGGGGGAGCGCAGCAGCGCGTACGGCTCGCCCACCGCGTCGGCCTCGCGCAGCGCGGTGTCGGCGTCGGTGTCGTCGACCCCGGCGGCCGTGAGCACCTGGCGCACGTCGCCGTCCGGCAGCTTCTCCAGCCCGCGCAGCGCGTACGCCGCCCGGCCCGGCCCGGACAGGCCGGACAGCCGCTGGTCCAGGGCGAGTTCGTCCGCGCCGCCGGACCGGGGGAAGAGCGTCAGCCCCCACACCTGGGGCAGCAGCGGGGGCAGTTGGGCCCGCCGCGGCCAGGCCCGGCGCCGCAGCGGCAGCCCCGCGGTCAGCGCCGTCCGCACGACCCGCAGGCGGACCAGCGCGTACCCGGGGTCGCCCTCGCGGCCGGCCGACTGGGCCGGGATCACGGGCGTGCGGGTGCGGTTGCGGGGCAGCGCGCGCTGGACGAGGGCGTGCGCGGTCAGCACCCGGCGCCTCCGGCCGAGGCCGGACGGCAGCACCAGGTAGGCGAGCCGGACGAGCCGGGGGTAGTGCTCGACGAGCGCGGCCTCGGCCTGCTCGACGTCGACGACCGGGTCGGCGGCGGAGGGTGCGGGGCGCGGGGCGACATCCTGTGACTGCACGTTCAGCAGAACGAGCGAACCGGCGGTTGGTCACCCGGGGGCGCCCGCCGGGCGGGGCCGGCGCGGGGGCGCGGACGACTGGCGGCGCGGGGCGCGGGCGGGGGCCGGGGCGGCCCCGGGAGCGCGCCCGGGGCGGGTCTCGGCAGGGGCTCGCGCGGGCCGGGTGCGGCGGCCGGGCGGGGCCGGCCGGACGGACGGCGGGGGCCGGGGAGGCACCGGCGCGGGTCCGTTTGAGCATGCCGCGCCCCGCGCCCGTATCGATGTCCGGGGCCCCGCGTCCGGGGCCCCGGACGGCATTCGCCGGAAGGACCGGAGGAACCCATGAGGCTGACCCGATCGATGCTCGCCCCGGCCGGAGCGGCGCTGGCGCTGGCGCTCGCCGGGTGCGGAACCGGTGACGGCGAGGCGGCCGTCCCCGAGACGGCGACGGGGAGCCTGGAGCACCTGGCCGCCGAGGCCGAGTGCGAGCCCGACCTGCAGACCGACGCCGACACCATCCGCCAGGCCATCTGCGAGAGGGGCGGGGAGAAGTACGTGATCGTCACCTTCGCCACCGACCGCGGCCAGCGCGAGTGGATCAACACCGCCAAGGACTACGGCGGTTACTACCTGGTCGGCCGCAAGTGGGTCGCGGTCGGCGAGCAGGGCCTCGTCGAGGGACTGCGCGGCCGGCTCGGCGGCGTCGTGGAACAGGGCGTCCAGCACGGCCCGGAGCACGGCGGGGGCTCCGGCCACGGCTCGGGGCAGCACGCCGGACACGGCGGCTGACGGAGACCGGCACCGGCCGACGCGCCCGGCGCGGAGGCGGGGCACGGCGGAAACGGGCGAGGGGCCGGTGGCGGAATCAGCGCCACCGGCCCCTCCCGGCCGTACGGCCCCCGTGCCGCTCAGGGGGCCACGACCGCGATCAGGTGCAGTTCTTGCCCTTGTTGATGCACTTGACGACCCTGTTCATCAGGGACTCGTCCATGACGTTGATGAAGTCGTTGTGATCGGTGATCGGCTTGTGCAGCTGCTCCGGGAAGCTGTCCACGGCGTACGGGTTCGTCACCTGGCCGTTCTCCACGGTCGGGGTGGGGATGTCGTACACCAGGCGGACCTGGAGCTGGGGGATGGCCTGGAAGCCGTCGGGGCAGCTCCCGTCCTCGCGGACGAACGCCGTGTGGGTGCGGTGGTTGGCGCTGTCCGTGTTCTGGCCGTCCCAGCAGCTCTGGAAGTTGGTGGTGCGCACCACCTGGCTGCCCTCGGGGCACAGCGGGTACTTGTCGGTGATCTGCCGGTCCTCGAAGCCGGTGCAGCTCCAGGAGCTGTTGGCGTTGGCCTCGCCGTTGGTGAAGGACTTCGCGTCACCGGTGATGATGCGCAGGAACTTCGGCATCGCCACCACGTCGCCCCGCTTGTTGCCGGTGAAGCGCAGTTCGGCCTGGGCGGGCTTGAGGATCTTGCCGACGTTGCCCTCGGCGCCACCGCCGTCGTCGTCGGCGTCGAACTCCCGGGTGCCGTCCTGCAGGCGCAGCACCGGCCAGAAGTAGGTCGACCTGTCGCCCTGGTTCTTGCAGGTGGTGGCCGCCCGGGCGAGGTCCTCGTCGCCGGCGAAGGCGTTGTTGCCCTGGTTGCCGACGTAGTCGTGCGTGTGGTGGGCGCCGTTGCCGACACCCGGGGCGGCGATCACGTTGTCACTGTTGAACAGGTTGTTCTCGTTGACACCGCAGTCCGTGGTGAACGTGCCCCTGGACCCGCTGTCGCCGTTGGCGGCGAGACCGTTGCGTGTGTTGCGGGAGCCGGGCCGGACGTCGTTGATGTCGACGAAGTCGTCGGCCACCGGACCCGCGACACCGTTGCCGTTGTCGTCCTGGTCCCGGCCGCCCTCCTGACCGCCGCCCTGTTCCTGGCCGCCGCCGTCCTGCGGCGTCCCGGCGGGCTGGCCCTCGCACCCGGCCAGCTCGTCCAGGCTGTTGTCGGCACGGCCGCCGGCCCGGTCGATCTCCAGCTTGATCCGGTCGATGATCACCTTCCGCCGGTCCTTGAGCGGGCCCAGGATGGTGTTCTGGACGTACTTCGGGTCGCCCTCCTGCGCCCGCCGGGTGGTGGCGAGCTGCTGGTAGGCGTCGGTGATCTGGCTGTCCATCGTGGCCAGTTCGCCGTCGACCTCGCCGCGCGCCCGGTCCGGCACGTCGGAGAGCCGCTGGCCGACGTCGGGGCAGTTGATCGTGGCGACCTGCGCGGCCACCGACCGGGTCCGGTCGTGGCCCCCGTGCCTCTCGTGCGCCGAGGCGTGGAAGTTGGCCCAGATGAGCCCGCCGCCACCGAGCGCCAGAGCCGCCGCCCCGGCTACGGCCTTGGCCGCCAGTGGCATACGGCGTTTGCGTGTGTTGCGTCCCATGGAACTCCTCTGACTTCCTTGCGGGGCATCGAGGCGCCCGACAGGAGTGAAGCGGCGCCCATCCATACGGAGGGCGCCCGCGAGGTGTTCACCCGTCCCGGGGATTTTCCGGTGACCCACCGGACGGCTCGGGTCCCCACAGCCCCTGGGACACTGACGGTTGTCATCGCCTCACCCGGGTGAGGGGCGAGGGGGCGGGCCGTCAGCGGGTGCCCGGCCCCTGCGCGCCGGTGGCCAGCACCCTCGCCTCGGTCACCGGGTCCAGCCCCACCGCGGGCCGGTCCGGCCGCTGCGGCGCGTTGCCGCCGAGGGAGCACAGCCACCGCCAGGTGTCGCGCACCGTCTCGGCGACCGGGCGGCAGCGCAGCCCCGTGGCCAGGACGCGGGAGACGTCGGAGCGGTGCAGGGCGCCGTGCAGTTCGCCGCCGGGCGGCACCCACACCGGGAGCTGCGTCCACGGTTCGATCCCCGCGGCGAGGACCGCGCCGGGGTCGGTCCACCGCAACACGGCCGTGCCGCCGGTGACCTCGGCGCAGGCGTCGAGCAGCGCGCCCATGGTGGCGTGCCCCTGCGGCGAGACGAGGTTGTACGGCCCGCTCAGCCCCTGCTCCACGGCGTCGAGGACCCACGCGGCGAGGTCGCGCACGTCCACGTACTGGAGCGGCAGCTCCCGCGGCCCCGGGGCGAGCACCGGGCCGCCCCGCGCCATCCGGTTCAGCCACCACGGCAACCGCCCGATGTTCTCGTACGGGCCAAGGATCAGCCCGGCCCGGACGAGCACCGAGCGGTCCGCGCCGAAGGCGTCCAGGACGGCCAGTTCGGCGCCCCGCTTGTCCCGCGCGTAGTCCGTCCGGTCCGCGTCCGGCGCGGCGCCCTCGACGAGCGGCGCGTCCTCGCCGTACCCGGGGGACGGCGGCCACGCGTACACCGAGCAGCTCGACACGTACACGTACCGTCCGGCGCGGTCCCGCAGCAGCCGCGCCGTGTCCCGCACCGCGCGGGGCGCCGCCGACCAGGTGTCGACGACGGCGTCCCAGGTGCCCTCGGCCAGCGCGTCGAGACCGCCGTTCGCCGTCCGGTCGCCGCGCAGCGCCCGCGCCCCGGGCGGCGGCGCGTGCCGTCCCCGGTTCAGGACGGTGACGTCCCAGCCCCGTGCGAGCGCCGCCTCCACCAGGGCCCGTCCCGCGAACTCCGTTCCGCCCAGCACCAGTAGTCTCATGCGGCCACTGTGCCCGGCGCGGTGGCCGGCGGCGCGGGATTCCGCCGTCGGCGCAGAACGCCCGCCCGGCCGGACGGGGCTCAGCGACCGGCCGGCGGGACGTACTTGTAGCCGACCCGGCGCACCGTCTGGATCGTCCGCCGGTGCTCGGCGCCGAGTTTGCGGCGCAGCCGGGCGATGTGCACGTCGACGGTGCGGCCGTCGCCCACGTGTCCGTAGCCCCACACGGTGGTGACCAGGTGGTCGCGCGTGTGCACCCGGTGCGGGTGCGCCACCAGGTGTGCCAGCAGCTCGAACTCCAGGTAGGTCAGGTCGAGTTCGCGCCCGTCGACGGAAGCGGTGCGCCGCGCGGCGTCGATCCGTACCAGCGGGTCGCCGCCCGGCGAGCCCTTCTCGGGACGGCCGGTGACGGCCACCGGCGGCAGGGGCGGCTGCCGGTCCGCCGGGACGAGGACGAGGTAGCCCACCATCGGCGGCCGGCCCGGCAGGGCGGGCAGCGACTGCGGGGGCGCGGGAAGCCAGGTCGCGCCGGGCGGCAGCAGGTCGGTCACGCCGCCCAGCGCCTCGGGGACGCCGGGGCGCGGCGCGGGCCCCTGCGCGTCGTCGCGGTCGACGGCACGCAGCCGGTGCCGGGGGTCGCCGGCGGGCGGGGCGGCGGGGGAGGGGGCGGGACGGCCCGAGGGACGCTCGGGGGGCGTGGCGCGGGGGTGGGCCGGGGGGACGGGGGACAGGGGACGGATGGTCGCCATGGGACGTCAGCTCTTTCGCGCGAGAGGTTCGTCGGGAGGGGCGACGGCCACGGGAACGTGGTCGGGCGCGTCGCGGGGACGTACGTCGTGCGCGCTGGCCGGGGCCGGGGTACGGCGTTCTAGCGGGCCGGCGCGGTCGTCGCGCGGCAACACACCCGGTCGAAGTCGTGGTGCTGACGGGAAGGCCAGAAGGGCTCCAGGTCCCGAGGACCCGTCGCCGCGAACTTCCGGAAGCCGACCATGAGCCCCATTGAAGCAGACCCCGGGCGGCGGCAGGAGACCGCGACCGAGGCGCGGACACGCCGGATGGCGTGAAAGAGGGGGCCGGCGGCGGAGGGCGTGCCGGTCCTCGGCGCCCGACACCCCCGGCCGGACGTGTCGCCCGCACGGCGCGTGCCGGTGGCGGGGCCCGTCGGGTGCGCCGGACACCCGGGGCGGGGAGCCCCGCCGGGTGCCGGGTGCGGGTGCGGCGTGTCGGGGGTCCGTACGGCGCTTCCGTACCGTGTCCCGCGTGTCCCGCGCGTCCGGTCCGCTCGTCCCTCAGGCGTCCGCCGCCTCCTGACCGGCCGCGTCGCGCATGCCGGTCAGGAAGCGGCGGACGGCGGCGAGTTCACGGTCGTCGTAGTCGCGCAGGAGGGCCGTCGCGCGGTCGGCGAGCCGTCCGGTGTGGGGCCCGACCAGGCCGACCGCGCGGTCCTCGACCCGGACGACGACGTGGCGCCGGTCGCGCCGGCCGCGGACCCGGCGCGCGTGCCCGGCCCGTTCCAGCCGGTCGACCAGCGCGGTCGTCCCGGCGGAGTTCAGCCCGAGCGCCGCGCCGAGGCGCCCGGCGGTCAGCTCCTCGCCCGTGCCGGAGGCGTCGAGGAGCACGGTCACGGCGCGGACGTCGGTCGGATGCATGCCGTGCCGCTGCGCGAACCGCGCGCCGTGGGCCGACAGCCCCGCGGCCACGGCGCGCAGCAGCCGGACGATCTCGGGCCCGGCGGCGGGATCGGGCGCGGGCCCGCCGGCCGGACCGGGGGGAGGACCGGCGGCGGGATCACCGGCGGGACCGGCGCCAGGGTCTGTGGCGGGACCGGCGCCAGGGCCGCGGCCCGGTCCGGCCA
The DNA here is from genome assembly GCF_036607905.1 of Streptomyces sp. SCSIO 75703. Lineage (NCBI taxonomy): Bacteria > Bacillati > Actinomycetota > Actinomycetes > Kitasatosporales > Streptomycetaceae > Streptomyces > Streptomyces sediminicola. The sequence continues at coordinate 5,012,051 of NZ_CP144555.1, forward strand.
CAGGTCCGTGATCAGGCCCGGCTTCGGGAAGGGGCCCGGCCCAGGGGTCCTCCCGCGCGTCCCGCGGGCCCTGTCGGGCCCGCCCGTCCGGCGCGTCTTGCCGCTCCCGCCCGTCCCACCGGACTCGTCTTTCCCGCTCACCGGGGTCCTGACCGTGCATGAGCATGCGCCGTGGCCCTCCGACCGTCGTCCCGCCCGTCTCCCGGGCCGGGCCGCCCGCGGGGCTCGGTGCCCGCGGGCGCGGACACGGCCGGGTGCGCCGCCTGTTCCTCCTCGGCCCCGCGGACGATGCCCGCCGGGGCCAGGCGGCGTGCCCGGCCGTGCGCTGTGCCGTCCCGCCGGTCCGGGGAGCCGTCCCGGGGCGGGGCGGTGTCTCATCCCACCTTTTCGATCACGGCCCGGCGGATCAGGAACTTGCCCGGCTCGCGGACGAGTTCGAAGGCGGAGTCGTTGAGCAGGACGCAGCTTCCCGAGACCGAGGTGACCTCGACCGTCGTGGACTTGTCGTTGTCCAGGTTGGTGACGCGCAGCTTCGTCCCCGCCGGGAACTGGTTGCTGGACGCGGCCGGGGCACCGCCCTCACCGGAGAGGGTGACGGTGGAGCCGTCGCAGACCCGCTGTCCCGCCTGCCCGGCCCCGGACTGCCCGGCGTCCTGGCCGCCCGCCTGGTCCGCGCCCGGGCCGGCGTTCCCGCCGGCCGCCTGTCCGGCTCCCTGTCCGGCCTCCTGGGCCCCGCCCCGCGACGGCTGCCCGGCCTGGGAGTCCTGAGCCGACTCCCCCACCGCGCACCCGGACGCCTCCTGCTTGCGCTTGATCTCCTCGACGACGGCCTCGCGGTTGGCGATCCGTGCCTCCGACTGGGCGTCGGGGGCGGCCCGCTGGTCCGCGATGAACCGCTGGTTGTTGCCGAGCGCGGTGGCCAGGCCCTGGCAGACGGTCGCGTCCCGGGCCGACCTCGTCTGGGCGTGGGCGGTGGTCTGGGCGTGGGAGGCGTTCGCCATCACGAAGGCCCCACCGCCCGCCACCGTCGCCGCACCGACCAGCAGGGCGATCGTCTTCTTCGTGCCGAGAGTTCTCCTGCGCGACATGCGCGGCTCCTGAAGGGTAGGGGAGCGTACGCCGCTATGTACGAGATGCCGAACAAGGTTGCTCAGGGACACGGGGATCGTCCGGCGTAACGTACGTCACAGCAGGCGCCCGCCGGTCACTCCGGGACCGGGCCGACGCCGCCCTCCTCGTAGGACACCACGTTGTCGCGTACGTACCGCGCCAGCCCCTCCGTCTGCCGGGTCAGGGCCCGCGCGTCCGCCGGGGAGCCGTCGGCCCAGCGGCCGTCGGCGAGGACCACCGAGCGGACGGCGGGCAGATCGCGCCGGACGGACGGGGCACCGGCCGGGGCCGCGGGCAGGCCGGAACCGGGCGGCGGGTCGAGCGGGTTGCCGCGGTCGCCGGCCGGGGCTCCCGCGAGGACCGCGCGGAGCGCCGAGGCGTCCTCGGCCCGTCCGAAGCTGACCACGGTCACCGTCACGCGCGAACGCCGCTCGGCGTCGGTGAACAGGGCGGCGGTCAGCCGCCGGCAGTTCTCGGCCCGGCCGGCGAGGGCCCCGGGCCCCAGCGGGTGGGCGCAGTCGGCAGTGGTCACCAGGTCCAGGCGCTTGTACCGGGAGCCGTCGGGCAGCCGCACGGCCGTCGCGGGGAAGGCGCGTTCCGGCCGGACCGCCGGCCGGGGCGGCCTGCCGTCGACGGTTCCCGGCAGTCCGGCGGGGACGGAGGGCGCGCTCGTCCCGGCGGTCGTGCGGGCGGCGGCGGGCGGCGGTTCCCCGCCGGGCGCGGACGGCGGCGGGGTGTCGACGGCGACGGCCGCGACGAGGACGCCGCCCGCCGCCGCGGCCAGTAAGACCCGGGTGCGCCGACGGCGGCGCGGCCCGGCCGCACCGGTACCCGCCGGCCGGCCCCGTCCGCCTTGATCGTCGTGGCTCATCGCGGCGCAGAGTAACAGCGCGGACCACTCCGAGTCGCGGCGCGCGCTCCCCGTACCGCTCTTCTGCGGACACGTCCGGTCTCCTGCGGACCCGTCCGGCGGGCGGCGGGGACGCGCGGGGGCGCGGCCCGCCCGCCGCGCCGGCGGGGCCGCTAGCGGGACAGGGCGTCGCGGACGGCCTCGTCGGTGCGGCCGACCACGGCCGTCCCGTCGTCGGCGGTGATGATCGGCCGCTGGATCAGTTTGGGGTGCGCGGCGAGCGCGGCGATCCAGCGCTCGCGGGCGGCGTCGTCCCGGGGCCAGTCCTTGACGCCCAGGTCCTTCGCCGCGGGCTCCTGGGTGCGGGTGATGTCCCAGGGCTCCAGGCCGAGCCGCCCCAGAACCTCGCGGATCTCGTCCTCGCCGGGCACGTCCTCCAGGTACCGGCGGACGGTGTACTCGGCGCCCGCCTCGTCCAGCAGGGCGATCGCGCCGCGGCACTTCGAGCAGGCCGGATTGATCCAGATCTCCATACCGCACACGGTAGCCGGGCCGGGCCGAGAAGTGGCGCCCCGGCCCGTCCGCACCTCCGCCGCCCACCCCCTCTGTTCGAATTCCCGTGCCCCGGGCGCCCCGTGCGTACCGGAGGTGACGTCGCCCCGTTGTCTGTCCTGACCTGGACGTTTGGCTGTCCACAGGCTCCCCGGATGTCAGTGTCCGACGGTAGAATGGACGCAGTGTTCGAGGGTGTCGCCGGGGTGTCCGGACGGCGCCCCGTCCGCGTCAGGAGGATGCCCGTGACCGCTGCCGCCCTGAAGCCGAAGCCGCTGCCCACCCAGTCCACCGCCCGGCGTCCCGTCCCGCTCGACCTGCCGTACGCCCCCGTGGCGAAGCGACCGCTGCCCGCCGGCCGCCCCCGCGCCTGGTACGTGGCGCACAACCGCCGGCTCAAGGCGATGCGGCTCGCCATAGCCCTGCTCGACACCGGCGTCTACCTGCCCGAGCAGGCCGGCGACGAGACGATACGGGAGACCGCGCGCACCGTCGGCGTCCACCCGCCGTCGGCGATCACCTGCCGCATGGTGCGGGCGTTCCTGCACTCCGCCCGGTGAGCCCCGGCGCCGGGACCCGCCCCGGCGCCGTCCCGCCTGTAGCCGGGCGGCCCCGCCGCCCGTCCCGGCCTCGGGGCGGCCCTCACAGTCCGGGCGCGCCCCACACGGGGAACCAGCGGCCGAGATCCTGCTCGATGGTGAGGTCGTCGGCCAGCACGGCCCTGATCCGCAGCTCCAGCGCGTTGTCCCGGCGCTCCCTGGCGCCGGGCAGCGGGGCGAAGGGGTAGAAGGTGCCGCGCTTGTAGAGGTAGACCAGGGCCAGCCGCCGCCCCTCGCCGTCCTGGAAGCCGGCGAGCGAGCAGAGCAACTGGGGGCCGAAGCCGTTGGCCTCCATGGAGCTGTTGACCGCGTGGAGGTCGTTCACCAGCAGGGGGAGGTCGTCGGGGGAGCGGCGTGAGACGAGCCACGAATAGCCGTACTCGTCGCGGCTCAGCTCCACCGGGGTCCGCCCGGCGTCCGCGTCCAGCAGGGCGCGGACCTCGCGGTGGGTCTCGTCGAAGGCCGAGCCCTCGACGGTGGCGAAGCAGACCGCGCCCTGTCCGGTCGGCCGGAAACCGGCCGCCGCCTCCAGAGTCACCGCCGCGGAGGGCAGCGCGAAGAGGCGGTCGAGGTCGGGTGCGACGGGTTTCGTACGGCCGAGCAGGATGTCCAGCAGGCCCATGCGTCACGCCTTCCCGGGCGCCGCGGCCTCGTCCAGCTCCGCCGAGATCCGGCCGAGCTGTTCGAGCCGCTGCTCCAGGCTCGGGTGCGTGGCGAAGAACTTGCCCAGACCGGGGTCGGACCCGAAGGCCGGCGTGAAGTAGAAGGCGTTGAACGCCTGCGCCGTCCGCAGGTCCTTCGTCGGGATGCGGGCGATGTCCCCGGACACCTTGGTGAGCGCCGCCGCCAGCGCCGAGGGACGGCCGGTGAGCACCGCCGCCGCCCGGTCCGCCGCCAGCTCCCGGTACCGGGACAGGGCACGGATCAACAGGAAGCTGATCGTGTACACGGCGGCCGAGACGCCCATGATCGCCGCGAAGACGACGAGGGTGTTCTGGTCCCGCCGGCCGCCGCCGAAGAGCTGTGAGTAGAAGGCGAACCGCACGATGAGTCCGGCGATCACCCCGAGGAAGGACGCGACCGTGATCACCGCCACGTCCTTGTGGGCCACGTGCGACAACTCGTGCGCGAGCACGCCCTCCAGTTCGGCCGGTTCCAGCCGCCGCAGCAGGCCGGTGGTCACACAGACCACCGCGTTGTCCGCGTTGCGTCCCGTGGCGAACGCGTTCGGCATGTCCATCGCCGACACGGCGACCAGCGGTTTCGGCATGTCCGCCATCGCCGCCAGCCGGTCCACGACCCCGTGCAGCTCCGGATACTCGTCCCGTTCGACGACCTTGCCGTGCATGGCGAACAGCGCGATCCGGTCGGAGAACCAGTACTGGGCGCCGAACAGCAGCGCGACGATCACCACGACCAGGACCCAGGACTTCAGCAGCGTGATCAACGCGGCCACGAAGCCCACGTACAGCAACCCGAGCAGGAACAGCGTGACCCCCATACGGACGGTCAACCGCCGGTCGCTCCGGAAGCGGCTCTGCATCTCATCACCCCGCAGTCAGGGACTCGTTCCGATGTCCAGTGTGCACCCGTACGGCCGGATAGGGGTGGTTCGCGGCGGTACTCGTGACGGGCGCGGGGGGCGGATCGCCTGGTCGGGGCGGCGGACGGCGTCGGAAGGGCGGCCTCAGAAGGGCGCGCGGAACTCCACGTACCCCAGGAGCAGGATGACCGCGGCGACGATGCCGAGGACCAGGGCCGCCGACGTCCACGGCGAGCGGTGACGGTGCCGGGAGCGCCCGTGCTCGGGGTCGGCGCGGAAGGGCACCGGACCGGGCGGGTTCTCCTTCCACCGCGCCGCCAGCATGCGGGCACGGGCGGAGGGCTCCTTGTGCTCGGCTCCCTCGGCCCACCGCAGATCGAACTCGCGTTCCTCGTCGTGCCGCTCGGACATCCCCGTACCTCTCCCCGTTCCGCTGCGCGTCCTCGATCGAACAGTCGTGTCACTGTCGATGATTCCCCTCGGAAGCCGCGGAGGGAAGCGTTTTCCGCCGGAACCGGCCGTGAGGAACCCCGCCCCCGGCGCGACACCCCCCCGCCGCCCCAGGGCGCGCGGCCCCCTGCCGTGGCCCGGGACGCCCTCGCCCCGGCGCGACGCCCGGCCCTACGGCGTCGGGGTGGGCTCCGCCGGCCCGGCCGTCGCCGGGCCCTGCGCCGCGCCGTTCCCGTGGTCCGCCACCGCGCGGTCCGCCCGCCGCAGCCCGGCCGCGGTGAGGACGGCGTAGGCCGCGCCGGCGGCGAAGAGGCCCGCGCCGGCCAGCGCCCCGCGCCGCTCCTCCTCCCGGAGGGCCTGGTGGCGCCCCTCGGGGATCTCGACCTCCCCGCGCGCGCCCGGCGCCGTCTCCCGCGCGCAGTACCGGCCGTCGCGGGCCTCGGGGGAGGTCAGGGTCTCGTTGCGTGCCAGGTCGACGGCCATCGTCAGCGTGCCCGCCGCCGGCAGCGTCCCCAGCACCGCCCGCGCGGGGAGCGGAACGCAGCGGAACGCCTGCCAGGCCAGGTACCGGTCGGCCCGGAGAGGCGCGAGCCGCGCCAGGGCCACCAGGAACAACGGCAAGGCCAGGCCGTACCCCACCCCGGTGAGCCACCCCGGCGCCGTCGGCACCGTACCCGGCACCCAGGTGAGCAGCGCGGCCACCGTCAGCACGGTGCTCAGCCCGCCCGCGAGTCCGGCATGTGCCCGGTACGTCCATCCCATGCCCGCACCCTGCCACGGCCCACCCCGGCATGTCCCCGCCACCGTCCGGCAGACCTCGCCCCCACACGCTGCCGAGCCCCGCCCCTCGTGACGAGAGGCGGAGCTCCAGGCGGCGGCGACGGGCTCGCGCCCGCCGTCCTCACACGTCGAAGTACATCTCGAACTCGTGGGGGTGCGGGCGGAGCTGGAGGGGCGCGATCTCGTTGGCGCGCTTGAAGTCGATCCACGTCTCGATCAGGTCCGGCGTGAAGACGTCGCCCTGGAGCAGGAACTCGTGGTCGGCCTCCAGCCGGTCCAGGACCGCGTCCAGGGAGGTCGGGACCTGGGCCACGTTGGCGTGCTCCTCGGGGGGCAGCTCGTAGAGGTCCTTGTCGATCGGGTCGGCCGGCTCGATCTTGTTCTTGATGCCGTCCAGGCCGGCCAGCAGCAGCGCGGAGAAGGCCAGGTACGGGTTGCCGGAGGCGTCCGGGGCGCGGAACTCGACGCGCTTGGCCTTCGGGTTCGAGCCGGTGATCGGGATGCGCATCGCGGCCGAGCGGTTGCGCTGCGAGTACACGAGGTTCACCGGCGCCTCGAAGCCCGGCACCAGGCGGTGGTACGAGTTCACCGTCGGGTTGGTGAAGGCCAGCAGCGACGGGGCGTGCCGCAGGACGCCGCCGATGTAGTGGCGGGCGGTGTCGGAGAGGCCGGCGTAGCCCTGCTCGTCGTAGAAGAGGGGTTCGCCGTTGCTCCACAGCGACTGGTGGACGTGCATGCCCGAACCGTTGTCGCCGAAGATCGGCTTCGGCATGAAGGTGGCCGTCTTGCCGTTCTTCCAGGCCACGTTCTTCACGATGTACTTGAAGAGCTGGAGGTCGTCGGCGGCGGCGAGCAGCGTGTTGAACTTGTAGTTGATCTCGGCCTGGCCGGCCGTGCCCACCTCGTGGTGCTGGCGCTCCACCTGGAGGCCGGCCCGCTCCAGCTCCAGGGAGATCTCGGCACGCAGGTCGGCGAAGTGGTCGACCGGCGGGACGGGGAAGTAGCCGCCCTTGTAGCGGACCTTGTAGCCGCGGTTGTCCTCCAGGGCACCGGTGTTCCAGGCGCCGGCCTCGGAGTCGATGTGGTAGAAGCTCTCGTTCGCGCTGGTGGCGAAACGCACGCTGTCGAAGACGTAGAACTCGGCCTCGGGGCCGAAGAACGCCGTGTCGGCGATGCCGGTGGAGGCGAGGTACGCCTCGGCCTTGCGGGCCACGTTCCGCGGGTCACGGGAGTACTGCTCACCGGTGATCGGGTCGTGGATGAAGAAGTTGATGTTGAGGGTCTTGTCCCGCCGGAAGGGGTCCACGCGGGCGGTGGACAGATCGGCGCGCAGCGACATGTCCGACTCGTGGATGGCCTGGAAACCGCGGATGGAGGAACCGTCGAAGGCCTGCTCCTCGTCCGGGTCGAACGCCCCGGCCGGCAGCGTGAAGTGCTGCATGACGCCCGGCAGGTCGCAGAAGCGGACGTCGATGAACTTGACGTCCTCGTCCGCGATGAATTTCTTGGCTTCGTCGGCGTTCTGGAACATTCCGGCTCCTCCTACTCCCGACCGTCCCGCCGGGGTGGTAGATCGTGCGTGTGCCATTGCGGGCGGCCCACGCTCCCCTCGACCCTATGGACGGGAAATTTCTCGGGCGTGACCCGTATGTTTCGCAGAAGTTAACCGGCCACGGTGTCAGCCTAGGCGCCTGTCGGGCCGGTCACACCCCCTGGTCACCCGCCCCGCGCCGCCCTCCCGCACCCGGTTTCGCCCCCGTCCGCCGGGCCACCCTCCGTCGGGTGTCCGGCAGCGCGCCCAGTACCGTGGACGTCGTGGACAACAGGCAAGCAATGGGATCGTGGCTCTCCGGCCCGCGCGCGGCCATCGAGGGAGCCGGCGGGGAGCTGGGGTACCGGGGCGAGCAGCTCGGCCTGCCCGAGGAGGGACCGGGCTCCATCGCCCGGCCGGGCCGGCGTGTCGGCGCCCTCGCCGTCGACTGGACCCTGTGCCTCCTGATCGCCAACGGTCTGATCACGGATGGCTACCAGCAGGCGACCGGCAACTGGGCGCTGCTCATCTTCTTCGTGCTGAGCGTGCTGACCGTCGGCACGCTCGGTTTCACCCCGGGCAAGCGGCTCTTCGGGCTGCGCGTGGTCGAACTGGGCACGGGCCGCGTCAACCCGCTGCGCGCCCTGCTGCGCTCCGCCCTGCTGTGCGTCGCGATCCCGGCGCTGGTGTGGGACCGGGACGGCCGCGGCCTGCACGACCGCCTGGCCCGCACCGTCGAGGTCCGCCTCTAGCGCCACCGGCGTTACCCGCGTCACTCGCGTCGGCGGGCCCGGCGCCCCGGGACCGGGCACGGACCCGCGCCCGCCGCTCCGGCGCCTCCCGGGCCCTCGGACCCCGCGCCGTCCGCGCACGCGGAACGGCGGACCCGCGCACGCGGAACGGCGAAGGGGCGCCCGGAGTGATCCGGGCGCCCCTTCGCCGTTCCGCGTCGGGAGGCTCAGCGCTGCCTCGGGCTGCCGCCCTTCGGCATCCGCATGCCCTTCGGCATCGGCCCCTTGGGCACCGGCATGTTGCTCATCAGGTCGCCCAGGGCGCGCAGCCGGTCGTTGGTCGCCGTGACCTGCGGGCCGGTGAGCACGCGCGGCAGCTTCAGCATGGTGGTGCGGAGCTTCTTCAGCTCCACCCGGCCCTCGCCGTCGCCCACGATCAGATCGTGCACCGGCACGTCGGCGACGATGCGGTTCATCTTCTTCTTCTCGGCCGCCAGCAGGGTCTTCACCCGGTTCGGGTTGCCCTCGGCGACCAGCACGATGCCGGCCTTGCCGACCGCCCGGTGCACCACGTCCTGGCTGCGGTTCATTGCCACCGCGGGGGTGGTCGTCCAGCCCCGGCCGATGTTGTCCAGGACCGCCGCCGCGGCGCCGGGCTGGCCCTCCATCTGCCCGAAGGCCGCCCGCTCGGCCCGGCGCCCGAAGACGATCGCCGTCGCGAGGAAGGCGAGCAGCAGGCCCAGGATGCCGAGATAGATGGGGTGACCGACCAGGAAACCGATCGCGAGGAAGACACCGAGGACGACGATGCCGACAGCCGCGAGTACAAGACCGATCTTCTTGTCGGCCTTGCGGGTCATCTTGTAGGTCAGGGCGATCTGCTTCAGTCGCCCGGGGTTCGCAGCGTCCGCTGCGGTTTCCTTCCTCGCCATGTCCCGAAGTCTACGTGCCCGGGAAAGCGCCCACGACGGCAGTGCCCGGCGGGGCGGCGCGGGCCCCGGGAACGGGCGCGGCGGTGCGTCCGCGAGCGGCGGGGACGGGGCGTCAGGGGGACGTCACGGGTGCCCGTCGAGGGGGTGGGGGCCCTCGGAGGACCCGCCCAGCACCCGCTCGGTCTCGACGCGGTCCCGGGCGCGGCGGCGGTCCTCCAGCACGGAGGTCCAGGCGTTGCGGCGGGCGGTGCGCTGGCCGCCGCTCATCAGCAGCGACTCGACGGCCCGCAGGGCGGTGCCGAACGACGGGATGGCGGTGGCGCGGACGGGTGCGGCCGGCATCGTGGAAGTCCCCCCTCGGTACCGCGACGGGTACGGGTGCACGTGGCGTGATTCCAGGGTCACGGTTTGGTGTTACCAGGGCGTGACCGGCCGGTCAAACGCGGATGACGGACGGGTGCGGGTGCCCGTGACGGCCGCGCGGCCCCGGCCGCGGCCCTCATCTGCGGGGACGGTCGGGGCCGCGGAACACCGTTCGCTACCGGCCGGTAGTGGCTTGTGCGGGATTTCACACGCCCGTCGGGACACGCCGCCCGACGGGCTCGGCGCGGCCCCGCGAACGGGGCCCGGGGCGGCCCGCCGCCGTCAGACGGCCCGTGCGGCGACCGGGTCGGCGCCCTGTCCGGCGGCGGCCGAGTGGCGCTGCTCGCGGGCCATCGCGTAGAGCCGCCCGGCGCGGTACGAGGAGCGCACCAGCGGGCCGGACATCACACCGGAGAAGCCGATCTGCTCGGCCTCCTCCTTCAGCTCCACGAACTCCTGCGGCTTGACCCAGCGCTCCACGGGGTGGTGGCGCACGGAGGGGCGCAGGTACTGCGTGATGGTGATCAGCTCGCAGCCCGCGTCGTGGAGCTGCCGCAGCGCCTCGCCGACCTCCTCGCGGGTCTCGCCCATGCCGAGGATGAGGTTGGACTTGGTGACCAGCCCGTGGTCGCGGGCGTCGGTGAGGACCTTCAGGGAGCGCTCGTAGCGGAAGCCGGGGCGGATGCGCTTGAAGATCCGGGGCACCGTCTCGACGTTGTGCGCGAAGACCTCGGGGCGGGAGTCGAAGACCTCGCGCAGCAGCTCGGGGACCGCGTTGAAGTCGGGGGCGAGCAGTTCGACCTTGGTCCGGCCGTCCGCGCGCCCCTCCGTCTGCCGGTGGATCTGGCGGACCGTCTCGGCGTAGAGCCAGGCACCGCCGTCCGGGAGGTCGTCGCGGGCGACGCCGGTGATCGTGGCGTAGTTGAGGTCCATGGTGACCACGGACTCGCCGACCCGGCGCGGCTCGTCACGGTCGAGCGCCTCGGGCTTGCCGGTGTCGATCTGGCAGAAGTCGCAGCGCCGGGTGCACTGGTCGCCGCCGATGAGGAAGGTCGCCTCGCGGTCCTCCCAGCATTCGTAGATGTTGGGGCAGCCGGCTTCCTGGCAGACCGTGTGCAGGCCCTCGCTCTTCACGAGGTTCTGCATCTTGGTGTACTCGGGGCCCATTTTCGCCCGGGTCTTGATCCACTCGGGCTTGCGCTCGATGGGGGTCTGGCTGTTGCGGACCTCCAGGCGCAGCATCTTGCGTCCGTCGGGTGCGACTGCGGACACGTCGGCTCCCTAGCTTCGATTCTTCGGCGTACACCAGGGTACGCCCGTGATGGGCGGGCTCTGCGGTGAGGCCAACCTCAGACCCAGGGGGTGCATTCCCCGGAACGGGTGAACGGTCAAGCCGACGCCTTCTCGGGCCGCCCGTCCGCCGCGGCGGGCCCGGGGGCCCCGGGGGCGGCGGGCGGCTCCCCGCTCGCCGGCTTCTCGATCACGCGCGGCCGGAGGTCGGCGTGTTCCAGGACGTCGCGCAGATGCCGCTCGACCACGGGGAGCACCTCGTCGAGGGTGACCTCGCGGCCCAGCTCGTTCGCCAGGGAGGCGACCCCGGCGTCCCGGATGCCGCACGGGATGATCCGGTCGAACCACTTGTTGTCCGGGTTCACGTTCAGGGCGAAGCCGTGCATGGTGACGCCCTTGGCGACCCGGATGCCGATCGCGGCGATCTTGCGGTCCTCGCCGCGCTGGCCCGCGTTGGAGGGCGCGTACTCCGGGCCGTTGAGCCGGGGGTCGAACTCGTCGTCGGTGAGGCGGGGGTCGAAGTCCAGGGAGAGCCCGCCGGGCGAGGGGCGCTGCCCGACCGGGTCGCCGAGCACCCACACGCCGCTGCGGCCCTCGACCCGGGTGGTCTCCAGCCCGAACTCCGCGCAGGTGCGGATCAGGGCCTCCTCCAGCCGCCGGACGTGGGCGACCACGTCCACCGGACGGGGCAGCTTCTGGATCGGGTAGCCCACGAGCTGGCCGGGGCCGTGCCAGGTGATCTTGCCGCCGCGGTCCACGTCGATGACCGGGGTGCCGTCCAGGGGACGTTCGCCGGCCTCGGTGCGCCGGCCGGCCGTGTAGACCGGCGGGTGCTCCAGGAGGATCACGGTGTCGGGGACCTCGTCGGCGAAGCGCGCCGCGTGCACCCGGCGCTGCTCGTCCCAGGCCACCCGGTAGTCCACGGCGTCGGCTCCGAAGCCCATCCGGACGAACCGCACCTCGCTCACGCCCAGCACCTCCCTGCAAGGGTCGTCGGGCACGCGCCGTGCCCACGCCACTGTACGTCCGGCGGCCGGACCGGGAGCCGGGGGCCATTCCCGTCAGCTCCGCATTCAATCCTCACACGATCGGATGAATGCCTGGCGAAGTGTGCGATAGCTCGCTCACTCTCCGCTACATTCGCGCCGACCAAGAGGCCATCAGGGCTGCTCACAGGCGCTCCGGGTGATCGAACGCCCGGAAGGCAGGAGACCGCACAGCACCATGACGGAACGACCCGCGCAGCGCACCCCCAACCGCCAGCTAGCCGCACTCATCGCCGAAGCGGGGTTCTCCAACGCGGGTCTCGCACGTCGCGTCGACCAGCTCGGACTCGAACACGGCCTGGACCTCAGATACGACAAGACGTCCGTCACCCGCTGGCTCCGCGGTCAACAACCCCGCGGCACCACCCCCGCCCTCATCGCCGAGGTCTTCACCCGGCGCCTGGGCCGCCGGCTCACCGCCCAGGACCTCGGCCTGGACGCGTGCGCGCCCGTGTACGCGGGCCTGGAGTTCGCCGCCACACCGGAGGAGGCCGTCGACATCGTCGGCGGACTGTGGCGCAAGGACTCCGGCAGCCACGCCGAACTGCGGAAGATCGCCTTCACCCCGGCCGGGCTCGTCGTGCCCAGCCGGGACTGGCTGATCGGCCGCCCCGACGAGCGGGTGGCCCGCGCCGAGGTGCCCGTGCGCATCCCGGCCCAGGGCCGGCCCGCGCCCCCGAGGGCCGGCACCGCCCCCGACCCCACCCGCCGGCGCACCGCGGCCGAGCGCGTCCCCGGCCAGCGCGTCACCGGCGGCGACCTCGCCGCACTCCGCTCGGTCGGCGAGCTGTTCCGCAGCCTCGACGACCGGTACGGCGGCGGCCACGCCCGCCAGGCCCTCGTCCGCTACCTGGAGCACGAGCTGGAGCCCATGCTGCGCGGCACCTACGGGGAGCAGACCGGCCGCCGGCTGTTCGCCGCCGCCGCCGACCTGACCCGGCTGGCCGGCTGGACCTCGTACGACATCGCCGCGCACGGGCTCGCCCAGCGCTACTTCGTGCAGGCGCTGCGCCTCGCCCAGGCCGCGGGCGACCGGGCCTACGGCAGCTACGTGCTGGTCACCATGAGCCGCCAGGCGGTCTACCTGGGCCACGGGCGCGAGGCGGGCCAGCTCGCGCGGGTGGCGCAGCAGGGCGTGGGCACCTCCGCCCCGCCCGTCGTGCAGACGCTGCTGCACGCCGCCGAGGCCCGCGCGCACGCCGTGCTCGGCGAGGTACGGGCCTGCACGGCCGCCCTGGTCCGGGCGGAGCGGACCATGGAGACGGCCCGGCCCGGTGACGAGGTGCCGTACTGGGCGCGGTTCTTCGACGAGGCCCAGCTCGCCGACGAACTGGGCCACTGCCACCGCGACCTCCAGCAGTTCCGCGCCGCCGCCCAGTACGCGGAGCGCTCGCTGCACCTGCGCTCCCCGGTCCACGCCCGCAGCCGGCTCTTCTGCCGGATCGTGCTCGCCACCGCCCGCCTGGGCCTCGGCGAACTCGACCAGGCGTGCCAGCTCGCCGCCGAGGCGGCCGCGCAGGCGGCGGAGATGCGCTCGGTGCGCGCCACGGAGTACGTGCGCGACTTCGAGCGCCGGCTGGAGCCGTACAGGGACGCGGCGCCCGTGCGTGGATACCGGGACCGCGTGGCCGCCCTGGGCTAGCCACCGGTCCCGGCGCGAGAGGCCGCCGGGGCCGTCACGGGGAGCGGGCCGGTTTCGCCGACGTGGCCCGCTCCCCGCGGCGGTCCGGCGGAACCCGCGCGGCGCGGCGCCCCGCGGCGCCGCCCGGCCGCACGCCGCCCGCGTGCGGTCCGGACGGGGCACCGCGGCGACGCCCTACGCGGCGCGGGCCGTGGGCAGCGGTTCGGCCCGGTCCATCGGCCGGCCGGCGCCCAGGTCGGCCAGGATCGCCGCCGAGGCCCGGTGCGCCGAGTACAGCGCGCCCTGGACGGTGCTGGTGTCGCGGTGGTCGCCGCACACGTACAGCCCGGCCAGCAGCCGCACCGGGCGGCGCAGATCGTGCGGCGGGCGCATCACGGGCACGGCGTCGGCCGTGTGGTGGACGGCGAGGGTCTCCCAGCGCGTGGTGGGGGCGCCGTACAGCCGGGCGAGGTGCCCGCGCACGGCGTCGTCCACGTCCGCCGGGGGCGGCCCGAGCACCGTGGACGAGACCAGGGCACGCCCGGCCGGGGCGCGGGACGGGTCCACCTGGCTCACCACCGCCGTGTGGGCGACCGGCCCGCCGCGGTCCGCGTCCAGCAGCAGGGAGGTGCCGGTCGGCGGCGGGTCCTCCGTCGTGTGGTGCACCACCGTCACCGGGTGGAACTCCGGCACCCGCAGCCCCGGCAGCAGTTCGGCGGCGGCGCGGGCGTCGGTCGCCACCAGCACCGCGCGGCAGCGGAAGACGCCGTGCTCGGCGGTGGCCACGGCGTTGGTGGCGACCGAGGTGACCCGCACGCCGGTGTGCACGGTGCCCGGCGGCAGCGTCCGCGCCAGCAGCTCCGGCACGGCGTCCGCGCCGCCCTCCGGCAGCCACAGCCGCCCGCGCGCGAAGGAGCGCAGCGCGAGGTCGGCGCACCGGCTGGAGGTGGTCAGGTCCGGATCGCACAGCAGCGCGGCGAGCAGCGGGCGCAGGAATCCGCCGATCGTGCGGGTCGGCAGCCCGCGCAGCACCAGCGCCTCGGCCGCGGGCAGCTCCGGGCGGGCCAGCAGCCGTTCCACCGGGGTGCCGGCGAGCCGGGTGAGCGCGGCCCGCAGTCTCAGGGGCGCCACCAGACCGAGCGAGCGGGCCCGCGCCGGGCCGCCCTCGCCGCCCGGGGCGTCCGCCGGGAGCGGGACGAGGGGCGCCGGGGCGCTCGCGGACCGGGACGCGGCGCCGAGGGGGCCGGCGAGGACCCCCGAGGGCACCGGCCTCCCCGGCGCCGACCGGGGGGCGCTCGCCAAGGCCCGTACCGCATGGAGTGCGCCCCTTGCGCCCCCCGCGCCCGCGGGCGCGCCCGCGCGATGCCGGCGACCCTCGCTGTGCAGCAGGACCCCGGGGGCGTACGGGAGGAGCGTGAGGCCCTCCAGGCCCGGGGTGAGGGCGAGTTCGGGGTACGCGGCCGACAGGGGCCGGCCGATCCGGTCGAGCCGGAAACCGTCGACCTTCTCGGTCGCCATCCGGCCGCCCACCGTGTGGGACGCCTCCAGGACCGTCGTCGACACTCCTGCGCTGATCAGCCGATGCGCCGTGGCGAGTCCGGCGATCCCGGCCCCCACGACGACGACGTCCGCCTGGTACGCGGGCTCATGCACGTGCCCTCCTAGGGTGCGCGGCCGCTGGAGACGTCCTGCCCCCAACCGGCACGAGGGATACCCGAGTTCGTGACGAGCGTAGGGCCGCGGCGGCCCGGCGGGAGTCGCGCGGAGACAGGGCACGGTCGCACACCGGTCGCATGCCCGCCCGCCGCCGGGACCCCCGGCCGCGCCCCCGTGCCGCCCCCGGCGCGAAGCGCCTCGGCCGGGGCGGGCCGCGCGGCACGGGCCGGGGCTACACCGCCGCGCGGATCGCGCCGTCGATCTCCGGGAAGGCGAAGCGGAAGCCCGACTCCAGGAGGCGGGCGGGCAGGACGCGGGCGCTGCCCAGCACGTCGGCGGCGAGTTCGCCGAGGACGGCGCGCAGCACCGGCGCCGGGACCGGGAAGGGCGTGGGACGGTGCAGGACACGCCCCATCGCCCGGGTGACCTCGCGGTTCGTCACCGGGTGCGGGGCCGTGAGGTTGAACGGACCGGACAGGTCCGCGCGGTCCAGCAGGTGCCGCAGCGCGGCCACCTCGTCGTGCAGCGCCACGAACGACCAGTACTGCGAGCCGTCGCCCAGCCGCCCGCCGAGACCCGCCCGGAACAGCGGGAACAGCCGCCCCCACGCGCCCCCGGCCCGGCTGACCACCAGCCCCGTGCGGGCGAACACCGTGCGCACCCCCGCCTCCCGGGCCGGTGCCGCCGCGGCCTCCCAGGCCACGCAGAGCGAGGGCAGGAAGCCATCCCCGGCGGGGGCGCTCTCGTCGACGCTCCGCGCGCCGGTGTCGCCGTAGTAGCCGATCGCGCTGCCGTTCAGGAAGACGCGGGGGCGCACCGCCGGCTCCAGCGCGGCCAGCGCCTCGGCGAGCGCCGTCGTGCCGCCCACCCGGCTGCCGAGGAGACGCGCCTTGTACGCCTCCGTCCAGCGGTGGTCGCCGATCCCCGCCCCGGCCAGGTTGACCACCGCGTCAAGGCCGGCCAGGGCCGAGGCGTCCATCCGGCCGCTCTCGGGATCCCAGCGGAACTCGTCCGCCCCCCGGGGTTCACGACGCACCAGGCGCACCACCTCGTGCCCGTCCGCGACCAGCGACCGCACCAGTGCGCCGCCGATGACCCCGGACGCGCCGGCCACCACGATTCGGGAAGGTTCCATGCGCCCATCCTGCCGGGCGCCACCCGGAAAAAACCCGGCCGGCGCCCGGGACACGCGCCGTACAGTGACCGTCATGTCCGTACCGCACATACGCCGCGCCCGGCCACAGGACGAGGAGCCGCTGCGCCGCCTCGACCGCCTCACCTGGTCCCACCTGCACGCCGTCTCGCCGCCGCCCGGCCCCGACGAACCCTTCTTCCGCCCGACGTCCGGCCCCGACGACCACTTCGTCGCCGAACTCGACGGCGAGATCGTCGGCTACGTCCGGATCGGCTTCCCCACGGGACTCGCCTCCAACACGCACGTCCGCCAGATCCGCGGCCTCGCCGTCTGCGACGCCGCCCGCGGCAGGGGCGCCGGACGCGCCCTGGTCCGCGCCGCCGTCGAGGACGCCCGCCGGGCGGGCGCGCGCCGCATCACCCTGCGCGTCCTCGGCCACAACACCGCCGCGCGCAAGCTCTACGAGTCCGAGGGCTTCGTCGTCGAGGGCGTCCAGCCGGAGGAGTTCCTGCTCGGCGGGGAGTACGTCGACGACGTGCTGATGGGACGACCGCTCGTGTCCGCCCTCTGACGGGACCGTTCCACCGGGTGGCACAGCAGCGCTCGCCGCAGGACCCAAGCGGCCCGACAGTGGGACCATGCGTGTCTTCCGAGGATCGCGCGGGGCACGGAAACGGCGTTCCGCCCGCCTGTCCGGCGTGTCCCGGCTGCTGCTCGGCAGCCTCCCCGGCCTCGCCGCCGTCGCCGCCCTCTGGCTGTGCGCCGCGGGCGTGGAACGGGCCGTGTCCAGCCACGCCCGCGCCGCCGCGGCCCGTACGGCGGCGGCACGGGCCGCCACCGCCCACGCCGCCCCGCGCCCGGCCGTCGTGCCCCGCGCCCAGTGGCTGGGCGACGCCGCCCGCGACCAGCCCGAACCGCGCTACGACGACGCGGTCGTCGCCGTCTTCGTCCACCACACCGACACGCCGAACGCCTACGACTGCGCCGACGCGCCCGGGATCATCCGCGGCCTCTACGACGGCCAGACCGACGGCCGCGACTGGGACGACCTCGGCTACAACTTCGTCGTCGACCGCTGCGGCACCGTCTACGAGGGCCGCGCGGGCGGCATCGACCGGCCCGTCACCGGCGCCCACACCCAGGGCTTCAACCACCGCACCGCGGGCGTCGCCGCCCTCGGCACGTTCACCGAGGGCGTGCCGGTGCCGGACGCGCTGACCGAGGCGATCGCCGCGGTGGCGGCGTGGAAGCTGGGCGGCAGCGACACCGACCCGCGCACGCGCGTACGGCTCGTGTCCAGCAACGGTCACAGCCGGTACACGGCCGGGGACACCGCCACGCTGCCCGCCGTCGCGGGCCACGACGAGGGCTACCGGACCACGTGCCCCGGGGCCGCCCTCAGCGCCCGTCTGCCCGAGATCCGCGAGCGCGCGGCGCGGCTCCAGGGCCGCACCGGGGACGAGCGCCGGGTCCAGGAGGCGGGGAGCCCGTGAGGGGCGGGCACGGGGGCGGCGCGCCCGCGACGGGCGGGTGCGGGGCGGGCGCTCAGCCGGGGCCGAACCGTTCCCAGAGCCGGGGCAGCCGCCGGGCGAGTTCCCGCTCGTCCTCCAGGTCGAGGGGGGTGCCCAGCGGTTCGGCGGGCGCGGGCGCGATGCCCAGTTCGGGGGTGACGGCGCCGGTGAGCTGCTCGTACGCCTCGTCGGCGGCGTAGCCCAGGTCCTCGCCGTCGCCGTCCAGATCCTCGTCGAAGTCGTCCAGCAGCTCCGCGAGGGCGTCCGCGTCGTGCACCGCGCCCTCGTAGACCTCGCGGCCCTGGCCGATCAGCCAGCAGCGGAAGGAGTCGAACGCGTCCTCGTCGGCCTCGTCGAGCAGGACCCGGGCGGCGGCCCACAGGTCCCAGGTGAAGGCCCGGTTGCAGCGGGCCTCGAAGTGGCGGGCGAAGTCCAGCACCAGATCCGGGTCCTTCTCCAGGAGCCGGTCCACGAGCAGGTCGGCCTGTTCCTCGGGATCGCCGCCGGCAGCCTGGCGGGTGGCGTCGACCAGCTCCCAGAACTCCGTCTCGTCCATCACGGGTACAGCATCGGCCTTGCGCGCACCCCCCGCACGCGGAGCGCCCCCGGCGACCCGCCGGGCCGGCCACCGGCCGGCGGGGCGAGCCGCCGCCCGCTATTCCCCGTAGCGCCGCGACAACCGGCGGGCGTCCTCCGCGAAGCGGGCGCGCAGGGTGGCGGGGGAGAGGACCTCCGCCTCCGGGCCGAGGGCGCGGAGCTGGTCGTGCGCCACCTCCTCGGACTCGACCGCCAGGGTCACCGTCACCCAGCCCTCCGCGTCCGGCGCCCGCGCCGTCTCCAGGGCGTCCCGCGCGGCGACCGGGTCGACGGCGTGCGAGAGGCTCCGGACACCGCGCGGGGAGAGCCGCACCACCGCGCGGTCCCGCAGGATCGACCGGGCGAATCGTTCCGCCTGGTCGGCCCAGAAGGCGGGCAGGTCGAACTCCGCGTCCCGGCGGAACCGCCCCTCGCCCGCCTCCACCGCCGTGAACCGGTCGATCCGGTACACCCGGTACCCGCCCCGGCCGTCGCCCCCCGCATCCTCCCCGGCCTCACGGGCCTCACATGCCTCGCGTGCCTCGCGGACCTCATGGGTGTCATCGGCCTCACTGACCCCAACAGCCTCATGGGCTTCACTGGCCCCAGCAGCCTCATGGGCCCCAGCAGCCTCACGGGCCTCCTCGGTCCGCCCTGACACCCCCGGCAGGGCCCGCGCGCACAGGTACCAGACGCCCGCCTTCAGGACGAGCCCGTACGGCTCCAGGTCCCGCTCGGCTTCCTCCTCGCCGCGCCGGTAGCGGGCGCGCACCCGCCGGTCGTCCCAGACCGCGTCGGCGACGGCGGGCAGCAACGGGGGCGTGACGGGCTCGCGGAACCAGTTCGGCGCGTCCAGGTGGAAGCGCTGCGCCGCCGTCCGCGAGGCGTCACGCAGCGAGGGCAGCAGCGCCGCCGACACCTTGAGCCGGGCCGCCGACGCCGCGTCCTCCAGACCCATCTCGCGCAGCGCCCCCGGCACCCCCGACAGGAACAGCGCCTCGGCCTCGCCCCGGGCCAGCCCCGTCAGCCGGGTGCGGTAGCCGCCGACCAGCCGGTACCCGCCGGCCCGGCCGCGCTCGGCGTACACCGGCACGCCCGCCGCGGAGAGGGCCTGCGCGTCCCGGGCCACGGTCCGCTCCGACACCTCCAGTTCGCGGGCCAGTTCGGCGGCGGTCATGGACGGCCGGGACTGGAGCAGCAGCACCATGGTGATCAGGCGGGCAGCGCGCATGGTGCCCATCATGCAGGAGGCCCCCCGCCGGGGCGGGGGGCCTCCCACTGACCACGTGCTCCTGTTACAGGCCGTAGCGCTTTACAGGCCGTAGCGCTCGCGCGCCTCCTTCACGGCCGTCGCCTTGACCTCGCCCCGCCGGGCGAGCTGGGCGAGGGCCGCGACCACGATCGACTCGGCGTCGACGCCGAAGTGGCGGCGGGCCGCGTCACGGGTGTCCGACAGGCCGAAGCCGTCGGTGCCCAGCGAGGACCAGTCCTGCTCCACCCACTGCGCGATCTGGTCCGGGACCTGGCGCATGTAGTCGGAGACCGCGAGGACCGGGCCCTCGGCGCCGTGCAGCGCCTGCCGCACGAACGGCACCCGCTCCTCGCCGCGCAGCAGCGCCGCGTCGGCCTCCATCGCGTCCCGGCGCAGCTCCGTCCAGGAGGTCGCCGACCAGACGTCGGCGGCCACGCCCCACTCCTCGGCGAGCAGTCGCTGCGCGGCGAGCGCCCAGTGGATGGCGGTGCCGGAGCCGAGGAGCTGGATGCGCGGCGCGTTCGCCGCGGGGGTCAGACCCGCCGTCTCCGCCGTGTTGAAGCGGTACAGGCCCTTGACGATGCCCTCGTCGATGCCGGGGACGGCCGGCTTCGCCGGCTGCGGCAGCGGCTCGTTGTAGACCGTCAGGTAGTAGAAGACGTCCTGGTCCTCGCCCGGTGCCGCCGCGCCGTACATCCGGCGCAGGCCCTCCTTGACGACGGTCGCCAGCTCGAAGGCGAAGGCCGGGTCGTAGGAGAGGGCGGCCGGGTTGGTCGCCGCGATGGCGGGGGAGTGGCCGTCGGCGTGCTGGAGGCCCTCGCCGGTCAGCGTGGTCCGGCCGGCGGTCGCGCCGACCAGGAAGCCGCGGCCGAGCTGGTCGCCGAGCTGCCACATCTGGTCGGCGGTCCGCTGCCAGCCGAACATCGAGTAGAAGATGTAGAACGGGATCATCGGCTCGCCGTGCGTCGCGTACGACGTGGAGGCGGCGATGAAGTCGGCCATCGAACCGGCCTCGGTGATCCCCTCGTTGAGGATCTGGCCGTTGGTGGCCTCCTTGTAGTACATGAGCTGGTCGCGGTCGACCGGCTCGTACGTCTGGCCCATGGGCGAGTAGATGCCCAGCGAGGGGAAGAGGCTCTCCATGCCGAACGTGCGCGCCTCGTCCGGGACGATCGGCACCCAGCGGCGGCCGGTCTCCTTGTCGCGGACCAGGTCCTTGACCAGCCGGACGAACGCCATGGTGGTGGCGACCTTCTGCGCGCCGGAGCCCTTGTCGAAGGCGGCGAACGCCTTGTCGGCGGGGGCGGGCAGCGGCGCCACCGGGTGCACCCGGCGGGCCGGGGCCGGACCGCCGAGGGCGGCGCGGCGCTCCTGGAGGTAGCGGACCTCGGGGGAGTCGGCGCCCGGGTGGCCGTAGGGGACCACGCCGTCGGCGAAGTCACTGTCCTTGATCGGCAGGCCGAGGCGGTCGCGCATCGCCTTGAACTCGTCCGTGGACAGCTTCTTCATCTGGTGGTTCGCGTTCTTCGACGCGAAGCCCTCGCCGAGCGTGTGGCCCTTGACCGTCTGGGCCAGGATCACGGTCGGCGCGCCGCGGTGCGCCAGCGCGGCGCGGTAGGCGGCGTAGACCTTGCGCGACTCGTGGCCGCCGCGCGAGAAGTGGAAGCACTCGATGATCTTGTCGTCGGAGAGCAGCTTCGCCATCTCGGCGAGCGCCGGGTCCGCGCCGAAGAAGTCCTCGCGGATGTAGGCGGCGTCGCGCGTCTGGTACGTCTGCACCTGGGCGTCCGGCACCTCGCGCAGCCGGCGGACCAGCGCGCCCGTGGTGTCCAGGGCGAACAGCTCGTCCCAGGCGGTGCCCCAGAGCGTCTTGACGACGTTCCAGCCGGAGCCGCGGAACTGCGCCTCCAGCTCCTGCACGATCTTGAAGTTGGCGCGCACCGGCCCGTCGAGGCGCTGGAGGTTGCAGTTGACCACGAAGGTCAGGTTGTCCAGGCCCTCGCGGGCGGCGAGCGTGAGCGCGGTGGTCGACTCGGGCTCGTCCATCTCGCCGTCGCCGAGGAACGCCCATACGTGGGACCGCGACAGGTCCTTGATGCCGCGGCTGGTCAGGTAGCGGTTGAACCGCGCCTGGTAGACCGCGGAGATCGGGCCGAGGCCCATGGACACGGTCGGGAACTCCCACAGCCAGGGCAGCCGGCGCGGGTGCGGGTAGGAGGGCAGGCCGTCGCCGCCGGCCTCGCGGCGGAAGTTGTCCAGGTGCCGTTCGTCCAGCCGGCCGTCGAGGAACGCGCGGGCGTAGATGCCGGGCGAGGCGTGGCCCTGGATGTAGAGCTGGTCGCCCGAGCCGTCGGCCTCCTTGCCCTTGAAGAAGTGGTTGAAGCCGGTCTCGTAGAGCCAGGCCGCCGACGCGAAGGTGGCGATGTGGCCGCCGACGCCGTGCTCGCTGCCGCGGGTCACCATCGCCGCCGCGTTCCAGCGGTTCCAGGCGGTGATCCGGGCCTCCAGCTCCTCGTCGCCGTCCACCGGGGGCTCGGCGGCGGTGGGGATGGAGTTGACGTAGTCGGTATCCAGCAGCTTCGGCAGCGGGATGCCCGCGCCCTCGGCGTGCTCCAGGGTGCGGCGCATCAGGTACGCGGCACGGTGCGGCCCGGCCGCCTCGGTGACGGCGTCCAGCGAGGCCCGCCACTCGGCGGTCTCCTCGGGGTCGCGGTCGTGGAGCTGGTCGAGCGCGCTCGGCTGGATGGCGTTGGGGTCGGTCATGTCGCCGCCTTCCTCAGTCGAAGGGGGTTCCCTCAATAAGGGTTCGGGGGTGCCCTTGGTCTTTGGCAGGACAGGGCTGGGGCTCTGGTGGAAGCCCGTCGGTGACTGTAACTCGCTGATCGATGATCGATCAAAGGTTTGACGGTAAAACCTCTCGAACACGAGAAAGTCGGCACGGGGTGCCTTCGACGATGGCACGGGGTGACGCTTCTCGGTCGCTGTTTTCGCAGGTGGGCGCGGGTGCCGGGAGCCCGCCGACCGGGCCGGCTCAGAGCCGTCCGCCCGGCGTGCAGGGCCGCTGAGGGGACGGGCCCCGCGTCCCGGCGGCCGGGCGTTCGCACGCGGGGGGTGTTCGCCCCGCGCGGCCCGCCCCGCTTCCGGGCGGCCCGGCACCCGCGCCGGCCGTGGGGCTCAGGCGCGCGGCGCGCAGCCCAGGACGTGGGCCTTCACGATCTCCGCGATGCGCGGATCGCGGCGGCGGAAGGCGGCCACCAGCTCCTCGTGCTCCTCGGCGTACGACTGCTGCACCGTGCCCAGCCACCGGATCGACAGGGCCGTGAAGACCTCGATGCCCAGGCCCTCCCAGGTGTGCAGCAGCACCGCGTTGCCCGCCGCCCGCACCAGTTCGCGGTGGAAGGCCACCGTGTGCCGCACCTGGCCGGTGCCGTCGGCGACCCGGTCGGCCTCGTAGAGCGCGCTGACGTGCGGTTCCAGCGCCGAGCAGTCCCCGGCCAGCCGCTCCGCCGCCAGCTCGGCGGCGATCGCCTCCAGCCCGGCCCGGACCGGGTAGCTCTCCTCCAGGTCGGCGGCGCTGAGATTGCGCACCCGCACGCCCTTGTTGGGCGCCGACTCGATCAGCCGCAGGGACTCCAGTTCCCGCAGGGCCTCCCGCACGGGCGTCTGGCTGACCTCCAGCTCGGTGGCGATGCGCCGTTCCACGATCCGCTCGCCCGGCTGCCAGCGCCCGCTGATGATCCCTTCCAGGATGTGCTCGCGGATCTGTTCGCGCAGCGAGTGGACGACGGGGGCGGTCATGTGGGCTCCTTCGGGCGGGGCCTTGCGGCCCCCGGGGGCGTTCGACCTTTAGACAATACGGTGGCGGAGGCCCGGGGGAAGGGCGCACGAGGGGGCACCGGGGCAGGTGAGACGAGGCTTACACGGACGAAGGCGCCCCCGTCCGGAAACTCCGGGCGGGGGCGCCGTACGACCGTTCGGCCGGGTCGGGGACTACAGTCCCAGCTCGACCTCGAACTCGCCGGCCTCCAGGATCGCCTTGACCGCGGTCAGGTAGCGGGCGGCGTCGGCGCCGTCCACCAGACGGTGGTCGTAGGACAGGGTCAGGTACGTCATGTCGCGGACGCCGATGACCGTGCCCTCCTCCGTCTCGATGACGGCCGGACGCTTGACCGTGGCACCGATGCCGAGGATCGCGACCTGGCCCGGCGGCACGATGATCGTGTCGAAGAGCGCGCCGCGCGAACCGGTGTTGCTGATGGTGAAGGTCGCGCCGGACAGCTCGTCCGGGGTGATCTTGCTGGCGCGGACCTTGCCGGCCAGCTCCGCCGTGGCCTTGGAGATGCCGGCGATGTTGAGGTCACCGGCGTTCTTGATGACCGGGGTCATCAGGCCCTTCTCGGAGTCCACCGCGATCCCGACGTGCTCGGTGTCGAAGTAGGTGATGGTCCCCTCGGCCTCGTTGATCTTGGCGTTGATGGACGGGTGCGCCTTCAGCGCCTGGGCCGCGGCCTTCACGAAGAACGGCATCGGCGACAGCTTGACGCCCTCGCGGGCGGCGAACGCGTCCTTGGCCTGGGCACGCAGCCGCATCAGGCGCGTGACGTCGACCTCGACGACCGAGGAGAGCTGCGCCTGCTCGCGCAGCGCCTTGACCATGTTGTCGCCGATGACCTTGCGGATGCGCGGCATCTTGACGGTCTGGCCGCGCAGCGGCGACGCCTCCAGGACCGGGGTCCGCTTGGCGGCGGGCGCGGCGGCGGCCGGGGCGGCCTGGGCCGGAACGGCGGCCTTGGCGGCCTCCGCGGCGGCCAGGACGTCCTGCTTGCGGATGCGGCCGCCGACGCCGGTGCCCTTGACGGTGGTCAGGTCGACGCCGTTCTCGGCGGCGAGCTTGCGCACCAGCGGGGTGACGTAGGCGCCGTCGTCGGCCGGCTGGACCGCGGCCGGGGCGGCGGCGGGGGCCGGGGCGGCGACCGGGGCGGACGGCACCGGGTCGGGCGCCGGGGTGGTCTGCTGCTGCGGGGCCGGGACCGTCGGCGCCTGCGGGGCCGGAGCCGGGGCGGCCGGGGCGGCCGGGGCCGGGGCGGCGGCGGGCGCCGGGGCGGGCTGCGCCGGGGCCTCGGGGGCGGCCGGGGCGGCGGCGGGCGCGGCCGAGGCGTCGCCGATGACGGCCAGCTTGGCGCCGACCTCGGCGGTCTCGTCCTCGCCGACCACGATCTCCAGCAGGGTGCCGGCGGCGGGCGCCGGGATCTCGGTGTCGACCTTGTCGGTGGACACCTCCAGCAGCGGCTCGTCGGCCTCGACGCTGTCGCCGACCGACTTCAGCCAGCGGGTGACGGTGCCCTCGGTGACGGACTCGCCGAGCGCGGGCAGGACCACGTCCGTGCCCTGGGCCGAGGCGCCGCCCGCCGCGGCCTGGGCGGTGGGAGCGGGCGCCGGGGCGGCCTGCTCGGTGGAGGGAGCGGCCTGCGGCGCCGGCTCGGGCGCCGCGGGGGCGGCCGGCTCGGCGGCCGGGGCGGCCTCGGCCGCCGGGGCGCCGCTGCCGTCGTCGATCAGGGCCAGCTCGGCGCCGACCTCGACGGTCTCGTCCTCGGCGACCTTGATGGAGGACAGCACGCCGGAGGCGGGGGCCGGGATCTCGGTGTCGACCTTGTCGGTCGAGACCTCGAGCAACGGCTCGTCGGCCTCGACGCGCTCACCCTCGGCCTTCAGCCAGCGGGTGACAGTGCCCTCGGTGACGCTCTCGCCGAGCGCCGGAAGGGTTACGGAAACCGCCATGGTTTCGGTTGCTCCTTACGAATTGCGGAAGTCTGTGTCGTCGCGCCCCGTGACCGAGGGAGATCAGTCGTGGGAGTGCAGCGGCTTGCCGGCCAGCGCCAGGTGGGCCTCGCCCAGGGCCTCGTTCTGCGTCGGGTGGGCGTGGACGAGCTGCGCGACCTCGGCCGGCAGCGCCTCCCAGTTGTAGATGAGCTGGGCCTCTCCGACCTGCTCGCCCATGCGGTCGCCCACCATGTGGACGCCGACCACGGCACCGTCCTTGACCTGGACGAGCTTGATCTCGCCCGCGGTCTTCAGGATCTTGCTCTTGCCGTTGCCCGCCAGGTTGTACTTGACGGTGACGACCTTGTCCGCGCCGTAGACATCCTTGGCCTTGGCCTCGGTGATGCCGACGGAGGCGACCTCCGGGTGACAGTACGTCACGCGCGGCACGCCGTCGTAGTCGACCGGGACGGTCTTCAGGCCGGCGAGACGCTCGGCGACGAGGATGCCCTCGGCGAAACCGACGTGCGCGAGCTGGAGCGTGGGCACCAGGTCGCCGACGGCCGAGATGGTCGGCACGTTCGTCCGCATGTACTCGTCGACGAGGACGTAGCCGCGGTCCATGGCGACCCCGGCCTCCTCGTACCCCAGGCCCTGCGAGACCGGGCCGCGGCCGATGGCGACCAGCAGCACCTCGGCCTCGAACTCCTTGCCGTCGGCGAGGGTGACCTTGACGCCGTCCTGGGTGTACTCGGCCTTCTGGAAGAAGGTGCCCAGGTTGAACTTGATGCCGCGCTTGCGGAAGGCGCGCTCCAGCAGCTTGGAGCTGTTCTCGTCCTCGACCGGGACGAGGTGCTTGAGGCCCTCGACGATCGTGACGTCGGCGCCGAACGACTTCCACACCGAGGCGAACTCGACGCCGATGACACCGCCGCCCAGGATGATCGCGGACTTCGGCACGCGGTCCAGGACGAGGGCGTGGTCGGAGGAGATGATCCGGTTGCCGTCGATCTCCAGGCCGGGCAGCGACTTCGGCACGGAGCCGGTCGCCAGCAGCACGTGGCGGCCCTGGACGCGGCGGCCGTTGACGTCGACGGAGGTCGGGGAGGAGAGCCGGCCCTCACCCTCGATGTAGGTCACCTTGCGCGAGGCGATCAGACCCTGGAGGCCCTTGTACAGGCCCGAGACCACGTCGTCCTTGTACTTCTGGACGGCGGGCACGTCGATGCCCTCGTAGGAGGCCCGTACGCCGAACTGCTCGCTCTCGCGGGTCTGGTCGGCGACCTCGCCCGCGTGGAGCAGGGCCTTGGTGGGGATGCACCCCTTGTGCAGGCAGGTACCGCCGACCTTGTCCTTCTCGATCAGGGCGACGTCCAGGCCCAGCTGCGCCCCGCGCAGGGCCGCGGCGTAACCACCGCTGCCACCGCCGAGGATCACTAGGTCGAAAACGGTGCTGGCGTCGTTCGCCACGTCACGTCCTCCATGCATGTGCGCCACGCCGGTCTCCAGTGACCGGTCGGCGGCTGGTGTCCGGCCGCTCTTGCTCTCGGCCCTTCGGTGGGGGCCCTGTCCTGCCGAGCCCCATCTTCGCACTTGTCGGCGCCCCGCGAGACGCCGGGCCGGGGTGTGAGACGCCCCACGTTCACCTGAGAGGACCGGCCCGGGAGCGGACCCCGGGGGCGCGGGAAGCCGCGCAGTGGGTCACAACGGACCCCACCGCCAGGGCATTCCCCGCGCCCCCGGAGCGCCGTCGCGCCGTCAGCCCAGCTCGCCCTCGGCGGCCAGTTCCGCGAGCCGCACCAGCGTCCGCACCGCCGAGCCGGTACCGCCCTTCGGCGTGTAGCCGAAGGGGCCGCCCTCGTTGAAGGCCGGGCCCGCGATGTCCAGGTGCGCCCAGGCGATGCCCTCGCCGACGAACTCGCGCAGGAACAGGCCGGCGACCAGCCCGCCGCCCATCCGCTCACCCATGTTGGCGATGTCGGCGGTGGGCGAGTCCATGCCCTTGCGCAGGTGCTCGGGCAGCGGCATCGGCCAGGCCGGCTCGCCGACCTCCTCGGCCGCCTCGTGCACCGCGGCGCGGAAGGCGTCGTCGTTCGCCATGATCCCGTACGTGCGGTTGCCCAGCGCCAGCATCATCGCGCCGGTCAGCGTCGCCACGTCGACGATCGCGTCGGGCTCCTCCTCGGAGGCCGCCCACAGCGCGTCGGCCAGCACGAGCCGGCCCTCGGCGTCCGTGTTCAGCACCTCGACGGTCTTGCCGCTGTACATGCGCAGCACGTCACCCGGGCGGGTCGCCGAACCGGAGGGCATGTTCTCGGCCAGTGCCAGCCAGCCGGTGACGTTCACCCCGAGGCCGAGGCGGGCGGCGGCGACGACGGCCGCGAACACGGCGGCGGCGCCGCTCATGTCGCACTTCATCGTCTCGTTGTGCCCGGCCGGCTTGAGCGAGATGCCGCCGGAGTCGTACGTGATGCCCTTGCCGACGAAGGCGAGCGTCTTCGTCGCCCCGGACGGGGTGTACGACAGCTTCACCAGGCGCGGACCGGCGGCGGAGCCGGCGCCGACGCCGAGGATGCCGCCGTAGCCGCCCTTGGCGAGCGCCTTCTCGTCGAGCACCTGGACCTTGATGCCGTGTTCCTTGGCGGCGGCCTGGGCGATCGCGGCGAACGCCTCGGGGTCGAGGTCGTTCGGCGGGGTGTTGATCAGGTCGCGGGCGCGGTTCAGTTCCTCGGCGACGGCGGTGGCGCGCTCGACGGCCGCCCGGTGGGCGTTGTCGCGGGGCTTGGCGCCCAGCAGCGCGGCCTCGGCCAGCGGGCCCTTGCCCTTCTTCTTGCCGCGGGCGTCCCCGCCCCGGTCCTTGTAGGCGTCGAAGGAGTACGCGCCGAGCAGCACGCCCTCGGCGACGGCGCCGGTGTCGGCGGCCTCGGTGAGCGGCAGGGCGAACGCGGCCTTCTTCGAGCCGGCCAGGGCGCGGGCGGCGGACCCGGCGGCCTGGCGCAGCGCCTCGGCGTCCCAGCCCTCGCCGTCCTCGGGCTCGGAGCCGAGGCCCACCGCCACCACGAGGGGCGCCTTGAAGCCGGACGGCGCGGGCACCTTCGTCACCTCGCCCTCGGCACCGGAGGCGCCGAGGGTCTCCAGGACGCCGGCGAGTCCGCCGTCGTAGGCGCTGTCCACGGCTTCGGCGCCCGGTGCGACGAGCGGGCCGTTTGCGCCCTTGGCGACACCGATCACGATCGCGTCGGCCCGCAGGCCGGGCACCGCGGCGGTGCTGAGAGTGAGAGCAGTCACGGTGGTGAATTCTCGCTTCCGTATGAAGTCTTGAGTGGCCGAATGCGGGTGGGTCGACCGGGCCCGACAACCGACCCTAGATCCCTCCTGCGTTGCGGTCCTTACCCGGGCGGGTAATCGACCGGCACGAGCCTACGCGCGACCGCGTGTCCGATCCCTCCCCCGGGGCCCCTTTCCCGCCCGGGGACGTGCCGGCGGGCAGCGCTTGCCGCCGGGTCAGCCGAGGACGAGCACCACCAGGGCGGTCGTGGCCGCCGTCTCCGCCACCGCGCCGAAGACGTCCCCCGTGACCCCGCCGAAGCGGCGCACGCAGCGCCGCAGCAGAACACCGGCGGCCCCGGCGGCGCACACCACCGCGAGCGCCGCCCGCAGCGCCCCGTACGCCCCGAACAGCGCGCCCCCGGCCGCCGCGGACCCCACCACGGCGGCGGCCACGAGCAGCGCCGCGCGCACCGGCACCACCCCGGCGACGGCCGCGCCGAGCCCCTCGGGGCGCGCGGACGGCACCCCGGACCGGGCGGCCAGGGTCAGCGCCAGCCGGGCCGCGGTCGCCGACACGACCGCGGCGAACGCCCCTCGCGCCCAGGACCCCTGGTACGCCTCGGTGAGCGCGGCCACCTGGGCGAGCAGCACCAGGACCAGGACCAGCACGCCGAAGGGGCCGATGTCCGACTGGCGCATGACGCGCAGCGCGTCCTCGGCGGGCTTGCCGCTGCCGAGCCCGTCGGCGGTGTCGGCGAGCCCGTCCAGGTGCAGCCCACGGGTGAGGGCGGCCGGGACGGCGGCGGTGGCGACGGCGGCGAGCGGCGCAGCGGCGCCCAGGAGCAGCAGCACGAGACCGGCCCCGGCCGCGAGGACGCCGACGACCACGCCGGCCAGCGGCGCCCAGAGCATGCCGCCGCGGGCGGCGTCCCGGTCCCAGCGGGTGACCCGGACCGGGAGGACGGTGAGGGTGCCGAAGGCGAAGCGGAGGCCGTCGGAGGCGGGGGTCCTGAGCACCGGCGCAGACTACCCGGCGTCCGCCAGGGCGCCCGCGGCCGGGGAGGAAACGCGCTTACGGGAGATGGGCGGCGGCTCCGGAACATCGTCGAACCGGGCAAGACGCCACTGCTCCCCGCCCTCGTGCCCGGGGCCGGCCCCGGGCTCGGCGGGGGCCTTGTGCGCGGGGTCGGTCTCGGGCCCCTCGGCGACCGTGCCCTGGAGCCGCCCCCGGCGGGGGTTACGCGTCCCGGGCAGGTGCCGTGCCGTGCTCGGCGGGGGCCCCGCGCCTGGCGTCGGCCCCGGTCTCGGCGGGGGCCTTGTGCGCGGGGTCGGTCTCGGGCCCCTCGGCGACCGTGCCCTGGAGCCGCCCCCGGCGGGGGTTACGCGTCCCGGGCAGGTGCCGTGCCGTGCTCGGCGGGGGCCCCGGGCCCGGCGTCGGCCCCGGGCTCCGCGTCCGCCTCCGGGGCGGCGGGGGCGGGGCGTTCGGGGAGGTCCGCCGCGAGGGCCGCGGCCGCCTGCACCAGCGGCAGGGCCAGCAGTCCGCCGGCCCCCTCGCCCACCGTCACCCCCTGCGTCAGCAGCGGCTCCAGGCCCATCCGGTCCAGCGCCTTCGCCTGCGCCGGCTCCCCGCTGTCGTGCGCCGCGAGCCACCAGTCCGGCGCCCGGAACGCGACCCGCTGGCCCACCAGCGCGCACGCCGCCGCCACCACGCCGTCCAGCAGCACCGGCGTCTTGCGCACCGCGCTCTGGAGCAGGAAGCCCGTCATCGCCGTGAGGTCGGCCCCGCCCACCGTCGCCAGCAGCCGGAGCTGATCGCCGAGGACCGGCCGGGCCCGCCGCAGCGCGTCGCGGATCGCCGCGCACTTGCGCATCCAGGCCAGATCGTCGATGGCCAGCCCGCCGCGCCCGGTGACCACCGAGGCGTCGGTGCCGCACAACGCCGCCACCAGCACGCCCGCCGCCGTGGTCCCGCCCACGCTCACGTCGCCGAGCACCACCAGGTCCGTACCGGCGTCGGCCTCCTCGTCGGCCACCGCGACCCCGGCCCGGAACGCCGCCTCCGCCTCCTCGGCGCTCAGCGCGTCCTCGACGTCGATGCGCCCGCCGGAGCGCCGCACCCGGTGCCGGACCACCTCGGCCGGCAGCGTGCCCGGCTCGCAGTCCAGCGCCATGTCGACGACGCGCACCGGCACCCCGAGCCGCCGCGCCAGCACCGAGACCGGACGCCCGCCCTCCAGCACCTCCCGCACCAGGTCCGCGGCGCCGCCGGCCGGCCGGGCCGAGACGCCCAGCTCCGCGACCCCGTGGTCCCCGGCGAACAGCACCACCCGGGGCCGCTGCACCGGCCGCACCGGCACGGCCGACTGCGCCGCCGCCAGCCACTCGCCCAGGTCGTCCAGGCGGCCCAGCGATCCAGGCGGCACCGCCAGCCGCTCCCGGCGGGCCTCGGCGTCCCGGCGCACCCCGCCGTCGGGACGCTCGATCAGATCGGTGAAGTCGTCGAGATTCAGCGAGCTCATTCGCCAGACAGTACCGGCCCCGCCCCCGGCCGCGGAGGGCACATCCGCACCGCGCCCGGGGGGCGTGGTTGCACCCCGGAAGGCCATCCGCTGCGTACCGTTTTGCGTGGATTGTCGTGTGTCGTGTCCGAGGCGTGTCCGTCCGCTTCAACCCTCTCGCCGGGAGCCGTCCATGTCCGTACCGCCCGCCCCCTCGGTCCCTCCCCTCCCCGTCCACGGGCCGCACCGCGAGGACTGCCCCTGGTGCGGCTCCCGGCGGCTGCGCCCCCGGCCCCGCCTGCGCGACCCCCGGCGCCACCCGCCCGTCCGCCCCGCCCTGGACCGCTGCCGCGACTGCGGCCACGCCTTCCGCAACCCCCTCGCCGGCCAGGGCACCGACCACCCCGCCGTGCGGGCCGGCTCCCGCCTCCGGCACGTCCTCGCCGCCCGCGCCGTCTTCCGGCGCTGCCCCGAACCCGAGAGCTGGCTCGACGTCGGCACCGGCGACGCCGACTTCCCGCACACCGCGCGCCGCTGGTTCCCGTACACCTCCTTCGACGGGGTCGACCCCACGCCCCGGGTGCTGCGGGCCCGCGCCGCCGAACGCGTCGAGGAGGCGCACGTCGGCCGCCTGACCGACCCGCTGCTGGCGGCCCGGCTGCGCGCCCGCTACGACGTGGTCAGCCTCTTCCAGCAACTGGAGCGCGTGCCCGACCCCCGGGCCGAACTGGCCGCCGCCCTCGACGCGTTGCGGCCTGGCGGCTTGCTCCTCCTCGACGTGGCCGACCCGCGCCGGCTGCGGGCGCTCGCCCCCGGCGGCACCCCGCACCCGGCCGGCCTCGCCGCCGAACTGGAGCGCCGGGGCTCCACGGTCCTCACCGCGCCGCAGGACCCCCGCCTGATCGCCCGCAAGGAGGCGTCAGCCGCGTAGCACCAGGGCCTGGCCGGCCACCACCAGCAGCACCTGCTCGCACTCCCCGGCGAACGCCGCGTTCAGCCGCCCGAGTTCGTCGCGGTAGCGGCGCCCCGAGGCGGTGGCCGGCACGATCCCCGACCCCACCTCGTTCGACACGGCGACGACGGTGCGCCCGGTGGCGCGCACGGCGGCCGTCAGCTCCCGCACCCGCTCCCGCAGCGCCCGCTCCCCGCCGTCGGCCCACTGGGCGTCGTCCCAGGCGCCGACGGTGTCCATCACGTCCGTCAGCCACAGCGACAGGCAGTCGACCAGCAGCGGCGGCCCGTCCTCGGCCAGCAGCGGCACCAGGTCGCAGGTCTCGGTGGTGCGCCAGGACCCCGGCCGCCGCTCCCGGTGCGCGCTGACCCGCGCCGCCCACTCGGTGTCCCCGCCGCGCGAGCCGCCGGTCGCCACGTAGAGCACGTCGGGGAAGGACTCCAGCCGCCGTTCGGCCTCCACCGACTTCCCCGAACGGGCCCCGCCGAGCACCAGCGTCCGGCGCGGCACCCCGGGCGCCTCCCCGCCGTCGCCGACGGCCAGCGTCGTCCCGTCCGGCACCGCCCGCGCCCCCGCCGCCGCGAGCCGCCGCTCCAGCTCGCGGCCGGATGGCGCGTCGTGGCCGACGTGCACCGCGACCACGTCGGTGGCCGGGCCCACCGCCCCCACCGCGCGCAGCCGCGCCAGCGCGTCCGGCCGGCCCACGAGATCGGCGAGGACCAGGTCGTAGCGGTCGGCCGGCTCCTCCAGCCCCGCGGGGGCGCCGCCCGGCGGCAGGTACAGCAGGCGCCGCCCGTCCGGCCCCGTCACCGCGTAGCCGGTGCCCGGCGCGTCCATCGCCACCGCCCGCACCCGGTGCCCGGTCAGCAGCGCCAGCTCCCGCCCGTCCGGCACCCGCCCCGGCTGCGGCAGCCCGGCCGGCACCTCCACCGCCGGCCCCTCGTGCGGGTGCGACAGCAGCACCTGCCGTACGCCGGTCAGCGAGTGCCCGGCGCGCGCGGCGGCGAAGGCGGCCCCGGGCGTCAGGTCGAACAGCAGCGCCCCGTCCACCAGCAGCGAGGTCGCCGCCCGTGCCCCGTCGCCCCGCGCCAGGGCGCAGGCCGCGCAGGGACAGTCGGGGCGGGGGAGTCCCGCGGGGTCACCGGTGCCGAGCAGAGTCACGTCCACGCCCCGATTTTCCCCGGCCGCCCCGGGTCCCGCCCGCCCGAGTCCCCCCGAGGGCGCGGCCGGCCGGGGCGGGGGCCGCTCGGGCGGCCGTCCGCCGGGCCGCGCCACCGCCCCGGCCCGGCCGGCGGCCGACGGGCGGGACCCTGCCCGGCCGGCGGGACGCGGCCTTCTGGGACCGGCCCCGGTCAGCGCATAGGCTGCGCCCGGGAGGCCGGACCGTGTGCCCGGTCCCCGCACGGCACGTGGCTCACCTCTGGGAGGCGTAGATGGCGGCATGGACGTGGCGGTTCGAGACGGCCGACGGGACGGAGGTCCGGCCCGCGGTGGAGCCCGAGGAGTTCACCACCCAGGGCGACGCCGAGTCGTGGCTCGGCGAGTACTGGAAGGACCTCAAGGCGGGCGGCGCGGACCAGGTGCGGCTCTTCGAGGACGCCAAGGAGATCTACGGGCCGATGAGCCTGCACGCCGACGCGGCCTGACGGCCGGCGGACGCCGCGCGCCCGGCGCGTGGGGCGGCGGGGCGGGACCCGTACGGGGTCCCGCCCCGGCTCACTGCTCGCCCAGCGTGACCTCCGCGGTGCGCCGGTCGCCGCCGCGGGTGTACGTCACCTTCACCCGGTCGCCCGGCTTCCGCGCCGCCAGCGCCTCGGAGAGCGAGGTGATCGTGGTGATGTCCGTATCGCCCAGCCGGGTGATGACGTCGCCGCTGCGCAGCCCCGCCTTGTCCGCGGCCCCGCCCTTCCTCACGTCGACCACGGCCACCCCGGCGGGCTGGAAGTCCCGGTCGACGACGGTACGGCCGGTGATCTCCAGCGCCGCCCGGCCCGAGTCGGTGACCTTGCCGTGCGCGATGATCTGGTCGGCGACGGTCTTCACCATCGACGCCGGGATGGCGAACCCGATGCCGGGGGCGGCGCTGTCGCCGAGGCCCGGGTCGGTCGCGGCGAGCGTCGGGATGCCGATGACCCGGCTGTCCAGGTTCACCAGCGCGCCGCCGCTGTTGCCGGGGTTGATGGCCGCCGAGGTCTGCACCATGTTGGCGATGGTCGCGCCCGTGCCCCCGCCGCCGCTGCCCTCGGTGACGGTCCGCCCGGTCGCCGACACGATGCCCTGCGTCACGCTGGAGGAGAGCCCCAGCGGCGAGCCCATCGCCAGCACGATCTGGCCCACCTCGACCGACGAGGAGTCCCCGAACACCGCCGCCCGCACGCCCTGCGGCACGGTGTCCAGCTTCACCACGGCGAGGTCCTGCTCCGGGTAGGCGGAGACGAGGGTGGCGGCGAGGGCCTGCTCGCTGTGGGCGGTGGTCACGCGGAAGGTCTTGCGGTCGCCGACCACGTGCGCGTTGGTGACGACGTGGCCCTTGTCGTCGTAGACCACGCCCGAGCCGAGGTCGTTGCCGGCCTGGATCTGCACGACCGACGGCAGGACGTTCTTGATCACCCGTTGGTAGTCGGCCTGGAGGCCGTCGCTGGCCCGTGCGGCGGCCCGCGCCGCGGTGCCCTCCCGCTCGCCCGACCCGGACCCGGCGTCCGGTGCGGAGGCCGCCGAGCAGCCGGTGGCGAGCAGCAGCCCGCACACCGGCACGGCGAGGCGCGTGCGGAGGGGGCGCGGGGGCGTGCGGGTGCGGGAAGCGTCCATGCCCCGAGTCTCACGGCCGGCCGCCGGACCGGCCCCCGGTGCACACCCGAACGGGCGGCCCGACGGCGGCGCGGCCCAGCGCCGAGGCGTGGGGGTGGCGGTGGGGCGTGGGCTGGGGGAGCGGCGAGCGGTGGTACGTCGGGAAGGCGTGCACCGGGGCCGCGGGCCCGGTACGGGGTGCGGTACGGCGGCGGGCGTCCGGTCGGCCGTGGCGCGGGCCCGGGTGCGGCGGGCGTCCCGTCGGCCGCGGCGCGGGCACGGGGGGCGGGTGGTGCCCCGTCAGCCGCGGACCCCGCACAGGTGCAGCAGCGCGGCCACCGCGCGGTAGGGGTCCGTGCGCCCGGCCCGCTCCTCGGCCGCCAGCAGCGCCGCGAGGTCGCCGTCCGGGGCCACGCCCGTCCCGGCCGGGGCGCCCGCCGCGTCCGTGAAGACCCGTACGCCGTACCAGGCGCGCAGCGGGGCGCCGATCCCGGCGAGCTTGGCCGTCAGCGTCGCCAGCCGGTCCGCGCGGACCCCGCCGCGGGGCCGGGCCGGGGCCGTCTCCCCCTCCGCGGGCGTCCGGGACGGCGGCAGGGCGGCCGGGACCGTCTCCCCGCCGTCGAAGGCGGCCAGCGCAGCGGACCACTCGCCGCGCAGCCCCGGGCGCATGGCGAGCGCGTCGCCGTTGCCCACCAGCAGGGACAGCAGCCCGCCCGGGGCGAGCATCCGGGCCAGCCCCGCGAGCAGCGGATCGGGTTCCTCGACGTACATCAGCATGCCGTGGCAGAGCACCACGTCGAAGCTGCCGGGCAGGAAGTGCACGCCGGTGTCGCGGCCGTCGCCCTCCAGGACGCGCATCCGCTCCCGGATGCCCTCGGGCTCGCGCGCCAGCGCGTCGCGGGCGGCGGCGATCGTCTCCGCGTCCCGCTCCACACCGGTCACCCGGTGCCCGGCCCGTGCCAGCCGCAGCGCCTGGACGCCGCGGCCCATGCCGACGTCGAGCACGCGCAGTCGCCGGCCGACGGCGAAACGGCCGGACATCTGCTCGTCGAGCTGCCGGGCCACCAGCTCCTGCCGTACGACGGCGGACCTGTCGTCCGGTCCGTCCAGCACGTCCCGTGCCGCGTCGCCCCCCGCCAGCGGTGTGACGCTCAGGGCCGCTCCCCGCGCTTGACGCGCGGCTTGGGCAGCCGGAGCCGGCGCATCTGGAGCGAGCGCATCAGCGCGTACGCGACGGCGCCGCGGCGGCGCTCGTCCGGGAACCGGTCGGCGAGGATCTTGCGCAGCCGGAAACCGCTGACGATCGAGTCGAGCACGATCATCACGATCACGACCAGCCACAGCAGCAGCGCGATGTTCTGCAGCGCCGCCACCCGGATCACGCTCAGCACGAGGATGATCACGGCCATCGGCAGGAAGTACTCGGCGATGTTGAAGCGCGAGTCGACGAAGTCGCGGGCGAACCGGCGGACCGGGCCCTTGTCGCGCAGCGGCAGGTACCGCTCGTCACCGCTGGCGAGCGCCTGGCGCTGCCGCTCCATCTCGACCCGGCGCTGCTCGCGCTGGCGCTTGGCCGCCTCCTTGCGCGTCATCGGCGTGTTGGCGACGCTACGGCGCTGGGACTGGGCCTCACTGCGCTTGGGAGTGGGCCTGCCCTTGGGGGCCTGCGGGTCGCGGGGCTGCTTGGAGTCGGTCACCGGCGCCTTGTCGGCGCTCGGGGCCTTCTCTTCCTTGGCACGGCTACGGAACACAGAACCCAAGGGTACGGGGTCGACGGGTGTGGACCCACGCCCGGTGGGGAACGATCCGGCAACACCGGGCGTCTGTAGGAGCACGGAGGGGTGCCGCGCGGCGGGCCGGAGTGTCGCTTTCCGGACATTCTCGGGGGGCGTCTCCTCCCTGCGCCGGACCGGAGGCGCGGGCGGTCGTCCTTGCGGATGAGCGCATCCGGCCCCGGACAGTGCGGTAATGGACGCAGGGCCCGTACTGTGGGTTCTGTTGCAGTCGCTGGAGCTGAGTCGGTCAGAAGGGGGCGCGCGAAGCCCATGAGCGGTGTCATGAAGCGTATGGGGATGATCTTCCGCGCGAAGGCCAACAAGGCCCTTGACCGGGCCGAGGACCCGCGCGAGACCCTCGATTACTCGTACCAGAAACAGCTTGAGCTGCTGCAGAAGGTGCGCCGCGGGGTCGCCGACGTGGCGACCAGCCGCAAGCGTCTGGAGCTCCAGCTCAACCAGTTGCAGTCACAGTCGTCCAAGCTGGAGGACCAGGGCCGCAAGGCGCTCGCGCTGGGCCGCGAGGACCTGGCCCGCGAGGCGCTCTCCCGCCGCGCCGCCCTCCAGCAGCAGGTGACCGACCTGGAGACCCAGCACGCCACGCTCCAGGGCGAGGAGGAGAAGCTCACCCTGGCGGCCCAGCGGCTCCAGGCGAAGGTGGACGCCTTCCGCACCAAGAAGGAGACCATCAAGGCCACCTACACGGCGGCCCAGGCGCAGACCCGCATCGGCGAGGCGTTCTCCGGCATCTCCGAGGAGATGGGCGACGTGGGCCTGGCGATCCAGCGCGCCGAGGACAAGACCGCCCAGCTCCAGGCGCGGGCCGGGGCCATCGACGAACTGCTGGCCTCCGGCGCCCTCGACGACCAGTCCGGCACGCACAAGGACGACATCCAGGCCGAGCTGGACCGGCTCTCCGGTGGTACGGATGTGGAGCTGGAACTGCAGCGGATGAAGGCCGAGCTGGCCGGCGGCGGCTCCGACGGCCGCCAGGCCATCGAGGGCGGCGAGCGGCAGGCGCAGCCCGAGCAGCAGACGCGGGACACGCCGCGCTTCGACAAGCAGTGACCACCACCGACGGCCACCGGGGTCCATCGCCGAGGAGGGCGACATGATCGTACGGATCATGGGGGAGGGGCAGGTGAGGCTGGCCGACGACCGGCTCGCCGAGCTGAACAAGCTGGACGACGAACTGCTGGCCGAGATGGAGAACGGCGACGGACCCGGTTTCCGCGCGACCCTCCACGCTCTGCTGGCCAAGGTCCGGGAGCTGGGCGAACCGCTGCCGGACGACGCCCTGGAGCCCTCGGACCTCATCCTCCCCGGCCCCGAGGCCACCCTGGAGGGCGTCCGCGACCTCCTCAGCGACGACGGCCTGATCCCCGGCGCCTGACGCCCCGGCGGCCTGCCGGGCACGGAGCGGCCCCCACCGGGCGCCGCCCCGCCCGGCCGGGGCGGCCGGTCGGCTCCCCGGCGTCAGGGCCGGCCCCCGTGGCGCCCGGGGCTGGGAGGGGACCGCGAGGGCCGGATAGCGTAGGCGGGCGTGAGTACCCTCGCGCGTGCACGGTGCCGCATCGGAGCGCATCCCTCGGCGCTGGACGCGGCCCTCGCGGCGCTCGTCCTGGGCTGCATGGTGGCCGGCACCTTCATGGACCGGCACGGACCCGACGGCGTCACCTGGGGCGTGCGCGCCCCCGACCCGCTCAGCCTGCTCCTCATGGTGCTCGGCGCCGCCGCCCTCGCCTTCCGCCGCCGCGCCCCGCTGGCGGTCCTCGCCGTCACCGGCGGCCTCTCGGTCCTCGAGTGCCTCACCGGCGAGCCGCGCGCCCCCGTCGTGATGTCCGCGGTCGTCGCCCTCTACACCGTCGCCGCCCGCACCGACCGCCCCACCACCTGGCGGGCCGGCCTGCTCACCATGACCGTGCTCACCGGCGCCGCCATGCTCGCCGGACCCCCGCCCTGGTACGCGCAGGAGAACCTCGCCGTCTTCGCCTGGACCGGCATCGGCGCCACCGCCGGGGACGCCGTGCGCAGCCGCCGGGCCTTCGTGCACGCCATCCGCGAACGGGCCGAGAAGGCCGAGCGGACCCGCGAGGAGGAGGCCCGCCGCCGCGTCGCCGAGGAGCGGCTGCGCATCGCCCGCGACCTGCACGACGTCGTCGCCCACCACATCGCCCTGGTCAACGTGCAGGCCGGCGTGGCCGCCCACGTCATGGACCGGCGCCCGGACCAGGCCAAGGAGGCCCTCGCCCACGTCCGCGCGGCCGGCCGCTCCGCGCTGGAGGAACTGCGCGCCACCGTCGGCCTGCTCCGCCAGTCCGGCGACCCCGAGGCGCCGACCGAGCCCGCCCCCGGACTCGACCGCCTCGACGAACTCGTCGCCACCTTCCGCAACGCCGGGATGCGCGTCGAGGTGGCCCGCGCCGACCAGGGCACAGTCCTGCCCACCGCCGCCGACCTCGCCGCCTACCGGATCATCCAGGAGGCCCTGACCAACGTGCGCAAGCACGCCGGGGCCGACGCCGCCGCCGAGGTCAGCGTCGTACGCGTCGGCACGGACGTCGAGGTGACCGTCCTCGACGACGGCACCGGCGAACCCGCCCCCGACGCCGCCCCCGACGGCGGTGGACACGGGCTGCTCGGCATGCGCGAGCGCGTCACCGCGGTCCGCGGAACCCTCACCACCGGCCCCCGCTACGGGGGCGGTTTCCGGGTCCATGCGATCCTTCCGGTCGGCAGCCGCACCGACACCGCGCAGGAGCCCGCATGACGATCCGTGTCCTGCTCGCCGACGACCAGGCCCTGCTGCGCAGCGCCTTCAGGGTGCTGGTCGACTCCGAGCCCGACATGGAGGTCGTCGGGGAGGCGTCCGAGGGGGCCGAGGCGGCCCGGCTGGCGGCCGCGCACCGGCCCGACGTGGTCCTCATGGACATCCGCATGCCCGGCACCGACGGCCTCGCCGCCACCCGCATGATCAGCTCCGATCCGGCGCTCGGCCGGGTCAAGGTGGTCATCCTGACCACCTTCGAGGTCGACGAGTACGTGGTGGGCGCGCTGCGCGCGGGCGCCTCCGGCTTCCTCGGCAAGGGCGCCGAGCCCGGCGAACTGCTCAACGCGATCCGTGTCGCGGCCGGCGGCGACGCGCTGCTCTCCCCGGCCGCCACCAAGGGGCTGATCGCCCGCTTCCTCGCCCAGGAGGGCCCCGGCGGCGCCGACCGCGACCCGCGCCGCGCCGAACGCCTCGCCGCGCTGACCGGCCGCGAGCGCGAGGTGCTGGTGCAGGTCGCCGGCGGGCACTCCAACGACGAGATCGCCGAACGCCTCACCGTCAGCCCGCTCACCGTCAAGACCCACGTCAACCGGGCGATGGCCAAGCTGGGCGCCCGCGACCGCGCCCAACTCGTGGTGATCGCGTACGAATCGGGCCTGGTCCGTCCGAGGGTGGACTGAGTCCCCCGGGCCGTACTGCGCAGGGAGTAGGCGGGCCCCGGGAAATGGACCTGGGGCTTACGGAACCGGGGCCGCGCATGCCCCAGGGTGTGAGGTGGGCGCCGACGTGCCCGCTCTCCGCTCAGGCCACAGAAGGAAGACCCTCACCCATGTCCTGGCTGTCGAGATTCAGCCTCGCGCAACGGGCCCTGATAGGGCTGATGTCGATCATCGCGCTCGTCTTCGGGGCGATCGCGATCCCCCAGCTCAAGCAGCAACTGCTGCCCACCATCGAACTGCCCATGGTGTCCGTGGTGGCGCCGTACCAGGGCGCGTCGCCGGACGTGGTCGAGAAGCAGGTCGTCGAACCGATCGAGAACAGCCTCCAGGCGGTCGACGGGATCTCCGGCGTCACCTCGAAGGCTTCCGAGGGCAGCGCCGTGATCATGGCGTCCTTCGACTACGGCAACGGCACCCAGCAACTCGTCGCCGACGTCCAGCAGGCCGTCAACCGCGCCCGCGCCATGCTCCCGGCCGGGGTGGACCCGCAGGTCGTCTCCGGTTCCACGGACGACATCCCGACCGTGGTCCTCGCCGTCACCTCCGACAAGGACCAGCAGGCCCTGGCCGACCAGCTCGACAAGGCCGTCGTCCCGGAGCTGAAGGGCATCGACGGCGTCGCCCAGGCCGTGATCGACGGCGTCCGCG
This sequence comes from Streptomyces sp. SCSIO 75703, assembly GCF_036607905.1. NCBI lineage: Bacteria > Bacillati > Actinomycetota > Actinomycetes > Kitasatosporales > Streptomycetaceae > Streptomyces > Streptomyces sediminicola. The sequence continues at coordinate 5,052,758 of NZ_CP144555.1, forward strand.
ACGTCCAGATCACCGTCACCCCGGACCCGGCGAAGCTGGCGAAGGCGAAGCTCGCCCCGCAGGCGATCGGGCAGGCCCTCCAGGCGGGCGGCGCGACCGTCCCCGCGGGCTCCTTCGACGAGGCCGGCGCCAACCGCACCGTGCAGGTCGGCGGCGGCTTCACCTCCCTGGAGCAGATCCGGGACCTGCGCGTCGCCGGCCAGGGCGGCGGCAAGCCGGTACGCCTCGGCGACGTGGCCGAGGTCGAGCAGCAGGAGGCCCGCGCCGACTCCCTGACCCGCACCAACGGCAGGCCGAGCCTGGCCGTCGCGCTCACCATGGACCACGACGGCAGCGCGGTCTCGATCTCGCGGGCGGTCGAGGACATGCTGCCCGAGCTGCGCGAGTCGCTCGGCTCCGGCGCCACGCTCACCGTGGTCAGCGACCAGGGACCGGCGGTCTCCAAGGCCATCGAGGGCCTGACCACGGAGGGCGCGCTCGGTCTGGTCTTCGCCGTCCTGGTGATCCTGGTCTTCCTCGCCTCGGTCCGCTCCACGCTGGTCACGGCGGTCTCCATCCCGCTGTCGGTGGTGCTGGCGCTGATCGTGCTGTGGACCCGCGACCTGTCGCTCAACATGCTGACGCTGGGCGCGCTGACCATCGCCGTCGGCCGCGTCGTCGACGACTCGATCGTGGTCCTGGAGAACATCAAGCGGCACCTGGGCTACGGCGAGGAGCGGCGCGAGGCCATCCTCAAGGCCGTGCGCGAGGTGGCCGGCGCGGTCACCTCCTCGACCCTCACCACGGTCGCCGTCTTCCTGCCGATCGGCCTGGTCGGCGGCATGGTCGGCGAGCTGTTCGGCTCGTTCAGCCTGACCGTCACCGCCGCGCTGCTGGCCTCGCTGCTGGTGTCGCTCACCGTGATCCCGGTCCTGTCGTACTGGTTCGTGCGGCCCCCGAAGGGCACCCCCGAGGACGCGGCGGAGGCCCGCCGGGTGGCCGAGGAGAAGGAGGCGCGCAGCCGTCTGCAGCGCCTGTACATCCCGGTCCTGCGCTTCGCCACGCGGCGCCGGCTGACCAGCCTGGGCATCGCCGTCGCGGTACTGCTCGCCACCTTCGGCATGGCCCCGCTGCTGAAGACGAACTTCTTCGACCCGGGCGAGCAGAAGGTCCTCAGCATCAAGCAGGTACTGAAGCCGGGCACCAGCCTGGCGGCCACCGACGAGCAGGCCGCGAAGGTCGAGCGGCTCCTGTCGGAGACCAAGGGCGTCAAGGACCACCAGGTCACCATCGGCTCCTCCGGCTTCATGGCGGCCTTCGGCGGCGGTACGGACAGCAACCAGGCCAGCCACCAGGTGATGCTGGAGGACTCGGCCTCCTCCGAGAAGGTCCGCACCGCGCTGGAGGAGGGTCTCGCCCGGCTCGACGGCATCGGCACCACCACGGTGTCGACCGGTGACGGCTTCGGCAGCCAGGACCTGAGCGTCGTCGTCAAGGCGTCCGACGCGAAGGTGCTGCGCGAGGCGACGGAGCGGGTCCGCGAGACGGTCGCCGGGCTCGACGACGTCACGGACGTCACCAGCGACCTGGCGCAGAGCGTGCCGCGGATCTCGGTCACCGCCAACGAGCGTGCCGCCGAGGCCGGTTTCACCGAGCAGACGCTCGGCGCGGCCGTCGCCCAGGCGGTGCGCGGCACCCCGGTGGCCAAGGCGGTCGTGGACGACGCCGAGCGCGACGTGGTGATCCGCTCCGCGCAGTCCGCCCGGACGCTCGCCGAGCTGAAGGCGCTGCCCCTCGGCCCGGTGAAGCTGGGCGACATCGCCACGGTCGAGCTGGTGGACGGCCCGGTGTCGATGACCCGGATCGACGGCCAGCGCGCGGCGACGGTCACCGCCCGCCCCACCGGCGACAACACCGGCGCGGTGAGCGCGACCCTCCAGACGGAGATCGCCGGGCTCAAGCTGCCGGCCGGCGCCACGGCCGAGATCGGCGGCGTCAGCGCCGACCAGGACGAGGCGTTCGCGAGCCTGTTCCTGGCCATGCTGGCCGCGGTCGCCATCGTGTTCATGCTGCTGGTCGGCACCTTCCGGTCGCTGGCCCAGCCGCTGATCCTGCTGGTGTCCATCCCGTTCGCGGCGACCGGCGCCCTCGGCCTGCTGCTCGTCACCGGCACCCCGATGGGCGTCCCGGCGATGATCGGCATGCTGATGCTCATCGGCATCGTGGTCACCAACGCGATCGTGCTGATCGACCTGATCAACCAGTACCGCGCGCGGGGCCACGGCATCGTCGAGGCGGTGATCGAGGGCGGCCGGCACCGGCTGCGGCCCATCCTCATGACCGCGCTGGCGACGATCTTCGCCCTGCTGCCGATGGCGCTGGGCGTCACCGGCGAGGGCGGCTTCATCGCCCAGCCGCTGGCCGTGGTGGTGATCGGCGGTCTGATCACGTCGACCCTGCTGACGCTGCTGCTGGTCCCGACGCTCTACGCCATGCTGGAACTGGGCAAGGAGCGCCGGGCGAAGAAGCGCGCGGCCAGGCGCGGCGAGGTGCCGCCCCAGCCGGAGCCCACCCAGGAGCCGGAGCCGGCCCAGGTCTGACCCGGCCCGCACGCACCACGGGAAGGGGGTGCCCCGCAGGACGCGGGGCACCCCCTTCGGGCGTGCGGCGGGTGGGACCCGTGGGTGAGGAACCGTTACGGCAGCGCCAGCATCCGCTCCAGGGCGAGCTTGGCGAACGCCTGGGTCTCCTCGTCGACCCGGATGCGGTTGACGAGGGTGCCCTCGGCGAGCGACTCCAGCGCCCAGACCAGGTGCGGGAGGTCGATGCGGTTCATGGTGGAGCAGAAGCAGACCGTCCGGTCGAGGAAGACGACCTCCTTGTCCTCCGGCGCGAAACGGTTCGCCAGCCGGCGCACCAGGTTCAGTTCGGTGCCGATGGCCCACTTGGAGCCGGCCGGCGCCGCCTCCAGCGTCTTGATGATGTACTCGGTCGAGCCGACGTGGTCGGCCGCGGCCACGACCTCGTGGCGGCACTCGGGGTGCACCAGGACGTTGATCCCCGGCACCCGCTCGCGCACGTCGCGCACCGAGTCGAGGCTGAAGCGGCCGTGCACCGAGCAGTGACCGCGCCACAGGATCATCTTGGCGGCGCGCAGTTCCCCGACGGTCAGACCGCCGTTCGGGCGGTGCGGGTTGTAGACGACGCAGTCGTCGAGGGAGAGGCCGAGGTCCCGCACCGCGGTGTTGCGCCCGAGGTGCTGGTCGGGCAGGAAGAGGACCTTCTCGCCCTGGGCGAAGGCCCACTCCAGGGCCCGGCGGGCGTTGGAGGAGGTGCAGATGGTGCCGCCGTGCTTGCCCGTGAACGCCTTGATGTCCGCGGACGAGTTCATGTACGAGACGGGCACCACCTGCTCGGTTATCCCGGCCTCGGCCAGGACGTCCCAGCACTCGGCGACCTGCTCGGCGGTGGCCATGTCGGCCATGGAGCAGCCGGCCGCGAGGTCGGGCAGCACCACCTTCTGGTCGTCGGTGGTCAGGATGTCGGCCGACTCCGCCATGAAGTGCACACCGCAGAAGACGATGTACTCCGCCTCCGGGCGGGCGGCGGCGTCCCGGGCCAGCTTGAAGGAGTCGCCCGTGACGTCGGCGAACTGGATGACCTCGTCGCGCTGGTAGTGGTGGCCGAGGACGAAGACCCTGTCCCCGAGCTTCTCCTTGGCCGCGCGGGCGCGGGCGACCAGGTCCGGGTCGGAGGGGGAGGGCAGATCGCCGGGGCACTCCACGCCGCGCTCGCTGCGCGGGTCGGCCTCGCGGCCGAGCAGGAGCAGGGCGAGGGGAGTCGGCTGCACGTCGAGCTCCTGGGGTTGGGCGGTGGTCACGACACGCACCCTTTCTACTTTTCGTCGAACTGACGCTATATATCATAACCGGTTCACGTCACTTTGACGATGCCCATCGCGTCGCTGTGACGTGAATCCCGGCGCCCGCATCGCTGTCCGCCCCCCGGGCCATGTGCGAGCATGAAGGGCAGGCCGAGGGGAAAAGAACGGGTCCGGCCCGGAATGAATCCGCGGCCCCGCCGGTTGGAACCGTCGGCAAGCAGTCTCCGTACAACCCGGGAGAGATGTAGATGTCCGTATCGGACGAGACCACCACCGTCACCGACGGCATCATCCTGACCGACGCCGCCGCGTCGAAGGTCAAGGCGCTGCTCGACCAGGAAGGCCGCGACGACCTGGCGCTCCGCGTCGCCGTCCAGCCCGGCGGCTGCTCCGGCCTGCGCTACCAGCTCTTCTTCGACGAGCGCTCGCTCGACGGCGACGTCCTGAAGGACTTCGACGGCGTCAAGGTCGTCACCGACCGCATGAGCGCCCCCTACCTGGTCGGCGCCACCATCGACTTCGTGGACACGATCGAGAAGCAGGGCTTCACGATCGACAACCCCAACGCCACCGGCTCCTGCGCCTGCGGCGACTCCTTCAGCTAAAGAGCGGACGGAACGCGAGCCTTCGAGGGCGGCGGCACCGGCGACCCGCCGGCACCGCCGCCCTTCGGCGTGCGCCGCCCCTTTCGGCCGGCTCGCGTCAGCGGGCGCCGGGCAGCCGGGCGCCCGGCTTGTGCGGCCGGATCGCGGTGCCGTCCGGCGCGACGACGGAACGCGCGCCGAGCGGCTCCTCCAGCCGCACCGTCCGCTCGTCCTCCCGCGCGAGCAGGACGCAGACCTTCCCCGGCTCCGCGCGCTCGGTCACGGTGACCGTCACCTCGTCCTTCCCGGCCTCGGCGGACGCCTCGTAGGAGGAGCAGACGCCGCCGGTGAAGTACACGGTCAGCTCACCGCCCTCCGCCCGGTACCCCTCGACGCGCACCTCCCGCGTCACGGACCCCTCCGCGGGGGCCGGGGAGCGCGTGGCCGCCGGCGCGAGGTGCGCCGGGTCGACCGCCGGGTACGTCACCGTCTCCGTGGACCTCGCGCCCGGCCGCCGCACCTCGAACAGCCAGGACGGCACCAGCACCGGCCGCCCCCGCACCGGATGCGCGGCCAGCCCGAACACCGCCTCCTCCACCGACGCCGTCCCCGGCTCCGCGGCGCCCGGCCGCGCCGCGGGCCCGGCCGGGCAGGGCGCGGCGAGCCCCGCCCCCGGCGGCGGCCCCGTCTCCTCCAGCGGTACGGCGCTCGCGCAGCCGCCGACTCCGCCCGCCGGGCCCGCGCCCGGCGCGTTCAGCAGGTCCAGCGTCCGCCCGGCGTCCAGCACCGGGTACGCGTCGCCCCGCACCGGCGCCGCCATCCGGCCCCCGCCGCCGGACACCTCGCCCCCGGGGCCGACCAGCACCCCGGTCGTCCAGCCGCGGGTCGGCAGCCCGTCCACCACCGGATCGGCGTTCACCGCGCGCTGCGCGCCGGTCACCTGGCCCGCGTCGAGCCGGGCCGTCCCCAGCCCCAGCGCCTCCAGCACCGGCGCCGCCGCCTTCCTCGCCGCGGCCTCGTCCACCGGGGTGCCGCCGGACGGCGCCGGGCAGGCCCTGCCCTTGCGGCAGTCGTCGGAGCCGGGGGCGTAGCGCTGGAACGTCCAGGTGCCCGGCGCGGCCCGCTCCACCGTGAGCACCGCGCCCGAACCGCCGTCGACCCGGCCCGCCTTCCACGTCCCGCCGCGCTCCACCGGCGGGTCCGTCACGCCGAGCGCCTTCGCCAGCCGGGCCACGTCCGCCGCGCCGACCTCGCCCCGCGCCCGGTACACCGGCGCCGAACCGGGGCCCTCGGGCAGCGGGCCGGAGGCGCGGTAGCGGACGCCGGACGGATCGGGCTCGCCCGGGGCGATGCCGGCGCCGCCGGTGTCCGGCGCCGGGTGGTCGTCGAGCACCAGCGGCGGGGGAGTGCCGCCGCCCGCGGAACCGGCCGCGGTGCCGTCCGCGCGGGACTGGCCGGAGGCCGACGCCAGCCAGGCGCCGCCGCCCCCGGCGAGCAGCACCGCCGCGGCGACACAGGCCACGACCGCGCCCCGCGGACGCCGCCCCGGACGCGGGCCGCCCGCCCCGGGGACCTCCCCCGGGGCGCCGGAGGCGCCGGCCGCCTCCGGGGGCGCGGCGCCGCCCTCGTGGTTCCCGTCTCGCTCGGTGTTCACCGCATCGCTCCTTCGGCCGTGTCGGGGGACGGCGGTGAGACGCGGTGGACGGACGTCCGGTTCCCGGTGACGGCACGCGTCACCCGGACGGCGTCAGTCGCCGTACTCCGACATGGCGTCCAGCAGCCGCGCCGACGTCCCCGGCACGCGCACGCCGTGCAGGAGCGAGAGCGGGACCGGGCGGGCCTCGCCGTCCGCCGGAGCCGACCAGCGCGCGGCCATGCGGGCGCAGTCGCCGCGCAGGGAGGCGAGGTCGCCCTCCAAGTCGGCGGGCGCGGGGGCGGTGGCCTCGATGTTCGTCATGGGGGCACCGTAGGCCGGTTCCGGGCGGGGCGGAAAGTTCTACCCTCGGGTAGTTTCACCGCGGTGCCCCTTCCGCCCGGGGGGCCGCCGGGTAGCGTGGACTCCTCACCCGCCTCCCCCTCAGGAGAGAGTCACGCCGTGCGCATCGCAGTCACCGGCTCCATCGCCACCGACCACCTCATGACCTTCCCCGGCCGCTTCTCCGACCAGCTCGTCGCGGACCGGCTGCACACGGTCTCGCTCTCCTTCCTGGTCGACCAGCTCGACGTGCGCCGCGGCGGTGTCGCCGCGAACATCGCCTTCGGCATGGGGCAGCTCGGCACCCGCCCGGTCCTGGTGGGGGCCGCCGGTTCGGACTTCGCCGAGTACCGCGCCTGGCTCGACCGGCACGGCGTGGACACCGGCTCGGTGCGCATCTCCGAGACGCTGCACACCGCCCGCTTCGTCTGCACCACCGACGCCGACCACAACCAGATCGGCTCCTTCTACACGGGCGCGATGAGCGAGGCCCGCCTCATCGAGCTGAAGACCGTCGCCGACCGGATCGGCGGCCTCGACCTGGTCTCCATCGGCGCCGACGACCCGGAGGCCATGCTCCGGCACACCGAGGAGTGCCGCTCGCGCGCCATCCCCTTCGCCGCCGACTTCTCCCAGCAGATCGCCCGCATGAACGGCGACGAGATCCGGATACTGCTGGACGGGGCGACCTACCTCTTCTCCAACGAGTACGAGAAGGGGCTCATCGAGACCAAGACCGGCTGGAGCGACGAGGAGATCCTCGGCCGCGTCGGCCACCGCGTCACCACCCTCGGCGCCCGCGGCGTGCGTATCGAGCGGGCCGGCGAGCCGCCCATCGAGGTCGGCTGCCCCGAGGAGGAGCGCAAGGCCGACCCGACCGGCGTCGGCGACGCCTTCCGGGCCGGCTTCCTCTCCGGCCTCGCCTGGGGCGTCGGCCTGGAGCGCGCCGCCCAGGTCGGCTGCATGCTGGCCACCCTCGTCATCGAGACCGTCGGCACCCAGGAGTACCAGCTCCGCCGCGCCCACTTCATGGAGCGCTTCACCAAGGCGTACGGCGACGAGGCCGCGGGCGAGGTCCGCGCCCACCTCGGCTGAGCGCCCGGTCAGGAGACCCGGCGGACCACGTAGGCCGCGCCCCGGTCCGCCGGCTCCTCGCCCACGTACTCCTGGCCGCGCATCTCGCACCAGGCCGGGATGTCCAGCCGGGCCGCCTCGTCGTCGGCGAGGACCCGTACCGTGCCGCCGACCGGCACCTCGCCGAAGACCTTGGCCAGCTCGATCACCGGTACGGGGCAGCGCCGGCCGAGCGCGTCCACGACCCGGTCGGCCCCCGCCCCCGGTGCCCCGGCCGCGGCGGCCGGCGCCCCCAGCCGGGACCGCACCTCGGCCACCGTGCCCGGCAGCACCTCCAGGAAGCGCTCGACGTCCTCGGCGGAGGTGCCCGGCGGCAGGGAGACACGGACGTTGCCCTCGCTGAGCACGCCCATCGCGCGCAGCACATGGCTCGGCGTCAGGGTGCTGCTGGTGCAGGACGAGCCGGAGGAGACCGAGAAACCGGCCCGGTCCAGCTCGTGCAGCAGGGTCTCCCCGTCGACATAGAGACACGAGAAGGTCACGATGCCGGGCAGCCGGCGCTCCGGATCGCCGACCACCTCCACGTCCGGCACCAGGGCGGGCACCCGGGCCCGGATGCGCCCGGTCAGCTCCCGCAGCCGGGCCGCCTCCCGCGCCGCGTCGGCCCGCACCGCCCGCAGCGAGGCGGCGGCGGCCACGATCGCCGGGATGTTCTCGAAACCGGCCGACCGCCCCGACTCGCGCTCGTCACCCGGCCCCGCGGGCGCGAACCGCACGCCCTTGCGCACCACGAGCAGCCCGACCCCGGAGGGGCCGCCCCACTTGTGGGCACTGGCCGCGAGCAGCGACCAGGCGCCCGGCACCGGGCCCCAGCCCAGCGACTGGGCCGCGTCCACCAGCAGCGGCACGCCCGCGGCCCGGCACGCCTCGGCCACCTCGGCCACCGGCTGCTCGGTGCCCACCTCGTGGTTGGCCGACTGGAGGCACGCCAGGGCCGTGCCGGGGCGCAGGGCACCGGCGTACGCCGCCGGGTCCACCGCGGCCGTGCGGTCCACGGCGAGCCGGGTCACCGTGCCGCCGGCGGCCTCGTGCGCCTCGGCCACATGGAGCACGGACGAGTGTTCGACGGCTGACACGATGAGGTGGTCGCCGGTGCGGCGGCGGCCGGCCAGCGCGCCCGCGACGCCCTCGTGCACCGCGCGGGTGCCCGAGGGGGTGAACACCAGCTCGTCGGGGCGGCACCCCACCGCCTCCGCGGCGGCCTCGCGGGCCGCGTCCAGCAGCATCCGGGCCCGCCGGCCCTCCCGGTACAGCCGCGCGGGATCGGCCCAGCCCTCGTCCAGGGAGGCCAGGAGCGCCTGGCGGGCGACGGGGTGGAGGGGGGCGGCGGAGGCGGCATCGAAGTAGGACACGCCCCCACGCTACGACGCCCGCACGCGGCGGTGACGGGCCCCGGCGGGCCGCCGCGGGCCCGGGGAAGGCTTCCGGCGGGCGCCCGGGGGAGCGGTTCCGGTTCACCCGGAAGGGGGCGGGGGTCCCGTACGGGCGCGTGCCCGACACCCCGTCACATGCGGTTCCGGCCCCGGCCGTCCCACCCCTTCGGGGTGACCCGCCGCGCGTATGGCACCCTCCCCGCGACCCGCCGGAAGGCGTCCAGTAGGGTTTGGTCCGCATAAACATCAAACCCCTGCCCGACGCAGGGCGGCGACCGACCAGCGAGAAGGCCGCAGCCAACCAGCGCGGGCGAGACTCTCGGGAAGGCGCTACGTGAGTCCCAACGGCTCCGACCGCTCGCCGCGGCGCCCGATGCGGCGGAAGCTGCTGCAGGCAATGACCGCGGGCCTGGTCCTGGCGACCGCCACCGGTTGCACATACAAGGACTTCCCCCGCCTTGGCATGCCCACCCCGACCACGGAAGAGGCTCCGCGGATCCTCTCCCTGTGGCAGGGGTCCTGGGCTGCCGCGCTCGCCGTCGGCGTGCTGGTGTGGGGCCTGATCCTGTGGAGTGCTTTCTTCCACCGGCGCAGCCGCACCAAGGTCGAGGTTCCACCGCAGACCAGGTACAACCTGCCCATCGAGGCGCTGTACACCATGGTTCCGCTCGTCATCGTCTCGGTGCTGTTCTACTTCACCGCCCGTGACGAATCCGAGCTCATGAGCCTGAAGAAGCAGCCCGACGTCACCGTCAACGTGGTCGGCTTCCAGTGGAGCTGGTGCTTCAACTACGTCGAGAACGTCGAGGGCTCCACCGGCGACGCGAAGACCTCCAAGGAACTGGACGGCATCCCCGACCGGTTCAAGGCGGAGTTCCCCGCGAACGCCGGCGGTGCCTACGACTGCGGAATCCCTGGCACGCGGAACCCGCAGAACAACAACCCGGGCCCGACCCTCTGGCTCCCCAAGGGCAAGACGGTCCGCTTCGTCCTGACCTCGCGGGACGTCATCCACTCCTTCTGGGTGGTGCCGTTCCTGATGAAGCAGGACATCATCCCGGGCCACACCAACGCCTTCGAGGTGACCCCCAACAAGGAGGGCACCTTCTTCGGCAAGTGCGCCGAGCTCTGCGGCGTGGACCACTCCCGGATGCTGTTCAACGTGAAGGTCGTCTCCCCTGAGCGCTACGAGCAGCACCTCAAGGACCTCGCGAAGAAGGGGCAGACCGGTTACGTTCCCGCCGGCATCGCGCAGACGAGCCACGAGAAGAACCGGGAGACGAACAACCTGTGAGCATCCTCAATGAACCCCAGGGTGCCTCGGCGGCTGTGGACTCGTACGAGAACGAGCTGCCGGTACGGCGCAAGCAGCCTGGCAACGTCGTGGTCAAGTGGCTGACGACCACCGACCACAAGACGATCGGCACGCTGTACCTCGCGACGTCGTTCGCCTTCTTCGTCATCGGCGGCGTGATGGCGCTCGTGATGCGCGCCGAGCTGGCCCGTCCGGGCACGCAGATCATGTCGAACGAGCAGTTCAACCAGGCGTTCACCATGCACGGCACGGTGATGCTCCTGATGTTCGCGACGCCGCTCTTCGCGGGCTTCGCGAACTGGATCATGCCGCTCCAGATCGGCGCCCCCGACGTCGCGTTCCCGCGGCTGAACATGTTCGCCTACTGGCTCTACCTGTTCGGCTCGCTGATCGCGCTGGGCGGCTTCCTCACCCCGCAGGGCGCGGCCGACTTCGGCTGGTTCGCCTACTCGCCGCTGACCGACACCGTGCACTCGCCGGGCCTGGGCGCGGACCTGTGGATCATGGGTCTCGCCTTCCAGGGCTTCGGCACCATCCTCGGCTCGGTCAACTTCATCACCACGATCATCTGCATGCGCGCACCCGGCATGACGATGTTCCGCATGCCGATCTTCACCTGGAACGTCCTGCTGACCGGTCTGCTGGTCCTGCTGGCCTTCCCCGTGCTGGCCGCCGCGCTGCTGGCGCTGGAGGTGGACCGCAAGTTCGGTGCCCACATCTTCGACTCCGCCAACGGCGGGGCCCTGTTGTGGCAGCACCTGTTCTGGTTCTTCGGCCACCCCGAGGTGTACATCATCGCGCTGCCGTTCTTCGGCATCGTCAGTGAGATCGTCCCGGTCTTCTCCCGGAAGCCGATCTTCGGCTACATGGGCCTGGTCGGTGCGACGATCGCGATCGCGGGTCTGTCCATCACGGTGTGGGCCCACCACATGTACGTGACGGGCGGCGTACTGCTCCCGTTCTTCGCCTTCATGACCTTCCTGATCGCGGTCCCGACCGGAGTGAAGTTCTTCAACTGGGTCGGCACCATGTGGAAGGGCTCCATCAGCTTCGAGACACCGATGCTGTGGTCGGCCGGCTTCCTGGTCACCTTCCTCTTCGGTGGTCTGACCGGTGTCATCCTGGCCTCGCCGCCGCTGGACTTCCACGTCTCCGACTCGTACTTCGTGGTGGCCCACTTCCACTACGTCGTCTTCGGCACCGTGGTGTTCGCGATGTTCGCCGGCTTCCACTTCTGGTGGCCGAAGTTCACCGGCAAGATGCTCGACGAGCGCCTGGGCAAGATCACGTTCTGGACGCTGTTCGTCGGCTTCCACGGCACCTTCCTGGTCCAGCACTGGCTGGGCGCCGAGGGCATGCCGCGCCGGTACGCGGACTACCTGGCGGCCGACGGCTTCACCTTCCTGAACACCGTCTCCACCATCGCCTCGTTCCTGCTGGGCCTGTCGATCCTGCCGTTCTTCTACAACATCTGGAAGACGGCCAAGTACGGCAAGCCGGTCGGCGTGGACGACCCGTGGGGCTACGGCCGTTCGCTGGAGTGGGCGACCTCCTGCCCGCCGCCGCGGCACAACTTCCTCACCCTGCCGCGCATCCGCAGCGAATCCCCGGCGTTCGACCTGCACCACCCGGAGATCGCCGCCCTGGACCAGCTCGAGAACACCGGTCACGGTGACAAGGCCCTCGCCGGCGGCAAGGAGGCGGGCAAGTGAAGATCCAGGGCAAGATGTTCCTCTGGCTGAGCGCCTTCATCCTCGTCGTGGCGATCGCCTACGGCGCGTGGTCGAAGGAGCCGGCCGGTGCCACCATCCTCTTCCTGGCCTTCTGCCTGTGCCTGATGGTCGGCTTCTACCTCGGCTTCACGGCCAGGCGGGTCGACGTCGGCGCCCAGGACGACACGGACGCGGACGTGGCCGACGACGCCGGCGAGGTCGGGTTCTTCAGCCCGCACAGCTGGCAGCCGCTGGGCCTGGCGTCCGGTGTGGCGCTCGGCTTCATCGGCATCGCCGTGGGCTGGTGGATCATGTACTTCTCCATCCCGATCATCGTGATCAGCATCTGGGGCTGGGTCTTCGAGTACTACCGGGGCGAGAACCGCACCCAGTAGGCACCCGGCACCGCCCGGCACCGAGGGGCCCGGACACTCCGTCAGGAGCGTCCGGGCCCCTTCGCGTGCCCCGCCCGCGCTCACTCGCACGGGCTACCACGCGGTGCCGCCGCCGACGTCCCTCCCTAGCGTGAGGCCATGAGCAAGACGGTTCACCTCCCCGGGCCGGGGCGCACCGCCCTCGGCTGCACCCTGCTGGTGATCGCCCTCGGCGCGAGTGTGGCCGCGTGCGACAGCGACGGCAGCCCGCTGTCGGCGGGCCCCTACGACGCGGCGGGCCAGATCTCGTTCAACGGACCCAAGGACGCCGGGAAGAAGGCCGACCCGGACACCCCCCTGGAGGTCGTCGCCGAGGCCGCCGGCGGACGCATCACGGACGTCACGGCGATGGACGCCGCGGGCCGCCACGTGGCGGGCGAACTCGCCGCCGACGGCGCCCGCTGGCACAGCACCTCGCCGCTGGCCGCCAACGCCCGCTACACGGTGCGCGTCTCCACCGAGGACGGCTCCGGGGCACCCGGCCGCAAGGTCCTCGCCTTCGAGACCGGCACCCCCGCCGCCAAGAAGACCCTGGACGTCGCCTTCGGCCCCAAGGCGGGCACCTACGGCGTGGGCCAGCCCGTCACGGCCGAGCTGAGCGAGCCGGTCAAGGACAAGGCCCAGCGGGCCGTGGTGGAACGCGCGCTCAAGGTGCGCTCCACGCCCGCGGTGGAGGGCTCCTGGCACTGGGTGGACGACAAGAAGCTGCACTACCGCCCCAAGGAGTACTGGCCCGCCCACGCCACCGTGGACGTCCGCTCCACCCTGGAGGGCATCAAGATCGGCGATCGGATGTGGGGCGGCGAGACCAAGCCGCTGACGTTCCGCACCGGCGACAGCGTCGTCGCCGTCACCGACGCCGCCGCGCACACCCTCACCGTCTACCGGGACGGCGAGGAGGTCCGGCAGATCCCGGTCACCGCGGGCAAGCCCGGCTTCGAGACCCGCAACGGCGTCAAGGTCGTGCTCGGCAAGGAGCCCTTCGTACGGATGCGCAGCAGCACCGTCGGCATCGCCGAGGGCTCCTCGGAGTCGTACGACCTGCCGGTGTACTTCGCCACCCGGGTCACCTGGAGCGGCGAGTACGTGCACGCCGCGCCCTGGTCCGTCGGCTCCCAGGGCTCGGCCAACGTCAGTCACGGCTGCGTCGGGATGAACACCTCCAACGCCGAGTGGTTCTTCGACACGGTGCAGGAGGGCGACATCGTCAAGGTGATCAACTCCGGCGGCGACACCATGGAGCCCTTCGGCAACGGCTTCGGGGACTGGAACCTCGACTGGGACAAGTGGCGCGAGGGCAGCGCCCTGTCGGGCGGCCAGGGCGCCGCCCCGGACCCGCAGGACGGGGCCCGGCTGCGACCCGCCGCGGCGTGACGGCGCGGCGCGGAACGCCCAGGACGCCGCCCAGGGGCCCGCGGGACGGTACGGGCACTACGGGCCCCGGGCGGCCTCCCGGGGCCCGCAGGGGCGTCCTAGGCGCTCTGCAGGCGCTTCTGCCGCAGCAGGGAGGCGAGGGCGGAGGCGAACTCCACCGGTTCCACCGGAAGGGTCACGGCGGACTCCGCGCGGCTCCAGGTGGCGAGCCAGGCGTCCTGGGGCCGCGCGATGAGCAGCAGCACCGGCGGGCACCGGAAGATCTCGTCCTTGATCTGCCGGCACAGCCCCATGCCGCCCATGGGCACGGCCTCGCCGTCCAGGACGCAGACGTCGATGCCGCCCTTGTCCAATTCCCTGACGACGGCGGCCGGGGTGGCGCACTCCAGGAACTCGACCACGGGCACGTCCGGCGCCGGCCGCCGTCCGGTGGCGAGCCGCACTTGTTCGCGGGTGTTGGAGTCGTCGCTGTAGACCAGCACCGTGGCGGTCGCCTGCATGCTTCCTCCGATACGTCGGTAGCCCGTTGGGGCGGATGCTACTCCCTCGCACCCCTTGTCAACAGCGGTCCGCACCGGGCTTCGACAGGCCGTTCGGTGGGCCATACGGGCAGTCCAGAGGGGGCGGACACTCCGAACGGCACCCCCCGGGGTGAGGGCGGGATAAGCGACCGACATAATGTCGGTCGTGGCGACAGCAACGACAGTAGACACCGGGCACGCGCACCCGTCGGTCAACCGACCGAACCTCACCAGCGTCGGAACCATCATCTGGCTGAGTTCCGAGCTGATGTTCTTCGCGGCCCTCTTTGCGATGTACTTCACCCTGCGATCGGTGACCGGCCCGGACTTCTGGTCCTCGAAGGCCGACGCGTTGAACTTCCCGTTCTCCGCGACGAACACCACGATCCTGGTGCTCTCCTCCCTCACCTGCCAGCTCGGCGTGTTCGCGGCCGAGCGCGGTGACGTGAAGAAGCTCCGGATGTGGTTCATCGTCACCTTCGCGATGGGGTCGATCTTCATCGGCGGTCAGGTGTTCGAGTACACCGAGCTCGTCAAGCACGAGGGCCTCTCGCTCTCGTCCGACGCCTACGGCTCGGTGTTCTACCTGACCACCGGCTTCCACGGACTGCACGTGTTGGGCGGACTGTTCGCCTTCCTGCTGGTCCTCGGCCGCACCTACGCGGCCCGGAGGTTCACCCACGATCAGGCGACCGCCGCCATCGTCGTGTCCTATTACTGGCACTTCGTAGATGTCGTGTGGATCGGCCTCTTCGCCACGATCTACATGATCAAGTAGTCGCGGCACGCACCCGCGCAATACCAGAAGCATCGACGCAGAAGATCCTGACACCGGGGTAATCCGTGAAAAAGCTCTCCGCACGACGACGCCATCCGCTGGCGGCGCTCGTCGTCCTACTCCTCGCGCTGGCATGCACAGGGGGGCTGTACGCCGCGTTCGCACCCGCGAGCAAGGCGCAGGCCGATGAAACCGCCCAGTCCCTCGCCATCGACGAGGGCAAGAAGCTCTACGCCGTCGGCTGCGCCAGCTGCCACGGCACCGGAGGTCAGGGCACCACCGACGGCCCGAGCCTGGTCGGCGTGGGCGCCGCGGCCGTCGACTTCCAGGTGGGCACCGGCCGGATGCCGGCCCAGCAGCCGGGCGCGCAGGTCCCGCGCAAGAAGGTCATCTACTCGCAGGCCGAGATCGACCAGCTCGCGGCCTACATCGCTTCGCTGGGTGCCGGTCCGGCCGTCCCGACGAAGGAGCAGTACGGCCCGCAGGGCGCGGACATCGCCAACGGCGGCGCGCTGTTCCGCAACAACTGCGCCCAGTGCCACAACTTCACCGGCAAGGGCGGCGCGCTGACGCACGGCAAGTACGCCCCCGGTCTGGAGGGCGTGGACCCGAAGCACATCTACGAGGCCATGCAGACCGGCCCGCAGAACATGCCCTCCTTCCCCGACCAGACGCTGTCGGAGCAGAACAAGAAGGACATCATCGCCTACCTGAACGCGGTCAACGGCGAAGACACCGAGAGCCCCGGCGGTCTCAGCCTCGGCGGACTGGGCCCGGTCAGTGAGGGTCTGTTCGCGTGGCTGTTCGGACTGGGCGGGCTGATCGCGGTCGCCGTCTGGGTCGCCGCTCGGACCGCAAAGGCCAAGAAGTCATGAGTAGCAACCAGATTCCCGAAGAGAACCTGCCCGCTGAGCAGGACGCCCCGCACGGTGCGGTCCGGGTCGCGGACGAGGAGAACCCGTTCGCGGACCCCGGTCTGCCGCCCCACGAGCACCGGGTGCAGGACATCGACGAGCGGGCCGCCAAGCGGTCCGAGCGCACGGTGGCCCTGCTGTTCACGGTCTCGATGCTGGCCACCGTCGGCTTCATCGCCGCGTTCGTGGCCATCCCGCACGACAAGTCGATCTACGTGTGGCCGCTGGGGCACCTCAACGCGATGAACTTCGCGCTGGGTCTGACCCTCGGTGTCGCGCTCTTCACCATCGGCGCGGGCGCGGTCCACTGGGCCCGCACCCTGATGTCCGACGAGGAGATCGCCGATGAGCGTCACCCGATCGAGGCGTCGCCGGAGGTCCGGGCCAAGGTCCACGCGGACTTCAAGCAGGGCGCGAAGGAATCGGCGATCGGGCGCCGCAAGCTGATCCGCAACACCATGCTCGGCGCGCTCACCCTGGTTCCGCTCTCCGGCGTCGTGCTCCTGCGCGACCTCGGCCCGCTGCCCGGGACCAAGCTCCGCCACACCATGTGGTCCAAGGGCAAGCTTCTCGTCAACATGAACACGAACCAGCCGATCCGTCCCTCGGACGTGGTCGTCGGTTCGCTCAGCTTCGCCATGCCCGAGGGCATGTCGGAGCACGACGAGAACTTCCAGTCCGAGATCGCCAAGGCGGCTCTGATGATCGTCCGGCTCCAGCCGGGCGACATCAAGGACAAGCGCGAACTCGAGTGGTCGCACGAGGGCATCGTGGCGTACTCGAAGATCTGCACCCACGTCGGTTGCCCGATCTCCCTGTACGAGCAGCAGACGCACCACGCGCTGTGCCCCTGCCACCAGTCCACCTTCGACCTCTCCGACGGCGCCCGAGTGATCTTCGGTCCCGCCGGTCACGCCCTGCCGCAGCTGCGTATCGGTGTGAACGACGAGGGCTACCTCGAGGCGCTCGGCGACTTCGACGAGCCCGTCGGTCCTGCCTTCTGGGAGCGCGGATGAGTACTGCACCGAGCACTGAGGCCCGCTCTCGCGGGAAGTCCCCGGCCGGCGAGCGCGTCGCCGACTGGGCGGACGGGCGGCTCGGGATCTACTCCCTGGCCAAGGCCAACATGCGCAAGATCTTCCCCGACCACTGGTCGTTCATGCTGGGCGAAGTGTGCATGTACAGCTTCATCATCATCATCCTCACGGGTGTGTACCTGACGCTGTTCTTCCACCCGTCGATGAACGAGATCACGTACCACGGCTCGTACGTGCCGATGCAGGGCCAGCTCATGAGTGAGGCGTACGCCTCCACGCTGGACATCAGCTTCGACATCCGCGGTGGTCTGCTCATCCGGCAGATCCACCACTGGGCGGCGCTGATCTTCCTCGCCGGCATGTTCGTGCACATGATGCGCGTCTTCTTCACCGGCGCGTTCCGCAAGCCGCGCGAGGTCAACTGGCTGTTCGGCTTCCTGCTGTTCGTCCTGGGCATGTTCACCGGTTTCACCGGCTACTCGCTCCCGGACGACCTGCTCTCCGGCACCGGTGTCCGCTTCACGCAGGGCGCGATCCTGTCCGTGCCGATCGTCGGCACGTACATCTCGATGTTCCTGTTCGGCGGGGAGTTCCCCGGCCACGACTTCGTGGCCCGGTTCTACTCGATCCACATCCTGCTGCTGCCGGGCATCATGCTGGGCCTGATGGTGGCCCACCTGATCCTGGTCTTCTACCACAAGCACACCCAGTTCGCCGGGCCGGGCAAGACCAACAAGAACGTCGTCGGCATGCCGCTGATGCCGGTCTACATGGCCAAGGCCGGAGGCTTCTTCTTCCTGGTCTTCGGTGTCATCGCGGCCATCGCCGGCATCGTGACGATCAACCCGATCTGGGGCATCGGCCCGTACCGGCCCGACCAGGTCGGCACCGGCGCCCAGCCGGACTGGTACATGGGCTTCGCCGAGGGCCTGGTCCGCGCCATGCCGGGCTGGGAGATCAACTTCTGGGGCCACACCCTGGTCCTGGGCGTGTTCATCCCGCTGGTCGTCTTCGGTCTGTTCCTGGCCGTGATCGCCCTGTACCCGTTCATCGAGTCCTGGGTGACCGGGGACAAGCGCGAGCACCACATCCTGGACCGCCCGCGCAACGCCCCGACCCGCACGGCCGTCGGCGTCGCCTGGATCACCGGCTACCTGATCACGCTGATCGGTGGTGGCAACGACATCGTCGCCACCCACTTCCACCTGTCGATCAACGCGGTCACCTGGTTCGTCCGGATCGGGTTCTTCCTCGGACCGGTCGTGGCCTTCGTGGTCACCAAGCGGATCTGCCTCGGCCTCCAGCGCCGGGACAAGGAGAAGGTGCTGCACGGCCGCGAGGCCGGCGTCATCAAGCGCCTGCCGCACGGTGAGTTCATCGAGGTCCACGAGCCGCTCAGCCAGGAGCAGCTCCACACGCTCACGGCGCACGAGCAGTACCGGCCCGTCGAGCTCGGCCCGACGGTGGACGAGAACGGCGTCGAGCGCAAGCCCAAGGCCACGGAGAAGCTCCGGGCCAAGATGAGCAACGCGTACTTCGGCGAGGACTCGCAGATCCCGAAGCCGACCGTCGAGGAGTACAAGGAGATCACGAGCGGCCACGGCCACCACTGACGCTCCCGCGTCGCCACACCTGCCGAGGGGTCCCGTCCGGTCTGCGGACGGGGCCCCTCGGCCGTGTCCCCGGCTGGATAGGGTGGGGGGCGCCGGAGCACTCGCGTGCCCTCCGGCGGACACGGTTTCCCGACCCACACACAGGAGCGGCTGATGAGCGCTGTGACCCCCGCTGGAGGCGACACCGCGGCGGGCCGCTCCTGGCCCGCCCTGCTGAACGGACTGCTGGACGGTCACGACCTGACCGCCGACGACACCGCCTGGGCCCTCGACGTGATCATGCGGGGGGAGGCGACCGACGCGCAGATCGCCGGGTTCGCCACCGCGCTGAGGGCCAAGGGCGAGACCGTCGAGGAGATCTCCGGACTGGTCCGCACCATGTACGCGCACGCCCGGGTGATCGAGGTGCCGGGGGAGACCGTCGACATCGTCGGCACCGGCGGCGACGGTGCCAAGACGGTCAACATCTCCACCATGTCCGCGATCGTCGTGGCCGGCACCGGGGCCAAGGTCGTCAAGCACGGCAACCGGGCCGCTTCCTCGGCCTCCGGCGCCTCCGACGTCCTGGAGAAGCTCGGCGTCAACCTGGAACTCGGCCCGCGGCGGGTCGCCGAGGTCGCCGAGGAGGCCGGGATCACCTTCTGTTTCGCGGTGAAGTTCCACCCCTCGCTGCGGCACGTCGCGGCGGCCCGCGGACAGCTCGGCATCCGTACGGTCTTCAACTTCCTGGGTCCGCTGACCAACCCCGCGCACGTCAAGGCACAGGCGATCGGCGTCGCCGACGCCCGGATGGCCCCGATCATCGCCGGGGTCTTCGCCGAGCGCGGCCACTCCTCCCTGGTCTTCCGCGGTGACGACGGCCTCGACGAGCTGACCACCACCGCCACCTCCCGGGTCTGGGAGGTGCGCGACGGCAAGGTCACCGAGGAGCACTTCGACCCGCGGGACGTCGGCATCGAGCCGGTGCCGGTGGAGGCGCTGCGCGGCGCCGACGCCGCCTACAACGCCGACGTCGCCCGCCGCCTGCTCCACGGCGAGAGCGGCCCGGTCCGCGACGCGGTCCTGCTCAACTCCGCCGCGGCCCTGGTGGCGCTGGAGCCGGGCGCCGGCCCGCTCGCCGAGCGGCTCCGGGCGGCCATGGACCGGGCCGCGGAGTCCGTCGACTCGGGCGCCGCCCGCCGCGTCCTCGAACGCTGGGTCACCGCCAGCAACGCCTGACACCCCGTCCGCCGGGCCGGCCGGCGTCCCGCGCTCCGGACCCGGGTTGCGGGAGGCGGGCCGGCTCGCGTACGTTCCCTTCCAGGTCATGAGTGACAGTCACACGGCCCCGGCCGACTGTCCGGCAACCCTCCGTCCGTGGCGGGGTGCCCCGGGTGAAGACCAGGCCGTGGACAGCAGGGTCCATGGCAAGCGCGGACCCCTCGCACTCCTTCGAGTGACACCGCCAGGGGTCCTGGTCGTACGAGGGAGCCTTCCGTGAGCAAGCGAATGCCGTAGGGGCCGTCGTCGCCTCGTGCCGTGCCCCCGTGCCCCGCACCCCCGACGACGCCCCCGGGCCCGCCGTCACGGTCCCCTCCCGC
Organism: Streptomyces sp. SCSIO 75703; assembly: GCF_036607905.1. Taxonomy (NCBI): domain Bacteria; kingdom Bacillati; phylum Actinomycetota; class Actinomycetes; order Kitasatosporales; family Streptomycetaceae; genus Streptomyces; species Streptomyces sediminicola. The sequence continues at coordinate 5,072,964 of NZ_CP144555.1, forward strand.
CCGCTTTCACGGTCCGCCGTCCCCGCGCCCCGCGCGCCGGTTTCGTGCCGTCGGCCTCGCGTGGGCGTGCGCCGGGACCGCGCCGGAGGGCCCGGGGCCGCAGCGCCCCCGCCGCGCGTCCTCCTCCCCCCTTCTGCCCCTTCCGACCCTTCCGCGCCCGGCCGCAGCGCCCGCGCGAAGGGTCCGCCTGTCCTCACGGGAGTACACCCATGACCACCGCCACCGCCCCCGCCACCGCGACCTCCACGGCCGCCCCCGCCGGCCCGCTCCCGGTACTGGGTCTCGACGTCGCCGTCCCGCTCGTGACCGGCGGCGAGATCGGCTACGCCGCGCTCGACTACGCCGCCAGCGCCCCCGCGCTGCGCCGGGTCTGGGACGACGTGGCCGCCTACGCCCCGTACTACGGCAGCGTGCACCGCGGGGCCGGGCACCTGTCCCGGCTGTCGACCGAACTGTTCGAGCGGGCCCGCCGGACCGTCGCCGAGTTCCTCGACTGCCGCCCCGGGGACCAGGTCGTCTTCACCCGGTCCACCACCGACTCCCTCAACCTGCTCGCCGCCGCCCTGCCCCGCGACTGCCGGGTCTTCGTCTTCGAGACCGAGCACCACGCGGCGCTGCTGCCCTGGCGCGGCGCCCCCGTCACCGTGCTGGACGCCCCCGACAGCCCCGGGCGGGCCGTGGAGATCCTGGAGCGGGCCCTCGCCGACCGCGCCCCCCACGGCCCCGCCCTGGTCTGCGTGACCGGCGCCTCCAACGTCACCGGCGAGCTGTGGCCGGTGCGCGAACTGGCCGCCGCCGCCCACGCCCACGGTGCCCGCGTCGTCCTGGACGCCGCCCAGCTCGCCCCGCACCACCCGGTCAGGGTCCGCGACCTGGACGTCGACTGGGTCGCCTTCTCCGGGCACAAGCTGTACGCGCCCTTCGGCGCGGGCGTGCTGGCCGGCCGCGCCGACTGGCTGGGCGAGGCCGAGCCCTACCTCGCCGGGGGCGGGGCCAGCCGGACGGTGGCCCGGCGGGCCGACGGCACGCTGGAGGTCGAGTGGCACGACGGCGCCGCCCGGCACGAGGCCGGCTCGCCCAACGTGATCGGCGCCCACGCCATCGCCTCCGCCTGTGAGGCGCTGACCGAGGCCGGCTTCGACGCCCTGGTGGCGCGGGAGCGGTACCTGCTCGGCCGGCTGCGGGCGGGGCTGGCCCGGGTGCCCGAGGTGCGGGTGCTGTCCCTCTTCGGCGACAAGGCGCCCCGTGTCGGCGTGGTCTCCTTCGTCGTCGAGGGCTGGAACGCCTCGCACTTCGCCGCCGCGCTCTCCGCCGAGTACGGCATCGGCGTGCGCGACGGGCTGTTCTGCGCCCACCCGCTGGTGCGCGCCCTGCTCGGCGGCGGGGCGCAGGCGCCGGGCGGCTGCGGTGCGGCGGCGGAGCCGGGAGGCGGGGAGGGGCCCCTGCACGCGGTGCGGGTCAGCTTCGGGGCGGGCACGCCCGAGGAGCACGTCGACCGGTTCGTCGAGGCCGTGGGGCGGCTGGTGCGCGAGGGTGCCCGGTGGAGCTACCGCACCGAGGACGGGCGCTGCGTGCCCGAGGCTCCGGCGGCCTGAGCGGGGCGGACCGGCCGGGGCGCGGCGGGGGAGCGGGTCAGTTGTCCAGCCCGATGGCGAAGGCCGCCTCCAGGTCGTGCTGGGAGTAGGTGCGGAAGGCCACGTGCGTGTCCGTGGCCTCCACTCCGGGGATCTTGCTGATCCGGCCCGGGATGACCTCCGCCAGGTCCTCGTGCCGGCGGACCCGGACCATGGCGATCAGGTCGTAGGTGCCGGTGACCGAGAAGACCTCGCTGACGCTCTCCAGCGCGGCGATCCGCTCCGCGATCTCGGGAATCCGGTCCACGCTGGTCTTGATGAGGACGATCGCGCTGATCACGGCTGGTTCTCTCCCTCGGGGGCCGTCGCTGGGACGCCCCCAACTCTAGTCCCCCGCCCGAAGCGCACCCAGGCGTAGAGGAAGCCGAGCCCGAAGCCCACCAGGTGGGCGAGGTAGGCGACGCCGGGCCCGTCGCCGGCCCGCCCCGCCGCCAGCGCCTGGAGCCCGGCCCAGAAGGGCAGCACCACCCAGGCCGGGAAGCGCAGCGGCACGAAGAACAGGAAGGGCAGCAGGCTGGTCACCCGGGCCCGCGGGAAGAGGAGCAGGAAGGCGCCGAGCACCGCCGAGATCGCCCCCGAGGCACCCACCAGGGACTCCTCGGAGGAGGCGTTGGCCACCGCGTACCCCAGCAGGGCGAGGCTCCCGCAGCTCACGGCGAACACCGCGAACCCGAGCCGGCCCATCCGGGCCTCGGTCATCACGCCGAAGACGTAGAGGAACAGCATGTTGCCGAGCAGGTGCACCCAGCCGGCGTGCACGAAGAGCGCGGTGACCGGCGTGAACACCGCACCGGGTGAGCCGTCGAACAGCTCTGCGGGGACCACGCCCCAGCGTCGGAACCAGGCGCGCTGCGCGGTGAGCAGCGCCTCCCCGGCGCCGTACCCCGGATTCAGCCCCGAGGCCGGGCTGACCAGGAACGACACACAGCACAGCGCGATCAGCCCGTAGGTCACCGGCGCCGCCCGGCACCGGGAGGTGCCGTCGTCGCCGCCCGTCCGGGCTTTCCTCAGGGCCCCCGGCCTCCAGTTGCGGAACATGGACACAGAGCATGACGTAACCGGGCACAACCGCCCGGACCGCCTCGCCGCCGTGGACACGCGGGCGACGGGTACCCGCCAGGCCGTAGGGTTACGAGCCAGACGCACCGGACGGTCCGGCGCGTCCTCCGGACCGGAAGAGAGCGAACCGCGACGATGACCGTTCCCCTGCCGACCGAGACGACACGGTGGCGCTGCACCCTCTGCGGCAACCTCACGCGCTTCGACGTGACCCGCGCGTCGAAGGTCGTCGAGTACGTGCACCTCGATCTGGCCGGTGAGCCGAAGGTCGAGGAGCGCGAGGTGCTCAGTGAGACCATCGAGTCGGTGCGGTGTCGCTGGTGCAATGCCGTGGACCAGGTGGAACTCGTGGACAGGCCGGGCGCCGGCTCCTGATGAGGGGAGCGGGCCCGGCCGGCGGCGGCCCCGCAGGGGACCGTCCTCAGGGATGGGGGTGACGGATGGCGCAGACGCAGAGCGGAGAGCCGGGCGACGGCGCCGCCGAGGTGCTCGACCGCCCGCTGCCCGACGGGGTGCGCCGCCGGGTCGTGCAGATCGTGTCCGACGGTTTCGGCGGGCTCACCCTCGGTGAACTGCCCGCCCAGCTCCGGCAGTACGCCCGCTTCACCCCGACCCGCCGGATCCGCTTCGCGGGCAACGCGATGGCCGCCGCCGTGGAGGGCGACCCGCTCTTCCGCGGGCGCGTCGGCGAGAAGTTCCGGGAGGCGCAGCCGGAGCTGGCCGGCGCCCTCGACGCCGGCTCCCCGCCCCCGGCCGCGGACCCGCTCGACGTGGCGGCCGCGGCCTACGTCCTGCGTCCGCCGGGCTGGGTCAAGCTGGTGGCGGCGGCCGGTGAGGAGGCGCTGCGCGCGGACGCGGAGCGCGCCGGCGAGGAGAGCCGGGCCGAGCTGGAACGGCTCACCGGCGAGCTGGCCCGCGCCCGGGAGCACACCCGCGCCGAGACCGAACGGCTGCGGACGGAGCTGGACGCGGCGCGCAAAGAGTCCGACGCGCTCCACCGCAAGCTGCGGGCCGCGCTCAGCGACGTGCGGCGCGGCGAGGCGGCGCTGCGCAGGATCCGGACCGAAGCGGACGCCGTCCGCGCCGACGCCCAGGCGCTGGTCTCCGCCGCCGAGAGCGAGAACCGGCGCCTGAAGTCCCGGCTCGGGGAGGCGGAGGCGGCCCTGGAGGCCACCCGCAAAGCGGCCCGTGAGGGGCGCAGCGTCGAGGACATGCGGGTCCGGCTGCTGCTCGACACGCTGCTCGACGCGACCCAGGGGCTGCGCCGCGAACTGGCGCTGCCCCCGGTCTCGGTGCGGCCCGCGGAGACGGTGGACGCGGTCGAGCCCGGCCGGATGTCGCCGAAGGACATCGCGGCCCGTGCCCTGTCCGAGCACGACCCCGCCATCCTCGACCAGTTGCTGGCGCTGCCCCAGGCGCACCTGGTGGTCGACGGCTACAACGTCACCAAGACCGGCTATCCGCAGATGCCGCTGGAGAAGCAGCGGCTGCGGCTGCTCGGCCAGCTCTCCCAGCTCGCCGCGCAGACCGGCGCCGAGACGACCTGTGTCTTCGACGGCGCCGAACTGGCCGCGCCCGTGCTGCTCGCGCCGCCGCGCGGGGTGCGGGTGCTCTTCTCCAAGCCCGGGGTCACCGCCGACGAGCTGATCCGCCAACTCGTGCGCGCCGAGCCGCCGGGCCGGCCGGTCGTCGTGGTCTCCACCGACCGCGAGGTCGCCGACGGGATCGCGCGGGCGGGCGCGCGGCCGGTGGCCTCGGCGGTGCTCCTCAAGCGCTTCTCGCGCGGCTGACCCCGCGGCCCGGCGGTCCGGCCCGGCGGGGTGCCTTCCGCGTGCCGTGCCGTGAGCGGTGTGTCCCAACAGCCCCTTACCTCACTGCCGTGCCTTAAGGGCCGCTTGGCCGACTTTGACGGACATCTGGGCGACGGTGAGTCAAGCCAAGGTGACGCGCGGTGAGTTGAAGGCAAAATATGTCTCGGCTGCCTCACATTTTTCACCTGAGGATTTGAACTGATCACAAGTGGGTCACTAGGGTCGGCTCGAACCTTCGCTCGGGTGATCGCTCACAAGGGGTGAGTGACGGCGAAGGGCACCGCCCGCCGGCGTGTCGGTAGGCGGCTGGAGGAAGAAGGAGCTCGCCTCCGTGGCGTCCCACCGTCGTCCCAAGCAGCCGAGCCGCGCACGAGTGACCGTGCTCACCACCGCTGCCGCCGCCGCTGTCGCCCTGAGCTCGCAGGCCGCCAACGCCGCCCCCAGTGAGAAGCCGAGCAAGGACGAGGTCAAGGCCAAGGTCGACAAGCTCTACCAGGAGGCGGAGCAGGCGACCGAGAAGTACAACGGCGCCAAGGAGAAGCAGGACAAGCTCCAGAAGGAGATCTCCACCCTCCAGGACAACGTCGCCCGCGGCCAGGAGGAGCTGAACAAGCTCCGCGACGGCCTCGGTTCGATGGCGAGCGCCCAGTACCGCACCGGCGGCCTCGACCCCTCCCTCCAGCTCTTCCTCTCCGCCGACCCGGACGACTACCTCGACAAGGCGTCCACCCTGGACCAGCTCAGCGGCCAGCAGGTCGAGGCGCTGAAGAAGATCCAGGAGAAGCAGCGCGACCTCGCCCAGCAGCGCGCGGAGGCCTCCGACAAGCTCAAGGACCTCTCCTCCACGCGCACCGAGCTGGGCAAGAAGAAGAAGGAAGTCCAGGGCAAGCTCTCCTCCGCGCAGAAGCTCCTCAACAGCCTCACCGCCGCCGAGAAGGCCGCCCTCGCCGAGGAGGAGACCCGCGCCAGCCGCGACAGCGAGCGCCAGGTGCTCAGCGGTGGCGGCGGCAGCACCGACACCGGCTCGGCCGGCGGTTCCGTCTCGGCCTCCGGCCGCGCCGGGGCGGCCTTCTCCGCCGCGCAGAGCAAGATAGGCACCCCGTACGTCTACGGCGCCACCGGCCCCTCCTCCTTCGACTGCTCGGGCCTGACCCGCTGGGCCTACGCCCAGGCCGGCGTCGGACTGCCCCGCATGTCCCAGGACCAGGCCAACGCCGGCACGCGGATCTACTCGGTCAACCAACTCCAGGTCGGCGACCTCGTCTTCTTCTTCAACGACATCCACCACGTCGGCCTCTACGCGGGCAACGGCCAGATCCTGCACGCCCCGCGCACCGGCACCGTGGTCCGCTACGAGTCGATGAACACCATCGGCGGCCCGTTCATGTTCGGCGTGCGCGTCTGACCCACCGGGCACGCGCGCCCCAAAGGCCTCCCCCATACCGCCCGTTCGGGCGAATCACGCTGCGGTACTTCGACCCCCGCCCCGCCGGTGACCTGCGTCAGCGGCGGGGCGCCGTGTCGCGGGCCGCCCACGGTCGTTGGCCTCCGCCGCCCCGCGGGGCTACTGTCTGCCGCGTTTCCCCGTCCGCCAGCGGAAGGAGTGCGGCTTCCCGTGGGGTCCCATCGCCGTCTTGCGCCGTCCGGCCCGCGCCGCGGCCCGGCCGCCGCCCGTCCGGCACCGACGAGATCCGCTCCGCCGGCCCACCGCGGGCTCACCGGCGCGGCCGGCCTGCTCTCCGTCGCCGCCGCCGTCCTGGGCGCCGTACCGGCCGCCGCCGCCCCGCACGAGGACACGCGGGCCGAGGTGGACCGCCTCTACACCGAGGCCGAACGGGCCACCGAGGAGTACAACAAGGCCGACGAGCGCGCCGAGGAACTGCGCGAGCGGGTCGACACCGCCCGCGACGCGGTCGCCCGGCAGCAGGACCGGGTCAACGGCCTGCGTGAGACGCTCGGTTCGCTCGCCGGAGCCCAGTACCGCTCCGGCGGCCTCGACCCCTCGCTCGCCCTGCTCCTGTCCGCCCACCCGGACGACTACCTCGACCGCGCCCTCGCGCTGGACCGCGTCAGCACCCGGCAGGCCGGCGAGTTCGGGCAGCTCCGGGACGCGCTGCGCCGGCTCGCCCAGGACCGCTCCGAGGCCACCGCGCGCCTCGCCGAACTGGAGGAGAGCCGCGAGGCGGTCGCCGCCCACAAGCGCACCGTGGAACGCAAACTGGGCGAGGCCCGCCGCCTGCTGCTCTCCCTGCCGCCCGGCGAACGCGGCGCCCTCGACCGCGCCTCCCGCTCCGGCCGCGACGACCTGCCCGGCCCCGACGGTGCCGCCCCCGCCTCCGGACGGGCCGCCGCCGCCCTCGCCGCCGCCCGCTCCGCCCTCGGCAAGCCCTACATCTGGGGCGCCAACGGCCCCAGCGGCTTCGACTGTTCGGGACTGACCCAGTGGTCCTACGCCCAGGCCGGGATCAGCCTGCCGCGCACCTCGCAGGAGCAGCGGTACGCGGGCCGGCAGGTCCCGCTCTCCGAGGCCCGCCCCGGCGACCTCGTCGCCTACCGGGACGACGCCAGCCACATCGCCCTGTACGTCGGCGGCGGCCAGGTCATCCACGCGCCCCGGCCCGGTGCCCCGGTGCGTTACGACCCCGTGGGGATGATGCCGGTCTCCTCCGTCACCCGGGTCTGACCCGGGCGGCCCGCGGCCCCCTACGATCGGGCGATGACCGGCAGACGGCGGGTACGCCGCACCTCGGCGGCGGCCCTGTGCCTGCTGCTCGCCGCCCCCGCCTGCGGCGGCCCCGTCACCGACCCCGAACTCGCCGGGGTGCAGCGGCTGCTGGACCGGCGCGCGGCGGCCGTCCTCGGCCACGACCGCGCCGCCTACGCCCGCACCGGCGCCCCGGCCGGCTTCGACGCCCTCGGCGCGGTGCCGCTGGCCGCCTGGTCCTACCGGGTGACCCGGCTGGAACGGGACGGCGACGCCGCCACCGCCGAGGCCGACCTGCGGTACCGGGTCGAGGGCTACGACCCCGGCGCCGTCACCGCCCGCCGCACCGTCCGGCTGGTCCGGGACGTCGGCGGACGGTGGTCCGTCGCCGGGGAACGCCCCGCGCCCGGCGCCGGGGAACAGCCCTGGGACCAGGGCGAGGTGCGGGCGGTCCGCGGCGAACGCGGCCTCGTCCTCGGAGTCGGCCGCGGCGCCGGGGAACTGCGCGGCCTCGCGGACCTGGCCGACCGCGCGGTGCCGGCCGTGTCGGACGCCTGGGGCGAGGACTGGCCCCGGCGGGTCGTCGTCCTCGTCCCGCGCTCGCTGGAGGACATGGCCCGCCTGCTCGGCTCACCGCCCTCCGCCTACCGGGACATCGCCGCGGTCACCACCGGGGTGACCGGCGGCCGGGAGCCCGCCCCCGCCGACCGGATCATCGTCAATCCCGAGGCGTACGCGCTGCTCGGCGACCGGGGACGGCAGGTCGTCCTCACCCACGAGACCGCCCACGTGGCCACCCGGCACGCCACCACCGCCGCCACCCCGCTCTGGCTCTCCGAGGGGTACGCCGACTGGGCCGCCTACCGCGGCGGCCCCTCCGCCCCGGCCGAGGCGGCCCCCGAACTCGCCCGCGCGGTCCGGGAGGGGCGGGCGCCGGTCCGGCTGCCGGCCGACGGCGACTTCGGGCCCGACGGCGGCCCGCGGGCCACGGCCCGCGCCTACGAGGGCGGCTGGCTGGCCTGCCGGATGATCGCCGACCGGTGGGGCGAGGACCGGCTCGACGCCTTCTACCGGGCCGTGGGCGCGCACGGACACCGCGAGGGCGCGGTCGCCGAGGCACTGGACACGGTGCTCGGCACCACGCCGGAGCGGTTCACCCGGGACTGGACACAGTACCTGCGCGCGTCCCTCGCCTGAGCGGCCCCCGGGGAGCCGCCCGCGCGCCCCGGGGCCCGGCGCCCCCGCTCACGGCGCCGCCGGCGCCTCGCCCGCCCGCTCCGGCGCCGCGGCGGCCGGCCCCGCCTTGCGCACCGTGTCCCGCCACAGCGCCCGAGCCGCGGTGAGCGTCGCCGCCACCAGCAGCCCGTTGCGCACGAACAGCAGTGTCACGCCGAGCGGGTCGCTCGCCACCACGTGCCCGAACCAGACCGGGAACTCCAGCACCGTCACCGCGCTCGCCGCCAGCACCAGGACCGCCGGCACCCGCATCCGCCCCGCCCGCCGGCACCGGCACACCGCGGCGAGGGCGATCAGCCACACCAGGTACTGCGGGCTGAGCACCCGGCTGGTCACCGTGAACAGCAGCACCGCCACGAACGCCGCGTCCGCCACCGCGTGCGCCGGGAACCGCGAGGCCGCCACCCGCCACATCAGCAGCCAGCCGAACGCCACCCCGGTCAGCGCCAGCGAGAGCGTGCCCAGCAGGTCCACGTACGGACCGAGGAACTCCACCGAGCCGTAGTGGAGCAGCACCTCGCCCTCCCAGCCGGCGTGCCGGGCCACGTGCAGCACCAGCGCCGCCAGGGACTCCACCTCCACGCCCCGGTCCCGCTGGAACCTCAGGAAGGCGAAGGCCCCCGGCATCGTCACGGTGAACAGCGCCGCCACCGCCGCCGCGGCCAGCACCGCCGCCACCCACGCCCCGCGCCGGCGCACGCCCACCAGCAGCAGCGCCGGCCACACCTTGAGCATCGCCCCGAAGCCGGCCAGCGCCCCCGCCACGCGCGGATGCCGGCCGGCGAGCAGCAGGGCCGCCACCGCGACCGCGGCGACCATCACGTCGTAGCGGGCGTACACCGTCGGGCCGAGCAGCGGGACGCCCGCCACCCACACCCACAGCCCGGCCGCGGACCCGCCCGGCCGCCGGGCCGCGCAGCCGAGCATGGCGAGGACGGCGAGGTCGGCGGCGCAGGCGAGGACGAAGAAGGCGGTCGGGTAGTCGAGGAAGGGCAGCAGGTCCGGGGAGAGCACGGCGAACGCGGCGCCGGGCGGGTACTGCCAGGTCACGTCGTGCTGCGGGAAGGTGCCGGTGCGCAGCACGTGGTGCCAGTCCTGGTAGATCACCGACACGTCGCTGGTGACGTCCGGCCCGGGGAAGGCCCACACGCCGAGCACGAAGAGCAGCAGCGCCGTCCGGGTCGCCGCCCACACCGCCGCCGGCACCGCCCGGGAGCGCAGCGCGTCCGTCGTCCTCACCGTGCTCCCGCCGTCCGCGTGCCGTCCTGGTGGGGCCCCATGATGTCCCGTACGACGGCGCCGGTGCCACCGACGCGGCCGGGACCGGCCCCGGCCCGCCCGTTCGGTAGGGTCGGCGGCGATGCGCAAGACCCTGATCGTGACGAACGACTTCCCGCCCCGCCCGGGCGGCATCCAGGCATTCCTGCACAACATGGCGCTGCGCCTGGACCCCGAGCGGCTGGTCGTCTACGCCTCCACCTGGAAGCGGGGCCGGGAGGGTGCCGAGGCCACCGCCGCCTTCGACGCCGAGCAGCCCTTCACGGTCGTACGGGACCGGACGACGATGCTGCTGCCGACGCCCGCGGCGACCCGGCGGGCGGTGGCCCTGCTGCGCGAGCACGACTGCGAGTCGGTGTGGTTCGGGGCGGCGGCGCCCCTCGGCCTGATGGCCCCGGCGCTGCGGCGGGCGGGCGCCCGGCGGATCGTCGCCACCACCCACGGCCACGAGGCTGGCTGGGCCCAGCTTCCCGCCGCCCGGGGGCTGTTGCGGCGCATCGGGGAGTCGGTCGACACCGTCACCTACCTCGGCGAGTACACCCGCTCGCGGATCGCGGGCGCGCTCACCGCCGAGGCGGCGGCCCGCATGGCGCACCTGCCGCCGGGCGTCGACGAGAAGACCTTCCACCCCGGTTCGGGCGGTGCCGAGGTGCGGGCCCGGCTCGGGCTGACCGACCGGCCCGTGGTGGTCTGCGTCTCCCGGCTCGTGCCGCGCAAGGGCCAGGACACGCTGATCCGCGCCCTGCCCGCGATCCTCGCCGCCGAGCCGGACACCGTGCTGCTGATCGTCGGCGGCGGCCCCTACGAGAAGGAGCTGCGCCGCCTGGCCCACGAGCGGGGCGTCGCCGGCTCCGTCCGCTTCACCGGCGCCGTGCCCTGGTCGGAACTGCCCGCGCACCACGGCGCCGGGGACGTCTTCGCCATGCCCTGCCGCACCCGGCGCGGCGGCCTCGACGTGGAGGGGCTCGGCATCGTCTACCTGGAGGCGTCCGCGACCGGGCTGCCCGTCGTCGCCGGGGACTCCGGCGGCGCCCCCGACGCGGTCCTCGACGGCGAGACCGGCTGGGTCGTGGCGGGCGGCTCCGCCGAACAGGCCGCCGAGCGGATCGTCGCCCTCCTCGGCGACGCGGAGCTGCGCCGCCGGATGGGGGAGCGGGGCCGGGCCTGGGTCGAGGAGGCCTGGCGCTGGGACCTGCTCGCGGAACGGCTCCGCGACCTCCTCTGACCGGCGGGCGGGGCCGGCGGGCCGCGGCCGGCGGGCCCCGCGGAGCGAGGTGAGCGAGGTGAGCGGCCGGGCCGCGGGCGGCCCCGCCCCGGGGTCACTTGCGGTAGAGCGCCTCGATCTCGTCGGCGTAGTCCTTCGCCACCACGCCCCGCTTCAGCTTCAGCGACGGCGTCAGATGGCCCGACTCCTCCGTGAACTGGGCGTCCAGCACCCGGAACTTGCGCACCGACTCCGCCTTGGAGACCGCCGCGTTCCCGTCGTCCACCGCCGCCTGCACGGCGGCCAGCAGCTCGGGGTCCTCGCGCAGCGAGGCGGCCGTCGAACCGGCCGGCTTGCCGTGGTCGGCGCACCAGCGGCCGAGGAACTCCTCGTCGATGGTGACCAGCGCGCCCACGAACGGCCGTCCGTCGCCCACCACCATGCACTCCGCGACCAGCGCGTGCGCCCGGATGCGGTCCTCGATCACCGCCGGGGCGACGTTCTTACCGCCCGCCGTGACGATGATCTCCTTCTTGCGGCCGGTGATCCGCAGGTAGCCGTCCTCGTCGAGGGTGCCGATGTCGCCGGTGTGGAACCAGCCGTCGGCCAGCGCCTCGGCGGTCGCGGCCGGATTGCCCCAGTACTCCTTGAACAGGTGCTCGCCGTGCAACAGCACCTCGCCGTCGTCGGCGATGCGCACCACCGAGCCGGGCAGCGGCTGGCCCACCGTGCCGATCTTCTGCCGGTCCCAGGGGTTGAAGGCGGTGGCCGCGCAGGACTCGGTCAGCCCGTAGCCCTCCAGCACGGTGAAGCCGATGCCGCGGAAGAAGTGCCCGAGCCGCTCGCCCAGCGGGGCGCCGCCGGAGATGGCGTACTCGCCGCGCCCGCCGAGGACCGCGCGCAGCTTGCCGTACACCAGCCGGTCGAAGAGCCGGTGGCGCATCCGCAGGCCGAACGAGGGGCCCGCCGGGCTGTCCAGCGCCTTGCTGTACGCGATGGCCGTGTCGGCGGCCTTGTCGAAGATCTTGCCCTTGCCGTCGGCCTGCGCCTTGGCCCGCGCCCCGTTGTAGACCTTCTCGAAGACCCGCGGCACGCCGAGGATCAGCGTCGGGCGGAACGCGGCCAGCTCGTCGGTGAGGTTCCTGATGTCGGGGACGCAGCCCAGTTTGATCGGCGCCATCATCGGCGCGATCTGCACCAGCCGCCCGAAGACGTGCGCCAGCGGCAGGAAGAGCAGCACGCTGCACTCGCCGGTGCGAAAGAGCGGGCGCAGCCGCTCGACGACGTTGCCGCACTCGGCGAAGAAGCTGCGGTGGGTCAGCACACAGCCCTTGGGCCGGCCGGTGGTGCCCGAGGTGTAGACGATCGTCGCCGGGTCGTCGGCCTTCGCCAGCGAGCCGCGCTCCTCGACCGTGCGGTCCGTCACGTCCCGGCCGAGCCGGCCCAGCTCCTCCACGCCCCCGGCGTCGATCTGCCAGAGGTGCTCGAGCGCGGGCAGCTCCTCGCGCACCGACTCCACGGCGGCGGCGTGCGCCGGCGACTCCACCACGCAGGCGGTCGCGCCGGAGTCGCCGAGGATCCACCGCACCTGCTCGGGGGAGCTGGTCTCGTAGACCGGCACGGTGACCCCGCCCGCGCTCCAGATGGCGAAGTCCAGCAGCGTCCACTCGTAGCGGGTCCGGGACATCAGGCCGACCCGGTCGCCCGGCTGCACGCCCGCGGCGATCAGGCCCTTGGCGGCGGCGTGCACCTCGGCGAGGAACTCCCGCGCGCTCACGTCCTGCCAGGCGTCGCCCGCCTTGCGGGCGATGACGGCGACCTCCGGATGCTGCGCGGCGTTTCTGCGGACGATGTCGGTCAGGTTTCCGTCCGCGGGGACCTCGTACAAGGCCGGAAGGCTGAACTCGCGCAAGACTGCTGCTCCTCTTAGGGCGCCGGCGCCATGACGGTGTGTGATGCGTCGGTGCGGTCCATGGCTCGGGCTGGTGCTCGGGGCTTCGCATGCCGAAAGCCCGAGCACGACGGGACTGCCCGGACGTTACCCGTCGGTATGGGCTCTCCGACAGGGGGTCCCCGCGAGATGTTCGCTGCGTCACACGTAGGGGGTTTCCTTTGCGCAGAGTAGTCGACGCGGCGACCGGCCAGCCAGTAACGGCAGGTCCGCCCGCCACTGTTCACGCCACCCGCACCCGCTTACGCTTGATCGGCATGGCATTCACACCGCCCGGCGGCGCGACGACGCGCGTCCACGTGGTCAGCGACGTCCACGGCAACGCCCGCGACCTGGCCCGGGCAGGCGAGGGGGCCGACGCCCTGGTCTGTCTGGGCGACCTGATCCTCTTCCTCGACTACGCCGACCACTCGCGCGGCATCTTCCCCGACCTGTTCGGGGTCGCCAACGCCGACCGGATCGTCGCGCTGCGCACCGCCCGGCGCTTCGAGGAGGCCCGCGAGTTCGGGGCCCGGCTCTGGGCCGGCGTCGGCGAGGACCGGTCGGTGCTCATCGAACGGGCGGTGCGCAAGCAGTACACCGAACTGTTCGCCGCCTTCCCCACCCCGACGTACGCCACCTACGGCAACGTCGACATGCCCGCCCTGTGGCCCGAGTACGCCGGGGCCGGCACCACCGTGCTGGACGGACAGCGGGTGGAGATCGGCGGGCGCGTCTTCGGTTTCGTGGGCGGCGGACTGCGCACCCCGATGCGCACCCCGTTCGAGATCGGCGACGAGGAGTACGCGGCGAAGATCGAGGCCGTCGGCGAGGTCGACGTCCTGTGCACCCACATCCCGCCGGAGGTGCCGGAACTGGTCTACGACACCGTCGCCCGGCGCTTCGAGCGGGGCAGCCGGGCCCTGCTGGAGGCGATCCGGCGGACCCGGCCCCGCTACGCCCTCTTCGGCCACGTCCACCAGCCGCTGGCCCGGCGGATGCGGATCGGGGCCACCGAGTGCGTGAACGTCGGCCACTTCGCCACCACCGGCCGGCCCTGGGTCCTCGAATGGTGACGCGGCGCCGCCCGCGCGGTCCGGCAGGTGGCGGCGGCCGACGTCCGGCTGCGCGGTAGCCTGCACGCGGCACACCGTGCCGAGACGATCCCAGTACCGGCCCGCATCCGGAGGAGCCACGGCGATGGCGGAACACACCAGTTCGAGCATCACGATCGAGGCGGCGCCCGCCGACGTCATGGAGGTGATCGCCGACTTCGCCCGCTACCCCGACTGGACCGGAGAGGTGAAGGAGGCCGAGGTCCTCGCCACCGGTGCCGACGGCCGCGCCGAGCAGGTCCGCCTCGTCATGGACGCCGGCGCCATCAAGGACGACCAGACCCTCGGCTACACCTGGACCGGCCCCTACGAGGTCTCCTGGACCCTGGTCAAGTCCCAGATGCTCCGTTCCCTGGACGGCTCCTACCAGCTCAAGCCGTCCGGCAAGGGCACCGAGGTGACCTACCGGCTCACCGTCGACGTCAAGATCCCGATGCTCGGCATGATCAAGCGCAAGGCCGAGAAGGTCATCATCGACCGGGCCCTGGCCGGCCTGAAGAAGCGCGTGGAGTCGGTGCACCCGTAACGCCGCCCCCGGTGTGCGGGCACCGGGGTCCCGCGGCGCGGGTAGCGTTCGCTCTCATGCGCACCCTCCTGATCACGGGCCCCGGCGGCAGTGGCCGTACCACCGTCGCGGCCGCCACCGCGCTCGCCGCCGCCCGTGCGGGCCACCGCACCCTCCTGATCGGCTCGGACCGCGACGACACCCTCGGCGCCGCGCTCGGCGTCGCCACCGGGGGGACGCCGGCCCCCGCCGCACCGGGCCTGACCGTCTGGCGTCCCGACGCCGCCCGCGGCTTCCGTGACGACCTCGCCGCCCTCCAGGAACGCGCCGCCTCCGCACTCGACCTGCTCGGCGCCGCCCGCCTCGACCCCGAGGAGCTGACCCCGCTCCCCGGCGCCGGGGCCCTCGCCCTGCTGCGGGCCCTGCGGGACGCCGCCCTCGCCGAGGCGCACGACGTGCTCGTCGTCGACCTGCCGCCCGTGCCCGAGGCCCTCGCCCTGCTCGCCCTGCCCGAGGAACTCCGCCGCTACCTGCGCCGGCTGCTCCCGCCCGAGCGGCAGGCCGCCCGCGCCCTGCGCCCCGTCCTGGGCCGCCTGGCCGGTGTCCCGCTGCCCGCCGAGGGCCTCTACGAGACCACCGCCCGCTGGGACCGCGAACTGGCCGCCACCGAGGCCGTCCTCGCCGATCCCGGCACCGTCGTCCGGCTGGTCGCCGAACCCGGCCCGGCCGGTGCCGACGCCGTCCGCGCCGCCGGTCTCGGCCTCGCCCTGCGCGGACTGCGCACCGACCTGCTCGTCGCCAACCGGGTGCTGCCCGAGGACGTGCCCGCCGACGGCTGGCTCGCCGGCCCCCTCGCCCAGCAGCGCAAGACCCTCGACGCCTGGCACGAGACGCACGCCGTGCACCCCGTCCCCCACCTGGGCCGGGACCCGCGCGGCGCCGACGACCTGACCGCCCTCGCCGCCCCGCACACCGGGCCGGACGGGCCGCCCGTCGCCTGGCCGGTCACCGACCGGCTCGCCGCCGACGGCGTCCTCGTCTGGCACATCCCGCTGCCCGGCGCGGTCCGCGAGGAACTCGACCTGGTGCGGCGCGGCGACGAACTCGTCGTCACGGCGGGCCCGTTCCGCCGGATCGTGCCGCTGCCCTCCGCGCTGCGCCGCTGCACCGTCGAGGGCGCCGCGCTGCGGGAGGGCACCCTCGCCGTCCGGTTCGCGCCGGACCCGCGGCTGTGGCCCGGCGGCCGGTGAACCTCCCGGGCCCGGTCGGGTAACGTCGGAGGCACGAAACCCAGTCAGGAGTCCGTCATGAGCGAAGAGCCGCCCACGCCCGAGGACGCTCGCGCCGACGCGGCCGACGCGGCCGACGAGGTGCGGGTGACCGACGCCGACGCCTGGTCCACGGCGTGCGCCGAGGACCTGGAGGAGGAGAAGGCCCGCCGCCGCTCCGCCTACGGACCGCCCCCCGGCTCGGCCGCCGAGGAACTGCGCCGGCTGGTCGACGCGGTCGCCGACAAGCTCACCGGCCTCCCCGTCCCGCTGCTCGGCGCGGTCGCCGGACCCGCCGCCCAGGAGGCGGTGCGGCAGGCCGTCCGGCAGGCCAAGGCCGCCGTCGAGCCCGTCATCGAGCGCAACCCCGACGTCTTCGACCACCTCGCCGCGGCCGGCGGGGAACTCCTGGCCGCCTACCGTTCCGCGGTCCGGGGCCAGGAGCACCGCTGGACCACCGGGGCCACCGGGAACGGGGCCGAGGACGACCCCCGCGACACCGCCGCCCCCCGCGGGGACGGCGAGGGCGGCGCGGACGACGACGGCGAGGGCGGCGGCACCGGCCGGCGCGTCGACCTGGACTGAGATCCCCCCGGTTCCGCCGCGAACGGCCGTGCGGTGCGGGCCCCAGCGGCCCGTCCGGGAAGCGAATCCGACGGCATCGCCTCGGGTACGGTTGGCCGTAGCGGGGCTCGACCGAAACTGAGGGATTCATGGGACTCACCATCGGCGTCGACATCGGCGGCACGAAGATCGCGGCCGGCGTGGTCGACGAGGACGGAAACATCCTCTCGACCTTCAAGGTGCCGACCCCCACCACGCCCGAGGCCATCGTGGACGCCATCGCCGCCTCCGTGGACGGGGCGCGGGCCGGACACGAGATCGTCGGCGTGGGCATCGGCGCCGCCGGGTACGTCAACCGGCAGCGCTCCACCGTCTACTTCGCGCCGAACATCGACTGGCGCCAGGAGCCGCTCAAGGAGAAGGTCGAGGCCCGCGTGGGGCTCCCCGTCGTGGTGGAGAACGACGCGAACGCGGCGGCCTGGGGCGAGTACAAGTTCGGCGCGGGCAAGGGGCACCGCAACGTCATCTGCATCACGCTCGGCACCGGCCTGGGCGGCGGCATCATCATCGGCAACAAGCTGCGCCGCGGCCACTTCGGCGTGGCCGCCGAGTTCGGCCACATCCGCATGGTGCCCGACGGGCTGCTGTGCGGCTGCGGCTCCCAGGGCTGCTGGGAGCAGTACGCCTCCGGCCGCGCCCTCGTCCGCTACGCCAGGCAGCGCGCCAACGCCACCCCGGAGCGGGCCGACGTGCTCCTCGGCCTCGGCGACGGCACCCCCGGGGGCATCGAGGGCAAGCACATCTCCGTCGCCGCCCGGCAGGGCTGCCCGGTGGCCGTCGACTCCTACCGGGAACTCGCCCGCTGGGCCGGGGCCGGCCTCGCCGACCTGGCCTCGCTCTTCGACCCGTCCGCGTTCATCGTCGGCGGCGGCCTCTCCGACGAGGGCGACCTGGTCCTCGACCCGATCCGCACCTCGTACAAGCGGTGGCTGGTCGGCGGGAACTGGCGCCCGGTGGCCGACGTGATCGCCGCCCGGCTCGGGAACAAGGCGGGCCTCGTGGGCGCCGCCGACCTCGCCCGGGAGCCCGACCCGATCATGTGACGCCCGGTCGTGCGCGCGGGCCCGCCGAGCCCCACCCGGGGACGGCGGGCCCGCGTCGTATCTTGACCGGCATGGCGACCACCGACACCCCGCTGCCCGCCTCCCGCACCGAGCCCGACGGCTCCGCCGTCGTCCGGGTCCTCTCGTACAACGTCCGTTCGATGCGCGACGACACCGACGCCCTCGCCCGGGTCGTCGCCGCCTGCGAGGCCGACCTCGTCCTGCTCCAGGAGGCGCCCCGCTTCTTCCGCTGGCGCAAGAAGCTCGCCCGGCTCGCCGCCGCCTGCGATCTGGTCGTCCTCTCCGGGGGCGCCCCGGCCGCCGGACCGGCGCTGCTGTGCTCGCTGAGGGCCACCGTGGAGCGCACCGGGGACGTGCTGCTGCCGCTCACCCCGGGGCTGCACCGGCGCGGCCTCGCCACCGCCGTGGTCGGCATCGGCGGCGCCCGCCTCGGCGTGCTGAGCTGCCACCTCTCGCTGCGGGCCGAAGAGCGCCTCGCCCAGGCCGGGATGGTCCTCGACCACCTGGCCCGGCTGGGCGTGGAGCATGCGGTGGCCGGCGGCGACCTCAACGAACGCCCCGGGGGGCCCACCCACCGGCGGCTCGCCGAGGGGCTGCGGGACTGCCGGACCGCGGCGCCGTGGGGCGGGGAGTACACCTCCACCGCGGCCGACCCGCACCAGCGCATCGACGCCCTCTTCACCACGGCCGGGGTCGAGGTGCTGGGCTGTGGGGTGCCGCGGAGCCTGCCCGGGGTGGACCGGGGCGATCTGGTGGCCGCCACCGACCACCTGCCGGTGCTGGCCGCCCTCCGCGTCCCGGCCTCCTGAGCACCGGCCGGGGCCCACGGCGGCGGGTCAGACCACCGCGCCGCGGCCCGGGTCGTCGTCCCCCTCGTCGTCGGGGCGCATCCGCGCCACCAGCGTGGCGAAGCCGCCGAGGAAGCCGCCGATGGTGAGCAACGTCAGCCACCACGTCATCTCCCAGTCGAGGACCACCGCGAGCAGCAGCAGGACCGGGCCGCCGATCACGCCCAGCCAGGCGAACTTCGTGGTGGTGTCGCCCTCCGACAGCGGCGGCGGCTCGGGCGGTACGAAGTGGCCCTCGTCCTCCTCGTCGAAGTCGTCCTCGGAGGGCTCGGCCAGCGAGTGGTCGCGGGGACCCACCCCCGGCGCGAAGGCCACCGAACCGCCGAGCGGGCGGGCCGGGGCGGGCTTCTCGTCGTTGGTGTCGGCCTCCAGCAGCGCCAGGTCCTCCACCGACTTGAACGGCTTCGCGCCCGGCGGGTCCGGCGGCTCCTGCCCGTAACCGGCGACGATGGCCGCCCAGGCGGCGTCCTCGTCGAAGGACGGCCCGGCGGCGCCCGGCGCGGCGTCCGCCGGCCCCTCCGCCTCCCCGGGGCGCGCACGCTCCCCCTCGGGAGGGGCGGGGCGCGGCCGGTCCGCCTCCGGAGCGGGCTGGGTGCCCCGCTCCTCCCGCTCCTCGCGTTCCTCGCGTTCGTCGCGGTCGGAGTCGTGCTCAGCCACCTGCGGCCGTCCCTTCCTTGCCGAGACCGGGCTCCGTCTCCCCGACGGAACCGGGCGCGAGCCGGCCGATGAACGCGACGCTCTCCGCGAAGATCCGGTCCGCGTCATGGTCCAACGTCGCCACGTGAAAGCTCTGTTCCAGCAGGATCTCCGTCACGTCCGTCGAGGAGACCCGGCCCAGCACCCGCGCCGAGTCGGCCGGCGGCACCACGTGGTCGCGCGGACTGCGCAGGAGCAGCAGCGGCTGGGTGACCTGGGGCAGTTCGCCGTCGACGAGACGGAAGAAGGCGCGCAGCGAGTGCGCGGCGTGCAGCGGCACCCGGTCGTAGCCCAGTTCCCCGGCGCCGGGCCGGGCGATGTCGCTGGCGATGCCCCGGGTGGTGCGCACGAGGTGGCGCAGGACCGGCAGGGCGTGCGGGGCCAGGCCGTGCATCCGGTTGGCCGGGTTGACGACGATCACGCCGGAGACCGCGTCGCCGTGCCGGGCGGCGAGCCGCAGCGCGAGGGCGCCGCCCATCGACAGCCCGGCCACGAAGACCCTCTCG
Organism: Streptomyces sp. SCSIO 75703; assembly: GCF_036607905.1. Classification (NCBI taxonomy): domain Bacteria; kingdom Bacillati; phylum Actinomycetota; class Actinomycetes; order Kitasatosporales; family Streptomycetaceae; genus Streptomyces; species Streptomyces sediminicola. Next base: position 5,092,446 of record NZ_CP144555.1, read on the forward strand.
CACCGCTCGCGCAGGACGTGCAGCGCGCGGTCGACCTCCGCGTACCAGTCCTGCCAGCCGGTGAGCTGGAGGTCCTGCCAGCGGGTGCCGTGTCCGGGCAGCAGCGGCAGCGAGACGGACAGGCCGCGCGCGGCGAGGTGGCCGGCCCAGGGACGCAGGGACTGCGGGGAGCCGGTGAAGCCGTGGCACAGGAGGACGCCGGCCTCCCCGCCGTCGTGGCGGAACGGCTCGGCTCCGGGCAGAACCGGCACGTGTGGTCTCCCTCGTGACGAGCGGGCACCGCGGGGCACACCGGGTGCGGGTACTTCACCGTACGCGACCGCACTGACACCGACCAGGGCCGTCGGGGCCATCGACCGTGGCCCGGGATAATCTCTCACCCTCAGACACAGGAGGCACTCGCTTGTTGTACGGCGCGATGAAGGTCACCATCGGGGGCTCGCTGAAGCTCGCCTTCCGGCCGTGGGTGGAGGGGCTGGAGCACGTCCCGGCCGAGGGGCCCGCCATCCTGGCCAGCAACCACCTGTCGTTCTCCGACTCGTTCTTCCTCCCGGCCGTCCTGCACCGCAAGATCACCTTCATCGCCAAGGCCGAGTACTTCACGACCCCGGGCGTCAAGGGCCGGCTGACCGCCGCCTTCTTCAAGGGCGTCGGCCAGCTCCCGGTGGACCGTTCCGGGGGGCGCGGCGCCGGGGAGGCCGCCATCCGGAGCGGCATCGAGGTGCTGGAGCGCGGCGAGCTGTTCGGCATCTACCCGGAGGGCACCCGTTCCCCGGACGGCCGGCTCTACCGGGGCAAGCCCGGCGGCCTGGCCCGCGTCGCCCTCGCCACCGGCGCCCCGGTGCTGCCGGTCGCCATGATCGACACGGAGAAGATCCAGCCGCCGGGCCAGGTCGTGCCCCGGCTGATGCGTCCCGGCATCCGCATCGGGGCGCCGCTGGACTTCAGCCGCTACCAGGGCATGGAGCACGACCGCTTCGTGCTGCGGGCGCTGACCGACGAGGTCATGTACGAAATCATGAAGCTCTCCGGCCAGGAGTACGTCGACGTCTACGCGACCGCGATGAAGCGGCAGCTCGCGGAGGCGGCGAAGGCCGGGAAGGAAGCGGCGAAGGCCGGGAAGACCGAGAAGACCCAGAAGACCGGGAAGGCCGGGAAGGGTCCGGCGCGGGCGGAGAGGGACGCGGGCGGCGGCGAGGGCCGCTCCGAGCCGTAGGCCGGCGCGGGCCGCCGAGGGGCGGCGACGGGAACGGGGGAGACGGGACATGGCCGGACGCGAACGAGTCATGAGGATGTCGGTCGAGCAGCCGCTGTGGCGCGCGCTGACCGCCTACCGGATCCTCGCCGTCCTCTACGCGACCGGCCTCTTCGCCACCGCGTACGAGGGCTTCACCCGGCCCTGGCTCGCCGTCGGCTACTTCGCCGTGCTGGGCGTGTGGACCCTCGCCACCCTCCCGAGGGTCGCGGGCGCGGCGCGCTGCACCAAGCGGTTCCTCGCCGCCGACCTCACCCTCGCCCTCACCGGCATCCTGCTCACCCCCGTCGCCGACGACCCGGCGCGGGTCCTGGGCGGCGGGCCCACCCTGCCGTCGATATGGACCGCCGGTTCCGTCCTCGCCTTCGCCCTCAAGGGCGGCTGGCGCTGGGCGGCGCTCGCCTCCTCGCTGGTCGCGGTGGCCAACCTCGTCGAGCGCGGCACCCCCGCCCGCGACACCGTCCACAACGTCATCCTCGTCTGGGTCGCCTCCATCGCCATCGGCTACGTCGTCGAGGTCGCCCGCGCCTCCGAGCGCACGCTGGCCCGCGCCCTGGAGATCGAGGCCGCGACCCGGGAGCGGGAACGGCTCGCCCGGGACATCCACGACAGCGTGCTCCAGGTGCTGGCCATGGTGCAGCGGCGCGGCGCCGTCATCGGCGGGGAGGCGGCCGAGCTGGGCCGGATGGCCGGGGAACAGGAGGTCGCGCTGCGCACCCTGGTCTCCGGCGGCATGGTCCCCGTCTCCCGGGTCTCCGAGGACACCGCCGAGGGCGCCGTCGTCCGGATGGTGGAGGAGCCGGACGACGCGGGGGCCGGCCCCGACACCCCCCTCGACCTGCGCTCCCTGCTGGCACCGCGGGCCGGGGCGCGGGTGAGCCTCGCCGAACCGGGGGCGCCGGTCCTGCTGCCCCCCGGCACCGCCCGGGAACTGGCCGCCGCGGCCGGCGCCGCCCTGGACAACGTCCGCCGGCACGCCGGCGAGGGGGCGCGGGCCTGGATCCTGATCGAGGACGAGCCCGACGAGGTGATCGTCACCGTCCGCGACGACGGGCCCGGCATCCCGGAGGGCCGGCTCGCGGAGGCGGAGGGGGAGGGGCGGCTCGGGGTGGCCCAGTCCATCCGGGGCCGGCTGCGCGACCTCGGCGGCACCGCCGAGCTGATCTCGGTCCCCGGCCAGGGCACCGAGGTCGAACTGAGGGCACCGAAGACCACGCCGGCACCGGGGCACCCGGGCGCCGGCCGCACGGGGAGAGGCGGCACGCGATGAGCGAACGACAGGGACCGATCACGGTGATGGTGGTCGACGACCACCCGATGTGGCGCGACGCGGTCGCCCGGGACCTGGCCGAGTCCGGCTTCGAGGTGGTCGCCACCGCGGGCGACGGCGAACAGGCGGTGCGCCGGGCCCGCGCCACCGCGCCGGACGTCCTCGTCCTCGACCTCAACCTGCCCGGCAAGCCGGGCGTCCAGGTCTGCAAGGAGGTCGTCGGCGCCGACCCCGCCGTCCGCGTCCTGGTGCTGTCGGCGAGCGGGGAGCACGCCGACGTGCTGGAGGCCGTCAAGTCCGGGGCCACCGGGTACCTGCTCAAGTCGGCGTCCACCGGGGAACTCCAGGACGCCGTGCGCCGCACCGCCGACGGCGACCCGGTCTTCACTCCGGGCCTGGCCGGCCTCGTCCTCGGCGAGTACCGGCGCCTGGCCTCCGAACCGGCGCCCGCCCCCGACACCGGGGCGCCGGGCGCCCCCCGGCTCACCGACCGCGAGACCGAGGTCCTGCGGCTGGTCGCCAAGGGGCTGAGCTACAAGCAGATCGCCGAGCGCCTCGTCATCTCCCACCGCACCGTGCAGAACCACGTCCAGAACACCCTGGGCAAGCTCCAGCTGCACAACCGGGTGGAACTGGTGCGCTACGCGATAGAGCGCGGCCTCGACGACGACTGACGACGCCGCGCCCCGCCGTCCCCCGCGCGGGCGCGGCCCGGCGGCCGTATATTCGGGCCCGGTGCCCCGGGTCGCCGGACCCGGCGGAACGGAGACGGCCCTCACACGGGAGCGGGTATGGAGATCCTGGTCTTCGGCGTCCAGGCCGACGAACAACCCCTCATCGAACGGGCCTTCGCCGGCCACCTCGACGTCCGCTGCCTGGACGTCTTCCTCAACGAGGACACCGCCCCCATCGCCCACGGCCACGAGACCATCTCCACGAGCGTCAACGCCGACCTGGGCACGCCCGTCCTGGAGGTCCTCGCGGCCGGCGGCACCCGGATGGTCGCCCAGCGCTCCACCGGCTTCAACAACATCGACCTGGAGGCGGCCGAGCGGCTCGGCCTCACCATCGCCCGGGTCACCACCTACTCCCCGTACGCGGTCGCCGAGTTCGCCTGGGCCCTCGCCATGGCCGTCAACCGGCGGATCGTGCGGGCCTCCACCCGCACCCGCGACTTCGACTTCCGGCTGCACGGGCTCCTCGGCCGCGATCTGCACGGCCGCACCGCGGGCGTCCTCGGCACCGGCCGGATCGGGACGGCGTTCGCCCGCATCGCGCACGGCTTCGGCATGGAGCTGCTCGGCTGGGACGTCGCCGAGAACCCGCAGTGCCTCGCCCTCGGCATGCGCTACGTCCCCCGGGAGGAACTGCTCGCCTCCGCCGACCTGGTCAGCCTGCACGTCCCCCTGCTGCCCGAGACCCGGCACCTGATCGACGCCGACGCGCTCACGTCGATGCGCGACGACGCGATCCTGGTCAACACCAGCCGCGGCGGCCTGATCGACACCGCCGCCCTCGTCGGGGAGCTGCGCGCGGGCCGCTTCACCGGCGTCGGCCTGGACGTGTACGAGGCGGAGGCGGGCTTGTTCTTCTTCGACCGGTCCCTGGAGGCCGTCGAGGACGACACCCTGGCCCGCCTCGTCACCTTCCCGAACGTCGTGGTCACCTCGCACCAGGCGTACTACACCCGCGAGGCCGTCGGGCAGATCGTCGACACCACCGTGCGCAACGTCCTCGACTACCGCGCGGGACGCCGCTCGGAGAACGTGCTCGTGCCGCGGAGCTGACCGGCCAGCTCCCGCACGATCGCCGGGCCGTTCAGCGTGAGCACCGACTCCGGGTGGAACTGCACCCCGGCGAAACCGGGCCCGCGCAGGGCGTGCACCTCGCCGGACGGCGAGCGGCTCACCTCCACGCCGTGCGCGCCCAGCTCCCGCAGGGCCTCGTCGTCGCAGCGGGCCGTGAAGCTGTTGTAGAAGCCGACGGTCTCCCGCCGCCCGAAGAGGTCGATCGCCGTCTGCGCCCCCTGGAAGGGCACCGCCTTGCGCACCAGATCCAGGCCCAGTTCGGCGGCGATCATCTCGTGCCCGAGACAGACGCCGAGCACGCCGTGCCGGTGCCCGCGGATCAGGCCGGCGGCCAGCGAGCGCAGCCGCCGCATCTTGGGGTCGGCGGTGTCGCCCGGGTCGCCGGGGCCCGGTCCCAGCACCACGGGGCCCTCGTGCCCCAGGACGCGTTCGGCGAGTCCCGGCGCGTCGTGGGGCACCACGTCGACCGCGTACCCGCAGGCGCGCAGCAGGTGGCCGAGCATCGCGGTGAAGGTGTCCTCCCCGTCGACCATCAGGGCGTGCCCCGCCGAGGTGCCCGCCGGCTCCTGCATCCGCAGCCAGAACGGGGCCAGCGCGGCCCGGCGACCGTCCAGCGCCGCCCGGACGCGGGGGTCGTCGGCCAGCCGGGGCCGCTCCGCCTCCGCCCGGGGCCGGCCCGGCCGCACCCCCAGCGCGGCCAGCACCCCGGCCGCCTTGGCGTGGGTCTCGGCGACCTCGCCGGCCGGGTCGGAGCCGCGGACCAGCGTGGCGCCCACCGGCACCCGCAGCCGTCCGCCGGCGTCGATGTCGGCGGTGCGGATGAGGATGGGGGAGTCCAGGGTCTGCGCGTCGGCGCCGGTGCCGTCCCGGCGGCCGAGCAGGGCCAGCGCGCCCGCGTAGTAGCCGCGTCCGCCCCTCTCGTGCCGCTCGATGACCCGGCAGGCGTTCCGCACGGGCGAGCCGGTGACGGTCGCCGCGAACATGGTCTCCCGCAGCACCTCCCGCACGTCCAGCGAGGACCGGCCGCGCAACTCGTACTCGGTGTGCGCGAGGTGTGCCATCTCCTTCAGCCGCGGGCCGACCACCACCCCGCCCCGGTCGCCCACGGTGCACATCATCTTCAGCTCCTCGTCGACGACCATCGACAGCTCCTCGATCTCCTTGCCGTCGGCGAGGAAGCGCAGCAGGTGCTCCGGGGTGGGGCCCGCCTCGGGGTAGCGGTAGGTGCCGCTGATGGGGTTCATCACCACCGTCCCGCCGGACATCCGCACGTGGACCTCGGGGCTCGCGCCGACCAGGGTGCGCCCGCCCGCCGCCGCCCCGGTGTGCACCACGAACGTCCAGTACGCGCCCCGCTCGCCCTCCAGCAGCCGCCGGAACAGGGCCAGCGCGTCGGCCCGCCCGAAGCCGGGGATCCGCCCCCCGTAGGTCCGCCGGATCACGAAGTTGGCGCCCTCGCCCCGCCCGATCTCCTCCGTCAGCACCCGGCCCACGGTCCGCGCGTACTCCTCGTCGTCCACGTCGAAGCCGCCGTCCACCACCCGGACCTCGTGTGCGGGGAGCCGGTCCAGGGCCTCGCCGAGCGGGATCTCGTACCGCTCCTCGGGGGTGAGCACCAGCAGCGGGGTGCCGTCGTCGCGGACGTCGAAGCCGCGCTCGCGGATCTGGCGGAAGGGCACCAGCGCCAGCCCCTCGTCGGGCAGGTCGCCCAGCCGTTCGCGGGCGGTGACCGGGCCGACCAGCAGTTCGACGGTGTCGTGGTCGCGGCCGGGCGTGCGCCGCCGGAGCAGGGCGAAGGGGCGGGGGTCGCCGGTCAGGGCGCGCAGGTCGGGCAGGGCGGGCAGCGTCATGGATCCGGTCCTTCTCGGTCTCGTCCGGCTCGGGGAGCCGGGGGAGGGGGAGAGGGACGGCCGCTCGCGCACCGGTGCGCGGAACACCGAAGGCCGCCCCTCGGGGCGGCCTTCGCGGCGTCTCGGGTACGCGCGGTCAGCGGGCCGCCGGGAGGGCGGTCCACCACCAGGTGCGGGTCGAGTGCGCGAACATGGCAGGCACGGTACACGAACCGCGACCCCGCGGGGGAGACCGGACAAACCGTCTCACCCACTGAGCGCTGCCCGGGGGACCCCGGCCGACCGCGTACTGTGGGGCGCGTGACCGTGAACGCTGATTCTCGAAGCGTCGCCGCTCAGGCGACATGGCGAAACCTGCCCGCGGCGCAGCAGCCCGAGTACCCGGATGCCCAGGCTCTGCGCGAGGTGATCGCCGAGCTGGAAACGTATCCGCCGCTGGTGTTCGCCGGCGAGTGCGACCAACTGCGCGCGCGCATGGCCGCCGTCGCCCGGGGAGAGGCGTTCCTGCTCCAGGGCGGCGACTGCGCCGAGTCCTTCGACGCCGTGTCCGCCGAGCACATCCGGGCCAAGCTCAAGACCCTGCTCCAGATGGGCGCCGTCCTCACCTACGCGGCGTCCGTGCCCGTGGTGAAGGTGGGCCGGATCGCCGGCCAGTACTCCAAGCCGCGCTCCAAGCCGACCGAGACCCGCGACGGCGTGACCCTGCCGACCTACCGCGGTGACTCGGTCAACGGCTTCGACTTCACCGAGGCGGCCCGCGTCCCGGACCCCGAGCGGCTGAAGCGCATGTACCACGCCTCGGCCTCCACGCTGAACCTGGTGCGCGCCTTCACCACCGGCGGCTACGCCGACCTGCGCCAGGTGCACGCCTGGAACCAGGACTTCGTGCGGTCCTCGCCCTCCGGCCAGCGTTACGAGCAGCTCGCCCGGGAGATCGACAACGCGCTGAACTTCATGCGGGCCTGCGGCGCCGACCCGGAGGAGTTCAAGACCGTCGAGTTCTTCGCCTCCCACGAGGCGCTGCTGCTCGACTACGAGTCGGCGCTCACCCGCGTGGACTCGCGCACCGGGCAGCTCTACGACACCTCCGCGCACATGGTGTGGATCGGCGAGCGCACCCGGCAGCTCGACCACGCGCACATCGAGTTCGCGGCGAAGATCCGCAACCCGGTCGGCATCAAGCTGGGCCCGACGACGACGGCCGAGGAGGCGCTGCAGTACATCGAGCGCCTGGACCCGGAGCGCGAGCCGGGCCGGCTGACCTTCGTCGTCCGGATGGGCGCGGACAAGATCCGCGACCGGCTCCCCGAGCTGGTCGAGAAGGTCACCGCCTCCGGCGCCACCGTCGCCTGGGTGACCGACCCGATGCACGGCAACACCTTCGAGGCGGCCTCCGGGCACAAGACCCGGCGCTTCGACGACGTGCTCGACGAGGTCAAGGGCTTCTTCGAGGTGCACAAGGCGCTCGGCACCCACCCGGGCGGCATCCACGTCGAGCTGACCGGCGACGACGTCACCGAGTGCGTGGGCGGCGGCGACGAGATCTTCGTCGACGACCTGCACCAGCGTTACGAGACGGCCTGCGACCCGCGGCTCAACCGCAGCCAGTCGCTGGACCTCGCCTTCCTGGTCGCGGAGATGTACCGGGACCAGTGACGGACCGCCCACGGGGCGCGAAACGGACGTAGTGGGGCGCGGATCACACCCGATCCGCGCCCCGCACGCTTTTGCCCCACCCGAGCCATGGGTAAGGTTAGGTTTGCCTCACCGACACTCGGGTCCCCGGTCCGTCGGTACGGCGCGACCCTGGACCCCTGCCGGGAGGTGACCCCGCGTGTTCGTCTGCAGCTGCTTCGGCGTGACCGAGGAGCAGGTGAGGTCCCACGCGGCCGACGGCGCGTGCACGCCCCGGAAGATCGCCTCCGCCTGCAAGGCGGGCACCGACTGCGGTGGCTGCGTGCGGCGCATCCAGGCGCTGCTGGGCCGCGGGGCCGGCCCCCGCCGCGAGCCCGCCGGCGAGGGGCGCGCGGCGGTCCTCGCCACACCGCCCGAGGCACCCGGGGTGCCCGGACGGCCCGAGGCGCCCGTCGCCCCCGGTCTCCCGGAGATCCCCGGCCCTCCCGCGGTCCCCGGCCTCCCGGTGATCCCCGGCCTGCCCAGGGCCGCCTGACCGCTCGCGGGACCCGGCGCCGCCCGGGGCGCTCGCCGGGCCGCCGGCTCAGCGGGTGGAGAAACCGCCCGTGCCCGGCCCGGAGGCGTCCGGCTGGGACTGTTCGATCACCGTCGACAGGTAGAGCGGCTCACCCAGCTTCTCGATCAGTTCGAGCTGTGTGTCCAGGTAGTCGATGTGGTGCTCCTCGTCGGCGAGGATCGCCTCGAAGATGTTGGCCGACGTGATGTCGTTCTTCGCGCGCATGACGGCGATGCCCCGGCGCAGCCGGTCGATGGCCTCGACCTCGATCTCCCGGTCCGCCCGGAACATCTCGGTGACCGTCTGGCCCACCCGCACGTGGAAGAGGCGCTGGTAGTTGGGCAGCCCGTCCAGGAGCAGGATGCGGTCGGTGAGCACCTCCGCGTGCCGCATCTCGTCGAAGGACTCCGACCGCGTGTACGAGGCGAGCTTGGTCCAGCCCTTGTGGTCCTGGAGCTTCGAGTGGAGGAAGTACTGGTTGATCGCCGTCAGCTCGGCGGTGAGCTGCTCGTTGAGGAATTCGATGACCTCGGGGTCGCCCTGCATCGGGTGGGGCTCCTTCCGGCGGGAACTGGCGGATTGCGCCGCATGATGGCATCGCCGAGGAAGATCGTCCAGTAAGTCTGCACTTAGTAAGTAAGTCCGCACTCGGTCGGTGTTGGGTTGATTTGCCCGAAAGTAGGACGGTCGGGTCGGGGGCATCGGTCCCGGTCTGTCAGGATGGAGGCATGGGTCAGCCGGTGGGACACGAAACGGGAGAAGGCGGTACGCAAGGAGCACCGGCGTTCGAGCTTCCCCCCGGTCAGCGCCTCCAGCGCGGCTGGCCGGTCACGCACTACGGGCCGGTGCCCAAGTTCCGCCCGGAGCGCTGGGACTTCCGGGTCTTCGGCGCCACCGCCGACGGCGGCAAGCACCGCTGGACCCACGAGGAGTTCACCGCGCTGCCCTACACCACGGTCGTGGCCGACCTGCACTGCGTCACGAAGTTCAGCATGCTCGGCTCCGAGTGGGGCGGCGTGCCCGCCCGCACGGTCCTCGACCTCGCCCCGCCCGCCCCCGGCGTCACCCACGTGATGGTCTGGGCCGAGTACGGCTACAGCGCCAACCTGCGGCTGGGCGACTTCACCGACGAGAGCACCCTCTTCGCCACCCACAAGGACGGCGAGCTGCTCACCGCCGAGCACGGCTTCCCGCTCCGGCTGGTCGTCCCGCACCTGTACGCCTGGAAGGGCCCGAAATGGGTGCGCGGCGTCGAGTACATGGTCGCCGACCGGCGCGGCTTCTGGGAGGAGCGCGGCTACCACAACATCGGCGACCCCTGGAAGGAACAGCGCTACACCTACCAGGAGGAGCCCGGGGACGGCCCCGAGCTGTGACGGCCCGGGGCCGGCCGGAGACGACCGGCCCGGTCCCGGTCAGCCGTCGCGGAGCTTCTTCAGCCGCTCCACGTCCGCCGCGTGCCCCTGCGGCCCGCCCGGCGTCTCGATGACCAGCGGCACGCCCTCGGTCGCCGGGTGGGTCATCAGCGCCCGGAACGGCTCCTCGCCGATGTGCCCGGCGCCGATGTTCTCGTGCCGGTCCTTGCGGGCGCCCGCGACGTCCTTGGAGTCGTTGGCGTGGATCAGCCGCAGCCGCCCCTCGCCCACCGTCCCCACCAGCTCGTCGAGGGTGCGGTGCATCCCGTCGGGTCCGGCCAGATCGTGCCCCGCCGCGAAGATGTGGCAGGTGTCCAGGCAGACGCCCAGCCTCGGGTGGGCGTCCAGCGCCTCGAAGTACGGGCCGAAGTCCCCGGCCCGTGAGCACAGGGAAGCGCCCTGCCCGGCGGTCGACTCCAGCAGCAGGTACGGATCGTCCTCGTGGGTCAGCTCGTCCAGCAGCGGCAGCAGCCGTTCGCGCACCTGGCGCAGCGCCACCGCACGCTCCCGGCCGCCGGTCGCGCTGCCGGTGTGCACGACCACGCCGAGCGCCCCGATGGCCCGCCCGCGCCGCAGCGAGTGCCGCAGCGACTCCACCGACCGCTCCACCGTCGCCTCGGTGTGCGACCCGAAGTTGATCAGGTACGGGGCGTGCACGTAGACCGGGATCGACGCCTCGGCGCAGGCGGCGCGGAACGCCTCGTCCTGCGCCGGGTCGCCGGCCGGTGTGGCCCAGCCGCGCGGGTTGGCGACGAAGACCTGCACGGCCTCCGCCTTCAGCTCGCGGGCGGCGGACAGCCCGGTGGAGTGCAGGCCGCCGGCGACGGGGACGTGGGAGCCGACGGGGTTGCGGGAGGCGGCGGACCGGAGACTGTTCACGTCCCCAGGGTGTCATGCCCCCGGCGGAGGCCGGGGCCGGCGGGGTCAGCGGATGCGGAGGGTGATCGTCGACCCCTTGGGCGCGGTGTCGCCGCCGGACACGGACTGCTCCCTCACCCTGTCGCCGAAGAGCCCGAGCAGGCCGCGGTCCTCCTTCACGCCGAAACCGGCCTTCTGAAGGGTCTGCCGGGCGTCGGCCACGCTCTCGCCGACCACGTCCGGCACCTCGACCATCTCCGGGCCCTTGGACACCGTCAGCGTCACCGTGTCGCCCTCGGCGGCCCGGCTGCCCGGGGCCGGGGTCTGCCGGGCGACCTGGCCCTTGTCGTACTCGGAGGTGACCTGCTCGGGGGCGACCTCGACGGTGAGACCGGCCTCGGTCAGTTCCGCCCGCGCGTCCTGGAGGTCCTCGCCGGCGACGTCCGGCACCTCGACCGGGCGGCCCTTGCTGAGCACCAGGGCGACGGCGGAGCCGCCGCGCACCTCGGTGCCCGCGGCCGGGCTGGTGGACACCACGAAGCCGCTCGGCACCTCGTCGCTGAACTCCCGGGTCACCATCCCCGGCTCCAGCCCCTCGTCCTGGAGCAGGGCGCGGGCCCGGTCCTCCCGGTAGCCCGCCACGTCCGGCAGCTTCACCTTCCGGGGGCCGTCGGAGAGCGTGAACGACACCGCGTCGCCCTTGCGGATACGGGCGCCCGCCGCGGGATCGGTGCTGATGACGGCGCCCCGCTCGACGGTGTCGCTGTGGGCGTGCCGGACCGTGCCGGTCCCCAGGCCGGACCGCTCCAGCCGCTCCCGGGCCTGCGCCTCCGTCTTGGACAGCAGCGGCGGCACCTTGGTGAACTGGCCGGAGTTGACGTACCAGACGCCCACGCCGAGGCCGAGCACCAGCAGCACGGCCGCGACGATCGCCAGCGGCCCGCGCGCCAGGCCCGCCGGTCCGCGGCGCGGCGGCACCGGCGGCCCGGCCAGCCGGCTGGTGCGGTGCACCCCGTCCGCCGGGAGGGAGTCGTCGTCCTCGTTCACCGGCAGCGGGCGGGGCACGGCCAGGGACCGGGGGATCACGCTGGTGCGGTCCTCGGCGTTGTCGTGCTCGGCGCTCAGCGCCTGCGGCGGCAGCGCGTCCAGTTGCTCCGCGCTCAGCGCCGCGTGCGCCTCGCGGGTCCGCGCCAGCAGCGCCACCGCGTCGGCGGGGCGGATCCCCGGGGTGCGCGCCGTGGCCCCGGCGACCAGTTCGTCCAGCTCGTACGGCAGTCCCGGCACGGCGGCGGAGGGCGGCGGCACGTCCTCGTGCAGGTGCTTGTAGAGCACCTGGGCGGCGGAGTCGCCCTCGTGCGGCTTGCCGCCGGTCAGCATCTCGTAGAGGACGACCCCGCACGCGTACACGTCGACGCGGGGGTCGGCGGTGCCGTGCTCGATCTGCTCGGGCGCCAGGTAGGAGACGGTGCCGAGGACGGCGCCGGTCGTGCTGGTCACCGTGTTCACGGCCCGCACCAGACCGAAGTCGGCGACCTTGACCCGGCCGTCGTCCCCTATGAGCACGTTCTCCGGCTTCATGTCCCGGTGCACGAACCCGGCCCGGTGCGCGGCGCCGAGCGCGGCCAGCACCGGTTCCAGGATGCCGAAGGCCGCCCGGGGCTGGAGCGCCCCGCGCTCGCGCAGCACGTCGCGCAGGGTGCAGCCGGAGACGTACTCCATCGCCAGGTAGACGTAGGCCCCCTGGGCGCCCTGGTCGAAGACCTGGACGACGTTGGGGTGGTCGAGCCGGGCCGCCGACTTGGCCTCCCGGATGAAGCGCTCGACGAATGTCGCGTCGGTGGCGAGGCCCGGGTGCATCACCTTCAGCGCGAGCACGCGGTCGAGGCGGGTGTCCACGGCCCGGTAGACCGTGGCCATCCCGCCGACCGCGATCCGCGCCTCCACGCGGTACCGGCCGTCGAGCACCTGCCCGACCAGAGGGTCCTGAAGGGTCGTGTCCACGCAGGCGAGTGTACGAGCCGGAACGGACACCCGGCCGCCTCGCCCACGACCGGAACCCCCCTGAAGCCCACCTGTGACACACCCGGCCACCGGGGCCGGCCGCCGACGGCGCCCGGCCCGCGCGGCGCTCGCGTCCCGCCCGCGGTGCGCGGCCGGGGCCCGGCGGGGCCCCGCGCGGTGCGGGTGACGCCGGGCTACCGGAAGGCGGGCCGCTCCGGGTCCAGCTCCGCGAGGCCCCCGGCGGGCGACGACGCCTCGGCGAACCGCCGCCGGGGGATGCGCCCCGCCCGCCGCGCCAGCCGCCCGGCCTCCACCGCCGCCCGCATCGCGGACGCCATCAGCACCGGCTCCTGCGCCCGCGTCACCGCCGAGGCGAGCATCACACCCGCGCACCCCAGCTCCATCGCCAGCGCCGCGTCCGACGCCGTACCGGCGCCCGCGTCCAGGATCACCGGCACCCCGGCCCGCTCCACGATCAGCTCGAAGTTGTGCGGGTTGCGGATGCCGAGCCCGGAGCCGATCGGCGAGCCCAGCGGCATGACCGCCGCGCAGCCCACCTCCTCCAGCCGCCGCGCCAGCACCGGGTCGTCGTTGGTGTACGGCAGCACCGTGAACCCGTCGTCGACCAGCGTCTCGGCCGCCTCCAGCAGCTCGACCGGGTCCGGCAGCAGGGTCCGTTCGTCGGCGATGACCTCCAGCTTGACCAGGTCCGTGCCGAGCGCCTCCCGGGCCAGGCGCGCGGTGAGCACCGCCTCCCCGGCCGTGAAGCAGCCGGCCGTGTTCGGGAGCACCCGGATGCCCAGCCGCTCCAGCACCGACAGCACCGACCCGTGCACGGACGGGTCCACCCGGCGCATCGCCACCGTGGTCAGCTCGGTGCCGGAGGCGACCAGCGAGCGTTCCAGCACGTCCAGGCTGGGGGCCCCGCCGGTGCCCATGATCAGCCGGGAGGTGAACGTCGTACCGCCGAGGACGAAGGGGTCGTCGGCCATGGTCAGCCTCCCTGCACGGCGGTGAGGACCTCGACCCGGTCGCCCTCGGCGAGGGCGGTGGCGGACCAGCGGGCGCGCGGGACGACGGTCTCGTTGACGGCGGCGGCCACGCCCGAGGGCGCCGCGGTGAGGCTGCTCACCAGCGTGTCCAGGGCGGTGCCGGGAGCCACCTCGCGCGGCTCCCCGTTGACGCGGATCGTGACGTCGGTGCTCATACGGGCTGCTCCGTGGGTGCGGGGACGGCGGCGCCGAAGCGCCGGGGGGTGAAGGGACGTGCGACGGCGGGCGGCTCCCCGCCGGTGAGGATCTCGGCCATCACGTCGCCGGTGACGGGGGTCAGCAGGACGCCGTTGCGGTGGTGCCCGGTGGCCAGCAGCAGTCCCGGCAGCGCGGTGGCGCCGAGCAGCGGGGCGTTGTCGGGGGAGCCGGGGCGCAGGCCCGCCAGGGTCTCGGCCAGCGGCAGCTCCGTGATGCCCGGCACCAGCTCGTGGGCGTCGCGCAGCAGCTCGTAGACCCCGCCCGCGGTGACCGTCGTGTCCCAGCCCAGCTCCTCGCTGGTGGCGCCGACGACCAGCTCGCCGTTCTCCCGGGGCACCAGGTAGAGCGGGTTGCCGCGGACCACCGCGCGCACCGTGCGCCCGAGCAGCGGCCCGTGCGCCGACGGCATCGCCAGCCGCAGCACCTGGCCCTTGACCGGCCGCACCGGCGCACGCACCTCCTCGGGCACGCCCGCGAGCCGGCCGCTGAGACTGCCCGCGGCGAGCACCACCCGCCCGGCCGCCGGTTCCGTGCCGCCGGCCGTGACGACCCCCGTGGCCCGGTCCCCGGCGATGGTGAGCCGGACGGCCTCGTCGCGGTGGAAGACCACGCCCGCCCGTTCGCAGGCGACGACCAGCGCGCGGGCCAGCCGCCGGGGGTCGATCTGGTGGTCGCCTTCCACCCAGAGCCCCCCGCGCACGCCGGGCGCGAGCATCGGCTCCAGGCGCCGGCACTCCCGCCCTGGCAGCCAGGTGGACGCCAGCCCGCAGCGCTCCTGGAAGGCGTGCAGTTCCCGCAGGTGGGCGCGGTCGTCGGCGTCCAGGGCGACGGCCAGGGTGCCGCAGCGGCGGTAGCCGAGGTCGTGCCCGGTGGCCTCGGACAGCTCGGCGGCGAAGTCCGGGTACCGCTCGGCCGAGGCGAGGCCGAGCGCGAGCAGCGCCTGCTCGCCGTAGTGCAGTTCGGTGACGGGGGCGAGCATCCCGGCGGCCACCCGGGCGGCCCCGCCGCCCGGCGCGGGGTCCACGACGGCGGTGGCGAGCCCGCGCCGCGCGGCCCGCCAGGCCGTGACCAGCCCGATGATCCCGCCCCCGACGACGAGGACGTCCGAGGTGGACGGGGACGACGGTGGAGACGACATGGGCGTCCAGCCCCTCCCTTCGCCGGCATGATCCGGATCAGGTTCGTACGGTCGGAGGCCGCAAGCCTCCCTCTCAGCCCGGTGCGTCCGGGCTCCCGCGTGTGCCTTACGTTGGCCACCCTAGCCCGATGCCGTCCGTCCCAGTAAGGGAGCCTTCCGCGTGAACCGTCCCCCCGCCCCCGGCCCGGCCGCCCCCGCCCGACCGGCCCCGCCGTCCCTGGACGGCCGTGTCCTCGCCCCGGTCGCCGACCAGTCGGCCGGCCAGGTGGGCACCCGCACCCGGTTCGCCTACCACGAGCGGGACGGCGTCGTGTGGGCCGAGTACGAGGGCGGCGACGTCGTCCACGGGCGGCTGGTCGGCACCCGCGACGGCGACCGGCTCGACTTCCGGTACGTGCAGCTCCGCACCGACGGGACCACCGCCTCGGGCCACTGCCTGGCCACCGTCGTGGCACTGCCCGACGGGCGCCTGCGCCTGGAGGAGGACTGGGAGTGGGAGTCGGCCCCCGGCCGCGGCACCAGCGCGGTGGAGGAGGTCCGGGACGGGTAGCGGCACCGGCCCCTCCCGCCCGCCGACGGCACGTCAGGTGCCGGGGGTGACACGCCGGGTGTCTATGGTGAACGGGTGAGCGAGCAGACACGGGAACCGGGACGGGACACGGGAGCCGGCGTGGTCGTCGTCGGCGCGGGCATGGCGGGCGTGCAGACCGCCGTCGCGCTGCGCGAGGAGGGCTACCGGGGCACCGTCACCCTCATCGGCGCCGAGACCCACCGGCCCTACGACCGCCCCCCGCTCTCCAAGGCCGTGCTGCTCGGCACCGCCGAGGGCTCCGCCTTCGACATCGACTTCGACTCGCTCGGCGTCACCCTGCGGCTCGGCCACGAGGCGCTCGGCCTGCGCCCCGGCGACCACGTCCTGGACACCACCGAGGGGCCCGTGCCCTACGACGCCCTCGTCCTCGCCACCGGCGCCGAACCGCTGCGGCTGCCCGGCGCCGGGGACGCGCCCGGCGTCCACCTGCTGCGCACCCTCGACGACGCCGCCCGGCTCCGCCCCGTCCTCGAACGGCAGCACGACGTCGTCGTCGTCGGCGCCGGCTGGATCGGCGCCGAGTTCGCCACCGCCGCCCGCGAGGCGGGGTGCGAGGTGACCGTCGTGGAGGCCGCCGACCGGCCGCTCGCGGGCGCGCTGCCCGCCGAGGTCACCGCCCCCATGGCCGCCTGGTACGCCGACAGCGGCGCCGCCCTGCGCACCCACGCGCGCGTGGCGCGCGTCGAGCCCGGCACGGCCGTCCTGGACGACGGCACCCGCCTGCCGGCCGGCGCGGTCCTCGTCGGCATCGGCGCCCGGCCCGCCACCGGCTGGCTTGCCGGCTCCGGCATCGCCCTCGGCGCGTACGGCGAGGTCCCGGCCGACGAGCGGCTGCGCACCACCGCCCCGGACGTCTACGCGGTCGGCGACTGCGCCTCCTTCCCCTCCCGCCGCTACGGCGAGCGGCTGCTCGTGCACCACTGGGACAACGCCCTCCAGGGCCCCCGCACGGTCGCCGCGAACATCGTCGCCGCCGGCGCGGGGCGGGCCCCGGCGGTCTACGACCCGGTGCCCTACTTCTGGTCCGAGCAGTTCGGGCGCTTCGTCCAGTACGCGGGCCACCACCCGGCCGCCGACACCCTGCTGTGGCGCGGCGACCCGGCCGGGCCCGCCTGGACGGTCTGCTGGCTGCGCGGGGACCGGCTCGTCGCCCTGCTGGCCGTCGGCCGCCCCCGGGACCTCGCCCAGGGCCGCCGCCTGATCGAGGCGGGCACGCCGGTGGACCCGGTGCTGCTCGCCGACCCGGCCCGGCCGCTGAAGTCCGCGACCGCCTGACCGGGCGGGTCCGTCCCGGGGGCGCCCCCGGGACGGACCCGCCCGGTTTCCGGCTGTCGGTGGCGGATGGCAGGCTGGAGGGGTGACCGAGATTGACGCGAAGATTGATGCGCTCGTACCCGACTGGCTCACCGTTCCCGACATCGCCGAGCGGTTCGGCGTCGAGGTGACCCGGGTGCGGCAGCTGATCAAGGAAGGCCAGCTCATCGCCGTACGCCGCGGCGAGAACCGGGCGCTGCACGTCCCGGCGGCCTTCATCGACGGCGACAAGGTCGTCAAGGGCCTCACCGGCACGCTGACCCTGCTGCGGGACGACGGCTTCACGCCCGAGGAAATGGTGGAGTGGCTCTTCACCCCGGACCCCAGCCTGCCCGGTACCCCGGCCCAGGCCCTCGCCGAGAACCGCGGGACGGAGGTGAAGCGCCGCGCCCAGGCGCTCGCCGTCTGACCCGTGGCGCACACCGCCCGACGCCCGGCCCGTGGACCGGCGGGGGAGCACCCCGGCCGGTCCGCGGGCCGTGGCGCGGGCCCGCATCCGCCGCCGCGCCCCGCGCCGGCCCGTACGACACCCAACCTGGGGGGACCCCGCATGTCCGACAGTTCCGCGCGCGCCCGGCTCGCCGACGCCCGCCTCTACCTGTGCACCGACGCCCGGACGGCCCAGGGCGACCTGCCCGCGTTCCTGGACGTGGTGCTGGCCGCAGGCGTCGACATCGTGCAGTTGCGCGACAAGGGCATGGAGGCCGCCGAGGAACTGGAGCACCTGGAGGTCTTCGCCGAGGCGTGCGCGCGGCACGGCAAGCTTCTCGCGGTCAACGACCGGGCCGACGTCGCCCACGCCGCCGGCGCCGACGTGCTCCACCTCGGGCAGGGCGACCTCCCGGTGCCGGCCGCCCGCCGGATCCTCGGCGACGGCGTGCTCGTCGGCCGCTCCACGCACTCGGCCGCCGAGGCCGAGGCCGCCGCCGTCCAGGAGGGCGTGGACTACTTCTGCACCGGCCCGTGCTGGCCGACCCCCACCAAACCCGGCCGCCCAGCCCCCGGACTGGACCTCGTGCGCCACACCGCCGCCCTCGGCACCGGCCGCCCCTGGTTCGCCATCGGCGGCATCGACCTCACGACCCTCGACCAGGTGCTGGAGGCGGGCGCCCGGCGGGCCGTCGTCGTCCGGGCGATCACCGAGGCGGACGATCCGGGCGCCGCGGCGGCCGAGTTCGCCCACCGGCTCCGCGAGGCCCCCTGAGCCACGCCCTCCTCCGGGCCCGGCGCGCCCGGGTCCGGGGTCTCCGGGAGGCCGCCGGGCCCCCGGGGGCGGCGAAGTGTCCACAAGGTGGACGACAAATCGACAATGCGGGCAAAATCCCCGGTCCGGTTGGGGGACCGCCGTCCCGTGGCTAACCTGCCCGTATGGCCCTCGGAACCGCATCGACCAGGACGGATCGCGCCCGCACCGTGCGCGAGATCCTGGCCGCCGGCAAGACCACGTACTCGTTCGAGTTCTCCGCGCCGAAGACCCCCAAGGGCGAGAAGAACCTGTGGAGCGCGCTGCGCAGAGTCGAGGCGGTGGCACCGGACTTCGTCTCCGTCACCTACGGCGCGGGCGGTTCCACCCGCGCGGGCACCGTCAAGGAGACCGAGCAGATCGTCTCCGACACCACCCTGACCCCGGTCGCCCACCTGACCGCGGTCGACCACTCCGTCGCCGAACTGCGCAACATCATCGGGCAGTACGCCGACGCCGGCATCCGCAACATGCTCGCCGTGCGCGGCGACCCGCCGGGCGACCCGATGGGCGACTGGGTGGCGCACCCCCAGGGGCTGACGTACGCCGCCGACCTGGTCCGGCTCATCAAGGAGTCGGGCGACTTCTGCGTCGGCGTGGCCGCCTTCCCGGAGACGCACCCGCGCTCGCCCGACTGGGAGAGCGACGTCCGGCACTTCGTCGACAAGTGCCGCGCCGGCGCCGACTACGCCATCACACAGATGTTCTTCCGTCCCGAGTCGTACCTGCGGCTGCGCGACCGGGTCGAGGCGGCGGGCTGCGACACGCCGGTCATTCCGGAGATCATGCCGGTGACCAGTGTGAAGATGCTGGAGAGGTTGCCCAGGCTCAGCAACGCGTCCTTCCCGCAGGAGCTGAAAGAGCGCATCCTCGCGTCACGCGACGATCCGGCGGCGGTACGCTCCATTGGCATCGCGTTCGCCACGGAGTTCTGCGCGCGGCTGCTGGCCGAGGGTGTTCCCGGACTGCACTTCATCACGCTCAACAACTCCACGGCTACGCTGGAAATCTACGAGAACCTGGGCCTGAACCGTCCACCACGGGCCTAGACCGGCCGCACGCCTGTACGACACACTGCGAAGCGGCCACTGGGAGAGGGGCGTACATGGGCTGGACGGTCCTCTACATCGCGTTCGGCGTCGTCGCGCTGTGGCTGCTCGGCGAAGTGCTGTTGCAGTACAAGGCGCGGCTGCGCTGGCGGCTGCTCGCCTTCGGCGGCTTCGCCGGCGTCGTCCTCGGCGTGCTGATCCCGTCGGTCATCGTGATCGGTCTGGGCGCCGCCGCGTTCGCGGTCGGCCAGACCTACGTCACGCTGTCCTTCCGCCGCGGCTTCGCCTCCGGCTGGGCGGTCTCCTCGGGGGGGCTGGCCGCGGTCAAGCGCGGCCGGCCCGAACGGGGCCGCCAGGAGCCGACGCTGGAGGTCTCCGGCCTCGAAGCCCCCGGTGACGACGGGTACGGCGGCGACGGCGGGGACGGTCACGAGGCCGCCTACCGCCGCGACGACGCCTACGGCGACCCCGCCGGGGCCCGCGACCAGGACGCCTACGGTCACGACGACGACCACGACGACGTGTTCACCCCGAACCGCCCCGGCGCCCCCGCCGACGCGGAGACCACCGCCGTCCACGCACCGCAGCCGCTGCCCGACGACACCGGCTCCTACGGGGTCTACCGCGACTCCGCCGGGTACGGCCAGGACCAGCAGGCCCCGGCCGCCGCCCAGGGCGCCGACCAGTCCTACGCCTACGACTACTCCGGCTACCCCCAGCAGGACTACGGCTACGACCCCGGCCGGCAGCAGTACGCCGCGTACTCCGACCCGTACATCGGCACCCACACCTACGGCGGGACGCCCTCGTACGACACCGGCGGCTACGACACCACCGGCGGCCAGTACGGGCAACAGCAGCAGGGCTACCCGCACGACCCGTACGCGGCCGGCGGCCACGGCGGCGAGACCCCGGCCGGCGGCGTGTGGGTCCCGCAGCAGCGCAGCACCGACGAGCCCTACGGCGGCGACCTCCCGCCGGAGCAGCAGGCGTACCCCTACCAGGGCGACGGCCAGGCGCGGAACGGCCCGCAGGGCTACGACGAGCAGCAGTACCGCTTCTGACCGCCCGGGGCCGGCCGGCCCGCCCGCTCACTGCGAGCCGCGGAAGTCCGGCCCCTCCACGACCAGGCCGGCGACCAGCGCGCCCGACATGCCCGCGTGCGGCAGCCCGCCGCCCGGGTGCGACCAGCCGCCGACCGTGAACAGGCCCCGCGTGCGCGTGCCGTTGGCCGGGTGCAGCAGCCGCCCGGCGGACGCGGCCAGCGCGGGCGCCGGGACCGCCCCGCCCGCCGCGCCGGTCGCCGCCGCGACGTCGGCCGGGGCGCGCACCTCGTGCCACAGCAGCCGGTCCCGCAGCCCGGGCACCGCCCGCTCCGCCACGTCGAGCAGGGACCCGGCGTGCCCGCCCGCGTCCGTGCCGGCCGGCACCACCGCGCTCAGCGTGACCGCCTCGAACCCCGGGCCGGGCACCAGCTCCGGGTCGTCCGGGCGCAGCACCGTCACCGTCGGCGCCGCGCACGGCCCGTGCCCGCCGCCGAACAGGGCGTCCAGTTCGGCCGCGCGGTCCGGGGCGTGCACCACCGTGCGGTGCGCGGTGCCCTCGGGCCGGTCGCCGCGCAGCGCCAGGTGGACCGTGAGCCGGCTCGGCGTCCCGGACCGGGCCGGGACCTCGTCCCCGCCGCGCCGGACCGCCTCGCCGGCGATCGACTCCAGCACGCCGGGCGGCACCCCGGCGATCACGAGGTCGGCCTCGGCGACGGTGCCGTCCGCCGTCTCGATCCCCGTCACCCTGCCGTCGTCCGTCAGCACCCGGGTGACCTCGCGGCCGAAGCGGAACTCCACCCGGCGGGCCAGGCAGCGTTCGTGGACGGCGCGGGCCAGCTCGCGCAGTCCGCCGCGCACGTACCAGAGGCCGAAGGCGTACTCCATGTACGCGAGGACGGCCGCGTTGGCCGGGGCGGTGCGGGGGTCCAGCCCGTGGGCGAGGGCGTGGCCCTCCAGCAGCGCGGCGAGCCGGTCGTCGCGCAGTTCCCAGGCGCCGACCTCGGCGAGGGTGGTGGCCCGGCGGGTGCGCAGCAGCCGCTTGTGGGGGACCGCCGGGTAGGGCTCGCGCTCGGCCAGCACCCGCCAGTTCGGCCACAGCGGCTCCTCCAGCAGCGGGCGCCGGGTGCGGTCCCACGCCTCCCGGGCCCGCACCAGCAGGTCCCCCCAGCGCTGTCCGGCGGGGGCGCCGAGCGCCTCGTCCAGCGCGTCGACCACACCGGCACGCGAGGCGTTGGGGAGGACGGCCCGGGTGCCGTCGGCGAAGAGGTGCGCGGACGACGGGTCGACCTGGACCAGCCCGACCCGGTCCTCCAGGGGCTCCTTGCCGGTCTTGACGAACAGATCGCGCCAGACCGCGGGCAGCGGCAGCAGGCCCGGCCCGGTGTCGAAGGCGAACCCGTCGCGTTCGAGGCGGCCCACCGCACCGCCGTAGGTCCCGTTCCGCTCGTACACCGCCACCCGGTGGCCCGCGACGGCCAGCCGGGCGGCGGCCGCCATCGCGCCCATCCCGGCGCCGATCACCGCAATCCGTGCCATGACCGGGACTTTATCCGCCGCCCCGGCCACGCCCGGTCCGGGGGCGAGGGTCCTGAGCGGCACCGCGCACGCCTGAGTACGCGTACTCAGCCGCGGAGATGAGTAGCCGCGCGGATGGGCCGCGACCTGCGGGAACGAGAGGGTGGAGACACGGAGAGGGGGCCGGGTCCCGGCACCGGCGGCACGGGGCGCCGGAACGGGACCGGGCCCGCGATCCGCTCCTTCCGCCGGTCGCGGCCGGCGGGAGCGAGGCACGGGGGAACCCGGGGGACGACCGACACGGGGGTTCCGACGGGGGAACGTACGGGGGACGTACGGGGACGTACGGCGGGCGCGCACCGGACGTGCGTGACCGCGTGACGTACGTGACGTACGTGGCGTACGGAAGGGAAGGCGCCGGTGCGGTGGCGGCCCGCGGGGGACGCGGCCACCACCGCACCGGCGCCCGACCGTGCCCGCGACGGGCACGGGCCGGCACGGACCGCTCAGCGGCAGCCGCTCACCCGGCCCTGGAGCAGCCGGGAGAGCGCGGCGTGCACATCGTCCAGGGAGCGTTCCGGCTGGAACGACTTCCAGTCCAGCGCCGCCACCAGCACCATGCCGACCAGCGCGGCGGCGGTGAGCTGGACGTCGATCTCCTCGCTGAACTCCCCGGTCGCCACGCCCTCGCGCAGCACCCCCTCCACCACCGCGACCGCCTCCTGCCGCACCACCAGCAGCGTGTCCTGCCAGGCCCGGTTGGTGCGCCACAGCTCGGCCACGTAGAGCTGGGTGAAGGCCGGATAGCGGTCGATGAAGACCAGCCCCGCCCGGACCATCGCGTCCAGGGCGTCCACCCGGCCGCGGCCCTCCCGCTCGCTGCGCTCCGCCGCCTCCCGCAGCGAGGCGGTGAGCAGCCCGACCCCGTGCCGCAGCAACTCCTCGAACAGGACGGACTTGCTGGCGAAGTTGTAGTAGACCGTGCCCTTCGCCACCCCCGCCCGCTCGGCGATCTCGTCCACGGTCGTGGCGGAGAAGCCCTGCTCGGCGATGAGGGTCACGGCCGCCTCGTAGAGCCGCTGCCGGGTCGCCTCACGTCGGCTGCCCCCCTGCGGGGCGGCGTTGCTGCTGTCCATGGCCATGATTGTCACAGGCCCTTCCTCCCGATGGTCACCGCAGGGCTCACAGGCTCAGCTCCGGGTGCAGCCGGGACGGCGTCCACACCTGGCTGCGACGGGCCGAGAGCGCGGTCAGCGCCAGGGCGGCCACCGTGTAGAGCGAGAGCACCCCGCACGCCTGCCACACCGGTTCCAGCCCGCCGCCGGTGATGAGCCGGCGCAGCGCCTCGACCACGTGGGTCATCGGCAGGAAGGGGTGGACCGCGTTGAAGAAGCCCGGACTGGTCTGTACGGGGTAGGTGCCGCCCGCGGAGGTGAGCTGGAGCATGAGCAGTGCGAGCACGAGGATGCGGCCCGCCGCGCCGAAGCGCGCGTTCAGCCACTGCACGATCGCCGCGAAGCACGCCGTCACGAGGAAGAGGAAGCCGACCGTGCCGGCCGCCCGGACCATCTCCAGGCCCAGCCCCCAGTGCAGCACCGCGATCAGCGCCCCCGTCTGGAGCACCCCCAGCGCCGCCACCGGCAGCCACCCCGCCAGCGCGATCCGCCAGGCCGAGCCGCCCGCGGCCAGCGCCCGCCGGTTCATCGGCGGGATCAGCATGTACGCCACCATCGCGCCCACCCACAGCGACAGCGGGATGAAGTACGGGGCGAAACCGGTGCCGTAGTTCGGCGCCTCGTGCAGCGACTCGGAGACCAGCCGGACCGGGTCGGCCATCACCTCGGTGCGCCGGTCGCGCTCGCCCTCGTCGTAGTCGGGGATGCGGTCGGCGCCCTCGTGGAGCCCGCCGGCCAGCTTCTCGGAACCGTCGGCCAGCTTGAAGAGCCCGCCGTTCAGGTCCACGGCGCCGGTCCGCAGGGCGCCGACGCCCTCGTCCAGCTCCTTCGCGCCGGTCCGGGCGGCACCGACCCCCTCGTGCAGCGCCTTGGCGCCGGAGGCGACCTTGCCGGCCCCGGTGTTCAGCTCGTTCACCCGGGTGACGGCGTCCTTGAGGTCCTTCGAGAGGTGCGGCGCCTTCTCGGCGAGGTCCCGGGCCGCCTCCTGGAGGCCGGCCAGGTGGGTGTCGAGCTTCTTCAGCTCGGCCCGGTGACCGGCGACCAGGGCGGACATCTCCTCGGCGACGTCCGCCGCGCCCGAGGCCGCGTCACGGGCCTTCTCCAGGTCGGCGCAGGCCGGGTCCGCCTCCTCGGCCTCCTCGCAGCGGACGCGGTGGACCTCCGTCAGGGAGTCGGCGCGCGCGCGGGCGTCCTTCGCCGCGGCCGGGGCCCGCTCCACCAGGGCGTCCAGGTTCTCCCGCAGCGCCCCCGAGGAGTCGGCGACGAAGCGGGCGGTGTCGCCGACGGCCTTCTCGTCCAGCAGCGGACTCACCTTGCCGGCCAGCCCCCCGACCGCTTCGGCCAGCTTCCGGGTGCCGTCCGCGACCTCCTTGGAGCCCTTCGCCAGATCGCCGGAGCCCGTGTCCAGCTTCTTCAGCGCCTTGCCGAGCCTGCCACTGCCGTCCTCGGCGTCCTTCAGCCCCGAGGCCAGGTCGCCCGAGCCCTTCTCGGCCTCGCCGATACCGCCCTGGAGGGTGTCCGCCCCCTCGGCCGCCTTCACCGTCTCGCCGTGGATGTCGGAGAACGAGATGAAGATGCGGTCCAGGAACGCCCGCGACGCCTTGCCGGACGCCGCCTGGCGCACCTCGGAGAAGACCGACCGGGAGATCTGGCCGACGATGTAGTTGTTCGCGTCGTTGGTGCGCACCCGCAGCGCCCCGGCCTCGGGCGCGTCGCCCGCGCCGGAGGCGACCTTGGCGCTCAGGTCGGCGGGCAGCGTGAGCGACAGGTAGTAGGTGCCGTCCTCCACGCCCTCACGGGCCTCGGCGGCGCTCACCCGGTGCCACGCGAACGTCTCGCTCTCGAGCAGCCCCTCGGCGATGTCGTCGCCCGCGGTGATCCGCTCGTCGCCGGCGCCCGCGCCCCGGTCCTCGTTGACCAGCGCCACGGGGATGCGGTCCAGGCGGCCGTACGGGTCCCAGAAGGACCACAGGTACAGGGCGCCGTAGAGCAGCGGCAGCAACAGCAGCGCCACCAGCGCGGCCCGTGGCAGCCGCCCGCGCCCGAAGCGCCTCAGCTCAATCGCGGCCAGCTTCGGCGAGCGCATCGGCCGTCTCCTTGTCGTGGTCGTCGTGGGCGTCGTGGTCGTCGTGGGCGTCGTCGTGGTCGTGGTCGTTCGGGTGGTCGTTCTCGTGGGGGGAGCGGCCGGCGGGTTCGTGCCGGGTGGACACGGTCACCGCGTCCTCGGGCGCCTCCGCGCAGACGGCCACGACCGTCGTGCCGGACGCCGCCAGCGACCGCAGCAGGGCCCAGACCTCCTCCCGCTCGGCCGCCGACAGCTTCAGGTCCGTGTCGTCCACGCCGAGCAGCCGCGGCCGGCCGATCAGGGCCAGGGCGACGGAGAGCCTGAGCGCCTCGACCCGCTCCAGGTCCCGTACGGCCGTACGCGGACCCTTGGGCAGCGCCGCGAGCTCCAGCCCGGCGGCGGCCAGCGCCGCGTCGGTCCGCCGCCGGGCCCCGGCGGCGGACCGCGACCGCGGACGCAGCAACGCCCGTACGGAATCGCCGAACCGGCGCTGCAGCAGCTCCCGTTCGCGCAGGTGTTCGGCGACGGTCAGCGCGGGGTCGAGGTCGGTGACCCCCGGGACGTGGGCGAGGGCGCTGACCCGGCGCAGGGCGGCCATCCGCCGGGGCAGCGTCCGGCCGCCCACGGTCGCCGTGCCCTCGGTCGGCCGCATCCGCCCCGTGAGCGTCAGCAGCAGGCAGGTGCGCCCGGAGCCCGACGGCCCCGCCAGCGCGATCAGCGCACCGGGCCCGGCGTCGATTCCGACGTCCCGGAACACCCAGCCCCGCGGCCCCCGCAGCCCCAGCCCGCGCGCCGCCACCGCGAGCCCGGACGCCTCCTCGTCCACCACCACGAGCGCAACCCCTCCGCCCCACCCGGGAGCCTTTTTGAACTGACTGGTCAGTGCAAAAACTAGCCCGAACGGTCGAGCGAGGCAAAGGCGCAGGTCAGAGCGGATTGTCAGTGGCGGGCCGCACGATATGCGCAGACGGCCACCGTGCCGTCACGCAGACGACAGGAGGTTCGTCATGGCCCATCCGTCCGCAGCCGCCGCCCGGCGGCGCCGCACGCCCGGCCCTGCCCCCTCACCGAACGGCCCCGCGAGCGACGTGCACCCGGTGCTCCGCCGGTCCGCCGCCCCGCCGGCCGCCCTCGACCTGCTCGCCCAGTCCCGATCAGGGCTGGCCGAGGCCGCCTTCCTGGACCCGCCCAACGAGCGCTACGCCACGGCCCACCTCGCCGCCCTGCGCGCCGCCGCCGCGGTGCTCGCCGCCCGGGGCCGCCCGGAGACCACCCCGAGGGCCCGCGCCCCCATCCGCAGCGCCTGGGAGGTCGTCCCCGAGATCGCACCGGAACTGACGGAGTGGTGCGCCCTGTTCGCCGCCGGCGCCGGGCGCCGGGCCCGCGCCGAGGCCGGCATCCGCGGCGCGGCCGACGCGCGGGCCGCCGACGACCTGGTGCGCGATGCCGGGATGTTCCTGCGCCTGGTGGAACGCGTGCTCACCCTCCAGCCCCGCCAGCCCCTCGTCCCTGCCTCCCGCCCCGCCACGCAGGCGCCGCCCCACCCCGCCCCCGCCCCCGGCTCGCCCGGCGCAGCCTGACCCGTCCCGGGCGGGCCACGGTCACGGCGGCCCGGCGCCTCGGGGGCGGGGGGGTGCGCCGGACCCGGGGTGGTTCGCCCCCGTACCGGAGGCAATAGGGTGGGAGGCGCCTGAAGCCCGCCCCCGTCCGCGTCCCGGACCGGGACGGGCAGCCCGTTCGCTCCGCCCGTGCCAGCGGCGGGGCCGCGCCGAGGAGTCAACTGCCGTGCCGGACCCGATGCGCCCCCGTGCCGCCCTCCGTACCGCCGTGGTCTGGGACGTCCTGCAGGAGGCCCTCGACCGCCGGGTCACGGCCACGGGCCGGCGGGCGCTGGACGTCCTGGACGCCGGCGGCGGCAGCGGCAACTTCGCCGTGCCCCTCGCCGGCCTCGGCCACCACGTCACCGTCGTCGACCCCAGCCCCAACGCCCTGTTCGCGCTGGAGCGCCGCGCCGCCGAGGCCGGCGTCGCCGACCGGGTGCGCGGGGTCCAGGGCGACGCCCGCGGCCTCTTCGACGTCGTCGAGCGCGGCGGCCACGACGCCGTCCTGTGCCACGGCGTCCTGGAGTACCTGGACGATCCCGCCGAGGGCCTCGGCAACGTCGTCGCCGCCCTCCGTCCCGACGGTGTCCTCAGCCTGCTCGCCGCCGGACTCGGCGGAGCCGTCCTCGCCCGCGCCCTCGCCGGCCACTTCGCGGAGGCCCACCGGGCCCTCGACGACCCGGACGGCCGCTGGGGCGACGGCGACCCGGTGCCCCGGCGCTTCACCGCCGAACAGCTCAGCGGACTCGTCGAGGCCGCCGGTCTCCGCGTCGGCGCGGTGCACGGGGTGCGGGTCTTCACCGACCTCGTCCCCGGCGTCCTCGTCGACACCGAGCCCGGAGCCCACGAGGCCCTGCTCAAGCTGGAGGCCGCCGCCGCGGAACTCCCCGCCTTCCACGCCGTGGCCACCCAGCTCCACGTACTCGGTGAGGCGAGCGGGGCCGACGGGGCCTGAGCCGCCCACCGGGACAGGCCGCTGATCAGCGTCGCGGCCGTCGATGGAGTACGCCACAGCCCACCCGAACGGGGGCCGGGCGCCGTATGATCGAAGGAGACCGCCCGGCATGACCGGTCGGCCGTCGGGGAATGGGAACTTCGACGAGTCGACGTGGTCATGGCGGATACTGGTTGGCCACATGGCGTAGAGGGGCGGGTTTCACGGGGGCGATTCCCTGCCTATCCTGAAGGGACCCCCCGGGTCGCCCCGGCGACTGCACGATGAGGAGGACTCCGTGCCGCTCTCGGAGCACGAGCAGCGCATGCTCGAGCAGATGGAGCGAGCGCTGTACGCCGAAGATCCCAAGTTCGCGTCGGCGCTCGAGGGAAGCGGGCTGCGTACGTACACCCGGCGTCGGGTCTACCAGGCGGTCGCGGGCTTCCTCGTAGGAATTGCGCTCCTCATGGCCGGTATGGTCGCCAAGCAGGTCTGGCTCAGCGTGGTGGGGTTCCTCGTCATGCTGGGCTGCGCGGTCCTCGCGGTGACCGGCTGGCGCAAGGCCCCCAAGCCGGGCGAGCAGCCGCCCCCGGGTACCGGGCCACAGCCACGCGGTCAGGGGCGTCAGCGGCGCTCCGTGATGGACCGTATAGAGGAGCGCTGGCAGCGGCGCAGGGACGAGCAGCAGGGGCACTGAGCCCCGGCACCCGCCCTCCGCCCCGCACAGGACGGTTCGAGGGGGTGACCACCCACCGGGTGGTCACCCCCTCGCCCATGTCCCCGCGGCCCTCGCGCGCCCGGCCGTCCCCGCCCGCGCGGCCCCCGCGACCCCACGGGCGGCGCCGGGCCCCCGGCTCCCCGGAGCCCGGCGCCGGCCGCCGTCCGGTCAGCCGCGCAGACCCGGCACCTTGCGCGGGGGCCGCGACGCCGTGCCGAGGCGCTCCCGCAGGGCCGTCCACCGGGCCGAGGCCGCCCAGACCACCCGGACGGCCGAACGCGGGGCGATCCGTGCCCGCAGCCGCGTGCCCCGGCCCACCGAGGCCCGCAACCCCGCCGCCGCCCGGCCGGCGTCCTCCGCCAGCCCCGCCACCGGACGCGGCCGGGGCGCGTACAGCACCTCCTCCACCGCGCGGGCCACCCGGCGCACCGCCGCCCCGGCCTCCTCGTCCAGGCGCCCCAGCCGCACGATCCGCTCCGCCGAGCCACGCGGCGTCAGCGACCCGTCGGGCGGGACGCCGAGGTCCCACGCCGTGTCGCCCAGCTCCTCCCACACGGCCAGGGCGTGCGGCGCCGCGTCCGCCGCGCCCCGCCCGTGCGCCCCCAGTCGCACCGACCGCCGGCGCAGCCGCCACAGCATCGGCGTCAGCGGCGTCAGCAGCACCGCGAGGGCGCCCAGCGTCCAGCCCAGCACCGCGTACCCGCCCGGACCGCCGCCGCCGGCCACCGGCACGGTCACCGCCGGCTCGCTCGCGCACGCCTCCGCCTTCTTGTCCTCCGCCGAGCACCCGTCGCTCGCCGAGGGCGCCGCCGACGGCTCCGCCCGCGCGTCCCGGGACGGCTCGGCCGGGTCCGGCACCGCGCTCCCCGGCGCCTGAGGCAGCGTGTACGAGGGCGCCGAACCCCGGGTCGGCGTCGGCTCGAACCGGGTCCAGCCCACACCCTCGAAGTACAGCTCGGGCCAGGCGTGCGCGTCCCGCAGCCCCACCGACACCGAACCGTCCCCCTGCGGCGTGCCCGGCGCGAAGCCCACCGCCACCCGGGCCGGTATGCCCAGGGTGCGGGCCATCGCCGCCATGGAGAAGGAGAAGTGCACGCAAAAGCCCCGCCGGTCCCGCAGGAACCGGGAAATCGCCTGCGACCCGCTGCCGACCCGCACCTGCGTGTCGTAGACGAAGCCGCCCTCGGTGGCGAAGAACTCCTGGAGCGCGACCGCCCGCTCGTACGCGTTCGACGCCCCGGCCGTCACCTCGCGGGCGGTCTCGGCGACCACCCCCGGCAGCGACTCGGGCAGCTCCGTGAACTCCCGCAACAGCCCCTCCGGCGGCCGGGGCGCCGCCGCGAGCTGCTCCGCCGTCGGACGCACGTCCAGACCGCGCACCTCGTACGTCATCCCGCGGGTGTTCTGGCCGTGGTCGCCCACCAGCGTCATGCCGACCGGCTCGTAGCGCCAGTGGCCGGACACCCGCACCCCGCTCGGCGGATACGGCATCGGCAGCCAGTCCTGGGCGTACCAGTCCGCCGCCGACACCGTCGTCACCGTCTCCCGGCGCTCCACGTCGGGGCCGAGCCCCGCGGGGGTGGGGAAGGCGCCCTCCGGCACCGAGGTGATGTGCCGCTTGGCCGGCTTCCAGGTGGTGCCGTCGAAGTCGTCCAGGGAGACGATCCGCAGGTACAGGTCGGAGAGGTCCGCCGTGTCGGTGGTGACGGACAGCACCCGGCGGTCCTCGTCGACGTTGAGGCTGTCCCGCAGGGAGACCAGCGGGTTCACCGCGGAGATGGTGCCGCCGCCCCCGGAACCGTCGCCCGCCGAGCGGGCGCTGTCCAGCAGACCCCCCTCCAGCGCGGGCAGCGCCGCCGGCACCACCAGGGCGACGCCCAGCGCGAAGGCGCCGATCCGCCGCCCGGTGCGCAGCGGCGCCGCGGGGCCCGCGCGCTCCCCGGCGGTGCGCTGCGGCCCGCCGAAGACCCGTCCCCACTGCGCCAGCCGGTCGCGGCCCTCCGCGAGCAGCAGCGTCAGGTACCCCGTGGCGGCCAGCAGGAACCACAGCCAGTCGGCGCCGCCCTCGGCGAGCCCCGCGGCCACCGAGTACAGCGCGAGCAGCGGCAGCCCGGCCGGGGCCGCGCTGCGGAAGGTCACCGCCAGGGTGTCCACCAGCAGGCCGATGACCAGCACCCCGCCGACCAGCATGAGCCGGATGCCGTCCGACTCCAGCGGCGCCGGGATCGCGTACCGGGCGATGTCGTCGGCGCCCTGGCGCAGCAGCGCGCCCACCCGGGCGACGGCCTCCGGGCCGGGGACCAGCCCGGCGAGGGCCTCCCGGCGGGCGAAGGCCACGGTCAGCAGCAGCACCCCGGTCACCGACTGCGCGGCGACGGTCAGCGGCCGGGCCAGCGGCACCCGCCGGGCCACCGCGCCCACGCCCGACTGCACCGCCAGCAGGAAGGCGGCCTGCACGATCCAGGTCGCCGGGTCCACCAGCGGCAGCAGCGCGCACGCCGTCGTCAGCGTGGCCGCCCAGGCGCACAGCGCCACTCGTGCCTGCCCGCTCATCGCCCGTCCTCCCCGGTGGCCGGTGCGAGGCCGTCGCGCTCGCGGTCGGCCCGGCGCCACAGCTCGGCGAGCGCGGCGCCGCGGGGGACGCCGACCACGGTCCACCCCGCCTCGCGCAGCCGCCGCAGGGGCTCCCGGTCCCCGTCCGCGGCGGTGCCCGGCGCCGCGTCGCCGCGCCACTCGGCCACGTCCAGGACGAAGGCGACCGCCCCGCCGCCGGCGTGGCGCAGCGTGGCGGCGACGGCGGCCTGCTCCTCGTCGAGGTCCCCGAAGAACGCCACCAGCAGCCCCCCGCTGCCGCCGCGCAGCACGTCGTGGACCCGGGACAGGCCGGTCTGGCCGGAGTGCCCGACCACCGCGAGGGTGTCCATCAGCAGCCCGGCGGTGTCGGCGCCGCCGCCGGAGGTGAAGCCGTCGGCGCCCTCGCCCGGGACCGTGGCGCCGGTGTCGGTCAGCAGCCGCACCGAGAAGCCCCGCTCCAGCATGTGCGCCAGGACGGACGCGGCGCCCGCGACGGCCCATTCGAAGGCCGAGTCGGGACCGGCGCCCTCGAACGCCGTCCGGCGGGTGTCCAGCAGGACCGTGCAGCGGGCCCGCCGCGGCTGCTCCTCGCGGCGCACCATCAGCTCCCCGTGGCGCGCGGTGGACCGCCAGTGCACCCGGCGCAGGTCGTCGCCGTGCCGGTAGCCGCGCGGGATGACGTCGTCGTCACCGGCCAGGGCGAGCGCGCGCCGCAGCCCGTCCCCGCGGCCCCGCGAATCGCCGCTCAGCCGCACCGGCGGCAGCGCCTCCACGCGCGGGACGACGGTCAGGATGTCCTCGGCCGAGAAGGACCGGGTCAGCTCGCACATCCCGAACGGGTCGGTCAGCCGCAACTGGAGCGGGCCGAGCGGGTAGCGGCCCCGCAGATCGGAGCGGACCCGGTAGGACACCTCCCGGCTGCCGCCCGGCTCGACCCGGTCCAGGACGAAGCGGGGGCGCGGGCCGAGCACGTAGGGCACCCGGTCCTGGAGCATCAGCAGTCCGGTGGGCAGCCGCGAGACGTTCTCGACGCGCAGGTGCACCCGGGCCTCCCCGGCGGCGGGCACCCGCGCCGGGGACAGCCGGCGCCCTCCGGCGACCCGGTGGCGGGTGCGGTGCAGCACCGCGGCGCAGGCCGGCGGCAGCACCCCCAGCAGCAGGCCCACCCGGAGCAGGTCGCCCTGGCCGAGGACGTAGGCGCAGACGGCGGCGGCGATCCCGGCGGCCAGGAAGGAACGCCCCCGGGTGGTCAGCCCGGCCAGGGCGGCGCGGATCCCGCCGCCCCCGGCGCCGTCCTGGTCCTGGTCCGGGCGGTGCGTCCCCCCGGCCTCCATCACGGCCTCCGCGGCGGCTGCCGGCCGTGGGCGGGGGCCGCCCCGAGGCCGTTGTGGCGCACGGTGGCGGGCACCGGGGTGCGCCGCAGGATCTCCTGGACGACCTGTTCGGCGGTGGCGCCGTTGAGCTGGGCCTGCGCGGTGGGCAGCAGGCGGTGCGCGAGGACGGCGACGGCGAGCGCCTGCACGTCGTCCGGCAGCGCGTAGTCCCGCCCGCCGAGGGCGGCGGCGGCCTTCGCGGCGCGCAGCAGGTGCAGGGTGGCGCGCGGGGAGGCGCCGAGTCTGAGGTCGGGATGGGTGCGGGTGGCGGCGACCAGGTCCACGGCGTACCGCCGGACCGGTTCGGCGACGTGCACCTCGCGGACCGCCTCGACCAGCTTGACGATGTCGTGGGCGTGGGCCACCGGCTGCAGGTCGTCCAGCGGGTTCACCCCGCCGTGCACGTCCAGCATGCGCAGTTCGGCCTCCGGGTGCGGGTAGCCGATGGAGACCCGGGCCATGAAGCGGTCGCGCTGGGCCTCGGGCAGCGGGTAGGTGCCCTCCATCTCCACCGGGTTCTGGGTGGCCACGACCATGAAGGGGCTGGGCAGCTCGTAGGTCTGCCCGTCGATGGTGACCTGGCGCTCCTCCATCGACTCCAGGAGCGCGGACTGGGTCTTCGGCGAGGCGCGGTTGATCTCGTCGCCGATCACCACCTGGGCGAAGATGGCGCCCGGTTTGAACTCGAAGTCCCGGCGCTGCTGGTCCCAGATGGAGACGCCGGTGATGTCCGAGGGCAGCAGGTCCGGCGTGAACTGGATACGGCGCACGGAGCAGTCGACGGACCGGGCCAGCGCCTTGGCCAGCATGGTCTTGCCGACCCCGGGGACGTCCTCGATGAGCAGGTGCCCCTCGGCGAGCAGCACGGTCAGGGCGAGCCGCACGACCTCGGGCTTGCCCTCGATCACGCTCTCGACCGACGCGCGCACCCGCTCGACGACGGCGGTCGGATCGTCCCCCACCGGCGGATACGCCCGGTCGGGGGCGCCCCCACGGCTCGCACGATCGTCATAGGTGGTCAACCGGCCCTCCTCGGCCCTTCCCCGCGCTCCGAGGAGCGGGGTTACCCCAGCTTTCCGGCCGGCCCCCGTGTCCCGGGACGGCCCACCCCGTCGCGGCACCACGCGGAATCCACGGTCCCGCGTGAGGCCACTCCCCGCATTCTTGCCGCCGTTACCGATTCGTGTCACTCGCCTGTGGACAACTCGCCGCGTTATGTCGGGTCTTGCGGCACCGGTGACGGCACGGGGACGGGTGTCGGAGCGTACGGGCCGGTCAGGCGGGGTCGACCTCGCGCAGCAGGCCCGTCCGTACATCGAAGACGAAACCACGGACGTCCTCGGTGTGCAGCAGGAACGGCGAAGTGCGCACCCGCTTCATCGACTGGCGCACGTCCTGGTCGACGTCGCGGAAGGACTCGACCGCCCACGCGGGGCGCTGGCCGACCTCCATCTCCAGTTCGTGCCGGAAGTCCTCGGTGAGCGACTCCAGGCCGCAGCCGGTGTGGTGGATGAGGGCGATGCTGCGCGTGCCCAGGGCACGCTGGCTGATGGTGAGGGAGCGGATGACGTCGTCGGTGACGACGCCTCCCGCGTTGCGGATGGTGTGGCAGTCACCGAGGTGAAGGCCGAGCGCGGCGTGCAGGTCGAGCCGTGCGTCCATACAGGCGACGACGGCGACGCGCTGAACGGGACGGGCGTCCATCCCGGGATCGGTGAACGCGGCGGCGTACTCCGCGTTGGCCTCGACGAGCCGGTCGGTGACGGTGCCCTCGCGCACTATGGCGGATTCGGAGCCTGCGGGAACCGATGCAGAAGTCGTCATAACCATGACGTTACTGGCCGACCGGGCCCGTAGCCCTCGGTGAAGCGGGACAAAGAACGTCATCGTGGCTTGTTGTGAGCCAACCCACAGGGCGGTGTGAATGCGCCCGTACGGGTGAAAAGGCGCGGTGCGCCGGTTTGCGGACGCCGGTGTCCGCGACGCGCAGGCCGGTTGATTGACCGGGCGACCCGGTCGACTAAAGTGACGCGCAGCGGGAGGCGAGGCTCTCCCCGCTGGACTGAACACCCCGGAGAGCTGGGCGAGATCCCGCTGGCTCTCCCCACGTGCGCGGCGCGTACGTACGGCTCGGCCTCCTCCCGCTCCCGGCCGGCCGACGCTTTCGGCGCCGGCAGGTCTCCCCTTCCGAGCGAGCGGGAGGGGACCCGGCGGTACGTGACGCCGCGCCGGACCGGAGAGGCCGCACCACTTGAGCCAGAGTCGACACGTCCCGGTGATGCTCCAGCGGTGCCTGGACCTGCTGGCACCCGCGCTCCAGGAACCGGGGGCGGTGGTCGTGGACTGCACGCTCGGGCTCGGCGGACACAGCCAGGCCCTGCTCGACCGTTTCCCCGGGGTGCGGCTGGTCGCCCTCGACCGGGACCCGGAGGCCCTGCGCCTGTCCGCCGAGCGGCTGGCCGGCTACGGGGACCGCGCCACCCTGGTCCACGCCGTCTACGACGAACTGCCCGAGGTCCTGGAGCGGCTCGGCCTGCCGCGCGTGCAGGGCGTGCTCTTCGACCTCGGCGTGTCGTCCATGCAGCTCGACGAGGCCGGCCGCGGCTTCGCCTACGCGCAGGACGCCCCGCTGGACATGCGGATGGACCAGACGGCCGGCGTGAGCGCCGCCGAGGTCCTCAACACCTACCCGCCCGGCGACCTGGTGCGCATCCTGCGCGCCTACGGCGAGGAGAAGCAGGCCCGGCGTATCGTCTCGGCGATCGTGCGTGAGCGGGAGAAGGAGCCCTTCACCACCAGCGCCCGGCTGGTCGAGCTGATCCGCGACGCGCTGCCGCAGGCCGCCAAGCGCACCGGCGGCAATCCGGCCAAGCGCACCTTCCAGGCGCTGCGGATCGAGGTCAACGGCGAGCTGTCGGTCCTGGAGCGGGCCGTGCCGGCCGCGGTGCGCGCCCTCGCCGTCGGCGGCCGGATCGCGGTGCTCTCGTACCAGTCGCTGGAGGACCGGCTGGTCAAGCAGGTCCTGTCGGCCGGCGCGGCCGTCACCGCGCCGCCCGGACTGCCCGTCGTGCCGGAGCGGTACGCGCCGCGGCTCAAGCTGCTCACCCGCGGTGCCGAACTTCCCACCGAGGAGGAGATCGCCGAGAACCGGCGGGCGGCGCCGGCCCGGCTGCGCGGGGCCGAGCGCATCAGGGAGGACGTCGAGTGAGGCCGGCCAGGCGGGTGCGGGTGCGCCGTCGCGGCCGCGGGGAGGGTACGTGAGCGGAAAACCCGAACTGAGGGGGCGGGCCGCGCGGCTCGCCCGGCTCTTCCCGCCGGGCGGCGGGCGAGGCCAGGCGGCCAGGGCGCCTTTCGTCCTCCTGGTCGTCGTGCTGCTCGGTGGCGGACTGATCGGCCTGCTGGTGCTGAACTCGGCGCTGAGCGAGGGCTCCTTCCAGCTCGCCGACCTGAAACGGGAGACGAAGAGCCTCACCGACGAGGAGCAGGCGCTCCAGCGGGACATCGACGCCTACGCCGCGCCCCAGGCGCTGCACCGGCGCGCGGGCGAGCTGGGTATGGTGCCCGGCGGCGACCCCGCCTTCCTCGGCCCCGACGGCAAGGTCAAGGGCTCGCCCAGCCCCGCGGCCACCCCGCCGGCCCCGGCCACCTCCCGGCCGGCCGCCCCCGAGGCGCCGCCCTCACCGTCCGGGACGGACCCCTCGGCCGATCCCTCCCCGGACCCGTCCGCCACCGGTGAGCCGCCCGCCACCGGACCGGCCCCGGCCCCCGGCGCGGAGCCCTCCGGCACCGGGACCCCCGGAACCACCCCCGCCCCCACCGCGGCGGGCAGCCCCCTCCCGACCCCGACCCCCGGCAGGTGACGGAAGTGTCCGACAGGCAACCGCCGCGCCGCCGCGTGCCCGGACCCGCCCGGCCCGTCCGCCCCGGCGGACGGCGGCAGCCCGGACCCGGCGCCCGGTCCCCCCGCGGCCCGGCCCGCCGCCCGGCCCGGCCCTCCCCGCCCAGGGGCCCGGCGTCCGGCTCCCTGCGCCTGGGCCGCCCCCGGCCCCGGCTGCGCATGGTCGGGCTCGCCTTCACCCTGGTCCTGGCCGCCTTCGTGGTGCGGCTGCTCCAGGTCCAGGCCGTCGAGGCCGGCACGTACACCGCGAAGGCCGAGCAGAACCGCTACGTCGTCCACACCCTGACCGCCGAGCGCGGCGGCATCACCGACCGCAACGGCGTCGCCCTCGCCGCCACCGAGGACGCCTACGACATCACCGCCGACCCCACGATGTTCACCCGCGACCAGCTCGGCGTCGACGACGGACCCGAGCAGGCGGCGGCGCTCCTCGCCCCCATCCTCGGCCGGGAGCAGGAGGAACTGGTCACCCAGCTCCGCCCGAAGAACACCGGGCTGCGCTACGTCCGGCTCGCCCGTCGCCAGACCCCCCAGGTCTGGAACCAGATCAAGGACCTGAAGAGCGCGCTGGCCAAGGAGCGCGAGACGGACAAGTCCGCCGTCAACGTCCTCGCCGGCGTCTTCGCCGACCCCAGCAGCAAGCGGGTCTACCCGGGCGGCGACCTGGCCGCCGGACTCATCGGCTGGGTCGACTCCGAGGGCAAGGGCGGCGGCGGCCTCGAACGCCAGCTCGACGACACGCTGGCCGGCAAGGACGGCACGCTCCGCTACGCCCAGTCCGGCGGGCGCCACGTGCCCACGGCCGGCTCGACCGAGACGCCCGCCGTGCCCGGCAGCGACGTCGAACTGACCCTCGACCGGGACATCCAGTGGGCCGCCCAGCACGCCATCACCGAGCAGGTCGCCAAGTCCAAGGCCGACGGCGGCTACGTGATCGTCCAGGACACCCGCACCGGCGAGATCCTCGCCATGGCCAACTCGCCCGGGTTCGACCCGGGCGACCTGGCCCACGCCGACCCGGCGGCGCTCGGCAACGGGGCGCTCCAGGACGCCTTCGAGCCCGGCTCCACCGCCAAGGTCATGTCGATGGCCGCCGTGCTGGAGGAGGAGGCCGCCACGCCGGGCACCCACGTCACCGTGCCCAACCGGCTGCACCGCGGCGACCGCCTCTTCAAGGACGACGTCGACCACCCCACCTGGTACCTCACGCTCAACGGGGTGCTCGCCAAGTCCAGCAACATCGGCACCATCCTGGCCACCGGCGAACTGGGCGGGACCCAGCGGGAGGCCAACGAGGTCCTCTACTCCTACCTGCGCAAGTTCGGGCTCGGCGAGTACAGCGGACTGGGCTTCCCGGGGGAGACCAAGGGCATCCTCGCCCCGCCCGGACAGTGGTCCACCTCGCAGCAGTACACGATTCCCTTCGGCCAGGGCGTGTCGGTGAACGCGCTCCAGGCGGCCTCCGTCTACTCGACGATCGCCAACGGCGGCACGCGCGTCGAACCCACCGTCGTGCGCGGCACCAAGGGCGCCGACGGGCGCTTCACCCCCGCCCCCGAGCCCAAGAGGACCCGTGTGGTCAGCGAGGAGACCGCCAGGACGCTGGCCAGGATGCTGGAGTCGGTGGTCGACGACGAGGAGGGCACCGGCACCAAGGCGCGCATCCCCGGCTACCGCGTGGCCGGCAAGACGGGCACCGCCAACCGCGTCGATCCGGCCACCGGCAAGTACCACGGCTACACCTCCTCGTTCGCCGGGTTCGCCCCCGCCGACAAGCCCCGCGTCACCGTCTACTGCGCCATCCAGAACGCCACCCGGGGCAGCTACTTCGGCGGCCAGATCTGCGGCCCCATCTACAAGGAGGTGATGGAGTTCGCGCTGAAGACCCTCCAGGTCCCGCCCACCGGCGCCGAACCCGCGAAGCTCCCGGTCACCTTCAAGCCCTGACCCCGCACCGAGCAGCCCGTACCGAGCCAGCACCGAGCCACCAGGAACCACCCGTGACAACGATCACCCCCGATCCGGGGAACCAGGACAGCCCCCGGACCTCACTTCGCCCGGAGGCGGGTGGGCCCGGTACGCTCACCGCCGTGCCACACGCTGATCAGTCCCAAACCACCCAGAAGGGTCATCCCGTGACCTATTCGGGACCGCCCCGGCCGGCGCGGACCACCGCGACACCCCTCGCGGAACTCGCCGGTCAACTGGGTGTCACCGCACCGCGCAGCACCGCCGGGATCACCGGGATCACCCACGACTCGCGCGCCGTCCGCCCGGGTGACCTGTACGCCGCGCTGCCCGGGGCCCGCGCCCACGGAGCCGACTTCGTCACCCAGGCCGCGGGCCTCGGCGCCGCCGCCGTGCTGACCGACGCGGCCGGCGCCGAACGCGCCGCCGCGGCCGGACTGCCGGCCCTGGTCGTCGAGGACCCCCGCGCCCGGATGGGTGAACTGGCGGCCACCATCTACGGCCACCCCGGGCGCGACCTCCTCCAGATCGGCATCACCGGCACCTCCGGGAAGACCACCACGGCCTACCTCGTCGAGGGCGGGCTGCGCACCACCATGGCGACCGGGCTCATCGGCACGGTCGAGATGCGCATCGGCGACGAGCGCATCCCCTCCGAGCGCACCACCCCCGAGGCCACCGACCTCCAGGCGCTCTTCGGCGTCATGCGCGAACGCGGCACCGAGGCGGTCGCCATGGAGGTCTCCAGCCACGCCCTGGTGCTCGGCCGCGTCGACGGCTGCGTCTTCGACGTCGCCGTCTTCACCAACCTCAGCCCGGAGCACATGGACTTCCACTCCGGGATGGAGGACTACCACCAGGCCAAGGCGCAGCTCTTCACACCCGCCCGCAGCCGCCTCGGCGTGGTCAACGTCGACGACGAGCACGGCCGCCGCATCGCCCGCGAGGCCACCGTCCCGGTCGTCACCTACTCCGCGGAAGGCCACCCCGACGCCGACTGGCGGGCCGAGGACGTCACCGTCGGCCCGCTCGACTCGACCTTCACCGCCATCGGGCCGAAGGACGAGCGGATCGCGGCCACCTCGCCGCTGGCCGGCCCGTTCAACGTGGCCAACACCCTCGCCGCCCTCGTCGCCCTCGCCGCCGCCGGGCTCGACCCGCAGACCGCCGCCGACGGCATCGCCGCCGTGCCGGGCGTGCCGGGCCGGCTGGAGCGGGTGGACGCCGGACAGCCCTACCTCGCGGTGGTCGACTACGCCCACAAGACCGACGCGGTCGAGTCGGTGCTGCGCGCCCTGCGCAAGGTCACCGAGGGCCGGCTGCACGTCGTCCTCGGCTGCGGCGGCGACCGCGACGGCAGCAAACGCGGCCCGATGGGCGCCGCCGCCGCCCGGCTCGCCGACACCGCCGTGCTGACCTCGGACAACCCCCGCTCCGAGGACCCCCTCGCCATCCTCGCCACGATGCTGGAGGGCGCCGCGTCCGTGCCGTCGCACGAACGGGGCGAGGTCCAGGTCTTCGAGGACCGGGCCGCCGCCGTCGCCGCCGCCGTCGCGCGGGCCGAGCCTGGCGACACCGTACTGGTCGCGGGCAAGGGCCACGAGCAGGGCCAGGACATCGCCGGAGTGGTCCGTCCCTTCGACGACCGCCAGGTGCTTCGCGAAGCTATCCAGAAGACCCAGGGATGAACTTGTGATCGCCCTCTCCCTCGCCGAGATCGCAGAAGTCGTCGGCGGGCAGACGCACGACATACCGGACGCGTCCGTCCGGGTCACCGGGCCGGTCGTCCGGGACTCCCGGGAGGCCGGGCCCGGTTGCCTCTTCGTCGCCTTCGTCGGCGAGCGCGTCGACGGCCACGACTTCGCGTCGGCGGTCGTCGGGGCGGGAGCGGCGGCCGTGCTCGGCTCCCGGCCCGTCGGCGTGCCCGCGATCGTCGTCGACGACGTGCAGGCCGCCCTCGGCGCCCTCGCCCGGCACGTGGTCCGCCGGCTCGGCGCCACCCTCGTCGCGCTCACCGGGTCGGCCGGCAAGACCAGCACCAAGGACCTCATCGCCCAGGTGCTGCGGAGCAAGGCGCCGACGGTGTTCACGCCGGGCTCGCTCAACAACGAGATCGGGCTGCCGCTGACCGCCCTCACCGCCACCGAGGAGACCCGCTTCCTCGTGCTGGAGATGGGCGCGCGGGGCATCGGCCACATCCGCTACCTGGCCGGACTGACCCCGCCCTCCGTCGGCCTCGTCCTCAACGTCGGCAGCGCCCACATCGGCGAGTTCGGCGGCCGGGAGCAGATCGCCGAGGCCAAGGGCGAGCTGGTGGAGGCGCTGCCCGAGGACGGCGTGGCCGTCCTCAACGCGGACGACCCCCTCGTACGGGCCATGGCCTCCCGTACGAAGGCGAAGGTGATCCTTTTCGGAGAGTCCGGCGAAGCGGACGTTCGCGCCGAGAACGTGAGACTCACGGACAGCGGACAGCCTTCCTTCCGGCTTCACACACCCTCCGGTGCACGTGATGTGACCATGCGCCTGTACGGTGAGCACCACGTGTCGAACGCGCTCGCCGCGGCCGCCGTCGCCCACGAGTTGGGCATGTCCGCAGACGAGATCGCCACCGCGCTCTCCGAGGCGGGCTCCCTCTCCCGCTGGCGGATGGAGGTCACCGAGCGCCCGGACGGCGTGACCGTCGTCAACGACGCCTACAACGCGAACCCCGAGTCCATGCGTGCCGCGCTGCGCGCGCTGGCGGCCATGGGCAAGGGACGTCGCACGTGGGCGGTGCTCGGCCAGATGGCCGAGCTCGGGGACGAGGCGCTCGCCGAGCACGACGCGGTCGGACGGCTCGCCGTCCGGCTCAACGTCAGCAAGCTCGTCGCGGTCGGGGGCAGGGAAGCCGCCTGGCTGCAACTGGGCGCATACAACGAGGGTTCATGGGGTGAGGAGTCGGTGCACGTGTCCGACGCACAGGCGGCGGTCGACCTGTTGCGCAGCGAGTTGCGCCCGGGGGACGTCGTGCTCGTGAAGGCGTCCCGATCGGTGGGACTGGAGAGCGTCGCCGCGGCGCTGCTCGATGCCGGCGCCGAGGGTGAGGTCGCCGCCCGATGATGAAGCAGATCCTGTTCGCGGGAGTCATCGGCCTCTTCCTGACGCTGGTCGGCACCCCGCTGCTGATCAAGCTCCTGGCCCGCAAGGGGTACGGCCAGTACATCCGCGACGACGGCCCGCGCGAGCACGCCAGCAAGCGCGGTACGCCGACGATGGGCGGCATCGCCTTCATCCTGGCGACGATCGCCGCGTACTTCCTGGCGAAGGTGATCACGGGGTACGTCGACGAGAACGCCGACGCGACCCCGACCTTCTCGGGCCTGCTGGTGCTCGGTCTGATGGCGGGGATGGGCCTGGTCGGCTTCCTCGACGACTACATCAAGATCGTCAAGCGGCGCTCACTGGGCCTGCGGGCCAAGGCGAAGATGGCCGGCCAGCTCATCGTCGGCATCGCCTTCGCGGTGCTCGCGCTCCAGTTCGCCGACAACCGGGGCAACACCCCGGCGTCCACGAAGCTGTCGTTCATCACCGACTTCGGCTGGACCATCGGACCGGTGCTGTTCGTGGTCTGGGCGCTGTTCATGATCCTCGCGATGTCGAACGGCGTGAACCTGACGGACGGTCTGGACGGCCTGGCCACCGGCGCGTCCGTGCTGGTCTTCGGCGCCTACACCTTCATCGGCGTCTGGCAGTACCAGGAGTCCTGTGCCAACGCGCAGACCCTGACCAACCCCAACGCCTGTTTCGAGGTACGGGACCCGCTCGACCTCGCGGTGGTCGCCTCCGCCCTGATGGGCGCCTGCCTCGGCTTCCTGTGGTGGAACACCTCGCCCGCCAAGATCTTCATGGGCGACACCGGTTCGCTGGCGCTGGGCGGCGTCCTCGCGGGCCTGGCCATCTGCTCGCGCACCGAGCTGCTGGTCGCCATCCTCGGCGGTCTGTTCGTC
Source organism: Streptomyces sp. SCSIO 75703 (assembly GCF_036607905.1). Lineage (NCBI taxonomy): Bacteria > Bacillati > Actinomycetota > Actinomycetes > Kitasatosporales > Streptomycetaceae > Streptomyces > Streptomyces sediminicola. The sequence goes on from NZ_CP144555.1 coordinate 5,134,533, forward strand.
CTCATCACCATGTCGGTGGTCATCCAGGTCGGCTCCTTCCGCCTCACCGGCAAGCGGGTCTTCCGCATGGCACCGCTCCAGCACCACTTCGAACTCAAAGGCTGGTCCGAGGTCCTGGTCGTGGTCCGTTTCTGGATCATCCAGGGCATCTGCGTGATCGTCGGACTGGGACTCTTCTACGCGGGATGGGCAGCGGACAAGTGACCTCCTCGGTGCCTTCGGAATTCCGGGGCAAGCACGTCACCGTCGCGGGACTGGGCGTCTCCGGCGTCCCGGCGGCCAAGGTCCTCACCGGCCTCGGCGCGCGCGTCACCGTCGTCAACGACGGCGACGACGAGCGCGCGCGGGCACAGGCCGAGGAGCTGCGGGCGCTCGGCGTCACCGTGCGCCTCGGCGACGGGGCGACCCTGCCCGAGGGCACCGAGCTGATCGTCACGGCGCCCGGATGGCCGCCGGACAAGCCGCTGTTCGCCGCCGCCGAGGCCGCCGGCGTCCCCGTCTGGGGCGACGTCGAGCTGGCCTGGCGGCTGCGCGGACCGGACGCGGCCCCCTGGCTGGCCGTCACCGGCACCAACGGCAAGACCACCACCGTGCAGATGCTGGCCGCCATCCTGACCGCGGCCGGCCTGCGCACGGCGGCCGTCGGCAACATCGGCGTCTCCGTGCTGGACGCGGTCACCGGCGAGGAGGAGTACGACGTCCTCGCCGTGGAGCTGTCCAGCTACCAGCTCCACTGGGCGCCCTCGCCGCGCGCCCACTCGGCGGCGGTGCTCAACCTCGCCCCCGACCACCTCGACTGGCACGGCTCGATGGCGGCGTACGCGGCCGACAAGGGCCGGGTCTACGAGGGCAACCGGGTCGCCTGCGTGTACAACGCCGCCGACCCGGCCACCGAGGAGCTGGTCCGCGCCGCCGACGTCGAGGAGGGGTGCCGGGCGATCGGCTTCACCCTCGGGACCCCCGGCCCCTCCCAACTCGGCGTGGTGGAGGGCATCCTGGTCGACCGCGCCTTCGTGGCCGACCGGCACCGCAGCGCCCAGGAGCTGGCCGAGGTCTCCGACGTGGTCCCGGCCGCCCCGCACAACGTCGCCAACGCCCTGGCCGCCGCGGCCCTCGCCCGCGCCTTCGGCGTCCCCGCCGCGGCCGTGCGCGACGGGCTGCGCGCCTTCCGGCCCGACGCCCACCGCATCGCGCACGTCGCGGACGTGGACCAGGTGGCCTACGTCGACGACTCCAAGGCCACCAACACCCACGCCGCGTCGGCCTCCTTGGCGTCCTACGAGTCGATCGTGTGGATCGCCGGCGGGCTCGCCAAGGGCGCCACCTTCGACGAACTGGTCGCCGCGGCGGCGGGGCGGCTGCGCGGCGCCGTCCTGATCGGCGCCGACCGCGCCCTGATCCGCGAAGCCCTGGCGCGACACGCCCCGCAGGTACCCGTGGTCGACCTCGACCGGACCGACACTGGGGCGATGCTCCAGGCGGTCCAGGAGGCGCGGCGGCTCGCCCGGCCGGGCGACACGGTGCTGCTGGCCCCGGCCTGTGCCTCCATGGACATGTTCACCAACTACAACCGGCGCGGCGAGGCCTTCGCACAGGCCGTGCGCGAACTCGGCGCCTGACCCGGCCGCCTGCGCCGGGCGACCTCGGGAGGGACGCGTGGGACGGTCCAGGCCGACGTACAGCGGAGGCACGGATGCCCGTTAGCCGTACCGGGCGTCCGCCCGTCCAGCGGGCCGTCAGACGGCCGTCGGCGGCCCGCCCGCCCCGCCCGGCGCGCGAGAACGCGCTGCGCCGCCTGCACACCCGGCTGCGCCGCGCCTGGGACCGCCCGCTCACCGCGTACTACCTGATCCTCGGCAGCAGCCTGCTCATCACCGTGCTCGGTCTGGTGATGGTCTACTCGGCCTCGCAGATCACCGCGCTCCAGCTCTCGCTGCCCGGCTCGTACTTCTTCCGCAAGCAGTTCCTGGCCGCGCTGATCGGCGCCGGGCTGCTGGCGGCCGCCATGCGGATGCCGGTGAAGCTGCACCGTGCGCTGGCCTACCCGTTCCTCGCGGTCGCCGTCTGCCTGATGGCCCTCGTGCAGGTGCCGGGGATCGGTGTGGCCGTCAACGGCAACCAGAACTGGATCTCGCTGGGCGGCTCGTTCCTCGTCCAGCCCAGCGAGTTCGGCAAGCTCGCCCTCATCCTGTGGGGCGCCGACCTGCTCGCCCGCAAGGAGGACCGCAACCTGCTGGCCCAGTGGAAGCACATGCTGGTGCCGCTGGTGCCGGCCACCTTCCTGCTGCTCGGGCTGATCATGATCGGCAGCGACATGGGCACCGCGGTCATCCTGGCCGTGATCCTCTTCGGCCTGCTCTGGCTGGCCGGGGCGCCCACGCGGCTCTTCGCCGGGGTGCTGGCGGTCGCCGCGCTGGTCAGCGGGTACCTGATCAAGACCAGCTCCAACCGCATGGACCGGATGAGCTGCATCGGCGCCACCGACCCCGGCCCGCAGGACATCTGCTGGCAGGCGGTGCACGGCCTCTACGCCCTCGCCTCCGGCGGCCTGTTCGGCTCCGGACTCGGTGCCAGCGTGGAGAAATGGGGACAACTCCCCGAAGCCCACACGGACTTCATCTTCGCCATCACCGGGGAGGAACTGGGTCTGATGGGGACGCTGTCGGTGCTCGCCCTGTTCGCGGCTCTAGGCTATGCGGGTATTCGCGTGGCCGGACGCACGGAGGACCCCTTCGTGAGGTATGCCGCGGGAGGCGTGACCACCTGGATCATGGCGCAGACCGTGATCAACCTCGGCGCGGTCCTCGGACTGCTGCCGATCGCCGGCGTCCCCCTCCCGCTGTTCTCCTACGGGGGCTCCGCCCTGCTGCCGACCATGTTCGCCATCGGGCTGCTGATCGCCTTCGCGCGGGAAGAGCCCGGTGCGCGGGCGGCGCTTGCGTTGCGGCAACCCCGCTTTGGTAGAAAGCGGGGGACCGGGGGCACCGGGTCCAAACGGAACCCCCGGAGTTGGAACACGATGCGACGGCGTGCCTCGGCGGCGCGTTCGTCCGGAGAGCGGTGAATTTCGGTGCATGTCGTACTCGCCGGCGGAGGAACCGCGGGCCACATCGAGCCCGCGCTCGCCCTCGCGGACGCCCTGCGCAGGCAGGACCCGACCGTGGGCATCACGGCCCTGGGCACGGAACGCGGCCTGGAGACCCGGCTCGTGCCCGAGCGCGGCTACGAGCTGGCCCTGATCCCGGCCGTACCGCTGCCCCGCAAGCCCACGCCCGAGCTGATCACCGTCCCGGGCCGGCTGCGCGGCACCATCAAGGCCACCGAGCAGATCCTGGAGCGCACCAAGGCGGACGCCGTGGTCGGCTTCGGCGGCTACGTCGCGCTGCCCGGGTACCTCGCGGCCAAGCGGCTCGGCGTGCCGATCATCGTGCACGAGGCCAACGCCCGCCCCGGCCTCGCCAACAAGATCGGTTCGCGCTACGCCAGCCAGGTCGCCGTCTCCACCCCGGACAGCAAGCTGCGCGACGCCCGGTACATCGGCATCCCGCTGCGCCGCGCCATCGCCACCCTCGACCGCGCCGCGGTGCGCCCCGAGGCCCGCGCCGCCTTCGGGCTCGACCCCAACCTGCCGACGCTGCTGGTCTCCGGCGGCTCGCAGGGTGCCCGGCGGCTCAACGAGGTGGTCCAGCAGGTCGCCCCGTGGCTCCAGCAGGCGGGCATCCAGATCCTGCACGCGGTCGGCCCCAAGAACGAACTGCCGCAGGTCCAGCAGATGCCGGGGATGCCCCCGTACCTCCCGGTAAGTTACCTGGACCGGATGGACCTCGCGTACGCCGCGGCCGACATGATGCTCTGCCGCGCGGGCGCGATGACCGTGGCCGAACTCTCCGCCGTCGGGCTCCCGGCCGCCTACGTCCCGCTGCCCATCGGCAACGGCGAACAGCGGCTCAACGCCCAGCCGGTGGTCAAGGCCGGCGGCGGACTGCTGGTCGACGACGCGGAACTGACGCCCGAGTGGCTGCAGCAGAACGTCCTGCCCGTGCTCGCCGACCCTCACCGGCTGTACGAGATGTCCCGCGCCGCCGCCGAGTTCGGCCGCCGGGACGCCGACGACCTCCTCGTCGGCATGGTGTACGAGGCGATCGCCGCCCGTGCGCATCGCTAGGGACGGATGACGGAAGGCAGGGAGCGTGGCCGGAACGACCACCGCCGAACGCGGTGAACGCCGACGGGAGTCGTCCGGCCCGCCCCCCGCGGGGCGTTTCCGGCGGCCCCGGCTCCGTACGATCATCATCTCGGTGGCCGGCCTCGTGCTCGCCACCGGCGCGGCCGTCTGGCTGCTCTACGGTTCACACTGGCTGCGGGTGGAACGCGTGTCGGTCTCCGGCACCCGTGTGCTGACCCCCGCAGAGGTCCGCGAGGCGGCCGACGTGCCCCTCGGCGACCCGCTGGTCTCCGTCGACACCGGCGCCCTCGCCGCACGCCTCGGCCGCGAACTGCCCCGCATCGACACGGTCGACGTGGAGCGCTCCTGGCCGGACGGCATCGTGCTGAGGGTGACGGAGCGTACTCCCGTCCTGGTGGTGCGCAAGGGCGCCGAGTTCGTCGAGGTGGACGACGACGGCGTCCGCTACGCCACAGTGCCCCGGGCCCCGAAGGGCGTGCCGGTGCTGCGGCTCGAACCCGCCCGGTCCGGCCCGGCCGCCGCCAGCGTGCGCCGCTTCGGCGAGGACCGGCTGGTGCGCGAGGCGGTGCGGGTCGCCCGCCGCGTCCCGAAGCCCGTCGCCCGGGTGACCCGCGAGATCACCGTCCGTTCCTTCGACGACATCGCGCTGGAGCTGACCGACGACCGGACGGTGACGTGGGGAAGTGGTGAACTCGGTGAAGACAAGGCCCGGGTGCTCACCGCTCTCATGAAAGCGGCCCCGGACGCACGTCACTTCGACGTGAGTGTGCCCACCGCCCCGGCGTCATCGGCGAGTTGACGGGCATATGTGCAGGCCAGCACCCTGGCTGGGCAGCGCTACGGCTGATCACATAGGGTGAAAAGAAAAAAGGGAGGTTCGGCGTGTTCGTTGAACGCGCGCCGCTTGTCGACTTAGTGTCCTGTTCGGAAGACTCCAAGGAGCGGACACACTGGTAACCCTAAACTTGAGCTTTAGGGTTCGGGTCGGGGCTACGGACCGTCCCATCGGCATCAGTCGTCGGGTCGCGGAGCGGCAGTGCTCCGGCCGATCCGGCGACACGTAACTCGAGGCGAGAGGCCTTCGACGTGGCAGCACCGCAGAACTACCTCGCAGTCATCAAAGTCATCGGTGTCGGCGGCGGTGGTGTCAATGCCATCAACCGGATGATCGAGGTCGGTCTCAAGGGCGTCGAGTTCATCGCCATCAACACGGACGCGCAAGCTCTGTTGATGAGCGACGCCGACGTCAAGCTGGACGTCGGCCGCGAACTCACCCGCGGACTCGGCGCCGGAGCGAACCCGGCCGTCGGACGCAAGGCGGCCGAGGACCACCGCGAGGAGATCGAGGAGGTCCTCAAGGGGGCCGACATGGTCTTCGTGACAGCCGGTGAAGGCGGCGGCACCGGCACCGGCGGGGCGCCCGTCGTGGCCAACATCGCCCGTTCGCTGGGCGCCCTCACCATCGGCGTGGTCACCCGCCCGTTCACCTTCGAGGGACGGCGCCGCGCCAACCAGGCCGAGGACGGCATCGCCGAACTCCGCGAAGAGGTCGACACCCTCATCGTCATCCCCAACGACCGGCTTCTGTCCATCTCGGACCGTCAGGTCAGCGTGCTCGACGCCTTCAAGTCCGCGGACCAGGTGCTGCTCTCCGGTGTGCAGGGCATCACCGACCTCATCACCACCCCCGGCCTGATCAACCTGGACTTCGCCGACGTCAAGTCGGTCATGTCCGAGGCCGGTTCGGCCCTCATGGGCATCGGCTCGGCCCGCGGCGACGACCGCGCGGTGGCCGCGGCCGAGATGGCGATCTCCTCGCCGCTGCTGGAGGCGTCCATCGACGGCGCCCGGGGCGTGCTCCTCTCCATCTCCGGCGGCTCCGACCTCGGCCTGTTCGAGATCAACGAGGCCGCCCAGCTCGTCAGCGAGGCCGCCCACCCCGAGGCCAACATCATCTTCGGCGCGGTCATCGACGACGCCCTCGGCGACGAGGTGCGGGTCACCGTGATCGCCGCCGGCTTCGACGGGGGCCAGCCCCCCGCCAAGCGGGACAACGTCCTCGGCTCCTCCTCCGCCAAGCGCGAGGAGCAGCCCGCCCCGGTCCGGCAGCCCGAGAGCCGCCCCACCTTCGGCTCGCTCGGCAGCGTCAAGCCCAAGGAGGACCCGGAGCCGGTCGTGCCGGAGCCGGTCGACGACCTCCCGCCGCTGACCGCCCCGCCCGTGCCGCCCTCCCGTACCTACTCGGACAGCGCGGCCGAGGAACTGGACGTGCCGGACTTCCTGAAGTGATAGGACAGCGTGACACCGTGAACGGCGCGCACTTCGGCTTCACCGACCGGTGGGGCGGAGTGAGCGCCGTTCCGCACGAGGAGCTGAATCTCGGCGGCGCGGTCGGCGACGACCCCGCCGCCGTCCTGGCCAACCGGCGGCTCGCCGCCGGGGCGCTGGGCCTGGACGCCGGCCGGGTGGTCTGGATGGACCAGGTGCACGGCGCCGACGTGGCCGTGGTCGACGGCCCCTGGGGGGACCGGCCGGTCCCCCCGGCCGACGCGGTCGTCACCGCCCGGCGCGGACTCCCGCTCGCCGTCCTCACCGCCGACTGCGTGCCCGTCCTGCTCGCCGACCCGGTCGCGGGCGTCGCCGGCGCGGCGCACGCGGGCCGGCCCGGCATGGCCGCCGGGGTGGTCCCCGCCACCGTACGGGCCATGACCGGCCTCGGCGCCGACCCCGCCCGGATCGTCGCCCGCACCGGACCCGCCGTCTGCGGACGGTGCTACGAGGTGCCGGCGGCGATGCGCGACGAGGTCGCCGGGACGGAGCCGGCCGCGTACGCCGAGACCAGTTGGGGGACACCGGCCGTCGACGTGTGCGCCGGAGTGCACGCGCAACTGGAGCGCCTCGGCGTGCGCGACCGTACGCGCTCCCCGGTGTGCACCCGGGAGTCGCACGACCACTTCTCGTACCGCCGCGACCGGGTCACCGGACGGCTCGCGGGCTATGTCTGGCTGGACTGATGGGGCATGACGGACCGTAAGCACGAAATCGCCACGAATCTGACGGCAGTCGAGGGGCGCATCGCCGCGGCGTGCGCCGCCGCCGGCCGACGCCGCGACGAGGTGACCCTCATCGTGGTCACCAAGACCTACCCTGCCGAGGACGTGCGCGTCCTGTCCGGGCTCGGCGTGCGCCACGTCGCCGAGAACCGCGACCAGGACGCGGCGCCCAAGGCGGCGGCCTGCGCGGACCTTCCGCTCTCCTGGCACTTCGTCGGGCAGTTGCAGACGAACAAGGTGCGTTCCGTGGTCGGTTACGCCGACGTCGTGCAGTCTGTCGACCGGGGGCGGCTGGTGACCGCCCTCTCGCGCGAGGCGGTGCGGGCCGGCCGCGAGGTGGGCTGCCTGCTCCAGGTCGCCCTCGACGCGGGGGCGAGCGGACGCGGCGAGCGCGGCGGCGTGGCGCCCTCGGGCGTCGCGGAGTTGGCCGACCTGGTCGCCGGGGCCGAGGGGCTGCGGCTGGACGGCCTGATGACGGTCGCGCCGCTCACCGGGGAGTATGCCGGACGTCAACGCGCGGCCTTCGATCACCTCATGGATTTGTCGACCGACCTGCGCCGGACCCATCCGGCTGCGAACATGGTCTCCGCAGGGATGAGTGCGGACCTCGAGGACGCCGTGGCGGCCGGAGCGACACATGTGCGCGTCGGTACGGCGGTACTCGGAGTCCGCCCCGGGCTCGGGTAACGTCGCCAAGAAGTCGGACCACAGTAGAAAATATGGTCATTACCGTCGAAAGGCGGAGGCAACGACCTCGTGGATCGCGGGCACTTGGCAGTCGTCAGCCGATCCACCACAGAGCGGAGGACTCAGAGCATGGCCGGCGCGATGCGCAAGATGGCGGTCTACCTCGGCCTCGTGGAGGACGATGGGTACGACGGCCGGGGATTCGACCCCGACGACGACTTCGAACCGGAACTCGACCCCGAGCCCGAGCGGGACCACCGGCGGCACGAGCCGCCTCACCAGTCGCACGGATCACACCAGCCCCAGCGGGACGAAGAGGTGCGCGTCGTGCAACCTCCGGCCCAGCGCGAGCCGGTGCCCCGATCCGCTTCGCTCGGGGCGGAATCCAGCCGTCCGGCGCGCATCGCGCCCGTGGCGTCCATCACACAAGAACGCGCAAGCCTGGAAAAGAGCGCACCCGTCATCATGCCCAAGGTCGTGTCGGAACGAGAGCCCTACCGGATCACCACCCTTCACCCGCGGACCTACAACGAGGCCCGTACCATCGGGGAACACTTCCGTGAGGGCACGCCGGTGATCATGAATCTGACTGAGATGGATGACACAGACGCGAAGCGACTTGTCGACTTTGCGGCGGGTTTGGTGTTTGGTCTTCACGGCAGTATCGAGCGGGTGACGCAGAAGGTGTTCCTGTTGTCGCCTGCTAACGTCGATGTCACGGCGGAGGACAAGGCCCGTATCGCAGAGGGCGGGTTCTTCAACCAGAGCTGAGACGCAGCACCGGTGAGCGCGGGCCCGAGGACGGGTCCGGGGGATGGTTCAGGGGAGAGGGAAGCCCAGGTCATGAGCGTGGTCTTGGATGTCGTCTACATCGCGCTGATGTGCTTCCTCATCGTGCTCATCTTCCGGTTGGTCATGGACTACGTCTTCCAGTTCGCCCGCTCGTGGCATCCCGGCAAGGCGATGGTGGTCGTTCTGGAGGCCACCTACACTGTCACCGATCCACCGTTGAAGCTTCTGCGGCGGTTCATTCCGCCGTTGCGTCTCGGGGGCGTGGCGCTCGACCTGTCCTTCTTCGTGCTGATGATCATCGTTTACATCCTGATCTCGATCGTGAGCCGGCTGTGAACGATGAGAGAGATGCGGGCTTGCCGAATGCCGACGACTACGTTGAGGTGAAGAGATGCCGTTGACCCCTGAGGACGTGCGGAACAAGCAGTTCACGACCGTCCGCCTCCGAGAAGGCTATGACGAGGACGAGGTCGATGCCTTCCTCGACGAGGTCGAAGCCGAACTGACCCGGCTGCTCCGCGAGAACGAGGACCTGCGGGCCAAGCTGGCCGCGGCCACGCGCGCGGCCGCGCAGAACCAGCAGAACATGCGCAAGCCCCCCGAGCCGCCCCAGGATCAGCAGCATCAGCAGCACCCACCCCAGCAGGGGATGCCTCCGCAGCAGCAGGGCATGCGAGGCCCCGGCGCTCCGGTGCCCGCCGGCATATCGGGCCCGCCGCAGCAGCAGATGGGCGGCCCCATGGGAGGCCCGCCCCAGCTGCCGAGCGGTGCGCCGCAGCTGCCCGCCGGTCCCGGTGGGCAGGGCGGTCCGCAGGGCCCCGGTCCGATGGGCCAGGGTCCGGGTCCGATGGGTCAGGGTCCCGGTCCCATGGGTCAGGGTCCCGGTCCGATGGGCCAGGGTCCGATGCAGGGTCAGATGGGCCCCGGTCCGATGGGCATGGGCGGCCCGCAGGGTCCCGGCGGCCCGGGTGGCCCCGGCATGCCCGGTCAGGGCCCCGGCGGCGACAGCGCCGCCCGTGTCCTCTCGCTGGCCCAGCAGACCGCCGACCAGGCGATCGCCGAGGCCCGCTCCGAGGCCAACAAGATCGTGGGCGAGGCGCGTTCGCGGGCCGAGGGCCTGGAGCGGGACGCCCGTGCCAAGGCCGACGCCCTGGAGCGGGACGCGCAGGAGAAGCACCGCGTCGCGATGGGCTCCCTGGAGTCCGCCCGCGCCACGCTGGAGCGCAAGGTCGAGGACCTGCGCGGCTTCGAGCGCGAGTACCGCACGCGGCTGAAGTCCTACCTGGAGTCGCAGCTCCGCCAGCTGGAGACCCAGGCCGACGACTCGCTGGCCCCGCCGCGGACCCCGGCGGCGGCGTCCCTGCCGCCGTCCCCGGCGCCCTCGATGGCACCGGCCGGCGCGAGTGCCCCGTCCTACGGCGGCAACCCGTCGATGGGTGGCGGCCCGAACCCGGGCGGTCCGTCCTACGGCGGCCAGCAGCAGATGTCGCCGGCGATGACCCAGCCGATGGCGCCGGTGCGTCCGCAGGGCCCCTCGCCGATGGGCCAGGCGCCGTCTCCGATGCGCGGTTTCCTGATCGACGAGGACGACAACTGACGGTTCTCGTGACCGGTAGTACGGCCTAGCGGCCGGCGGCGTTCAGAGCGGGCCCCGGGTGACCACCCGGGGCCCGCTCGCGTGCCCGGGGCCGTGTCCTTCCGGGGGCCGCGGGCAGGCGGGAGCCGTGACGCGCGAGGGCCCGGCCTCCCCCCACCGAAGGGGGGAGGCCGGGCCCTCGTCGTGTCCCGGGTGCGGGGCCCGGCAGGCGGATCAGGCCTTGCGCAGGCGGAAGACGAGGCTCAGTCCCTCGTCGGTGAAGGCGTCGCCGAAGGTGTCGTCCGCCTCGCCCTGGGCGAAGTCCGTGGCGAGGACCTCGTCGGCGATCAGGCCGGCGTGCTCGCTCAGCGCGGCGACGGTCGCCGGGTCGGTGGCCGTCCAGCGCAGCGCGATCCGGTCGGCCACGTCCAGGCCGCTGTTCTTGCGCGCCTCCTGGATCAGGCGGATGGCGTCCCGGGCGAGGCCCGCCTGCCGCAGCTTCTCGGTGATCTCCAGGTCCAGGGCGACCGTGGCGCCCGAGTCGGAGGCGACCGACCAGCCCTCGCGCGGCGTCTCGGTGACGATCACCTCGTCGGGGGAGAGGGTGACGGTCTCCCCGTCGACGTCGACCGAGGCCGTGCCCTCGCGCAGGGCGAGGGAGAGCGCGGCGGCGTCCGCGGCGGCGATGGCCTTCGCCACGTCCTGGACGCGCTTGCCGAACCGCTTGCCCAGCGCCCGGAAGTTGGCCTTCGCGGTCGTGTCGACCAGGGAGCCGCCGACCTCGCCGAGGGAGGCGAGCGACTCGACGTTCAGCTCCTCGGTGATCTGCGTGTGCAGTTCGGGGGAGAGGGTCTCGAAGCCCGACACGGCGACCAGGGCACGGCCGAGCGGCTGCCGGGTCTTGACGCCGGACTCGGCACGGGTGGCCCGGCCCAGTTCGACCAGGCGCCGCACCAACGCCATCTGCCGGGACAGTTCCGGGTCGACGGCGGTGAGGTCGGCCCGGGGCCAGGAGGACAGGTGGACCGACTCCGGGGCGCCCGGGGTGACCGGGACGACCAGGTCCTGCCAGACCCGCTCGGTGATGAACGGGGTGAGCGGCGCCATGAGCTGGGTGACGGTCTCGACGACCTCGTGCAGGGTGCGCAGGGCCGCCTTGTCGCCCTGCCAGAAGCGGCGGCGCGAGCGGCGGACGTACCAGTTGGACAGGTCGTCGACGAACGCGGAGAGCAGCTTGCCGGCGCGCTGGGTGTCGTAGTTCTCCAGCGCCTCGGTCACCTGGTCGGTGAGGCGGTGCAGTTCGGACAGGAGCCAGCGGTCCAGCACCGGTCGGTCGGCCGGGGCCGGGTCGGCCTCGCTCGGCGCCCAGCCGGTGGTGCGGGCGTACAGGGCCTGGAAGGCGACGGTGTTCCAGTAGGTGAGGAGCGTCTTGCGGACGACCTCCTGGATGGTGCCGTGGCCGACCCGGCGGGCCGCCCAGGGGGAGCCGCCGGCCGCCATGAACCAGCGGACGGCGTCGGCGCCGTGCTGGTCCATGAGCGGGATGGGCTGGAGGATGTTGCCGAGGTGCTTGGACATCTTGCGGCCGTCCTCGGCGAGGATGTGGCCGAGGCAGACCACGTTCTCGTAGGACGACCTGTCGAAGACCAGGGTGCCGACGGCCATCAGCGTGTAGAACCAGCCGCGGGTCTGGTCGATGGCCTCGCTGATGAACTGGGCCGGGTACCGGGACTCGAACAGTTCCTTGTTCTTGTACGGGTAGCCCCACTGCGCGAACGGCATCGAGCCCGAGTCGTACCAGGCGTCGATGACCTCCGGGACGCGGGTCGCCGTCGTCCCGCACCCGTCCTGCGGGCAGGGGAAGGTGACCTCGTCGATGTAGGGGCGGTGCGGGTCGAGCGCGGACTGGTCGGTGCCGGTCAGCCCGGTCAGCTCGGCGCGGGAGCCGACGACGGTGAGGTGGTCCTGCTCGCAGCGCCAGATCGGCAGCGGGGTGCCCCAGTAGCGGTTGCGGGACAGGGCCCAGTCGATGTTGTTGTCCAGCCAGTCGCCGTAGCGGCCGTGCTTGACGGAGTCCGGGAACCAGTTGGTCTTCTCGTTCTCCGCCAGCAGCCGGTCCTTGATCGCGGTGGTGCGGATGTACCAGGAGGGCTGGGCGTAGTACAGCAGCGCGGTGTGGCAGCGCCAGCAGTGCGGATAGCTGTGCTCGTAGGGGACGTGGCGGAAGAGCAGGCCGCGCTCGCGCAGGTCCTCGGTGAGCCGTTCGTCGGCCTTCTTGAAGAAGACGCCGCCGACCAGCGGGAGGTCCTCCTCGAAGGTGCCGTCGGGGCGGACCGGGTTGACGACGGGCAGGCCGTAGGCGCGGCAGACGGCGAGGTCGTCCTCACCGAAGGCGGGGGACTGGTGGACGAGGCCGGTGCCGTCGCCGGTGGTGACGTACTCGGCGTTCACCACGTAGTGGGCCGGCTCGGGGAAGTCGACCAGCTCGAAGGGGCGGCGGTAGGTCCAGCGCTCCATCTCGGCTCCGGTGAAGGTCTCACCGGTGGTCTCCCAGCCCTCGCCGAGGGCGCCGGCGACGAGCTGTTCGGCGACGACGAGCTTCTCGGTGCCGTCGGTGGCGACGACGTAGGTGACCTCGGGGTGGGCCGCGACGGCGGTGTTGGAGACCAGGGTCCACGGCGTGGTCGTCCACACCAGGAGCGCGGCCTCGCCGGCCAGCGGGCCGGAGGTGAGCGGGAAGCGGACGAAGACGGAGGGGTCGACGACCGTCTCGTAGCCCTGGGCCAGCTCGTGGTCGGACAGGCCGGTGCCGCAGCGCGGGCACCAGGGGGCGACCCGGTGGTCCTGGACCAGCAGGCCCTTGCCGAAGATCTCCTTCAGCGACCACCAGACGGACTCGATGTACTCGGGCTCCATGGTGACGTACGCGTCGTCCATGTCGACCCAGTAGCCCATCCGGGTCGTCAGCTCGGAGAAGGCGTCGGTGTGCCGGAGCACGGACTCGCGGCACTTGTCGTTGAAGGCGGCGATGCCGTACGCCTCGATGTCCTTCTTGCCGGAGAAGCCCAGCTCCTTCTCCACGGCCAGCTCGACCGGGAGGCCGTGGCAGTCCCAGCCGGCCTTGCGGGCCACGTGGTAGCCGCGCATGGTGCGGAAGCGGGGGAAGACGTCCTTGAAGACGCGCGCCTCGATGTGGTGGGCGCCCGGCATGCCGTTGGCGGTGGGCGGACCCTCGTAGAACACCCACTCGGGGCGGCCCTCGGACCGCTCCAGGCTCTTCGCGAAGATCTTCTGCTCGCGCCAGAAGTCGAGCACCGCGTGTTCGAGCGCGGGCAGGTCGACCTGGGCGGGTACCTGTCGGTACTGCGGCTGCGTGTTCAACGAGCTTCCTCCGGCGGACGTGCTGCCTTCCGTCGGAGGGACGAGAGCCGTAGAGGCTACGGACGCCGCTGCCTGCGGCGCGCTCCCGCGGTACCACCCTCCTTGGCCCCCGGTGCCTCGGGCGCACCGGTGAGCCCCCTCATTGGGGTCACGAGGCCGGTTCTACTCGCCGCGCCCGGGGGCTGCGGCTTTCTTCCGGCGGCTCCGGGGTGATCTTCACGACGGGCTCGCCCCCGGGCTCACACCGTCCCCGGGTCGCTCTGGGCCGCTCGCGTCGCTACTCGTCCCCATCCACGCTTTTCGCTCCGCCCAGTGTACGGCGCCGCGGGACCGGCGGCCGACCGGATTTCCGGGGCCCGGGACGGCCGGGTGCCGCGGACGGGTCCGGGGTGGGTTTTGGGGCGGGATGCCCCGAATGGCGCGGACGGGTGTCCGGGGCGCGCACGGGAGGGGTCCGGGACGGCTCGGCGGATTACCCGGCGGCGAGCTGGGCACAACGCATGCATGCCCGCCGCGAGCGGTGGACGAGGCGGGACGAATCGGGCGGCGTGCCCCGTTGCCGCGGGACCGGAGTCGATTTATCGTCCCAGCACGATGCGGGAGCAAGATCACCACACGTGAAGGGACCGCGGCCATGGTGGCGAAGAAGACCGCCGCGAAGCAGTCCGCGGTGCGGGAGACGGCGGCGGGGAAGGGCGCCGCCGGGGAGCCCGGCGCACCGGCGCCCGGAGCGGAGCGGGACCCGGCCGCCGCAGGCCCGGCCCAGGAACCGCCCGCCGCCGGGAAGCCGCCGGCGAGGAAGGCGGCGAAGAGCCCCCCGGCGAAGAAGACCGCGGCGAAGAAGGCTCCGGCGAAGAAGACCGCGGCGAAGAAGGCCGCGGACGCGGGGAAGAGTACGGCGAAGAAGAGCACGGCCAAGAAGAAGAGCACGGCCAAGAAGGCGGGCGCGGCGCGGGCCGCGGAGCAGACGGGAGCCACGACAGTGGTTGCGAAGAAGACCCCCGGCACGGCCACGACGGCCACGTCCGAGCTGCCCACGGCGCGCGGCGCCGCCGACCCCGGCGACCTCCCCGTACGTCCCGGCGAGGACCCCTGGACGCGGGAGGAGGCCGAGGAGGCGCGCATCGGCCTCCAGAGCGAGGCCGACCGGCTCCGTACCGAGATCTCCTCCTCCGAACGCTCGCTGCAGGGGCTGATGCGCGACTCCGGCGACGGGGCGGGCGACGACGAGGCCGACACCGGCACCAAGAACATCACCCGCGAGCACGAGCTGGCCCTCGCCGCCAACGCGCGCGAGATGCTCGTCCAGACCGAGCGCGCCCTCGACCGCCTCGACACGGGCACCTACGGCCTCTGCGAGAACTGCGGCCAACCCATCGGAAAGGCCAGGATGCAGGCGTTCCCCCGGGCCACGCTGTGCGTCGAGTGCAAGCAGAAACAGGAACGCCGTCCCTGACCGGGCGCCGGACCACGACTGAGCACGTGGGACGCGCGGGGCGTGCCGTACCCTCGTGCTCAGTCAGGTACCTAGGTTGAGGGACTCACGTGGCAGAGGCGGAGCGCATCATCGGTACGCCGGACACCCCGCAGGCGGCGGGGGACGGGCAGGAGCGGGCCGGCGCCGGGCAGGCCGAGGCCCCGGAGCGCCCCCGGGGCAAGCGACGGGTGGCGGTGCTCTTCGTGGTCGCCGCCATCGCCTACGCGCTCGACCTGGCGAGCAAGATGATCGTGGTGGCCAAGCTGGAGCACCACGAGCCCATCGAGATCGTCGGGGACTGGCTGCGGCTCGCGGCCATCCGCAACGCGGGCGCGGCCTTCGGCTTCGGCGAGGCGTTCACCGTGATCTTCACGGTGATCGCGGCGGCCGTGATCGTGGTGATCGCCCGGCTGGCCCGCAAGCTCTACAGCCTGCCGTGGGCGATCGCGCTCGGCATGCTGCTCGGCGGCGCCCTGGGCAACCTCACCGACCGGATCTTCCGTTCGCCGGGCGTCTTCGAGGGCGCGGTCGTCGACTTCATCGCACCCAAGCACTTCGCCGTCTTCAACCTCGCCGACTCGGCGATCGTCTGCGGCGGCATCCTGATCGTGCTGCTCTCCTTCCGCGGCCTCGACCCGGACGGCACCGTCCACCGGGACTGAGCGGGAGCGCGGGGCCCCGCCCGGGGCGGCACCGGCGCCCTCCCACGGCCGGGAACGGGCGCCGGCCGGAGCCCGCGGCACGGGCTGGCGTACGGCCCCGTCCCGGCCGTCCGGCATACTCGACGGCGTGAGCACGCTTCCCGAGATCCGTACCCTGCCCGTACCCGACGGCCTGGAGGGCGAGCGCGTCGACGCCGCCATCTCCCGCATGTTCGGCTTCTCCCGCACCAAGGCCGCCGAACTGGCCGCGACGGGCAAGGTGCAGGTCGACGGATCGGTGGTCGGCAAGTCCGAGCGGGTCCGCGGCGGCGCCTGGCTGGAGGTCGAGATGCCGGCGGCGCCCGCGCCCGTGCGGATCGTCGCCGAACCGGTCGAGGGCATGGAGATCGTCCACGACGACGAGGACGTGGTCGTCGTCGTCAAGCCGGTCGGCGTCGCCGCCCACCCCTCGCCCGGCTGGACCGGCCCCACCGTCATCGGCGGGCTCGCCGCGGCCGGCTTCCGGGTCTCCACCTCCGGCGCCGCCGAGCGCCAGGGCATCGTGCACCGCCTCGACGTGGGCACCTCGGGACTGATGGCGGTCGCCAAGTCGGAACGGGCGTACACCTCCCTCAAGCGCCAGTTCAAGGAGCGGACGGTCGACAAGGGCTACCACACGCTCGTGCAGGGCCACCCCGACCCGACCAGCGGCACCATCGACGCCCCCATCGGCCGGCACCCGCAGCACGACTACAAGTGGGCGGTCACCGCCGACGGCAAGCCCTCCGTGACCCACTACGACCTCATCGAGGCGTTCCGCGCCGCCTCCCTGCTCGACGTCGCGCTGGAGACCGGCCGCACCCACCAGATCCGGGTCCACATGGCCGCCCACCGCCACCCCTGCGTCGGCGACCTCACCTACGGCGCCGACCCCACCCTCGCCAAGCGCCTGCGGCTGACCCGGCAGTGGCTGCACGCGGTGCGGCTCGGCTTCGACCACCCCGGCACCGGCGAACGGGTCGAGTTCACCAGCGACTACCCCGACGACCTCGGCCGGGCCCTCGACCAGGTCCGCGAGGAGACCTACGGCTGAGCGGCGCCCCGCCCGCCCCCGGGGCCCCGCCGCCCGGCGCGGCCCCGGGCACCGGAGCGCCGACCGGCTGATCACGACGGCCGGTGGCAGGCTGGGAGCGCCGTGCCCGCCCCGACGCCACCGGAGCGCTGACCGTGGATCAGTTGGCCCTGCTGTTCGTGCTCCTGCTCGGGTCCCTGCTGAGCGTCCCCCTCGGCGACCGGCTCCGGCTGCCCGCCCCGGTGCTGATGACCGTCCTCGGGATCGCCCTGGCGCTGCTCGACTTCGTGCCGGACGTGGACATCCCGCCCGAGCTGATCCTGCCCACGCTGCTGCCGCCGCTGCTCTACGCGGCCGTGCGGCGCACCTCCTGGCGCCAGTTCGCGGCCAACCGGCGGCCCATCTTCCTGCTCGCGGTGGCCCTGGTCTTCGTCACCATGGCCTGCGTGGCGACCGTGGCCCACGCGATCGTGCCCGGACTGCCGGTCGCCGCCGCCTTCGCGCTCGGCGCGCTGGTCGCCCCGCCCGACCCGGTCGCCGCGACCGCCGTGGCCGGAAAGCTCGGGCTGCCGCGTCGCCTGGTCTCCATCCTGGAGGGCGAGGGCCTCTTCAACGACGTGACGGCCATCGTCCTTTACCACGTGGCCATCGCCGCCGCCGTCGGCGGCTCCTTCTCCCCGTGGCGGGCCGGTCTCGACCTGGTGCTCTCCGCCGTCGTCGCCGTCGCCGTGGGCCTCGCGCTCGGCTGGGGCGCGTACAAGCTGATCGACCTGCTGGAGGACGCCACCCTCCAGATCGGGCTGACGCTGCTGGTGCCGTACGCCTCCTACGTCGTCGCCGAGGAACTGCACGGCTCCGGGGTGCTCGCGGTGCTGACCACCGCCATGTTCCTCGCCGAGTACGCGGTCGGCGCCGACGACGTGATGACCCGGCTCACCGGGCATACCGTCTGGGGCGTCGTCGACACCCTCGTCACCGGCGTCGCGTTCGGGCTGATCGGGCTGGAACTGTCCCACGCCATCCGCACCGCCTCCGGGCGCTGGGGCGAACTGCTCGGCTGGGCGGCGGCGGTGGTCGGCGTGGTCGTCCTGGTCCGGCTGGTCTGGCTGCTGCCCGCCACCTGGCTGACCCGGTGGCTGCACGCCAAGCACGACCAGGACGAGGACATCCCGATGACCTGGCGGGAGTCCGTCGTCATGTGGTGGGCCGGGATGCGGGGCGTCGCCTCGGTCGCCCTCGCGCTCGCCATCCCGCTGCGGACGGACGACGGCTCGCCCTTCCCGCACCGCGACGAGGTCGTCTTCATCGCCTTCGGGGTCATCATCGCGACCCTGCTGGTGCAGGGGACGACCCTGCCCTGGCTGGTGGGCCGGCTCGGGGTGCGCGCGGACACCGAGCGGGAGCAGGAGTACGAGAAGCAGCTCGCCGTGCGTGCCGCGCGGGCGGCGCGGCAGCGGCTGCGGGAGATCGAGGCGGTCGAGGACCTGCCGGAGGACCTGGCCGAGCAGATGCTGCGGCGGGCCTTCGACATCGGCTACCGGATCAGCCCGGACCTCGGGGACGAGGAGCGCCACGAGGCCCAGCGGCAGCGCACCCGGCGGCTGCGCCGCATCCGCCGCATCCAGGGCGAGATGCTGAGCGCCGCCCGCCACGAGGTGCTGGCCGCGCGCAGCGAACCGGGGGCCGATCCGGAGATCGTGGACCGGGTGCTGCGCCACCTGGACGTGCGCAGCCTGCGCTGACCGGCGCCGGGCGCGGCCGGCGGCGCCCGGCGCCGGTCAGCGGTGCTCGGCCGGGTGCTCCGCGCGGCGGCGGGTCTCCCCGGTCCGTCCCGGGCGGGCGTGCGGCACCGCCCCGTCGCGGCCGGGCACCGGCGGGGCCGTCGCGGTCGTGACGCGGGGCAGCGCGTACGGGTGCTCGTCGGCCAGCCACCGGATCATCCGCTCGCGCACCTCGACGCGGACCGTCCAGATGTCGTCCGCGTCCTTCGCGGTCACCAGCGCCCGCACCTGCATGGTGCTGGGGGTGGTGTCGGTGACGGTGAGGTTGTAGGTCCGGCCGTCCCAGGCGGGGCAGTCGCGCAGGATGTCCCGCAGCCGCTCGCGCATCGCGTCCAGCGGGGCCGAGTGGTCCAGGTACCAGTAGACCGTCCCGGACATCTGCGGCGTCCCCCGCGACCAGTTCTCGAACGGGTTCGCCGTGAAGTACGACACCGGCATGGTGATCCGGCGCTCGTCCCAGGTGCGCACCGTCAGGAAGGTCAGCGTGATCTCCTCGACCGTGCCCCACTCGCCGTTCACCACGACCGTGTCGCCCAGGCGCACCATGTCGCCGAAGGCGATCTGGAGGCCCGCGAAGAGGTTGCCCAGCGTGGACTGGGCCGCGATGCCGGCGACGATGCCGAGGACACCGGCCGAGGCCAGCAGCGAGGCGCCCGCGGCGCGCATCGCCGGGAAGGTCAGCAGCATCGAGGCCGCCGCGACCACGCCGACGACGGCCGTCACGACCCGCATGATCAGCGACACCTGGGTGCGCACCCGCCGGACCCGCGCCGGATCGGTCCGGGCGCGGGCGTGGGCGTAGCGCGAGTAGGAGGTCTCGACGACCGCCGCCGCGATGCGGACGACCAGCCAGGCGACCGAGCCGATCAGCACCAGGGTCAGCGCGCGGCCGATGCCGACCCGGTGCCCCTCCAGCAGCCGGGCCTCGTCGTAGGAGCCTCTGAGCAGCGCCGCGCACAGGACGAGCTGGTAGGGGACACTGGCCCGGCGCAGGAGGCCCCACAGGGGGGTCTCGTGATGCCGGGCGTCGGCCTTGCGCAGCAGCAGGTCGGTGGCCCAGCCGATGGCCAGGGTGAGCAGGACACAGCCGCCGACCACGATCAGCGGGCGGAGTACGTTCTCCATGACCACGAACGTAACCGGTGACGCCCGGAGCGAACCTGTGAGGTGTGTCCCGTCCGGGCCGCCGCCGTGTCCCGCGCCGTCCCGCCCGGCTGGCACGATGGACGCATGGACATCGTGCTCTTTCACTCGACCCACGGCCCGCGACCGGCGGTCCGGGAGGCCGCCGGCCGGCTGCGCGCGGCCGGACACCGGGTCTGGACGCCGGACCTCTTCGAGGGGCGCACCTTCGAGTCGGTCGAGGAGGGCATGGCCCACCAGGAGGGCATCGGCCGCGAGGAACTGCTGCGGCGGGCCGTGCTGGCGGCGGCCCCGTACGGGGACCGGGGCCTGGTGTACGCCGGGTTCTCGCTCGGCGCCTCCATCGCCCAGACCCTCGCCCTCGGCGACCACCAGGCGCGCGGCCTGCTGCTCCTGCACGGCACCTCGGACATCGCGCCCAACGCCTCGGTGGACGACCTGCCGGTGCAGTTGCACGTGGCCGAGCCGGACCCCTTCGAGACGGACGACTGGCTCAGCGCCTGGTACCTGCGGATGGGCCGGGCCGGCGCCGACGTGGAGGTGTACCGCTACGCGGGCGCCGGCCACCTCTACACCGACCCCGGCCTGCCGGACTACGACGAGGAGGCGGCCGAGGCCACCTGGCGGGTGGCGCTCGGCTTCCTCGACTCGCTGGCGGAGCCCGGCGACGGGACGGACGCGACGGACGAGCCTGAGCAGACGCGTGTGACCCGCGGGCCGGAAGGGGCGTAGGGCCGGTCAGACGGGGGAGTGCACCCGCTCCACCCTCTGCGTGCCGCTGCGCGTGCGGTAGGAGCGCACCCAGGACGACGTCGCCGCCGGGTCGGTCCGGTCGGAGAGCGCGTAGTAGTCCATCTGGGCCCGCTCGGCGGTGAGGTCCAGCACGCCGTAGCCGTGCCGGTCGGTGTCGACCCAGTGGACGTGCCGGTTCGCGGCCCGGATCGCCGGCGCCGCGACGGCCGACACGGTGCCCTCGCGGACCCGGAGGATGTCGTCGAGGTTGTCCGAGGTCACCGACGTGACGACGAACTCGGTGGCGGCCGAGCCGGAGAGCGGGTAGGTGCCCGCCTCGTACGGCACGTCGTTGGCCCAGGCCATGTGGATGTCGCCGGTCAGGAAGACGGTGTTGCGGACGCCGTGGGCACGCAGGTGGCCGAGCAGTTCGCGCCGGTCGGCGGTGTAGCCGTCCCACTGGTCCGGGTTGACGGCGAGGCCCTCGCGGGGCAGGCCCAGCAGCTCGGCCAGCGGGCGCAGCAGGGTCGCCGACAGCGAGCCGATGGCGAACGGCGAGATCATCACCGAGTTGCCGACCAGCCGCCAGCCGGTGTCGGAGGAGGCCAGCCCCGCCTTGAGCCAGTCCAGTTGGGCCCGGCCGGTCAGCGTGCGGTCCGGGTCGTCCACCTCCCCGGCGCCGAAGGCGGCCTGCCGGGAGCGGAAGGAACGCAGGTCCAGCAGCGAGAGGTCGGCGAGGCGGCCGAAGCGCAGCCGGCGGTAGGTGGTGCCGGCGAGGGCCGGGCGGACCGGCATCCACTCGAAGTAGGCCCGCTTGGCGGCGGCCTGCCGGTCCGGCCAGGCGCCCTCTGCGCCCTCCGTGTGGTTCTCCGCGCCGCCCGCCCAGGTGTCGTTGGCGAACTCGTGGTCGTCCCAGATCGCCACCACCGGCGCCGCGGCGTGCAGCGCCTGGAGGTCGGGGTCGGTCTTGTGGCGAGCGTGCCGGGCGCGGTAGTCGGCGAGGGTGAGGATCTCGTGGGCGGGGGTGTGGGGGCGGACGACGGTGCCGCGGGTGCCGTAGTCGCCGGTGCCGTACTCGTAGAGGTAGTCGCCCAGGTGGAGCCAGGCGTCCAGGTCGCCGCGGGCCGCGAGGTGGCGGTAGGCGGAGAAGTAGCCGGCCTCCCAGTTGGCGCAGGAGACCACGCCGAAGCGGAGCCCCGCGACGTTCGCGTCGGCGGCGGGCGCGGTGCGGGTGCGGCCGGCGGGGGAGTCGGTGCCGCCGGCGGAGAAGCGGTACCAGTAGTCGGTGGCGGGGGCCAGGCCGCGCACGTCGGCCTTGACGGTGTGGTCGCCGGAGGCGGTCGCGGTGACCGTCCCCCGGGCGACGATCCGGGTGAACGCCCGGTCCGCGGCGACGGTCCAGGCGACCTCGGTATCGGGTCCGGCGCCCGATCCGGGCAGCGCCTCCGGGACCGGGGTCACCCGGGTCCACAGCAGCACGCCGTCGGGCAGCGGGTCGCCGGAGGCCACGCCGTGCAGGAAGGCGGGGGCCCGGCCGGCGGCGCCGGCCGGGAGGGCGGCGGCGAGGGGGGCCGCCAGGACGGCGCCGGCCGCGGCGGCCTTGACGACGGTGCGGCGGCTCGGGATCCCGCGACCGGTGGGGTCGCTGGGACCGGTGGGGTTCGTGGGGTCGATGTGGTCTGATGATCTGCGTCGACTGGTCACGGGCCATCAGATTACTGACGGGTACGCCAACGGGCGGGCGAAAGGGGGAAGTTCGCCCGCCCGCCGGTGCGAAGTGGCCGGGGCGTCACCGCCCGGCCGGCTCAGCCCGGGGTCACTTGGTGACGCCGGCCTCCTTGAGCGCGGCCTGCCATCCCTCGACGCTGCCCGGGTTCTCGATCACCTTGTCGTTGATCTTGACGGTCGGGGTCGACTCGACGCCCTCGGCGTTGTCGAAGGACTTGCTCATCCGCATCGCCCAGGCGTCGTAGGTGCCCTTCTCCAGGTCCTCCTGGAACTTCTTGTTGTCCTTGAGGGCATCGACCGTGTCGGCCACCTCGATCAGGTAGGAGTCCTTGGCGAACTCGTCGGTCGACTCCGAGGGGTGGTACTTCTCGGAGAACAGGGCGGCCTTGTACTCCAGGAAGGCGTCGGGGCCCACGTTCAGGGCGGCGCCGAGCGCGCTGAGCGCGTTCTTGGACCCGTCACCGGTGAGGTTGTTGTCCAGGAAGGTGCCGATGGTGAAGGAGAGCTTGTAGTCGCCGTCCTTCATGCCCTTGTTGACGGTCTCGCCGAGGCCCTGCTCGAAGGAGGCGCAGGCCGGGCAGCGCGGGTCCTCGTAGAGGTGGACCACGTTGTCCGTGGTGGAGTCGCCGAGCAGGACGGTGGTGCCGTCCTTGCCCGAGGTGTTGGCGGGCGCCACGACCTTGGCCTCGGCCGCCGCCTCCCACGCCGAGGGCTTGTTGCCCTGCACGACCGCGTAGCCGATGCCGCCGGCTATCGCCAGCACGCCGACGATGGAGCAGGCCACGACGATCTGGCGCTTGACCTTGTCGCGCTTGGCCTGGCGCTCGCGCTCCAGGCGCAGCCGCTCACGCGCCGCCGTCTTCGCCGACTGACTGTTCCGCTTGCTCATGGTGGTGTTCTCTCCGGGGACGCGCACACGGGCGTGTGCGGGGTGGTCGAAAGGGGGTCTGCGGTGCTCGGAAGGTCACGCGAAGGCGACCGAGCACGGCGGACCCCGCCGTCCCAGGCAGTGGGTGCGGATCAGCTCGCGGGCGAGGGCCGGCAGCCCCGGCGCGGGGGCCGGGCGGCCGGGCGCCGGGGTCTGCCGCACGGCGACGGCGGCCACGGCGACCAGCAGCGGCCGGAAGGTGGTGGCGGCCACGGCGCGCAGCAACTGGGCGAGCGCCCGCTCGCCCCGGCGCAGCCAGGCCGCCGCGAGCAGCCCGACCCCGACGTGCGCGCCGAGCAGCAGCCAGGCGGTGGCGGGGTCGGCGTGGGCGAGCAGGGCCGCGAGCCGCTCGCTCTCGGCCCCGGTCACCCGGGTCAGCGGGGAGGCGCCGAGCGCCCCCAGACCGGTGCCGTCGCCGCACAGCACGTCGAGGCCGACGGAGCGCAGCGGGCCGGCGACGGGGCCGCCCACCGGTCCGTAGCACAGGTGCTGACCGGTGGTGAAGACCGTGTCGGCGGCCAGCTCCAGCGGGACCAGCAGGGCGGCGATCCGCCCGAAGCCGCGCTCGCGGCCGGCGAGCGCGTAGGCCGTGACGAACACGGCGGCGGTGACCGCCGCCACCGTGCGCACCGGCAGCGGGACCCCGGACAGCAGCACGTGCGACGCGGTGCCGAGCGTCACGACGAGTGCCGTGAACAGCGCCGCGCGCGCGAGTCTGAGGGGGGTCCCGGAAATGTCCATATCGAGGTCCGAGTGTGTCATGCGGGCCGGTAAGAGGCCCCTAAAGGCTTCCTGTGACTTCTGTGAGGCGGGCCACGGTCACAGTCCGGGGATGCGGCCGTTGCGGATGAGGCCGGCGAAGATCTGGTGGTCGGCCCGCGCGCGGGCCCCGTAGGAGTGGGCGAAGTCGACCAGGAGCGGGGCGAAGCCCTCCTCGTCGGCCGCGATCGCCGCGTCGATGGCCCGCTCGGTGGAGAAGGGCACTGGGGACTTTCCGGACCGGTCGTCGGCCGCCGCGTGCAGGGTGGCGGTGGCCCGGCCCAGGTCGGCGACCACCCCGGCGATCTCCTCCGGGTCGTCGATGTCGTCCCAGTCCAGGTCCACGGCGTACGGCGAGACCTCGGCGACGAACCGGCCCGCGCCGTCCAGCTCGGTCCAGCCCAGCCACGGGTCGGCGTGCGCCTGGAGGGCCCGCTGGGAGATCACCGTGCGGTGCCCCTCGTGCCGGAAGCGGTCGCGGATCGCCGGGTCGGTGACGTGCCGGGAGACCGCCGGGGTCCGGCCCTGCCTGACGCGGATCACGACGTCGTTCTCCAGGGCGTCGCTGGCGCCCTCCAGCAGGATGTCGTACGACGGCGGGCCGGCCGAGCCGATGCCGATGCCCCGGCGCCCCATGATGTCCTTGACCCGGTAGGAGTCCGGACGGGTCGGCGAGGACTCCGGCAGCGTCTCCAGGTACCCGTCGAAGGCGTCCAGCACCTTGTACCGCGTGGCCGCGTCCAGCTCGACCGAGCCGGCGCCGGGCGCGAAGCGGCGCTCGAAGTCGCGGATCTCGGTCATCGAGTCCAGCAGCCCGGACCGGGTCAGCGAGCGGGCGTCGCGCAGCACGTCCAGCAGCGGGCCCTCGGCGGTGTCCAGGGTGAGGGGCGGGACCTCGTCGCTTGCGGCGCCGGTGGCCAGCGCGTGGATCCGTGCCCGGTACGCGGCGGCGCAGCCCCGCACCAGCCCGGAGATCTGCTCGTCGGAGAGCGCCTTCGCGTACCCGATCAGCGCGACGGAGGCCGCGAGGCGCTTGAGGTCCCAGGTGAAGGGGCCGACGTACGCCTCGTCGAAGTCGTTGACGCCGAGGACGAGGCGGCCGGTGGCGTCCATGCGGGTGCCGAAGCTCCCCGCGTGCAGATCGCCGTGGATCCACACCCGGGAGGTCCGCTCGTCCAGGTAGGGGGCGTGGTGGGCGCTGCCGGTGCCGCGCGGGGCCTCCCGGTCCAGGTCGTGGTGGAAGAGGCACGCCGCGCCCCGGTGGAACGCGAAGGCCGAGGCCGCCATCCTCCGGAAGGTGACCCGGAACGCGGCGGGGTCGGCGGCGAGCTGCTCGCCGAAGGCGGTGTCGAAGACGGCGAGGATCTCCTCGCCGCGGTGCTCGTCGTCGAGCTGCGGGGCCGACATCGCCGGGTGCCTCCTGACGCGGGTGGTGCGTGACGGGTGGAGCGGAGCCTTCACGCGGACCAACGTGCGAGGGGGAACGGGAGTGCCCGTGATCCCCCGCGGGAAGGAGCGCGGGGCAGCCCCCGCGGTGTCGGTCCCGCGGCATAGACTTCGACGCTGACCCCCCGGACTGTCCGCAGCCCGTCGCCCGCAGTTCTCCCAGGAGGCCGCCCGTGTCCAAGGCGCCGTTCACGCACCTGCACGTCCACACCCAGTACTCGCTGCTGGACGGTGCCGCGCGGCTGAAGGACATGTTCGACGCGTGCAACGAGATGGGCATGACGCACATCGCCATGTCCGACCACGGCAACCTGCACGGCGCGTACGACTTCTTCCACTCCGCGCAGAAGGCCGGGGTCACCCCGATCATCGGCATCGAGGCGTACGTGGCGCCCGAGTCGCGCCGCAACAAGCGGAAGATCCAGTGGGGCCAGCCGCACCAGAAGCGCGACGACGTCTCCGGCTCTGGCGGTTACACCCACAAGACCATGTGGGCGGTGGACCGCACCGGACTGCACAACCTCTTCCGCCTCTCCTCCGACGCGTACGCCGAGGGCTGGCTGCAGAAGTGGCCGCGGATGGACAAGGAGACCATCTCCCAGTGGTCCGAGGGGATCGTCGCCTCCACCGGCTGCCCCTCCGGCGAGATCCAGACCCGGCTGCGCCTCGGCCACTTCGACGAGGCGCTGAAGGCGGCCTCCGACTACCAGGACATCTTCGGCAAGGACCGGTACTTCCTGGAGCTGATGGACCACGGCATCGACATCGAGCACCGGGTCCGCGACGGCCTCCTGGAGATCGGCAGGAAGCTCGGCATCCCGCCGCTGGTCACCAACGACTCGCACTACACCTACGCGCACGAGGCGACCGCCCACGACGCCCTGCTGTGCATCCAGACCGGCAAGAACCTCTCCGACCCGGACCGCTTCAAGTTCGACGGCACCGGCTACTACCTGAAGTCCACGGACGAGATGTACGCCATCGACTCCTCCGACGCCTGGCAGGAGGGGTGCGCCAACACGCGCCTGGTCGCCGAGATGGTCGACACCACCGGCATGTTCGACAAGCGCGACCTGATGCCGAAGTTCGACATCCCGGACGGCCACACCGAGGTCACCTGGTTCCAGGAGGAGGTCCGCCGCGGGATGGCCCGCCGCTTCCCCGGCGGCGTCCCCGAGGACCGGCAGAAGCAGGCCGAGTACGAGATGGACGTCATCATCCAGATGGGCTTCCCGGGGTACTTCCTCGTGGTCGCCGACTTCATCATGTGGGCGAAGAACCAGGGCATCGCCGTCGGCCCCGGCCGCGGCTCCGCGGCCGGCTCGATCGTGGCGTACGCGATGGGCATCACCGACCTCGACCCCATCCCGCACGGACTGATCTTCGAGCGGTTCCTCAACCCCGAGCGCGTCTCCATGCCCGACGTCGACATCGACTTCGACGAGCGCAGGCGCGTCGAGGTGATCCGGTACGTGACCGAGAAGTACGGCGCCGACAAGGTCGCCATGATCGGCACCTACGGCACCATCAAGGCCAAGAACGCCATCAAGGACTCCGCGCGCGTGCTGGGCTACCCGTACGCGATGGGCGACCGCATCACCAAGGCCATGCCCGCCGACGTCCTCGGCAAGGGCATCAACCTCGACGGCATCACCAACCCCGAGCACCCCCGCTACTCCGAGGCGGGCGAGGTCCGGGCGATGTACGAGAACGAACCGGACGTGAAGAAGGTCATCGACACCGCGAAGGGTGTCGAGGGCCTGGTGCGGCAGATGGGCGTGCACGCCGCCGGCGTCATCATGTCCAGCGAGACCATCACCGACCACGTCCCCGTCTGGGTCAGGCACTCGGACCAGGTCACCATCACGCAGTGGGACTACCCGAGCTGCGAGTCGCTCGGCCTGCTGAAGATGGACTTCCTCGGCCTGCGCAACCTCACGATCATGGACGACGCCGTCAAGATGGTGAAGTCCAACAAGGGGATCGACATCGATCTCCTCAGCCTCCCGCTCGACGACCCGACCACCTTCGAACTGCTCCAGCGCGGCGACACCCTCGGCGTCTTCCAGTTCGACGGCGGCCCCATGCGCTCCCTGCTGCGCATGATGAAGCCCGACAACTTCGAGGACATCTCCGCCGTCTCCGCCCTGTACCGGCCGGGCCCGATGGGCATGAACTCGCACATCAACTACGCCCTGCGCAAGAACGGCCAGCAGGAGATCACGCCCATCCACCCGGAGCTGGAGGAGCCGCTCAAGGAGGTCCTGGACGTCACCTACGGCCTGATCGTCTACCAGGAGCAGGTGCAGAAGGCCGCCCAGATCATCGCCGGCTACTCGCTCGGCGAGGCCGACATCCTCCGCCGCGTGATGGGCAAGAAGAAGCCGGAGGAACTGGAGAAGAACTTCGTCATCTTCCAGGCCGGCGCCCGCAAGAACGGGTACAGCGACGGAGCCATCCAGGGGCTCTGGGACGTGCTGGTCCCGTTCGCCGGATACGCGTTCAACAAGGCGCACTCGGCCGCGTACGGACTGGTCTCCTACTGGACCGCCTACCTGAAGGCCAACCACCCGGCCGAGTACATGGCCGCGCTGCTCACCTCGGTCAAGGACGACAAGGACAAGTCGGCGGTCTACCTCAACGAGTGCCGGCACATGGGCATCCGGGTGCTGCCGCCCAACGTCAACGAGTCCGAGTCCAACTTCGCCGCCCAGGGCGACGACGTGATCCTCTTCGGCCTCTCCGCCGTGCGCAACGTCGGCACCAACGTGGTCGAGTCGATCATCCGCTGCCGCAAGGCCAAGGGGAAGTACTCCTCCTTCCCGGACTACCTGGACAAGGTCGACGCCGTGGTCTGCAACAAGCGGACCACCGAGTCGCTGATCAAGGCCGGCGCCTTCGACACCCTGGGGCACACCCGCAAGGGCCTCACCGCGCAGTACGAGCCGATGATCGACAACGTGGTCGCGGTCAAGCGCAAGGAGGCCGAGGGGCAGTTCGACCTCTTCGGCGGCATGGGCGACGAGCAGGGCGACGAACCGGGCTTCGGGCTGGACGTCGTCTTCGCCGACGACGAGTGGGAGAAGACCTACCTCCTCGCCCAGGAGCGCGAGATGCTCGGCCTCTACGTCTCCAACCACCCGCTCTTCGGGCTGGAGCACGTGCTCGCCGACAAGGCCGACGCGGGCATCTCCCAGCTCACCGGCGGCGACTTCGGCGACGGCGCGGTCGTCACCATCGGCGGCATCATCTCCGGGCTCCAGCGCAAGATGACCAAGCAGGGCAACGCCTGGGCCATCGCCACCGTCGAGGACCTCGCCGGCGCCATCGAGTGCATGTTCTTCCCGGCCACCTACCAGTTGGTCTCCACCCAACTCGTCGAGGACGCCGTGGTCTTCGTCAAGGGCCGCCTCGACAAGCGCGAGGACGTGCCCCGGCTGGTCGCCATGGAACTCCAGGTCCCCGACCTGTCGAACGCCGGCACCAACGCCCCCGTGGTCCTCACCATCCCCGCCACCCGGGTCACCCCGCCCATGGTCAGCCGGCTCGGCGAGATCCTCACCCACCACAAGGGCGACAGCGAGGTCCGGATCAGGCTCCAGGGCCCGACCAAGACCACCGTGCTGCGCCTGGACCGGCACCGGGTGAAGCCGGACCCAGCCCTCTTCGGCGACCTCAAGGTGCTGCTCGGCCCGTCCTGCCTGGCCGGCTGAGCCGCGCCGACGCGAAGGGGCGCGCCCGGCATCCGGGCGCGCCCCTTCGGGCGTCTTCGGACGGTCACCGTCCGTGACGCGGTGATCAGTTGTGCCCGAAGCGCTTCTGCCGCTTGCGGGAGTCCATGTCGCCGGGGGTCACCTGCGGCGTGTGCTCGTCCGCCTCTCGGCCGGCCGGCCGGTCCTGCGGCGCGCCGCGTTCGGTCCGGGGCTGCTTACGATCACGATTCTTGTTCTTGGCCATGGTGATCTGCCTCCTGAGGGGGATCTAGGGGCCAGGGCCGCGACCAGATTCACATAACCTGACAAGAAGCGCATGTTGGACAATTACCGTGCGTGACAGGGCTGGTCGGGCCGTGCGGTGCGCACACGCCACGCCGAAGATCGAGTTCGGACACGTTAACCCCCGCACGGTCGGGCAGACTCGAAGGAAGCCCGAAGCAAACCTCCCGGAAAGAGGGTGGACCACGTGGACCGCTGCATCGTCCTGGTGGACGCCGGGTATCTGCTGGGGGCCGCCGCCAGTCTCCTCGCCGGTGAGCCGTCGCGTTCCCGCATCACCGTCGACCACACCGCCCTCGTCCAGGGACTGCGCGAGCGCGCCGAGTCGGACACCCGGCAGCCGCTGCTGCGCATCTACTGGTTCGACGGCGCCCCCGACCGCGTCCCGCAGCCCGAACACCGCCGGCTGCGCGTCATGCCCCGGGTCACCGTCCGGCTGGGCGCCCTCACCCGCAGTGACGGACGGTGGGCGCAGAAGGGCGTGGACGCCGCCATGCACGCCGAGCTGACCGAGCTGGCCCGCAACCGCGCCTGCTCCGACATCGTCCTGGTCACCGGCGACGGCGACCTGCTGCCGGGCATGATGGCCGCCAAAGAGCACGGCGTCGCCGTCCACCTGTGGGCCGTGCAGGCCGCCGACGGCGACTACAACCAGTCCGAGGACCTGGTCGCCGAGGCCGACGAACGCCGCGTCCTGGACCGGGCCTGGATCACCGGCGCCGTCCGCCCCAAGGAACTCGGCGGCGTCTGCGCCCCGCCCCCGGCGCCCCGCCCCGAGATCGCCGCGATCCTCTCCGCGCCGCTGCCCGAGTCCGCCCTCCCCGGCACCACCGAACGCCCCGCCGGGGAACGCCGCCACCCGGCCGCCCCCGCCGCCGCGCGCAATGGCACCGAGGAGCG
Organism: Streptomyces sp. SCSIO 75703; assembly: GCF_036607905.1. Classification (NCBI taxonomy): domain Bacteria; kingdom Bacillati; phylum Actinomycetota; class Actinomycetes; order Kitasatosporales; family Streptomycetaceae; genus Streptomyces; species Streptomyces sediminicola. The sequence goes on from NZ_CP144555.1 coordinate 5,164,810, forward strand.
CGTACCGCCCGCCAAGGGCGTCCCCACCCCCAAGGACCTCGCCGCGCTGCGCGCCCCCGGCGGCCACCCCGCCCCGCACCCCCCGACCGCCACCCTGCGCTGGTCCTCCGACAAGGGCTGGGTGGACCGGCCCGCGGCCGAGCCGCCCGAGGCGCTCTCCATGCCGACCCTCGCCCAGCTCACCACCGCCGAGCAGCGCTGGGCCGACCGCGAGGAGGACATCACCACCGTCGGCGGCGACCCCTACGAGGTCGGCCAGGTCTTCGCCCGCCGCTGGGTGGAACGCCTCGGCGACCAGAGTCACCTCCAGCGGCTCTCCGGCATGTACCCCCGCATCCCGCACCGCGTCGACGGGGAACTGCTGCGGTACGCGGCCCGCTTCGGCCTGCTCGCCCACAAGGACGACCAGATCGACGAGCACGACCGGTACGCCATCCGGGCCGGATTCTGGCGCGAGATCGACCAGCGCACGGCGACCGAACGCGCCCCCGCCGGCGAATGACCCCCGGGGACCCGCGACCCGTCCGGGCGGCCCCGAGGACGGGCCGGGGCGGCCGACCCCGTAGTCTCGTCCCTTGTGAGTACGCGCATCCCCCAGGCACCCCGGTCCGGCGGCGCTGCCGTGTGCCGGGTGCGCGGACTGGCCAAGACCTATCCGGCGGTACGCGGCCGGCGCGGCGTCCCCGCCGCCCCCGAGGTCCGCGCCACCGACGACGTCTCCCTGGACATCCACCGCGGTGAGATCTTCGGACTGCTCGGGCCCAACGGCGCCGGCAAGTCCACCCTCGTCCGCCAGCTCACCGGACTGATGCGGCCCGACCGCGGCCGGGTGGGCATCCTCGGACACGACATCGTGCGCCACCCCGAGCGCGCCTCCCGCCTCCTCGCCTACCTCGGCCAGGAGTCCACCGCCCTGGACGAGCTGACCGTCTCCCTCGCCGCCGAGACCACCGGACGGCTGCGCGGACTGGACGCCCGCGCCGCCCGCGCCGAGCGCGACGCCGTCCTCGACGAACTGGGCCTCGCCCCGCTCGCCGGCCGCCCGCTGAAGAAACTCTCCGGCGGACAGCGCCGGCTCGCCTGCTTCGCCGCCGCCCTGGTGGGCGAGCGGCCCCTCCTCGTCCTGGACGAACCCACCACCGGCATGGACCCCGTCGCCCGCCGCGCCGTCTGGTCCGCCGTCGACCGCCGCCGCGCCGAGCACGGCACCACCGTCCTGCTCGTCACCCACAACGTCATCGAGGCCGAGACCGTCCTCGACCGCGTCGCCGTCCTCGACCGGGGCCGCGTGATCGCCTGCGACACGCCGTCCGGGCTCAAGGAGAAGGTCGCCGGCGAGGTCCGCGTCGACCTGGTGTGGCGCGAGAGCGCCCCCCTGCACGTCCCCGAGGTCGCCGCCCTGCGCGACCGGGCCGCCGCCTCGGGCCGCCGCTGGACGCTGCGGCTCGCCCCGGAGGAGGCCCGCGCGGTCGTCGCCACCGTCACCGGCGGGGCCGCCTTCGCCGCCCTGGACGACTTCACCCTCGCCACGCCCAGCCTGGAGGACGTCTACCTGGCGCTGGGCGGCGCCGCGCGCCAGGGGCTGGTGAAGGCGTGAACACGGGAGCGGTGAGACCCCGGCCCGCCGCGTCCGTACCGGACGGGGGAAGCGCCCCCGCCCGGTGGGGGCCGGGGGAGAGCGGCCCGGCGGCGCCCGGCGCGGAGACCGGCTCGGCGACGACGGGTGAGACGACTGGTGAAGGGGAGCAGCGCGACGTGAGTGTCGTACCCGCCGATGTCCTGCCGGGCGGAGCCCTGGCCGCCGACGAGCCGGGCGCCGACGACGCCGCCGAACTGGGCCCCCGCGCCCGGCTGTGGCCGTCCCTGGCCGCCGTCTACCGGGCGCAGCTCTCGCGCGCCCGGGTCGCCCGCATCCCGCTGCTCTTCGTGGCCACCTTCCAGTCCGTCGGCATCATGATCCTCATGCGCGGCGTGGTGGACGGCGGCGAGGAGGCACGGGCCGTGGTCGCCGGCTCCTCGGTGCTGGTCGTCGCCTTCGTCGCGCTCAACCTGCTCGCCCAGTACTTCGGCCAGCTCCGGGCCAGCGGCGGGCTCGACCACTACGCCACCCTGCCGGTGCCGCCGGCCGCCGTGGTGCTGGGCGCGGCGGGCGCGTACGCGTCCTTCACCGCGCCGGGGACCGTGGTGACCGCGGTCTTCGGCTGCCTCCTCTTCGGGCTGCCGCTGACCCACCTGTGGGTGCTGGCCGCCGTGATCCCGCTGGCGGGCGCCGCGCTCGCCGGTCTGGGCGCGGCCCTCGGCCTGCTGGCGCCGCGGCCGGAACTGGCCACCCTGCTGGGCCAGCTCGGCATGTCGGCGGCGCTGCTGCTGGGCGTGCTGCCGGCCGAGCGGATGCCGGAGGCGGTCCGGTTCGCCCGCGACCTGCTGCCCTCCACCTACGGCGTGGAGGCGTTCGCGCGCACCTTCGCCGGGCGGCCCGACTGGGCGTACGTCCTCGGCGACCTCGCCGTGTGCGGGATGGTCGGCGTGCTCTCGCTGGCGGTCGCCACCTGGGCGTACCGCCGGGCGGCCGTCCGGTGACGCGCGGCACCCGCGAGTTTGGCACCATGTCCGGGTGACCGCGCCTCTGACTCCGCCGCCGCAGCCTCCGAACGGACACCCGTCGTACCCGGACGGACCGGTGCCGCCGCCGGCCGGTGACCCCGCGCCCGGCACGGCCTACGACCCCGACGGCGAACAGGACGGCCCAGGGATGCTGACCGAAGTACGGCAGGCCGTGGTGGCCGGGGTGGCCGTGGTGCTCTCCGGCGCGCTGCTCGGCGTCCTGTGGTGGCGGCTGGCCCCGACCCTGCCGCTGGTCGGCGACGAGTCCGGCGGCAACTGGGTGGTCTACGTCAAGGACTCCGAGGGCGAGCAGGCCATCGGCATCGACGCCACCTTCATCCTGCTCGCGCTCGCCTTCGGGGCCCTCTGCGGGGCCGTCGTCTTCCTGCTGCGCCGGCGCGGCGGGGTGCCGCTGGTGGTGTCGCTGGGCGTCGGCGGGCTGCTCGCCTCGCTGCTGGCCTGGCGGGTCGGGGTCTGGCTCGGGCCCACCCAGGACCTGATCGCGCACGCCCGGCAGGCCGGCAAAGGAGTGACGTTCGCGGCGCCGCTCAAGCTGCGCGCGAAGGGCGCCCTGCTGGTCTGGCCGCTGGCCGCGCTCCTGGTCCACCTCGGGCTGACCGGTCTCTTCGGCCCCCGGGACCCCGAACCGTTCCCGCCCGGTCCGACCACCCTGGGCGAGGCCCCGGGGCAGGGCCCGTACGGCGGCCCGCCCGCGTAGGCCCCGCCCCGGCCACCGCCGCGCGGGTCACATCCGGCCGATCGGGGCGAGGACCGCGTCCGTCAGCCGGGCCAGATCGGCCGGGGACAGTTCGATCTCCAGGCCCCGGCGGCCCGCCGAGACGCGGATCGTCTCGTGCTCCGACGCCGAGGAGTCCAGTACCGTCGGCAGCCGCTTGCGCTGCCCGAGCGGCGAGATGCCGCCCCGCACGTACCCCGTGGCGCGCTCGGCCAGCGCCGGGTCGGCCATCGCCGCCCGCTTGCCGCCCACCGCCGAGGCCAGCGCCTTCAGGTCGAGCCGGCCCGCCACCGGTACCACGGCGACCGTCAGCGCCCCGTCCACGTCGGCGATCAGCGTCTTGAAAACCTGTTCCGGCGGGACGCCCATCGCCTCGGCCGCCTCCTGCCCGAAGGACGGGTGGGCCGGGTCGTGGTCGTAGGAGTGCACGGTGCCGGGCACCCCGGCCGCCGTGAGCGCGACCGTCGCGGGCGTGCCGCCCTGCTGCCGCCTGTTCGCCTTCCTCGCCATCCGGTGTGGCCCCCTTTGTGGTACTCGTCGCCGGACGCCCGTCGCCCGGGACGCCTCAGTTGTGGCTGGTCGGCCCGTGTGTCAGGTTCGCCGCGGGCAGCGACGGCAGATGGCGGATGATCGCCGTCTCGGACCGCAGCAGCCGCAGTTCGTCGCGGAGCCGGGACGCGGTGTCGGGCGCCTGGAGCAGCCGCTGCTTGGTCGGCGTGTCGAGCATCATCGCGGCGGCCACCAGGTACGAGACCACACCCGGGTCGTCCGGGAGGTCCCCGCTGGTGGCCAGGGTCCGCTCGCGCGCCCCCGCCAGCCGCCGCTGGTACTGCCGGAAGGAGCGCAGCACGCCCTCGGCGAGCGCCCCCGACTCGTCCCCGGGGTCCTCGGCCAGCGGTTCCAGGGCGGCGGTGAGGAAGTCGCCGGAGGCGTCCACGGAGGTCAGCCGCACCCGGGTGGTCCCGGTCGCCAGCACCTCGAAGGTGCCGTCGGGCCGCTCGCGGACGGTCGCCGCGTCCGCCACGCAGCCGACCTTGTGGAAGGCGTCGGCGGGGTCGGCGCCGAAGCCGGCCGCCGGACCGCGCTCGGGCCGGGCCGTGGGATCGGGCATGCCGGGGGCGCTGGGGGCCACCTCGTGGCCGTCGCGGATCGCCACGACGGCGAACCGGCGCTCGTCCTCGGGCGCCTTCAGCAGCTCGCGCATCATGGCGCGATAGCGCTCCTCGAAGATGTTGAGCGGGAGCACCAGTCCCGGGAAGAGCACCGAGTTGAGGGGGAAGAGGGGGAGCCGGACGGTGGTCACGACGCAGAAGCCTAATGCTCGCCGGGGCCGCCGCGACCGCCGCGCCCCCCGCGGGGATGTCCGGAACCCGTCGTCACCCGCCCGCCGGGCGTCGTTCCCCGCGGGTTCGCCCGTGCCTGGGGAACCGGCCGAGGGGGTCGTCCGTCTCCCGGTCCCAGGGGAACGAGGTGGCGTACGGGCCGGTCGGCCGCCGGCCCGTGGGCGCCGCGCGCCGCGGCCACCGGGGCGGGGCCCGGCCGGTCGCCGGGGGCGTCGAGGAACACGTCGTCGGCACCGGCCGCGGGGGCCCGGCCCGTGGCCGGTCCGCGCCGGAGAAACGCACGCGACACGGCCGGTACGCCGGCCGGCCCCGCCGGAAGGTCGTGCCGGCCGCGGTCCCCTTACGGGGCCGTGCGGGTCCGGGCGGCGCGGGGCGCGGGGCGGGTCCGGGACGGCGCGCGGGGCGAGCCGGGCAGTCCGCTCCCCGGTCCGTCCCGGGGGCCTGGGGTCGCGAGCCCCGCGCCGGGCCCGTCGGCGCCTCCGGCCGGTGGCCGTCCCGCTGCCCCGCGCGGGCCGCGAAGGCCGGGCATGCCGCCGCACGGGTCGCACGGCCACGCGACCCCACGGGCTGCGCGGGCCACGCGAGTGGCACGGGCCGCACGGGCCGCACGAGCCACGTGGATCGCACGAGCCGCGTGGCCCCACGGGCTGCGCGGGTCGCATGGGCTGCACGGGCCATGCGGGTCGCATATGGGCCACGCGGGTGGCATGGGCTGTACGGGCCGCGTGGGTCGCATGGGCCACGTGGGCCACGCGAGTGGCACGGGCCCCGCACGAGCCACATGACCCCACGGGCTGTGCGGGCCGCGTGGGCCGCACGGGCCACGGGCCACTGGCCCACCGGCCACGCTGGCCGCCACGGGGGCCACGGGGGCCACGGGGGCCACGGTCACACGGGCCAGGCGGGCGCCGTGCCGCCGCGCCGGTCGCGGCAGCCGCCCCGCACCGGCAGCGCGGTCAGTTGCGGCGCAGGAGGCGGGTGACGCCGGCGGTGACGGTGGTGGCGAGGACCCAGCCGAGGAGGATCAGGACCGCCGCCAGCCACTGCCAGCCGCCGCGCAACTGCCAGAAGCCCACCTGGCCCAGGTCGATCACCGGCAGCAGGAGGTCCAGGGCGAACAGGGCCGGGTTCCAGTCCGGGTGCTCGTCGCTCTTGATCGGCGGATGCTCGGCGCGGGAGAAGGCGACCGTGCCCGCCGCCCACAGCACCGCCATCCACACCGCCGCCCGGCCCGGCCGGTATCCGTAGGCGACCGTCCAGTCCTGGGCGTACCCCACCAGCTTGGCGGCGAGCGGCAGCGTCTCGCGGCGCCGGCGGTGCTTGGCGAGGAGCACCTCCCGGGCGTCCTCGTCCTCCCCGCCCGCCCGTAGCACGGCGGCCAGCCGCTCGTACGGCTCCGGGTGGTACTCGGCCGTCGCCGCCCCCACCCAGCGCAGCCGCTTCTCCAGCGGGAACGGGCCGCGCGGCACCAGCGTCTCGTAGGCGAAACCGCCCATGTGCAGCCGGCCGGGGCCGGGCCAGCTGTCGGCGCGGTCCATCAGGTTGACCACCCGCGCCCCCGACAGGACCACCCGCCCGCGCGCCGGACGCTCGCCCAGGAAGCGCAGCTCCGGCGTCTGCACCCGGCGCAGCGACAGCTCCTGGTCGTCGGCGAAGGAGAAACGTGCCTGCTCGAAGTCGACGGCGTCGCCGAACCGGCCGTCGTCCAGCCGCACCCCGCCCCGGCACTCGAACCGCTGCACCCGCGTCCCCTGCGGGGGCGTCGTGCCCCGCAGCATCGGCCCCTCGAGGCCCGCCGGGCTGAGGTACAGCGTGCGCTCCACGGTCAGCCGGGGCGCGTTGAGCGCGTGCCGCGTGTACGGGTTCAGCAGGCGCGCGCCGCGCAGGCTCAGCGACACGCCGACCTGGGCGCTGCGCAGGCTCATCTCGCCGTGCGACTCCAGCAGCTCCGCCTGGAGGTCCTGCCCGACGGTCAGCCCGTCCGCGGCGATGGACCGGCCGCCGCGGTCCCGGTACACCACCGCCTGGCTGAGCAGCAGGTCGGTGCCTATCTGCGCGTCGGTCAGCCGGATGCCCCGCAGGAAGCGGCAGCGCGGCAGGTGCAGGTCGCCCTCGGTGTGCAGCCGGGCCGCCTCCAGCCGCGGCACCGCGCAGTCCACCATCCGCAGCGTCGTGAACCGGGTCTCCGGCAGCAGCACCTCCCGCTCGAAACGGCACCGGCGCAGTTCCACGTACGGCACCACCGTGCCGCCGGCCAGGTCGAAGGAGTCCTCGATGCGCACCCCCACCAGTTGCAGCGAGGAGACGCGGCCCGCGAGCGCCGGCGGACCGTCGAGCAGCAGCCGGCACACCACGCGGGCCCGCACCGTCCGCTCCGGCCCCCACGGGTGGCCCCCGTGCGGATCGTCGACGAGCGCGTCCCCGTGGCTGAGGTCGTACACGCTGCCGTTGCGGAACGCCTCCCACATGCCGGCCTCGGCGGCGGTCAGGTCGTCCGGCAGGTCCGCGGCGCGCAGGCCGGTCCCCTGGGTCACGGCGTGTCACTCCCTCCCCGGCTACTGGCGAGTCGGTGCCCTCGTTCCCCGGTTCATGCCCGCTGCGTGACCGGTCGAACACTCAACGTGAGGGCGGACTTTCGTGACGCGCGCGCACGGGCGACGGAACGCGACCGGCGGTGGCGTTCCGTATCAGCCACTGATACGCGGGACCGGCCCGCGACGCGGGTCTGAGAGAATTGGTTCCGTGATCTCCCGAATCGATCTGCGCGGCGACGCCCTGCCCGAGGGACCCGCCCTGCGCGACCTGCTGCCCCGTGCCGACTTCGACGTCGAGGCCGCCCTGGAGAAGGTGCGCCCGATCTGCGAGGCCGTGCATCATCGGGGCGACGCGGCGCTGATCGACTTCGCCGAGCGGTTCGACGGTGTCACCCTGGACCGGGTCCGGGTCCCCGCCGAGGCCCTCGCCCGCGCCCTCGACGGCCTCGACCCGGCCGTCCGCGCGGCCCTGGAGGAGTCGATCCGCCGCGTCCGGCTCGTCCACCGCGCCCAGCGCCGCGAGACCCGCACCACCCAGGTCGTGCCCGGCGGCACGGTCACCGAGAAGTGGGTGCCGGTGCGCCGGGTCGGCCTCTACGCCCCCGGCGGCCGGTCGGTCTACCCGTCCTCCGTGGTGATGAACGCCGTGCCCGCCCAGGAGGCCGGCGTCGAGTCGATCGCGCTCGCCTCGCCCCCCCAGGCGGAGTTCGGCGGCCTGCCCCACCCGACCATCCTCGCCGCCTGCGCCCTGCTCGGCGTCGACGAGGTGTACGCGGCCGGCGGCGCCACCGCCGTCGCCATGTTCGCGTACGGCACCGAGTCCTGCCCGCCCGCCGACATGGTCACCGGCCCCGGCAACATCTGGGTCGCCGCCGCCAAGCGCTACTTCACCGGCCGCATCGGCATCGACGCCGAGGCCGGCCCCACCGAGATCGCGATCCTCGCCGACGACACCGCCGACCCGGCGCACCTGGCCTCCGACCTGATCAGCCAGGCCGAGCACGACCCGCTCGCGGCGGCCGTCCTGGTCACCGACTCCCCCCGGCTCGCCGACGCGGTCGAGAGGGAACTGGTCCCGCAGGTCGAGGCCACCAAGCACGTCGAGGACCGCATCCGCCCGGCGCTGGCCGGCCGCCAGTCCGCGATCGTCCTGGTCGACGGGGTGGAGGAGGGCCTGCGCGTGGTCGACGCCTACGGCGCCGAACACCTGGAGGTCCAGACCGCCGACGCCGCCGCGGTCGCCGACCGGGTCCGCAACGCCGGCGCGATCTTCGTCGGCCCCTGGTCCCCGGTCTCCCTCGGCGACTACGCGGCCGGCTCCAACCACGTCCTGCCCACCGGAGGGTGCGCCTGCCACTCCTCCGGGCTCTCCGTCCAGTCCTTCCTGCGCGGCATCCACGTCGTCGACTACACGAAGGACGCGCTCGCCGAGGTCGCCCACCACGTGGTGACCCTGGCGGAGGCGGAGGACCTGCCCGCGCACGGCGCGGCGGTCAAGGCACGGTTCGAGTGGAAGGTACCCGACGGCACGTGACCGGCACCACACCCCCGACCCCCTGGGACACCCTCCCCGTCCGCGCGGAGCTGCGGGGCAAGTCCCCCTACGGCGCACCCCAACTGGACGTGCCCGTACGGCTGAACACCAACGAGAACCCCTACCCGCTCCCCGAGGAACTGGTCGAGCGGATCACCGAGCGGGTCCGGGAGGCCGCCCGCGGCCTCAACCGCTACCCCGACCGGGACGCGGTCGAGCTGCGCACCCGGCTCGCCGCCTACCTCACCGAGACCACCGGCCACCGGGTCGGCCTCGCCGAGGTCTGGGCGGCCAACGGCTCCAACGAGGTCATCCAGCAACTGCTCCAGACCTTCGGCGGCCCGGGGCGCACCGCGATCGGCTTCGAGCCCTCGTACTCCATGCACGCGCTGATCGCCCGCGGCACCGGCACGGGCTGGATCTCCGGCCCGCGCCGCGAGGACTTCACCATCGACGTGCCCGCCGCCGAGCGCGCGATCGCCGAGCACCGCCCGGACGTCGTCTTCGTCACCACGCCCAACAACCCGACCGGCAACTCGGTCCCGGCCGAGACCGTCCTCGCCCTGTACGAGGCCGCGCAGGCCGCCGGGCCGTCCATGGTGGTCGTCGACGAGGCGTACGTGGAGTTCAGCCACGGCGGCTCGCTGCTGCCACTGCTGGAGGGACGGCCCCACCTGGTCGTCTCCCGCACCATGTCGAAGGCGTTCGGCGCCGCGGGCCTGCGGCTCGGCTACCTCGCCGCGCACCCCGCGGTCGTCGACGCCGTCCAGCTCGTACGGTTGCCGTACCACCTGTCGGCCGTGACCCAGGCGACCGCGCTGGCCGCCCTGGAGCACACCGGCACCCTGCTGCGGTACGTCGAGCGGCTCAAGACCGAACGGGACCGGCTCGTCACCGAACTGCGCGCCCTCGGCTACGAGGTGACGGAGTCCGACGCGAACTTCGTCCAGTTCGGCAGGTTCGACGACGCGCACGGCGTCTGGCGGAAGATCCTCGACCGGGGCGTCCTGGTCCGGGACAACGGCGTACCGGGGTGGCTGCGGGTGACCGCCGGCACCCCGCAGGAGAACGACGCGTTCCTCGACGCGGTCCGTGAACTGAAGAAGGAGCAGAGCGCATGACTCGCGAGGGTCGCACCGGAAGAATCGAACGCACCACCAAGGAGACCTCGGTCCTCGTCGAGATCGACCTCGACGGCACCGGCCGCACGGAGATCTCCACCGGCGTGGGCTTCTACGACCACATGCTGGACCAGATCGGCCGCCACGGGCTCTTCGACCTGACCGTCAAGACCGAGGGCGACCTGCACATCGACTCCCACCACACCATCGAGGACACCGCCCTCGCGCTGGGCGGCGCCTTCCGGCAGGCCCTCGGCGACAAGGCGGGCATCTACCGCTTCGGCAACTGCACCGTCCCCCTGGACGAGTCGCTCGCCCAGGTCACCGTCGACCTGTCCGGCCGCCCCTACCTCGTGCACACCGAGCCCGAGAAGATGGCGCCGATGATCGGCGAGTACGACACCACGATGACCCGGCACATCCTGGAGTCCTTCGTCGCCCAGGCGCAGATCGCGCTGCACGTGCACGTGCCCTACGGGCGCAACGCGCACCACATCGTGGAATGCCAGTTCAAGGCGCTGGCGCGGGCCCTGCGCTACGCGTGCGAGCGGGACCCGCGCGCGGAGGGCATCATCCCGTCCACGAAGGGCGCCCTGTAAGCCATGAACGGTTCGTCCACCGCCCTGATCGTCGTGGGCCTCTTCTTCCTCGGCGGGGTCATCTCCTTCGCCCGGCAGAAGATGCCCAAGGGGCTCATCGTGCTGCTGTCCATCGGCGCCGGGATGTGCCTGTTCGCCGGCGCGCTGCGCCTGGAGGTGTGGAATTGAGCACCGCCGCGACGCCCGCGCCCCGCGCGGGCACCGCGAGGACGGCGAAGAGGGTGGTCGTCTTCGACTACGGCTTCGGCAACGTCCGCTCCGCCGAGCGCGCCCTCGCCCGCGCGGGCGCCGACGTCGAGATCACCCGTGACTTCGACGCGGCCATGAACGCCGACGGGCTCCTCGTCCCCGGCGTCGGCGCCTTCGCCGCCTGCATGCGCGGGCTGAAGGAGGCGCGCGGCGACTGGGTCGTCGACCGCCGGCTGGCCGGGGGACGCCCGGTCCTCGGCATCTGCGTCGGCATGCAGGTGCTGTTCGCCCGCGGCATCGAGCACGGCGAGGAGACCGAGGGCCTGGACGAGTGGCCCGGCACGGTCGGACCGCTGCGCGCCGGCGTGGTGCCCCACATGGGCTGGAACACGGTCGAGGCGCCCGCCGGCTCCCGGCTCTTCGCCGGCGTGGACGCCGGTGCCCGCTTCTACTTCGTGCACTCCTACGCCGTCCACGACTGGACGCTGGAGACGCACAACCCCGCCTTCGCCGCCCCGCGGGTCGCCTGGACCACCCACGGCGAGCCCTTCGTCGCCGCCGTGGAGAACGGCGCCCTGTGGGCCACCCAGTTCCACCCCGAGAAGTCCGGCGACGCCGGAGCCCAGCTCCTCACCAACTGGATCGAGACCCTGTAGAGATGAGCACGCTCGAACTCCTCCCCGCCGTCGACGTCCGCGACGGCCAGGCCGTCCGCCTCGTGCACGGCGAGTCCGGCACCGAGACCTCGTACGGCTCCCCGCTGGACGCGGCCCTGGCCTGGCAGCGCTCCGGCGCCGAGTGGCTGCACCTCGTCGACCTGGACGCCGCCTTCGGCACCGGCGACAACCGTGAGCTGATCGCCGAGGTCGCCGGGGCGATGGACATCAAGGTCGAACTGTCCGGCGGCATCCGCGACGACGACACCCTCGCCGCCGCCCTCGCCACCGGCTGCACCCGCGTCAACCTCGGCACCGCCGCCCTGGAGACCCCCGAATGGGTGGCCCGGATCATCGCCGAGCACGGCGACCGGATCGCCGTCGGCCTCGACGTCCGAGGCACCACCCTGCGCGGACGCGGCTGGACCCGCGACGGCGGCGACCTCTACGAGACGCTGGAGCGCCTCGACAAGGAGGGCTGCGCCCGCTACGTCGTCACCGACATCGCCAAGGACGGCACCCTCCAGGGCCCCAACCTGGAACTGCTGAGGAACGTCTGCGCGGCCACCGACCGCCCCGTCGTCGCCTCCGGCGGCGTCTCCTCCCTCGACGACCTGCGTGCCATCGCCGCACTCGTCCCCCTGGGTGTCGAGGGCGCCATCGTCGGGAAGGCCCTGTACGCGAAGGCGTTCACCCTGGAAGAGGCCCTGGAGGCTGTGTCCCGATGACGTCCGAGGCCGTACGGCGCGTGCAGGGCGGAAGCCCCTGGGAGGAGTCCTTCGGTTTCGCGCGTGCCGTCGCGGCGGGCGACCGCGTCCTGGTGGCCGGCACCACGGCCTTCCGGGGCGCCGTGCTCTACGGCGAGGGCGACCCGTACGAGCAGACCAAGGTGGCCTTCACCACCGCGGTCGAGGCGATCGGCGGGTTCGGACTCGGCATCGACGCCGTGATCCGCACCCGCCTGTACCTGGCACACGCCCGCGACGTCGACGAGGTGGGCCGCGCCCACAAGGAGCTGTTCGACTCCGTGCGCCCGGCCACGACCCTGCTGGTCGTGGAGGGCTTCGTCGACTCGCGGATCCTGGTGTCGGTGGAAGTCGAAGCATTCAGAGGAGCCGTGAACCCATGACCCTGGCGGTCCGAGTCATCCCCTGCCTGGACGTCGACAACGGCCGGGTCGTCAAGGGGGTCAACTTCCGGAACCTGCGCGACGCGGGCGACCCGGTCGAGATGGCGAAGGTCTACGACGCCGAGGGCGCCGACGAGCTGACCTTCCTGGACATCACCGCCTCCTCCGGCGACCGCGAGACCACCTACGACGTGGTGCGCCGCACCGCCGAGCAGGTCTTCATCCCGCTCACCGTCGGCGGCGGCGTGCGCACCGCCGACGACGTCGACCGGCTGCTGCGCTCCGGCGCGGACAAGGTGGGCGTCAACACGGCCGCCATCGGCCGCCCCGACCTGATCCGCGAGATCGCCGAACGTTTCGGCCGGCAGGTCCTCGTCCTGTCGGTCGACGCCCGGCGCACCGAGGCGGGCACCTTCGAGGTGACCACCCACGGCGGCCGCCGCGGCACCGGCATCGACGCGGTGGAGTGGGCGCACCGCGCCGCCGAACTGGGCGCCGGCGAGATCCTGCTCAACTCGATGGACGCCGACGGCACCAAGGACGGCTACGACCTGGAGATGATCGCGGCCGTGCGCGAGCACGTCTCCGTCCCGGTCATCGCCTCCGGCGGCGCCGGCAGGCTCGCCGACTTCCCGCCGGCCGTCGCCGCGGGCGCGGACGCGGTCCTCGCCGCCTCCGTCTTCCACTTCGGCGACCTGCGCATCGGCCAGGTCAAGGAAGCCCTGCGCGAGGCGGGCCACCCGGTCCGCTAGGACCTCCCCCCGCCCGCACCACGGGCCCCGGCCGCGGAACCGGCCGGGGCCCGCTCCGTGCCCGTACGGGTGCGCCCCGTACGCGCACCCGTCCCGTGTCTGAGAGGACCGCGTCCGTGCCGGACACGCTGACCGCCCCGGCGGCCCCCGCCGCCCGGCCCGCCCACCGCGACGCCAACGTCCTGCGCTGGGTCGCCGCCTACACCGCCTCCATGCTGGGCGACACCGTCTTCTTCCTGGCCCTGGCCTGGGCCGCCGTGCGCCACGGCAGCCCGGCCCAGGCCGGACTGGTCATGGCGGTGGGCGCGGCGCCCCGGGCGCTGCTCATGCTCGGCGGCGGGGTGATCGTCGACCGGCTGGGACCGCGCCGGGTCGTCATCGGCAGCGACGCGGTGCGCTGCGTGGCCGTCCTCACCGTCGCCGCGCTGCTGTGGGCGGCCGACCCCGGGCTGTGGGCGCTCGCCCTGCTCGCGGTCGTCTTCGGCACGGTGGACGCGCTCTTCCTGCCCGCCGTCGGCGCCCTGCCGCCCCGTATCACCGGCAAGGACCAGCTCGCCCGCGTCCAGGGGATGCGCGGTCTCGCCGTCCGCATCGCCTCGGTCGTCGGTGCCCCGCTCGGCGGCCTCGCCGTGGCGGCCGGCGGCGCGGCGGCGGCCTTCGCCTGCGCCGGACTGCTGATCGCGCTCTCCGTCCCGCTGCTGGTCTCCGTACGGATGCGCCCCCTGCCGCCGCCCGACGCCGACGCCGACGCCGGTGCCGACGCCGGTGCCGGGCCGGGCGGCACCGCCTGGCGGGACCTGCGGGCCGGACTGGTCTACGTCCGCCGGCACCGCGTCCTCGGACCGCTCATGCTGGCCATCGCCCTCGGCGACCTCGGCTTCGCCGGCCCGCTGAACGTGGGGCTCGCCCTCCTCGCCGACGAACGCGGCTGGGGCGCCTCCGGCATGGGCTGGGTGCTGGGCGGCTTCGGGGCGGGAGCGGGCGCCGCCGCCCTGCTGCTGGCCGTCCGGGGGCGCGTGCCGCGCGCCGGGTACGCCGTCGCGGGCGCGATCATCCCGGGCGCCGCCGCCATCGGGGCGCTGGCGCACGCGCCCGGCCTGCCCGTCGCCGTCGGCGTCGCGCTCCTGGTCGGGCTGCTCGCCGGGCTCAGCGGCGCGCTGTGCGGGGCCCTGCTCCAGACCCAGTCGGACCCGGCCTACCTGGGCCGCGTCACCGCGGTCGGCGGCCTTGTCAGCCTGGGCGTCGCCCCGCTGGGCATGCCGCTGTCCGCCGCCGCCATCGGCCTGTGGGGCACCGGCCCGGTCTTCGCCGTCAGCGCCGCGGTCTGCGGGCTCGGCGGCGTCGTCGTCCTGTGCGCCCCGGCCCTGCGACGGGCCGAACTGCCGGGGTAGGGCGGGCCGGGGCCGGTGGCCGAGAGCGCGCGGCCCGTCGCCGGGCGCGGGCCGCCCTCCCGAGCGCCGGGGCGGGCGCCCGCGGGGACCCGGGCACGCCGTACGGGCCGCCCGGCCGGGTGACGGACCCGTACGCCCGGCCGTACCGCCGCGGCGGCGCCCGTCAGATGCCGAGCCGCCTCGACTCCCGCAGCCGGGCGATCGCGTCCTCGTCGCCCGCCAGCTCCACCGTCGCCGCGCTCTGCCGTCCGGAGGAGAAGAGCAGCAGCTCCGACGGCTCGCCGGTCGCCGTCACCACCGGCGTGCCGCGGTGGGCGACGGCCGTCTGGCCGTTGGGGCGGCGCAGCACCAGCCCGGTCGGGATGCCGCGGCCCATCAGCCGCGCCACCTTCTCCAGCCGCGACCACAGCGCGTCCTGGAAGACGGGGTCCAGCTCGCGCGGCGACCACTGCGGCTGGGCCCGGCGCACGTCCTCGGCGTGGACGTAGAACTCCACCGTGTTCGCCGCCTCGTCGACCTGCTTGAGCGAGAACGGCGAGAACCGCGGCGGACCGCTGCGGACCAGCCGGATCAGCTCCGCGTACGGCCGCGCCCGGTACTCCTCGCTCACCCGGTCCAGCCGGGCGGCCAGCGGCTTGACCAGGGCACCGCCCGCCGCGTCGGGCCGCCGCTCGCGCACCACCACGTGCACGGCGAGATCCCGCGTCCGCCAGCCCTCGCACAGCGTCGGGGCGTCCGGGCCCGCCGTCTCCAACAGGTCGGCCAGCAGAAGTCGTTCACGCTTGGCGAAAGTCGACATGCGCCCAGCCTACGACCGCCGCCCGGGTCCGCCCAGTGGACGGCGCCGGGGCGCGCGGGACGGGCGCGGCACAATGGCCCCATGACCAGCAGCTTCCCCCGGCGGCCCAGCCCGCTCGCCCCGGAGATCGCCGCGCGCCTCAAGCGCGGCCCCGACGGCCTCCTGCCCGCCATCGCCCAGCAGTACGACACCGGCGAGGTGCTCATGCTCGGCTGGATGGACGACGAGGCCCTGCACCGCACGCTGACCACGGGCCGCTGCACCTACTGGTCGCGCAGCCGCGGGGAGTACTGGGTCAAGGGCGACACCTCCGGGCACGTCCAGTGGGTCAAGTCCGTCGCCCTCGACTGCGACGCGGACACCGTCCTGGTCCGGGTCGACCAGGTCGGCGCCGCCTGCCACACCGGCGCCCGCACCTGCTTCGACGCCGACGTCCTCCTCGACGCCCGGCCGGACGGCGGCACGCACGCCGGTCCCGCCGCCGCGGATCAGTAGGGTCGGCCGCCATGGACCTCGACACCTTCCGCAAGCTCGCCGGCGACCGCCGGGTCGTCCCGGTCACCCGCAAGCTCCTCGCCGACGGCGACACGCCGGTCGCGCTCTACCGCAAGCTCGCCGCCGAACGCCCCGGCACCTTCCTCCTCGAATCCGCCGAGAACGGGCGGTCCTGGTCCCGGTACTCCTTCGTGGGCGTCCGCAGCGCCGCCACCCTCACCGAACGCGGCGGACAGGCCCACTGGCAGGGCACCCCGCCCGTCGGCGTCCCCACCGGCGGCGACCCGCTCGCCGCCCTGCGGGCCACCGTGGAGACCCTGCACACCCCGCGCGACCTCGCCCACGACCTCGGCCTGCCGCCCTTCACCGGCGGCATGGTCGGCTACCTCGGCTACGACATCGTGCGCCGGCTGGAGAAGGTCGGCCCGGGGGAGCGGGACGACCTGCGGCTGCCCGAGCTGACCATGCTGCTCACCAGCGACCTCGCCGTCATGGACCACTGGGAGGGCTCGGTCCTGCTGATCGCCAACGCGATCAACCACAACGACCTGTCCACCGGCGTCGACGAGGCGTACGCCGACGCCGTGGCCCGCCTGGACGCGATGGAGGCCGACCTCACCCGCGCCGTCGCCCAGCCCCCGGCCGCGCTGCCGCCCTCCGAACTGCCCGAGTACACCGCCCGCTGGGGCGGCGCCGACTTCCAGGCGGCCGTCGAGGACATCAAGGAGCGCATCCGCGCCGGAGAGGCGTTCCAGGTCGTCCCCTCCCAGCGGTTCGAGACCCCGTGCACGGCGAGCGCCCTCGACGTCTACCGGGTGCTGCGCGCCACCAACCCGTCCCCGTACATGTACCTGTTCCGCTTCGACGGCTTCGACGTCGTCGGCTCCTCGCCCGAGGCCCTGGTCAAGGTCGAGGACGGCCGGGCGCTGGTCCACCCCATCGCCGGCACCCGGCACCGCGGCGCCACCCCGCGGGAGGACCAGGCCCTGGCCGACGAACTCCTCGCCGACCCCAAGGAGCGCGCCGAGCACCTGATGCTCGTCGACCTGGGCCGCAACGACCTGGGGCGGGTCTGCGAACCCGGCTCGGTCGAGGTCGTCGACTTCATGTCCGTCGAGCGGTACTCGCACGTCATGCACATCGTCTCCACCGTCACCGGCCGGGTGGCCGAGGGCCGGACCGCCTTCGACGTCCTCACCGCCTGCTTCCCGGCCGGCACCCTCTCCGGGGCCCCCAAGCCGCGCGCCCTGCAGATCATCGACGAACTCGAACCCGCCCGGCGCGGCCTGTACGGCGGCTGCGTCGGCTACCTCGACTTCGCCGGGGACTCCGACACGGCCATCGCCATCCGCACCGCCCTGCTGCGCGACGGCACCGCCTACGTCCAGGCGGGCGCCGGCGTGGTCGCCGACTCCGACCCGGTCGCCGAGGACACCGAGTGCCGCAACAAGGCCGCCGCGGTGCTCCGGGCGGTGCACACGGCCAACCGGCTCGGCCGGTAGGGAGCTTTCTCACGCCCGCCGCACGGAACCCCGGGTGCCATCGCGCCCGGGGTCCGGGTGATAGTGGAGTACGTGACTGCCGTACCCCCTTCCCCCGCCCCCGCCGCCGCCCCCGCCCGCAGCGGGCGCCGGAGCCTCGCCGCCGCCCTGCTGAGCGGCGCGCTCGGCGCGGCCGTCGCCCTGCTCGCCACCCGGCAGACGTGGTCGGAGGGCACCGCCACCGTGGCCGGCGGCGCCTTCCCCCTCACCGCCAAGGGCAGCGACGTCACGGGCGTCCCCGCCGCCCTCGCCGTCGTGGGCCTCGCCGCCCTCGTCGCCGTCTTCGCCGTGCGCCGCGCGGGCCGCCTCGCCGTCGCCACGCTGCTCGCGCTCTCCGGCGCCGGCACCGTCGCCGCGGCCCTGTCCGGCGCCTTCGACGCCTCCGCGCTCGACGAGAAGGCCGCACGGGCCGCCGGCGACACCTCCGCGACCGTCGACGCGCTCACCCACACGGCCTGGCCCTACGCCGCCGCCGTCGGCGGGACCCTGCTGCTCCTCGCCGGACTGCTCGCGCTGCGCTTCGGCCGGCTGTGGCCCGCCATGTCCGGCCGCTACGAGCGCGGCGGCGCCGCCCGGCCCCGGCGCGCCGTCCCGCGCGTCGACCCGGACCGCCCCGAGGACCTGTGGAAGGCGCTCGACCGGGGCGAGGACCCGACCGGCGCCTGAGACCCCGTACGCCGCGCCGCGCCCGCGCACACGCCCCGCACGCCGGTCCCGCCCCAACGCCCGCGCCGGGGCGGGGCACCGGCGGGCCACCGGCGTGCCCGGCGGGCCCGGGGCGGACCGGGGCGCGCGGAGGAGCACCCCCGCTCACGGCGCGTGCGCCCGTGCGGGACAATGGGTACGAGCATCCTGCTCAGACACGTACACAGCAACGAGGAGCAAGCAATGGCGGGCAGCAGCCACGGTCACACCCCGGCCGCCTGGACCGGTGTCATCATCGCCTTCATCGGTTTCTGCGTCGCGGGCATGTTCATGGTGATGGCCGAGCCGGTGGGCTTCTGGATCAGCATCGGCATCGTGCTCCTCGGCGCCGTCGTGGGCGGCATCATGCGGATGATGGGCCTCGGCCAGCCGAAGCACGACCACCCGGCCAACCGCACCCCCGAGACGGCCGGCGCCAAGGGCTGATCCCCCCGCGCGGGCGGGCCGCGCGACCCGAAGGGGCGGACCGGCCGTCACGGCGCCGGGACCGCCCCTCGCCTGTGCGCGCCCCCGCCCCGCGCGGACGGACGCCCCTCGGGTGCGCCCGGGGAGGGCGCCGGGCAGAATGCGGGCGTGGACGCCGAGAGCCGCACGCCGGCGCAGCACCCGACCGTCGCCCCGCCGCACCCCGGGGCCGCGGCGCCGCCGCGTCCCGGCCACCCGCCGGGCCCGCCGGGCCACGCCCTTCCCCCCGGCCCCCCGGACCACCCGAACCCGCCGGGCCACGCCCCGGGCACCGGCCCGCGCGGCCTGCTCGCCCGGCTGGCCGTACCGGCCGGGGTGCTGGCCGCCGTCGCCGGGGCCTTCGCCTACGTGGGCGCCGTCGACCCCAACGAACCCGGCCACTACCCCGTCTGCCCCCTGCTCCGCGTCACCGGCGTCTACTGCCCCGGATGCGGCGGGCTGCGCAGCGCCCACGCCGTCGTCCACGGCGACCTCCCGGCCGCCCTGCACGCCAACGCGCTCGCCGTCCTCGCCTACGCCGGCTTCGCCGTGCTGTGGACCGTCTGGGTGGTCCGCACGGTGCGCGGACGCCCCTTCCGCCTCGCGCTCGGCACGGCGCACCTGTGGGCCCTGGGCACGTTGCTGCTGGTCTTCGGCGTTGTCCGGAACCTGTCCTTCGGTGGCTGGCTCCTGCCTTGATCACCGGAGGAATGTCCAGGTAGTGGGACCGGCGAGGACCGGATGCCGGTCCTCGGCCCGGCTGCGGATACCATCACAGGGACCCAAGGTTTCCGCCGTCTGAAAGGGGGCCGCTCGCGTGAGTGTGCTCGACGAGATCATCGACGGAGTCCGTGCCGACCTCGCGGAGCGGCAGGCGCGCGTCAGCCTCGACGAGCTCAAGGAGCGCGCGGCCACGGCACGCCCCGCCCTGGACGGGGTGAGCGCCCTGCGCGGCGACGCGGTCAAGGTCATCTGCGAGGTCAAGCGCTCCAGCCCGTCCAAGGGCGCGCTGGCCGCCATCGCCGACCCGGCCGCCCTCGCCGCCGACTACGAGGCGGGCGGCGCCTCCGTCATCTCCGTCCTCACCGAGGAGCGCCGCTTCGGCGGCTCGCTGGCCGACCTGGACGCCGTCCGGGCCCGCGTGGACGTCCCGGTCCTGCGCAAGGACTTCGTCGTCACCTCGTACCAGCTCTGGGAGGCCCGCGCGCACGGCGCCGACCTGGTGCTGCTGATCGTCGCCGCCCTCGACCAGCCGGCCCTGGAGTCGCTGGTGGAGCGGGCCGAGTCCATCGGCCTCACCCCCCTCGTCGAGGTCCACGACGAGGAGGAGGTCGAGCGCGCGGTCGCCGCCGGCGCCAAGGTGATCGGCGTCAACGCGCGCAACCTGAAGACCCTCACGGTCGACCGCGGCACCTTCGAGCGCGTCGCCCCCGAGATCCCGGCGGGCATCGTCAAGGTCGCCGAGTCCGGCGTCCGCGGCCCGCACGACCTCATCGCCTACGCCAACGAGGGCGCCGACGCCGTCCTGGTCGGCGAGTCCCTCGTCACCGGGCGCGACCCGAAGACCGCCGTCTCCGACCTGGTGGCCGCCGGCGAGCACCCCGCGCTGCGGCACGGACGGGGCTGACCGGCGATGGGCCCGGCCCCGACGGCGCTCCCGATCACCCCGGTGGCCGGGGACGCGTACGCGCACCTGGCCCGGGGCTGCCGCCCGCGCGGCTGCCGGGCCCCCGCGCGCCGCGTCCACGGCCGCCGGGTGCGCTACGCCATCGGAGCCGAGCCCGGCCAGGTCAACGGGCGGCGATGGCAGCGCCCCCAGTGAGGTCCTCCGTCCCGATCGGGCCCGAGCCCGCCGCGGCATTCCGCCGCGGCTGATCCGGTCCGGCGGCCCCCGCCGTGCGGCGCGGGGCCGGCGCCGACGCGCCGGTACCCGGGCGCCGCGCGGCGCACCCGGCTGCCGGAGCGCGGCCGGGGCATGATCCGACGGACCCCGGGGCGCGGGGAACCGCGCGACGGCCGGCCGCGGCCCGCGGCCGGTCCACACCCCACGCCCCACGGCGATCAGCGCACACCACCCACACCGTGAGGTTTCCGCATGCCCAGCGAGTTCTTCATTCCCGACCCCGAGGGCCAGGTGCCCAGCGCCGAGGGGTACTTCGGCGCGTTCGGCGGCAAGTTCATCCCGGAGGCGCTCGTCGCCGCCGTGGACGAGGTCGCCGTCGCCTACGACAAGGCCAAGGCCGACCCCGAGTTCGCCCGCGAACTCGACGACCTGCTGGCCCACTACACCGGCCGGCCCAGCGCCCTGACCGAGGTGCCCCGGTTCGCCGGGCACGCGGGCGGCGCCCGGATCTTCCTCAAGCGCGAGGACCTGAACCACACCGGCTCCCACAAGATCAACAATGTGCTCGGCCAGGCCCTGCTGACCAAGCGCATGGGCAAGACCCGGGTCATCGCCGAGACCGGCGCCGGCCAGCACGGCGTCGCCACCGCCACCGCCTGCGCCCTCTTCGGCCTCGACTGCACCATCTACATGGGCGAGGTCGACACCCGGCGGCAGGCGCTGAACGTGGCCCGGATGCGGATGCTCGGCGCCGAGGTCGTCGCCGTGAAGTCCGGCAGCCGCACCCTCAAGGACGCCATCAACGAGGCGTTCCGCGACTGGGTCGCCAACGTCGACCGCACCCACTACCTCTTCGGCACCGTCGCCGGACCCCACCCCTTCCCGGGCATGGTCCGCGACTTCCACCGCGTCATCGGCGTCGAGGCCCGGCGCCAGATCCTGGAGCGGGCCGGCCGCCTCCCGGACGCCGCGATCGCCTGCGTGGGCGGCGGCTCCAACGCCATCGGCCTCTTCCACGCCTTCCTCCCCGACGCCTCGGTGCGCCTGATCGGCTGCGAGCCGGCCGGGCACGGCCTGGACAGCGGCGAGCACGCGGCCACCCTGACCGCGGGCGAGCCCGGCATCCTGCACGGCTCGCGCTCCTACGTGCTCCAGGACGAGGAGGGCCAGATCACCGAGCCCTACTCGATCTCGGCCGGCCTGGACTACCCCGGCATCGGCCCCGAGCACTCCTACCTCAAGGACACCGGCCGCGGCGAGTACCGCGCGGTCACCGACGACGCGGCGATGCAGGCCCTGCGCCTGCTCTCGCGCACCGAGGGCGTCATCCCGGCCATCGAGAGCGCCCACGCGCTGGCCGGCGCCCTGGAGGTCGGCCGCGAACTGGGCCCGGACGGGCTGATCGTGGTCAACCTCTCCGGCCGCGGCGACAAGGACATGGACACCGCCGCCCGCTACTTCGGGCTGTACGACACCGACGCCGAGGTCGCCGCCGACGAGGCCGGCGGCACCGCCGAGATCGAGGGGGACGCCAAGTGAGCGGCAACGTGCGACTGCTGGAGGAGACCCTCGCCGGGGCCCGCGCGGAGGGCCGCTCCGCCCTCGTCGCCTACCTCCCGGCCGGGTTCCCGACCGTGGACGGCGGTATCGAGGCGATGAAGGCCGTGCTGGAGGGCGGCGCCGACGTCGTCGAGGTCGGCCTCCCGCACAGCGACCCGGTGCTGGACGGGCCGGTCATCCAGACCGCCGACGACATCGCCCTGCGCGGCGGGGTGCGGATCGCGGACGTGCTGCGCACGGTCCGCGAGGTCCACCGGGCCACGGGCAAGCCGATCCTCGTCATGACGTACTGGAACCCGGTCGACCGCTACGGTGTCGAGCGCTTCGCCGCCGAGCTGGCCGAGGCCGGCGGTGCCGGGTGCATCCTGCCCGACCTGCCGGTCCAGGAGTCGGCGCACTGGAGGGAGCACGCCGGCAAGCACGGGCTGGCCACGGTCTTCGTGGTCGCGCCCAGCAGCCGGGACGCGCGGCTCGCCGAGATCACCGCGGTGGGCAGCGGCTTCGTCTACGCCGCCTCCCTCATGGGCGTCACCGGCACCCGCGAGTCCGTCGGCTCCGAGGCCGAGGACCTGGTCCGGCGCACCCGCGCCACCACCGACCTGCCGGTCTGCGTCGGCCTCGGCGTCTCCGACGCCGAGCAGGCCGCCGAGGTCGCCCGCTTCGCCGACGGCGTCATCGTCGGCTCGGCGTTCGTCAAGCGGATGCTCGACGCCCCGGACGCCGCCACCGGCGTGCGGGACGTGCGCGCGCTCGCCGGCGAACTGGCGAAGGGCGTCCGCGCACGGGGCTGACGCTCACCTGTCGGACGGGTCCCTCTTACGGGTGGACCTGGGGCCGGGGAGGCGCTGGGCGCCTCCCCGGTTCGTTCTGCGGGGTGTGAGCGAGAAGAACCAAGACGGAAAGCGCACCGCCCGCCAGCGACTGGCGGCCGAGCGCGAGAAGCAGAAGTCCCGGGACAAGCGCCGCCGCGGCCTGATCGTCGGCGCGACCGTCGTCGGCGTCCTCGGCCTCGCCGCCGCGGTCGGCGTGGTCGCCGCGAACGTGGGCAAGGGCGACGGGAGCGCGTCGGCCGGCCCGGTGGTGGCGCCCTCGGGGGCGCTGGGCAAGGACAGTCTCGCCCTCCCGGCCGGGCCCGAGAGCGCGCCGTCGACGCTCACCGTCTGGGAGGACTTCCGCTGTCCGGCCTGCCAGGGCTTCGAGCAGGCGTACCGTTCCACGATCCAGGAGCTGACCGGGGCCGGGAAGCTCAAGGTCGAGTACCACCTGGCGACGATCATCGACGGCAACATGGGCGGCACCGGCTCCCGCGAGTCGGCCAACGCGGCGGCCTGCGCCCAGGACGCGGGCAAGTTCCCGCAGTACCACGACGTGCTCTTCGACAACCAGCCTCCGGAGACGGACGACGCCTTCGCCGACACCGGCACGCTGATCAAGCTCGCGGGCACGGTGGACGGGCTCGACACGCCCGGGTTCCGGAGCTGCGTCAAGGACGGCACGCACAACGGCTGGGTGGGCAAGTCCAACAAGGCCTTCCAGAACGGCGGCTTCAGCGGCACCCCCACCGTCCTGCTGAATGGGGAGAACATCTACCAGGACCGCTCCATGACCCCGGCCAAGCTGAAGCAGATGGTGCTGGACGCCGACCGGTAGGGGACGCGGGCGGGCCCGCCACCGCCCGGACGCGGGACACCGGCCCGTTACGGACCCGTAGCCGGGCTGCCCGGCACGGTCCCCGTCCGACACGGTAGCGTCGACCCTGCCATGGAACTTGCCTTCATTCCCAGCCCGTCGCGCGGGGTGCTGTACCTCGGTCCCGTCCCGCTGCGCGGCTACGCCTTCTGCATCATCATCGGCGTCTTCCTCGCCGTCTGGCTCGGCAACAAGCGCTGGGTCGCCCGTGGCGGGCGGGCCGGCACGGTCGCCGACATCGCGATCTGGGCCGTTCCCTTCGGCCTGGTCGGCGGACGGCTCTACCACGTGATCACGGACTACCAGCTCTACTTCGGTGAGGGCCGTGACTGGGTGGACGCCTTCAAGGTGTGGGAGGGCGGCCTCGGCATCTGGGGCGCGATCGCGCTCGGGGCGCTGGGTGCCTGGATCGGCGCCCGGCGCCGCGGCATCCCCATGCCCGCCTACGCCGACGCCGTCGCCCCGGGCATCGCCCTCGCCCAGGCCGTCGGACGCTGGGGCAACTGGTTCAACCAGGAGCTGTACGGCCGCGCCACCGACCTGCCCTGGGCGGTGGAGATCACCTCCTCCGCCGACGGCCGGACGCCGGGCACCTACCACCCGACGTTCCTGTACGAGTCGCTGTGGTGCGTGGGCGTCGCCCTGCTGGTCGTCTGGGCGGACCGCCGCTTCCGGCTGGGCCACGGCCGGGCCTTCGCGCTGTACGTCGCCGCGTACTGCGCGGGCCGCTTCTGGATCGAGTACATGCGCGTCGACGACGCCCACCACCTGCTGGGCCTGCGGCTGAACAACTGGACGGCGCTCCTGGTCTTCCTGCTCGCCGTGGCCTACATGGTGGTCTCCGCGCGGACGCGCCCCGGCCGGGAGGCCGTGGTCGAGCCTGGCGCGGAGGCGCTCGGCGAGGGGTCCGGCGACGACGCGGACGGGAAGGCCGCCGAGGCCGCCGAGGCCGCCGAGGACGCCGAGGACGCCGAGGACGCCGCGTCCGGCGGGAAGGCCGCGAAGGCGACGAAGACCGCGAAGGCCGCGAAGGCCGCGGAGCGGGCCCCGGAGAAGAACGGGGCCGGCCCGGCGAAGAAGGGCTGACCGACCGGCCCGACGGCCGCACCGCACCACGCCCGAGGGCGCCCGGAAGACTCCGGGCGCCCTCGGGCGTTGTCGTGTTCGTGCATCGTGCCGCCCCGGTGCGCCGGCGGTCCGGGGCCCGCCGGGGGCCGCCGTCCGGCGTGTGGCGCGGCGCACAGGCCGGTGTGAGAACGGTGAAACCGCAGGTAAGCCCAGCCTTTCCTTGCTGGCAGGGCCACGCGAAGACACGTAGATTGGGAGATGTCGAAATATGGAATGTGTCTAACTTGGGGGAGCGGAGATGGCGATCATCGACAACGAGGCGGCGCTGCACGAGGCCCACCGCGACAACCACACCCACCGCGACGTCAACGGCGGCTGGCTGCGCCCCGCCGTCTTCGGCGCGATGGACGGCCTGGTGTCCAACCTCGCCCTGATGACCGGTGTCGCGGGCGGCGCCCTGGACCGGCAGGTCGTCATCCTCACCGGGCTGGCGGGCCTGGCCGCCGGCGCCTTCTCGATGGCCGCCGGCGAGTACACCTCCGTCGCCTCCCAGCGTGAGCTGGTCGAGGCCGAGCTGGCCGTCGAGCGCCGCGAGCTGCGCAAGCACCCGAAGGACGAGGAGGCGGAGCTGGCCGCCCTCTACGTCTCCCGCGGCGTCGAACCCGAGCTGGCGAGCGAGGTCGCCCGGCAGATGTCCCGCGACCCGGAGCAGGCCCTGGAGATCCACGCCCGCGAGGAGCTGGGCGTCGCCCCCGGCGACCTGCCCTCGCCGACGGTGGCGGCCGTCTCCTCGTTCGGCTCCTTCGCGCTGGGCGCCCTGCTGCCCGTCCTGCCCTACCTGCTCGGCGCCGCCTCGCTGTGGCCCGCGGTGCTGACCGCGCTGGCCGGGCTCTTCCTGTGCGGCGCGGTGGTGGCCAGGGTGACCGCGCGCACCTGGTGGTACAGCGGACTGCGCCAGCTCCTGCTGGGCGGCGCCGCGGCCGGGGTGACGTACGCGCTGGGCAGCCTGTTCGGGACCGCCGTCGGCTGATCGCGCGGTCCCTCCCGGGGCGGGTGCCGGCAGGTCCGGTGCCCGCCCCGGAGCGTTCCGCCGCTCAGATGGGCGTCATCCGCCGGTTTCGGGCGGGGGCGGTCCGGGCATGAGCCGTACGCGCTGCGGACGACGATGCCTGCCGCGTGACCGCGAGGCGGGCGACGGCGCCCGCTTCGCTCCGGGCCGAGGGGCATCGATGCGCACTCCCGGCCTCCCAGGGCTTCCGCCCCCGGGCACGGCCCCCGTGCCGCGGCCCCGTCATCCGCATGGTGGAACCGGGTGCCCCGATGCCCGAGAAGCGTTTCATCATGTAATCTGCACCCCCTTTTCCGACCTCAGCAGAGGGCCAGCGTCGTCCCTCGGCACCCCACCTGCCACATGACGACGACGGGAGAGCCGATGCGTATGCCGCGTCAGCCGTGCCAGCATCCCGAGGAGGGCCGCCGCCGGCCGTCCACGGACCCCCGCCCCGCCCCCCGGGGCCTGTACGACCCCTCCTACGAGCACGACGCCTGCGGCGTCGGGTTCGTCGCCACCCTCACCGGCGAGCCCTCCCACACCCTCGTCGAGCAGGCCCTCACCGTCCTGCGCAACCTGGAGCACCGCGGCGCGACCGGCTCCGAGCCCGACTCGGGCGACGGCGCGGGCATCCTCTGCCAGGTCCCGGACGCCTTCTTCCGCGAGGTGACCGGCTTCCCCCTGCCCGGCGCCGGGCAGTACGCCGTCGGCACCGCCTTCCTGCCCGAGGGGGACACCGCGGACGCCGTCGCGCGGATCGAGGCGATCGCGGCGGAGGAGGGCCTGACCGTCCTCGGCTGGCGTGACGTGCCCGTCGCCCCGCAGCTCCTCGGCGCCGCCGCCCGCTCCACCCTGCCCGTCCTCCGCCAGCTCTTCGTCGCCGACGGCACCAGCGCGGGCATCGTCCTGGACCGCCGGGCCTTCGTCCTGCGCAAGCGCGCCGAACGCGAGGCCGGCGTCTACTTCCCCTCGCTGTCCGCGCGGACCGTGGTCTACAAGGGCATGCTCACCACCGGCCAGCTCGAACCGTTCTTCCCGGACCTCTCCGACCGCCGCTTCGCCAGCGCGATCGCCCTGGTCCACTCCCGGTTCTCCACCAACACGTTCCCGTCCTGGCCGCTCGCCCACCCGTACCGGTTCGTCGCCCACAACGGCGAGATCAACACGGTCCGGGGCAACCGCAACTGGATGCGCGCCCGTGAGTCCCAGCTCGCCTCCGCCCTCTTCGGCCCCGCCGACCGCCTGGAGCGGATCTTCCCGGTCTGCACCCCGGACGCCTCCGACTCCGCCTCCTTCGACGAGGTCCTCGAACTGCTGCACCTGGGCGGCCGGCCGCTGCCGCACGCCGTGCTGATGATGATCCCGGAGGCGTGGGAGAACCACGACGCCATGGACCCGGCCCGGCGGGCCTTCTACCAGTACCACTCCACGATGATGGAGCCCTGGGACGGCCCCGCCTGCGTCACTTTCACCGACGGCGTCCAGGCCGGTGCCGTCCTCGACCGCAACGGGCTGCGCCCCGGCCGCTACTGGGTCACCGACGACGGCCTCGTCGTCCTCGGCTCCGAGGTCGGCGTCCTCGACATCGACCCCGCCCGCGTCGTCCGCAAGGGCCGCCTCCAGCCCGGCCGCATGTTCCTCGTCGACACCGCCGAGCACCGCATCGTCGAGGACGACGAGATCAAGGCGCGCCTCGCCGCCGAGCAGCCCTACGCCGAGTGGCTCCGGGCCGGCGAGATCGACCTCGGCGACCTGCCCGAGCGCGAGCACGTCGTCCACACCCACGCCTCGGTCACCCGCCGCCAGCAGACCTTCGGCTACACGGAGGAGGAACTGCGCGTCCTCCTCGCCCCGATGGCCGCCACCGGCGCCGAGCCCATCGGCTCCATGGGCACCGACACGCCCATCGCGGTGCTGTCCGCGCGCCCGCGGCTGCTCTTCGACTACTTCACCCAGCTCTTCGCACAGGTCACCAACCCGCCGCTGGACGCCATCCGCGAGGAACTGGTCACCTCGCTGCGCAGCTCCCTCGGCCCCCAGGGCAACCTGCTGGAGCCCACGGCCGCCTCCTGCCGCAGCGTCGTCCTGCCCTTCCCGGTGATCGACAACGACGAGCTGGCCAAGCTCATCCACATCAACGCCGACGGCGACATGGCCGGCTTCAAGGCCGCCACCCTCTCCGGGCTCTACCGGGTGCACGGCGGCGGCGACGCGCTCGCCGCCCGGATCGAGGAGATCTGCGCCGAGGCCGACGCCGCCATCGGCAACGGCGCCCGCCTGATCGTCCTCTCCGACCGGCACTCCGACGCCGAGCACGCCCCGATCCCCTCGCTGCTGCTCACCGCCGCCGTCCACCACCACCTCATCCGCACCCGCCGGCGCACCCAGGTGGGCCTGCTGGTCGAGGCCGGCGACGTCCGCGAGGTCCACCACGTCGCGCTGCTCATCGGCTACGGCGCCGCCGCCGTCAACCCGTACCTGGCCATGGAGTCCGTCGAGGACCTGGTCCGGGCCGGGACCTTCCTGCGGGACACCGACCCCGAGCCGGCCATCCGCAACCTCATCCGCGCCCTCGGCAAGGGCGTCCTGAAGGTGATGTCCAAGATGGGCATCTCCACCGTCGCCTCCTACCGCGGCGCCCAGGTCTTCGAGGCCGTCGGCCTGGACCGGGACTTCGTCGCCGCGTACTTCGACGGCACCGCCACCAAGATCGGCGGCGTGGGCATCGACGTGATCGCCGCGGAGGTCGCCGCCCGCCACGCCAAGGCGTACCCGGCCTCCGGCATCGCCCCCGCCCACCGCACGCTGGAGATCGGCGGCGAGTACCAGTGGCGGCGCGAGGGCGAACCGCACCTCTTCGACCCGGAGACGGTCTTCCGCCTCCAGCACTCCACGCGCACCGGCCGCTACGAGGTCTTCAAGCAGTACACCGCGCGCGTCGACGAGCAGTCCGAGCGCCTGATGACGCTGCGCGGCCTCTTCGGCTTCGCCTCCGGACGCGAGCCGGTCCCGCTGGACGAGGTCGAGCCGGTCTCCGAGATCGTCCAGCGCTTCTCCACCGGCGCCATGTCCTACGGCTCCATCTCCCGCGAGGCGCACGAGACGCTCGCCGTGGCCATGAACCGGCTGGGCGGCAAGTCCAACACCGGGGAGGGCGGCGAGGACCCGGAGCGCCTGTACGACCCGGCCCGCCGCTCCGCGATCAAGCAGGTCGCCTCCGGCCGCTTCGGCGTCACCTCCGAGTACCTGGTCAACGCCGACGACATCCAGATCAAGATGGCCCAGGGCGCCAAGCCCGGCGAGGGCGGCCAGCTCCCCGGCCCCAAGGTGTACCCCTGGGTGGCGAGGACCCGGCACAGCACGCCCGGCGTCGGCCTCATCTCGCCGCCCCCGCACCACGACATCTACTCCATCGAGGACCTGGCCCAGCTCATCCACGACCTGAAGAACGCCAACCCGGCCGCGCGTGTCCACGTGAAGCTGGTCTCCGAGGTCGGCGTCGGCACCGTCGCCGCCGGCGTCTCCAAGGCCCACGCCGACGTGGTGCTGGTCTCCGGCCACGACGGCGGCACCGGGGCCTCCCCGCTCACCTCGCTCAAGCACGCGGGCGGCCCCTGGGAGCTGGGCCTCGCCGAGACGCAGCAGACCCTCCTCCTCAACGGCCTGCGCGACCGCATCGTCGTGCAGACCGACGGCCAGCTCAAGACCGGCCGGGACGTGGTCGTCGCCGCGCTGCTCGGCGCCGAGGAGTTCGGCTTCGCCACCGCGCCGCTGGTCGTCTCCGGCTGCGTCATGATGCGCGTCTGCCACCTGGACACCTGCCCGGTCGGCATCGCCACCCAGAACCCGGTCCTCAGGGAGCGGTTCTCCGGACAGGCCGAGTACGTGGAGAACTTCTTCCGGTTCGTCGCCGAGGAGGTCCGCGAACTCCTCGCCGGGCTCGGGTTCCGCTCCGTCCGGGAGGCCGTCGGCCACGCCGAGGTCCTCGACGTCACCCGCGCCGTCGACCACTGGAAGGCCCGCGGACTGGACCTCGCGCCGCTGCTGCACGTGCCCGACCTGCCCGCGGGCGCCGTCCGCCACCAGGTGACCGGACAGGACCACGGGCTGGAGAAGGCCCTCGACAACGAGCTGATCCGGCTCGCCGCCGACGCCCTCTCCGCGCCCACCGCCGCCGAGGCGGCCCCGGTCCGCGCCCGGGTCGCCATCCGCAACGTCCACCGCACCGTCGGCACCATGCTCGGCCACGAGGTCACCCGCCGCTTCGGCGGCGCCGGACTGCCCGACGACACCGTCGACCTCACCTTCACCGGCTCGGCCGGCCAGTCCTTCGGCGCCTTCCTGCCGCGCGGCATCACGCTGCGCCTGGAGGGGGACGCCAACGACTACGTCGGCAAGGGCCTGTCCGGCGGCCGGATCGTGGTCCGCCCGGACCGCGGCGCCGACCACCTCGCCGAGTACAGCGTCATCGCCGGCAACACCCTCGGCTACGGCGCCACCGGCGGCGAGATGTTCCTGCGCGGCCGGACCGGCGAACGCTTCTGCGTCCGCAACTCCGGCGCCCTGGTCGTCTCCGAGGGCGTCGGCGACCACGGCTGCGAGTACATGACGGGCGGCCACGCGGTCGTCCTCGGCGAGACCGGGCGCAACTTCGCGGCCGGCATGTCCGGCGGCACCGCCTACGTCGTCGACCTCGACCCCGCCGACGTCAACCCCGGCAACCGGGGCGCCGTCGAACCGCTCGACGACGCCGACCGGCGGTGGCTGCACGAGGTGGTGCGCCGCCACGCCGAGGAGACCGGCTCCACGGTCGCGGCGCGGCTGCTCGCCGACTGGCCGGCCGCCGCGGAACGCTTCAGCAAGATCATCCCCACCACGTACAAGGCAGTGCTCGCCGCCAAGGACGCCGCCGAGCGGGCCGGTCTCCCCGAGACCGAGATCACCGAGAAGATGATGGAGGCGGCGGTCCATGGCTGACCCGAAGGGCTTTCTCCACCACGGCCGCGAGACGGCCGCGTCCCGTCCGGTCGAGGAACGCCTCGGCGACTGGAACGAGGTCCCCGTGCCCGGCGCCCTGCTGCCGGTCGTCGGCCGGCAGGCGGGCCGGTGCATGGACTGCGGCATCCCGTTCTGCCACCAGGGCTGCCCGCTCGGGAACCTCATCCCCGAGTGGAACGACTACGTCTGGCGCGGGGACTGGGCGGCGGCCTCCGAGCGGCTGCACGCCACCAACAACTTCCCCGAGTTCACCGGCCGGCTCTGCCCGGCCCCCTGCGAGTCGGCGTGCGTGCTCGGCATCGGCCGGGCGCCGGTCACCATCAAGAACGTCGAGGTCTCCATCGCCGACCGGGCCTGGGAGAGCGGCGCCATCGCCCCGCGCGTCCCCGAACGGCTCTCCGGCAAGACCGTCGCGGTGGTCGGCTCGGGCCCCGCCGGGCTCGCCGCCGCCCAGCAGCTCACCCGGGCCGGCCACACGGTCGCCGTCTACGAGCGCGCCGACCGCGTCGGCGGCCTGCTGCGCTACGGCATCCCGGAGTTCAAGATGGAGAAGCGGCACATCAACCGCCGTATCGAGCAGATGCGGGCCGAGGGCACCCGCTTCCGCACCGGGATCGAGGTCGGCCGCGACCTGAGCGCCGCCGGCCTGCGCAAGCGCCACGACGCCGTCGTCCTCGCGGTCGGCGCCACCACCCCGCGCGAGCTGCCGCTGCCCGGCCGCGAACTGCGGGGCGTCCACCAGGCGATGGAGTACCTGCTGCCGGCCAACAAGGTGCAGGAGGGCGACCACGTCACCCCGCCGGTCACCGCCGAGGGCAAGCACGTCGTCGTCATCGGCGGCGGCGACACGGGCGCCGACTGCGTGGGCACCGCCCACCGCCAGGGCGCCGCCTCCGTCACCCAACTGGAGATCATGCCCCGGCCCGGCCGGGAGCGGGACCCGCTCACCCAGCCGTGGCCGACCTTCCCGTTGCTCTACAAGGTCACCTCGGCCCACGAGGAGGGCGGCGAGCGGGTCTACGCCGTCGCCACCACCCGCTTCGAGGGCGACGAGGACGGCAACGTCCAGTGGCTGCACCTGACCGAGGCCGAGCGGGACGGCGGCGGCTTCGCGCCGAAGCCGGGCACCGAGCGGAAGATCCCGGCCCAGCTCGTCACGCTCGCCCTCGGATTCACCGGCACCGACCGGGAGAACGGTCTGGTCGAACAGTTCGGACTGGAGCTGGACGCACGGGGTAACATCGCCCGGGACGCCGACTTCCAGACGGGTGTGCCGGGTGTGTTCGTCGCCGGTGACGCCGGCCGCGGCCAGTCGCTCATCGTCTGGGCGATCGCGGAGGGCCGTTCCGCGGCCCGTGCCGCGGACCGCTTCCTGACCGGGGCCAGCGACCTGCCGGCCCCGATCCGCCCCACGGACCGCGCGCTGGCCGTCTGAGCCCGCGCGCGCCGGCGGTCGGCTCGACCGCCGCCGATGCGTCCCGTACAACGGCGTACGGAACACAGACGGTGTCCGCCCCCGTCCCCGACCGGACCTGGGGCGGGCGCCGTCACGGCGCTCACGGCACCCGGTAGGGGTCCCCGTACACCCGCCACTCCAGCGGCGTGTCCAGGCCGAGGTTGCCCGCCGCCAGGAAGCGGCGCTGGGCGGTGTCGACGCGGGTCGTGTCGCCGCCCGGACGCTTGTCCCGCATCGCCTGGCGGCGGACGTCCAGGAAGGCGTCCAGGTAGGTCTTCTCCGAACCGCCCTCGGCGGGCGTCCTCGCCTTCCTCCTGGCCCGCTCGCGCAGGTCGTAGAAACCGTTCGGGTCGGGGTCCGGGCCGTGGAAGACCATCGCGTCGAAGTAGACGAACTGGCCGAGCGTGCCGAGGCCGTCCAGCTTGGCCAGCCGCACCGACGGATCGAAGTACACGTGGTCGCGCTCGTACTCCTGCGCCTCGCGGAACTCCGGCAGCTCCGACTCGGCCCGCCACGCCTCGGTGAAGCCGGGGTCCAGGCCCTCGTGCGAGTCGGTGCCGTCGACCTCGCGCAGGGCGGGCAGGTAGGCGGCCAGCCCGTTGTCCGGGTGGGAACGGGTGTAGCGCTCCACCAGGTTGAGCAGGTCGTGGGTGCCCGTGCAGAAGCCGATGATGCCCGCCGTGTAGCCCTGGCCGTCGCCGTGGTCCTCGATGTTCCCGTACGAGGTGCGCCAGTCGGTGGTCGAGTTCTCGGCGCTCGCCACCAGCTTCTGCGCCAGTTCCTTCTTGTCCGGCGCGGCCAGCCCCGGCGGCAGGGCGGCGATCACCGCGTCGTCCGCCTCCCGCTCCCGCTCCGCCCGGTCCTTGGCCTCCGCGCGCGCCGACTGCGCGGCGACCGGGGGCGGCATCACGGGCGCGTTCGCGCCGTCGGACGGCAGCACGAAGTAGACGCCCGTGGCGACCACGGGGAGGGCCGCGAGGAGCAGCACACCGGCACGTTTCACTGGGGGATACCTCCACCCGTCAGTACGGACACCTTGATCGCCGACGCCGCCGCCAGCAGGAGCAGCAGTCCCACGCACGCCCCCGCCTGCACGGCCGTGCGGCGGCCGTCCCGCGGCGCGTGGGCGTACGCCGCCGCCACCGCGCCGCCCGCCAGCAGCCCGCCGAGGTGGCCCTGCCAGGAGGTCATCCCGGCGGACACCACCAGCCACAGCAGCAACAGGCCCATGAAGCGGTTGACCGGACGCATGTCGGCGCCGATGCGGCGGGCCAGGACGTAGTACGCGGCCGCGAGGCCGAAGACCGCGCCCGAGGCGCCGACCGTGGCCTGCCCCGGGTTGTCGAGGAGCAGGACGAGGACGGAGCCGCCGAGCGCCGAGAGCAGGTAGAGCACCGCGTGCCGGATCCGGCCGAGCATCGGCTCCACGGCCCGCCCGAGCTGCCACAGCGCGGCCATGTTCATGGCGATGTGGAGCAGGCCGAACACGCCCTCGGCGGGCGGCAGGTGGAGGAAGGGCCCGGTGAGCATCCGCTCCCACTCGCCCGTGACGACGCCCTCGGCCCGGAAACCCTCCGGGAAGGGGTCCCGGTAGACGTACCAGCCGCCGTCCGGCCCTGCCAGCCGCGCGCCGACCAGCGCGAACCGGTCCACGATCCCCGGGCGCACCAGTTCGCCCAGGTAGGCGAGCAGGTTGAGGCCGATCAGCGCGTACGTCACCACGGGCGTCGTCGACACGCGCCCGCCGACCAGGGTGCGAGCCTGGCGCACCGGCCGCGCGCCTTCCCGCGCACAGTCCGGGCACTGGTGTCCCACGGCCGCCTCGCGCATGCAGTCCGGGCAGACGGAGCGGTCGCAGCGCACGCAGCGCACCCGGCACTCCACCGCGGAGTGGCGGTAGCAGGTGGGGACGGTGGACTCGGAATCCACGAGCCGGCTCCTCGGGTGCGGGACGGACGGTGAGCCGGTGGGTGCGGCGGCGAACAAAATAGCGAACATCGGTGGTCGTGCCGAGCGGCGGGGTCCGCGGACGACGCGACCCGCCCGGGGCGGCGACGCCCCGCACGACGGCGGGGGACACGCCCGGGGCGCGGCGGGATCGCATGGGGCGGCAGCGCGGAGGGCGGCGACACGCCCGGGGTGGGGGAGGCCCCGCACGGCGGGGGTGGTGACACGCCCGGGATGGGGGAGGCCCGCACGACGATGGCAGGTGACACGCCCGGGACGGAGAGCCGGGGCCGCCGCGACACGCCCGGCACTGCCCGGCCCCGCACGACGGCGGGGGACACGCCCGCCCCGGCGCGCCCCGCGGCGCCCGCCCCGGCGCGCCCCGCTACGTGTCGCACTCCAGGACCGTCCCGCACAGGCCGCACCGGGCCCGCACCCGGCCGCGCACCGGCACCCGGAGCCGCTGGTGGCAGGTCGGGCAGGGGAACGCCACCCGCAGCGGCCCCTCGCCCGGCGCCGTGAAGGAGTACGGCGCGTCCCCGGCGAGCCCGGCCCCGTACCCGTCCCGGGCCTGCCGGCGGTCGCGCGCGTACCGGTGCCGGCCCGTCCAGCCGGCCGCCGTCAGCGGCGGCTGCCGCTCCTCCCGAACGGCCCGGTCCCGCCCCCGGACGTACGCCGAGTACGCCTGCGGGCTGGTGAACCACACCCCCGGGTCCTCCCCGAAGACCGCGGCCCGCTTGGCCAGGACGTAGCCGAACTCCTCCGGCGTCAGGTACCCCAGCTTCTGCGACGAGGTCGCGTCCTGCCGGAACGCGTCCAGCAGCAGCCACCCCGCGCCCAGGTACGCCGCCACCGTGTCCGTGAGGATCTCGTTGTCCCGCGTGCCGGCGAAGGACAGGTCGAGCCGGTGCAGGTACACGTGGGCCACCTCGTGCGCCAGCGCCGCGCCGATGTCCCGGCGGTGCGTGCGGAAGCGGTCGTTCAGCTCGACGAAGTACTCGGGGCCCGCCGCCAGTTCCACGTTGGCCGCGTGGGTCATCTCCCGGAAGGAGACGATCAGCCGCGCGTCGGGCAGCCGGTAGTGCCGCACCAGCTCGCCCGCGACCCGCTGCGCCCCCAGGTACAGGTCGTCGGTGTCGCAGAAGGCCACGTCGGCCGGGGCCACGCTGGCCGAGAACGTCCGCACGGTGTCCGGGGACAGCCGCCGGTACAGCGCGGTCAGGGCGGCCCGTACCGCCTCCAGGTGCGGGAACCCGTGCTCGACCGGTCCGCCGTTCGCCATGCCCGCCCCCCAAGCAGCTCGACCCTGACTCCACTGTACGAGCGGCGCACCGGGCGCCGCCCAGCGCCTGAGACGGTGTGCGGCGCCGCGGCCGGCGCCCGTAGGGTGATCGCCCATGACCACCAGCCCCACCGGCGACGACACCGTCGACCCCGCGGTCCGCGAGGAACTGGCCCGCCTGCGCAAGAGCATCGACAACATCGACGCGGCCGTCGTCCACCTGCTCGCCGAGCGCTTCTCCCGCACCCAGCAGGTCGGCCACCTCAAGGCCCGCCACCGGCTGCCGCCCGCCGACCCGGCCCGCGAGGCCCGCCAGATCGCCCGGCTGCGCGCCCTCGCCGAGGACGCCGAACTCGACCCGGCCTTCGCGGAGAAGTTCCTCACCTTCATCATCGCCGAGGTGATCCGGCACCACGAGCGCATCGCGGAGACCGGCGGCACCGGGACCACCCCCGCCGCCCCCTGACCCCCGGCCCGGCACGCGCGCCCGCCCCGGGCGCGGCGGGGAGCGCCGGGCGCCCCGCGCGGCGGCCGGCCCGGCGGGAGCAGGCGGGGCCGGCCCCGCCTGCCGGGCCGCCCCTGTGCCCCGCCCACCGCATCGGGCAGCATGGCGGGCATGTCCGTACTGACGCGCGACGAAGCGCAGACCCGTGCCCGGCTCCTCGACGTCCACCACTACGCGATCGACCTCGATCTCACCGGTGGGGACGAGACCTTCGACTCCCGCACCACCGTCCGGTTCACCGTCCTCGGCGACCGGAGCGGTACGGACACCTTCATCGAGGTCAAGCCCGCCGAACTGCGCTCCGTCACCCTCGACGGACACCCCCTCGACCCGGCCGCCCTCGACGGCAGCCGGCTGCCGCTGACCGGCCTCGCCCCCGGCACCCACGAACTGCGCGTCGAGGCGGCCATGCGCTACTCGCGCACCGGCGAGGGCATGCACCGCTTCACCGACCCCACCGACGGCGAGACCTACGTCTACACCCAGCTCTTCCTGGACGACGTGCAGCGCGTCTTCCCCGCCTTCGACCAGCCCGACCTCAAGGCCGTCTTCGACCTGGCCGTCACCGCCCCCGAGGGCTGGACCGTCCTCGCCAACGGCGTCACCGAGCACACCGGCGACGGCCGCTGGACGGCCGCCACCACCCCGCCGATCTCCACCTACCTGGTCGCCGTCGCCGCCGGGCCCTGGCACTCGGTCCGCACCGAGCACCGCGGACTGCCCTTCGGCATCCACTGCCGCCGTTCGCTCGCCCCCCACCTGGACGCCGACGCCGACGAGATCCTCGACGTCACCCGCGCCTGCTTCGACCGCTACCACGAGAAGTTCGCCGAGCCCTACCCCTTCGACTCCTACGACCAGGCGTTCGTCCCCGAGTTCAACGCGGGCGCCATGGAGAACCCCGGACTGGTCACCTTCCGCGACGAGTTCGTCTTCCGCTCCGCCGTCACCGACACCGAACGCCAGACCCGCGCCATGGTCATCGCCCACGAGATGGCCCACATGTGGTTCGGCGACCTCGTCACCCTGCGCTGGTGGGACGACATCTGGCTCAACGAGTCCTTCGCCGAGTACATGGGCTACCAGACCACCGCCGAGGCCACCCGTTTCACCGGCACCTGGACCGACTTCGGCGTCTCCCGCAAGCCGTGGGGATACGACGCCGACCAGCGTCCCTCCACCCACCCCGTCGCCCCCGAGCACGTCCCGGACACCGCCTCCGCACTCCTCAACTTCGACGGCATCTCCTACGCCAAGGGCGCGTCCGCACTGCGCCAGCTCGTCGCCTGGCTCGGCGAGAAGGACTTCCTCGCCGGAATCAACACCCACATCGAGCGGCACCGGTTCGCCAACGCGACCCTCGCCGACTTCATCGACTCCCTCGCCTCCGCCACCGACCGCGACGTCCACGCCTGGGCCGACGCCTGGCTGCGGACCACGGGCGTGGACACGCTGACGCCCCGCCTCGCCGCCGGCGAGAACGGCACCTGCTCCCTCACCCTCGACCGGGCCGGCAGCCGCCCCCACCGTGTCGCCGTCGGCCTCTACGACCGGGACGTGGCCGGCGACGGCCGCCTGACCCTGCGCGAACGCGTCCACCTCGACGTCCCCCAGGACGCGCCCCGGCCGCTGGGCAGGCGCCCCGCCCTGCTGGTGCCCAACGACGGCGACCTCGCCTACGCCAAGGTCCGCTTCGACGCCGAGTCCGCCGCCGCGATCGGCGCCCACCTGTCCGCCCTGCCCGACCCGCTCACCCGCGCCGTCGTCTGGAACGCCCTGCGCGACGCCGTCCGCGACGGCGAGCTGGCGGCCGGCGCCTACCTGGAGACCGCCCGCGCCCACCTCCCGCACGAGACGGACCTCGCCCTGGTCGACGGCGTCCTCACCTTCGCCGCGTCCCAGGTCGCCGACCGCTACGTCACCCCCGACGGGCGGCCCGCCGCCCTCGCCACCCTCGCCGACCTGTGCCGCGACCTCGTCCGCCGTACCGAGGACGGCGACCACCCCGGGCTGCGCCTGATCGCCGTGCGCCACGCGATCGACGTCGCCGCCCACCCGGACGCCCTCGCCGCCTGGCTCGCCGACGGCACCGTCCCCGGGGGACCCGAACTCGACCCGGAGCTGCGCTGGCGCGTCCTGTGCCGTCTCGCCGTCCTGGGCGCCGTCGACGAGGCCGGCATCGCCCGGGAACTGGACCGCGACCCGTCCGCCACCGGCCGGGAGGGCGCCGCCCGCTGCCGCGCCGCCCTGCCCGACGCCGGGGCCAAGGCGGCGGCGTGGGAGGCCATGTTCGCCTCCGACGGCCTGTCCAACTACCTGTTCACCGCGACTGCCCGGGGTTTCTGGCAGCCCGAGCAGGCCGACCTGGTCCGCGGCTACGTGGAGCGCTACTTCGCCGAGGCCCCCGCCGTCGCCGAGCGGCGCGGACCCGCCATCGCCGAGGCCGCCGGCCGCTGGGCGTTCCCGGTGCACGCCGTCGACGTCCGCACCCTGGAACTGGGCCGGCGCTGCCTCGACGAGGGCGGCCCGACCCCGGCCCTGCGGCGCAAGCTCGCCGACCAGCTCGACGACCTGGCCCGCGCCCTGCGGGTGCGGGAGTCCGCCGGGCGCTGATCCGGTCCGGCGGGGGCCCCGGCCGGCGGCGCCGGGGCCGCCGGCCGGTCAGAACACCGGCGTGCCCTCGCGGGTCAGGATCCAGTCCGCCGAGGCGAAGTCCCGCGGGTCGAGCACCCCCTTCGCCGTCACCCACTCCGCGATCCGGGTGCGGATCTCCGTCGACTCCGACCACACCTCGGGCGCCGACGCCACGT
This sequence comes from Streptomyces sp. SCSIO 75703, assembly GCF_036607905.1. Taxonomy (NCBI): domain Bacteria; kingdom Bacillati; phylum Actinomycetota; class Actinomycetes; order Kitasatosporales; family Streptomycetaceae; genus Streptomyces; species Streptomyces sediminicola. Next base: position 5,203,591 of record NZ_CP144555.1, read on the forward strand.
GCGGGAAGGCGCCGCCGCCGTTGGCCCGGTAGTTGTTCACCGCCAGCACGAACCGCTGGTCGTTTGCCACCGGGGCGCCCGCGTGGCGCAGCGCGGAGATCCGGGAGCCGGCCGGGCGGGCGACGTCGATCTCGTAGGTCAGCCCGGAGACGTAGTCGTAGTTGTAGTCCGGGCGTCCGTTCGCGTTGGTCAGCTTCTCCACGTCCACCGGGGCGCCGGGCGCCGTCCGCACGTAGTACTCCGCCGAGAACTCCAGGTAGGCGCGGAGTTGGGCGCCCGTCAGGATCTTGGCGACCAGCGTGTTGTCGTACACGTACAGGCCCGACAGGTCCCGGATCGTCACGTCCCCGGCCGGGATCTCGGAGGTGCGCGAGAACGGCGACGCCTGCGCCAGCACCGGCAGCGAGGCGTGCTCCGTGCCCGCCAGCGCCTCCCGGACCACGTCCTCCTGGACCGTGGTGATCAGGTCGATGACCGGGGCGTCCTTGTAGCGGGCCTCGGCCGTCGTCAGCGTCTCGGTGGCGGTGCCGACGACCTGGTTGACGTAGGCCACCACGCGGGCGTGCTCGTCCGCCAGCAGCCGGGTGATCGCCGGGTCGTCGGGGACGTCGGCGGAGTCCCGCAGCGAGGCCCGCACCGACTCCACGTGCCAGCGGCCCCGGTCGAGGACCAGCGCGATGTCGAAGAGGGTGAGCCGTTCGGCGTAGCACAGCGGTTCCGAGAGGACGACGGAGCGGCCGGTCTCCTCGTTGACGACCCGCAGTTCCGCGATCTCCTCGTGGGCGTGGCCGACCAGGATCGCGTCGATCCCCGGCACCCGGCGGGCCACCTCGGCCGCCGCGTTCTCCACGTACGGCAACTGGTCGCCGTAGGAGGAGGTGCCCGAGGAGCCGGAGTGGGCGGAGACGACCACCACGTCGGCGCCCATCGAACGCAGCCTCGGCACCCACCGCGCGGCCTGCTCCTCCAGGCCGGGGAAGGCGAGCCGGCCCTGCACGTACGCCTTGTCCCAGATGGCGATGCCCGGGTTGGTCAGCCCCAGCACCGCGACCTTCACCGGCGGCCCGGCCGGCGGGCGGAACGTCTTCATCAGGTACGGCGGGAACGCGGGCTCCAGCGTGCGGGCATCCACCGCGTTGGCGCCCAGCAGCGGGAAGCGGCACTGCCGCTCGAAGGCGCGCAGCGTCTCGATGCCGTAGTTGAACTCGTGGTTGCCGAGCGCCACCGCGTCGTATCCGATGGCGTTCATCGCCCGCGCCATGGGGTGCACCGGGCCGCCCTCGGCGGTGATCGGGTCCACCTTCGCGTAGAAGTAGGTCAGCGGTGTGCCCTGGATGGTGTCGCCGGCGTCCAGCAGCAGCGTGTTCGCCCGCCCGCGTTCCTCGCGGACCCGGTTCACCAGGGTCGAGATCCGGGCCAGGCCCTGCGCGTTGCCGTCCGCGTCGGTGTACTCCGCGTCCTTGAAGTAGTCCCAGTTGAAGACGTGCCCGTGCAGGTCGGTCGTGCCCATCACGGTCAGCGCGTAGCGCTTCGGGTGCGGGGGCCCGCCGCCCCGCTCGCCCGCCGCGGCCACCGGCGCCGCCGCGCCGGCCAGTGCGACCCCCGCCCCGGTCACGACGGACCTCTCCAGAAACGTCCGGCGGTTCAACGGCATGCTGGCTCCCCTCGGAACGGACGGACCACCGGACGGCCCCCGTCCGGCAACGCGCGTAGATTCCGCCTTGGGGAGGGTGCATGTCAACAGTCCGGCGGGTTTCGCCCCGGCGGCCGGAGGGTGAAGCGGGGTGCGGGCCGGCCCCGGGTGCGGTCCGCGCACCCGCCCGGGAAGGCGACGGGAAAGCGACGGGAACGCGAACGGGAACGCGGACGGGGAAACGTCGGGAATGCGTGCGGGATGCGAAAGACGGTGCGAAAGGAAATACGGCCGGAAATCGCTCATCGGAGCACGCTGCCGCACATCTTGACAGCAGGCAACAAGCTTTTACCCGACGGTGGTTGAGTCGTCATGTGAGGCCAATTCGCTACCGATCGGTACGGCATAGGCTCTGGCCATGCGCCGAGCAAAGATCGTCTGCACCCTGGGGCCCGCCACCGACTCGTACGATCAGATCAAGGATCTGGTCGAGGCCGGAATGGATGTCGCCCGGTTCAATTTCAGCCACGGCACCCACGCCGAGCACGAGGAGCGTTACCGCCGGGTCCGCAAGGCGGCCGACGAGAGCGGGCGCAGCATCGGCACCCTCGCCGACCTCCAGGGACCGAAGATCCGGCTCGGTCATTTCGCCGAGGGCCCCGTCCTGCTGGAGCGCGGCGACACCTTCACGGTCACCGTCGAGGAGGGCGTGGCCGGCGACCGCCACCGGTGCGGCACCACCTACGCCGGGCTCGCCGCCGACGTGGCGCCCGGGGAACGCATCCTCGTCGACGACGGCCGGGTCTGCCTGGAGGTCACCGCCGTCGACGGGCCCCGGGTGCGCACCACGGTCGTCGAGGGCGGCGTGGTCTCCGACCACAAGGGCCTCAACCTGCCGGGCGTCGCCGTCTCCGTCCCCGCCCTGTCCAAGAAGGACGAGGACGACCTGCGCTGGGCCCTGCGCAACGGCTTCGACGTCGTGGCCCTCTCCTTCGTGCGCAGTGGACGCGACATCGTGGACGTCCACCGCATCATGGACGAGGAGGGCCGCCGCCTCCCCGTCATCGCCAAGGTGGAGAAGCCGCAGGCCGTCGAGAACATCGAGGAGATCGTCGCCGCCTTCGACGGCGTCATGGTCGCCCGCGGCGACCTCGGCGTCGAGATGCCCCTGGAGCAGGTGCCGATCGTCCAGAAGCGCGCGGTCGCCCTGGCCCGGCGCAACGCCAAGCCGGTCATCGTCGCCACCCAGATGCTGGAGTCGATGATCGACCACCCCCGCCCCACCCGCGCGGAGGCGTCCGACGTCGCCAACGCGGTCATCGACGGCACGGACGCGGTGATGCTCTCCGGCGAGACCAGCGTCGGCCGGCACGCCGTCGACGCCGTGCGCACCATGGCCCGCATCGTCGAGGCGGCCGAGGAGGACCTCCTCGGCCGGGGCCTGCCCCCGCTGACCGGCCGCGACAAGCCCCGCACCCAGGGCGGTGCGGTGGCCCGCGCGGCGGCGGAGACCGGCGACTTCCTCGGCGCCCGGTTCCTGGTCGCCTTCACCCAGTCCGGCGACACGGCCCGGCGCCTGTCGCGCTACCGCTCGCCGATCCCGCTGCTCGCCTTCACCCCGGAGCCGGCCACCCGTTCCCAGCTCAGCCTGACCTGGGGCGTGGAGACCTTCCTCGGTCCGCACGCGGACACCACCGACGGGATGGTCGAGCAGGTGGACGAGTTGCTGACGCGGTACGGCCGGTGCGGCGAGGGCGACGTCGTCGTCATCACCGCCGGTTCCCCGCCCGGCGTCTCGGGCACCACGAACATGGTCCGGGTGCACCGCATCGGCGAGGACGTCACCGCGCACGGGCGGCCCTAGCCGGGCGGGCCGGACGGCGGGTCCCCGGGGCGTGGCGAGGGGAGGACAGAAGTACGGAAAGCGGATGTCCTGGAGGCGGACATCCGCTTGCGGCATTCCCCGACTCGCCCGTGAAACAAAGGCAAGTGCCCCGGGTGGGACTCGAACCCACACTGAATGCCTTTTGAGGGCATCGTCTCTGCCGATTGGACTACCGGAGCCTCTTCGAACCGAAGGGCAGTCTAACCCCTAGGTGACTCAAACATACAGGAGCTAGGTAGGCTCTTGTCAGCAGTGCCCCTGCCCCCCATGAGGAGCCCACGTGACCGCCCCCGAGTCGCCCCAGCCCGCCGACGTGCCCGAAGAGGGCCCGTCACACGTGCCTCCCCTGACGACCCGTGTCGTCATCGCCGAGGACGAGGCCCTGATCCGGCTCGACCTCAAAGAGATGCTGGAGGAAGAGGGGTACACGGTCGTCGGCGAGGCGGGCGACGGCGAGCAGGCGGTGGAACTCGCCCGGGAGCACCGGCCGGACCTCGTGATCCTCGACGTGAAGATGCCCAAGCTGGACGGTATCTCCGCGGCCGAGAAGATCGCCGAGGAGAGCATCGCCCCGGTGCTGATGCTGACCGCCTTCTCCCAGCGCGACCTGGTCGAGCGGGCCCGCGACGCCGGCGCGATGGCGTACCTCGTCAAGCCGTTCAGCAAGAGCGACGTCGTCCCGGCCATCGAGATGGCCGTCTCGCGCTTCACCGAACTGAAGGCGCTGGAGCAGGAGGTCGCCGACCTCAGCCAGCGGCTGGAGACCCGCAAGCTGGTCGACCGCGCCAAGTCGGTGCTCCAGACGGAGTACGGGCTGACCGAGCCCGCCGCCTTCCGGTGGATCCAGAAGACCTCCATGGACCGGCGGATGTCCATGCAGCAGGTGGCCGAGGCCGTCATCCAGGACGCCGAGGAGAAGAAGGCCGCCAAGGGCTGACCGCCGCCCGCACCCCCGTACGTCCCCGCGGCCGGGGCGCGGGGCGGCGTACGCACGAGGCCCGCGCCCCCGTCACGGGGGCGCGGGCCTCTCGTCCGGGCCGGGCGCGCTCGGGGCCGGGCCCGAGGCGGAGTTGGCGGCCGGGTTCCGGGCCGGGACCGGGGCAGGGTTCCCGGGCCGGGCCCTCCCGGTCCCCGCCGCGCGCTCAGTCCTCGCCGAGGTACGCCTTGCGGACGGACTCGTCGTGCAGCAGGTCCCGGCCCGTCCCGGACAGGACGATGTTGCCGACCTCCATCACGTGCCCCTGGTCCGCCAGCGACAGCGCCGCCTGGGCGTTCTGCTCGACCAGCAGGATGGTGGTGCCCTGCTCCTTCAGCTCGGCGATCGTCGCCATGATCTTCTGCATCATGATCGGCGACAGGCCCATGGAGGGCTCGTCCAGCATCAGGAGCTGCGGCTGGGACATCAGGGCCCGGCCCATGGCGAGCATCTGCTGCTCACCGCCCGACAGGGTGCCCGCCGCCTGCTTGCGGCGCTCCCCGAGGATCGGGAAGAGCCCGTAGGCGCGCTGGATGTCCTTCTCGATGCCCGCCTTGTCGTTGCGCAGGAAGGCGCCGAGCCGCAGGTTGTCCTCGATCGACATGCGCGGGAAGATGTGCCGCCCCTCGGGGGAGTGGGCGAGCCCCAGCGAGACGATCTCGTGCGCCGGGATCTTCTTCAGCGACCTGCCCCGGAACCGGATCTGCCCGCCGACCGGCTTGAGCAGCCCCGACAGGGTGCGCAGGGTGGTGGTCTTGCCGGCGCCGTTGGTGCCGATCAGGGTGACCACCTCGCCGGCGTCGACCGTGAAGGAGATGCCCTTCACGGCCTGGATCTTGCCGTAGGCGACGCGGAGGTCCTCGACCTCGAGCAGTGCGGTCATCGGTCGTTCTCCTTGCCGGCCGCGGTGTCGGTCGGGTTCTCGGCCTGTGCCTCGGCGGCCTGCGCCTCCGCGGCCTCCACCTCGGCGGCCTCCGCCGCGCCCGGGTCGTTCTCCAGCGGCTCGCCGAGGTAGGCCGCGATGACGCGCTCGTCGCCCTGGACGGTGGCGCTGTCGCCCTCGATCAGCTTCTGTCCCTGCACGAGGACCGCGACGCGGTCGCACAGGTTGAAGATGAAGCGCATGTCGTGCTCGATGACGAGGACGGCGATGCCCCGGTCGCGGATCGCGAAGACCAGTTCCTCGGTGGTCCGCGTCTCCTGCGGGTTCATCCCGGCCGTCGGCTCGTCCAGGAGCAGCAGCCCCGGCTCGCTGGCGAGCGCGCGGGCGATCTCCAGCTTGCGCTGCTCGCCGTAGGGCAGGTTCCGCGAGAGGTGGTCGGCCTTGTGGGCGAGCCCCACGAACTCCAGGAGTTCCATGGCGCGTTCGCGGGAGGTCGCCTCCGCCCGGTGGAAACCGGGCCCGCGCAGGACGGCCGACCAGAAGCCCTCCTTGGTCCTGGTGTGCCGGCCCACCAGGACGTTCTCCAGGACCGTCATGTTGGCGAACAGCCGGATGTTCTGGAAGGTGCGGGCGATGCCTGCCGCGGTCACCTTGAACGACTTGGGCGGCAGCACCTTGTCGCGGAAGCGGACCTCGCCCTCGGTCGGGACGTACAGCCCCGTCAGGCAGTTGAAGAACGTGGTCTTGCCGGCGCCGTTGGGACCGATCAGGCCGACGATCTCCCCGCTGTTCACGGTGAGGTCGACGCCGCTGACGGCGGTGAGGCCGCCGAAGCGCATGGTGACGCCGCGCGCGTCGAGGAGCGGGGTGCCGGAGCCGGGCGCCGCGGGCGCCGTGTCCGTGGTCGTGGTGTCGGTGGTCATCGTGGTCAGGCCCCTGTCTTGCTCAGGACGTCGGGCGCTGCCGCCTCTTCGTGGAATTCGAGCTGGCGGCGCCGGTTCGGGACGAGGCCCTCCGGGCGGAAGCGCATCAGCAGGACGAGCGCGAGTCCGAAGGCGAAGAGCTGGTAGTTGCCGAGGAACTGGAGCTTGTTGGGGATCAGGAAGAGCAGCGCCGCGCCGATCAGGGGCCCGCCGATGGTGCCCATGCCGCCGAGGACGACCGCGGCCAGCAGGAACGCGGAGTTCGGCGGGATCGCACCGGCGAAGAGGTACTGCTCGGGCGTGACCGTGTACGTCACGTGCGCCTGCACGGTGCCCGCCAGACCGGCCAGGGTGGCGCCGACCGCGAACGCGATCAGCTTGACCCGGAAGCCGTGGATGCCCATGGCCAGCGCCGCCGTCTCGTCCTCCCGGATCGCCACCCACGCCCGGCCGATGCGGGAGTCGCCACTGCGCCGGAAGACGAGGACGACGACGGCCGTGATGAGGAGCATCAGGAAGAAGTAGTTGGCGAACCGGCCGATGGTGACCCCGCCGACGACGTGGTGGACGCCCAGGTCGAAGCCGAGGATCTCCAGGTCGGGGACGGAGGAGACACCGTTGGAGCCGTTGGTGAGGTCGGGACCCGAGGTGCCGTCCAGGTTGTTGGCCGCGATCCGGAAGATCTCGCCGAAGCCCAGGGTGACGATGGCGAGGTAGTCGCCGCGCAGCCGCAGGGTCGGGGCGCCGATGAGGACGCCGAAGATCAGGGAGGCGGCGGCGCCGACCAGCACGGCGGCCCAGAACGGGAAGTGCACGTCGAACGGGGAACTGGGCGAGCCGGAGACCAGGGCGGCGGCGTAGGCGCCGACGCCGAGGAAGGCGACGTAACCGAGGTCGAGCAGGCCGGCGAGGCCGACGACGATGTTCAGGCCGAGGGCGACGGTGGCGAAGATCAGGATGTAGACGCCGATCGTCGCGTACTGGTCGTCGGTCTGGGTGAACGGGAAGCAGGCCGCGGCGACGAACGCGCCGCAGATGGTGATGTTCTGGTGCCGCGCCGTGACCTGGGTGGCGTGGGCGATCAGACCGGCCTTGTGCAGCGCGGCGAAGCAGAACCCGGCCGTGATCAGGAAGCCGATGAACAGCTCGTCGTACTCGGTGCCGATGCCGTACGTGAAGACCAGCAGGCAGACGGCGAGGATGCCGACGATGACGAGGATCTCCAGCGAGGCGGGCAGCCGGCGCAGCGGGCGCGGGGCGCCGGCGGCGAAGGACGCCTTGACGACGTGCCAGCCGTGCGCGGCGTTGTGCCGGAAGCGTTCCCCGCCGCTCGCCTCGGGGTCGATCGGGTCGGGCTCGGGCCGCTCGAAGGGCAGCGCCAGGGCGCCGAGGAGCCCGGCCAGGGTGACGACGGCGACGAGGTAGCCGCCCGGCTCCAGGTTCACCACGCCGCCGAGCCGGAAGCTGATGGCGAGGACGGTGTACCAGGCGGTGGCGAAGGTGGCCAGGGAGGTGAGCTTGAGCGCCGCGTCACCGCCCGCGGGGGCGAGCCAGCCGAGCCCCTTGACGCCGTGGGCCGCCAGGCCGAACAGCGCGGTGAGGGCGCCGCCGATCAGGACCAGGACCTGGAGCCCGCCCGGGTAGCCGTAGAAGGTGAGGTCGCCGGGGAACTCGTCGGTCCAGGTCCAGGCGAGGAAGGTGGAGACGACGGCCAGGACGCCGCCGCCGGTGGCGAGGGCGCGGGCGGCGCGCTCGGGGATGCCGATGAGGCCGGCGGGACCGCCCGCGGCGTGGACGTCGGGGCTCTGGGGAGGGGTGGTCTGTGTGGTCATCGGTGTCACGCCCTGTCCGCAACGCGCTCGCCGAGCAGGCCCTGTGGCCGGAACAGCAGTACGAGGATGAGGAGGATGAAGGCCCAGACGTCCGCCCAGGACTGGCTGCCGAACTGGCCCATGCCGGGGATGTCGGAGATGTAGGCGGTGGCCAGGGTCTCGGCGATGCCGAGGACGACCCCGCCGATCATGGCGCCGTAGATGTTGCCGATGCCGCCGAGCACGGCGGCGGTGAACGCCTTGAGGCCGAGGATGAAGCCCATGCGGAAGTCGATCTGGCCGTACTTCAGGCCGTTGGCGAGGGCGCCGACCGCGGCGAAGGTGGCGCCGAGGGCGAAGGCGATCACGATGATGCGGTCGGTGTTGACGCCCATCAGCTTGGCGGTGTCCGGGTCCTGCGCGGTGGCCTGCATGCCGCGCCCGGTGCGGGTGCGCATCACGAAGTAGGCCAGGACGGCCATGCTCACCGGCGCCGCGATCAGCAGGAAGACGTCACCGGTCTGGATGGTGACGCCGCCGAACTGGAAGGGGCCGCCCGGGATCTGCGGGAAGGTGCGGGCGGACTTCGCCTCCGGGTACCAGGCCCACACCGCCTGCTGCAGGGCGAGGGAGAGGCCGATGGCCGTGATGAGCGGGGCGAGGCGGGGGGCCCCGCGCAGCGGACGGTAGGCGAACCGTTCCGCCCCGACGGCCACCGTGACGGCCACGATCATGGCGCCGAGCAGCATCAGGGGCAGGGCGATCCACATGGAGGTGCCGTCGGGCAGGATGTACACGTAGACCGTGAGGGCGCCGAAGGCCCCGGTCATGAAGATCTCGCCGTGGGCGAAGTTGATGAGCTGGATGATGCCGTAGACCATCGTGTAGCCAATGGCGATCAGCCCGTACATGGATCCCAGTAGCAGGCCGTTGACCAGCTGCTGCGGCAGTTCGTTCACCGCATGTCCTCCGAGACGTTCGGATGTTGACGGATGTGGCCCGGATGCGAGTCCGCGCGGGGCGCCTGTGGAACAGCGCCCCGCGCGGCTCGTGGGCAGTGGTGCGGTGGGTCAGCCGGTGTAGGTGCCCGAGTCGACCGCCTCGAAGGCGCCGTTCTTGACGGCGTACACGGTGAGCTGCTTGTTGGTGGCGTCACCGAACTCGTCGAAGGAGACCTTGCCGGTCACACCGTCGAAGGAGACGTTCTGCATGGCCTCGGTGACCTTGGCCCGCGCGTCGGAGGGCAGTTTTCCGCCATTGTCCTCGACGACCTTCTTGACGGCCTCGATGACCGCCCAGGCGGAGTCGTAGGAGTATCCGCCGTAGGCGGCGTAATCCTCCTTGTAACCGGCCGCCTTGTAGTCCTCGACGAACTTCTTGGCCGAATCCAGTTCCTCGACCGGGGCGCCGACGGAAGTCGACAGGTCACCCGTGCTCTGCGGTCCGGCGAGCTTGATGAACGTGTCGTCCTTGATTCCGTCACCGCCGACCAGCGGAATCTTGGCGCCCGCGTCCTTGATCTGCTTGCTCAGCGGTCCGGCCTGCGGGTATTCACCGCCGTAGTAGACGACATCGGCGCCGGAGTTCTTGACCTTGGTGGCGACCGAGGAGAAGTCCTTGGTGTCCGGATTGATGTGCTCGGTGCCGACCACCTTGCCGCCGAGCTTCTTGAACTCGTCGGTGAAGGTGCCGGCGAGTCCGGCGCCGTAGGTCTTCTTGTCGTCGATGACGAAGACCTTGGTCTTCTTGGCCTTGTTGAAGACGTACTGCGCGGCGAAGGGCCCCTGGATCGCGTCCGTGGTCGCGGTGCGGAAGTACGACGTGTAGGGGCGGACCTTCTTGGTGCGCCAGTCCGGGCCCTGGGTGAGGGACGGGCCCGTGTTGGCCGGCGAGACCTCGACCAGCTTGGCCGAGTCGAAGACCTTCTGCATGGACTCGCCGACCGAGGAGTTCAGCGGGCCCACGACGCCGAGGACGTCCTTGTTGGCGACGAACTTGGCGGCGTTCTGCTGGCCGGCGGAGGGCTGGCCCTGGTCGTCGAGGGCCTGCACCTCGAAGGTGACGCCCTTGACGAACTCCTGCTTGTTGGCCGTCCGGGCGGCGAGGTCGGCCGAGTTCTTGATGCCCAGGCCCAGCGAGGACAGGTCGCCGGTCAGCGGGGCGTCGACGCCGATGACGACGGTGGTGCCCTTGGAACCGCCGTTCCCGGAGTCGGAACCGCCGTCGTCGTCGCGTGAGCCGCAGGCGGTGAGGGTGAGGGCTCCGGCCGCCAGAGCGGCGGTGATGGCGATGAGCGAACGTTGACGCACGATCAGTCCTTTCCCTGGCACAGCCGCTTCCCCGTGTGGATACGGCCGAGTCGAGCGCTGCGCCGAAGTGACAATCCGACTGCGCCGTGACTGGCCGTGACTCTAAGCGCGGGTGGTGAAGGTCGAGGAGGGTCTGACAGATGCTGTGACTCTCTTGTTATGACACGGGGTATTGCAGAGCGGTACCGGCAGGGAAGAAGGGCTGAATTCCGGCCGATTCGCCCGGTCCGCATCGTGAGAACCCGCAGGACCGAGGGGGCATGTTCAGGCGTCTCGGGCGTTTTGGTGATTACGTGGAATCGTTGCTGTAGGCGACCTGTGGGGCCTCGGAGAGGTCTCGGGCATAGCGCGTACCCGGGAGGAAGCCATTCACGTGTATTGCGCATGCATTACACAGCGTGACGCCCCCGGAATGGGAGTCCGGCATTCCGCGAGATCTTTCCGTATTTCGCCACCTGGCACCTGGGAATGATCTTGCGGGCGGAATGCGGTTATGTCTGGAAAGGTGCGGCGAGGGGCCCGGATACCGAGAGTGGGCGCGGGGTCCGGACGGAGGTCGGAAGAGACCGGCCGTCGTGGGGCACGGGCCACGGGGCCGCGGGTGTCCACGGGGTGACGCCCGCTCAAGGGCATGGCATGGGCGGCCGGTTGACGGGGTGACGGCTCGGGGTGGTCCGGGGTGCCGGACGGCCGGGGGTGACGCGCCGCACCGCGTGGACCAAGCCGCGCTGCACGGCGGGGCGTTGGCGTGAACCGCCGCCGTCGTTGACGGCCGCCCGCCCGCCGGGGTGGCGCGGGGCCGGAGACGCCGGAGGGCCGGACGGGAATCCACCCCGTCCGGCCCTCCGTCCCGGCGGGCGCCGCACTGCGGCGGCCCGCCGGGGGTCAGCCCGCCGCGCCGGCCGGCGCCCCGCCGGGGGACACCTCCCGCAGCAGGCACGTCAGCCGCCCGGTACACACCCGCCGGCCCTGCTCGTCGCTGATGACGATCTCGTACGTCGCCGTCGAACGGCCCCGGTGCACCGGCGTGGCCACGCCCGTGACCAGACCGGAGCGGACCCCGCGGTGATGGGTGCAGTTCAGGTCGACCCCGACCGCGATCTTGGTGCTGCCGCCGTGCAGCATCGCGCCGACCGACCCGAGCGTCTCCGCCAGCACCGCCGAGGCGCCGCCGTGCAGCAGCCCGTACGGCTGCGTGTTGCCCTCCACGGGCATCGTGCCGACGACCCGCTCCGCCGCCGCCTCGACGATCTCCACGCCCATCCGCGTCCCGAGGTGCCCGGCGGAGAACAACGCGGGCAGGTCGATGCCGAGCGCGGCGTACTCGTCGATGACCTCCTGCGGGAACTGCACCTGCTGCTGCTCACCCATGAGCCGGCTCCGTTCGTCGTGATCCGTCGGCCCGATCCGTCCGTCGGCCTGCTGAGCGAACGCTCAGTCGGTCGTCGATTGTTCCAGACGGACCACGACCGACTTGCTGGCCGGGGTGTTGCTGGTGTCCGCCGTGGCGTCCAGCGGCACCAGCACGTTGGTCTCCGGGTAGTACGCCGCCGCGCAGCCCCGCGCCGTCGGGTAGTGCACGACCCGGAAGCCCGGCGCCCGCCGCTCCACGCCGTCCGACCACTCGCCGACCAGGTCCACGTAGGAGCCGTCCGGCACCCCCAGGTCACGGGCGTCCGACGGGTTGACCAGGACCACCCGGCGGCCGTTGCGGATGCCCCGGTAACGGTCGTCCAGCCCGTAGATCGTGGTGTTGTACTGGTCGTGCGAGCGCAGCGTCTGGAGCAGCAGCCGCCCCTCGGGCAGCTCCGGGTACTCCACCGGCGCGGCCGTGAAGTTGGCCTTGCCCGTCGCCGTCGGGAAGCGGCGCTCGTCGCGCGGGGCGTGCGGCAGGGTGAAGCCGCCGGGGTGCGCCACGCGCGCGTTGAAGTCCTCGAAGCCGGGGACCACGCGCCCGATGCGGTCGCGGATCGCCCCGTAGTCCCGCTCGAACTCCTCCCACGGCACCGTGCTCTTCTCGCCGAGCACCCGCCGGGCCAGCCGGCACACGATGGCCGGTTCGGACAGCAGGTGCCGGCTCGCCGGATCCAGCCGCCCGCGCGAGGAGTGCACCATGCCCATCGAGTCCTCGACCGTCACGAACTGGTCGCCGCCCGCCTGCGTGTCCCGCTCGGTGCGCCCGAGCGTCGGCAGGATCAGCGCCCGCGCGCCCGTGACCGCGTGGGAGCGGTTCAGCTTGGTCGACACGTGCACGGTGAGCCGCGCCCGCCGCATGGCCGCCTCGGTCACCTCCGTGTCGGGGGAGGCCGACACGAAGTTGCCGCCCATGGCGAAGAACACCTTCGCCGCGCCGTCGCGCAGCGCCCGGATGCCGCGCACCACGTCGTACCCGTGCTCGCGCGGCATCGCGAAGCCGAACTCCTCCTCCATGGCGTCCAGGAACTCCGGGTCGGGGCGCTCGAAGATGCCCATCGTGCGGTCGCCCTGCACGTTGGAGTGGCCGCGCACCGGGCAGACGCCGGCGCCGGGGCGGCCGATGTTGCCGCGCAGCAGCAGGAAGTTCACGACCTCGCGGATCGTGGGCACCGAGTGCTTGTGCTGGGTGAGCCCCATCGCCCAGCAGACGATGGTGCGTTCGGAGGCGAGCACCATGCGCAGCGTCGCCTCGATGTCCTCGCGGCTCAGACCGGTCGCCCTGAGGGTCTCCTCCCAGTCCGCCTCGCGGGCCGCCTTGGCGAAGTCCTCGAAGCCGTGGGTGTGTTCGCTGACGAACGCCTCGTCGACCGCGCCCTCGGTCTCCAGGATCAGCTTGTTCAGCAGCCGGAACAGGGCCTGGTCGCCGCCGAGCCGGATCTGCAGGAACAGGTCGGTCAGGGAGGCGCCCGCGATGAGCCCCTTGGGCGTCTGCGGGTTCTTGAAGCGCTCCAGCCCGGCCTCGGGCAGCGGGTTGACGCTGATCACCTTCGCCCCGTTGGCCTTCGCCTTCTCCAGGGCGGAGAGCATGCGCGGGTGGTTGGTGCCCGGGTTCTGCCCGGCGACGATGATCAGGTCGGACTTGTACAGGTCCTCCAGCAGGACGCTGCCCTTGCCGACGCCGATCGTCTCCGACAGCGCCGAGCCGGACGACTCGTGGCACATGTTGGAGCAGTCCGGCAGGTTGTTGGTGCCCAGCTCGCGGGCGAAGAGCTGGTAGAGGAAGGCGGCCTCGTTGCTGGTGCGGCCGGAGGTGTAGAAGAGCGCCTCGTCCGGCGAGTCCAGCGCGGCGATCTCCTCGGCGACGATGTCGAAGGCGCGCTCCCAGGTGACCGGCTCGTAGTGCTCACCGCCCTCGGGGAGGTACACGGGGTGGGTCAGACGGCCCTGCTGGCCCAGCCAGTAACCGCTGCGGGTCGCCAGGTCGGCCACCGAGTGCTGGGCGAAGAACGCCGGGGTCACCCGGCGCAGCGTGGCCTCCTCGGCCACGGCCTTCGCGCCGTTCTCGCAGAACTCCGCCGTGTGCCGGTGCTCCGGCTCCGGCCAGGCGCAGCCCGGACAGTCGAAACCTTTCTTCTGGTTGACGTTCAGCAGCGTCAGCGCCGTCCGTTTCACGCCCATCTGCGCCTGCGCGATGCGCAGGCTGTGGCCGATGGCCGTCAGCCCCGCCGCCGCGTGCTTCGGCTCGGCGACCCGCGGCGCGTCCTGCACCGGATCACTCTTGGGCGGCTTGCTGGCCATCGCTCGCTCCTTCGCTTTCACGTGTGAGGTACGTCTCCGATCCTCGCACGGGCCGCCGCCGGCCCGGCTGTCCGGCCGTGGGGGAGGCGGTGGCGGCCGTGAGGACGGTGGTCGCGCGGACCGTGTCGCACCCGGGCGGGGAAGGGGCCGGGCACCCGCCCGGAGGGCGTACGCGTGTGCCACCGCGGCCGGCGGCGCGACGTCCGGCGCGGCCCGGCCGGGCCGGGGCGGCCCCGGCTGTCGGTGGCACGTGGCAGGATCGGGGACGTGGCAGAGACAGCATCGAAGAAGACCGACAGCACCCCCGGCGGCGGCCGTCCGCGCCTCATGCTCATGGACGGGCACTCCCTGGCCTACCGCGCGTTCTTCGCGCTGCCCGCGGAGAACTTCACGACCGCGACCGGCCAGCCCACCAACGCGATCTACGGCTTCGCGTCGATGCTCGCCAACACGCTGCGTGACGAGGCGCCCACGCACTTCGCGGTGGCGTTCGACGTGTCCCGCAAGACCTGGCGCTCCGAGGAGTTCACGGAGTACAAGGCGAACCGCTCCAAGACCCCGGACGAGTTCAAGGGCCAGGTCGAGCTGATCTGCGAACTGCTCGACGTGATGCGCGTCTCCCGCTTCGCCGTCGAGGGCTTCGAGGCGGACGACGTCATCGCCACCCTCGCCACCCAGGCCGAGGCCGAGGGCTTCGAGGTGCTGATCGTCACCGGCGACCGGGACTCCTTCCAGCTCGTCAGCGACCACACCACCGTGCTCTACCCGACCAAGGGCGTCTCCGAGCTGACCCGGTTCACCCCGGCGAAGGTCGTCGAGAAGTACGGACTGACCCCCGCCCAGTACCCGGACTTCGCCGCCCTGCGCGGCGACCCGTCGGACAACCTGCCCGGCATCCCCGGCGTCGGCGAGAAGACCGCCGCGAAGTGGATCAACCAGTTCGGCTCCTTCGCGGAACTGGTCGAGCGCGTCGACGAGGTCAAGGGCAAGGCCGGACAGAACCTCCGCGACCACCTGGAGTCCGTCAAGCTCAACCGCCGCCTGACCGAGCTGGACCGCGAGGTCGAACTGCCGAAGGGCGTCGGCGACCTGGAGCGCCTCGCCTACGACCGCAAGGGCGTCGCCCTGGTCCTGGACACTCTGGAGATCCGCAACCCGTCGCTGCGCGAGCGGCTGTACGCCGTCGACCCCGGCGCCCGGGAGGCGGAGGCGACCCCCGTCGTCGCCGACGGCGTCGAGCTGGACGGCACCGTCCTCGGCACCGGCGAACTGGCCGGCTGGCTCGCCGGCCACGGCACCGGGCCGCTCGGCGTCGCCCTCGTCCACACCTGGGCGCTGGGCACCGGCTCGGTGGCCGAGGTGGCCCTCGCCACGGCGGGCGGCCCGGCCGCCTGGTTCGACCCGTCGCAGCTCGACGAGGCCGACGAGCGGGCCTTCGCCGGCTGGCTGTCCGACCCGGAGCGGCCCAAGGTCCTGCACGACGCCAAGAGCGCCATGCGGGTCCTCGCCGAGCACGGCTGGAGCGTCGCCGGGGTCGGCATGGACACCGCCCTCGCCGCGTACCTGGTCAAGCCGGGCCGCCGCTCCTTCGACCTGGACGCCCTCTCCCTGGAGTACCTGCACCGCGAGCTGGCCCCGGCCGCCGCGGCCGACGGGCAGCTCGCCTTCGGCGCGGACGAGGGGGCGGAGGCCGAGGCGCTCATGGTGCAGGCCCGCGCCGTCCTCGATCTGGGCGAGGCGTTCGGGGACCGGCTGCGCGAGGTCGGCGCGGCGGACCTGCTGCGCGACATGGAGCTGCCCACCTCGGCCCTGCTCGCCCGCATGGAGCGGCACGGCATCGCCGCCGACCGGGCGCACCTGGAGAGCATGGAGCAGATGTTCGCCGGCTCCGTGCAGCAGGCGGTCAAGGAGGCCCACGCGGCGGCCGGACGCGAGTTCAACCTCGGCTCGCCCAAGCAGCTCCAGGAGGTCCTCTTCGGCGAGCTGAACCTGCCGAAGACCAAGAAGACCAAGACCGGCTACACCACCGACGCGGACGCCCTCGCCTGGCTCGCCGGCCAGACCGAGAACGAACTGCCCGTGATCATGCTCCGCCACCGCGAGCAGGCCAAGCTGCGCGTCACCGTCGAGGGCCTGATCAAGACCATCGCCGCCGACGGCCGCATCCACACCACGTTCAACCAGACCGTCGCCGCGACCGGCCGCCTCTCCTCCACCGACCCCAACCTCCAGAACATCCCGGTGCGCACCGACGAGGGCCGGGCCATCCGCCGCGGCTTCGTCGTCGGCGAGGGCTTCGAGTCCCTCATGACCGCCGACTACAGCCAGATCGAACTGCGCGTGATGGCCCACCTCTCCGAGGACGCGGGACTCATCGAGGCGTTCACCTCCGGCGAGGACCTGCACACCACCGCCGCCGCGCAGGTCTTCTCCGTCGAGCCCGCCGCGGTCGACGCGGAGATGCGCCGCAAGATCAAGGCCATGTCGTACGGCCTCGCCTACGGGCTGTCGGCCTTCGGCCTCTCCCAGCAGCTCAACATCGAGGCGGCCGAGGCCCGCGGCCTCATGGACGCCTACTTCGAGCGGTTCGGCGGGGTCCGCGACTACCTGCGCCGGGTCGTCGACGAGGCGCGGGCCACCGGGTACACGGAGACGGTCTTCGGCCGCCGCCGGTACCTGCCCGACCTCAACAGCGACAACCGCCAGCGGCGCGAGATGGCCGAGCGCATGGCCCTCAACGCGCCCATCCAGGGCACGGCGGCCGACATCGTCAAGATCGCCATGCTCAACCTGGACAAGGCGCTGCGCGCGGCCGGCCACACCTCCCGCATGCTGCTCCAGGTCCACGACGAGATCGTCCTGGAGATCGCCCCCGGCGAGCGGGAGGCCGTGGAGGCCCTGGTCCGCCGCGAGATGGCCGACGCGGTGAGCCTCAAGGTCCCCCTCGGCGTCTCGGTCGGCGTGGGCGACGACTGGGAGTCCGCGGCGCACTAGGGTCCTGCGTTGGGATCAGGCCGGACCCCGCGAGCCCGGCGTGATCCGAACGAGAGGCCCTGGCCTCCGGCGGGCCCGTCCGCACGCTCCCCGGGGAGGCCGTGCGGACGGGCGCGGACCGCGCTGGGAGGCTGCGGTGAGCCACCGTCCCGGAGGCCGGGCCGCCCCGGCACTTCCCGCGCCTCGGGCCCGCTCCGCCCGGCGGCTCCCGGCCTCACACGGCGCGCGCGTCCCCGCCGTCACTCAGGTGGCCCCCGCGAAAAGGGCATCACCCCGGGACGGCCTCCAGGATGCGGGCATGGGTATACGCCTGCTGCTCCAGCGCCGCACCGCACCCGCACGGACACGGACCGGCGGCCCCGGCCGGCCGCCCCTCGCGCCGGTCCGGGCCGTCGCGCCGAGGGCGAGCGCCCTGCGCGTCCCCCTCACCCTCGCCACGGCCCCCCGCCACACCACCGCAGCCCTGCGCCGCCTCGCCCACCGGGCCCCCGCCCCGCGCCGCCGGGGACGGCCGGCCCCGGCGCCGCAGGGCCGGACCACACCGGGGCGCCGGTCCGGGTGGGCCCGGGTGGGCCGCGTGGTCGCCGACGGCCTGCGGGCGCGGGCCCGGACCGTACGGAGCGCCGCCGGAGCCCTCGGCACCCGCCCGGGCGCCCCCGCGCCTCCGCCGCCCCCGGCCCCCCGCCCCTCCGGACCGGGCACCGCCCCCTGACGCCCCCTGGCGCCGACGGGCGGGCGCCGGCCGCCTGACGCCGGCCACGTCACCGCACCGGCGCCCCCTCCGCCTCCTGCGCCTCCGCGCGCTCGCCGCCCCGCGCCGGCCGCCGCGCCCGCACCGCCCCCGCGTACAGCAGCAGCGCCGGGGCCAGGCCCGCGCCCGCACCGAAACACAGGGACGGGACCAGCTCCCACGGGGCAGCGACCGCACCCCAGACCTCCCACCACCGGTCCGCCCGCCACACCGCGCCCGCCACCGCGCAGCCCCCCAGCAGCACCCCGGCACCCACCCGGTCCCGTACGGACAGGTCCGGCACACCAGCGGGCCCGCCCTCCGCACCGGCCGCGGGCACCCGGCGCAGCGCCCGTACCAGGAAGGCGCCGACCACCACCGCGGCCACGGCGGAACCGCCGTACTGCACCCACCAGTACAGCGGCGCGCCCGCCACGTCCCCGGCCAGCGCCGGGATTGCCCGCGTCCCCCACCGGCCGGGGTGGGTGAAGGCGTCCCACACCACGTGCGTCAGCGCGCCCAGCACCGCCGAGCCGTACCACCGCGCCACCAGCGCCGCCCGCGGGCGCGCACGCGGCGCCCCGCACCGGACGAGCGCCGCCACCCGTCCCCGGCGGGAGCGGGGGAGCAGGGCCACCAGCGGTTCCCGCAGCAGCAGCCAGAGCCCCACCAGCGCGCAGGCGAGGAGGACGTCGACGGTGAGGACCCCCGGCAGGGAGTGCGTCACGTCCCCGAACCCCATCGCCCCGGGCACGAGACCCGCCGCGTAGTACGTCAGGTCCGGCGCGAAGGAGCCCGCCACGAGAACGGCCGGAACCAGCCCGCCCCGGCCCGTCCCGTCGGCCCGCACTCCGGGCAGTACCGCGGCGGCATGACTGAGCGTGAACGGCAACGCGGGCTCCTCGTATGGTCAAGTGGTGAAAATCGGGCATGAACGGGTGCCCGCGCAAAGGAAGTTGTCGTAGGGTCGCCTGCGGCACCGTACTGGTCGAACAGACGAACACCACGGCGCGGACGGCGTGGTGCAACCCCCGGCACGGACCGATCGTCACCTCAGGGCGGGGACGGTCGGCGACCGACCGGCCGGGACGGACGGACGAGGGCGCGAGGCGCCCACGGGAGGGGTTCACTCTATGGCGGCCCAATTCGGCAGGCGGCTCCGCAAGGGCGCGGTCACCACCACCGTGGCGGCGGTCGCGGTCGCGGCCCTGTCCGCGTCCCAGGCCCCCGACGTGACCGGCGGAGCACCCGGCACGGGGACCACCTCCGACTCCACCGCCCCCCGCGGCCCGGCCGACGGCGACAGCGCCACCGGCAACTCCCCCTACTACACCGCCCTGCCGCCGCTCAACAGCCCGAACCCGGCCCCGGCCACCGGCACCGCCGACTCCCGGGGCCCGTCCGAGGCGGGGATACCCGCGACCGTCCTCGACGCCTACAAGAAGGCCGAGGCGACGCTGCGCCGCGACAAGCCGGGCTGCAACCTCCCCTGGCAACTCCTCGCCGCCATCGGCAAGGTGGAGTCCGGGCACGCCAACGGCGGCCGTCTCGACGCCGAGGGGACCACCCTCACCCGCATCATCGGCCCCCAGCTCGACGGCAACGGCTTCGCGCTCATCAAGGACACCGACGGCGGCCGGTACGACGGCAACAGCGAGTACGACAACGCCGTCGGCCCCATGCAGTTCATCCCCTCGACCTGGGCCTGGGCCGGCCGCGACGGCAACGGCGACGGCGTCAAGGACCCGAACAACATCCACGACGCCACCCTCGCCGCCGGGCACTACCTGTGCCGCAACGGCTGGGACCTCTCCCGGCAGGCCGACCTCCGCCGCGCCGTGCTCAGCTACAACAACTCCGAGGACTACTTCCGCACGGTCATGTCCTGGCTGGAGTACTACCGCCAGAACACCCACGAGATCCCGGACGGCACCGGCCCGCTGCCCGGCGCCCGCAGCGACTCCGACCGCCGCACGACCCGCCCCGGCCCGGCCACCGGCACCGGCGGCTCCACCGGCCGCACCCCGGGCAGCGGCCCCGGCGTCACCCCGGGCCCGTCGGCCCCCGCCCCCGCCCCCGGCAAGCCGGCCGAGCCGGCCCGGCCCACCGAGCCCACCCCGCCCGGCACCGGCTCCCCGCGGCCCGAACCGAGCGACCCGCCGGCCGAGACGCCCACCCCCACGCCCACCGACACGGTGCACCGCCTGGAGAACGCCGGCACCCCGCGGCTCACCGCGACCGCCGGCGACGCCTTCGCCCAGCGCATCGGCGCCCGTGCCGTGACGCAGGACGGCGACGCCGTCGCCGGCGTCCGGGTCCGCTTCACCGTCACCGGCGACACCGACGCCGCCTTCGCCGGCGGCGAGAACGTCGCCACGGTCCGCACCGACGCCTCCGGCCTCGCCCACGCGCCCGCGCTGCGGGCGGGCGAGAAGACCGGCGTCTTCACCGTCCGCGCCACCGTCGTCGGCCGCCTGACCCCCGTCCTCTCCTACCGGGCCACCGTCACCGAACGCACCGCCGACACCCTCGTCCGCACCGCCGGAACACCGCTCACCTGCGCCCCCGGCGAGCAGTTCGCCGACCGGGTCCGGGTGAAGGCCACCCGCGAGGGCGAAGCCGCCGGCAAGGTCGCTGTCACCGCCACCCTCGTCACCTCCGGCGAGGACCCCGCCGAGAACGACAAGGGCCCCCACTTCAAGGACGCCGACGGCAACGCCGTCCGCACCCTCACCGGACTGCGCACCGACGCCGACGGCCTGCTGACCCTGCCCGAGCTGTACGCCGACGACACCACCGGCACCTTCGTGCTCCGCCTCACCACCGCGGGCGGCGCCACGCTCGACGTCCGCCTGGACGTCGCCGAGCCCGAGACCGAACCGTCCCCCGGCCCCTCCACCGGGACCGACCGGTCCTGACCCGCCCGAGCACCACCGGGCGTCACGCCCGCCCCGCGGAGCCCTCACGGCGTCCCGGGGCGGGTCAGCGCCCGAGCCGCGCCCTGGTGTGCCGGGTCGGCTCCGCCGAGGCCGGGTCCTCGGGCCAGGGATGCCTCGGATACCGGCCGCGCAGTTCCGCGCGCACCGCGCGGTACCCCTCCCGCCAGAAGGACGCGAGGTCCGCGGTGACCGCGGCCGGCCGCCCCGCCGGCGACAACAGGTGCACCAGGAGCGGAACGCCCGCCACCTCCGGCGAGCGCTGGAGCCCGAACATCTCCTGGAGCTTCACCGCCAGCACCGGCCGCTCCGGATCGCCGTAGTCGACCCGGACCCGGGAACCGCTGGGCACCGTGATCCGCTCCGGGGCGAGCGCGTCGAGCCGCCCCGCCTCGCCCGACGCCCACGGCAGCAGCCGCGCCAGCGCCTGCCCCGCGTCGATCCGCGCCAGGTCGGCCCGCCGCCGCGCCCGGCCCAGCTCCGGCTCCAGCCACTCGGCCCGCCGCGCGTGCAGCGCCTCCTCGCCGACGTCCGGCCAGGGCTCGCCCCGGTGCAGCCGCAGGAACGCCAGCCGCTGCCGCAGCCCCCGCGCCTCGGCCGACCAGCGCAGCAGCCCGAGGCCCTCCCGCCGCAACCCCTCCGACAGCGCCTCCCGTACGAGCCCCGGGTCCGGATCGCGCAGCGGGCGGGCGGCCAGTTCGATCGCGCCGAGCGACGCGACCCGCCGGGCGACCACGTCGCCGTCCGCCCAGCGCACCTCGTCCCGCTCCGTCAGCAGCGCCCCCGCGGCGAGCCGGGCCGTCCCCTCGTCCACCGCCGCGGCGAGCCGCACGCGCGCGTGCCCGCGGCCCGCCGGCCGGTCGGCCACCGCCACGGCGATCCACGGTGCTTCCCGCAGCCCCGAGCCCTCCGGCGGCTCCGCGCGGGTCCCGGACGCCATCAGGTGCGAACCGCCGTCCCTCCTGGCCACCCGCTCCGGGTACGCGAGCGCCGCCACGAGCCCCGCGAGCGCGTCCCCGGCCGGCGGCACCACCACGCCTGGCGCCGGTCCCGCCCCCTCGCCCACCGCCGACCGCAGCCGGCGCACCTCCGCCCGCCACCGGGCCCCGTAGGCGTCCCCGCCCCGCCGGGCCGCCCGGACGGCGGACGCCAGATCGCTCCCGTACTCGCGCGGCGGCTCCTCGCCGAGCAGCGCGACCACCTCGGCCACCGCCTCCGATCCCCCGGCGTCCAGCAGGGCCCGCCCCAGCCGGGGATGCAGCCCCAGCCGCGCCAGCCGGACACCCCGCGCGGTGGCCCGCCCGGCGGAGTCCACCGCGCCCACCGCCGCCAGCACCGACCGCGCCGCCGCCATCGCCCCGGCCGGCGGCGCGTCCAGCAGCGCCAGACCGGAGGCGTCCGGATCGCCCCAACAGGCCGCCTGGAGCGCGAACGCCGTCAGATCGGCCACCTTGATCTCCGGTGCCGGGAACGGCGGCAGCCGGGCGTCCTCCGCCGGTGTCCAGCACCGGTACACCGCGCCCGGAGCCTCCCGGCCCGCGCGCCCGGCCCGCTGCCGCGCCGACGCCCGCGAGGCGCGCACCGTGGTGAGCGCGCTCAGCCCCCGCGCGTGGTCCACCCGCGGCTCCCGCGCCAGCCCCGCGTCCACCACCACCCGCACGCCCGGCACCGTCAGGGACGACTCGGCCACCGACGTCGCCAGCACCACCCGGCGCCGCGGCCCCGGGCTCAGCACCGCGTCCTGCGCCGCGGCGGGCGCCCGCCCGTGCACCTGGAGCACGTCCACCCCGCCGAGGCTCCCGAGGGCCCCCGCGACCCGGGCGATCTCCCCCACCCCGGGCAGGAAACAGAGCACGTCGCCGTCGCGTTCCGAAAGGGCACGGCGCACGACCGCGGCCACGTGTGCCGGCAGCGCCGGGTCCACACGCGTGCCGTGCGGCGGCCGGAACGGACGGGCCGGCGGCGCCCACACGACCTCCACCGGGTGCGACACGCCCGGCGCCTCGACCACCGGCGCGTCGCCCAGCAGCCGGGACCAGCCCTCTGCGTCGGTCGTCGCGGAGGCGGCCACCAGTCGCAGGTCGGGCCGCAGCGTCTGCCGCACGTCCCACAGGAAGGCCGCCGTCGTGTCCGCGTCGAGGTGCCGTTCGTGGCACTCGTCGAGCACCACCGCGTCGACACCGGTCAGCTCCTGGTCCCGCTGGAGCCGCTGGAGCAGCACGCCGGTGGTGACGACCTCCACGCGCGTGTCCCGCCCCACGACCCGTTCGCCGCGCACGGTGTAGCCGACCCGCCCGCCCGGCCGTTCGCCCAGCAGCCACGCGATCCGCCGGGCGGCCGCGCGCGCCGCGATCCGCCGGGGCTCGGCCACGACCACCCGGCGCGGCGGCCCGTCGCCGAGCAGGCCCGCCAGGGCCGGCGGCACCAGCGTGGTCTTCCCGGTGCCGGGCGGCGCGACCAGCACGGCGGTGCCGTGGCCCGCGAGGGCGTCGCGCAACGCCGGCAGGGCGGCACGTACGGGCAGGGCGTCCAGGGCGTCGTCACGGATCACGCCCCCAGTGTCGTACGCCGCCGGGGGCGCCCCGCACGGTCCGGGCGACCGTCGGCCGTTCCGCTCCGCCGCGCGCGTAGCGCGTCACGCGTGCGCGACGGCGGCGGGGCGCGCGGGGTGGCTCAGTCGCGCTCGCAGACGAAGATCGCCGTGCCGGGGACGAGGTGCCCGCGCAGCGGGGACCAGCCGCCCCACTCGGAGGTGTTCCAGTCCGGCCACTCCGGCTCCACCAGGTCCACCAGGCGGAAGCCGGACGTGACGACGTCGCGGACCCGGTCGCCGATCGTCCTGTGGTGCTCCACGTAGACCGCGCGGCCCTCCTCGTCCTGCTCCACGTAGGGCGTGCGGTCGAAGTAGGAACCGGAGACCGACAGCCCCTCGGGGCCCGGCTCGTCCGGGAACGCCCAGCGCAGTGGGTGCGTCACCGAGAAGACGAAGCGCCCGCCCGGCCGCAGCACCCGGCGCACCTCCCGCAGCACCAGCCGCGGATCGGCGACGAAGGGCAGTGCCCCGTAGGCCGAGCACGCCAGGTCGAAGGAGCCGTCCGCGAAGGGCAGGACGGACGCGTCGGCGCAGACCAGAGGGAAGGACCCGCCGATCCGCAGTGCGTGCTGGAGCTGGCGGTGCGAGAGGTCCAGGGCCACCGGACGGGCGCCCTGGGCGGCCAGCCACCGCGAGCACTGGGCGGCGCCGGCGCCGATCTCCAGGACGTCCCTTCCCGCCAGCTTCTCCGGCGGGCCGAGCAGTTCCGCCTCGACCTCGTCCAGCCCCTCGGGGCACCACACGAAACGCTCGTCGCCGAGGAACGTGCCGTGCTCGGTCTGGTACTCGTCCGCGTTCCTGTCCCACCAGCCGCGGTTGGCGCGGGAACTCTCCGTGACCCCCGCGGCGCGGCGGGTGGCCTCGGGTTCGGGCGCCTCGGTCTGGGGTCCTTCGGGCTCTTGGATGGCGGGCTCCCTCGTACTAGTCTTCGGCTCTTCCGAAGGTCTTTCGGCTCGTGCGACACGCCGGGCGCGGACCTCGGGCACGGGACGCCGAGGGGCTCCCGTGGCTTCCGGAGACGACTCGTCCGCCGGGTATGCGAGGATCTGTCCCGGGTGTGCGGCTTCGCGCATTGACCCTGCCCGGCTGCCCACGTATGCTACAAGTTGCGCTGCGGGCCTGCGCACCTCAGACGTAGCAGGTCGCGCTCGCATCTGTTGTATGTCCCCTCGGTTCTTGAGGCGCCACGATGTTTCACGGGGCGCTTCCTTGGCTGTCCGGCTTCTACAGAGCGAAAAGGGCTCCCGGCGCAAGCAGTGCCTACGACTTCAATGTCCGTACCGGAGCCCTTTCCCACATGACGAGCAGCACCGAGACCACCGCCACCACCCCGCAGGTAGCGGTCAACGACATCGGTAACGAGGAAGCCTTCCTCGCCGCGATCGACGAGACGATCAAGTACTTCAACGACGGCGACATCGTCGACGGCGTCATCGTGAAGGTCGACCGGGACGAGGTCCTGCTCGACATCGGTTACAAGACCGAAGGTGTCATCCCGAGCCGCGAGCTCTCGATCAAGCACGACGTCGACCCCAACGAGGTCGTTGCCGTCGGCGACGAGATCGAGGCCCTTGTCCTCCAGAAGGAGGACAAGGAAGGCCGCCTGATCCTCTCGAAGAAGCGCGCCCAGTACGAGCGTGCCTGGGGCACCATCGAGAAGATCAAGGAAGAGGACGGCATCGTCACCGGTACCGTCATCGAGGTCGTCAAGGGTGGTCTCATCCTCGACATCGGCCTCCGCGGCTTCCTCCCGGCCTCCCTGGTCGAGATGCGCCGCGTCCGCGACCTCCAGCCCTACGTGGGCAAGGAGCTCGAGGCGAAGATCATCGAGCTGGACAAGAACCGCAACAACGTGGTCCTGTCCCGCCGTGCCTGGCTGGAGCAGACCCAGTCCGAGGTCCGCCAGACCTTCCTCACCACCCTCCAGAAGGGTCAGGTGCGGTCCGGCGTCGTCTCCTCGATCGTCAACTTCGGTGCCTTCGTGGACCTGGGTGGCGTCGACGGTCTGGTCCACGTCTCCGAGCTGTCCTGGAAGCACATCGACCACCCCTCCGAGGTCGTCGAGGTCGGCCAGGAGGTCACGGTCGAGGTCCTCGACGTCGACATGGACCGCGAGCGCGTCTCCCTGTCGCTGAAGGCGACCCAGGAAGACCCGTGGCAGCAGTTCGCCCGGACCCACCAGATCGGCCAGGTCGTCCCCGGCAAGGTCACCAAGCTGGTTCCGTTCGGTGCGTTCGTCCGCGTCGACGAGGGCATCGAGGGCCTGGTCCACATCTCCGAGCTGGCCGAGCGCCACGTGGAGATCCCGGAGCAGGTCGTCCAGGTCAACGACGAGATCTTCGTCAAGGTCATCGACATCGACCTCGAGCGTCGCCGCATCAGCCTCTCGCTGAAGCAGGCCAACGAGGCCTTCGGCGCCGACCCGTCGGCGGTCGAGTTCGACCCGACCCTGTACGGCATGGCCGCGTCCTACGACGACCAGGGCAACTACATCTACCCCGAGGGCTTCGACCCCGAGACCAACGACTGGCTCGAGGGCTACGAGACCCAGCGCGAGGCCTGGGAGACCCAGTACGCCGAGGCCCAGCAGCGCTTCGAGCAGCACCAGGCGCAGGTCATCAAGTCCCGCGAGGCGGACGAGAAGGCCGCTGCCGAGGGTGGCGAGTCCGCCGCTCCGGCCGCGTCCGGTGGCGGTTCGTACTCCTCCGAGGGCGGCGACAACTCCGGCGCCCTGGCGTCGGACGAGGCGCTGGCCGCGCTGCGCGAGAAGCTGGCCGGCGGCCAGAGCTGAGCGCACGCTGAGCGCCCGCTCCGCGACGAGCGGTAGTTCGTGACGCGAGGGCCCGCACCCCCACCGGGGTGCGGGCCCTCGCCGCGTCTCCCGACGGGAGCGGCCCGGCACACGGGTGGAGCACCCGTCCGGCGGCGCTCTCGGGGAATGTCCGGGCAGGGGCCCGCGTTGTGAGTGACGAACACGAGGAGGGGAGCGGTCACGTGCTTGATCCGCGGGAGCTGTACGCATGGGAGCCGAAGGGCCTGGCGGTCGTCGACATGGCGCTGGCCCAGGAGTCGGCCGGACTCGTCATGCTCTACCACTTCGACGGCTACATCGACGCCGGCGAGGCCGGCGACCAGATCGTCGACCAGGTGCTGGACTCGCTGCCCCACCAGGTCGTCGCCCGGTTCGACCACGACCGGCTCGTCGACTACCGCGCCCGCCGGCCCCTGCTGACGTTCACGCGCGACACGTGGACGGAGTACGAGGACCCCGTCATCGAGGTGCGGATCGTCCAGGACGCCACCGGCGCCCCCTTCCTGCTGCTGTCCGGCCCCGAACCGGACGTCGAGTGGGAGCGCTTCGCCGCGGCCGTCGGACAGATCGTGGAACGCCTCGGCGTCCGCCTCGCCGTGAACTTCCACGGCATCCCCATGGGCGTCCCCCACACCCGCCCCGTCGGCATCACCCCGCACGGCAACCGCACCGACCTCGTCCCCGGCCACCGCAGCCCCTTCGAGGAGGCCCAGGTCCCCGGCAGCGCCGAGGCGCTGGTCGAGTACCGGCTGATGCAGGCCGGCCACGAGGTCCTCGGCGTCGCCGCCCACGTACCGCACTACATCGCCCGCTCCCCGTACCCGGACGCGGCGCTGACCGTGCTGGAGACGATCACGGCCGCGACCGGCCTGGTCCTGCCCGGCATCGCGCACTCCCTGCGCACCGAGGCCCACCGGACCCAGACCGAGATCGACCGCCAGGTCAAGGAGGGCGACGAGGAGCTGACCGCCCTCATCCAGGGCCTGGAGCACCAGTACGACGCCGCGGCCGGCGCCGAGAGCCGGGGCAACATGCTCGCCGAGCCCGTCGACATCCCCTCGGCCGACGAGATCGGCCGCGAGTTCGAACGGTTCCTGGCCGAGCGGGAGGGCGAGGGCTGACGTCCCGCTGCGGGCGGGGTGTCCCCCCAGGGAGGGGAGGCGCCCCCGGGCGGAGGCGTCCCGCCGGCGGGCCCCACCGCACCGCCTGACTCGCCCCGGCCCGACCCATCCCCGCCGGACGCGCCCGGCCGGCCTGGCCGGCCCCGTCGTGAGCCGTGCGGGCCACAGGCCCTAAGCTGCCGTCCATGCTGACGGTGGGCCTGACCGGCGGAATCGGCGCCGGCAAGAGCGAGGTGTCGCGGCTGCTCGTCGAGTACGGAGCCGTACTCGTCGACGCGGACCGCATCGCACGCGAGGTGGTCGAGCCGGGGACCCCCGGCCTCGCCGCCGTCGTCGAGGCGTTCGGCGACGGCGTCCTCACCGAGGACGGCCGTCTCGACCGGCCGAAACTCGGCTCCCTGGTCTTCGCCGACCCGGAGCGGCTCGCCGTCCTCAACGGCATCGTCCACCCCCTGGTCGGCGCCCGCTCCCGCGAGCTGGAAGCCGCCGCTCCGCGTGACGCCGTGGTCGTCCACGACGTCCCCCTCCTCACCGAGAACGGACTCGCCCCCCTCTACGACGTGGTCGTCGTCGTCGACACCGATCCCGCCACCCAGCTCGACCGGCTGGTACGGCTGCGCGGCATGACCGAGGAGGACGCCCGCGCCCGCATGAACGCGCAGGCCGGCCGAGAGGAGCGCCGGGCGGTCGCGGACATCGTCATCGACAACGACGTCCCCCTCGACGAACTGCGGCGCCGCGTGCGCGAGGTGTGGGACGAACTGGTGCGCCGGGCCCACCCCACCGCCTGAGGACGACCGGCGTTCCGGTTCCGGCCGGCCGGGAATACCGGCGCCCGTACGGGCGTTGACCGCTGTTTCCCGCGAAGGAAGGACTCTGTCGTGGCCGAGAACCGCGGTTCGACCGGACGCACTCCGGAAACGGACGTCATCGACTTCCGCGCCGCCGAGCAACTGCTCGCGGCCCGGGACCCACGAGGAGCGGTGAAACTGCTCGACGGGGTCATCGCCGCCCACCCGGAGAACACCGCGGCCCGGCTGCTGCGCGCGCGGGCCTTCTTCGCGGCGGCGCAGCTCCGGCCGGCCGAGCTGGAATTCACCATCGTCCTGGAACGCGAGCCGGACAACGCCTTCGCGCACTTCGCGCTGGCCCGCACCTACGAACGCCGGGGCTGTCCCGACCAGGCCCGGCGCCATTTCCGGCTGGCCGCGGCCCTCGACCCGAACCCGGAGTACGTGCAGCAGGCACGGTTCGACGGGTGAGAAGCCGACCGCGGCGGGTGCGGGAGCCGCCCCTCCGGTACGGGGTCCCGCCCTGCCCGGCTACGGACGGTCCCGCGGGGGCGGGTAGGGCGGGATGTCGCGGCCGGGCTGGTAGTGCGGGCCCTGCCGCAGGTGCCGGACGATCACTGCCAGGTCGACCACGACGATCACCCACAGCACACCGCACGCGGCGGCCCAGCCGGGGCGCCCGGTGAGCGCGAAGACGGTCGTGCCGAAGACCGCCCAGACCAGGCCCCACAGGCTCAGCCAGAACCGCGCCCGCAGCGCACTGCGCGCGGTGGCCGGTTCACTGCCTGTACGCATGACTACCACTGCTCCTACGGCCACGGTACCGCGGGCCCGGCGAGGGCGTCCCTGGCGGCGAGATCCGTCGGGCGCGCCGCCGGTCCCGGAACGATGGAAGTCCGGGCCGAGGCCCGGGACACCGCGGGCACCCCTTCGCCCGCGGACCCTGGGGCCGCCGCACCGGCAGGATCCGGGGGACGGCGTTCCCGCGCGGCCCAGAGGGCGAGCGGGAGACGAGCGGGAGCCCCTTTCCGCCTCGCTCTCTTCGTTCTTCTCGTTCGAGTGAATCGGTTCGGAGGGGGAACGGCTGTACGGACCCGGCCCGTTGGACGGGCATGGAGTCGAAGACGAGAGCGGGGCACCGGGGGACCGGACCCGGAGTGATCACCCCGGACGGCTGCGCCGTGGAGGTGTACGCGCGGCTGTCCGTCGGCCCGGAGCCGGACATCGTCGAGGCGGCCGTGCCCGCGGGCGCGCACATCCTCGAACTGGGCTGCGGAGCGGGCCGCGTGACCCACCCGCTGCTGGAACGCGGGTTCACCGTCACGGCGGTCGACGAATCCGCCGAGATGCTGGAGCGCGTGCGCGGCGCACGGACGATACGCTCGGCCATCGAGGACCTGGCCCTGCCGGAGACCTTCGACGCGGTGATGCTGGCCTCGTGCCTCGTCCACACCGGCGACACCAGCGTGCGGCGCGGTCTGCTGCGTACCTGTGTCCGCCACGTCGCGGAGGGCGGCTGCGTGCTGATCCAGCGTGAGACCGCCGACGCGCACACCGACGTTCCGCGCGAACGTCTCGACCCGGCCGGTTTCACCATCCGCATCGCGTCGGTGGAGCCGGACGGTGACGGCGTCGACCGGGTCCGTGCCGAGTACGTGTTCCCGGAGACGGTCTGGACGCAGACCTTCCGCTCCCGGGCACTCACGCGGGAACAGTTCGCGTCGGCGCTCGGAGAGGCGGGGCTGCGCGTGGACCGGTACCTGACCGAGGACGAGACCTGGGTGCGGGCGGTACCGGTGACCTGACCTGACCTGACCTGACCTGACCTGACCCGACCTGACCTGACCGGGGCGGCGGCGTGGGCCGGTCGGGCCGGGCGCCCTGGAAGGTCAGTGCCCGTCGGGCCGGCCCGGGGCGTGCAGTCCGCGCAGGCGCTCCAGCTCACGGCGGTCGCGCTTGGTGGGGCGGCCCGTGCCACGGTCCCGGATGCCGGCCGGGGCGGTGGCCTCGCGGGGCGGCGGCGGAGGGGAGTTGTCGACGTAGCACTGGACGGCGACCGGGGCGCCGACGCGCTTGCGGATCAACCGCTTCACGACGACGATCCGTTCCCGTCCCTCGTGCCGCAGGCGCACCTCGTCACCGACGCGCAGGGAGTGGGCGGGCTTGACCCGCTCCCCGTTCACGCGGACGTGGCCGCCCCGGCAGGCGGTCGCGCCGAGCGAACGGGTCTTGATCAGGCGGACGGCCCAGATCCAGCTGTCGACGCGGACGCTCTCGCCGTGTTGCGGCCGAGCCGCCTCGGCGGCGGCGATGGCGGCGGTCGTCTTCGGATCGGGGGTCTCCCCGCCGGGGGCACCGGCGTCGTGCCCGCCCTCGTCATGCTCGGAAGCCATGCCCCCGACCCTAGTCGTCCTCTCCCGCGCCCGGCAGCGGCTTTCCCGCCGCCCCGATGCGCTCGCGGCGACAGGCGGGTGCGACGGCCGCCGTACCCGCTTGTCGCGCACCGGAGACGGGACCCGGTGCTCCCGAGACGGTGCTGCCGCGGCCGGGCGGGCGCGGCGGGCCGGGCGCGGCGGGCCGGGCGGGCCCCCGTACCGGAGGGGCGGCGCGGCACCCGCCGCCGCCCGCCGCGGGCGCCCGAGCCCGCCCGGGACCTACCGTGGAGGCATGGACACCAGCGCCCTCGCCCGACTGGACCGGCGGATCACGGGGTGCCGTGCCTGCCCCCGGCTGGTCGCCTGGCGGGAGGAGGTGGCCCGGACCAAGCGGCCCGCCTTCGCCGACTGGACGTACTGGGGGCGCCCGGTGCCGGGCTTCGGCCCGCCGGACGCCCGCCTGCTGATCGTCGGCCTCGCCCCCGCCGCCCACGGCGGCAACCGTACGGGCCGGATGTTCACCGGCGACCGCTCCGGCGACGTCCTGTACCGGGCGCTGTACGACCTGGGCCTCGCCTCGCAGCCCACCGCCGTGACCGCCGACGACGGCCTGGCACTGCACGGCGTACGCGTCACCTCGCCCGTGCACTGCGCCCCGCCCGCCAACAAGCCGACGCCCGCCGAACGCGACACCTGCCGGCCGTGGCTGGTCCGGGAACTGGGCCTGCTCAGGCCGACCCTGCGGGCCGTGGTGGTGCTCGGCTCCTTCGGCTGGCAGGCCACGCTGCCCGTGTTCACGGCGGCCGGGTGGGCCGTGCCCCGGCCCCGGCCGGCCTTCGGACACGGCGCGCACGTCCTGCTGGAGGCCCCCGACGCGGAGCCCCTGCACCTCTTCGGGTGCTACCACGTCAGCCAGCGCAACACCTTCACCGGCCGCCTCACCCCCGACATGCTGCGCGACGTGCTGCGCACCGCGGCCGACGCCGCCGGACTGCCCGCGGCGGACGAGGGGAGCCCCGGGAAAACCCGATGAGCGGTCCCGGCCCGCGGCGCTAGGGTGCCCCGATGGGCCTCTATCCACCGCTCGAGCCGTACGACCACGGTCTCCTCGACGTCGGCGACGGCAACCGGGTCTACTGGGAGACCTGCGGAA
The DNA here is from genome assembly GCF_036607905.1 of Streptomyces sp. SCSIO 75703. NCBI lineage: Bacteria > Bacillati > Actinomycetota > Actinomycetes > Kitasatosporales > Streptomycetaceae > Streptomyces > Streptomyces sediminicola. The sequence goes on from NZ_CP144555.1 coordinate 5,235,230, forward strand.
ACCCGGACGGCAAACCGGCCGTGGTCCTGCACGGCGGGCCCGGTTCGGGCACCAGCGCCAACCACCGGCGGTACTTCGACCCCGCCGCGTACCGGATCGTGCTGCTCGACCAGCGCGGTGCCGGACGGTCGCGGCCCCTCGCGAGCGCCCACGACACCGACATGAGCCTCAACACGACCGCCCACCTGATGGCCGACCTGGAGCGGCTGCGCGGGCACCTCGGCATCGAGCGGTGGCTGGTGTGGGGCGTGTCCTGGGGGTCCGTCCTCGGGCTGCGGTACGCGCAGACGCACCCCGGCGTCGTCTCCGAACTGGTGCTGACCGGCGTCGCCACCGGCTCCCGCGCCGAGGTGCGACTGCTGACCCGCGGCCTGGGCAAGATCTTCCCGGCGGCCCACGAACGGTTCCTGGCCGAGCTGCCCGCGGGCGAGCGCGACGACCCGGTCGCCGCCTTCCACCGCCTGCTGGAGTCACCCGACCCGCGGACGCGGGCCCGCGCCGCGCGGGCGTGGACCGACTGGGAGACCGCGACCATCCCCGCGCCGCCCGGCTCGGTCGCCCGGTACGAGGACCCGGAGTTCCGCCTCGGCTTCGCCCGCACCGTCACGCACTACTGGACCCACGACCACTTCCTCGGCGAGGGCGGCGACGAGGGCGTGGTCCTGCGCGACGCCCACCTGCTGGAGGGCATCCCCGGCACCCTCGTCCAGGGCAGCCTCGACTTCGGCAACCTGCTCGGCATCGTCTGGCGACTCCACCACGCCTGGCCCGGCAGCCGCCTGGTGATCGTCGACGAGGCCGGGCACGACGCCGGCTCCGTGGGCGACGACGCCCTGCTGAGGGCGACGGACGCCTACGCCCGGCCCACCACCTGACCGGCCCTCCCGGCGCGGTGCCCGCCGCCCACCCGACCACGCGCAAGGAGCCCGTACCCGTGCCCTCGCTCACCGACGCGGCGTTCCTCGACACCACCGCCGACCGCCTCGCCGCCCTGCCCACGGTGCGCGCCGTCACCCTCGGCGGCTCCCGCGCCCAGGGCACCCACCGGCCCGACAGCGACTGGGACCTGGCCGTCTACTACCGGGGCGCCTTCGACCCGGCCGACGTACGCGCCCTCGGCCTGCCCGGAGAGGTCGGCGAGATCGGGTCCTGGGGCGGCGGCGTCTTCAACGGGGGAGCGTGGCTGACCATCGACGCGCGCCGGGTCGACCTGCACTACCGCGACCTCGAGGCCGTGGAACGCGAACGGGCGGAAGCCGAGGCGGGCCGTTTCGCGATCGAGCCGCTGATGTTCCACCTGGCCGGTGTCCCCACGTACCTGCCGGTCGCCGAACTCGCCGTCAACCGGGTGCTGCGGGGCACGCTCCCGCGCCCCGCCTATCCGGACGCCCTGCGCGTCACCGCCCCCGAGCGCTGGTCAGGCATGGCCACCGCCACCCTCGCCTACGCCAAGGCGGCCCACGCTCCCCGCGGGGCCGTCACCCAGGTCGCCGGCGCCCTGGCCCTCGCCGCGACCCAGACCGCCCACGCCGTCCTCGCGGCACGCGGGGAGTGGGTGACCAACGAGAAGGGTCTCCTCGCCCGAGCCGGCCTCGCCGACGCCGTCGACGCGCTGACGACCGGCCTCACCCCGGACCCCACGGCGCTGCTCCACACCCTGACGGAAGCCGAACGGCTGCCCCACGCCCGCCCCTGAACCGGGGCGGGAAAGGGCAGGCCGCCGGGCGGGGCCGGAACGTCCCGGCCCGGTGAACCGGACCTCCCGAAGATCTTGTGGCCGTTCCGATGAGTTCCTTTCCTCCCGCCGGTCACCATCGGTGACGGACCGTCGCACAGGAGGAACCCATGTCGCTCCCCGAGATCGTTTCGCGCGCCGACTGGCAGGAGGCGCGCGCCGCCCTGCTGGTCAGGGAGAAGGAGGTCACGCGCGCACGGGACGCGCTCAACGCGGAGCGGCGCGGGCTGCCCATGGTCGAGGTCGACCGGGAGTACGTCTTCGAGGGCGGTGACGGCAAAGCCACGCTGCTCGACCTCTTCGAGGGCCGGGACCAGCTCGTCGTCCACCACTTCGTGTTCGCGCCGGGGGAGGAGACCGGCTGCCCCCGCTGCTCGGCCTTCCTGGACCAGATCGGGCACCTGGCGCACCTGCACGCCCGGGGCACGTCGTTCGCCGTGGTGTCCCGGGTGCCGTACCCGGTGATCCTGCCGTTCAAGGCGCGGATGGGCTGGACCCTGCCCTGGTACTCCTCGTACCTCGGCGACTTCGACGCCGACTTCGGGGCGGCCGGTGACGGAGGGGAGGGAGAGCGCGGCGGCCGGGCGGGCCTGAGCTGTTTCCTGCGGGACCGCGACCGGGTCTTCCACACGTACGCGACGTACGGGCGTGGGCTGGAGGGGGTCGGCTCGGCCGCGAGCCTCCTCGACCTGACCGCGCTCGGCCGGCGTGAAGCCTGGGAGCGGCCCGCGGGACGCGCGTCGGCCGTCGGGACCCTCATGGTGGACGGCACCCTGCGCCATCACGACGAGTACGGCCACTGACACGGTTGGTGAGCGCGCGGAGCGGTGGGTCACAGGCCGAACACAGCATGTGGTGAGCGGGTGTCGACTGTGTCTCACTTCGTCACCTCACGCGACTTTCCCTCCCGGCGGGCGTTTGACTCTACGAGTACAGCGCTGCAGGGAGGTGCGGGGTGAACGGCCGGACAGTGCTCGAACGCTTTCCCGCCGGTGGGCCGCGCGGGTCGTGGCCGGCGGAGGAGTTCGCCCACGCGCGGCGTCAGGAGGGCCTGCCCGCCGAGGTCGTGATGGACCTCGCGTCGGACATGTTCCTGGTCGTCGTCCGGGGTGGCGGGAAGGCAGCGGACGACGCCGCCGCCTGACGCGCGTGTCGGCACTGTGCCGGCACGCCGTGGCGGGCGCCGCGTTTCGTGCCGCCCGGCGGCGCGTACGCACGGTTCCGGGCGTGTCGGGCTCCGGCCGCACCGGCCCGGGGAGCCGCCGCCCCTGTGGCCCGTCCGTCAGGCGGTCACCGGACGCGACCACGTCGGAGTCGTCCCGGTCAGCCGGCACAGCGCCAGGTAGAGCGGGATCGGCGGGGTGTAGGGGACCGTGTCGTCCGGCCGGTGGATCAGGCCGGGCACCGCGGGAGTGTCGGGGACGACCGCGCCGGTGGCGTACCGTGCGGGCGCGGGCCACTCCAGCGCGTAGTCGGAATCGGACGGGACGATCCACCACCAGTGCGCCTCGTCGGCGTAGACGCACCCGACCCGCGGCAGCCGCGGCATCACCAGGGGGCCGAACCGGGCGGGCACCGCCACCGCGTCGCAGCCCAACGGGGCCGTCATGCCGTCCGGCACGGGCAGCCGTCGGGGTGCCGCGGGTGCGCGCCGGCCACGTTGCAGCCGGATCAGCGTGTCCAGGCCGAGCGGACGGCCGCCCGGCACCGTGCTCATCGCCACGGGGCCCCCGTTCCGGGGGGCGGAGTCCGGCGGTAGCCCTCCGCGGCGCCCCCGTTCTCCGTACCGTCGGTCGGTCCGGGCTTCGGGCGCGCGCCCCAGCCCAGGTCGTTCCGCGGCCCCGAGTGGTCGCGCGGTGTGTCGCCCTTGTGCGGCAGCTCGGCCCAGACCAGCAGTCCCGGACCGTGTTCGTGCGCGCCCCATGCCTCGCACAGGGCGTCGACCAGCAGGAGACCCCGGCCGTGCTCGTCCTCGGGCTGCTGGTCGGCCGACGGTCGCGGCTGACCGGGCGCGCAGCCCTCGTCACGGACGGCTATCCGGACGAGATCGTCATCGCCGTGCAGCTCGCACACGATGTGCCGGCTCGCGGTGTGCACGATCGCGTTCGTCACCAGCTCGGAGACGACCAGGGCCGCGGTGTCGCAGAGGTCCTCGCACACCGACCAGCCGGTCAGCCGGGCTCTTGTCAGGCGTCTGGCCTGCGCGGGAGAGCCTGGATGTGCGGCCAGCTCGAAACGGAACCGGCGCTCGGCGGCCACGGCCCCCGAGGGGCCGGCCGTCAGAGTCGCGCCACGGCCCAGGCGGCCCGCGGTGGCGTCTGTTCCTAAAGGCGGGGACGGAATCACGCTTGCCACTATCGCCCCGCCGTGAACACTTGGCAAGTGTCACTCTGAAAATTGCAGAGTGCTGGGTGACGGTCTGGACGGACATGGCACACTGCTCGCAACAGCACGTCGAGCGGCGCCACTTCAGACCATCGAACATCCGCCCGGAGATTCGAAAAGGTCTTCGAATGGCGCCGCAGGGCTGTCCGCGCACCGCGGCCGGACCCGCACGACCGTGATCACAAGGACTTTCAGCACTCTCTGGGAGGTGGGGCGGGTGAGCGAGCCCAGATCCGCGCCGACGGTCGGCCAGGTCGTCCTCGGCCGGCGCCTGCTGGACCTGCGGGAACGCGCGGGCCTCAAACGCGAGGAGGCCGCCCGCATCCTGCACGTCGCCCCGGCGACGGTCCGCCGCATGGAGACGGCCGAGGTCGCGCTCAAGATCCCGTACCTCCAGCTCCTGCTGCAGGCGTACGGCGTCGCCGACGACGAGGCCGCCGCCTTCGTCCGGCTGGCCGAGGACGCCAACAAGCCCGGCTGGTGGCAGCGCTTCCACGACATCCTCCCCGGCTGGTTCTCCATGTACGTCAGCCTGGAGGGCGCCGCCGCCCTCATCCGCTCCTACGAGCCCCACTTCGTCCCCGGCCTGCTCCAGACCGAGGACTACGCGCGCGGCGTGCTGCGCTCCGGTGCCATAGGCCAGACCCGGCCCGAGGACATCGAGCGCCACATCGACCTGCGCATGCGACGTCAGGAACTCCTGACCCGCGAGGACGCGCCCAGGCTCTGGGCCGTCATGGACGAGACCGCCCTGCGCCGGCCGGTCGGCGACCCGGAGGTGATGCGGGCCCAGATCGACAAACTGCTCGACGCCACGAAGCTGCCCAACGTGACGCTGCAGGTGGCCCCGTTCGCCAACGGGCCGCACCCCGGCACGTACGGGCCCTTCGTGCTGTTCCGATTCGCCGTGCCGGAACTCCCGGACATGGTCTACAGCGAGTACCTGACCGGCGCCGTCTACCTGGACGCGCGTGCCGAGGTGTCCACTCACCTCGAGGTCATGGACCGCATGGCGGCGCAGGCCGCCACGGCACATCGCACGAAGGAGATCCTCCGGGATCTCCGCAAGGAGCTGTGAATGAACCAGATCACGACCCAGCGTTCCCCGAGGACGTGCGGTCAGCGGATATACAACGGCATGCCGGCGCGCGAGCTGGGAAGCGAGGGCTGGCACAAGCCGTGGAGCGGAGGGAACGGAGGGAACTGCCTGGAGGCGATGAAGCTCTCCGACGGCCGCATCGCGGTACGGCAGTCCACCGACCCCGACGGACCCGCGCTGATCTACACCTCCGCCGAGATGACGGCGTTCATCGAAGGAGCCAAGGCCGGAGAGGCGGATTTCCTGCTCTCCTGAAACGCGCGCCCTGTTAAGCCTTGTTTAAGCTGCTTTTCTTGTCGTAACACCGTTTCCTTTCCTTCTCCTTCCTTCTCTTTCTTTCTCCTTCGGTCCCGGTCCGTCAGTTCCCCCGTTTCCCGTTCCGCTCTGTTCGGTCGCTCCGCCGCTCTCCCTCCCGGAAGCGCGGGGGAGTGCCGGGAGGTGATCACCGCCCGTCCGCCGGATCCTCCGGTCGCCGCCGCAACACACCCCGACACCCCGCTCCCGACGGGACCCGGCCTTCCCGGCCGCGCACCCCGTACGCCGGGGTGCGCGGTGCCCGCGGCGGCCGCCTGGGGCGGCGGCCCGGGGCGGGAGCGGCAGGCGGGCGCGGGACCGGGGGAGCGGTGGACCTCCTCCCTCAGGCCGTCAGCGGACGGTCCGAGGGGCCGATGGGCGCCGGCAGCCGCGTGTCCCCGCCCGTCAGACGGCGGTCGACGGCCGCCGCCACCGCCCGTCCCTCGGCGATCGCCCACACGATGAGCGACTGCCCGCGAGCGGCGTCCCCGGCGGCGAACACGCCGGGGACGTTGGTCTCGAAGTCCTCGTCGCGGGCGATCGTCCCGCGCGGGTCCACCGCCAGCCCCAGCCGGTCGATCAGCCCGTCACCGCGATCCGGCCCCGAGAAACCGAGCGCGAGCAGCACCAGATCCGCCGGGAGCGTCCGCTCGGTCCCCGGCACCGGACGCCGGGCCGTGTCCACCCCGACCAGGCACACCGACCGCACGTGTCCCTCCGCGTCACCGGCGAGACGCAGTGCCGACGCCGCGAACAGGCGCGCGTCCGCCTCCGCCTCCGGAGCGGACCGCAGGTGCTCCGCCTCCTCGTGCGCGACCGAGAGCCGGTACACCTTCGGGTACGTAGGCCACGGCTCGGCCCCCTGATCGCGGTGGGCGCCCGGCCGTCCGTAGATGTCCAGTTGGGTCACCGAGGCGGGTCCCTCGCGCACCGCCGTGCCGAGGCAGTCCGCGCCCGTGTCACCCCCGCCGACGATCACCACGTGCTTCCCGGCCGCCGACAGCGGGGACACCTCCAGGTCCCCCTCGCACACCCGGTTGGCCAGCGGCAGGTACTCCATCGCCTGGTGGACTCCTGCCAACTCCCGCCCCGGCACGTCCAGTTCGCGCCAGGCGGCGGCGCCCGTCGTGATCAGCACCGCGTCGTGGCGGGCCCGCAGCGCGGCGGCGTCGACGTCCCGCCCGATCTCCGTCGACGGACGGAACACCGTGCCCTCGGCGCGCATCTGGCCGATGCGCCGGTCCAGCCGGTGCTTCTCCATCTTGAACGCCGGTATCCCGTACCGCATCAGGCCGCCGAGCCGGTCCGCCCGCTCGTAGACGGCGACCGTGTGTCCGGCGCGGGTGAGCTGCTGGGCCGCCGCCAGCCCGGCGGGGCCCGAGCCGATCACCGCCACCGTGCGGCCGGTGAGCCGGTCCGGCGGGCGCGGCGGGAGGAAGCCCTCCTCCCAGGCCTTGTCGGCGATCGCGCACTCGACGTTCTTGATGGTGACGGCCGGCTGGTTGATGGCGAGCACACACCCCGTCTCGCAGGGTGCCGGACACAACCGGCCCGTGAACTCCGGGAAGTTGTTCGTCGCGTGCAGCCGCTCGCTCGCCGCCCGCCAGTCGTCGCGGGAGACCAGGACGTTCCAGTCCGGGATCAGATTGCCCAGGGGACAGGCGTCGTGGCAGAAGGGGATGCCGCAGTCCATGCAGCGCCCCGCCTGCCGGCCGGCCAGGGGCAGCAGCGCGCCCGGCACGTACACCTCGTGCCAGTCCCGGACGCGCTCCCCGGGCGCCCTGCGGGGCCACTCCTCGCGGGGGGTGCTCATGAATCCCTGGGGATCGGCCATGGCCGTCTCCCTTGCGTGCGCGGATGACAGGCCGTGCCTCGGCGTGCGGCGCTCCTGCGGCCACGATACGTCCCCCGGGCCCGGCCCGCAGGACGCCGCGGGAGGCCGCTCCGGGCGCATCGTCGCAGGACAGCGGCCCGATCACACGGTCACCCGCCTTCGCGGGCCCGGCGCCCGCGGCGCACGTGGACACCGGTTCACCCGGCCCTCGTGGATCCGGCACGGCCGGTTCCGGGCCCGGGAGCGCCCGCCCCTCGCGTCTCCGGCCGCGCGCACTCCGTGTGCGGGGCCGGGTGTCGCCCGCCCTCCCGGCCACGCGGGCCGCGATGGCCCCGCCCGGGCTTCCCGGGCCCCGGCAGCTCCCTGGGTCCGCCACGGCCGGGGCCCCTGGGCACCTGCCAGGGCGGAGCGGCGGCGGCCGTTTTCCTGGCGGCGGCGGCCCACCGGTACCGGCACGGTCGTCCCTCGTCACGGCCGGCCCCGGCTCCCGGACACCCGCTGCCGACGGGCGCCCGCGCGCGGCCCTCCGGGCAGCCCGCCCGGCGGACGGCGCATCATGGGCCCGTGCGACTGGAAGCGATCACCTGGGACCGGCTCGGCGACCGCATCGCCGACAGACTGCTCGACCTGGAACCGGCCGATGCCGCCCCCTGGCGCCGCGTCGCCGTCGACGGCGCCCCCGCCGCCCGCCCCGGCGACCTCGCCGAACGGGTCGCCGAGGCGCTGCGGCTGCGCGGACGCCCCAGCCTCGTCGTCGGCGCGGACGGTTTCCTGCGCCCCGCCTCGGTCCGCCTGGAATACGGCCACCGGGACGTCGACGCCTACTACGACGGCTGGTACGACACCGGCGCCCTGTGGCGTGAGGTCTTCGACCCCCTCCGGCCGGGCGGAAACGGGCGGGTGCTGCCCGACCTGTGGGACCCGGTCACCGACCGCGCCACCCGGAGCCCCTACACCGACCTGCCGCCGGGCGGCGTTCTGCTGCTGCACGGTCCCCTCCTGCTGCGTCACTGGTTCCCCTTCGACCTGAGCGTGCATCTCCTCCTCTCCCCGGGCGCCCTGCGCCGCCGCACGCCCGACAGCGAGCACTGGACCCTGCCCGCCTACGAACGCTACGAACAGGAGGCCGACCCCTCCGGCACCGCCGACGTCCTGGTGCGCGCCGACGATCCCCGCCGCCCGGCGTGGAGCGGCTGAGCCCCCCCGGATCCGGCGGCACGGGCGATGTCACCGGACCGTCCCTCACGGGACCCGCGGGACGGGGCGACGGGACGTGACCGGCCCCACGGACGGGGTGGCACGGCACGCGTGGACGGAGCCGGCGGCGCCGCCGGACCGGCGCGAGCGAGGCCGTCCGGTGGGGAGACGTGCCGGGCGGGCGTGGACGGACCGGCCGCCGGGTCAGAGCCAGCCGTTGCGCTTGAACCCGCGATGCAGGGTCAGGCACGCGACGGCGATCACGCCGACGGCGAGGCCGTACCCGTACCGCCAGGGCAGCTCCGGCATGGGGGCGAAGTTCATCCCGTACACCCCGCAGACCATGGTGGGCACCGCGATGATCGCCGCCCATGCGGTGATCTTCCGCAGGTCCTCGTTCTGCGCGACCCTGATCCGGGCCAAATGCGCCTGGAGGATCGAGTTGAGCAGGTCGTCGAACGCGGATATCTGCTCGGTGGCCCGCGACACGTGGTCGGACACGTCACGGAAGTAGGGCCGTATCTCCGCCGCGACCACCGGGTACGGCCGCCCCGCCAGCAGGTGCAGCGGGTGCCCGAGCGGGACCACCGCCCGTCTCAGCTCCAGGAGTTCCCGCTTGAGCGGGTAGATCCGGCCGGGCTCGACCCGTGTCCCGTTCTCCGCGAAGACCTCCGCCTCGATCTGCTCGATGTCCCCCTCCAACTCCTCGATGACATGCAGGACGTCGTCGACCACGTGGTCCGCGATCCCGTGCAGCACCGCGGACGGACCCTGGGCCAGCCGCGCCGGCTCGGACTCCAGGTGCTCACGCACCGGCCCCAGCGAGCCGTGCCGGCCGTGCCGCACCGTGACCACGAAGTCCTCGCCGACGAACACCATGATCTCGCCGGTGCCCACCACCTCGCCGCCCGCCACGGACTCCTCCCGCCCGACGTGGCGGACCGTCTTGAACACCGCGAAGAGCGTCTCCCCGTACCGCTCCACCTTCGGGCGCTGGTGCGCCTCCACCGCGTCCTCCACGGCCAGCGGATGCAGGTGGAACAACTCCGCGATGCCCGCGAACTCCTCGTCCGTCGGCTCGTGCAGACCCAGCCAGAGGAACCCGCAGCCCTTGCGCCGCATCCGCTCCACGGCCTCGGCGGGGTCGCCGCCGCCGTCGTGGACCCGTGCCCCCTCCCGGTAGACCACGCAGTCCACCACCGAGGAACCGAGAGGGGAGCGGGCGTGATGGCTCAGGTCGACGGGCCGGCGCCGCCGGGCCAGCCGCGCCACCTCGCGCAGCCCCCTGACCCGCCCGAGCTGCGTCACTCTCCGCACACTGTCGGCCTTCGGCATCCGCCTGCTCCTTGCGTGGGTCCCCTCGCGCCTTGCCTCCCGCGCCTGACTCGTCAGTCTGCCAGTTCGCCCCGATCACCGTCCGGGCCTGTGGGAAGAGGGAAATCCGCTTGGTTCCCGGCTGTGGAAAACCTCCGGTGACGGGGTGGTCCCCGCATGACGCGAGCCGACGGGTACCTCCTCGACAACCGGCAGGCCGAGGAGGCGGAGCGCTTCGACGCCTTCGCCGCCCTCGTCGGCCCCGTGACGTCCCGTCACCTCGAAGTGCTCGGCGCCGGACCGGGCCGGCGCTGCTGGGAGGTCGGCGCCGGCGGCACCTCCTGGCCGGCCGCGAAGGTGGGGCCGGCCGACCGCGTCCAGGCGACCGGCATCGACACCACGCACGTCGCCCCGGCCGGCCACCCGCCCGTCGAGGTGCGGGTGCACGACGTGGGCGCCGACGACCTCCCGGAAGACGGCTTCGACCCGGTGCGCGCCCGGCTCGTCCCGGTCCATGTCCCCGACCGCGACAGAGCGTCGCGCTCCGTGCTCCAAGCCCCGCGCCCCGGTGGGTACGTGCTGGTCGAGGACGCCGGCCCCTCCTTGCAGCCACTGCTCCGCCCCGACGAGCACCGGCCGGCCGGGGAACGGGCGAACCGGCTGCGGCGCGGCTTCGCCACCTGCTCACCGAGCGCGGCGCCGACCTCGCCTACGGCCGCCGGCTCCCGAGGCTGCCGCGGGACGCTGACGCCGGGCTGCACGGGGTGCAGGCCGACGCCTACTTCCCGGTGACGCTCGCCCGCCTGCACGGCCCTGGAGAGTGCCACGTCCGGCAGATCCGCGGCCGGCTCGTCCCCGCGGGACTGGCCTCCCACAGGCACATCGACCGCCACCTCGTCCACGTCGCCACCGGCGCCATGGACGAGGTGGCGGCCCGATGATCTCCGCGTGGGGCAGGAAGGGTTAGTGGCCCGCCAGCCGCCCGGTTCCTCCCGCGACCCGGCCGGTTCCCGTCGTCGCCGTCCGCCGGCACCCGGCCGGGCCGTCCGCACCCCCGCAGGGACCCGACGGCCGGCCACGGGGGCGGGCTCCCCGCCCTCACTCCGCCCTACCCCACGGCCTCCCGGCGTTCCCCTCCCGCCGGAGGCCGCCCGCCCACCCGGGCGACGGCCATCGCCCCCGCCCGGCAGCCCCGCGCCGCCGCGTCCTCCGGCCCCGCCCCCGCGAGCAGCGCGGCGAGGAACGCCCCCGTGAAGGCGTCCCCCGCCCCGGTGCTGTCCCGGGCGACGGCCCGAACAGCGGGCACCCGCGCGCACACGACGCCGGAGCGGGCCACCAGCGCCCCCTGGGCGCCCTGGGTGACCACGACCAGCGGAACGTGGCGGCTCAGCTCGGCCGCCGCCTGAGCCGGGTCCGGCCGGCCGGTGAGCAGGCACGCCTCGCCACCGCTGGGCAGCAGGACGTCCACCGCCCCCACCAGGCGCTGGAAGCGCTCAAGCCCCAGGCCCGTGAGGAAGCCCTCCGACGCCGGGTCGAGACTCACCGGCACCCCGCGCGCGTGCGCCCCGGCCAGGGCGGCCGCCACCAGGGCGCGGCTCGCCGCGGAGAACAGGAGGTACCCCGACAGGTGCAGCCGGGCCACGCCGTCGAGCAGCGCGTCCGACCAGTCGCCCGGCCCGAGCCGCAGCGACGCCCCGCTGTCCGCCAGGAACGTCCGCTCCGCCGCGGCCCCGGTGTCGACCAGACAGATCACCGTCCCCGTCGGCGCATCGGCGTCCACGACCAGCAGGGGGCGCACCCCGCGTGCCTCCAGCTCCCGCGCGTGCCAGTGCGCGGCGTCCGCGCCGACCCGTCCCAGCAGCCGCACGTCCCCGCACCCGGAGTACGCCGCCCAGCAGGCCACGTTGGCGCCCGCGCCGCCCGGCAGCCGCAGGATCGAGGCGGCCGTGTCCGTGCCCACGGCCAGCGGCCCCCGGTGCCGGGCCACCACGTCCGTGATCACGTCCCCGACGACCAGCAGCGCCCCGCCCGGCCCGGCCGTCACCGCCGGACCCAGGCCGCCGCGACACGTGCCGCCAGCCGCACGTTGCCCCGCACGGCGGCCAGGTTCGCCCTCAGCGAGGCACCGTCGGTGTGGCGCACCAGGTGGGCGAGGAGGAAGGGCGTGACCGCCTGGCCGGTGACGCCCTCCCGATCGCAGGCCCGCAGCGCGTCGGCGAGCACGCGCGCGTGGAGGTCCGGATCGAGCTGCTCGGCCTCGGACACCGGGTTGGCGACGACGAGCGCCGACTCCGCCCCGCCGAGCGCGTCCTGTGCCCGCATGACCCCGGCCACCTCTTCCGGGGTGCGCAGCGTCCAGTCGACCGGATACCCCGAGTCGGCGAGGTAGAAGCCGGGGAAGCGGTCCGTGCCGTACCCGGCCACCGTGACGCCCAGCGTCTCCAGGCGCTGGAGCGTCGCCGGCACGTCCAGGATCGACTTCACGCCCGCGCACACCACCGTGACGCGGGTGCGCGCCAGCAGGGCGAGGTCCGCCGACTCGTCCTGTGTCACGGTCCACTGCCGGTGCACTCCGCCGAGCCCGCCGGTGGCGAACACGCGCACACCCGCGCGGGCCGCCAGCAGGGCGGTCGCCGAGACCGTGGTCGCCCCGCTCTTCCCGGTGGCCACCGCCGGCGGCAGATCGCGATGGCCCAGCTTGCGGATGCCGTCCTCGTACGCGATCCGCTCCAGTTGCGCCGGATAGAGCCCCACGTGCGGTCTGCCGTCCAGTACGGCGATCGTCGCCGGTACCGCCCCCTCCCGACGCACCGCCTCCTCCAGTTCGCGCGCGACCGCGAGATTCCGTGGGCGCGGCAACCCGTGCGCGATGATCGTGGACTCCAGGGCCACCACGGGACGGTGGGTGTCGACCGCCTCCCGTACCTCTTGCGACACCGTCAGCACCACGCGTCTGCCTCCTGCCCGTCGGCGTCCGTCGGCTCCCCCTCATCCCTGGCGGGCAGGACCCGGTGTCAAACCCCGCGACACACCCCCGGCAGCCCCGTCCGCCCCAGGAGGATCCGCGCACCCCACACGCCCCCGACGGCCCCGCCCAGACGCCCGCCGCGACGCCGCGTCCCGGCCCTCGCGCCGACGGCGTCCCGCCCCCGCGACGCCCCCGGGCCCCCGCCTCGGCCAAGCCCGCCACGGCCTCTTGCGCCGCGCCCGGTCCGCGACCAGCCTGGACGCCATGACGGACAACACGACCCGCCTCGACCACGTCGTCCTGTGGGTGCGCGACCCGGTCGCCGCAGCCGACTTCTACGAGAAGGCCGTCGGCCTGGAGCCCCTGCGCGTCGCCGAGTACACCGAGGGCACCGTGAGCTTCCCCTCCGTACGCGTCAACGAGGAGACGATCATCGACCTGGCGCCGTCGGCGATGGCCGAACGCATGGGCATGCTGCCCGGCGCCGCCGAAGCCGCTGGCCACCCCGTCAACCACGTCTGCCTGGCCCTGACCGAGCAGGGCTACGACGCCCTGCGCACGCGGCTGGAGGAGCGGTCGGTCCCCGTCACCGACCACACCCACGACGCCTACGGCGCCCGCGGTCCGGCCCGGCGCGGCTTCTACTTCAACGACCCCGACGGCAACGTCTTCGAGGCCCGGCACTACGCGTGAACCGGGGCCGTGGACGCACGCCGGCCCTCAGACCGGCCCCTCAGAACAGGGGCTCCGGCAGCACACCCTCCAGCGCGAGCAGCCGCCGCTTGGTGTCCACCCCGCCTCCGAACCCGCCGATGCCGCCGTCCCGCTCGACGACCCGGTGGCACGGCACGACCACCGGCAGCGGGTTGGCGCCCATCGCCATGCCCACGGCCTGCGCCGCGCCGGGCTGCCCCATCCGCCCGGCGAGATCGCCGTAGCCGACGACCGTGCCGTAGGGGACATTGTCGGCCAGCTCGCGCAGCACCTGGCGGTGGAAACCCGATATCAGCGACCAGTCCAGCGGCAGGTCGAAGACGCGCCGCTCGCCCGCCAGATACGCCTCCACCTGCCGCATCGCCTCCGCCAGCAGCGGGGAGCCGGGCGCCTCGGCCAGGCGGGCGCCCAGCCGGGACGCCAGCCGGTCCAGCGCCCGGTCCCGCACCGCTTCCGTGGCGTGGAACACGACGTTGACCACACCCTTGCCGGTCGTGGCCAGCAACAGGGGACCGATGCCGGTGCCGACGACGGCCCAGTCGACCCGCTGCTCGCCCTGCCCATGGCTGTCCATGCGCACCACGGTACGGCCCGCCACCGACAACGCCCCCGGCCCGGCACGGCCCGCCCGGGTCACCGTCCGGCCGGCACCCCGGTCCGCACGGCGTCGCGCACCACGTCGGGCTTGTTGCTGATGATCCCGGCGACGCCGTACCCGGCGACCCGGCGGGCGGTCTCCGCGTCGTCGACCGTCCAGACGAAGACCTCCATCGGACGGCCGTGCGGCCCGGTCAGGGACCGGACGGCGGAGACGTACGCCGGGGTCAGGGAGCCGTGCGAGGGGTTGATCTGGTCGGCGAACCCGGCGTAGCCGGGCAGCTCCGAGGTGGCCGGAGTGCCGAGGAACCCGGTCTTGACGGCCGGCTTCAACGCGTGGACGGTGCGCACGCTGTCCGCGCTGAAGCTCTGCACGATCAGCCGCCCGTCCACGTGCCGGCGGTCGAGCCAGCCCTCGTTGGAAAGGACCTTGAGGGTGTCGCGCTCGATGCCCGGATACAGCTCCGGGCTCTTCAGCTCCAGCAGCAGCCCCTGGTGGTGGCGCTCCACCCGGTGCACGTACTGCTTCAGCGTCGGCACGCGCGCGCCCGCGTACCGCGCGTCGAACCAGCTCCCCGCGTCCAGCCGCGCGATCTCCGCGGCGGTGAAGTCCTTCACCTTCCAGGGGGCGCGGTCGGGGAAGACCTCCTCGACGTCGGTGGTGCGCGCGAGGCTCTCGTCGTGGAGGACGACGAGTTCGCCGTCCTTGGTGCGCTGTACGTCGTTCTCCACCCATCGGATGCCCAGCTCGGCGGCCTTGTCGACGGCGGCCAGGGTGTTCTCCGGCGCGTACGCCGAGGCGCCCCGGTGGGCGACGACCGTGGGCCCGTCGTCGGCGGGGCCGGGCAGGGCGTGCGAGACGGGGGCCAGCAGGGCGACCGTCACCAGCGCGGTGGTGGTGACGGCGGCTGCGCGCGCGTACATGCGTACTCCTCGCGTCGGTCGATCACGGACAGCACCACTGTGACAGCAGAGGGTCAACATCAAGGGGTAGCGGGATGGCCATGTGCTGAATGGAGCCGCTCATCTCCGATCACGAGCGCTGCACAACTGGGTCAAGGGCGTGATTCTTTGCCGGAGAATCGTTCGACCATTCCGGTGGGGGCCGTACCCTCTGGCCCAACCCTGACCGTCACGCGGACCTGGGAGGGGTCGCACAGCACGGCGTTCCGGGACGCACGAGGGCGGAAGGGCAGCCACACATGCACAACACGGTCGACGGGTTCGGCTACGAGATCGTCACCCCGCTGGTGGCCTACCTCATGGCCTGCCTGGGCAGCGCCCTCGGCCTGCGCTGCACCACCCGGTCCATGCTGGTCACCCGGTCCGGCCGCCCCTGGTGGCTCGCCCTCGGCTCGGTCGCGATCGGCTCCGGGATATGGACCATGCACTTCGTCGCGATGACCGGGTTCACCGTCGAGGACTCGCCCATCCGCTACGACCGGGCGACGACCTTCGCCAGCCTGGCCGTCGCCATCGTCATGGTGGGCGTGGGGATCTTCATCGTCGGCTACCGGGGCGCCCGCGGCGCCGCCCTGTTCACCGGCGGTGCCGTCACCGGGCTCGGCATCGCCTCCATGCACTACCTCGGCATGGCCGGAATGAGCCTGGACGGGCAGGTGGACTACAACACGTTCACCGTCGCCCTCTCCGTCGTCATCGCCATGGCCGCCTCCGTCGCCGCCCTGTGGGCCGCCGGACAGCTCCGGGGCCTGCGCTGGAGCATGGGCGCCGGCCTCGTGCTGGGCCTCGGGGTCACCGGGACGCACTACACGGGCATGGCCGCGCTGCGGGTCCACGTCCACGGCGGCGGCGAACCGGGCGCAGGGGCCCCCGCCGAAGTCCTCGGCCCCATGCTGATCGGACCGCTCGCCCTCCTCCTGCTCGTCGCGGCCGTCGTGATGTGCGACCCCCTCATGGTCACCGGCAGGCCCGCCCAGCCCCGCCCCGAACCCCGGCCCGGCGTCCCCGCCCACCCCGCCCGCACCCCGCGCCACCAGGCGACCCGCCCCCAGCGCCACCTGCACCGCCCCCTCGCCCGGCGCCGCCCCCGCCTCGCGCAGAGACGCTGACCGCGACCCGTTGTCGGTGCGGGGTCGTACCGTGGAAACATGCGGCCCGTTTCCCAGATCGAACGCACGGTGGCGCCCTTCGAGGTCGTCAGCCCCTACCAGCCGAGCGGCGACCAGCCCGCGGCCATCGCCGAGCTCGCCCGGCGCATCGAAGCAGGCGAGAAGGACGTCGTGCTCCTCGGCGCGACCGGCACCGGCAAGTCCGCCACCACCGCGTGGGTGATCGAGAAGCTCCAGCGGCCCACCCTCGTGATGGCGCCCAACAAGACGCTGGCCGCCCAGCTGGCGAACGAGTTCCGCGAGCTGCTGCCGAACAACGCCGTCGAGTACTTCGTCTCGTACTACGACTACTACCAGCCCGAGGCGTACGTCCCGCAGTCGGACACCTACATCGAGAAGGACTCCTCGATCAACGAGGAGGTGGAGCGCCTGCGCCACTCCGCCACCAACTCGCTGCTCACCCGCCGCGACGTCGTCGTGGTCGCCTCCGTCTCCTGCATCTACGGCCTCGGCACACCCCAGGAGTACGTGGACCGGATGGTCCCGCTGCGGGTCGGCGACGAGTTCGACCGCGACGAACTGCTGCGCCGCTTCGTCGACATCCAGTACACGCGCAACGACATGGCCTTCACCCGCGGCACCTTCCGGGTACGCGGCGACACCATCGAGATCTTCCCGGTCTACGAGGAACTGGCCGTCCGCATCGAGATGTTCGGTGACGAGATCGAGGCCCTCTCCACCCTGCACCCGCTCACCGGCGAGATCGTCAGCGACGACCGGCAGCTCTACGTGTTCCCCGCCTCCCACTACGTGGCCGGCCCCGAACGCATGGAGCGGGCCGTCAACGACATCGAGAAGGAACTGGCCGAACGCCTGGCCGACCTGGAGAAGCAGGGCAAGCTCCTGGAGGCCCAGCGGCTGCGGATGCGCACCACCTACGACATCGAGATGCTCCGCCAGATCGGCTCCTGCTCCGGCGTGGAGAACTACTCCATGCACTTCGACGGCCGCTCGCCCGGCTCCCCGCCGAACACCCTGCTGGACTACTTCCCGGACGACTTCCTGCTGGTCATCGACGAGTCGCACGTCACCGTGCCCCAGATCGGCGCCATGTACGAAGGCGACGCCTCGCGCAAGCGGACCCTCGTCGACCACGGTTTCCGGCTGCCCTCCGCGCTGGACAACCGCCCGCTGAAGTGGGAGGAGTTCCAGGAGCGCGTCGGTCAGGCCGTCTACCTGTCGGCCACCCCCGGCACCTACGAACTCTCCCGCTCCGACGGCGCCGTGGAGCAGATCATCCGCCCCACCGGCCTCGTCGACCCGGAGGTCGTCGTCAAGCCCACCGAGGGCCAGATCGACGACCTGGTGCACGAGATCCGCGAGCGGACCGAGAAGGACGAACGCGTCCTCGTCACCACCCTCACCAAGAAGATGGCCGAGGACCTCACCGACTACTTCGTCGAACTCGGCATCCAGGTCCGCTACCTGCACAGCGACGTCGACACCCTGCGCCGCGTGGAACTCCTGCGCGAACTGCGCACCGGCGAGTACGACGTACTGGTCGGCATCAACCTCCTGCGCGAGGGCCTGGACCTGCCCGAGGTCTCCCTGGTGGCGATCCTCGACGCCGACAAGGAGGGCTTCCTGCGCTCCGGAACCTCCCTCATCCAGACCATCGGCCGTGCCGCGCGCAACGTCTCCGGTCAGGTCCACATGTACGCGGACAAGATCACGCCGGCGATGGAGAAGGCCATCGACGAGACCAACCGGCGCCGCGAGAAGCAGATCGCCTTCAACCAGGCGAACGGCATCGACCCGCAGCCGCTCCGCAAGAAGATCAACGACATCGTCGCGCAGATCGCCCGCGAGGACGTCGACACCGAGCAGCTCCTCGGCTCCGGCTACCGCCAGTCCCTGGACGGCAAGGCGCCCAAGGCGCCCGTGCCCGCCCTCGGTGGGCAGCAGACGGCCACGAAGGCCAGGGGCCGGGGCAAGGAGACCGTGCCGACCGACCGGCCCGCCGCGGAGCTGGCCGAGCAGATCGAGGAGCTGACCACGCGGATGCGGGCCGCCGCCGCCGACCTCCAGTTCGAGATCGCGGCCCGGCTGCGCGACGAGGTCTCCGAGATGAAGAAGGAGCTGCGCCAGATGAGGGAGGCGGGCCTCGCCTGACCCGCGCGCCACCCCGGGCACACCCTGTGTTGCAAGAACGACACGAAGTGGGGTCCGGGGTGGGTCGCTGTCAGTGCCCCTGCGTAGGGTTCTGGACAACCGCGGGCGCCGCGGCAACAGGGGAAGTCGAGAGGGGAATCAGCGCGTGACCGTCAACATGACCAAGGGTCAGGCCATCAGTCTGCAGAAGAGCGACGGCGCCGGCCTGACGTCGGTGCGCATGGGTCTCGGCTGGCAGGCGGCTCCCCGGCGCGGCCTGTTCGGCTCGCGGACCCGGGAGATCGACCTGGACGCCTCCGCCGTCCTGTTCGCGGACAAGCAGCCGGTCGACGTCGTCTTCTTCCGCCACCTGGTGAGCGACGACGGCTCCGTGCGCCACACCGGAGACAACCTCGTCGGCGGTGTCGGCCAGGGCGGCGACGACGAGGCGATCCTCGTCGACCTCCAGCGCGTGCCGGTCCACATCGACCAGATCGTCTTCACCGTGAACTCGTTCACGGGCCAGACCTTCCAGGAAGTGCAGAACGCGTTCTGCCGTCTCGTCGACGAGACCAACGGCCAGGAACTCGCCCGCTACACGCTGGCCGGCGGCGGTCCCGTCACCGCCCAGATCATGGCCAAGGTGCACCGCGCGGGCCAGGGCTGGTCGATGACCGCCCTCGGCGCCCCGGCCAACGGCCGCACCTTCCAGGACCTGATGCCGGCCATCCTGCCGGTCCTGTAGGCACGACCGTCCGGCCGCCTGCCCGCCCGGGGGAGCGGGCGGCACCCGTACAGCACGAGCAGGACACGAAGGGCACAGGGGGAACAGGCGATGACGGCCGAGCTGGTGCGGGGGCAGAACCACCCGCTGTCCCGGACCCGTCTGGAGGTCCGGGTCTCGGCCGGCACGCCGGTCGTGGCGGGCGCCACCGTCGGCGACGAGAACGGCCGGGTCCAGGGCATCGAGGGGGTGGCCCATCCGGGCACCCCCTCGATGCCGGGTCTGGAGGTCTCCCGGCAGGCCGCCGCAGGCCACCGCCTCGCCGTGGATCTCGACGCCCTGCCGGACACCGTGCACCGCGTCAGCGTCCTGCTCGCCCTGCCCGACACGGGCGGCCCGGCCCGGTTCGGCGCCGTCGCCGCCCCCTTCGTCGCCGTCACGGGCCTCGACGGCACCGAGATCGCCAGCTACACCCTCACCGGCCTGGAGAGCGAGCGGGCCGTCGTCGCCGTCGAGCTGTACCGACGCCAGGGCGCCTGGAAGGTACGGGCCGTCGGCCAGGGGTACGCGGGCGGCCTCGCCGAACTCCTCGCCGACCAGGGGCTGGCCGAGGCCCACCGGCTCGCCGGGAGCATCCAGGAGGCCGTGGCCGGCGGCCTCGCCCGCTCCGTCGCGGCACCCCCGCCCCGCACGGACGACACCGACCGCTCCCGCCGGCCCGCCGCCCCCGGAGCCGACCGTGACGGCATGGCGCCCCGGCCGGCCGCCGACCCCGTGCCGCAGCCGCCGCTCGGCGCCGGCCCCGCGGGCCCGCCGTCCGCCGTCGGCCCGCCGACCGTGCCCACCGCCGCCGGACCCGTCGACTACCGCCACCCGCGACGGCCGCACGCCGCTCCGCCCTCGCCCGCGCCCGTTGCGCCCCCCTCCGCCCCCGGTGAGCCCGCGCGCCCCGTGGCCGGCGACGCCACCGGCTGGTCCATGGACGAGCGGCTCTACAACCAGGTCTGGGGCATGTTCGAGGACCTGGCCCGCAGCGTCGCCGCCTACCGCAGCGCCGTCGACTTCGCCGAATCACGCCGGGAGAAGGAGGTCGACCAGGCACTGTCCGACCCGCGCAACCGGATCGGCGGCGGAAGCGACGCCGCCCGGGACGCGGCCCGCGCCCGCCACGCCCAGCTCGTCGCCCAGGCCCGCGAGGTCCTGGACCGGGACGTCACGCAGCTCGCCGCCGAGGCCGACGTCGTCGAACCCGCCCTCCCGGCGGCCTACGCCGGCTGGGACAACCCGGTCTGGCACGCCTACCGCGTCCCCATGGAGATCCCCATGGCCCTGCGCCTGGGCGACCTCCACCTGCCCGAGGCCGACGGGGTGAGCATCCCGATGCTGGTCCGGCTGCCGCTGGAGCGCGGTCTGTGGATCGACAGCGGACGCTCGGGCGCCGATGACGAGGCGCTCGCCGACCCCGGGCGGCGGGCGCACCTGGCGGTGGAGACCGCGGTCGCGCACGCGGCCCGGCTGCTCGCCATCCACCCGCCGGGCGAGTTCACCGTGCACGTCGTCGACGCCGCCGGATCGGGCGCCTCGGCGCTGGGCCCGCTGACCGACCACGGGCTGCTCGCCGCGCCGCCCGCCCGGGGTGCCGCCGGGACGGCGGAGGCGCTGACCCGGCTCACCCAGCGCGTCGACCTGGTGCAGATGGCCCTGCGCGGCGGCGCCCCCGACGCGCTCCCGCCCGGCTTCGACACCTCCCGGCAACTCCTGATCGTCAACGACTTCCCGCACGGTTTCGACGACCGGGCCGTGAACCAGCTCCGGTACCTCGCGGACGAGGGCCCCTCCGTCGGGGTCCACCTGATGATGGTCGCCGACCGTGAGGAGTCCGCCGCCTACGGCCCGCTGCTCGACCCCTTGTGGCGGTCGCTGCTGCGGCTGACCCCGGTGCCCGACGACCACCTCGCCGACCCGTGGGTGGGGCACGCCTGGACGTACGAGCCCGCCGTCGTGCCGCCCGGCAGCCGGGTGCTCCACGACGTGCTCGCCCGGGTCGCCTCGGCCCGGCGCACCGGTAGCCGTTAGCGGCCGAGCCAGGCAGCCGCCCAGCGTGCCGGCCGGCCGTTTCGCGCTCCGTTGCCGCCCGGCGTGCCGGCGGCCGTCGGGCCCGCGGGGCCGGCGGTGGACGGCGGTGGACGGCTACCGTCGTGAGCCCGCGTGGGGGCCGTGCCCCGGCCGCCGTCTCGCGTGCCCTCCTGCGGTGACGCCGTACCAAGTCCTGGCAATGCCGCCTTCACCAGGCGCTTTGGTGGTGCCTTTACCCTCCTCTTTACTCTCCCTTGGTGATTGCGGTACTGTTTTCCGTGCGGAGGGGAGTACTCCCGGTCTGCTGCGGCGTACCCGTCAATACGGATCAGGCCAGATCCCGGGGCGCCGGCCCGAGGGTTCCGGACGCGTCCCGCGTCCCGGAGGCCCGGGTGGAAGAGACCTCCGGCAGCGAACGCTGACTTTTTCCGTCTGACGCACTGCCGGAGGCGTAGTGGATGTTTCCGCGACCCTGTGGGTCCTGACCATCGGGGGCCTCGCCGCCCTCATCGCGGTCGACTTCTTCATCGGCCGCAAACCGCACGACGTATCGCTCAAGGAAGCCGGGATCTGGACCGTCGTCTGGGTCGCCCTGGCCGCGCTCTTCGGTCTCGGCCTCTTCCTCTTCTCCGGCGGCGGACCCGCCGGAGAGTTCTTCGCGGGCTTCATCACCGAGAAGTCGCTGAGCGTGGACAACCTGTTCGTCTTCGTCCTGATCATGGCGAAGTTCGCGGTCCCCACGCAGTACCAGCAGCGCGTGCTCCTCGTGGGCGTGCTGATCGCCCTGGTCCTCAGAGCCGTCTTCATCGTCGCGGGCGCCGCGATCCTCGCCAGCTTCTCCTGGGTCTTCTACCTCTTCGGGGCCTTCCTCATCTGGACGGCCTGGAAGCTGATCCAGGAGGCGCGGACCGACGAGGAGGACGAGGACTTCGAGGAGAACCGGCTGCTCAAGGCCGCCGAACGCCGCTTCGGCGTGGCCGACCGCTACCACGGCACCAAGCTGTGGATCACGGAGAACGGCAAGCGGATCATGACGCCGATGCTGGTCGTGATGCTCGCGATCGGCACCACCGACGTGCTCTTCGCACTCGACTCCATCCCGGCGATCTTCGGCCTGACCCAGGACCCGTACATCGTCTTCACCGCCAACGCGTTCGCCCTCATGGGCCTGCGCCAGCTCTACTTCCTCATCGGCGGCCTGCTGAAGAAGCTGGTCCACCTCTCCTACGGGCTCTCCGTCATCCTCGGCTTCATCGGCGTCAAACTCGTGCTGCACGCCCTGCACGAGTCGGGCGTCCCCGTCCCCGAGATCGGCATACCCGTCTCCCTCGGAGTGATCTGCTCCGTCCTCGTCGTCACGACCGTCACCAGCCTCCGGGCCTCCCGCAAGCAGGCCCTGGCGAAGGCGGCGGCCGACCGCGACGAGGACCGGCCGAAGGACAGCGTCGACGCCTGACGGCCCGGCCCGCCAGGGGGCTCGCCCCTGGCCCGCCGGACACGGCCGGCCCGTGGCGCACGCCCGGTCACGCGTTCCCCGGACCGCGTGACCGGGCGTGCGGGGTCCTTCCCGCTCTGTGACGATCGCTGCATGATCAGTCGGACCAGGGCGCTCGTGACGCAGTGGACCATCGCGACGCCCGTGGCCGCGGTCCTGCTGCTGGCCTTCACCTGGGGACGCTCCCTGCCCGCCGGGATCGTCGTCCTGCTGACGCTGGTCCTCGCGGTGTCCGTCCTCGCCGCCGTGCACCACGCCGAGGTCGTCGCCCACCGGGTCGGCGAACCCTTCGGCTCCCTCGTCCTCGCCGTCGCCGTCACCGTCATCGAGGTCGCCCTCATCGTCACCCTGATGATCGACGGCGGCGACAAGAGCGCCACCCTCGCCCGGGACACCGTCTTCGCCGCCGTGATGATCACTTGCAACGGTGTCGTCGGCCTCAGTCTCCTCGTCGGCTCGCTGCGGCACGGCACGGCGGTGTTCAACCCCGAGGGCACCGGCGCCGCCCTCGCCACCGTGGCGACCCTGGCCACCCTCAGCCTCGTCCTTCCGACCTTCACCACCAGCGCGCGCGGCCCCGAGTTCTCCACCCTGCAACTGACCTTCGCCGCCGTGTCCTCGCTGATCCTCTACGGCCTGTTCATCACGACCCTGACCGTCCGGCACCGCGACTACTTCCTCCCGATCACCCGGCAGGGCGAGGTGATCACCAGCGAGGACCACGCCCACGCCCCCTCCGCCCGCACCGCCCTGCTCAGCCTCGGCCTGCTCGGCATGGCGCTGATCGGCGTGGTCGGCCTGGCCAAAGGCGTCTCGCCCACCATCGAGAGCGGGGTCGAGGCCGCCGGACTGCACCACGCCGTCGTCGGGGTGATCATCGCCCTGCTGGTGCTGCTCCCGGAGACCATCGCCGCACTGCGCACCGCACGCCGGGACCGCGTGCAGACCAGCCTCAACCTGGCCCTCGGCTCGGCGATGGCCAGCATCGGCCTGACGATCCCCGCGGTCGCCCTCGCCTCCGTGTGGCTCCCCGGCCGGCTCGTCCTCGGCCTCGGCGCCACACACATGCTGCTGCTCGCCCTGACCGTGGTGGTGGCGTCCCTCACGGTCGTACCGGGCCGCGCCACCCCGCTCCAGGGCGGCGTCCACCTGGTGCTGTTCGCGGCCTACCTGGAACTCGCCATCAACCCGTAGAACGCGGCCCGGACCGGTCACGACGGGGCACCGCCGGCGTGATACACCGGGGTCGGGCGGCCGGTCCCGGGCCGCCCGTCACGAACGGACCGGAGGAACCGTGCCCCGCACCCTGGCCCAAGCCCCGATCATGATTCTCAACGGCCCCAACCTGAACCTGCTCGGCCAGCGGCAGCCGGAGATCTACGGCTCCGACACCCTCGCCGACGTCGAGTCCCTGTGCGCCAAGACAGCGGCGGCCCACGGCGGCACCGTCGACTTCCGGCAGTCCAACCACGAGGGGGAACTGGTCGACTGGATCCACGAGGCCCGGCTGCACCACTCGGGCATCGTGATCAACCCGGCCGCCTACTCCCACACCTCCGTGGCGATCCTGGACGCGCTCAACACCTGCGACGGGCTGCCCGTGGTGGAGGTACACATCTCCAACATCCACCAGCGCGAACCGTTCCGGCACCACTCCTACGTCTCCCAGCGCGCCGACGGCGTCATCGCGGGGTGCGGGGTCCAGGGGTACGCCTTCGCCGTGGAGCGCGTCGCGGCGCTGGCGGGGACGGGCCGCGCCACGACCTGAGCCCTGCGTCGGGCCGCCATGGCGCCGCCGTCGCGCCGCCGGGGACCGCCGCGCCGCCCGGCGGCCGTGTCCCAGGGCCAGGCCGCCTGGCCCGCGCGGCGGCCTGCCGGGGCTGCGGTCGTAGCGCTCGCCCGCACACCGGTCCGTACGCCGCGCACGCGGGCAACGAGGGGCGCGCGGGCACGGTACGGCTCACCCGTCCGCGCCCGCGCGCCCCACGGTCACCACTGAGGCGCCGCGCCTCCCGCCGTCACCGGCGCCCCGCCCGGCCGGAGGTCACCACCCGCGCGCGTGCCACTCCGGAAGGTGCGGGCGCTCGGCGCCCAGCGTGGTGTCGTTGCCGTGGCCCGGGTACACCCAGGTCTCGTCCGGCAGCTCGTCGAAGATCTTGGTCTCGACGTCCCGGATCAGGCTGGCGAACGCCTCCGGGTCCTTGCGGGTGTTGCCCACCCCGCCCGGGAAGAGGCAGTCCCCCGTGAAGACGTGGGGGTGGCCGTGCGGGTCGTCGTAGACCAGGGCGATGGAGCCGGGCGTGTGGCCGACCAGGTGGCGGGCGGTGAGCTCCACCCGGCCGACCCGGATCGTGTCGCCGTCGTCGACCGGGACGTCGGTCGCCACGGGGATGCCCTCGGCGTCGTACCGGCCCGCGTAGGTGCGGGCGCCGGTGGCCGCGACGACCTCCGCGAGGGCCTGCCAGTGGTCGCCGTGCCGGTGGGTGGTGACGACGGATGCCACCCCGTCGTCACCGATCGTGCCCAGGAGGGTCTCCGCGTCGTTGGCGGCGTCGATCAGCAGTTGTTCGTCGGTGGCCCGGCAGCGCAGCAGGTAGGCGTTGTTGTCCATCGGGCCGACCGCGACCTTGGTGATCATCAGGTCCTTGAGTTCGTGCACGTCGGCGGGGCCGCCGACCCTCACCTCTCCGCTGTACGTCATGACAGCCAGCCTACGGGCTACAGCGGCGGCAGGGACGGCAGTTCGCCACCCGCCACGGTCAGCGCGGTCCCGGCACGGCGGCCGGCGAGCCAGCCCACGAGGTCCGCCGGGGTGCCGGAGACGGTACGTTCGGGCTCCGCCGCCTCCCGGCCCGTGCTCCACGCGCGCGTGCCGTCCGTCAGCCGGGTCGCCGGGACGTCCGGGTTGCCCGAGAAACGGGCGGCGAGGAAGGAAGTCTCCCGCTCCGTGAACTCCGCGGGGAGGTCCTCCAGCTCGTACCCGATCCCCAGGTCCACGTGGTGCAGTTCCACCTCGACCCAGCGGCGGAAGGGGACCCGGGACGCGGAGTCCGTGACGCCGCCGCGCAGCTCCACCGTGCGCGACCAGTCCGCCGGCGCGGCGGCGGCCCGCCGGAAGCGGTCGGCGCTCTCGCGCACGTCGGCGATCTGGACGGCCAGGGGGCGCGGGGCGTCCCGCTCGATGTCGGCGTCCCGGGTCTCGGCGGAGGCGTACATGGGCCGGCCTTCGAGGACGTTCACGAGGGCGTCCGCGTTGCGGGCGAGATGGGCGAGGACGTGGCCGCGGGTCCAGCCCGGAAGCCGTGACGGTACGGCCGCGGAGGCGTTGTCCAGGGTGCCGGCCGCGGTGAGCAGCCGTTCGGTGGCGGTGTGTACGGCCGCCAGGTCACGCGCGTGATCAATCATGGCGCCGACCCTAGACCTCGCCACACCTTCGGGTGAAGGTGACGAAGCACTCCGCGAAATCGAATGCACGTGCTATATGGTCGGGTGCGGCGTCGGGCATGCTGGGGAGTCGGGGTTTGTTGACTACCGGTGAAACCGACCGGCGTTGTCAGTGGCTCCCCCTAGTCTGAGAAAGACGGGGGCCCCGCCCCTGTCACTTCTCTCAAGAAAGGTGCGGACCGGCGTGGCCGACCGTCTCATCGTCCGTGGCGCGCGCGAGCACAACCTGAAGAACGTCTCGCTCGACCTGCCTCGCGACGCGCTCATCGTCTTCACGGGCCTGTCCGGGTCGGGCAAGTCCTCCCTGGCCTTCGACACCATCTTCGCCGAGGGCCAGCGGCGCTACGTGGAGTCGCTCTCCAGCTACGCCCGGCAGTTCCTCGGCCAGATGGACAAGCCGGACGTCGACTTCATCGAGGGACTCTCCCCGGCGGTCTCCATCGACCAGAAGTCGACCTCCCGCAACCCGCGCTCCACGGTCGGCACCATCACCGAGGTCTACGACTACCTGCGCCTGCTCTTCGCCCGCATCGGCAAGCCCCACTGCCCCCAGTGCGGCCGGCCGATCTCGCGCCAGTCACCGCAGGCCATCGTGGACCGGGTCCTGGAACTGCCCGAGGGCAGCCGCTTCCAGGTGCTCTCGCCGCTGGTGCGCGAGCGCAAGGGCGAGTTCGTCGACCTCTTCGCCGACCTCCAGACCAAGGGGTACTCCCGCGCGCGTGTGGACGGCGAGACGATCCAGCTCTCCCAGCCGCCCACACTCAAGAAGCAGGAGAAGCACACCATCGAGGTGGTCGTCGACCGCCTCACGGTGAAGGACTCCGCCAAGCGCCGCCTCACCGACTCCGTCGAGACCGCGCTCGGCCTCTCGGGCGGCATGGTCGTGCTCGACTTCGTCGACCTCGCCGAGGACGACCCCGAGCGCGAGCGCATGTACTCGGAGCACCTGTACTGCGCCTACGACGACCTGTCCTTCGAGGAGCTGGAGCCCCGCTCGTTCTCCTTCAACTCGCCCTTCGGCGCCTGCCCCGACTGCACCGGCATCGGCACGCGCATGGAGGTCGACCCCGAGCTGATCGTCCCGGACGAGGAGAAGTCCCTCGACGACGGCGCCATCCACCCCTGGTCGCACGGCCACACCAAGGACTACTTCGGCCGCCTCATCGGCGCCCTCGCGGACGCGCTCGGCTTCCGTACCGACATCCCCTTCGCCGGGCTGCCGCAGCGCGCCCGCAAAGCGCTGCTGTACGGACACAAGACCCAGGTCGAGGTCCGCTACCGCAACCGGTACGGGCGCGAGCGCCGGTACACCACGGCGTTCGAGGGGGCCGTCCCCTTCGTCAAGCGCCGGCACAGCGAGGCCGAGAGCGACGCCAGCCGCGAGCGCTTCGAGGGCTACATGCGCGAGGTGCCCTGCCCGAGCTGCCAGGGCACCCGCCTCAAGCCGGTCGTCCTCGCGGTCACCGTCATGGGCAAGTCGATCGCCGAGGTCTCCGCGATGTCGATCAGCGACTGCGCGGACTTCCTGGGCGAGCTGAAGCTCACCGACCGCGACAAGAAGATCGCCGAACGCGTGCTCAAGGAGGTCAACGAGCGGCTCCGCTTCCTCGTCGACGTCGGCCTCGACTACCTCTCGCTGAACCGCGCGGCCGGCACCCTCTCCGGCGGCGAGGCCCAGCGGATCCGCCTGGCCACCCAGATCGGCTCCGGACTCGTCGGCGTGCTCTACGTCCTCGACGAACCCTCCATCGGCCTGCACCAGCGCGACAACCACCGGCTGATCGAGACCCTCGTCCGGCTCCGTGACATGGGCAACACCCTGATCGTCGTCGAGCACGACGAGGACACCATCAAGGTCGCCGACTGGATCGTCGACATCGGCCCCGGCGCGGGCGAGCACGGCGGCAAGGTGGTGCACAGCGGCGGGCTCAAGGAACTGCTGGCCAACGCCGAATCGCAGACCGGTCTCTACCTGGCCGGCAAGAAGGCCATCCCGCTGCCCGAGATCCGGCGCCCGCTGGACCCCGCCCGGCAGCTCACCGTGCACGGCGCCCGGGAGAACAACCTGAAGGACATCGACGTGTCCTTCCCGCTCGGCGTGTTCACGGCCGTCACCGGCGTCTCCGGCTCCGGCAAGTCGACCCTGGTCAACGACATCCTGTACACCCACCTCGCCCGCGAGCTGAACGGCGCGCGGACCGTGCCCGGACGGCACACGCGCGTGGAGGGCGACGACCTGGTCGACAAGGTCGTCCACGTCGACCAGTCGCCCATCGGCCGCACCCCGCGGTCGAACCCGGCGACGTACACCGGTGTCTTCGACCACATCCGCAAGCTGTTCGCCGAGACCACCGAGGCGAAGGTCCGCGGGTACATGCCCGGCCGCTTCTCCTTCAACGTCAAGGGCGGCCGCTGCGAGAACTGCGCGGGCGACGGCACCATCAAGATCGAGATGAACTTCCTCCCGGACGTCTACGTCCCGTGCGAGGTCTGCCACGGCGCCCGGTACAACCGGGAGACCCTGGAGGTCCACTACAAGGGCAAGTCCATCGCCGACGTGCTGAACATGCCGATCGAGGAGGCCACGGACTTCTTCGAGGCGGTCCCCTCGATCGCCCGGCACATGAAGACCCTCAAGGACGTCGGCCTCGGCTACGTCCGGCTCGGCCAGTCCGCGACGACCCTGTCCGGCGGCGAGGCGCAGCGGGTGAAGCTCGCCAGCGAACTCCAGAAGCGCTCCACCGGCCGCACGGTCTACGTCCTGGACGAGCCGACCACCGGCCTGCACTTCGAGGACATCAGCAAGCTGCTGACGGTCCTGTCCGGCCTGGTCGACAAGGGCAACACGGTCATCGTCATCGAGCACAACCTCGACGTGATCAAGACGGCCGACTGGGTCGTCGACATGGGCCCCGAAGGCGGCGCCGGCGGTGGCCTCGTGGTCGCCGAGGGCACGCCGGAGCAGGTCGCGGGCGTCCCCGCGAGCCACACCGGCAAGTTCCTGCGGGACATCCTCGGCGCCGACCGGATCAGCGACGCCGAGCCGATCCCGGCACCGCGCAGGGCGGCGAAGACGGCGGCCAAGACCGCCGCCAAGAAGACCGCCGCCCGGAAGACCCCGGCGCAGAAGACCGAGCCCAAGACCGCCAGGACCACCAAGAAGGCCGCCAAGCCGGCGAAGTCCGCCAAGCCGGCCGCGAAGTAGGCGGCAGGCACGACCGGGCACGGGTTCCGGCGGGGCCGCCCCCGCGGAACCGGCGACGCGGCGTGCGCCACGGACACTCCCGTGGCGCACGCCGCGTCGCCGTGCTCCCTGCGCGGGGCGATGTCTCAGCCGGCGACCTCGTGGGAGTACGGCGGTTCCGCGCCCGCCCGCGAGCAGGTGACGGCCGCCGCGCGGGCGGCGAAGCCGAGCAGGTCCGTCCAGCCCTGCGGACCCAGCGCGGCCGCCTCCCGGTCGCCGAGGGCGTTGCGCACCGCGAGACCGTGCAGGAGCGCCGCGTTCACGGTGTCGCCCGCGCCGATCGTGTCCACCACCCTGATCCGCTCGCCCGGGACGGTGTACACGCCGCCGTCCCGCGTGTACGCGGTCAGCCCGTCACCACCCTGGGTGATCACGACCGCCGACGGGCCCGCCGCCAGCCAGTCGCGAGGCGTGCCGCCCAGCCACTCGGCGTCCTCGGCGGACAGCTTCAGCAGCGACACCGACGGCAGCCAGCTCTTGAACCGGGTCCGGTAGGCGTCCGGGTCCGGGATCAGCCCGGTCCGGATGTTCGGGTCCAGGGCGGTGAAGACACCCCGGGCCGCCGAATCGCGCAGCAGCCTCTCGTAGGCGCTCGCCCCCGGCTCCAGCACCAGCGAACAGGTGCCGAAGGACACCGCCCGGGTCCCCACGGGCAGCGTCGAAGGCGCCGTGAACAGCCGGTCGGCGGTCCCCTCCACGTAGAACGAGTAGGAAGCCGAACCGTCCGCGCCGACCGACGCCACCGCGAGTGTCGTCGGCTCGGGCCCGCGCTGCACGGTGGACACGTCCACGCCGGCCTCCCGCAGCCGCTCCAGCAGCGCCTCGCCGAAGGCGTCCAGGGACACCCGGGAACAGAACGCGGTGGGGGAGCCGAGGCGACCCAGCGCGACGGCCGTGTTGTACGGGCCGCCGCCGAGCGCGGGGCGCAGCGGGGCCAGGGCACTGGTGCCCTGCGGTACCAGGTCGATCAGTGCCTCACCGGCGACGACGATCACGGGCAGTCCTTTCGTGGGCCTCGGCGGAGGCCCTCCGGGGTAACGCGACGAAGCGCGAGGAAACGCCAGAAGAGGGGAAGCGCTAGGAGGTGGAGGGGGACGCGTCGGCCCCGGCCGGGCGGGGCGGCCCGGGAGGCTCCGGCTGCTCGGGGCAGCCGCACGAGGTGCGGTGGGCCAGGGAGCAGTGCAGCCGGACCGTCCGGGCCGGGCGGCCCGGGGAGTCCAGGCGCTCCAGTAGCAGCCGCACGGCCCGCGCGCCCAGTTCCCGGCTCGGCTGCGCGACGGCGGTGAGCCGCGGGGTGAAGAGGTCCGCCCAGGCGAAGTCGTCGAAGCAGCACAGCGCGACATCGCCGGGTACGGACAGGCCCCGCTCCCGCAGGGCGCGCAGGGCACCGATGGTCATCACGTTGTTGGCCGTGACCAGCCCGGTCGGCGGGACCGCCAGAGAGAGCAGGGCATCGGTGGCGCGTTCGCCGCCGGCCGCCTCCGAATCACCGTGCACCACCAGGCGCTCGTCGAAGGGCAGACCGGCCGCTGCCAGCCCGTGCCGGTAGCCGGTGAGCCGTTCCCGGGTCGTGCTGAGTCCCGGCCGGCCGGCGACCAGACCGATCCGGCGGTGCCCCAGCTCGGCCAGATGGGTGACCAGACCGGCCGTCGGCTCGCAGCCGTCGGCACAGACCTGGTCGAAGCGCCAGTCGCCCGTCTCCGGAGCGTCGACCAGCCGGTCGAGGAAGACGGCCGGCACCCGGTGGCGGGCGAGGTAGGCGAGCAGGGCGCCCGGCTCCGCCGAGGGGGCGACGATCATGCCGTCCACCCGTCGCTCGTGCAGCAACCGGACGACCGTGTGCTCGTGGGCCGGATCGTCGTGGGGATCGGCGATGAGCAGGCTGTAGCCGTGCTCCAGAGCGCAGGCCTCGACCCCCTGGAGGATCTCCGTGAAATACGGGTTGCTGATCGCCGACACCGCGAGCCCGATGGAACGGGTACGCGCCGTCACCAGGGAGCGCGCCGGCCCGTTCGGGGTGTAACCGAGCTGTTCGACGGCGTCCATGACGGCCTGCCGGGTGTGCGGCAGCACCGGGCGGGTGTCGTTCAGCACGTGGGAGACGGTCGCCACGGAGACTCCGGCGCTCCGGGCGACATCGGCCATGGTGGTCATCGGCGGCCCCCTTTCTCCCCGGAAAACGGCACGGAACGGCCTGTCGGCACGGCACGGGCGGAAACGCGCCATGCGCTGGCCGGGACCGTACCTCACGCAGGGGGTGGGCGTAAACGCTTGCGTAAGCGCTTACGTCCACGGTCGCGTAAGCGTTTACGTAAGCGCTTGCGAGAACGCTCGCGTAAGCGTTTACGCGAGCGCTTACGCCCACCCTCCGCACCCGCCCCCTCCCACACCCCACCGACCCCGGCCGATCCCCACCAATCCGCCCCCGCCAATCCGCCCCCTGGGGCTCGGCCCGGCAAGCCCCGAGGGCCACCGCCGCCGCGCTGCCGGGCCTCCACCAGCCGCCCTTGTGCCTCTGCCAGCCGTCCCTCCCCGTCCATCCCGTCCCGCCCCGCGCCCCGGCCGCGACCGTCACCCACCCCGCCGGCCGTCCGCCCGCGCCCGATATCGTCGTTCCCGCACGCCCCGGTCCCGCGCGGCGGCCGTCGTGTGCCGCGGCGTTTCGCGCGCCGCACCGCAGCCGTACCGCGCAGCGGACGACCGGTGCCGCGCCTCGCCCGTCCGGCCGCCCGCTCCACTCCGACCCGTGGAGACACCCATGTCCGGCCGTCCCGCCCCGAGCCGCCGTACCGTCCTGCGCACGGCGGCGCTCACCCCCGTCGCCGGTATCGGCCTGGCCGCCTGCTCCCCGGGCGACGACCGTCCCGACACCGTCGGGCCGACGGCACCCGTCGACCTGGGCGCGGAGGGCGATGTCGCCGAGGGCGGTGCCAAGCTCTACCAGGACCAGAAGATCGTGGTCGGCCGCACGGACGACGGCGCGCTGAAGGCGCACAGCACGATCTGCACGCACGCGCGGTGCCCCATCGGCAAGCTGGTCGGGACGAAGCTGGTCTGCCCGTGCCACGGCAGCGAGTTCGACGCCCGGACCGGCGAGGTGCTGAAGTCGCCGGCCTCCGTGCCGCTGGCGGAACTCCCGGTCGAGGTCGAGCAGGGCCGGATCGTCGTCGGTCCCTACGAGGGCTGACCTCCGGGCGGGCGGGCCCCGGAAGGGTGCCGCTCACTCCCAGTCCCACCCGATGCCCAGCACCCCCGAGCGCACCCGGGACTCGACGAGGTGCACGGAGTGGTGCGGTCCGCTCAGTTCCAGCTCGCGCAGGCCGCCGCGCGGGGCCGCCGCCGAGTACTGCGTGAACCGGTGACAGCGTGCGGGGAGAGCCGCCGGTTCGAAGCGCACCTGGAGGGCGTACTGCCCGCCGGTCCCGCCGAAACCGCGCACGTACTCGCGCGACACGCCGGCGGTGCCGTCCTCGACGGCGTAGCGGAAGAGGTGCGTGTCGCCGGCCCGCAGGCGGGTGTCGAAGAGCAGCTCGGCGACGAGGACGCCGGTGTCGTGGTGGGTGCGGACGCGTCCGGTGCGGCAGTTCTCCAGCGCGTGGACGCCCATCCGCGCGGGGACGCAGCCGGGGTCGCCGTGGTGGACGGCGAGGAAGCGGTCGACGCCGTCGCGGTGGGCGCGGACGATGTGCTGCGAGTCGCGGCCCGCCAGGGCGCGGTCGGCTCCGATGCGCACGCGTTCGTGGTGCCCGAGGGTGTGCAGTCCGGAGTCGGCCGGGGTGTGGCCCAGCTCGGCCAGGAGTCGTTCCAGGACGCCGGAGGCGGCCACCAGGGCACGGTAGGAGCGGGTGGTGTGGTGCGCGCCGGAGGGGCTCTCCTCGGGTTCCACGAGCAGGCGTATCAGCGACTCCTCGGGGAGCTGGAGTATCTCCTCCAGGGCCCGTACGGCCCGCAGGGACTCGGGGCGCTGCGGGCGGCGGGCCCCCTGTTGCCAGTAGCTGAGGCTGGTGACGCCCACCTTCACCCCGCGGCGCGACAGGTGGTGCTGGACGCGCTGGAGCGGCAGCCCGCGGGCGGCGATCGCCGCGCGCAGGGCCACGTGGAAGGGGCCGCCGCGCAGGGCCGCGTCGAGTTCGGTGGGGGCGGGGTCCGCGTGCTGAGCGGCGTGCGGCATGCAGGGGCCTTTCTGTGGAGGTCCACGACGGCTGGTCAGACCGTTCGGCGCGAATCCGCGGGGCCGCCCCCGACGCGGCGCAGGGGGTCCTCGTCTCCGTACGCCGCGCTTCATGGCCCCGAGTTCCCCCGCATTGAAGCGTGTTGACCAAGTCCCGACAACACTTGGCGCGGGAGCGCCGTGGACTCCTGGCCGAGAACACACGGGCCCGCCCGCTTCGCCCGGACTCCGCCCGTCCCCGGCCCGCCCCGGCCCGCCCCGGCCCCCGCTCTGACGGCGCCGTCGCCCGAGCCCCTGCCCCGCGCCCCCACCTCGCACCGCCGCCCAGCCCCGCATCTCCACCACCTCCCCCTCCGTCTGCACCACCTCCACCTCCCACCACCTCCCCTCGGGCCCCGCGCAGACCCGCCGGGCCTCCCGAGGCGGCGGGCCCGCGGGCCGCCGTCACCGGCCCCGTTTCCGGTGATCCACCGGCCCGCCGGCCGCTGTCCGCAACGCCGGCGGCTGCTGTCCACAGCCCCGGCGTTCTGTCGGCCCCCGCCAGTAGGGTGTGAGACATGGCCGACCCCTCCAGCTACCGCCCCAGGCCGGGTGAGATCCCGGACTCCCCGGGGGTGTACAGGTTCCGTGACGAGCACCGACGGGTGATCTACGTCGGAAAGGCGAAGAGCCTGCGCCAGCGCCTGGCGAACTATTTCCAGGACCTCGCCGGACTGCACCCGCGTACGCGCACCATGGTCACCACGGCCGCCTCCGTGGAGTGGACGGTGGTGTCCACGGAGGTCGAGGCGCTCCAGCTGGAGTACTCCTGGATCAAGGAGTACGACCCCCGGTTCAACGTCAAGTACCGCGACGACAAGAGCTACCCGTACCTCGCGGTGACGATGAACGAGGAGTTCCCCCGGGTGCAGGTCATGCGGGGCCAGAAGAAGAAGGGCGTGCGCTACTTCGGGCCGTACGGGCACGCCTGGGCGATCCGCGACACGGTCGACCTGCTGCTGCGGGTCTTCCCGGTGCGCACCTGCTCGGCCGGCGTCTTCAAGAACGCCGCGCGCACCGGCCGCCCCTGCCTCCTCGGCTACATCGGCAAGTGCTCGGCACCCTGCGTGGAGCGGATCTCCGCCGAGGGCCACCGGGAGCTGGCGGAGGAGTTCTGCGACTTCATGGCCGGCCGCACCGGCACCTACCTGCGCCGCCTGGAGGCGCGAATGGGGGAGGCGGCCGAGGAGATGGAGTACGAGCGCGCGGCTCGCCTGCGGGACGACATCGGGGCCCTGCGGAAGGCCATGGAGAAGAGCGCGGTCGTGCTCGCCGACGCGACCGACGCCGACCTGATCGCCGTCGCCGAGGACGAGCTGGAGGCGGCGGTCCAGATCTTCCACGTGCGCGGCGGACGCGTCCGGGGCCAGCGCGGCTGGGTCACCGACAAGGTCGAGGAGGTCACCACCGCCGCCCTCGTCGAGCACGCCCTCCAGCAGCTCTACGGGGAGGAGAGCGGGGACGCCGTGCCCCGTGAGGTGCTGGTCCCGGCCCTGCCCGAGCCGGTGGAGCCGGTGCAGCAGTGGCTGACGGACCGGCGCGGTTCGGGCGTGTCGCTGCGCATTCCGCAGCGTGGCGACAAGAAGGCCCTCATGGAGACGGTGCAGCGCAACGCGCAGCAGGCGCTCGTCCTGCACAAGACCAAGCGCGCCTCCGACCTCACCACGCGTTCGCGTGCCCTGGAGGAGATCGCCGACGCGCTGGGTCTGGACAGCGCGCCGCTGCGCATCGAGTGCTACGACGTCTCGCACCTCCAGGGCGACGACGTGGTCGCCTCCATGGTCGTCTTCGAGGACGGGCTGGCCCGCAAGAGCGAGTACCGGCGGTTCCAGATCAAGGGCTTCCGGGGGCAGGACGACGTCCGCTCCATGCACGAGGTGATCACCCGTCGCTTCCGCCGCTACCTCGCCGAGAAGGAACGGACGGGGGAGTGGGCGGGGCAGGAGCCCGCCGGGGACGGGGCCGGGGACCCGCACGGCGGCCCGGCCGGACCGCCCGCCGCCGGGGGCGCACCGGCCGCCCCGCCCGGGGACACGCCCGTCGCCGTTCCCGGCGCCCCGTCGGCCCCCGGGAACGGCGGGGCCGGCGCCCCGGCGGGCGGCGGCCCGGAAGGGCTCAAGGACGAGGACGGGCGGCCCCGGCGGTTCGCCTACCCGCCCCAGCTCGTCGTCGTCGACGGCGGGCAGCCGCAGGTCGCGGCGGCGCAGCGGGCCCTGGACGAGCTGGGCATCGACGACATCGCCGTGTGCGGGCTGGCCAAGCGGCTGGAGGAGGTCTGGCTGCCCGGCGACGACGACCCGGTCGTCCTGCCCCGCACGAGCGAGGGACTGTACCTGCTCCAGCGGGTCCGGGACGAGGCACACCGCTTCGCCATCGCCTACCAGCGCGCCAAACGCGCCAAGCGCTTCCGCTCGGGCCCCCTCGACGACGTGCCCGGACTGGGGGAGACCCGTAAGCAGGCGCTCCTCAAACACTTCGGTTCGGTGAAGAAACTCCGGTCGGCGACGATCGACCAGATCTGCGAGGTACCCGGTATAGGACGCAAGACGGCCGAGACCGTCGCGGTGGCCCTCGCGGGGGCCGCGCCGGCCGCGCCCGCCGTGAACACGGCCACCGGAGAGATCATGGAAGACGAGGACGGGGCACCCGAGACGACGGCGGATGCCCCGGGGGAGCCCGTGTCCGCGGGCACCCCGGACGAACGACGGGGGCAGGAGAGATGACCGAGCACGACACACAGCCCACACCGGAGCGGACCCCGCGCACGACCGGCGAGGACGCGGGTCCAGGGACCGCCCGGCCCGACGGGCGCCACGACAACGGAGCACACGTGAGTACGGGCAACGAGACAGCCGGGACGCACGACACGGGCATCCCCGAGCTGGTGATCATCTCCGGTATGTCCGGAGCCGGCCGCTCGACGGCGGCGAAGTGTCTGGAGGACCTCGGCTGGTTCGTCGTCGACAACCTGCCGCCCGCGCTGATCCCCACCATGGTG
This sequence comes from Streptomyces sp. SCSIO 75703, assembly GCF_036607905.1. Classification (NCBI taxonomy): domain Bacteria; kingdom Bacillati; phylum Actinomycetota; class Actinomycetes; order Kitasatosporales; family Streptomycetaceae; genus Streptomyces; species Streptomyces sediminicola. The sequence goes on from NZ_CP144555.1 coordinate 5,271,781, forward strand.
GAGCTGGGCGCCCGCTCGCAGGGCAACGTGGCCCGCATCGCGGTCGTCGTCGACGTCCGCGGCCGGCGCTTCTTCGACAACCTGCGCGAGTCCCTCGCCGACCTCGACTCCCGGGGGGTCACCCGGAGGATCGTTTTTCTGGAGTCCTCGGACGAGGCGCTGGTGCGCCGTTTCGAGTCGGTGCGCCGCCCGCATCCCCTCCAGGGCGACGGCCGCATCGTCGACGGCATTGACGCCGAGCGGGAACTGCTGCGCGAGCTGCGGGGCGACGCCGACCTGGTGATCGACACCTCCAGCCTCAACGTGCACGAGCTGCGCGCCAAGATGGACGCGCAGTTCGCCGGCGACGAGGAGCCCGAGCTGCGGGCCACCGTCATGTCCTTCGGCTTCAAGTACGGCCTCCCGGTCGACGCCGACCTGGTCGTGGACATGCGCTTCCTGCCCAACCCGCACTGGGTCCCGGAACTGCGTCCCTTCAGCGGTCTGAACGAGGAGGTCTCGGCCTACGTCCTCAACCAGCCCGGGGCCAAGGAGTTCCTCGACCGCTATGCCGAGCTGCTCCAGCTGATCGCGGCGGGCTACCGTCGTGAGGGCAAGCGCTATGTGACCGTCGCCGTCGGCTGCACCGGCGGCAAGCACCGGTCCGTGGCCATGTCGGAGAAGCTCGCCGCCAGGCTCGCCGCCGAGGGCGTGGAGACGGTGGTCGTCCACCGGGACATGGGACGGGAATGACAGGACGTACTCCGCGGCTGAGCAGGCTGCGCCGGGTGGTGCCGGAGGGACGCGGCGGCAGGGCCGCCGAGTCCCGCACCGCCCGCCCCGCCGAGGCGCGCGGCGGCAAGCCGCGCCGCCGCGGCACCCAGCCCAAGGTCGTCGCCCTCGGCGGCGGCATGGGGCTGTCCGCCTCGCTCGCCGCACTGCGCCGGATCACCGGCGACCTCACCGCCGTCGTCACCGTGGCCGACGACGGCGGCTCCAGCGGACGCCTCCGCGACGAACTGGGTGTCCTGCCCCCCGGCGACCTGCGCAAGGCGCTGGCCGCGCTGTGCGGGGACGACGACTGGGGCCAGACCTGGGCGCGGGTGATCCAGCACCGCTTCCAGTCCCAGGGCGAACTGCACGAACACGCGGTCGGCAATCTGCTGATCGTCGCCCTGTGGGAGCAGCTCGGCGACCATGTCCAGGCCCTGGACCTGGTCGGCCGGCTGCTCGGCGCGCACGGGCGGGTGCTGCCCATGTCCGCCGTACCGCTGGAGCTCCAGGCCCTGGTAAGGGGCCACGATCCGGAGCGGCCCGAGGACGTGGAGACGGTGCGCGGACAGGCCACGGTCGCGCTCACCCCCGGCGAGGTGCAGTCCGTGCACCTGGTGCCGCACGATCCGCCGGCCGTGCCGGACGCGGTGGCGGCGGTGCTCGACGCGGACTGGGTCGTGCTCGGTCCGGGCTCCTGGTTCTCCTCCGTCATCCCGCACCTGCTCGTGCCCGAACTGCTCGACGCGCTCACCCAGACCAAGGCCCGCAGGGTGCTCTCGCTCAACCTCGCCCCCCAGCCCGGCGAAACGGAAGGCTTCTCTCCGCAGCGTCATTTGGAGGTTTTGGGACGACACGCCCCTAAACTCGCCCTGGACGTGGTGCTGGCCGACGAGGCCGCCGTGCCCGACCGTGACTCGCTCACCGACGCCGCCAAGGGGTTCGGCGCCGCGGTCGAGCTGGCTCCGGTCGCACGGACCGACAAGACCCCGAGGCATGATCCGGAACTGTTGGCCGCCGCGTACGACCGTATTTTTCGGATGCATGGAAGGATCGGCCCATGGCGATGACGCCAGCGGTGAAGGACGAGGTCTCCCGGCTTCCCGTCACCCGTACCTGCTGCCGGAAGGCGGAGGTCTCCTCCGTGCTGCGGTTCGCCGGCGGCCTCCACCTGGTGAGTGGGCGCATCGTGATCGAGGCGGAGCTGGACACGGCGATGGCGGCCCGGCGCCTCAAGCGGGACGTCCTGGAGATTTTCGGCCACAGCTCGGAACTGATCGTGATGGCGCCCGGCGGGCTGCGCCGCGGCTCGCGCTACGTGGTGCGGGTGGTCGCGGGAGGTGACCAGCTCGCCCGCCAGACCGGCCTGGTGGACGGCCGGGGCCGCCCCATCCGGGGGCTGCCCCCGCAGGTGGTCTCCGGCGCCACCTGCGACGCCGAGGCGGCCTGGCGCGGCGCCTTCCTGGCGCACGGCTCGCTCACCGAGCCCGGCCGGTCCTCCTCCCTGGAGGTGACCTGCCCCGGCCCCGAGGCCGCCCTCGCCCTGGTCGGCGCCGCCCGCAGACTGTCGATCGCCGCGAAGGCCCGCGAGGTGCGGGGGGTGGACCGGGTCGTGGTCCGTGACGGCGACGCGATCGGCGCCCTGCTCACCCGGCTCGGGGCCCACGAGTCCGTCCTGGCCTGGGAGGAGCGGCGGATGCGCCGCGAGGTCCGGGCCACGGCGAACCGTCTCGCCAACTTCGACGACGCCAACCTGCGCCGTTCGGCCCGCGCGGCCGTCGCCGCCGGCGCCCGGGTGCAGCGGGCGCTGGAGATCCTCGCCGACGACGTGCCCGAGCACCTCGCCGCCGCGGGCCGGCTGCGCATGGACCACAAGCAGGCCTCGCTGGAGGAACTGGGCGCTCTCGCCGACCCGCCGCTGACCAAGGACGCGGTGGCCGGGCGCATCCGCCGCCTGCTGGCCATGGCCGACAAGCGCGCCTCGGACCTCGGCATCCCGGGTACCGAGGCCAACCTCGGCGAGGAGCTGGCGGACAACCTCGTGGGCTGATCCGCCGTCCGTTCCCGACAGACCGTCAACAAGCCGGTGCCGGTACCCGAACGGGTACCGGCACCGGCCTTTTCCGGCGGCTCCTTCACCCGTCCGGGAAAGAAACATCCGGGGCGTGCCGGGCATCCGCCGGTGCGGGCGGACCGCCGTCGCCCGCCCTCGCCCCGGACACCCCGCCGGCACTCCCGCACCGGCCCGCGGACCCCGTCATCACCCGGCGCCCCGGACGCCCGTTTCCGGCCCCCGGCGCCCGTGCGCGGCCACCTCCGGAGCCCTTCCCCGGGCACGCTCCGGACACCCTCCGAGACCCCTCCGGTACACCCCCGTACACCCTCCGGAACCCCTCGTGAACAGCGCGTACCCCTGCCCGGAACGAGTGACGCCCCCGGTCAACGACCGTCCTCGCGGCGTCCCGGAATCGGGTGATACGTCCCCGGAATCGGGGTGGTCCGTACCCCTACCTACGGGTACCGGCCACCGTGCCGGGTATGCGTCGTCTCGATGTCACTCCGCCCGCCTCCGGGAGGTAGGGTCGAGGGTGGTCGGGGACATCCCATACAGCTCGCCGGCACGCAGCCGGCGTACCAACGAGGAGATCGGTTCGTGACGATCCGCGTAGGCATCAACGGCTTTGGCCGCATCGGTCGTAACTACTTCCGCGCGCTGCTGGAGCAGGGTGCAGACATCGAGATCGTGGCTGTCAACGACCTGGGTGACACCGCGACCACCGCCCACCTGCTCAAGTACGACACCATCCTCGGCCGCCTCAAGCAGGAGGTCTCGCACACCGAGGACACCATCACCGTCGGCGGCAAGACCATCAAGGTCCTGTCCGAGCGCAACCCGGCCGAGATCCCCTGGGGCGAGCTGGGCGTCGACATCGTGATCGAGTCGACCGGCATCTTCACCAAGAAGGAAGACGCCGAGAAGCACCTCACCGGCGGCGCCAAGAAGGTCATCATCTCCGCCCCGGCGAAGAACGAGGACGTCACCGTCGTCATGGGCGTCAACCAGGACGACTACGACCCGGCCAAGCACACCGTCATCTCCAACGCCTCCTGCACCACCAACTGCGTGGCGCCGATGGCGAAGGTCCTCGACGAGAACTTCGGCATCGTGCGCGGCCTGATGACGACGGTGCACGCCTACACGAACGACCAGCGCATCCTGGACTTCCCGCACAAGGACCTGCGCCGCGCGCGGGCCGCCGCGGAGAACATCATCCCGACGACCACCGGCGCCGCGAAGGCGACCGCCCTGGTCCTGCCGCAGCTCAAGGGCAAGCTGGACGGCATCGCCATGCGCGTCCCGGTCCCCACCGGCTCGGTGACCGACCTCGTCGTCGAGCTGAGCCGCGAGGTCACCAAGGAAGAGGTCAACGCGGCCTTCCAGAAGGCCGCGGAGGGCGAGCTGAAGGGCATCCTCGAGTACACCGAGGACGCCATCGTCTCCTCCGACATCGTCAACGCACCGGCGTCCTGCACCTTCGACTCCTCCCTGACCATGGTCCAGGAGGGCAAGAACGTGAAGATCATCGGGTGGTACGACAACGAGTGGGGCTACTCCAACCGCCTCGTCGACCTCACCGTCTTCGTCGGCAACCAGCTCTGATCGACCGGAGCGGACACTTCATGTGAGAGCAGGGCCCGGGCGGCGTGCGGTCACGCCGTCCGGGCCCTGACCCACGTCCGGCACCACCCGTCCTCGTAGGATCACGAGCGATCAAGAGCCCAGGAGCCGCTGTTATGAAGACGATCGACGAACTGCTCTCGGAAGGCGTGGCCGGCAAGCGCGTCTTCGTCCGTGCCGACCTCAACGTGCCGCTGGCCGGCACGACCATCACCGACGACGGCCGCATCCGCGCCGTGCTGCCCACCGTCAAGGCCCTGGCCGACGCGGGCGCGCGCGTCGTCGTCGCCTCGCACCTGGGCCGCCCCAAGGGCGCCCCGGACCCCGCCTACTCCCTGGCCCCGGCCGCCGCCCGCCTCGGCGAACTCCTCGGAACCGAGGTCGCCTTCGCCACGGACACGGCCGGCGATTCCGCCGCCGCCACCGTCGCCGGCCTCGCCGGCGGACAGGTCGCCGTCCTGGAGAACCTGCGCTTCAACCCCGGCGAGACCAGCAAGGACGACGCCGAGCGCGCCGCCTTCGCCGACCGGCTGGCCGGCCTCGCGGACGTCTACGTGGGCGACGGCTTCGGTGCCGTGCACCGCAAGCACGCCTCCGTCTACGACCTGCCCCAGCGCCTGCCGCACTACGCCGGCCACCTCATCGCCACCGAGGTCGGCGTCCTGCGCAGGCTCACCGACGAGGTCCGGCGCCCCTACGTGGTCGCGCTCGGCGGCGCCAAGGTCTCCGACAAGCTCGCCGTCATCGACGAACTGCTCGGCCGCGCCGACCGCATCCTGATCGGCGGCGGCATGGCCTACACCTTCCTCAAGGCCCAGGGCCACGAGATCGGCACCTCCCTGCTCCAGGAGGACCAGCTCCCGGCCGTCCGGGAGTACATGGAGCGCGCCGAGAAGAACGGCGTCGAACTGGTCCTCCCCGTGGACGTGCGGGTCTCCTCGCGGTTCCCGGACCTCGAGGCGAAGGCGCCCACCCACCCCACCACCGTCGCCGCGGACGCCATCCCGGCCGACCAGCAGGGCCTGGACATCGGCCCCGAGACCGACAAGCTGTACGCATCCAAGCTCGCCGACGCGGCCACCGTCTTCTGGAACGGCCCCATGGGCGTCTTCGAGCACCCCGACTACGCCGAGGGCACCAAGGCGGTCGCCCAGGCCCTCGTCGACGCCCCGGGCTTCACCGTGGTCGGCGGCGGCGACTCCGCCGCGGCCGTGCGCACGCTCGGCTTCGACGAGAACGCATTCGGCCACATCTCGACCGGCGGCGGCGCCTCCCTCGAATACCTCGAGGGCAAGACGCTCCCCGGCCTCGCCGCACTGGAGGACTGACCCCGCATGACCACCCGCACGCCGCTGATGGCCGGCAACTGGAAGATGAACCTCAACCACCTGGAGGCCATCGCCCACGTCCAGAAGCTCGCCTTCGCCCTCGCCGACAAGGACTACGAGGCCGTCGAGGTCGCCGTCCTCGCGCCCTTCACCGACCTGCGCTCCGTGCAGACCCTCGTCGAGGGGGACAAGCTCAAGATCAAGTACGGTGCCCAGGACATCTCCGCCCACGACGGCGGCGCCTACACCGGCGAGATCTCCGGACCGATGCTGGCCAAGCTGAAGTGCGCCTTCGTGGCCGTCGGCCACTCCGAGCGCCGGCAGTACCACGCCGAGACCGACGAGCAGGTCAACGCCAAGGTCAGGGCCGCCTACAAGCACGGCCTCACCCCGATCCTGTGCGTCGGCGAGGAACTGGAGGTCCGCGAGGCGGGCAACCACGTCGCCCACACCCTCGCCCAGGTCGAGGGCGGTCTGAAGGACCTGCCCGCCGAGCAGGCCGAGACCGTCGTCGTCGCCTACGAGCCCGTCTGGGCCATCGGCACCGGCAAGGTCTGCGGCGCCGGGGACGCCCAGGAGGTCTGCGCGGCGATCCGCGGCAAGATCGCCGAGCTGTACTCGCAGGAACTGGCGGACAAGGTCCGCATCCAGTACGGCGGCTCGGTCAAGTCCGGCAACGTCGCCGAGATCATGGCCCAGCCCGACATCGACGGCGCCCTCGTCGGCGGTGCCTCACTGGACGCCGACGAGTTCGTCAAGATCGTCCGCTTCCGCGACCAGTGAGTATGCGGTAGCCGCGATACGTCGTACTCTTGCGGGGGCATGGTAGTGCGCCCCTGTGCGGCCCGGCCGCCCAGGCGTCACCATGCCCCCGTCATTCATCCGAGTCCGAGGAAGTTGGTCCAGCCGTGGTTTTGGGGTTCTCGATCGCCCTGATCGTCTTCAGCCTGCTGCTGATGCTGCTGGTGCTGATGCACAAGGGGAAGGGCGGCGGTCTCTCCGACATGTTCGGTGGCGGCATGCAGTCGTCCGTCGGCGGCTCCTCGGTCGCCGAGCGCAACCTCGACCGGATCACCGTCGTGGTCGGTCTGCTGTGGTTCGCGTGCATCATCGCGCTCGGCCTGCTGATGAAGGCGAACGGCTGATCACGCCGACCGGCCGGCCGGACTCGGGCGGCGGCACACCGCGCACCACGGGCCCCATGTCCGGTACGCGCCGCTCGGCGCGGCCTATCATGAGGCTTGCGTCTGGGCGCTTGGGCTTGTAACTCCAATCACTGGACGCGCGTTGGGCCTTTCGTAGACTGAGGCGCTCGCGGCGAAGCGGAACGCCGACTCGCTTCGCGGCACCATCACGCAGGGAGTTACGACCGTGGCAAGTGGCAACGCGATCCGGGGAAGCCGGGTCGGGGCGGGGCCGATGGGCGAGGCCGAGCGCGGCGAGTCAGCGCCGCGTCTGCGCATCTCCTTCTGGTGCTCCAACGGACACGAGACACAGCCGAGCTTCGCGAGCGACGCACAGGTCCCGGAGACCTGGGACTGCCCGCGCTGCGGCTTCCCCGCCGGACAGGACCGGGAGAACCCGCCGGACCCGCCGCGCACCGAGCCCTACAAGACGCACCTGGCCTACGTGCGCGAGCGTCGCAGCGACGCGGACGGCGAGGCGATCCTCGCCGAGGCACTCGCCAAGCTGCGCGGCGAGATCTAGAGAAGACCGGCCGGACACCCCAGGGGTGCCTGGCCGGAGTCGTTCGACACCCTTCTTCCACGCTGATCGCTTAGGTTGGATCGGCGGGGACGCTGCCACACGCAAGGAAGAAGGCTGAAGTCCGACATGAACGCAGACGGCCGTATCAGGCTCGACCAGATGCCCGAATGGACCGCGCTGGCCAAGCACCACCAGGAACTCGGAGAGGTGCGCCTGCGCGAGCTGTTCGCCGCCGACCCGGAGCGGGGCAGCTCCTGGACCCTGCGGGTGGGCGACCTGTACGTCGACTACTCCAAGCACCTCGTGACCGATGAGACGCTGGCGTTGTTGCGTGAACTGGCGTCCGCGACCGGTGTGTTCGCGTTGCGGGATGCGATGTTCCGCGGGGAGCGGATCAACACGACGGAGGACCGCGCCGTTCTGCACACGGCGCTGCGGGCGCCGCGGGGGGCGGTCGTCGAGGTGGACGGGGAGAACGTGGTCCCCGGGGTGCACGCCGTGCTGGACAGGATGGCGGCCTTCGCGGAGCGGGTGCGTTCCGGGGAGTGGACCGGGTACACCGGCCGGCGTATCCGGAACGTGGTGAACATCGGCATCGGTGGTTCCGACCTCGGCCCCGCGATGGCCTACGAGGCGCTGCGTGACTACAGCGACCGCTCCCTGGTGTTCCGGTTCGTGTCGAACGTGGACGGGGCCGATCTGTACGAGGCGACGCGGGACCTGGATCCGGCGGAGACGCTGTTCGTCGTCGCCTCGAAGACGTTCACGACGATCGAGACGATCACCAACGCCACGTCCGCGCGGAGCCGGCTGCTGGACGCCCTCGGTGACGAGGCGGCCGTGGCCCGGCACTTCGTCGCGTTGTCCACGAACGCGCAGAAGGTCGCGGAGTTCGGTATCGACACGGCCAACATGTTCGAGTTCTGGGACTGGGTCGGCGGCCGGTACTCCTTCGACTCGGCCATCGGCCTCTCCCTGATGATCGCCATCGGCCCGGACCGCTTCCGTGAGCTGCTGGACGGTTTCCACCTCGTCGACGAGCACTTCCGCGCGGCGCCGCCCGAGGCCAACGTGCCGCTGCTGATGGGCCTGCTGGGCATCTGGTACGGCAACTTCCTGGGCGCCCAGTCCCACGCGGTGCTGCCCTACAGCCACCACCTCTCCCGCTTCACCGCCTACCTCCAGCAACTCGACATGGAGTCCAACGGCAAGTCCGTCGACCGTGACGGGCAGCCGGTGCGGTGGCAGACCGGGCCCGTGGTGTGGGGCACCCCCGGCACCAACGGCCAGCACGCCTACTACCAGTTGATCCACCAGGGCACCAAGCTGATCCCCGCCGACTTCATCGGCTTCGCCCGGCCCGTACCGGGACTCGACGACACCCTCGGCGCCCAGCACGACCTGCTGATGGCCAACTTCTTCGCCCAGACCCAGGCCCTCGCCTTCGGCAAGACACCCGACGAGGTCCGCGAGGAAGGCGTCCCCGAGGAACTCGTCCCCCACAAGACCTTCCACGGCGACCACCCCACCACCACCATCCTCGCCCCCCAGCTCACCCCCTCCGTCCTCGGCCAGCTCATCGCCCTCTACGAACACAAGGTCTTCGTCCAGGGCGCCGTCTGGAACATCGACTCCTTCGACCAATGGGGCGTCGAACTCGGCAAGGTGCTGGCCAAGCGGGTCGAACCGGCGCTCACCGAGGGCGCCGAGGTGCCCGGCCTCGACCCCTCCACCCGGGCGCTGGTCGCCGCCTACCGGGAGCAGCGCGGCCGGAGGTGACCCCCTCGCACCGGCCACGGGAGGCGGGCGGCGGACCGCCGCCCGCCTCCCGTAGACTCCCGTGATCATTCGGATCATCACTCGGGGGAGTTCACCATGGCGCGTGCGCCGGGGAGTTGGACGGGCGGCGGACTGACGGCGCGGGACGCGCTGCGGCCCAAACGGCTGGCCCGCGCGCTGTTCCACCCGGCGTGGATCCCGCCGTCCGTCGACGCCTCCGTCGAACGCCTCAAACGGGTCCGGCTCATCGCCGGCACGGTCGCCGCGCTCGGCGTCTACACCGTCGTCCAGGGCGGGTTCAGCTTCGACGAGGTGCTGGAGAACATGCTGACGGCCTCCGCCCTCCTGCTGTTCCTCACCCCGCTCACGGTCGGCGCCATGCTCTGGGTGTGGCGCCGCGACGGCCCGGTCCGCACGCTCAAGGTGCCGCTGCTCAACTCGGCCAAGCTGCTGCTGCTCTTCGTGGGGTGGATCGTGCTCACGGTCTACCTGCTGCGGTCGGCGACCGGCTCACCGCTGCTCGTCCTGGTCACCGGGCCACTGGGACTGTGGATGGTGGTGGTCGTGATCCGCGGCGCCGTGCACGTCTCGGGCAACTTCTTCGGCACGGCGGGCGTCCACCGCTGCCTGCCGCCGCTGCTGGCGACCGTGACGACCTGGCTGATCGCCCTCATCGACCTCGCCACCGGCGACCTGCACGGGCTCAGCCTCACCATGGGCGTCGTCTTCATCCTCGGGGCGCCCGTGACGGTCACCGCGATCGCTTTGCTGGAGACGGGCCGGCTGCGCCGCCACCACGGCATCCGGCTCACCCGGCACCCGGCGGCCCACCGGCGGCCCGGCCCGCCCCGGGGCCCGCACGTCCCGCCGCAGGCGCCGTACGCCCCGCCGCCGGGCACTCCCTACCCGCCGCCCCGACCGGGGAGGGCCCCGTACGGCCCCGGCGGCCCCCACGGTCACGGCAACCCCTACACGGCCCCGCCGCGCCCCCACCGTGCCGGCGACCCGTACGCCCCGCGCCCCGGCGGTTCCTGACCCCCGGCCGCCTTCGGCCAGCAGGCGACGGCCCCGGCCGCGTCCGAAGACGGCGACGCCGGGCCCCGTGGCACGGGGCCCGGCGTCCTGCCGAGCGGGTACTACGCCGACGCCGGCGGATACATCGACCGGGGCAGCCCGGAGGCCGCCGCCGCGTCCAGCAGCCACAGGGTGCGCGAGCGGCCCCGCGCCCCGGCCGCCGGGGCCTGGACCTCGCCGGCGCCGGACAGCGCGACCGCCACCGCCTTCGCCTTGTCCTCCCCGGCCGCCAGCAGCCACACCTCGCGGGCCGCCCGGATCGCCGGCAGGGTCAGGGAGACCCGGGTCGGCGGCGGCTTGGGGGCGCCGCGGACGCCGACCACCGTCCGCTCCGCCTCCCGCACCGCGGGCAGCTCCGGGAAGAGCGACGCCACGTGCGTGTCCGGTCCGACGCCCAGCAGCAGCACGTCGAACGAGGGCACCGCGGCGTGGTCCTCCGGCCCGGCGGCCTCCGCCAGCTCCCGCGCGTAGGCCGCCGCGGCGGCCTCCACGTCCGAGCCGTGGGGACCGTCCGAGGCGGGCATCGCCCGCACCCGCGCCGGGTCGACCGGCACCGCGTCCAGCAGCGCCTCGCGCGCCTGCGTCACGTTGCGCTCCGGATCGCCCTCGGGCAGGAAGCGCTCGTCGCCCCACCACAGGTCCAGCCGCGACCAGTCGACGGCGTCCCGGGCGGACGAACCCGCCAGGGCGGCGAGCAGGCCGTTGCCGTTGCGGCCGCCGGTCAGCACCACGGACGCCGAGCCCCGCGACGCCTGCGCGTCCACGATCTTCGTGATCAGCCGGGCCGCGGCCGCCTCGGCCATCAGCTCCTTGTCCCGGTGCACGACCACCTGGGGAGTGCTCACGTCGTCGCCGCCTTCCTCACCTGTTCCTCCTCCCGCGCCGTGTCCCGCGCGGGAGCTTCCGCAGCCGTCTCGACGGGAGCGCCTGCCCCGGGAGACCGCCCCCCGGCTCCTTTGGGTGGCGCGTTCAGCCGGTTGACGCCGTAGCGGAGCGCCGAGGCGTAGGTGTCGTCCGGGTCGAGCCGGCGCAGCTCCTCCGCCATCAGCTCGGCGGTCTCGCGGCGCTTGAGCGCCACCGCGCGGGCCGGCTGGCCCTGGATGGACAGGGTGGCCAGCGAACCGTCCGCCCGGTCCAGGACGACCGGACCGCAGTCCGTCTCCATCCGGACCGCCGTCAGCCCCGGCCCGCCGGAGGCGGAACGCTCCACCGGGACGTCCAGCCGGTCCGCGAGCCACATCGCCAGCAGCTCGCAGCTCGGGTTGAACGCCTCGCCCTCCACCTCGACCGACTGCACCCGGCAGTCGACCTGGTCCAGGGCCGCCGCCAGCATCGAGCGCCAGGGCGTGATCCGGGTCCACGACAGGTCGGTGTCCCCGGGCGTGTACGACTCCGCGCGCGCGACCAGCTCGCGCACCGGCTCCTCGCAGGCGTAGGTGTCGGTGACCCGGCGCTGGGCGAGCGCCCCGAGCGGGTCGTTGGCCGGGTCCAGCGGCGCGTTCACCGGCCACCACACCACCACCGGGGCGTCCGGCAGCAGCAGCGGCAGCACCACCGACTGGGCGTGGTCGACGACCTCGCCGTACAGCCGCAGCACCACCGTCTCGCCGGTGCCGGCGTCCGCGCCGATGCGCACCTCGGCGTCGAGCCGGGACCGCGTGCGCTCCCGGGGGGAGCGCGAGACGCGCTTGATGACGACGAGGGTGCGCGAGGGGTGTTCGTGCGCGGCGTCGCTCGCCGCCCTCAGCGCGTCGTAGGCGTTCTCCTCGTCGGTGACGATGACCAGCGTGAGCACCATGCCGACGGCGGGGGTGCCGCTGGCCCGGCGGCCCTGCACCAGCGCCTTGTTGATCTTGCTGGCCGTGGTGTCCGTGAGGTCTGTCTTCATGGCCGGCGCCAGCTCCGTCCGTCTCGCTCCAGCATCTCGTCGGCCTCGACCGGCCCCCAGGTACCGGCCGGGTACTGGGCCGGGGTGCCGTTCTCGTCCCAGTACCGCTCGATCGGGTCGAGGATCTTCCAGGACAGCTCGACCTCCTCGGTGCGCGGGAAGAGGTTGGCGTCGCCGAGCAGCACGTCCAGGATGAGGCGTTCGTACGCCTCGGGGCTGGACTCGGTGAAGGACTCGCCGTAGGCGAAGTCCATGGACACGTCCCGGATCTCCATGGAGGTGCCGGGCACCTTGGAGCCGAAGCGGACCGTGACGCCCTCGTCGGGCTGGACGCGGATGACGATCGCGTTCTGGCCCAGTTCCTCCGTCGCGCTCGTGTCGAAGGGGGAGTGCGGGGCCCGCTGGAAGACCACGGCGATCTCCGTGACCCGGCGGCCGAGGCGTTTGCCGGTGCGCAGGTAGAAGGGGACGCCCGCCCAGCGGCGGTTGTCGATGCCGACCTTGATCGCCGCGTAGGTGTCGGTGGTGGACTTCGGGTCGATGCCCTCTTCCTCCAGGTAACCGACCGCCTTCGCGCCGCCCTGCCAGCCCGCCGCGTACTGTCCGCGCACCGTGTCGCGGCCGAGGTCCGCGGGGAGCCGGACCGCGCCGAGCACCTTGGTCTTCTCCGCGGCCAGCGCGTCCGCGTCGAAGGAGGCGGGCTCCTCCATCGCGGTCAGGGCGAGGAGTTGCAGGAGGTGGTTCTGGATGACGTCGCGGGCGGCGCCGATGCCGTCGTAGTAGCCGGCCCGGCCGCCGATGCCGATGTCCTCGGCCATGGTGATCTGCACGTGGTCCACGTAGGACCGGTTCCAGATCGGTTCGAACATGGTGTTGGCGAAGCGCAGCGCCAGGATGTTCTGGACGGTCTCCTTGCCCAGGTAGTGGTCGATGCGGAAGACCTGGTCCGGGGCGAAGACCTCGTGGACGATCGCGTTCAGCTCCTCGGCCGACCGCAGGTCGTGGCCGAAGGGCTTCTCGATCACCGCGCGCCGCCAGGAGCCGCCGGACTGGTCCGCCAGCCCGTGCTTGCGGAGCTGCTGGATCACCACCGGGAAGGACTTCGGCGGCACCGAGAGGTAGAAGGCGAAGTTGCCGCCCGTGCCCTGCGCCTTGTCCAGCTCGTCGATCGTGTCGCGCAGCCGCTCGAACGAGTCGTCGTCGTCGAAGGTGCCCTGCACGAAGCGCATGCCCTGCAGGAGCTGCTGCCAGACCTCCTCGCGGAAGGTGGTGCGCGCGTGTTCCTTGACGGCGTCGTGCACGACCTGCGCGAAGTCCTCGTTCTCCCAGTCGCGGCGGGCGAAGCCCACCAGCGAGAAGCCCGGCGGCAGCAGACCCCGGTTCGCCAGGTCGTAGACGGCGGGCATGAGCTTCTTGCGGGAGAGGTCGCCCGTGACGCCGAAGATGACCAGACCCGACGGCCCCGCGATGCGCGGGAGCCGTCGGTCTGCGGGGTCACGCAGCGGGTTGCTGCTCGACAATGTCCTAGCCCTCCGAGGGGGCGAGGCGACGCAGCTCCGCCTCGGTCGACTTCAGCAGGTCGTTCCAGGACGCCTCGAACTTGTCGACGCCCTCGTCCTCCAGGAGCTGCACCACCTCGTCGTAGGAGATGCCGAGCTTCTCGACCGCGTCCAGGTCGGCGCGGGCCTGCTCGTAGGTGCCCGAGACGGTGTCGCCGGTGATCCGCCCGTGGTCCTCGGTGGCCTGGAGCGTCGCCTCCGGCATGGTGTTGACCGTGTTCGGCGCGACCAGGTCGGTGACGTACATCGTGTCGGCGTACGCCGGGTCCTTGACGCCGGTCGACGCCCACAGGGGCCGCTGGCGGTTGGCGCCCTCGCGCTCCAGCGCGTTCCAGCGGTCGGAGGAGAAGACCTCCTCGTACGCCTGGTAGGCGAGGCGGGCGTTGGCCACGGCGGCCTTGCCGCGCAGCGCCTTGGCCTCGTCGGTGCCGAGCGCGTCGAGCCGCTTGTCGATCTCGGTGTCCACGCGGGAGACGAAGAAGGACGCGACCGAGTGGATCAGCGACAGGTCCAGTCCGCGCTCCCGGGCCTTCTCCAGACCGGTCAGGAAGGCGTCCATGACCTTGCGGTAGCGCTCCAGGGAGAAGATCAGCGTGACGTTGACGCTGATGCCCAGGCCGATGGTCTCGGCGATCGCCGGGAGCCCGGCCTCGGTCGCCGGGATCTTGATCAGCGTGTTGGGCCGGTCCACCAGCCAGGCGAGCTGCTTGGCCTCGGCGACCGTCGCCTCCGTGTGGTGGGCGAGGCGCGGGTCCACCTCGATGGAGACCCGGCCGTCCTTGCCGTCGGTGGCGTCGAAGACGGGGCGCAGGATGTCGGCGGCGTCGCGGACGTCCGCCGTGGTGATCATCCGGATGGCCTCCTCGACGGTCACCCCGCGGACCGCGAGGTCCGCGAGCTGACGGTCGTAGCCGTCACCCTGCGAGATCGCCTTCTGGAAGATCGACGGGTTGGTGGTGACGCCCACGACGTGCTGCTGGTCGATCAGCTCGGCGAGGTTGCCGGACGTGATCCGCTTGCGCGACAGGTCGTCCAGCCAGATCGCGACGCCCTCCTGGGAGAGGCGCTTCAGTGCGTCTGTCATGGAAAATGCATCTCCTATGTTCCTGTGTGCCGTGTACGAGCGTCAGCGCCGGGCCGCGGCCAGCGATTCCCGGGCGGCGGCGACCACGTTCTCGGGGGTGAAACCGAACTCGCGGAAGAGGGTCGGACCGTCGGCCGAGGCACCGAAGTGCTCCAGGGAGACGATGCGCCCGGCGTCCCCGACGTACTTGTGCCAGGTCAGCCCGACACCTGCCTCCACCGCGACACGGGCCTTGACGGAGGGCGGCAGGACGCTGTCCCGGTACCCCTGGTCCTGCTCCTCGAACCACTCCACCGACGGCATCGACACCACCCGGGTGGGCACGCCGTCGGCCTGCAGGCGCTCGCGCGCCTCGACGGCGAGGTGCACCTCCGAGCCGGTGGCGACGAGGAGGACCTGCGGCTCGCCGCCCTCGGCCTCGAACAGCACGTAGCCGCCCCTGGCCGCGTCGTCGTTCGGCTCGTAGACCGGCACGCCCTGGCGGGTGAGGGCCAGGCCGTGCGGGGCGCCCTTGCCGAACTCCTTGGTCCAGCGGCGCATGATCTCGCGCCAGGCGATCGCCGTCTCGTTGGCGTCGGCCGGCCGGACCACGTTCAGGCCCGGGATGGCGCGCAGCGAGGCCAGGTGCTCGACCGGCTGGTGGGTCGGGCCGTCCTCGCCCAGGCCGATGGAGTCGTGCGTCCACACGTACGTCACCGGCAGGTGCATCAGCGCCGACAGCCGCACCGCGTTGCGCATGTAGTCGGAGAACACCAGGAAGGTGCCGCCGTAGATGCGCGTGTTGCCGTGCAGGGCGATGCCGTTCATCTGCGCGGCCATCGCGTGCTCGCGGATGCCGTAGTGGATGGTGCGGCCGTACGGGTCCGCCTCGGGCAGCGGGTTGCCCTCGGGGAGGAAGGAGCTGGTCTTGTCGATCGTCGTGTTGTTCGAGCCGGCGAGGTCGGCGGAGCCGCCCCACAGCTCGGGCACGAGGGCGCCGAGCGCCTGGAGTACCTTGCCGGAGGCGGCACGGGTGGCGACGCCCTTGCCCGTCTCGAAGACCGGGATCGCCTCCTCCCAGCCCTTGGGCAGCTCGCCCTGGGCGATCCGGTCGTACTCGGCGGCGCGCTCCGGGTTCTGCTCCCGCCACTGCCGGAAGGACTCCTCCCACGCCGCGCGGGCGGCCCGGCCGCGCTCCAGGGCCTTGCGGGTGTGCGCGATGACCTCGTCGGAGACCTCGAAGGTCCGCTCCGGGTCGAAGCCCAGCACGCGCTTGGTGGCGGCCACCTCCTCGTCGCCGAGGGCCGAGCCGTGCGACGCCTCGGTGTTCTGCGCGTTGGGGGCGGGCCAGGCGATGATCGACCGCATGGCGATGAAGGACGGCCGGTCGGTGACCCGCCGCGCCTCCTCGATCGCCCGGTGGATGGCGTGCGGGTCCAGGTCGCCGTTCTCCTGGGGGGCCACCCGCTGCACGTGCCAGCCGTACGACTCGTACCGCTTGACCGTGTCCTCGGAGACCGCGGTCTCCGTGTCGCCCTCGATCGAGATGTGGTTGTCGTCCCAGAGCAGGACCAGGTTGCCCAGCTTCTGGTGCCCGGCGAGGGAGGACGCCTCGGCGGAGATGCCCTCCTGGAGGCAGCCGTCACCGGCGACGCAGTAGACGAAGTGGTCGAAGGGGGACTCGCCCGCCGGGGCCTGGGGGTCGAACAGCCCGCGCTCGTAGCGGGCGGCCATCGCCATGCCGACCGCGTTGGCGACGCCCTGGCCGAGCGGCCCGGTCGTCGTCTCCACACCGGTCGTGTGGCCGTACTCGGGGTGCCCCGGGGTCTTCGAGCCCCAGGTGCGGAACGCCTTCAGGTCGTCCAGCTCCAGGCCGAAGCCGGCCAGGTAGAGCTGGGTGTAGAGGGTCAGGGACGAATGTCCGGCGGACAGCACGAAGCGGTCGCGCCCGACCCAGTCCGCGTCGGCGGGGTCGTGCCGCATCACCTTCTGGAAGAGGGTGTACGCGGCGGGAGCCAGGCTCATCGCCGTACCGGGATGGCCGTTGCCAACCTTCTGTACGGCGTCGGCGGCCAGGACGCGGGCGGTGTCCACCGCCCGCTGGTCCAGCTCGGTCCACTCGAGGTCTGCGGTGGTCGGCTTGGTGCTCACCCTGAGTCAGGGCTCCTCTCCGGTGTCGGAAGCCGGTGTACATGACGCTCACCGGGTGCCGGCGTATCCGTACGCGGCCGGCCATTGCCGAGCCTACCCCCGTAAGTACGTGCGTTTTTCCCCGGAAACCCGACTGCCGGGGGTCTTCCCGATCCGCCTGCCGACCGGGGGAAACGGCATTTGGACAAGTGAATACGCGGCCGCTCATCCGACTGCTCAATCGACTCCGCGTACGCACGTCGGAGCGCCCCTTTCCGCACGACCCCACCCCCCCGCGAAGAGCCGGGGTATCGGCAACGTCTAAAGTGGCGTGGTACGCGCGAGCCTTTACCGGCACTTCACACGGAGGGCTTGCTGGGATGTCTCTGTCAGGGGTGTGCGTGACGGCCGTTGAATCCCGTCCTGCGGGGGTTATCGGGACGAGCCAGAGCCCGAGTCACCGGCCGTTCGGGGCCCGTGTCAAGGCGTTCGTGGCACTGACCAAGCCGCGGATCATCGAGCTTCTGCTGATCACCACGGTTCCGGTGATGTTCCTGGCCGAACAGGGCGTCCCCGACCTGCGGCTGGTGCTGCTCACCTGTGTCGGCGGCTACCTCTCCGCGGGCGGCGCCAACGCGCTGAACATGTACATCGACCGTGACATCGACGCGCTCATGGACCGCACCTCGCAGCGTCCGCTCGTCACCGGCATGGTCAGCCCCCGCGAGTGCCTCGCCTTCGGCATCACCCTGGCGATCGTCTCGACGCTGATGTTCGGCCTCACGGTCAACTGGCTCTCCGCCTGGCTCGCCCTCGGCGCGCTCCTCTTCTACGTGGTCGTCTACACGATGATCCTCAAGCGGCGCACCTCGCAGAACATCGTGTGGGGCGGCATCGCCGGCTGCCTGCCGGTGCTGATCGGCTGGTCCTCCGTGACCAACTCGATGTCCTGGGCGCCGGTCATCCTCTTCCTGGTGATGTTCTTCTGGACGCCGCCGCACTACTGGCCGCTGTCCATGAAGGTCAAGGAGGACTACGCGCGCGTGGGCGTGCCCATGCTCCCGGTCATCGCCTCCAACAAGGTCGTCGCCCGCCAGATCGTGATCTACAGCTGGGTGATGGTCCTCGTCTCGCTGCTGCTGACGCCGCTGGGCTACACCGGCTGGTTCTACACGGTGGTCGCCCTGCTGGCCGGCGGCATGTGGCTGTGGGAGGCGCACGGGCTGCAGAACCGGGCCAAGGCCGAGGTCACGGGCGTCAAGCTCAAGGAGATGCGCCTCTTCCACTGGTCCATCACCTACGTCTCCGTGCTCTTCCTGGCCATCGCGGTCGACCCCTTCCTGCGGTAGCCGGCGTCCTCCTCGCCTCCGACGGGCGGGGTGCGTGGCCCAGGCCACGCACCCCGCCCGTCGCCGTTCGCGCTACCCGTCGGTAGCATCCTGGGCATGGCAGACACGCAGCAGGTTGACGCGAAGACCGGCGCCGGGCACGGACGCCAGGTGGCCCGGCTCGCGCGGTGGATCGACACCTTCGCCAAGGCGCACGGCGGCGCCGAGGGCCAGGTCTCCTACGTCGGCGAGCGCGGCGCCCGCATCGTGCTCGTCGGCGCGGACGGCACCTGGGGCGACCTCATGGCCCCCTCGTACGAGAGCGCCCGGCGGGCCGTCGCGAAGTCCGGGATCACCGTCCACGACGCCTTCGACGGCGAGTTCGCGGCGCGGGTGAAGACGGGGCCCTACGAGTGGTCCCGCATGGCCGGCCTCCAGGTCGGCGGTCCGAAGAACGGCTGACGCGGGCGTGGCCCGGCCGGCATCAGCCGGCGCCCCTGGCGCGGCCTGACGGCCCTCCGGTGCTCCCGGCGCGGCCCGACGTCCCGCGGCCCGACGTCCCGCGGCGTTCCCCCGCGGGAAGGACACCGGCCCGGCGCGGGCGCCGACACGCCCGGCGGTGCTCCGCCGTGCCGTGAGGCGGCCACCCGGCGTGGCGCGCCGGGCGGGACCGGGCGCCGTGCCGCGGGCCCGCTCCGGCGCACCGCCGGCCCGCACGTCCGGCGTCCCGCCCGCGGGGCCGGCCCCGGCTCTCCCCGTCCGGTGACACGCCCGGCCTCGTCCCGGGGCAACACCTCGGCACCGGTTCACCCGTTGGAAGCGGTGAGGCCGGCCGGCGCGAGCGCGCACGGGGTGGGGGAGTCGGGATGATCGAGACACCGTTCCTGGTGGACCAGCACTGCCACGGGGTCCTGCGCAGGGAGCTGGGCCTCGGCACGTTCGAGGCGCGGCTCGGCCGTACCGAGGGTCCGCCCGCGCCGGGCACCACCCTCTTCGACACGCAGACCGGGTTCGCGGTCCGCCGCTGGTGCCCCCCGCTGCTCGGGCTGGAGGCGCACTGCCCGCCCGCCCGCTACCTCGCCCGGCGCCGCGAACTGGGCGCCCTGGAAACCGGCCGGCGGCTGCTGCGCGGCAGCGGCATCACCACGTACCTGGTCGACACCGGCCCGCCCGGCGACCTCTCCGGTCCCGCCGAGATGGCCGCCGCGGGCGGGGCGGGCGCCCGTGAGATCGTGCGCCTGGAGCCGCTCGCCGAGCAGGTCGCCGACACCTCCGGCACCGTCGAGTCCTTCCTCGCGAACCTCGCCGAGGCGGTGCACGCCTGCGCCGGGCACGCGGTCGCCTTCAGCTCCGTCGCCGGCGTCCGCCACGGACTGGCCCTCGCCCCGGAACCGCCGGGCCCCGGCGAGGTGCGCGGCGCCGCCGGCCGCTGGCTCGCCGGGCGCGAGGCCGGCGGCGAACTCGGTGACCCGGTGCTCCTGCGCCACCTGCTGTGGAGCGCCGTGGCCTCCGGCCTGCCGCTGCAACTGCACACCGGGCTCGGCGAACCGGGCCTGCGCCTGGACCGCACCGACCCGGTGCTGCTCACGGAGTTCGTCCGGGCCACCGCCGGGCTCGGCACCGATCTGGTCCTGCTGCACGGCTACCCGCACCACCGTCAGGCCGCCCACCTGGCCGCCGTCTTCCCGCACGTGCACACCGACGCGGGGGCCTCCCTCGCGCGAACCGGCGTGCGTGCCGCGGCGGTGCTGGCGGAGGTCCTGGAGCAGGCCCCCTTCGGCAAGGTGCTCTTCTCCACCGGGGCCCGGGACCTGCCCGAACTGCACGTGGTGGGCGCCCGGCTCTTCCGCGAGGCGCTGGAGCGGGTGCTGGGCACCTGGGTGGCCGAGGGGGCGTGGTCCCGTACGGACGCGCGCCGCGTGGCCCGCCTGATCGCGGCGGACAACGCGGCACGGGTGTACGGGCTGGAGTGAGCCGCGCTCAGGCGGGGGTCAGCGAGGACTCCTCGGCCGGACCGGGCACGCCGGTCTTTGCGAGCGGCCGTTCCCGCAGCGCGAGCAGCACCCGGACCGTGGCGATCCACACCAGGCACGAGCCGAACATGTGGAGGCCGACCAGGACCTCGGGCAGGTCGGTGAAGAACTGCACGTAGCCGAGGACGCCCTGGAGCAGCAGGATGACGAAGAGGTCCCGGGTGCGGGCCGAGGGGCCGCGGGGCGCGTCGACGGCCTTGAGCACGAACCACAGGGCGAAGGTCAGCGTCACCACGACCCACGCCAGCACGGCGTGCAGCTTGGAGACCATCTCCCAGTCGAGCGGCATCCGCGCCACCTCGCTGGAGTCGCCCGCGTGCGGACCGGCGCCGGTGACCACCGTGCCCACCGCGATCAGCAGCACGCACACGGCGACCAGCACCCACACCAACTGGCGCACGGCCGCGCCGACCAGGGGGCGTGGCGCCGCGTCGCCCTCCCCGGCGCGCTGCCACATCACCGTCGCCACCGCGATCAGCGCGGTGGACAGCATGAAGTGCGCGGCCACCGTGTACGGGTTCAGGCCGACCAGCACGACGATGCCGCCGAGGACCGCGTTGCCCATGACGACCCAGAACTGGAGCCAGCCCAGCCGGACCAGATCGCGCCGGTACGGCTTCTGCGAGCGGGCGGCGACGATCGCCCAGCCGACGGCCGCGCACAGCACGTAGGTCAGCAGGCGGTTGCCGAACTCGATGACCCCGTGCAGTCCCATCTCGCGGGTGCTGGTGAGCGAGTCGTCGGTGCACTTCGGCCAGGTCGGGCAGCCCAGCCCGGAGCCGGTCAGCCGGACGGCGCCGCCGGTGACCACGATGACCACCGCCATGACGAGCGCGGCGAGGGCCGCCCGCCGGACCGTCCGGGGGTCCGGGGTCCAGCGTGCGGCGATGAAGGCGAGGGGATTGCGCACGGCGGCGGTGGCGTCGGCACGGGTCACGTTTGGCACGCCGTCCATGGTAGGGGGCCGCTTGTGCACGCTTTCACGAGGGTCCGGCTCCGGCCCTGCGCACGGCTCCCGCAGGACCGGCACCGTCTCCCGGCCGGCCGCGGGAGTCGGCGGGCGGCCGGCGTGCCGGGCCATGCCGGGTACCCGCGGCCGGCGCGGGCTCCGGCCGGCCGTGCCGTGCCGCGTACTCGGGGTCGGCGCGGGCTGCGGCCGGCCGTGCCGCCCCGGTCACTCCCAGCGGAAGAACCTGCCGGCCGCGGCGAGTCCGGCGACCGCCCACACGGCGAGGACGCCGAGGTCGCCCCAGGGGACCGACGCCCCGTGCTGGAGCACGTCCCGCAGCCCGTCCGAGAGCGCGGTGATCGGCAGCAGCCCCAGGACCGCCTGCGCGGCGTCCGGGAAGCGGTCCAGCGGCACCACGACCCCGCCGCCCACGAGCAGCAGCAGGAAGACCAGGTTGGCGGCGGCGAGCGTGGCCTCCGCCTTCAGCGTGCCCGCCATCAGCAGTCCGAGGCCGGAGAAGGCGGCCGTGCCGAGGGCCAGGAGCAGCACCACGGCGAACGGGTTGCCGTGCGGCGACCAGCCCAGCGCGAAGGCGATCGCCGTCAGCAGGATCACCTGGAGCACCTCGGTGACCAGCACGGCCAGCGTCTTGGCGGTCATCAGCCCCCAGCGCGGCAGCGGGGAGACGGCGAGCCGCTTGAGCACCCCGTAGCGGCGTTCGAAGCCGGTGGCGATGGCCTGTCCGGTGAACGCGGTGGAGAGCACGGCGAGCGCCAGGATGCCCGGGGCGAGGAAGTCGACGGCCGCGCCCTCGCCCGTGTCGACGATGTCCACGGAGCTGAACAGCACCAGCAGCAGCGCCGGGATGATCACCGTGAGCAGCAGTTGCTCGCCGTTGCGCAGCAGCATCCGCGTCTCCAGCATCGCCTGGGCGGCGATCATGCGGGGGAGCGGCGCGGCCCCGGGCCGGGGCGTGAAGGTGCCGGGGGGCGTGGTGGTCATGCGCGCAGCTCCTTGCCGGTCAGCTCCAGGAAGACGTCCTCCAGGGTGTGCCGCTCCACCGAGATGCGGTCCGGCATGACCCCGTGCTGGGCGCACCAGGAGGTCACCGTGGCGAGCAGTTGCGGGTCGACGGTGCCGGTCACCCGGTAGGAACCGGGTGCCAGCTCGGCGGCCGAGGAGTGCGCCGGGAGGGCCTTGAGCAGGGAGGCGACGTCGAGCCCGGGGCGTCCGGTGAAGCGCAGCGTGTTCTCCGCGCCGCCGCGGCACAGCTCCTCGGGCGAGCCCTGGGCGACGACCCGGCCGGCGTCGATGACGGCGACGTCGTCGGCGAGCTGCTCGGCCTCGTCCATGTGGTGGGTGGTGAGGATCACCGACACGCCGTCGGCGCGCAGATCGCGCACCAGGTCCCAGGTGGCGCGGCGTGCCTGCGGGTCGAGGCCGGCGCCGGGCTCGTCGAGGAAGACCAGTTCGGGGCGGCCGACCACGGCCATGGCGAGGGCGAGCCGCCGCTGCTGGCCGCCGGAGAGCCGGCGGTAGCCGGTCCGGCCGCAGGAACCGAGCCCCAGGCGCTCGACGAGGTCGTCCACGTCCAGCGGGTGGGCGTGCAGCGCGGCGACGTGGCGCAGCATCTCGTCGGCGCGGGCGCCGGAGTAGACGCCGCCCGACTGGAGCATCACGCCGATCCGGGGCCGCAGCGCGGGGCCCTGGGCCACCGGGTCGAGGCCCAGGACGCGTACCGTGCCGGAGTCCGGCCTGCGGTACCCCTCGCAGATCTCGACCGTGGTCGTCTTGCCGGCGCCGTTGGGGCCGAGGACGGCGGTCACGCCCGCTCGGGCCACCAGGTCGAGGCCGTCCACCGCGGTCTTCGTGCCGTACCGCTTCACCAGGGCCTGGACCTGGACCACGGGCTCGCTTCGCATGGGTCCAGAGTCTAGGGACGCGCCGGGCGCCCCCGGCGGGCGGGTGGGGGAACCCCCGCGCGCGGGACGGCGCTCCCGGTGGCCGTCCGGGGGCCACTCCGGCGGCCGTCCGGCGTGTCGCGCGGGGAGTGCGTGCGGGCGGTGCGGCCCGGTCGGAGGGGGTGCGCGGGGGCGCGGCCGGAGGCGCGCGGGAGGGCGCGGGTGAAGCCGGAACGATCGATCAAAGATCGTTTCCGCAGGTCGGCTTAGGTATGCCTAAGTGACGGAGCGCACCTTAGGGTGATCCGATCACGGGTTGCCGGGCCCGGATGAATTACGCAACAATGGCGTTGTGAAAAACGTTGGCGAGGCTCCGCGAGAGGAACTCGCGACCGGTGAGCGATCCACGCGCAACCGCGTCGCGCGCTCCATCCTGGTCCACGGGCCGTCGACGGTGGCCGCGCTGGCCGGGCGTCTCGGCCTCACCCAGGCCGCCGTGCGGCGGCACCTGGACGCGCTGGCCGCCGACGACGTCGTCGAAGCCCGTGAGCAGCGGGTCTACGGCGCGCGCACGCGCGGGCGGCCCGCGAAGGTCTTCGCGCTCACCGACTGCGGGCGCGACGCCTTCGACCAGTCCTACGACAAGCTCGCGGCGGACGCCCTGCGCTGGATCGCCGAGCGCGAGGGCGGGCAGCAGGCGGTCGCCGCCTTCGCCCGCGCCCGCTTCGCGTCCCTCGCGGGCTCCTACCGCAAGGCGGTGGAGGCAGCCCCTCCGCACCAGCGGACCGCGGCGCTGGCCAAGGCCCTGAGCGCCGACGGGTACGCTGCCACGGCGCGCAGCGCGCCTCCCCCGCAGCAGGGCGAGCAGCTCTGCCAGCACCACTGCCCGGTCGCCCACGTCGCCGGAGAGTTCCCGCAGATCTGCGAGGCGGAGACGGAGTTCTTCGCCGAACTGCTCGGCACGCACGTGCAGCGCCTGGCGACCATCGCGCACGGCGACGGTGTCTGCACCACCTTCGTCCCCCAGACTTCCACGAACACCGACAACGCATCCGCACGCACGGCCGGGAGGAACCCCGCATGACTCTCCCCACGGAGACTGCCCACCCCGAACTCGAGGGCCTGGGCAAGTACGAGTACGGCTGGGCCGACTCCGACACGGCCGGCGCCTCCGCCAGGCGCGGCATCAACGAGGACGTCGTCCGGGACATCTCCGGGAAGAAGTCCGAGCCGGAGTGGATGACCAAGCTCCGCCTCAAGGGCCTCAAGCTCTTCGAGAAGAAGCCCATGCCGAACTGGGGCTCGGACCTGTCGGGGATCGACTTCGACAACATCAAGTACTTCGTGCGGTCCACGGAGAAGCAGGCGCAGTCCTGGGAGGACCTGCCCGAGGACATCAAGAACACCTACGACAAGCTCGGCATCCCGGAGGCGGAGAAGCAGCGCCTGGTCGCCGGTGTCGCCGCGCAGTACGAGTCGGAGGTCGTCTACCACCAGATCCGCGAGGACCTGGAGGAGCAGGGCGTCATCTTCCTGGACACCGACACCGCGCTCAAGGAGCACCCGGAGCTCTTCAAGGAGTACTTCGGCACCGTCATCCCGGCCGGTGACAACAAGTTCGCCGCGCTGAACACCGCCGTGTGGTCCGGCGGCTCCTTCATCTACGTGCCCCCGGGCGTGCACGTGGAGATCCCGCTCCAGGCCTACTTCCGGATCAACACCGAGAACATGGGCCAGTTCGAGCGGACCCTGATCATCGTCGACGAGGGCGCGTACGTGCACTACGTCGAGGGCTGCACCGCCCCGATCTACAAGTCGGACTCGCTGCACTCCGCGGTCGTCGAGATCATCGTCAAGAAGAACGCCCGCTGCCGCTACACGACCATCCAGAACTGGTCGAACAACGTCTACAACCTGGTCACCAAGCGCGCCGTCGCCTACGAGGGCGCCACCATGGAATGGGTCGACGGCAACATCGGCTCCAAGGTGACCATGAAGTACCCGGCCGTCTACCTCATGGGCGAGCACGCCAAGGGCGAGACCCTGTCCATCGCCTTCGCGGGCGAGGGCCAGCACCAGGACGCCGGCGCCAAGATGGTCCACATGGCCCCGAACACGTCCTCCAACATCGTCTCCAAGTCGGTGGCGCGCGGCGGCGGCCGTACCTCCTACCGCGGGCTGATCGAGATCGGCGAGGGAGCCCCCGGCTCCAAGTCGAACGTCCTGTGCGACGCGCTGCTCGTCGACACGATCTCCCGCTCGGACACCTACCCCTACGTGGACGTCCGCGAGGACGACGTGTCCATGGGCCACGAGGCGACCGTCTCCAAGGTCTCCGAGGACCAGCTCTTCTACCTGATGAGCCGCGGTCTCTCCGAGGACGAGGCCATGGCGATGATCGTGCGCGGCTTCGTCGAGCCGATCGCCAAGGAACTGCCGATGGAGTACGCGCTCGAACTCAACCGGCTGATCGAGCTCCAGATGGAAGGCGCGGTCGGCTGACCCGGCCGCCCCGCCGCCCCCGTCACGCCACTTACGCAAAGGAAAGCGAGCACTACGACAGCCATGGCTGAGGCTCAGAACTCCCCCACGTCCTCGAACGCGCCGGGGCAGGGGGGACCCCCGCCGGTGGGTTCCACCACCGCCGGCGCGATCGCGGTGGCCGCCGAGGCGTCCTCGACGGTCGCCACCCGCATGAGCGCGCCCCCGTCCTTCGACGTGGCGGACTTCCCCGTCCCCCACGGCCGTGAGGAGGAGTGGCGGTTCACTCCGCTGGAGCGACTGCGCGGACTGCACGACGGCACCGCGGTCGCCTCCGGCGAGGCCGTGAAGATCGCGGTCGAGGCGCCCGAGGGCGTCACCGTGGAGACCGTCGGCCGCGACGACGCCCGGCTCGGCCGGACCGGCGCCCCGGTGGACCGCGTCGCCGCCCAGGCGTACTCCGCGTTCGCCGAGGCCGGCGTGATCACCGTCGCCAAGGAGGCGGTGCTCACCGAGCCGATCCGCATCGCCGTGCGCGGCGAGGGCGGCGTCGCCTACGGCCACCACGTGATCGAGCTGGGTGCCTTCGCCGAGGCCGTGGTCGTCATCGACCACACCGGTGACGCGGTGCTCGCCGCCAACGTCGAGTTCGTCCTCGGCGACGGCGCCAAGCTGACCGTCGTCTCCGTCCAGGACTGGGACGAGCGCGCCGTGCACGTGGGCCAGCACAACGCCCTCGTCGGCCGCGACGCCTCCTTCAAGTCCGTCGTCGTCACCTTCGGCGGCGACGTGGTCCGCCTCCACCCGCGCGTGGCGTACGCCGGTCCCGGCGGCGAGGCCGAGCTGTTCGGCCTCTACTTCACCGACGCGGGCCAGCACCAGGAGCACCGCCTTCTGGTCGACCACAACGTGCCGCACTGCAAGTCGAACGTCGTCTACAAGGGCGCGCTCCAGGGCGACGACGCGCACGCGGTGTGGATCGGCGACGTGCTCATCGAGGCCAAGGCCGAGGGCACCGACACCTACGAGATGAACCGCAACCTGGTGCTCACCGACGGCGCCCGGGTCGACTCCGTGCCCAACCTGGAGATCGAGACCGGCGAGATCGTCGGCGCCGGACACGCCTCCGCGACCGGCCGGTTCGACGACGAGCAGCTCTTCTACCTGATGGCGCGCGGCATCCCCGAGAAGGACGCCCGCCGCCTGGTGGTCCGGGGCTTCTTCGCCGAACTGGTCCAGCAGATCGGCGTCCCGGACATCGAGGAGCGTCTCATCGCCAAGATCGAAGAGGAGCTGGAGGCCGCGGTCGCATGACCTTCGTACGCGTCTGCGGACTGGCCGAGCTGGAGGAGGACACCCCCAAGCGGGTGGAACTCGACGGCACGCCGGTCTCCCTCGTGCGCACCGAGGGCGAGGTCTTCGCGATCAACGACATCTGCTCGCACGCGAACGTCTCGCTGTCCGAGGGCGAGGTCGACGACTGCCACATCGAGTGCTGGCTGCACGGCTCGCGCTTCGACCTCCGCTCGGGCAAGCCCGACAGCCTTCCGGCGACGCGCCCCGTCCCCGTATACCCCGTAAAGATCGAAGGGGACGACGTGCTCGTCTCCGTCACCCAGGAGTCCTGAGGCACCCATGGCAACGCTTGAAATCCGAGACCTGCACGTCACCGTCGAGGCCGACAACGCCACGAAGGAGATCCTCAAGGGCGTCGACCTCACCGTGAAGCAGGGCGAGACGCACGCCATCATGGGCCCCAACGGCTCGGGCAAGTCGACCCTCGCCTACGCCCTCGCCGGCCACCCCAAGTACACCGTCTCCGGCGGCACCGTCACCCTCGACGGCGAGGACGTCCTGGAGATGTCCGTCGACGAGCGCGCCCGCGCCGGCCTCTTCCTCGCCATGCAGTACCCGGTCGAGGTCCCCGGCGTCTCCGTCTCCAACTTCCTGCGCACCTCCGCCACCGCCGTCCGCGGCGAGGCTCCCAAGCTGCGGCACTGGGTGAAGGAGGTCAAGGAGACCATGGAGCGCCTCCACATGGACCCCGCCTTCGCCGAGCGCAACGTCAACGAGGGCTTCTCCGGCGGTGAGAAGAAGCGCCACGAGATCCTCCAGCTCGAACTGATCAAGCCGAAGATCGCGATCCTCGACGAGACCGACTCCGGCCTCGACGTCGACGCCCTGCGCGTCGTCTCCGAGGGCGTCAACCGGGTCCGCGGGACCGGCGAGGTCGGCACCCTGCTGATCACGCACTACACGCGCATCCTGCGCTACATCAAGCCCGACCACGTCCACGTCTTCGCCGACGGCCGGATCGCCGAGTCCGGCGGTCCCGAGCTCGCCGACACCCTGGAGAACGAGGGCTACGAGGCGTACACGAAGGGTGGCGTATCCGCGTGACACAGCTGCCGGGCCTCCTCGACACCGAGGCGATCCGCAAGGACTTCCCCATCCTGGACCGCCGGGTCCACGACGGGAAGACGCTCGTCTACCTCGACAACGCCGCGACCTCGCAGACCCCGCGCCAGGTCATCGACGCGCTCGACGAGTACTACGAGCAGCACAACGCCAACGTCCACCGTGGCGTGCACGTCCTCGCCGAGGAGGCCACGGCACTGTACGAGGGGGCGCGCGACAAGGTCGCGGAGTTCATCAACGCGCCCAGCCGCGACGAGGTCATCTTCACGAAGAACGCCTCGGAGTCGCTGAACCTCGTGGCGAACATGCTCGGCTGGGCCGACGAGCCCTACCGCGTGGACCACGAGACCGAGATCGTCATCACGGAGATGGAGCACCACTCCAACATCGTGCCGTGGCAGCTCCTCGCGCAGCGCACCGGCGCGAAGCTCCGCTGGTTCGGCCTGACGGACGACGGCCGCCTCGACCTGTCCGACCTGGAAGAGGTCATCAACGAGAAGACGAAGATCGTCTCCTTCGTGCTGGTCTCCAACATCCTCGGCACCCAGAACCCGGTCGAGGCGATCGTGCGCCGCGCCCAGGAGGTCGGCGCGCTGGTCTGCATCGACGCCTCCCAGGCCGCGCCGCACATGCCGATGGACGTCCAGGCCCTCCAGGCCGACTTCGTGGCCTTCACCGGCCACAAGATGTGCGGCCCGACCGGCATCGGCGTCCTCTGGGGCCGCCAGGAACTGCTGGAGGACCTGCCTCCGTTCCTCGGCGGCGGCGAGATGATCGAGACCGTGTCGATGCACTCCTCGACCTACGCCCCCGCGCCGTACAAGTTCGAGGCGGGCACGCCGCCGGTCGCGCAGGCCGTCGGCCTGGGCGCGGCCATCGACTACCTGAACTCGATCGGCATGGACCGGGTCCTCGCCCACGAGCACGCCCTCACCGAGTACGCGGTGAAGCGGCTGCTGGAGGTCCCCGACCTGCGCATCATCGGCCCCGCCACGGCCGAGGAGCGCGGCGCGGCGATCTCCTTCACGCTCGGCGACATCCACCCGCACGACGTGGGCCAGGTCCTCGACGAGCAGGGCATCGCCGTCCGGGTCGGGCACCACTGCGCGCGCCCGGTCTGCCTGCGCTACGGAATTCCTGCGACCACGCGAGCGTCGTTCTATCTGTACTCCACGCCGGCCGAGATCGACGCACTGGTCGACGGCCTGGAGCACGTACGGAACTTCTTCGGCTGACGGGACGAGCGATCGCATGAAGCTGGACTCCATGTACCAGGAAGTGATCCTGGACCACTACAAGAACCCGCAGGGCCGGGGCCTGCGGGACGGCGACGCCGAGGTGCACCACGTCAACCCGACGTGCGGCGACGAGATCACGCTGCGCGTGAAGTACGACGGTACGACGGTCAAGGACGTCTCCTACGAGGGCCAGGGCTGTTCCATCAGCCAGGCGTCGGCCTCCGTGCTGAACGAACTGCTGGTCGGCAAAGACCTGGCCGAGGCGCGTCGCATCCAGGAGACCTTCCTGGAGCTGATGCAGTCCAAGGGCAGGATCGAGCCCGACGAGGCGATGGAGGACGTCCTGGAGGACGCCGTGGCGTTCGCCGGGGTGTCCAAGTACCCGGCCAGGGTCAAGTGCGCCCTGCTGAGCTGGATGGCCTGGAAGGACGCGACGGCCCAGGCGCTGGACGGCGCCGGCGCCCAGAAGGAGACGGCATGAGCGAGACCGTGGAGATGAAGCCGGCCTCGGAGGAGGAGGTCCGCGAGGCCCTGATGGACGTCGTCGACCCCGAGCTGGGCATCGACGTCGTCAACCTGGGCCTCATCTACGGCATCCACGTCGACGAGTCGAACATCGCGACCA
This sequence comes from Streptomyces sp. SCSIO 75703, assembly GCF_036607905.1. Classification (NCBI taxonomy): domain Bacteria; kingdom Bacillati; phylum Actinomycetota; class Actinomycetes; order Kitasatosporales; family Streptomycetaceae; genus Streptomyces; species Streptomyces sediminicola. The sequence continues at coordinate 5,301,711 of NZ_CP144555.1, forward strand.
TCGACATGACCCTGACGTCGGCGGCGTGCCCGCTGACGGACGTGATCGAGGACCAGGCGAAGTCCGTCACCGACGGCATCGTCAACGAACTGCGGATCAACTGGGTCTGGATGCCGCCGTGGGGCCCCGACAAGATCACGGACGACGGCCGCGAGCAGTTGCGGGCCCTGGGCTTCAACGTCTGAGCCGTCGTAGCGGCCGTCGGACCGCGGTCCCTTCCGTACCGGCGTGTGCCGGAGCACCACCCCGTGTCACCGGAGACGGCGGCGCCCCGCGCGGGCGTCGCCGTCTCCTCGTGCGCGGGGCCGGGGCCCGCGCGGGCGGACCGGCCCCGTTCCCGGGCAACGCCGTTATGTACGCTCGTACACATGGGATATCTGCTGCTCGCCGCAGCCATCGCCGCCGAGGTTGCCGGGACCACCGCCATGAAGTACAGCGAGGGCTTCAGCCGGCTCGGGCCCTCGCTGCTGACGCTCCTCGGCTACGTCGTCTCCTTCGCCCTGCTGGCCCAGACGCTCAAGACCCTCTCGGTCGGCACCGCCTACGCCATCTGGTCGGGCATCGGCACCGCCGCGATCGCCACCATCGGGGTGATGTTCATGGGCGAGGGGCTGACCGCCGCCAAGGCCGCCGGCATCGCGCTGATCATCGTCGGGGTGGTCGTGCTCAACCTGGGCGGCGCGCACTGATGGCCCGCCGCCACGACCCCGGCCGGCGCCAGCGGATCATCGACGCGGCGATCCGGGTCGTCGGACGCCGGGGCATCGCCGGGCTCAGCCACCGCGCGGTCGCCGCCGAGGCCGACGTGCCGCTCGGCTCCACGACGTACCACTTCGCCACCCTGGACGAACTGCTCGTGGCCGCACTGCGGCAGGCCAACGAGGGGTTCGCCACCGTCCTCGCCGAGCACCCCGCCCTCGTCGACCCGCACTCCGACCTGGCCGGGGCACTCGCCGGGGTGCTCGGCGAGTGGCTGGCGGGCGACCGCACCGGGGTGGAGCTGGAGTACGAGCTGTATCTCGCCGCGCTGCGCCGCCCCGCCCTGCGCCCGGTCGCCGCCGAGTGGGCCGAGGAGGTGTCGGGGCTGCTCGCCCACCGCACCGACCCGCCGACGGCACGGGCGCTGGTCGCCCTGATGGACGGGATCTGCCTCCAGGTGCTGCTGACGGGCACCCCGTACGACGAGGCGTACGCCCGTGGGGCGCTGGCCCGGCTGCTGGGATGAGGTCCGGACCCGGGGGCGGCGCGGACGCGGGCGCCGGGTGCCCGGAGGCGGGCTCGGGCGGGGCACCCGGCGTGTCCCGGGTGCTTCGTGCGTGCACCCGGCGTGTCCGGCGGCGGTTCACGTCGGGCGCTCGGCGTGTCCCGGGGCCGTTCGGGCGCATCCCGGGCACCACGGGGCCGCCACCTGGCGAGACGTCCCGGCGACCGGTTCGCACCCGGCGCCCCCGGCCGGTTAGGTTGCCCTCATGACCGACACGACTGCTCCCCGCGCCACCGGCGCCGTTGCCGCCGGCCTCGCCACGATCGCCGCCGACGGAACCGTCCTCGACACCTGGTTCCCGGCCCCCGGACTCACCGCCGAACCCGGCCCGGCCGGCACCGAGCGGCTCTCCGCCGAGCGCGCCGCCGAACTCCTCGGCGGCGGCGCGACCGCGGCGATCGGCCCGGACGCCCGCCGCGGGGTCGAGGTCGTCGCGGTCCGCACGGTCATCGCCTCCCTCGACGAGAAGCCGCTCGACGCGCACGACGCCTACCTGCGCCTGCACCTGCTCTCGCACCGCCTGGTCAAGCCGCACGGCCAGAACCTGGACGGCATCTTCGGCCACCTCGCCAACGTCGCCTGGACCTCGCTGGGCCCGGTCGCCGTCGCAGACGTCGAGAAGGTCCGCCTCAACGCCCGTGCCGAGGGCCACCACCTCCAGGTGACCTCCCTCGACAAGTTCCCGCGCATGACGGACTACGTCGTCCCCACGGGCGTCCGCATCGCCGACGCCGACCGGGTGCGCCTGGGCGCCCACCTCGCCGAGGGCACCACGGTCATGCACGAGGGCTTCGTCAACTTCAACGCCGGCACGCTCGGCACCTCCATGGTCGAGGGCCGCATCTCGGCCGGCGTCGTGGTCGGCGACGGCTCGGACATCGGCGGCGGCGCCTCCACCATGGGCACGCTCTCCGGCGGCGGCAACGTGATCATCGCCATCGGCGAACGCTGCCTGGTCGGCGCCGAGGCGGGCGTGGGCATCGCGCTGGGCGACGAGTGCGTGGTCGAGGCCGGCCTGTACGTCACCGCCGGCACCCGCGTGACCATGCCCGACGGCCAGGTCGTCAAGGCCCGCGAGCTGTCCGGCGCCTCCCACATCCTCTTCCGCCGCAACTCGGTCACCGGCACCGTCGAGGCCCGCCCGAACAACGCCGTCTGGAGCGGCCTCAACGAGATCCTGCACAGCCACAACTGACGCGGTGCCGGCATCCGTCCTGGCGCTCTCCCCGAGGCGGGGAGGGCGCCCGGCGGCGTAGGCAGGGCGGGGGATCAGCCCAGGCACGCGTAGGAGGCCAGGAGCCTCGTCGTCGTCCCGACGGGGGCCGGGCGGGGCAGGCCGAGGGCGGTCAGGGGCGCCTTCGTGGTGACCGTGCCGGGCAGGGACGTCGCCGTCACCGCCTCCGGTCGGCGGCAGCAGCCGGCGCCGGCGGCGGGCCGCCTCCGCCGTGTCCCCGGCGTCGAAGGCGTCGAAGGCGTCGAGGACGGCGCGCAGCGGTTCCGGCGCGACGTCGGCGACGGTGCCGACGCAGCCGGCGGCGCCGACGGCGTACGGCGGGAGGATCTGTTCCCCGCAGCCCGCGTAGCAGGCCGGACCGGTGCGGGAGAGCACCCCGCCGGGTGCCGAGCAGGTCGTACGCGCAGTGCTTGCCGGTGACGATCCTCGGGGCCCGGCCAGGCGGATCACGGTGTCGGCTCGATCCGGACGCCGGTGCGGGCGGGAATGCCGTAGAGGACGAGCGGCAGGCCGCAGCCGTCGGCGCCCTCCCGGCAGTGCGCCTCCAGGGCCCCTGCGGGGGCCTGCCGGAGAACGGGGCGGCCACCGGCAGCCCGTCCGCGCCCGCCTCCCGCGCCTCCCGCGCCTCCCGCGCCTCCCGCGCCTCCCGCGCCGCGCGGGCCGGCGCGACGGCGTGCCGGGTGTCCGCCGCGCCGACCCCGGCGATCAGCGCCGCCCGCCCCCCCCGCCCGCCTCCCGCACCGCCGTGACCAGCGCGGCCTTCTCCGCGTCCGTCGTGGTCGGCGACTCGCCCGTCGTACCGGAGAGCGCCGACCCGTCGCAGCCGCCCGAGACCAGCCGGTCGGCCAGACGTCCGGCACCGTCGAGGCCGAGGGCGCCCGAGGCGGTGCCGGGCGTGACCATCGCGCACAGGGCGCGGCCGACGGGGGCGGCGGGGCGGGGCCCGGTCGTCAGGGACGTCATGGGAGCAGTCCCCGCCGCCCGACAGTGAAGCTCTGCTTCATTCTCCCTCAGGGGGTCCGTAAGAAACGCTGAGTGGACGGGGCTGGAGGCGGGCGCGGATAGGGCATCGCGGCCGGGGGTACCCGGGGTGTCCCCGAACCGAGAGGAGGCGGACCGTGACCGGGACCCTGCACACCCGGCCCGTGCGCGACGAACACCACTCCGTGGGCGAACTCGTCGGGCAGGCCACCGAACAGCTTTCCCGGCTCGTGCGCCAGGAGGTCGCCCTCGCCAGGATGGAGCTGGCCGAGAAGGGGCGGCGGGCAGGCCGGGGCGGCGGCATGCTGGGGGCCGCGGGCGCCCTCGCGTACGTCGGCCTGATCGCCCTGGCCGGCGCGGCCGTCGCCGCGCTCTGGCTGGTGCTGCCCGTCTGGGCCGCGGCGCTCGTCGTGACCGGGGCGCTCTTCCTGATCGCGGGCGTGCTGGCGCTCGCCGGCCGCGCACAACTCCGCCGCGCCGTACCCCCGAAGCCCGAGGAGACCCTCGGCAGTGTCAGGGCCGACGTCGACGAGATCAGGGAAAGGGCGCACCGATGACGGACACCACCGACGGGGCGGACGCCGCCCGCGCCGGCTCCACCGCCGAGCCGGCCACCGGGGCCAAGGGCCCCGACGAACTGCGCCGCCAGATCGAACGGACCCGCCGTCAGCTCGGCGACACCGTCGAGGAACTGGCCGGCAAGGCCGATGTGAAGGGCCGCGCCCGGACCCGCGCCGCCGACCTGCGGGACAAGGCCGGCGCCGCGCGCGTGCAACTGCGCAGCTCCGCCGCGCAGGCCGGGCACGGAGTGCGGGGCCGGGCCCACCGGGCCGGGGACACCGCCCGGGGACGGGCACCGGGGCCGGTCACGGAGGACGAGGTCCGGCCGGGGCGGCGCCCGCCGCCTCCGGTGCTGGTCGCGGGCGCGGTGGCGGGCGCCGCCGTCGCCGCCGGAGTGCTGCGCCGCCGCCACGGCCCGCACCACTGAGCCCGGCCCGGTACCGGACGGCACCGGCCCGCGGGCGAGCGCGCCGCGCGCCCCGCCCCCCGGCGGGACCGCGCGGCGCGGCGCCTGGTGTCAGGGGCGGTACCGCAGCACCTGCGGGTCGTGGTCGCTGATCTGGTCGTGGAACTCGGCGTTGATGTGCACGCTGTCGTAGGACAGGTGCCCGCGCCGGATCGACGGGCTCACCAGGATCTGGTCGAGCACCTGGCTGTTGCCCTGGTAGACGTACGAGTAGCGCTCGCCCGGCGGCAGCGACCTGACCGCCGACCAGAGCGCGCCGCCGGCCTCCAGGCGTTCCGTCGTGCCGGAGAACTCGAAGTCGTTGATGTCGCCGAGGGCGATGACGTCCGCGTTCTTCTGGACCGCCAGGATCTGCTTGACGAAGGTGTTCACCGCCGTCGCCTGGAGGTGGCGCTGGGTCTCCGAACTCCGCGCCGGCGGCTGGTACTGGGAGGTCAGCCCCTGGTCGCCGCCCTTGGACGCGAAGTGGTTGGCGATCACGAAGACCGTCCGCCCGCGGAACGAGAACTCGCCGGCCAGCGGCTTGCGGCTGTTCAGCCAGGCGGGGTTCGCGGGGTCGACCCGGCCGGGGGAGTGGGTCAGCGCCGCCTTGCCGCGCACCTTCACCACCCCGGTCGCGGTGACCGCGTCCCCGCCGGGACGGTCGGCGAAGGAGACCCGCCGCGGGTCGAAGAGGAACACCTGGCGGATGTTGCCGCCCGGCTGCCCGCCGTCCGCCTTGTCGACGGGGTCCACCGAGCGCCAGTCGTAGCGCGGGCCGCCGGCCGCGACGACGGCGTCGATCAGCTTGCCCACCGTCACGCCGGCGGTCACCGTGCCGTCGTCCGTGGCGCCGTTGTCGTCCTGGATCTCCTCCAGGGACACGATGTCCGGTGAGCGCAGGTTCCGGACGATCGCCTCCGCGTGCGCGGCGAAGGTGCCGTCGGAGGGGTCGAGGTTCTCGACGTTGTACGTGGCCACCGACAGCTCGTCGCGGTGCTGCTCCCGGGTCGTCTCGCGGGCGAGCCCGCCGGCGGTGAGCGTGCCGAGACTACGGGCGACCAGGGTGTAGCCGCCGAACTGGTTGTAGTCGAGCGGGCCGGTGGTGGCGCCCGCGAGGGTGTCGCCCACGTCGGCGGCGGGGAAGCCGGCCGGTACGCCCAGGGTCTGGATCTGCAGCCGCCCGGTGTTCTGCGCGTCGCGGGAGCCGTAGACGGTGCCGCCCCGGGGGCTCGCGTTCTCGCCGGGCTTCACCGTCACCCACAGCTCGGTGTACGGGTCGGTCGCGCCGACCACGCGGGCGTCGGCCACCTGGACGTTCATGCCCTCCAGGGACTCGTAGTAGTCCAGGGCGTAGCGGTCGGGCCGCAGGGGCAGGGCGTTGACGGAGCCGTTCGCGGCGGCGTCGCCCGCCGGGGCGTAGGCGTGCGGCACGGAGCGGGCCGAGACGACGACCGGGTCCGGCACCGGGTTGCCGCGGGAGACCACGGTGACCGTGGGCCGGGTGATCTCGGTGAGCGACTGGTTGCCGGAGGCGGTCCCGCCGGGCACGAACTCCGAGACCGTGCCGGAGACGGTGACCGCGTCGCCGGCCTCGACCCCGGGGGCCGAGCCGGTGAAGACGAACACGCCCTCGCTGGTGGCGGGGTCGTCGTCGGGCCGCGGGTCCTGGAACCAGAAGCCCCGGGAGGAGCCGTGGTCGCGGACGCCGGTGACGACGCCGGGCACGTCGGCGACCTGGCGGCCGGCGTACGGGGAGATCCTGGTGGTGCCCTGGATGTCGTGGATGCGCACGGAGTCGGCGTGCGCGGGCGGACCGAGGACGACGACGGACGCCGCCGAACAGGTGGCGGCGACGGTGAGCGCGGCGAGGCGCGTGACGGACTGGCTGGCCAACGGGGCTCCTGCGGGGGGAGGTGACGGACGCCGGACGGGGACGGAACGGACGCGCGGGGCGGGAGGGCGGTCGCGCGCCGGCCTCGGCGCACGGCGGCCCCCCGTTTTCTACGCGCGTCAATCTCCTGCCTGGCCAAGGGCGTTGTCAAGGTTCGGGCCGTGTACGAGGGGGGTCGGCGAGATGAACCCGGCGAGTCGGGGGGAAACCCGTCTAGGCTGAGCGGTTGAGCCGTGCGGCGGCGGATGGCCGTGCGGCGGACGAGGTGCGCGAGGAGAAACAGCCGATGTCAGACCGCTCCACCCTGCCGCCCGCACGACTGCGCCCCGAGGCGGAGCTGGCCCGCGACGCGCTGTCCGCGCCGGTGCTCTCCCGGGCCGTCCGGATCGCCCGCTGGGCGGGCCCGGACACCCGTGTCGACGCGGGCGGCGCCCTCGTCGAGGAGCAGCTCCCGGCCGCCGCGACGGCGCTGGCGCTGACCGGCGACGACGCGGCGGCGGAGGCGAGCGAGGCCTGGCGGGTCGCGGTGGACGCCGGACTCGTCGCGATCCTCGACGAGGACGAGGGCACCGTCACGGCCGGCGAGGAACTGGCGCTGCTCACCGGGGGCTCCCCGCAGGACGTGCTCGCCGTGTGGCTCACCGCGCTGGAGACCGTCCTCGCCGACGCGAGCGTGCCCGACCTGGACGATCTGGTGGACCTGGTCGCCGAGGGCGGCGCGGTCGACCTGTCGGGCCTGGACTGGGACCCCGGGGCCGAGGCCGATTTCCTGGACGGCGTGCTCGCCAACCTCTACCTGCTCACCGTCGGCGAGAACACCCCCGGCGACGCCCCCGTGCCGCTGCCCGCGCTGGCCGCCTCGGTGCTGGTCCCCGGAGACATGGACGAGCCCACCAACGACGTGCTGGAGCAGGTCTCCGACGCGATGATGCGGCTGGACGACCAGTTCCGGATGCTGGAGCCGGTCGGCCTGGTCGCCTACCGGCCCGTCGACGAGGCCCTGATGGCCGACGTCGACGAGGAGCCCGGGGCGCCCGTCGACGAGACCGACGTCGCCCGCTACGGCATGGTGCGGCTCACCCCGCTCGGCCTGTACGGGCTCCGCGCCCGCCTGCTGGAGGCCGGTTTCACCGCCCCGGCCGTCGGCGACCTCGCCGACAAGGGCGCCGACGCCCTGCTCGACGGCACGGCCGGCTACCCGCCGCTCGCCGCGCACGCCGAGACCGAGGGATGGCTCGCCGGCCGGGACCCCGTGAACGCGGCGCGCGAACTGCTCGCCGCGGCGCGCGGGGCCGACGCGGGTGCCCCGCTGCGCCGGCTGCGCTGCCAGCAGGCGCTGTCCCTGCTCGGTCCGGAGGCCGAGCCGGCACTGCGGGACGTGCTCGACGACGCGGAGCTGGGCGGGCTGGCCCGGGTCTGGCTCACCGAGCGCGGCGCCGGGGACGTGCCGGCGCCGCCGGAGGCGATGGTCTTCTGGCTGACCGTGGACACGCTCGCCGCGCAGCTCGCCGCGGAGGGCGAATCCGAGGAACTGCGCGCCCTGGTCCAGGGGCTGGCCCGGCAGCACAGCGGCTTCTTCGAGACGGTCTGGCGGGTCGACCACCCGGCCACCGCCGAGGTGCTGGAGGCGGTGGGCCGCCTCCACCCGGACAAGCGGACGGCCAAGGAGGCGCGCAAGGCCGCGTTCAAGGCGCGGTCGCAGCAGGGCGAACAGACCGGCTGAGGCCGGGCGGGCGCACGCGGAGCGCCGGGGCCGTGCCGGACCGGAGGGCGCGGCCCCTTGTTCGGGGAGGGTCTGACATCTAACATTTCAGTCGTGCCCATCCGACCCGTACCCCGCACCCTGCTCCGGGACCGTGCCTACGAGGCGATCCGTGACGCGATCGTCGCCGGGGAGATCGAGCCCGGTGCCGTCGTGCGGGACGCCGACCTCGCCGAGCGGCTGGCGCTCTCCCGGGCGCCCGTGCGCGAGGCGTTCTCCCGCCTGGTGGATGAGGGACTGCTGGAGAGCAAGCCGCAGAGCTACACGCGGGTCACCCCGGTCGTCGCCGCCGAGGTGCGCGACGCCGCCGCCGTGGTCGGTGCCATGCACGAACTGGTCACCCGCGTCGCCGTGCCCCGGCTGCGCGAGGCCGACCTCGACGAGATGCGCGCCGCCAACGACCGCTTCGCCGCCGCCGTGCGCACCGGCGACGTGGACGGCGCCCTGCGCGCCGACGACGCGCTGCACCACGTCCTCGTCCGCGTCGCCGGCAACGGGGCCGCGGCGTCGACCGTCGCCCGCTACACCCCGCTCATCCGCCGGCTGGAACGCCGCCGCTTCGCCGAGGGCGGCACCTGCCGCTCGGCCGGACTGCACGGACGGCTGATCGACGCCTGCGCGGCCGGGGACACGGAGACGGCGCTCCGTGTCACGGCGGACATCTGGCGCAGCCTGGAAGGGCTCGCCGACCCCGAGTGATCCGGAGGACCGCCCCATGTCCCTTTCCTCGTACGCCCGGTACCCGTTGCTCCTCGGGCCCTCGCCCGTGCACCCGCTGGAACGGCTCAGCGACCACCTCGGCGGGGCCGCCGTGTGGGCCAAGCGGGAAGACCTCAACTCCGGCATCGCCTACGGCGGCAACAAGACCCGCAAACTGGAGTACCTGGTCGCCGACGCCCTCGCCCAGGGCTGCGACACCCTCGTCTCCATCGGCGGCGTGCAGTCCAACCACACCCGCCAGGTCGCGGCCGTCGCCGCCCGCGCCGGGCTCAAGTGCGTGCTGGTGCAGGAGAGCTGGGTCGACTGGCCCGACGCGGTGTACGACAAGGTCGGCAACATCCTGATCTCCCGGCTGGCCGGCGCCGACGTACGGCTGGTGAGGGCCGGGTTCGGCATCGGCTTCAAGGAGAGCTGGGAACAGGCGCTGCGCGAGGTGGAGGAGGGCGGCGGCAAGCCGTACGCGATCCCCGCCGGGGCCTCCGACCACCCGCTGGGCGGGCTCGGCTTCGCCGGCTGGGCCCACGAGGTGGCCGAGCAGGAGCGCGAGGCGGGCGTCTTCTTCGACACCGTCGTCGTCTGCTCGGTGACCGGCTCCACCCAGGCCGGCATGATCGCCGGCTTCCGCGCCCTGGAGGAGGCGGGCGGGCGGCCCCGCCGGGTGCTCGGCATCGACGCCTCCGCCGAACCGGCCCGCACCCGCGAGCAGATCGCCCGGATCGCCCGGAACACCGGCCGCCTCCTCGGCGTCGCGGGCGAACCGACCGAGGCCGACGTGGAACTGGACGAGCGCTACCACGCCGGGATCTACGGCGTGCCCGACGAGGCGACCCTCGACGCGATGCGGCTCGCCGCCCGCACCGAGGGCATGGTCACCGACCCCGTGTACGAGGGGAAGTCGATGGCCGGCCTCGTCGACCTGGTCGGCCGGGGCGAGATCCCCCGCGACGCGACCGTGCTCTACGCCCACCTCGGCGGCCAGCCCGCGCTGAACGCCTACAGCGCGCTCTTCTAGGGTCTTTCGTTGGGATCAGGCCGGACCCCGCGAGCCCGGCGTGATCCCGCCCGCTCCGGGAGGCGCCCGCGTCCCGGCCGGTACCGGTGCCCCCTGCGGGCCGGCCGGGCACGTCCCGGCGGCCGGGCGGTCCGGGCGGGGAGTCCGCGCCGTAGAATTCCCGGCCATGACCGCTGGTGACATGACGCCCCGCCGACCGTCCGACCCCGACCGGAACCTGCGGGTCGCCGACACCGACCGGGAGGCCGTCGCCGAGCGGCTGCGAGACGCCATGGGGGAGGGGCGGCTGTCCCTGGAGGAACTGGAGGAGCGGCTGGAGACGGCCTTCGCCGCGAAGACCTTCGGCGACCTCGAACCCCTCGTCGCGGACCTGCCCGAGGCGGCGCAGGCGGCGGGGTGGCCGGACCCGCTGGTGCTGGACGCGGGGAGCGGCAGCCTGCGCCAGACCGGCTACTGGGTGGTGCCGGCGACGATCGTGGCCACCACCGGCATGGGCAACATCAAGGTCGACTTCACCGGGGCCGAGTGCCGGCGGCGCCAGGTGACGGTCGAGGTGACCGTCGGCATGGGCAACATGGTCGTCGTCGTCCCGCGCGGGTGGGAGGTGCGCACCAGCGAGGTGAGCACCGGCCTCGGCCACGTCGTCAACCGCGCCACGGACCGCCCCGAGGCGGGCGCCCCCGTCCTGCGCTTCACCGGCCGCGTCCGCATGGGCAACCTCAAGGTCCGCTACCCGAGCCGCTTCGAGCTGGCCCGCGCCCGCCGCGCCGGTCACTGAGCCGGGGCGCCCTCCCGGCGACGGGGCGGGGGCGCCTCGCGCGGGGCGCCCCCGGCCGGCGGGCGGTGCCTACAGGGCCGCGGCGGCGGGCTTCACCATGCCGCGCACCGTGCGGGACTTGACGAAGTCGCCCATCGCGGTCATCTCCCACTCGCCGCTGAACTGGCGGATCAGCTTCGCCATCATCACGCCGGTCTGCGGTTCGGCGGAGGTCAGGTCGAAGCGGGCCAGTTCCTCGCCGCTGGCGGCGTCCACGAGACGGCAGTACGCCTTGGCGACCTCGGTGAACTTCTGGCCGGAGAAGGAGTTCACGGTGAAGACCAGTCCGCTGACCTCCTGGGGGAGCCGGCCGAGGTCGACGGTGATCGTCTCGTCGTCGCCGCTGCCCTCGCCGGTGAGGTTGTCCCCGGAGTGCCGCACGGCGCCGCCCAGGATCTGCAGCTTGCCGAAGTAGCAGCTGTCGATGTGGTCGCGCTGTGGGCCGTACGCGATGACCGACGCGTCCAGGTCGATGTCCTTGCCCCGGTAGGCGGGCTCCCAGCCGAGGCCCATGCGGACCTGCGAGAGCACCGGCCGGCCGCCCTTGACCAGCGACACCGTCTGGTTCTTGGTGAGGCTGACCCGGCCCTTGTCCAGGTTGATCTTCCCGGCGCCCGGGGCCGGGGCGGGCGGGACGGCCGGCGGCGCGGGCGGGGCGGCGGGCATGGCGGGGGCGCCGACCGGGGGCGGCGGGAACGCCGGGGCCTGGGCGGGGGCGGGCGGGGCGGCGACCGGCGGCGCGGCGGGGGCGGCCGGCTCCTCCACGGTGACGCCGAAGTCGGTGGCGATGCCCGCGAGTCCGTCGGCGTACCCCTGGCCGACCGCGCGGGCCTTCCAGGCGCCGTCGCGCCGGTAGACCTCCACGACGACCAGCGCCGTCTCGGCGCCGAGCCGGGGCGGGGTGAAGGTGGCGAGGACGGCTCCGGTGTCCGCGTCGCGGAGGGTCGCGGTCGGCTCGATGCCCTGGAAGGACTGCCCCGCCGCGTCCGGGCTGGCGGTCACGACGATCTTCTCGATGGCCGGGGGGACGGCCGCGGTGTCGACGGTGACGGCGTCCGGGGCGGTGCCGCCGCCGGAGCGGTAGGTCACGCCCGGCCCGGAGGGCTGGTTGTAGAAGATGAAGTCGTCGTCGGAGCGCACCTTGCCGTCGGCGGTGAGCAGCAGGCCCGAGACATCGAGCCGCACGGGGGCGGCGACGTCCACCGCCACGCGGGCGACGGACAGCGGGATGTTCGAGCCGGGGGTCATTGCGGTCATGCCGGGTGAACGAGCGACGCGGTTTTGCCGTTCCCTTACCCTTCGGCCGATCGGGGGCCGTGGCGGCGGCGGGCGACGGCCCGGCCCGGCCGCGCCGCGACGGCCCGGCCCGGCCTTCTCAGGCCCGGCCGCGCCGCCGGTTGCGGGGGTGCTCGCGGGCGGTGCGCTCGTTGCCGCGCTTGTAGTTGCCGGTCCAGCGGGCCATGACCAGCTGGGGGTCGCCGGCGGCCACCTCGTCGAGGAACCGGGCGGCCCGCGGCCCGTTCAGGGTGGCCGCGGGATGCCCGTGGTGGGTGATGCGGACGGTGCCGCTCTCGTGCGCCTCGTAGGCGAATCCGTGGGGTCGGGGCATGCGGGGATGGTAGGACGCGCGGCGAGCGGCGGCCCACCGGTTTTCCCGCGGGTGCCCGGCCCGGCGCCCCCCGGCGCCGGCCCGCCCCCGCGTCGGCCGCCGCCGGTCCGCCCGGCCCCCTCGGGCCGCCGCCTACGGGACGACCAGGATCTTCCGGCCGACGCCCGACGCGAACTGCTCCAGGGCCTGCGGGTACTGATCCAGCGGCACCCGGTCGCTGATGAACACGTCCGGGTCCAGCACCCCGTTGGCGAACAGCTCGGCCGCCCGCTCGTAGCTGTGCAGCACCGCCATCGACCCGGTGATGGTGATCTCCTGGTTGTAGATGCGGTACGGGTCGATCGTCACGCGCGTCGCGTAGTCGGCGACGCCGAACTGGAGGAACGTGCCGGCCTTGGCCACCCGGCCCAGTCCGTCCTGGATCGCCGCCGCGTTGCCGGTGGCGTCGATGACCAGGTCCCAGCCCTGCGGCCGGTCCAGTGCGTCCGCGTTCGCCGCCGAGGCCGAGACACCGAGGGCGCGGGCCGCCTCCAGCCGCGCCGGGTTGACGTCGACCACGTCGACGCCGGCCGCGCCGGTCTTCTTGGCCAGCTCCAGCATCATCAGGCCCATGGTGCCCGAGCCGTAGATCAGGACGTGGGCGCCGAGGCGGGTCCGGAGGACGTCGTAGCCGCGGACCGCGCAGGACAGCGGCTCGATGAGGGCCGCGTCCGCGGTGCGCACGTGCTCGGGCAGTCTGACGCAGTTGGCCACCGGGGCGAGCGCGTACTGCGCCGCCCCGCCCGGCGTGGTGACGCCGATCGCGGCCCAGCTCTCGCACATGTTGTTCTGGCCGTTGCGGCAGAAGCGGCACTCGTGGCAGTACAGGGACGGGTCCACCGCGACCCGGTCGCCGACCGCCACCTCGGTGACCTGGGTGCCGACGCCGACCACCTCGCCCGCGAACTCGTGGCCCGGCACGATGGGGAGCGTGGGGGCGAACTCGCCCTGGAGGATGTGCAGGTCGGTGCCGCACAGGCCGCAGGCCGCGACCTCGACGACGACCTCGCGCGGCCCGGGCGTCGGGTCCGGGACCTCGGCGACGACGGCCCTGCCCACGGACTCGATGACGGCGGCCTTCATTTCACGGCTCCCAACGACAGGCCCTGGACCAGCTTGTCCTGGGCGGCGAACCCCGCGGCGAGCACCGGCAGGGAGATGACGAGCGACGCGGCGCACACCTTCGCCAGGAAGAGGCCCTGGCTGGTGATGAACGTGGTGAGGAAGACGGGGGCCGTCTCCGCGACCACCCCCGTGAGCACGCGCGCGAACATCAGCTCGTTCCAGCTGAAGATGAAACAGATCAGGGCGGTCGCCGCGATGCCCGGCAGGGCGATCGGCGCGACCACGCGGCCCAGCACGGTGGGCAGCCGGGCGCCGTCGATCTGGGCCGCCTCGATGATCGCCACCGGGACCTCGGCGAGGAAGGACTGCATCATCCAGACGGCGATCGGCAGGTTCATCGCGGTGTAGAGGATGACGAGCATCCAGATGTTGTCCAGCAGGCCGGTGTTCTTGGCGAACAGGTAGATCGGCAGGAGCGCGGCGACCAGGGGCAGCATCTTCGTCGACAGGAAGAAGAAGAGGACGTCGGTCCACTTCCGCACCGGCCGGATGGACAGCGCGTACGCGGCCGGCAGTGCCAGGAGCAGCGTCAGCAGCGTGGAGACCAGGGAGGCGGTCAGGGAGTTGACCAGCGCGGGCCAGGGGCTGGCGCCGCCGGTCAGGCCGAAGAACTCGCGGTATCCGTCCAGCGTCAGGGAGGCGGCGACCGACGGCGGATTCGTCGCCGCGTCCGTCTCCGAGTGGAGGGACGTCAGCACCATCCAGAGCAGCGGCATCACGAACACGAGGCCGGCGAGCCAGGCGACGACGCCCAGGACGGCCCCCTGGACCCGGCCCTTGCGCGGGGCGGCGGCGGGCCGGGACGCGGCGGTGGCGGTGGCGGTGGCCATCAGCGGGACACCTCCTCACGGAACAGCGACGACACCACGCGCAGCGCGAAGGTCGCCAGGATGAGCGAGCCGATCACGACGATGACGCCGGCCGCGGAGGCGAGCCCGTTCTCGTGCGCCTGGTAGAACGTCTGGTAGATCGTGTACGGCAGGTTGGCGGTGCCCAGTCCACCGGAGGTGATGGTGAACACCGCGTCGAAGTTCTGCACGATGTAGATCGAGCCGAGCAGCACGCCGAGTTCGAGGTAGCGGCGCATGTGGGGCAGCGTGATGTGCACGAAGATCTGCCATCCGTTCGCGCCGTCCATCCGGGCCGCCTCGATCAGTTCCGAGTCGCGGCTCTGCAGTCCGGCCAGCAGGATCAGCATCATGAACGGGGTCCACTGCCAGATCAGCGCGGCCTCGACCGCCAGGAGCGGCATCTCGGAGATCCAGTCGGGCTGGGCGGCCCCGTCCCCGCCGACGGCGTGCAGGATGCCGTTGAACAGCCCGTACTCCGGGTTGAACAGCAGGTGCTTCCACATCAGCGCCGCGGCGACCGGCACCAGCAGGAACGGTGCGATCAGCATGGTGCGCACCACGGCCCGGCCGCGGAAGCGGCGGTCCAGCAGCAGCGCCAGCAGCAGGCCCAGCACCAGGCTGACGAGCACCACGGTGACCGTCAGCAGGATCGTCGTCCCCACCGACCTGCGCAGTTCGGGGTTGGTCAGCACCTCGCCGTAGTTGGCGAAGCCGGCGAAGCCGCGCTGGTCGGGGTAGAGCGCGTTCCAGTCGAAGAACGAGATCACCAGTGTGGCGACGAAGGGGAGCTGGGTGACGACGATCATGAAGATCAGCGCCGGCAGCAGGGGCGCCCGGGTGGCCCAGGCACGCACGCGGTTCGGCCGCCGGGCCGCCGGCCGTCCGGGGACGGTGACGGCGGCCCGGGGCGGGGACGTCAAGGTCATGATCCCTCGTACTTGTCGGCGACGCCTTCGGCGAGCTTCTGGGCCTTCTTCAGCGCCTCGTCCACCGACTGGCGTCCGGCGATGGCGGAGCTGATCTCCTGGGAGACCTTGGTGCCCAGGTCGGTGAACTCGGGGATGCCGACGAACTGGATGCCGGGCGCGGGCCGCGGCTGCACGCCCGGGTCGTCGGGCCGGGCGTCGGCGATGGCGTCCCGGGTGACGTCGGCGAAGGCGCCGGCCTCCGCGCGGTACTCCGGGATGTCGTAGGTCGAGGCGCGCTTGCCGGCGGGGACGTTGGACCAGCCGGCCGTCTCGCCGACGAGCTTCTCGTACTCCTTGCCGGAGGCCCAGGAGATGAACTTCCAGGCGTCGTCGGAGTTCTTGGACGCCTTCTGGATGCCCCACGCCCAGGTGTAGAGCCAGCCCGAGCCGTCGGTCTTCTCGACCGGCGCCGGCGCGTAGCCGATCTTGCCCTTGACCGGGGAGCCCTTCGCCTCCAGGGAACCGGCGCCGGCGGTGGCGTCGTACCACATGGCCGTCTTGCCCTGGGTCATGTTGTTCAGACACTCGGCGTAGCCGGCCTGGGCGGCGCCCGACTCGCCGTGCTCGCGGACCAGGTCGACGTAGAACCGCGTGGCCTGCTTGAACTCCGCGGAGTCGAGCCGGGCCTTCCAGTTCTCGTCGAACCAGGTGCCGCCGTAGGTGTTGACCACCGTGGTCAGCGGCGCGATGACCTCGCCCCAGCCGGGCAGGCCGCGCAGGCAGATGCCCTTCATGCCGGGCGTCGAGCCGTCGATCTCGGCGGCCAGCTCGGCGACCTCCTTCCAGGTGGGCTTCTCCGGCATGGAGAGCCCCTCCTTCTCCAGGACGTCCTTGCGGTACATCAGGAAGGAGGACTCGCCGTAGAACGGCTCGCCGTAGAGCTTGCCGTCCTCCGCGGTGAGCGCCTTGGTCATGGAGGGGAGGATGTCGTCCTGGTCGAAGGCGGTGTCCTTCGCGACGTGGTCGTCCAGGGAGTGCAACCACCCGTTCTTGGCATAGATCGGGATCTCGTAGTTGCTCAGGGTGGCGACGTCGTACTGGCCGGCCTGGTTGGCGAAGTCCTGGCTGATTTTGTCGCGGACGTCGTTCTCCGGCAGGACGGTGAAGTTCACCTTGATGCCGGTCTCCTTGGTGAAGTGGGCCGCCGTCTGCTTCTGCAACTCCACCATCTGCGGGTTGTTCACCATCAGGACGTTGATGGCTCTCGCGCCGTCGGACCCTCCGGACCCGCCGGCGCCCGAGCAGGCGGCGAGCGGAGCGATCAGCGTCCCGATCGCGGCCACGGTGACGAGGGACCGTGGCGAGCGTCGGCTCTGGGTTCGCATGGGTACTCCAGAATCTGTCGGTATTTACGGTGACTTGTGCGACGTGTGGGGGTGTCGTGTGGTGCGGGGTGACGGGGTGCGGAGAGGTACGGGGCCGTGGGCCGGCCGTCAGACCCGCAGGACCTGCGGCCCGAGCAGGGAGTAGCGATGGGCCTCGGCCGCCGGGAGCAGGGTGCTCGTGACGATGGCCTCCAGCGCGCCGATGTCGGCGAACCGGCAGAAGCTGACCGCTCCGAACTTGGTGTGGGCTCCCGCGAACACCACCCGGCGCGCGGCGCGGACCGCCTGGGTCTTGACCTCGCTGACCGCGGGGTCGGGCGTGGTCAGACCGTGTTCGCGGGAGATGCCGTTGGCGCCGATGAACGCCAGGTCGATGACGAAGCCGGCGAGCATCTTCGTCGTCCAGTGGTCCACCGTGGCGAGAGTGCCGGAGCGGACCCTGCCGCCGAGCAGCAGGACGTGGATGGTGCCGGTCTCGGCGAGCGCCCCGGCGACCGGCAGGGAGGCGGTGACCACGGTCAGCGGCCGGTCCCGGGGCAGGGCCTCCGCGATGAGCTGCGGGGTGAAGCCCTCGTCGACGAAGACCGTCTCGGCGTCCCCGAGGAGTTCGGCGGCGGCGTTGGCCACCCGGCGCTTCTCCGGGACGTGACTGGTGGCCCGGAAGGCGAGGGTCGTCTCGAAGCCGGCGCTCTCCACGGGGTAGGCGCCGCCGTGGGTGCGGCGCACCAGGCCGTGGTCCTCCAGGGCGCGCAGGTCCCGCCGTACGGTCTCCTTCGCCACGCCCAGGTCGGCGGCGAGCGCGGTGACGTCGACCGAGCCGGTGGCGCGGGCCATGCGCACGATCTCGCGCTGGCGCTCCTCGGCCGTCCCGTGACCCATGGGTCGACCACCTGCTTCCTGATCGCGCTGCCCGTTCGGGCCCCGAGCGGCCCTTGCAGGATGTTCTACAGGCGGTATGAGGTTCTGACCAGGCTTGTTATCGCTTCGCTATTGCCCGTTTGTGCCCGTTCGGGTTCGGTGATGACCGCCTCGGACCTGCGAGGGGGCGGGCCGGCGGGGGAGAGCGGGCGATCCGGATGCCCGAATGGGCGGTGGGCGGGCCCGATCGGTGCCCGACCCTCTCCGGGGGCACCGGCTTTCCGCCGTTCCGGCCGACCGGGGCGGCCCGGTGCGGGCGAATCGCCTGGTCGGCGCCGGGTGGTCTGGTCCACACGGTCCGACCGGTCGGTCTGCCCGGCCGGATCCGGGCGCCCGTCCCGCCCGGCGCACGGGCCCGGCACGGGGTGCCGGGGGCCCGTTATGGGGGCGCCGGACGGGGGGTGGGCGCCGTTCGGGCGCCCGGTGCGGGCAGGAGTGGGCGCCCGCGGCGGGCACGCCGCCCGCCCGGAGGGGAGCGGGCGCCCCGGCGGGCGGGAAGCGGCCTCCGGTCCGGGCGGGCTTTCCCGAAGACGGCTGCCCGCATCGGTCACCGGGACGGGCTCTTGCGGAGGCGGCTGCCCGAGCGGCTGCCGGAGCGGCTGCCGGAGCGGGCTCTTGCGGAGGCGGTCGCGGGGGAGGGCCGTCCCGGCGCGCGGCTGCCGGGACGGGGCGGGCGGTCAGTGGGGCCAGATCGGCGGGTCGGTCACGAAGTGCCCGCCGAGCCGCGACCGCGCGGGGTCGTCCGGGTCGGGTTCCCCCTGTTCGGCGAGGAGCCGGGCCGCGTACGGCTCGGAGTCGTCCCGGGGTTCGTAGCCGAGGGCGCGCGCGGAGCCGAGGTCCCAGCACAGGCGGGTGTTGGCCGAGGAGCCGTAGACCACGGTGTGGCCGACGTCCCCGGCGGTCAGGGCGGCGTGCAGCAGGCGGGCGCAGTCGGCCGGGCTCAGCCACAGCGCCAGCGCGCGCACGCCGGTCGGCTCGGGGAAGCAGGAGCCGATGCGGACGGAGACGGTCTCCACCCCGTGCCTGTCCCAGTAGAGCTGGGCGAGGTCCTCGCCGAAGGACTTGGACAGGCCGTAGAAGGTGTCCGGGCGGTGCGGGGTGCCGACGGGGACGAGGGGGTCGCCCTCCCGCGGGTGCGGGGTGAAGCCGACGGCGTGGTGGGAGGAGGCGAAGACGACCCGGCGGACGCCCTCCTCGCGGGCGGCCTCGTACACGTGGTGCACGCCCCGGATGTTGGCCCGCAGGATGTCCTCGAACGGGGCCTCCAGGGAGATGCCCGCGAGGTGCACGATCGCGTCCACGCCCCGGACCGCCTCGCGCACCGCCGCCGCGTCGGCGAGGTCGGCGACGACCGCCTCCGGCTCGCCCTCCACCGGCCGCACGTCGAACAGGCGCAGCCGGTAACCGTACGCGGGCAGCAGGTCCCGCATCAGGGTGCCGATACCGCCGGCGGCGCCGGTGAGCAGGACGGTGCGGGGTGCGGGCATCCTCGGGGCTCCTCGGGTCACCGGCGAAGGCGCGGCCGGGCGTGCGCCGCGTTCACATGGCGGGACACGCTAAGGAGCCCGCACCCGGCCGTCAAGCGCCGCCGCTTACGAACCCGCCGGTGGGGCCGGGACGCGGCGGGCGGCGTCAGGCGGGCAGGCGCAGCACGACCTCGTCGATCTCCGCGCCCCGGGCGGGGGCGAAGCCGCGGGCACGGGCGGTCGGTGTGAAGCCGCACTTCTCCAGCACGCGCAGCGACCCGGCGTTGTCCGCCGCCGCCCGCGCGAACAGCGGTCGCTCGGGCACTTCGGCCAGCAGCGCGCGCAGCGCGCCGGTCGCCACGCCCCGGCCCCAGTACGCCCGGTCGACCCAGTAGGTGACCTCCCGCTCGCCCGGCTCGCCGTAGACCGCGGCGCTGCCGAGCACGTCGCCGTCGCCCAGGATGGTGCGCACCACGTCGCCCGAGGCGCGCGACCGCCGCCACCGCGCGGCGAAGGCGTCCCAGTCGGCCGGGTCGCGCGGGGTGAAGGCCGCCATGAAGAGGGCCTCCGGGTCGTTCGACTGCCGGAAGAAGACGGGCAGGTCGCTGTCGTGGACCTCACGCAGGGCGATGTGCACGGTTCAGAGCCTCCGGGTTGCCAGGGTCAGTCGGTCCCGCGCGTCGAACAGGGCGTCCTTCACCGTCTGTTCGTGGGCGGGCGTCAGCCGCGCCACCGGCACGGAGCAGCTCACCGCGTCCCGCGCCGGGGTGCGGTAGGGGATCGCCACGCCGAAGCAGCGCAGCCCGAGGGTGTTCTCCTCGCGGTCCACCGCGAAGCCCCGCTCCCGGACCGTGCGCAGTTCCTCGATGAGCCGTTCCCGGTCGGTGATCGTGTTCTCGGTCAGCGCGGGCAGCGTCTCCGGCAGCATCGTGCGCACCTGCTCGTCGGGGTAGGTGCTCAGCAGCGCCTTGCCCAGCGAGGTCGAGTGGGCGGGCAGCCTGCGGCCGACCCGGGTGAAGGGCCGCAGGTGGTGCTGGGACTGACGGGTGGCCAGGTAGACCACGTTGGTGCCGTCGAGCCGGGCGAGGTGGATGGTCTCCGCGGTGTCGTCGGAGAGCCGGTCCAGCGTCGGGCGCGCCGCCGCCACCACCTCGTCGCCGTCGATGTACGACGTGCCCACCAGCAGCGCCCGTACGCCGATGCCGTACCGCGTGCCGGTCGCGTCCGTCTCCACCCAGCCCAGCTCCACCAGGGTGCGCAGCAGCATGTAGAGGCTGGACTTGGGATAGCCCACGGCCTCCTGGACCGAGGCCAGGGAGTGCATGCCGGGACGCCCGGCGAAGTACTCCAGCAGTTCCACCGTCCGCACGGCGGACTTGACCTGCGCTCCGCCCCCCGCCTCGCCAGCCGGCATCGCCCTTGACCCTTTCGTCCGCCGGGAAATAATCTCCCCTTGTTCACGATCTGAGACCGTGTTCAGTATATCGAACGACCCGAGACCGAGCACGTGGAGGGACCCGCGGTGGCAGCAGCACCAGTCTGGAGTGTCGACCCCCGTACCGGGAAGCGGCGCGAACAGGTCGCTACGGAGGCCACGGCGCAGGAGGTGGACACCGCCGTCCGTGCCGCGCACGCCGCCCGGGACGCCCTGGCCGACCGCGCCGTACGCGCCGCCTTCCTGCGCACCGCCGCCGACGAACTCCAGGCGGCCGGGGACGCGCTGGTCGAGGCCGCCGACGCCGAGACCGCGCTCGGAGCGCCCCGGCTCACCGGAGAACTCGCCCGCACCTGCTACCAGTTGCGCGCCTTCGCCGCCCTGGTCGACGAGGGCGCCTTCCTCGACGTCGTCATCGACCACCCCGACGACACCGCGACCCCGCCCGTCCCGGACCTGCGCCGCCTCAAGGTGCCGCTCGGCGTCGTCGCCGTCTACGCGGCCTCCAACTTCCCCTTCGCCTTCTCCGTGCCCGGCGGCGACACCGCCAGCGCGCTCGCGGCCGGCTGTCCCGTGGTGGTCAAGGCCCACCCCGACCACCCCGCCCTCTCCGCGCTGGTCGCCGGGGTGCTGCGCCGGGCCGCCGCCCGCCACGGACTGCCCGGGGGCGTCCTCGGCCTGGTGCACGGCTTCGACGCCGGCCTCGCGCTGATCCGGCACCCGCTGGTCGCCGCGGCCGGCTTCACCGGGTCGGTGCGCGGCGGACGCGCCCTGTTCGACGAGGCGGTGTCCCGGCCCGTGCCGATCCCCTTCCACGGCGAACTGGGCTCGCTGAACCCGGTCGTCGTCACCGAGGCGGCGGCCGCCGAACGGGCCGCCGAGATAGGCGCCGGGCTGGCCGGCTCGATGACCCTCGGCGTCGGCCAGTTCTGCGTCAAGCCGGGCCTGGTCCTGGTGCCGGCCGGAGCGGCGGGCGACGCCCTGGTCGACGCCCTCGCCGACGCGGTCGCCGCGGCCGCGCCCGGCGTCCTGCTCGACCACCGCATGCGGGACGCCTTCGCCGCCGGGGTGGCCGAGCGCGCCGCGCTGCCCGGCGTCCAGGCCCCGGTCGTCCCGGGGGCGGACGGCGAGCACGAGGTCCGCGCCGGGGTCCTCACCGTGCCGGCCGCCCGGCTCGCCGACGGGGACGGGCACGCCCCGCTGCTGGAGGAGTGCTTCGGCCCGGTCACCGTCGTGGCCCGCTACGCCTCCGACGCCGAGGTGACGGCCGTGCTGTCCCGGCTGCCGGGCAACCTCACCGCGACCGCCCAGCTCTCCGCCGAGGAGGCCGCCGGCAAGGGGCGCGGCGCGGACCTCCTCGCGGAGCTGACCCCGCTGGCGGGCCGGGTCCTGGTCAACGGCTGGCCCACCGGTGTCGCGGTGGCCGCCGCCCAGCACCACGGCGGCCCGTACCCGGCGACCACCTCCACCTCCACCTCGGTCGGCGCCACCGCCGTGGAGCGCTGGCTCAGGCCGGTCGTGCACCAGAACACCCCCGAGGCACTGCTGCCGCCCGAGCTGCGGGACGACAACCCGCTGGGCCTGCCGCGCCGCTTCAACGGCCGCCTCGAACGCTGACCCGGCCCGGCCCGCGGGGGAAGCCCCGCCCCCGCGGGCCGGGGCCCGCCCGCACCGGGGAATGCGCGCCGCCGCCCGGACGTTCCCGCTCCGGACGGAGAAGGTCTCCGCACCCGTACGAGCCGGAGAAGAGCCGAGACATGCGCGTCGAGATCTGGAGCGACATCGCCTGCCCCTGGTGCTACGTGGGCAAGGCCCGCTTCGAGAAGGCGCTCGCGGCCTTCCCGCACCGCGACGGCGTCGAGGTCGTCCACCGCTCCTTCGAGCTGGACCCCGGGCGGGCCAAGGGCGACGTCGAGCCCGTCCACGCCATGCTGACCGCCAAGTACAAGATGAGCGAGGCCCAGGCGCTGGCCGGCGAGGACCGCCTCGGCGCGCAGGCCGCCGCCGAGGGGCTGGACTACCGCAGCCGGGGCCGCGACCACGGCTCCACCTTCGACCTGCACCGTCTGCTGCACCTGGCCGCCGACCACGGTCGCCGGGAGGCGCTGCTCGACGCCTTCTACCGCGCCAACTTCGCCGCGGAGCGCTCCGTCTTCACCGACGACGACCACGTCGTCGAGGTGGCCGTGGCCGCCGGTCTGGACAAGGACGCCGTGCGAGCCGTGCTCGCCGACCCCACGGCCTACGCGGAGCGGGTCCGCGCCGACGAGCGCGAGGCCGCGGCCCTCGGTGTCACCGGCGTCCCCTTCTTCGTCATCGACCGCGCCTACGGGGTCTCCGGCGCCCAGAGCGCCGAGGTCTTCACCGACGCGCTCACCCGGGCCTGGGGGGAGCGCGCCCCGCTCGCCCCGGCCGCCCCCGGCGCGGAGGTCTGCGGCCCGGACGGGTGCGCGGTGGACGGGGCCGGGTCCGGCGCGGGCGCCTGAGCCGGCCGGGGACGGCACCGGGCCGGGACCCCCCGTCCCACACGAGGGGGTCCCGGCCCGGACGTCCGGACGGATCACCGCACGGGGGTGAAGTCCCGCGCGCCGATGTACTCGGGCCGGCGGACCGGCGCCGCGAACGGCTCCACTGCCGTGTTCTCCACGCTGTTGAAGACGATGAAGACGTTGCTGCGCGGGAACGGCGTGATGTTGTCGCCGGACCCGTGCATGGCGTTGCAGTCGAACCAGGTCGCCGAGCCGGCCTTGCCGGTGAAGAGCCGGATGCCGTGCTCCGAGGCCATCCGGGTCAGCGCCTCGTCGGAGGGCGTGCCCGCGTCCTGCATCTGGAGGGACTTCTTGTAGTTGTCCTTCGGCGTGGCCCCCGCGCACCCGAGGAACGTCTTGTGCGACCCCGGCATGATCATGAGTCCGCCGTTGGTGTCGTGGTTCTCGGTGAGTGCGATCGACACGGAGACCGTGCGCATGCGCGGCAGGCCGTCCTCGGCGTGCCAGGTCTCGAAGTCGGAGTGCCAGTAGAAGCCGCTGGCGCCGAAGCCGGGCTTGACGTTGATCCGCGACTGGTGGACGTAGACGTCCGAGCCGAGGATCTGACGGGCCCTGCCCACCACCCGTTCGTCGCGCACCAGGCCGGCGAAGACCTCGCTGATCCGGTGCACCTCGAAGACGGACCGGATCTCCTTGGACTTCGGCTCCACGATGGAGCGTTCGTCCGCGCGGATCTCCGGGTCGCCGACGAGCCGTTCCAGCTCGCGGTGGTAGACGGCGACCTCGTCCGGACCGATCAGCCGGTCGATGGCGAGGAAGCCGTCCCGGTCGAAGGCCCGCAGGTCGTCGCCGGTGATGGGGCCGGGGGCGTCGAGGTCACTCCAGACCGCGGGGTCCTGCCGGGGGGTCGCCACCTCGGTGGCTCCGCGGGTGGGGTAGAGATCGGTGGTGGTGGTCACGGTCACTCACACCTCCTCGGTGAGCAGCGGGTAGACGCCGTTCTCGTCGTGGTCCTCCCGTCCGGTCACGGGCGGGTTGAAGACACAGATGCAGCGGAAGTCCTCCTTGACCTTGAGCGTGTGCCGCTCGTGGCCGTCCAGGAGGTACATGGTGCCGGGGGTGATGTGGTAGGTCTTCCCGGTCTCGCGGTCGGTCAGCTCGGCGTCGCCCTCCACGCAGACGACGGCCTCGATGTGGTTGGCGTACCACATCGACGTCTCCGTACCGGCGTAGAGGATCGTCTCGTGCACGGAGAAGCCGACCTTCTCCTTGGCGAGGACGATGCGCTTGCTCTCCCAGGTGCCGGACGCGGACTTCACGTGCCGGTCGGTGCCTTCGATCTCCTTGAACGAACGGACGATCACGGTGGTGCGATGCCTCCTCGGTGAGGGATGGGCGGATGGGACCGGGGCCCGCGGCCGCGGGGGCCGCGGGCACCGGAGCGCGGGGGCGCCGGGCGGGTCAGGCGGTCTCGCGCACGGCGCGGGCGAGGATCTTGAGGCCCTCGTCCAGCTCGTCGGGGGTGACGGTGAGGGCCGGCAGCAGCTTGACGACCTCGCTCTCGGGGCCGGAGGTCTCGATGAGCAGGCCCAGCTCGAAGGCGCGGCGCGCGATGCGGGTGGCGCGTTCCTTGTCGTGGAACTCCATGCCCCACACCAGGCCGCGGCCCCGGTACTCGCGGACGTCGGCGAGGTTCTCCTCGGTGATGGAGATCAGGTGCTGCTCGACCTGCTCGCCGCGGGCCCGGGTCTGCTTCTCCATCGCCGACCCGTCGGCCCAGTAGGTCTCCAGCGCGGCGGTCGCGGTGACGAAGGCCGGGTTGTTGCCGCGGAAGGTGCCGTTGTGCTCGCCCGGCTCCCACACGTCCAGCTCCGGCTTGAACAGGCACAGCGACATGGGCAGGCCGTAGCCGCTGATCGACTTGGAGACGGTGACGATGTCCGGGGTGATGCCCGCCTCCTCGAAGGAGAAGAAGGCGCCGGTGCGTCCGCAGCCCATCTGGATGTCGTCGACGATGAGCAGCATGTCCTGGCGTTCGCACAGGTCGGCCAGGGCGCGCAGCCACTCGGGCCGGGCGACGTTGATGCCGCCCTCGCCCTGGACGGTCTCGACGATCACGGCGGCGGGCTTGTTGAGGCCGGAGCCCTGGTCCTCCAGCAGCCGCTCGAACCAGAGGAAGTCCTCGACCTTGCCGTCGAAGTAGTTGTCGAACGGCATCGGCGTGCCGTGGACCAGCGGAATGCCGGCCCCGGCCCGCTTGAAGGCGTTGCCGGTGACGGCGAGCGAGCCCAGGGACATGCCGTGGAAGGCGTTGGTGAAGGAGACGATCGCCTCCCGGCCCTTGACCTTCCGGGCCAGCTTGAGCGCCGACTCCACGGCGTTGGTGCCGGTCGGGCCCGGGAACATGACCTTGTACGGAAGGTCACGGGGGCGCAGCACCAGGTTCTGGAAGGTCTCCAGGAAGCGGCGTTTGGCGGTGGTCGACATGTCGAGACCGTGCGTGACGCCGTCTCGCTCCAGGTAGTCGATGAGTGCCCGTTTCAGCACGGGGTTGTTGTGGCCGTAGTTGAGCGAGCCTGCTCCGGCGAAGAAGTCGAGGTACTCGTGGCCGTCCTCGTCGTACATGCGGCTGCCGTGCGCACGGTCGAAGACAGTGGGCCAGCCGCGGCAGTAGCTGCGTACCTCGGACTCCAGGGTCTCGAAGACACTCAGGTCGGGCTGGGTGATGGTCACGACGAATCGCTCCTCGTTGCGTGAGGTTCGGTGAGAGGGGAGGCCGGACGGATGCCGGGGCACCGGAGGACCGGTGGGGCCCGGTGGGACCGGTGTGGTCCCGGCGGGAGGGCCGTCGGGGCGGCCGGGACCCGGCGCGGGGATCCGGCAGGGGGCCGGCGCCGGGGAGGGGTCAGGGGGCCGGCGGGGGAGAGCCGGTCGCGCTGGTCAGGGGTCCGATGCGGTACAGGACCTCGGGTTCGTGCGGTCCGTCGGGGAAGAGGCCGGCGTCGAACAGCACCTCGCGCTCCAGCCGTGCGCCGTGCCGCTCGGCGAACGAGGTGAACAGCCGCCGGGAGGCGCTGTTGTCCGGCGCGATGGTCGTCTCCACAGTGTGCACCGAGGGCCGCCCGGCGGCCACGCGGGCGTACAGGGCGTCCAGCATCGCGGCGGCGACCCGGCGTCCGCGGTACGCCTCGTCGACGGCCACCTGCCAGATCAGGAGGGTGTCGGGGCGGTCCGGCCGGAGGTAGCCGGTGACGAAGCCGAAGGGCTCGCCGTGCTCGTCGCGGGCCACGGCCGACGTGGCGGCGAAGTCGCGGCACCAGAGCAGATAGCTGTAGGACGAGTTCAGGTCGAGGACCCGGGAATCCCTCGCCAGCCGCCACAGGGCGGCCCCGTCGGCCACTCTCGGACGGTCGATTTGCAGGTCTGCTTGCGCGGCAGTCATGCGAATTGAATTTACCCAGCGAAATGCGAAATTGCATCGCCGGACGGGGTTACGAATGAGGGTGTCGTGTGTTATCACGCGGGCGCGTGCTGCCGCGCGAGGCTTCGGCGATATGGGTGGGTTTGGCCTGGTTAAAATACGCAAAACGGGCGCCGTGTGTA
The DNA here is from genome assembly GCF_036607905.1 of Streptomyces sp. SCSIO 75703. Classification (NCBI taxonomy): domain Bacteria; kingdom Bacillati; phylum Actinomycetota; class Actinomycetes; order Kitasatosporales; family Streptomycetaceae; genus Streptomyces; species Streptomyces sediminicola. The sequence continues at coordinate 5,328,229 of NZ_CP144555.1, forward strand.
TCGGGTCACAATCGCGTAACCCATGCGCGCGGCGCCCGGACGGCCCCCTCGGGGGTCCGTGAAATCCCTGCGTTTAGCCTCGAAGAAAGCGGGCAGAAGAATACGGGAAGCTGTTTTGAAGAGAATTCATTAATTCTATTTGTGTGAGCTTTGGAAATTACGCCGAATTCACGCGTGCGACAGACCGGCGCCGACCGCCTCGTCCCAGGCCGTGCCGGCCGCCCGGCGGGCCCCCGCCGGATCGCACACCGCGCCCGTCCGCGTCAGCGCCGACCCGAGGGCCGTCAGGCACGCCTCCACGGAGGCGCGGGCCGCGTGCGGACCGTAGTGGTTGACCCGGATCATCTCGCCGGCCAGCGCGCCCCCGCCCGCCGCCAGGGGCAGCGCCGGATCGGCCGCCAGGGCGCGGGCCACCAGCGCGGAGGCGTCGGTGCCGGCCGGGGTCCGCAGCGTCGTCGCCACCGGGGCCGCCTCCCGCGCGTCGCGCACGTAGGGCTCCAGGCCGCCGCCCAGCGCGAGCGCCCCGGCCCGGGTGGCCGCCGCCGCGGCGGCGTGCCGCGCCCGCACCGCGCCGGCGCCCGCCTCCTCGATGCGCGCGAGGCACGCCTCCAGCGCCACCATCTCCACCTGCGCCGGAGCGTGCGGCAGCGCCGTGCGCCCCGCGTCCGTCCAGCGCTCCTTCCAGTCCAGCAGCGAGAGGTACGAGCGGCGCGGCGCCCCCGGGTTCGCCGCCATGCGCGCCCACGCCCGCTCGCTGACCGACACCGCCGACACCCCGGCGGGGCCGCCCATCGCCTTCTGCGCGCCGATCACGCACAGGTCCACGCCCCAGGCGTCCGGCAGCACCGGCTCGGCGCCCACGGAGGCCACCGCGTCCAGGTAGAACAGCGCGCCGTGCTCCCGCACCACGTCGCCGATGCCCGCGACCGGGTTGGTGTTGCCGGTCGCCGCCTCCGCGTGCACCAGGGAGACGAAGCCGATCTCCGGGTGCGCGGCGAAGGCGTCCCGGACCTGCGCGGCGGTGACCGCCGTGTGGAAGGGCACGGCGAGGTCGTGGACCGTGGCGCCGCAGTCCCGCAGCCAGTTGCCGAAGGTCTGCCCGTAGGGGCCGGTGACGATGTTCAGGGCGACGGTGTCCGGACCGGCCGTGCCGCGGATCGCGGCCTCCAGCGGCAGCAGTGCCTCGCCCTGCATGATCACCACGTCCTGCCGGGTGTCCAGCAGCCGCGCCACCCGGTCCTCGATCGCGGCGAAGTGGCCGGCGGTCATGGGTGCCAGGTCCAGGAAGGGGTGGGTCACGGCGGTGCTCTCCTCACTCGGCGGCGGACGGGACCGTACGAGGCGGACGGACGGGTCCGAGCGTAGTGCCGGGCCCGTGCGCGCCGCCGGGGGCGCTGCCGTCCGTTGCCACACCCCCACGGGCGGAATTATTGCTTCCGCCTTGGTGGGGCCGTCCACCGGGCCGGGCGCGGACGGGTCCGCGGCGGCCCCTCGAAGCACCCCGGGACCACCGTCTAAGGTGCCGGACATGAGCGATCGCGCGGTGCTGCATGTGAAGGGTCGGGTGCTCGTCGGACCGGCGGACGAGGACGTCCGCGACGAGGTGTGGGTGATCGACGGCCGGATCTCGTACGACCGCCCCGCCGGGGCCGGCGACGTCCGCACCGTCGAGGGCTGGGCGCTGCCCGGACTGGTCGACGCCCACTGCCACGTCGGTCTCGACGAGCACGGCGCGGTGCCCGCCGAGACGGCCGAGAAGCAGGCGCTGACCGAACGGGACGCGGGCACGCTGCTGCTGCGCGACGCCGGCTCGCCCTCCGACACCCGCTGGATCGACGACCGCGAGGACCTGCCGAAGATCATCCGGGCGGGCCGGCACATCGCCCGCACCCGCCGCTACATCCGCAACTACGCCTGGGAGGTCGAGCCCGAGGACCTGGTCGCCCACGTCGCCCGGGAGGCCCGGCGCGGCGACGGCTGGGTCAAGCTGGTCGGCGACTGGATCGACCGCGACCTCGGCGACCTGTCCGCCTGCTGGCCGCGCGAGGCGGTCGAGGCGGCGAGCGCCGAGGCCCACCGGCTGGGTGCCCGCGTCACCGCGCACTGCTTCGCCGAGGACTCCCTGCGGGACCTGGTGGAGGCCGGCATCGACTGCGTGGAGCACGCGACGGGGCTCACCGACGAGACCATCCCCCTCTTCGCCGAGCGGGGCGTCGCCATCGTGCCGACCCTCGTCAACATCGCCACCTTCCCGGGGCTCGCCGACGGCGGCGAGAAGCGCTACCCCGGCTGGGCCGCCCACATGCGCCGGCTCCACGCCCGCCGCTACGAGACCGTGCGCAACGCCTACGACGCCGGGGTCCCGGTCTTCGTCGGCACCGACGCCGGCGGCACCCTCGCGCACGGGCTGGCCGCGGCGGAGGTGGCCGAACTGGTCACCGCCGGCATCCCGCCCGTCGAGGCCGTGGCGGCGACGACGTGGGCCGCCCGGCGCTGGCTCGGCCGCCCCGGGCTCGACGAGGGCGCACCGGCGGACCTGGTGGTGTACGAGAGCGACCCGCGCGCGGACGTGCGGGTGCTCGGCGCTCCGCGCCGGGTGGTGCTGAACGGGCGGGTCGTCGGTTAACCGTGGGGAGTGAAGCGGACGAACGCCCGTCCAGGGAAGATTCGAAAAAGCGGGCGGAAACCCCTCGATGGAGTGAAGTAACCCAGGAACGCTGACGGTTGGCGGGCGGGCGGGGACATCCTTTCCGGGTCCCAAGCATGTCGCTCATGCGTGTCCCACACGCATGTCTTTCTGGGGGTCCCACCACCTTGAACGGCAACACCTTCCGCATGCCCGCACGCCGCCTGGTCACCGTCGCGGCGGCCACGGCCCTGGCCGCCGGTCCCGCGGTCCTGGCCGGGGCGGGCACCGCCCACGCCACCGAGGAGCAGGGGCGCGCGAGCGCCGTCGTCCTGCGCACCGGGCTCGACGTGGCCCTGCTCAACAAGACCGTGCAGCTCCCGCTCGCCGTCACCCTCAACGAGGTCCAGGCGCCCGAGAGCGCGCAGCAGACGGCGCTCACCGCCCGGCTGGACGGTGTCGACGGCGGCAGGCCCTTCAGCGTCCTGCGGGCCGACGTGGCCGACGCCAAGGCCACCGTGACCGAGACCAAGGCCGAGGGGTACACCAACCTCGTCCGGGCCAAGGTGCACGTGCCCGGCCTGCCGCTGCTGTCGGTCATCGAGGTGGAGCAGGTCACCTCCCAGGCGACCTGCGAGGCCGGCGGGAAGCCGGTCGCCTCGTCCAACCTGCTCGGCTCGGTGACGGTCCTCGGCAAGAAGGTCACCCTGACCGCCGGCGGCACCACGGAGGTCAAGGTGCCCGGCGTCGGCGAGGTCCGCCTCGACCTGTCCCGCTCCGAGACCACCTCCCGTACGGCGGCGGCCACCGCCCTCGAACTCAAGGTGTCCGTCAACCCGCTCGACCTCAACGTGGCCGAGGTCGACGGCACGGTGACGCTGGCGAAGGCCACCTGCGAGAGCCCGGCCGCGCCCGCCGAGAAGGAACCGGAGACCGCCGAGCCGGCCCCCGCGACCACGCCCGCCGACGAGGAAGCGCCGGGGCGGAAGCCCGCGGACGAGACGGTCGCCGACGTGAAGCCGCAGGGCGCCCCGGCGGCCAAGGCCGACCTCGCCGCGACCGGCGGCAACTCGGCCACGCCGTACATCGCGGGCGGCGCCTGCGCGCTGGTGCTGGCCGGCGGTGGCGCCCTCTACCTGGCCCGGCGCCGCCACGGCTAGAGCCTCTCGTTTGGGATCACGCCGGGCTCGCGGGGTCCGGCAGGACTGACGGCAGCGGGGCCCCGGCGTCCGGACGCGGACACCGGGGCCCCGGCGCGGCGCCTCCCGCGGGCACGGGCGCGCACGCGCCCCCCGCGGGGCTCGGGCCCGCCGGCCTTCAGGGTGACGAGCCGTCGCCGCCGCGCGCCCGCGCCCCGCGGGGCTCAGGCGCCCTCCGCCACCGCGTCCCGCAGCGCGCGGACGAAGGCGTCGGTCGTCGCCCGGTCCCGCACCGCCACCCGCAGCCACTCCGCGTCCAGGCCGGGGAAGGTGTCCCCGCGCCGGACCGCGTACCCGGCGGCCCGCAGGCGCCGCCGCACCGCCGCCGCCCCGGGGAGCCGGAGCAGCACGAACGGGCCCCGCGGCGGCTCCACGACCCGCAGCCCGGCCCCCGCCAGCCCGCGCACCCCGGCGACCAGGTGCTCCCGGTCCGCCGCGATCCGCCGGGCCGCCTCGGCGGCCTCCGCCAGCGCCCGCGGGCCCACGCACGCCTCGGCCGCCACCAGCGCCGGAGTCGACACCGGCCACAGCGGCTGCGCCCGTTCCAGCCGCGCCACCGTCCCCGGCGCCGCCAGCACGTACCCGATCCGCAGCCCCGCCAGCCCCCACGTCTTGGTCAGACTGCGCAGCACCACCAGCCCCGGCACGTCCGTCCGCCCGGCCAGCGCCTCCCGCTCGCCCGGCACCGCGTCCATGAACGCCTCGTCCACCACCAGCGTCCGCCCCGGCCGGGCCAGCGCCGCGACGGCGCCCGCCGGGTGCAGCACCGAGGTCGGATTGGTGGGGTTGCCGATCACCACGAGGTCGGCGTCGGCCGGTACCGCGGCCGGATCGAGGCGGAAACCGTCCGCCGCGTTCAGCACCACCCGCCCGACCCGGTGCCCGGCGTCCGCGAGCGCCGCCTCCGGCTCCGTGAACTGCGGATGCACCACCACCGGCCGGCGGACGTCGAGGGCGCGGGCCAGCAGCACGAACGCCTCCGCGGCGCCCGCCGTCAGCAGTACCCGCTCCGGCCCCAGCCCGTGCCGGGCCGCCACCGCCGCCCGCGCCGCACGGCCGTCCGGGTAGGCGGCGAGGGAGCCGAGCGAGCCGGCGAGGCGCTCGCGCAGCCAGGCGGGCGGGGTGCCGGTCCGCACGTTCACCGCGAGGTCCACCAGCGCCGAGCCGTCGTCGCGGACCTCGGCGTCCCCGTGGTGGCGCAGGTCGTGCCCGCCCGCGGCGAGGCCGGGCGCGGCGGGGGCGGGGGCGGGATCAGTGCGCGTGCGAGTGTGCGTGTCCATGGCCGTGATGGTGCCCGTGGTGGTGACCGCCGTCGTCGTCGGGGTGGTAGTGGGGCTGCTGCGGCAGCCCCACCTTGTCCTCGAAGCCGGGCAGCGCGATCCGGTAGACGCAACTGTCGCAGTTCATCCGCAGGTCGCCCCCGACGGCCTCCTCGTACCGCTCCCAGACCAGGTCCAGGAGTTCCGGCTCCGGCCCGATGACGTCCGCCGAGCGGACCTCGGCCTCCGGGTGGGCGGCGGCCCACCTCTCGGTCTGGCGCCGCACCCGGTCCGGCAGGATGCCGGTGAACAGGAAGTACGGCAGGACCACGATCCGCCGCGCGCCCAGCCGCAGGCAGCGGTCCAGCCCGCCCGGCACGTCCGGCCGGGCCAGCGACACGAACGCCGTCTCCACACCGGCGTAGCCGCGCCCCTCCCACAGCAGCCGGGCCGCCTTGAACACCTCGGCGTTGGCGTCCGGATCGGTCGAGCCGCGCCCGACCAGCAGCACGGTCACCTCGGCGGGGTCCCAGGACGGGTCGACCGCCTCGGCGAACCGCCGCTCCAGCACCCGCAGCAGCGAGGGGTGCGGGCCCAGCGGCCGGCCGTAGGTGTACGTGATGCCCGGGTGGCGTTCCTTCTCGCGGGCCAGCGCGGCCGGGATGTCGCCCTTGGCGTGCCCGGCGGACACCAGCATCAGCGGCACGGCCGCGAACCGGCGCACACCGCGCGCGACCAGGTCGGCGACGGCCTCGCCCAGCGGCGGCGGGGAGAGTTCGATGAAGCCGCCCGCGACGGGCGACTGGGGGTGGCGGCGGCCCAGTTCGCGGACGAAGTCGCGGAACGCCTCGGCTCCGGCCTCGTCCCGGGTCCCGTGGCCGGCGATGAGCAGGGCGGGCGGGGTGGTCACAGGGTCTCCTCGGGTTTCCCGGACGGGGTGCCGTCCGGAGCGGGGTGGTACAACAGGGCGTTGAGCGCGGCGGCGGCCACGGCCGAACCGCCCTTCTCGGACACGTTGCTGACGGCGGGCAGCCCGCTCTCGCGCAGCGCGGCCTTGGACTCGGCGGCGCCGACGAAACCGACGGGCAGCCCGATCACGAGCGCGGGGGAGGCGTCCAGGGCGAGCAGTTCCTCCAGGGCGGTCGGCGCGCAGCCGATCACCCACAGGGCGCCCGGCCCGACCTGCTCGTGGGCGAGCCGCACCGCGTGCGCCGAGCGGGTCAGCCCGGGGCCGGCGACGGCGTCCCGCAGCCGGCACACCGTCTCCCGGCGGGTGATGCCGGCCGCGACCATCTCGACGTCCACGACGACGGGCGCCCCGGCGTGCAGCGCGGCGTGCGCCCGCACCAGGTCGGCCTCGTCCATGACCAGGTCGGAGGCGTACTCCAGGTCGGCCGCGGAGTGGATGACCCGCTCGACGACCGCGCGGGTCAGCGGCGGGAGGGGCGAGGTGTCCAGCCGGGCGCGCAGCCGCCGGAAGGACTCCTGCTCGATGGGGTGGACCACCCGGTTCACCGCGCCCCCTCCCGGCCGTCCTGCCAGCGGTAGCCGCGCGGGGTCACCATGCGCCCGGCGATCCGCCGGGTCGCGGTGTTGCCCACCGTCACGACCGTCATCATGTCGACCGTCGCCGGGTCGAGCCCGGCCAGCGTCGTCAGCCGGCTCGACTCGTCGGCGCGCGAGGCGTTGCGCACCACACCGACCGGGGTGCCGGGCTCCCGGTGTTCCGCGAGGACCGACAGCGCCTTCGGGAGCTGCCAGTCGCGGCCCCGGCTGCGCGGGTTGTAGAAGGTCACGACGAGGTCGGCTTCGGCCGCCGCGCGCACCCGCCGCTCGATGACCTCCCACGGCGTGTGCAGGTCGGACAGGCTGATGGAGACGTGGTCGTGGCCGAGCGGCGCCCCGAGGATCGCGCCGGCCGCCAGGGCCGCCGTCACACCGGGCACGCCGACCACGTCGATGTCGTCGGACGCCTCGGCCAGCGCGGGCGAGGCCATCGCGTACACCCCCGCGTCGCCGCTGCCGATCAGGGCGACCGCCTGCCCGCGCCGGGCCTCGGCCACGGCCGTGCGGGCGCGTTCCTCCTCGGCGCCGAGCCCGGACTCCAGCACCCGGGTGCCGGGGCGCAGCAGGTCGCGGATCTGGTCCACGTACTGGTCGAGGCCGACCAGGACGGAGGCCCGCCGCAGCTCCTCGCGGGCGCGGGGGGTGAGCAGGTCCCGGGCGCCCGGCCCGAGACCGACCACCGCGAGCCGGCCGCGCACCGGCCGCCGGACCACCGCGCAGGTGGCCATCGCGGGCCGTCCGTCGGCGCGCCGCGACTTCCGCTTGGGCACGAGGAGTTCTCCGCCCCGGGCCAGCGCCGCGGCCTCGGCGACCGAGGGCGTGCCGACGGCGGCCAGCGGCGCCTCGGAGGGGTGGGGCACCTCGACGCCGGCCAGTTCGGCGGCCGGGTGGGTCACCAGGGGCACGCCGAGCCGTCCGGCGGCGGCGACGATGCCGGGCTCCTCGGACTTGGCGTCGACGGTGGCCAGTTCGGCGACGGAGGCCGGGCAGAGCCCGGCGTCGGCCAGGGCCTCGCCGACCAGGTCCAGCACCTCGTCGGCGGGCACGCCCCGGGAGCCGCCGACCCCGACGACCAGTGTCGGCGGGCGCAGCACCGCCTCCCGCTCGGCCGGCGTCACCAGACGGTCGGTCAGCCGGATCGCGTACGGCCCGTCCGCGGCCAGCGGCAGCGGCGGCAGCGGCCAGGCCACGTCGGCCCGCAGGACGACCGGCTCGCCGTCCAGCAGGGCCCGGGAGACCCCGGCGACGTCCCCTTCGACGGGCAGGCCGAGCGTGTCCAGGCCCGGCAGCCCGACGGCGTCCGTCGCCGTGGTCACCACCGGCCGTGCTCCCAGCACCTCGCCGACCGCGCGGGCCAGGTCGTTGGCGCCCCCGGCGTGCCCGCCGGCCAGCGAGACGGCGAACCGGCCGCCCTCGTCGACGCAGACCACGCCCGGGTCGGTGCGCTTGTCGTCCAGCAGCGGTGCCAGGAGCCGGACGACGGCCCCGGTGGCGAGGAAGCAGACGAGCCCGTCGCACTCGGCGAACGCGGTCCGTACGGCGTCCGCGACGGGGCCCTCGTAGACGCGGGTGCGCTCCGGCCAGGCCGCGGCCAGCCGGTCCCGGGCCGCCGCCCCCGCCGCGGTGGCGGAAATCAGGCCGATCACTGGGTCACTCCTTCACTGTCGGTGTCCCCGGCGGCCCGGCCGCGGGGGGTGGTGGCGGGGGTGGCGGGGCGCAGGCCCCACAGCAGGAAGACCGGGTTGCCGGCGGCGAGCCGCGTCACGTCCCCGGGCAGCGGCGCCAGCCGGGAGGACTGGAGCAGCACCCCGCCGCACTCCAGCCCGGCCCCCGCCAGCGCCGCGCGCGCCGCCGGGACGCGGTCCAGCGCGGCCACGGCGACGACCACCGCGCGCCGGGCCCGCCGGGCGCAGGCCGCGACGACCGCGGGCAGATCCCGCCCGCCGCCGCCGACGAACACCGCGTCCGGGTCGTCCAGCGCGGCGAGCGCCCCGGGCGCCGTGCCGTGCACCACGTGGACCGTGACGCCGTGCGCGGCGGCGTTGGCGCCGATCCGGGCGACGCCGTCCGGGCTCTTCTCGACGGCGGTGACGGCGGCGCCGAGGCGGGCGCACTCCACCGCCACCGACCCGGAGCCGGCGCCGACGTCCCACACCAGGTCGCCGGGGCGCGGGCCGAGCCGGGCCAGCGCCAGCGCCCGCACCTCGAACTTGGTGATCATCGAGTCGCGGTGGGCGAACTCCGTCTCCTCCAGAGCCCATCCGGCCGGCCGCCGGGCCGGCCCCGCGACCGTCCGGACGGTGCCCACCGCGCGCGTCTCGTCCAGGCACAGCACGACGTTCACCGCCGGCCCCCAGTCCCGGGCGGCGGCCTCGGCGGGCGTCACCCGCTCCACGCGCTCCGCGCCGGTGCCGAGCGCCGAGGCGACGACCAGGACCCGGGGCAGGTCCCCGAGGGCGGCGCCCAGCTCGGCGGGGCCGGCGCCGGGCCCGGTCAGCACGGCCACCTTGGGATGCGCGCGGCACAGGTTGGCCGCGGTGCGCGGGTCGCGCCCGTGGGCGCTGGCCACCACCGCGTCGTCCCAGGGCAGCCCGGCCCGCGCGAAGGCGGCGGCGACGGACGACACCCCGGGCCGCACGTCCAGCCGCTCCGGACCGAGCCGTTCGGCCAGCGCCCGCACGATCCCGAAGAACCCGGGGTCGCCCGAGGCCAGCACCACCACCGGCCGTCCGTCGGCCACGTGTTCCGCGATCGCGTCCAGGGCGGGCGCGAGCGGGCCGAGGACGATGCGCCGCGCCCCCTCGGGCAGCGGCACGGCGTCCAGGTGGCGCCGGCCGCCCACGACGAGCCGCGTCCCGGCCGGCACACCGTCCGCCGGCGCCCCGACGCCCGTGCCGACGACGGTGACCCGCGCGCTCACGCGTCCGCCCCCTCGCCGGCGGGCTCCGCCGGCACCGCCTGCGCGGCGGCCCCGTCCGGCGCCTGTCGGGCGCCGCGCTCGCGCAGCGCCCGCCGGGCCTCGGGGTCGGCCCGGCGGTAGCCGTGGAAGTGCCCCGGGTGGTACAGGTGCGAGCGGGTGCCGTGGGCGTCGAGCGCCGGGCCGACGAGGAAGAGCGTGTGCTTCCAGAGCCGGTGCTCCTTGACCGTCTCCTCCAGCGTGCCGACCGTGCACCGGACGATCAGCTCCTCGGGCCAGGTGGCCTGGTACGCCACGACCACCGGGGTGCCGGTCGGGTAGCCGCCCTCCAGCAGTTCCCGCACGAGCTGTCCGCTGCGGGCCGCCGACAGGAAGACGGCCATGGTGGTGCCGTGCCGGGCGAACTCGCGGACCTCCTCCCCGGGCGGCATCGGCGTCTTGCCGCCGCCGAGGCGGGTGAGGATCACCGACTGGGCGACCTCCGGGATGGTCAGCTCCCGTCCCGCGAGCGCCGCGACCGCGGAGAACGCGGACACGCCCGGCACCACCTCGGTGGCGATGCCGATCGCGGCGCACCGGTCGAGCTGTTCCTGCGTGCCGCCCCACAGGGCGGGGTCGCCCGAGTGGACGCGGGCCACCCGCAGGCCGTGGGCGTGGGCGCGCCGGTAGACGGCCACGACGTCCTCCAGGGACATCGTGGCCGAGTCCAGCACCTCCGCCCCGGGGCGGGCGTGTTCCAGCACCTCCGCCTGGACCAGGCTCGCCGCCCAGATCACGACGTCGGCCTCGGCGATGGCGCGCGCGGCGCGGAAGGTCAGCAGATCGGCGGCGCCGGGTCCGGCACCGACGAAGGTCACCTTGCCGGCGGATGCATCGGCCATGGGAATGGGTCCTCTCCTGCACAGGGGTACTGCGGTCGCTGCCGTCCCACGCGCGCGCACCCGCGCCGATCGGATAGCAAGGGGTCATGGCGGTCTTCGTCGCGCTCGGCGCGTTCCTGATGACGCTGGCCGGCGGCTGGACGGCCCAGCGGGTGACCGACCGGCGCCACCTGGTCCTCGGACTGGCCGGCGGCCTGATGCTGGGCGTGGCCGGCCTCGACCTGCTGCCGGAGGCGCTGGAGGCCGCGGACGGCGAGGTGTTCGGCGTGCCCACGGCGCTGCTGCTCTTCGTCGCCGGGTTCCTCCTCGCCCATCTGGGCGAACGCCTGCTCGCCGCGCGGCGAGCCGCGCACGGGGCGGACGAGGCCGGGCGGCACTCGCCCGAGGTGGGGCTGACGGCCGCCGCCGCGATGGTCGGGCACAGCGCGATGGACGGGGTGGCGATCGGCGCCGCCTTCCAGGTGGGCGGCGGCATGGGGGCGGCCGTGGCGACCGCCGTGGTGGCCCACGACTTCGCGGACGGCTTCAACACCTACACACTGACGAGCCTGTACGGCAACGCCCGCCGCCGGGCGGTCGCCATGCTGGCCGCCGACGCCGTCGCGCCGGTGCTGGGTGCCGCGTCCACGCTGCTCTTCAGCATCCCGCAGGCGGCGCTCGGCGGGTATCTCGGCCTCTTCGGCGGGGTGCTGCTCTACCTCGCCGCCGCCGAGATCCTGCCCGAGGCCCACCACGAGCACCCGGCCCGCTCGACCCTGCTGTGCACGGTGGCGGGGGCCGCGTTCATCTGGCTGGTGGTGGGCGTCGCCGACTGAGCCGTCCGCCGCCGGTCCGCTCACAGCTTGCCGCCCCGCCCGTCCGTGCGCCGGGCCGGCGCGATCAGCGTCGACAGGTAGGGCAGCGGGCCGCCGTCCAGTTCGGCGGCGGGGCGGACGGACTCCTCCGGCAGCCCGAGCGCCGAGCCCCACACGGCGTCCTCCAGCCGGCCGGTCTCCCGCAGCGCCTCGGCGACCTCGGCCGCCTGCCGGCCGAACTTGTAGGCGACGACCGTCCCCGGCCCCTCCAGCGCCTCCCGGAGCACGGCCGCCCCGGCCGTCACCGGCACCAGGGTCAGCGGCTCGGTGCCCTCGGTCAGCACGGCGCCCGAGCGGGCGGCGAGGTCCTGCATGGCGGTGATGCCGGGCACGGTCTCCACCACGGCGGAGGGCACCAGGGCGCCGACGGTCTGGGCGAGGTAGGTGAAGGTGGAGTACACGTTGGGGTCGCCGATGGTGGCGAAGGCGACCCGCGGGTGGGCGCGCAGCAGTGCGGCCACGCGCTCCCCGGCCGCGTCCCACGCCGCCTCGCGCCGGGCCCGGTCGCCGCGCTCGTTGAGGGCGAACACCACCCGTACGAGCTTCTCGGCGGGCACGTAGTGCAGTACGGTCGCCTCGGCCCGGCCGCGTTCCCCGGTGTCCATCACCGGGACGACCACGACGTCCGCCGCGCGCAGCGCCTCGACCCCCTTCACCGTGACCAGTCCGGGGTCCCCCGGGCCGACCCCGACCCCGATCAGCGTGCTGCTCATGACGTCCGGCACCTCTCCACGAACCGACGGGCCACACCGGGCTCGGACGCCCAGTGGGTGTGCAGAAAACTCGCGTGCACGCCGCCCCGCACGAAGCCCTCGACGCGCCGCTCGGGGGTGCGCAGGCCCCAGGCGGGAAGGGGCCCGGCGCCCGGCTCGACGACGGCGCGGTGGAACTCGTGGCCCCGCATCCGCGTACCGGCCGGGGCGAGGACGCTGTCGCCGAGGGCCACGGCGTCGCGGTAGCCCAGCGTCAGCCGCCGCGACATGCGGGCGGAGGCGTCCAGGACGCCGCACAGCGGGAGCCCGTCCAGCTCCCGGCACAGGTAGAGCAGCCCGGCGCACTCGGCGGCGACCGGGGCCCCGCTCCCGGCGAGGGCGGCGACGGCCGCGCGCAGCGGCGCGTTGGCGGAGAGTTCGGCGGCGTACACCTCGGGAAAGCCGCCGCCGACGACGAGCCCGCGGGTGCCCTCGGGCAGTGCCTCGTCGCGCAGCGGGTCGACGACGGCGACCTCGGCGCCGGCGGCGGTGAGCAGTTCGGCGTGCTCGGCGTAGGAGAAGGTGAACGCGGGCCCGCCGGCCACGGCGACCACCGGCGCCCCGCCCGTCGCCGCCGCGCCGTCGGCGGGCGCCGCCGGCCCCGGGTCCCAGGCCGGGCCCGGCAGCGGACCTGCGCTCCGGGCGAGCGCGGCGAGCGCGTCCAGGTCGCAGCCCGCGGCCACCTGGGCGCCCATCGCGGCCACCGCCGCCACGGCGGCCTCCCGCCGCTCGGCGACCGGCACCAGGCCCAGGTGCCGGGCGGGTGTCGCGGCCTGCGGGGTGCGGCGCAGCACACCGAGCACCGGCACCCCGGAGGCGTCCAGCGCCTCCCGCAGCAGCGCCTCGTGCCGGTCGGAGCCGACCTTGTTGAGGATCACGCCGCCGATCCGCACCCGCGGGTCCCAGGAGGCGAAGCCGTGCACCAGCGCCGCCACCGACCGCGACTGGGCCGAGGCGTCCACGACGAGTACGACGGGTGCCCGCAGCACGGTGGCGACCTGCGCGGTGGAGGCCAGTTCGCCCTCCCCGGCGGCGCCGTCGTACAGCCCCATCACGCCCTCGACGACGGCGAGGTCGCAGCCCCGTGCCCCGTGCAGGAACAGCGGCCCGATCAGGCCGGGCCCGCACAGGTAGGCGTCGAGGTTGCGCCCCGGCCGCCCGGTGGCGAGCGCGTGGTAGCCGGGGTCGATGTAGTCCGGTCCCACCTTGTGCGGGGACACGGCGAGCCCCCGCGCGGCGAACGCGGCCATCAGCCCCGTGGCCACGGTGGTCTTGCCGCTGCCCGAGGAGGGCGCGGCGACGACCAGCCGGGGCGGCGCGGACGTCACCACTCGATGCCCCTCTGGCCCTTCTGCCCGGCGTCCATCGGGTGCTTGACCTTCGACATGTCGGTCACCAGGTCGGCGAGGTCCACCAGCTTCCCCGGCGCGTTCCGGCCGGTGATCACCACGTGCTGGGTGCCGGGACGGGTCCGCAGCACCTCCACGACCTCGTCGGTGTCGACCCAGCCCCAGTGCATCGGGTAGGCGAACTCGTCGAGCACGTACAGCCGGTACGTCTCCGCGGCCAGGTCCCGCTTGACCTGCTCCCAGCCCTCGCGGGCCTTGTCCTCGTTGTCCGTCTGGGCGTCGCGCTGCACCCACGACCAGCCCTCGCCCATCTTGTGCCAGTCGACGGTGCCGCCCTCGCCGGAGGCGCCGAGCACCCGCAGCGCGTGCTCCTCGCCCACCTTCCACTTGGCCGACTTGACGAACTGGAACACCCCGATCGGCCACCCCTGGTTCCAGGCGCGCAGCGCCAGCCCGAAGGCGGCCGTCGACTTGCCCTTGCCGGCCCCGGTGTGCACCACCACCAGCGGGCGGTTGCGCCGCTGACGGGTCGTCAGGCCGTCGTCCGGCACCACACTCGGCTGTCCCTTCGGCATTACGCGGCCCTCCTCGTCCCGGCGTCCCGCACATCCCTGACCAGCCCGGCGACGGTGTCCGCGCGCAACTCCTCCAGCGTCACCGCGGCACCGCCCAGATCGTCCGCGAGCCGGGCGGCCAGCCCGAGCCGCACCGGACCCGACTCGCAGTCCACGACGACCGACGCGGTGCCCTCGGCGGCGAACAGCCGCGCCGCCCGCGAGGCGAGCACGAGCGGTTCGACGCCGCCGGTGGCCCGGCCGTCGGTCACGACCACGATCAGCGCCCGGCGGGCCGGATCGCGCAGCCGCTCCACCCGCAGCACCTCGTGGGCCCGCAGCAGCCCGGCGGCGAGCGGCGTCCGCCCGCCGGTCGGCAGCGACTCCAGCCGGACCGCCGCCGCGTCCACCGACGAGGTCGGCGGCAGCGCCACCTCGGCGGCCGAGCCGCGGAAGGTCACCAGGCCCACCTTGTCGCGCCGCTGGTAGGCGTCGAGCAGCAGCGACAGCACGGCGCCCTTGACGGCGCCCATCCGCTGCCGCGCCGCCATCGACCCGGAGGCGTCGACCACGAACAGCACCAGGTTGGACTCGCGTCCCTCGCGCACCGCCTGCCGCAGGTCGTCCCGCCGCACCACCAGCCCGGGGCCCGACCGGCCCCGCGCCCGCTGGTGCGGCGCCGCCGCCCGCACGGTCGCCGCCAGGTGCAGCCTGGTCAGCGCCCCCCGGGGCCGCCGGGCCCCGGTGGTGCGGCCCTGCTCGGTCCGCGCCCGCGACCGGCGCCCCGCGGCGCCCTCGCCGATGCCGGGCACGTGCAGCACCCGGGTGCGGAACGGCTCGGCGGCGCCCACCGGGGCCCGTTCCCCGGCGCCGGAGGGCCGGGGCTCGCCGTCCGGCGTGTCCGGCGCGTCCGCCGGGGAGCCGGCACGGCCGCCGGCGTCCCCGTCGCCGGGGCCGTCCTCCGGCTCCGGCTGCCCGCCGGGACCGCCGGGCCCCGGATCGGGATCGTCGTCGCCGTCCCCGCCGTCGCCGCCGTCGCCTTCGGAGCGGTCCGGCTCCGGACCGGCGTACTGCTCCAGCGTCTCGTCGAGCTTCTCCTCGTCCAGCCCCGGCGCGTCGAACGGGTTGCGGCGCCGCCGGTGCGGCAGGGCGAGCAGCGCCGCCTGCCGCACGTCCTCGGCGAGCACGTCGGTGCGCCCCGCCCAGGCCGCCAGCGCCGTCGCCGTCCGCGCCATCACGATGTCGGCGCGCATGCCGTCCACCTCGAAGGCGGCACAGGTCGCCGCGATCTGCCGCAGCGCCCCGTCGCCCAGCCGCACCGCCGGCAGCAGGGCGCGGGCCGCCGCGATCCGCTCCCGTACGGCCGCCTCCTCGCCGGCCCAGCGCGCGGCGAAGGCGGCCGGATCGTCGTCGTGGGCGAGGCGGCGGCGGACCACCTCGACCCGCTCCTCGGGCTCCCGGGAGGCGGTGACCTCGACGGTCAGCCCGAACCGGTCCAGGAGCTGCGGCCGCAGCTCGCCCTCCTCCGGGTTCATGGTGCCGACCAGCAGGAAACGCGCCGCGTGCCGGACGGAGACACCCTCGCGCTCGACGTAGGAGGAGCCCATCGCGGCGGCGTCCAGCAGCAGGTCGACCAGGTGGTCGTGGAGCAGGTTGACCTCGTCGACGTAGAGGATGCCCCGGTGGGCGTCGGCGAGGAGCCCCGGCTCGAACGCCTTGACGCCCTCGGCGAGGGCCCGCTCGATGTCGAGGGCGCCCACCAGCCGGTCCTCGGAGGCACCGACGGGCAGCTCCACCATCCGCGCCGGGCGGTCCTCCCCGCCGGCGTCCGGCGCGTGCGGCCCGTCCGGGCAGGCGGGGTCGGGGGAGGCGGGGTCGCAGGAGAAGCGGCAGCCGGGCACGACGCCGACCCGCGGCAGCAGCGCGGACAGGGCGCGCACCGCCGTGCTCTTCGCGGTGCCCTTCTCGCCCCGCACGAGGACTCCGCCGACCGCGGGGCTCACGGCGTTGAGCAGCAGGGCCAGTCGCAGGTCGTCCTGACCCACGACGGCCGTGAACGGGAACGGGGTGGTCACTTCTCGTCGCCCTCCAAGTCGCCTTCCAGCTCCAGATAGGTGGCGCGCAGCCGCTCCAGCGTCTGCGCGTCCGGTTCCGCCCACAGGCCGCGGTCCGCCGCCTCCAGCAGGCGTTCGGTGATGCCCCGCAGCGCCCACGGGTTGGACGCGCGCATGAAGTCCCGGTTCTCGGGGTCGAAGACGTACTCGGCGCTGAGCTTCTCGTACATCCAGTCGTCGACCACGCCCGCCGTGGCGTCGTAGCCGAAGAGGTAGTCCACGGTGGCCGCCATCTCGAAGGCGCCCTTGTAGCCGTGGCGGCGCATCGCCGCCATCCAGCGCGGGTTGACCACCCGGGCGCGGAAGACGCGGTGCGTCTCCTCGCCGAGCGTGCGCGTCCGCACCTGGTCCGGTACGGCGCTGTCGCCCACGTACGCCTCGGGGGAGGCGCCCGTCAGGTGCCGCACCATGGCGACCATGCCGCCGTGGTACTGGAAGTAGTCGTCGGCGTCGACGAGGTCGTGCTCGCGCGTGTCGACGTTCTTCGCCGCCACCGCGATCCGCCGGAACGCCGTCTCCATGTCGCCGCGCGCCGCGCGCCCGTCCAGCCCGCGCCCGTAGGCGTAACCGCCCCAGACCGCGTACACCTCGGCGAGGTCCGCGTCGGAGCGCCAGTTCCGGGCGTCGATCAGAGGCAGCAGACCCGCCCCGTACGCGCCGGGCTTGGAGCCGAAGACGCGGGCCGTGGCCCGGCGCCGGTCCCCGTGCTCGGCGGTGTCCTCGTCGGCGTGCGCCCGTACGTAGTTGGTCTC
Source organism: Streptomyces sp. SCSIO 75703 (assembly GCF_036607905.1). Taxonomy (NCBI): domain Bacteria; kingdom Bacillati; phylum Actinomycetota; class Actinomycetes; order Kitasatosporales; family Streptomycetaceae; genus Streptomyces; species Streptomyces sediminicola. Next base: position 5,345,052 of record NZ_CP144555.1, read on the forward strand.
GGCCGGCTCGTCCAGCTCGGCCACCGTCCGCACCGCGTCGTCGATCAGCCCGATGACGTGGGGGAAGGCGTCCCGGAAGAAGCCCGAGATGCGCACCGTCACGTCGATGCGCGGCCGGCCCAGCTCCTCGGGCGGCACCACCTCGAAGCCGGTGACCCGGCGCGAGGCGTCGTCCCACACCGGGCGGCAGCCGAGCAGCGCCAGGATCTCGGCGATGTCGTCGCCCTGGGTGCGCATCGCGGAGGTGCCCCACACGGTGAGGCCGACCGACTTCGGGTACGTGCCGGTGTCCTCCAGGTAGCGCCGCACCAGGGAGTCGGCGAGGGACTGGCCGACCTCCCAGCTCAGCCGGGACGGGATCGCCTTGGGGTCGACCGAGTAGAAGTTCCGCCCGGTCGGCAGCACGTTGACCAGCCCCCGGGTGGGGGAGCCGGACGGCCCGGCGGGGACGTAGCCGCCGTCCAGGGCGTGCAGGACGTTGCCGATCTCGTCGACGGTACGGGCCAGCCGGGGCACGACTTCGGTGCAGGCGAACTCCAGCACCGCGACCGCCTCGGCGAGTTCGGTGCCCAGCACCTCGCGCACCAGGGGCGCGCAGTCGGCGGGAGCCCAGCCGCGCTCCTCCAGGCCCTCGGCGAAGCGCCGGCACACCTGCTCCAGCAGGTCGATCGCGTCGGCGCCCGACCGGGCCGGGCCGTCCACCAGGGTGGTCAGCTCCGCCGGCACCTTCACCGGGGCGCCCGGCTCGGCCAGGAGGTCCTTCTCCACCAGCCCGAAGTGCTCGGCCAGGGCGGCCCGCAGACCCGGCAGGGCGTTCGCCCGCCCGCCCCACACCTGGGAGGCGCGCAGCACCGCGAGCACGAGGTTGACCCGCGGCTCGCCGACCGGGCCGCCGCCCAGGATGTGCAGTCCGTCGCGGATCTGCACGTCCTTGATCTCGCAGAGGTAGCCGTCGATGTGCATGACGAACTCGTCGAACTCGTCGTCGCCCGGCTGGTCGTCCACGCGCAGGTCGTGGTGGAGTTCGGCCGCCTTGACCAGGGTCCAGATCTGCGCCCGCACCGTCGGCGCCTTCGCCGGGTCCAGGTCGCAGACGAGCGCGTACTCGTCGAGCAGCTGCTCCAGTTTGGCCAGGTCGCCGTAGGTGTCGGCGCGGGCCATCGGCGGCACCAGGTGGTCGACGACGGTGGCGTGGCCGCGCCGCTTGGCCTGGGTGCCCTCGCCGGGGTCGTTGACGATGAACGGGTAGACGAGCGGCAGGTCGCCGAGGACCGCGTCGGGCGCGCAGCCGGCGCCCAGCCCGAGCCCCTTGCCGGGCAGCCACTCCATCGTGCCGTGCTTGCCCATGTGGACGACGGCGTCGGCGCCGAAGGTGTTCTCCAGCCACCGGTAGGCCGCCAGGTAGTGGTGCGAGGGCGGCATGTCCGGATCGTGGTAGATGGCGATCGGGTTCTCCCCGAAGCCGCGCGGCGGCTGGATCATCACGACGACGTTCCCGAAGCGCAGCGAGGCGAGCACGATCTCGTCGCCGTCGACGTACAGCGAGCCCGGCGGCTCGCCCCACGCCCCGGTCATCGCCGCCCGCAGCCCCGGGTCCAGCGTGGCGAACCAGGAGCGGTAGTCGGCCAGCGGCACCCGCGCGGGCGCGGCGGCGAGCTGGTCCTCCGTCAGCCACTCCACGTCGTGGCCGCCCGCCTCGATCAGCCGGTGGATCAGCTCGTCCCCGTTGTCGGGGTACCCGTCGACGGCGTACCCGGCCTCCCGCAGCGCGTCCAGCACCCGCACCGCCGAGGCGGGGGTGTCCAGGCCGACCGCGTTGCCGACCCGGGAGTGCTTGGTCGGGTAGGCGGTGAAGACCAGCGCGACCTTCTTGTCCGCGTTCGGCATGTGCCGCAGCCGGGCGTGCCGTACGGCGATGCCCGCCACCCGCCCGGCCCGCTCCGGGTCGGCGACGTAGACCGGCACGTCGTCCGGGCCCTGTTCCTTGAAGGAGAACGGCACCGTGACGAGGCGGCCGTCGAACTCGGGGATGGCGACCTGCATCGCCGCGTCCATCGGGGACAGGGCGGCGTCGGAGGCGTCCCAGGCGGCCCGTGAGGTGGTGAGGCAGAGTCCCTGGAGCACGGGCACGTCGAGGTCGGCCAGCGCCCCGATGTCCCAGGCGTCCTCGTCGCCGCCGGCCGACGCCTGCGAGGCGTGGGTGCCGCCGGAGGCGAGGACGGTGGCGACCAGGGCGTCGGCCCGGCCCAGCGTCTCGTAGAGCCCCGGATCGGCGCCGCGCAGCGAACCGCAGTACACCGGAAGGGCGTTGGCTCCGTGCGCCTCAATCGCCTCGCAGAGAGTGTCCACGAAGGCGGTGTTGCCGCTGAGCTGGTGGGCGCGGTAGAAGAGCACGCCCACCGTCGGGCGGCCGTCGACGAGGGGCCGTGCCCCGCGCACCCCGTACGCGGGCATCGTCCGCGGCTCCTCGAAGCCCTCGCCGGTCAGCAGCACCGTGTCCGAGAGGAACCGGGCGAGCTGGGTGAGGTTCTCCGGGCCGCCCTCGACGAGGTAGCGCAGCGCCTCCGCCACCACCCCGGCCGGCACCGACGACTCGGCCATCAGCTCGGCGTCCGGCACGCTCTCGCCGCCGAGCAGCACGGTCGGCACCCCGGCGGACCGCAGCGCGGCGAGCCCGTCCTCCCAGGCCCGCTTGCCGCCCAGCAGGCGGACCACGGCGATGTCGGCGCCGTCCAGCAGGGCCGGCAGCTCCTCGGCGACGTCGACGCGGGAGGGGTTGCCGATCCGGTAGGCGGCGTCCGCCGCGCGGGCCGCCAGAAGGTCCGTGTCGGCGGTCGACAACAACAACACAGTGCTCATGCGGGCGCTCCCGGGGGGATGAAGGGAAGTCCTTGCGGTGTGCCGGACTCGACGAGCCGCCACAGCGCGTCGGTGTCCGCGTGCCGTTCGATCAGGTCGCCGAGGCGGTCGAGCCGTTCCTCGCGCAGCGCGGCGAAGGAGGTGCCGGGGGCGGGTACGAAACGGCGGCCCGCGGCGGCGGCCACCTCGCGCAGGAAGGCCCGCCGGAAGCCGTCCGACTCCAGCGCGCCGTGCCAGTGGGTGCCCCAGGTCGTCCCCGAGCGGCAGCCGTCCAGGGGAGCGCCGCGGCCGTCGGAGACGAGGGTCCGCCCGCCGAGTACCTCGGCGACGCCGTGGTGGATCTCGTAGCCCTCGACGGGCTCGCCGAGCGCGGTGCCCGCCGGGCGGGCGAGGGTCTTCTCGCGGGCGAACCGCACCCGTACCGGCAGCACGCCGAGCCCCGCGACCCGCCCCCGGCGGCTCTCCACGTCGTCCTCGATCTCCTCGCCGAGGAGCTGGTAGCCGCCGCACACGCCGAACACCGGCCGGCCGTCTTGGTGCCGGCGCACCAGGGCGTCGGCGAGTCCGCGCCGGCGCAGCCAGTCCAGGGCGCGGACGGTGCCCCGGGTGCCGGGGACGACGACGAGGTCGGCGTCGGCCACCTCCTCGGGCCGGTCGGTGAAGCGGACCACGACGCCCGGCTCGGCGGCGAGGGCGTCCACGTCCGTGAAGTTGGACATCAGCGGCAGCGCGCACACCGCGACGCGCAGCACGTCCTCGCCGTGCGGCGGCGCGGTACCCGGCCCCCCTTCCGCGCCGGGCGCGGCGAGGCTCATGCCGTCCTCCTCGTCGATGCCGAGCCCGTGCCGGAAGGGCAGCACGCCGTACGTGCGCCGCCCGGTGAGGCCGCGCAGCATGTCCAGGCCGGGTTCCAGCAGGCTCACGTCGCCGCGGAACTTGTTGACGAGGAACCCGGCCACCAGCGCCTGGTCCTCGGGGGAGAGCAGCGCCACCGTGCCGAAGAAGGAGGCGAAGACGCCGCCCCGGTCGATGTCGCCGACGACGAGGACGGGGAAGCCGGCGCCCCGGGCGATGCCCATGTTGACGATGTCGGTACGGCGCAGGTTGATCTCGGCGGGGCTGCCCGCGCCCTCGCAGATCACCGCGTCGTGGCCGGCGCGCAGTTCGGCCAGGCACTCCAGCACCGTGCCGAGCAGGGCCGCCTGCCGTCCGCCGTGGTAGCCGCGGGCGCTCATCTCGCCGACCGGTTTGCCGAGCAGCACGACCTGGCTGCTGCGCTCGCCGCCCGGCTTGAGCAGCACCGGGTTCATCAGCGCGCTCGGCTCGACGCGGCACGCCTGGGCCTGCATGGCCTGGGCCCGGCCGATCTCGGCGCCCTCGCGGGTGACGAACGAGTTCAGGGACATGTTCTGCGCCTTGAACGGCGCGACCCGCACCCCCTGCCGCGCCAGCCACCGGCAGATCCCGGCGGTGACCACGCTCTTGCCGGCGTCGGAGGTGGTGCCGGCGACGAGAAGCCCCCCGCTCACGACACCCGTCCCTTCGCCGGCCGCCCCGCGAGGGCGGCCGGCCGGGCGCGACCGGGGCGGGCGCCGGACCGGGTGCAGGCGAGTGCGGCGCTCGTGAGGAGGCGCGCGCCCGCGCACACGCCGAGCGCGAGCAGACCCACGCGCCGGGAGAGCCGGACGGCCCGCTCGATGTCGGCGGCCCCGGCCGGACGGCCCCCGGCCCCGTTGAGCACCGGCCGGTGCTCGACGCGCCCGCCGTAGGAGAGCGTGCCGCCCAGCCGGACGCCGAGGGCGCCCGCGAAGGCCGCCTCGACGGGACCGGCGTTGGGGCTCGGGTGCCGGGAGGCGTCGGCCCGCCAGGCCCGCGCCGCGCCCCGGGGGTCCGGGCCGGCGACGGTGGCGAGGACGGCGGTGAGCCGGGCGCCCGGCCAGCCCGCGAGGTCGTCGAGCCGGGCCGAGGCCCAGCCGTAGCGCCGGTACCGGGGCGACTTGTGCCCGACCATGGCGTCGAGGGTGTTCACCGCGCGGAAGCCGAGCAGCCCCGGCACCCCGGCCGCGGCGCCCCACACCAGCGCGCCCACCACGGCGTCCGAGGTGTTCTCGGCGACGGACTCCACCACGGCCCGCGCGATCCCGTCGGCGTCCAGGGCCCGCGGGTCCCGCCCGCACAGGTGCGGCAGCCGCTCCCGTGCCGTGTCCACCTCCCCGGCCTCCAGCGCCCGCCCGACGGCGCGTGCCTCGCGCGCCAGCGAGGTGCCGCCGACGACGGCCCAGGTGGCGGCGGCGGTCAGCGCGACGGAGGCGGCCGGCCGGGACCGGACGGCCCGCGCGGCACCGGCCCCGAGGGCCACGGCGCCGCCGGCGCAGACGAGGGTGTGCAGCGCGCCCCGGCCCCGGTGGTCCCGCCACAGCGCCCGTTCCACGGCACCCGCGGCCCGCCCGAAGGCGGCGACGGGGTGTCCGCGGCGCGGATCGCCGAGGAGGAGGTCACCGAGGAGGCCGGCGGCGGCGCCGTACGCGAAGACGCGTTCGGCCCGCATGGCGCTCAGCCGGCCGGGGGGACGGGGGGAGCGTCGTGGGTGTACCTCGAACGGCAGCCGCGCATGGCGATAGGTCCTCACTCAGGGTGTCCGCGCCCTGGTTCGACGAGACCGGCGGCGAGAGTTCCTGGCTCCCGGGGCATGACGCCCCGGTGACAGTGGCGGGACCGCGCCGGATTCGCACCGGCTTCCTCTCCTGCCGCCGTGATGGCTCCCGGCAGTCCACCACGCTCCGCGAACACCCGTCAACCTGCCGTTGACCTGCGAAGGAGGAGTGTGCGGGAGGCCACAGGGCGCGGGTGCGCGCCGGCACACCGGCGCGCGGGGTGCGCGAGGCGCGCGGGGTGCGCGAGGCGCGCGGGGTGCGCGAGGCGCGCGGGGTGCGCGAGGCGCGCGGGGTGCGCGAGGCGCGCGGGGCGTGGGACGGCGCTTCCCGTCCCACGCCCCGCGCGAAGTCCTCCCGAAGGGCGCCCCGGGGGACGCCGTCCTTCCGGAGGGTCAGGCGACGATCATGTAGATCCCGTAGGCCACCGCCGCGGCGCAGGCCGCGAAGCAGGCGTACGCGCCGGTGACGGCGAGCGCCGCCGACTCGCCCCGGGCGACGGCCCGCTCCTGGCGGGAGAGGCCGACGATGCCGAGGGTGAAGAGGGCCACGAGGCCCACGGTGGCCACGAGGCTGACTCCGAAGACGGAGCCGAGGGCAGCCCAGTCGATGTTCATGACGGTTCTCTTCCTTCGTACCCGGCCGCGAGGGCCCGGCGCGGTGCGGGAGCCGGGCCCGGCGGGCTCAGACGGGGGTGGCGGCCGGCGTCGGCGGCGCGTCGGGCGCACCGGCGGTCACGGCGGGGGCCGGGAGGGTGGCCTTCAGGTCGTCGGTCAGGGCGGGCGGCGGGGTCACGGCGGCCATCGCCGCGGTCACCACGCCGACGGGCTCCGGCTCCGGCCCGGCGGCCGGCTCGTCGCCGTTGACGTTGGTGTGGTCGATGACCTCGCGGCGGGAGATCTTCCAGATCGCGGCGCTGGAGACCACCAGGAAGACCGCGACGAGCGCCGTGCCCCAGTCGCCGAGCTTGGTGACCCACTCGGCGAGCGCGCCGACGAAGGCGGCGGCCGGCAGCGTCAGGCCCCAGGCGACGAACATCCGGGTCGCGGTCGACCAGCGGACCACGCCGCCCTTGCGGCCGAGGCCCGAGCCCATCACGGCGCCGGAGACGGAGTGCGTGGTGGAGAGGGAGAAGCCGAGGTGCGAGGAGGCGAGGATGACCGTGGCGGCACTGGTCTGGGCGGCGAAGCCCTGCTGCGGCTGGAGGTCGGTGAGGCCCCGGCCCATGGTGCGGATGATGCGCCAGCCACCGAGGTAGGTGCCGAGCGCGATCGCCAGGCCCGCGGAGAGGATGACCCACAGGGGCGGGTCGGAGGCGGGGGCGAGGGCGCCGCCGGCGATCAGGGCCAGGGTGATGATGCCCATCGTCTTCTGGGCGTCGTTGGTGCCGTGGGCCAGCGAGACCAGGCCGGCCGAGGCGATCTGCCCGGCGCGGTAGCCCTTCTCGGCGGCCTTGCCGTCGGCCTTGCGGCCCAGGCGGTAGGTGAGCCGGGTGCCGACCAGCGCCGCGACGCCGGCCACGACCGGGGCGGCGACGGCGGGCAGCAGCACCTTGGTCAGGAGCACCCCGCCGTGGACGGCGCCGACGCCGGCGGAGGCGACCGCGGCACCGATCAGACCGCCCATCAGGGCGTGCGAGGAACTGGAGGGGAGCCCGACCAGCCAGGTCAGCAGGTTCCAGAGGATCGCGCCGACCAGGGCGGCGAAGATGACCTCGGGCCGGATGCCGGTCTCGTCGACGAGACCCTTGGAGATCGTGTTGGCGACCTCCACGGAGAGGAAGGCGCCCACGAGGTTCAGCACGGCGGACATGGCCACCGCGACCTTGGGCTTGAGCGCACCGGTCGAAATGGTCGTCGCCATCGCGTTCGCGGTGTCGTGGAAACCGTTCGTGAAATCGAACGCGAGTGCGGTTACCACCACAATCGCGAGGATCAGCGAGAAGCTTTCCATTTACCCAGGCAATCGTTCGAGGTCATTGGCGCGACGAACGTAGGTAACCCGGGTGAACGGAAGATGAACTGGATCGGGCCCCGTGGTGACCGGAAACGGGGGTGCCCGCTCCCGCCCCGCCCCCGCCGCGCTGGCGCTCCGTGCCCGCGCCGCTGCGCTCCGGAGACGTCCCTGGCAGGATCGGCGCGGCGAGCGCGCCGGGAGGCCCCGGCGCCCGGAAGGGGGCACGGGACATGACGGACAACAGGGGCGACCGGCCGGCTACACCTCGGGACTGGGAGACACTTGTCACCTTCGCCCGGCGCACGGTCGCCGACGGACTGGTCGTCGGCACCTCCGGGAACGTCTCGGTCCGGGTCGGTGACACCGTGCTCGTCACCCCCTCCGGCGTGCCCTACGACCGGCTCACGCCCGACGACGTGACCGGCGTCGACCTCGACGGCCGCCAGGTCCTCGGCACACTGGTCCCCACCAGCGAACTCCCCCTCCACCTCGCCGTCTACCGCACCACCGACGCCCGCGCCGTCGTCCACACCCACGCCCTGTACGCCACCGCGGTCTCCACCCTCGTCACCGAACTCCCCCCGGTCCACTACATGGCCGCCGCGCTGGGCGGCCCCGTCCGCGTCGCCCCCTACGCCCCCTACGGCACCGGGGAACTGGCCCGCGCCATGCTCACCGCCCTCGACGGCCGCTCCGGCTGCCTGCTGGCCAACCACGGCACGATCACCCACGGCGCCGGCCTCGACGAGGCGTACGACCGCACCGCCCAGCTCGAGTGGATGTGCCGCCTGTGGCTCACGGCCTCCGCCGTCCCGGGCCGCACCCCCGCCCTCCTGACGGAGCCCCAGCTCGCCGACGCCGCGAGACGGCTGCGGGGGTACGGCCGGCGGTGACGGGGCGGGCGTACCCCGCCGCTTCCCGGGTACCGGAGGCGGCACGGACCCGCCCCCGCCCCCGCCCCGCGCCGACGGCCCGCGGACCCGGCGCGTCACCCCCCGCCGTCCGTCCACTGGCCGCCCTCCGACTCCACCGGGAGACTGGCCCCATGCGCACAGTCACAGCCACGGCCGCCGCCCTCACCGCAGCCCTGGCGGCCGGCGCAGCGAGCGTCGCCGCCGGCCGGTTCGCCAGCGACGCGGCGCTCAAGGCGTCCCCCGGCCGGCCGCTGCCCACCGAACCCCGGCTCACCGTGCACGGCACCGCCGCCGGCCAGATCACCCTCACCCGGGACCTGGCCGCGCTCCGTCCCGGCCGGTACGGACTCGCCGGCGACGGCACCCACGCGGTCGTCGGCGGCGTCCTGAGCGGGACCCGGCACGGTGCCGACACCGTCGTCCGCCGCCTCGAAGGCGTCACCCACGGCACCCTCGCCGCCGGCGACCACGTCTGGCTCACCCCCAACCTGCACGTCGGCACCCCGCGCACCGCCCTCGGCCTGGACCACACCGACGTGCGGGTGCCCGGCGAACTCGGCCCGCTGCCCGCCTGGTTCCTGCCCGGGGCCCGCACCACCTGGCTCATCGCCGTGCACGGACTCGGCACCACCCGCGAGCACGCCCTCAACGTGATGGCCGCCCTGCACCGCCGCCACCTGCCCGTGCTCGCCCTCGCCTACCGGGGCGACGTCGGGGCCCCGCGCTCCCCGGACGGGCTCCAGCACTTCGGCGAGACCGAGTGGCGCGACGTGGACGCCGCCCTCCGCTACGCCGTCGACCACGGCGCCCGCCAGGTGGTGCTGCTCGGCTGGTCCACCGGCGCCGCCATGGCCCTGCGCACCGCCGCCCTCTCCGACCTGCGCGACCGCGTCGCGGGCCTGATCCTCGACTCCCCGGTACTGAGCTGGGAGGCGACCCTGCGCGCCCTCGCCGCGGCCCGCCACACCCCCGCCCCGCTGCTGCCGCTCGCCGTGCGCGCCGCCCAGGGCCGCGCCGGGCTCCACGCCGACCGGGACCGCCACGAGGCCGGCCTGTACCGCCCCGCCGTGCCCACCCTGATCTTCCACGGCCCGGACGACCGGGTGGCCCCCTGGGGGCCCTCCCGGCGACTGGCCGAAACCCACCCCCGCATGGTCGCCCTCCACACCGTCCGGCACGCCCCCCACGCGGCCATGTGGAACGCCGCCCCCGAGCCCTACGAAGAGGCCGTGCGCCGTTTCCTCACGCCCCTGGTGTGACCCCGCCGGGCCGCCGCCCCGGCCCCGGCACGCCGGTTCCGTTTCGGATCGTGCCACTGGCCTGATCCGAGCGAGGAGCGCCCTCGGCGACGCGTGCCCGAGCCTCCCGGGAACCGGCCGGGACGTTCCGTTTGGGTTTTCGGACCGTCAAACGGAAGACTGCCCCCGTGACGTCCCGTATCCCGCGCGACTCCAGGCTCCGACTCGTCCGCCCGCGACCCCTGGCCGCCGCCCCCAGAGCGATGGCCCAGCGCCGCCCGCACCGCTCCGCGCCGCGCCCCCCGGAAGGCACCCCGGCCCGCGCGGAGCTGGCCGGGATGGCACGCTCCGGCCTGGCCGGCGCGGTCCGCGTCGCCCGCTGGGCCGACACGGCCCTCGGCCCCGGCCGGGGCAGCGCCACCACCGACGGCAAGGCCACCCTCTCCGATACGACCGCCGAACACGCCGCCCGCGAACTGGGCCTGACGGTGGACCGGGTCCGCGCCGACTGGGACACCGCCCGCCTCGCCGGCCTCGTCGAGGTGCACGGCGACACCGCCCGCCCCGGCTGGCGGCTGCGCGCCTGGGACCGCGACGACAGCGCCGTGCTCCGCGGCTGGGTCGCCCTCTTCGACGCCTGGTCCCTCGCCCACCCCGAACCGCCGGGTCAGGAGCCCTCCGCCGTCGCCGAGGTGGTCTCCGCGATGCCCCAGGTGCTCTCCTTCCTCCAGCTCTCCGCCGGACCCGTCCCCGTCACGCAGCTCCTGGACCTGCTCGGGCAGCGCGTCACGGAACTGCGCACCGAACGCTGCGAGGTGCCCTACGGGCCCCGGCTCGAACCCGGCCCCCCGGCCCCCCGCGCCCCCGAGGAGGAGCCCGCCCCGCCGCCCGGGGCGGCCGACGCCCCACTCGGCCCCCTCCTCGACTGGGCCCTGCACGCCCTCGCCTCCGTGGGCGCCCTCACCTGCGGCGACGGACAGGCCACGCTCACCCCGCTGGGGAGCTGGGCGGTCTGGGTCAAGCTGGAGCAGATCTGCGTCGCCGCGCAGAGTCCCGCCGGCAACATCGAGCAGGGCGCCGAGGACATGCTGCGCGGCTGCGCCCAGCTCCGCCCCAACGCCGCCCGCGCCGAGTACCGGGCCTGGCTGGCCGCCCGGCCCGTCGGCAGCGCCGTCACCGAACTGCTCGCCGCCGCCCGCGGCGAGGACGCCCTGCTGCGCGGTCTCGCCTTCGACGCGCTGCGCGTGGTCGGCGCCCCCGCCGAGCCCGACGTCCGCTCCGTGCTCGACGAGCCCACACTGCGGCCCTACGCCCTGCTGTGGCTGGCCGAGCACGACGGCGACGACCCCGAGGACGCCCACCACGTCCTGACCCGGCGCGAGGCCACCTGGCTGTGGGTCGACACCGCCGCCGCCGTCGCCGACCACGGCGAGGCCCCGCTGCTCGTGCGCCACCTGGAGGCCGCGGTGCAGCCCACCGTCCCGGCCCTGCTCGACGAGGTCCGGGCCGTCGGCCACCCCCGTACCGTCCAGGTGCTGGTGGCGCTGGCCGCCGCCCACCCCGACCCGGCGCTCGCCAAAGCGGTGCGGCGGGCCGCCTTCCAGGTGCACACCGGAGGGAACTGACGGTGCCCCGGGCGCGCGGCGCACGGCCGCCCGCCCGGCGGGAACCTCAGCCGGGAAGCCCGGGGGAGTAGGTGCCGAAGCTCCACACGTTGCCCTCCAGATCGCGGGCCATGTAGTCCCGCGAGCCGTACTCCTGGTCGGTGGGCGGCATCAGGATCTCCGCGCCGTGCTCGACGGCCCGCCGGTGGTGCGCGTCGACGTCGTCCACCGCGATGTACACCCCCGCCGGGCCCGCGTCGCGCATCGCCTCGTCGAACCGGCTCCCCGTGCCCTTCGAGCCGAGCATCACCGCGCCTTGGCCCTGCGCCAGCTCGGCGTGGGCCACCGTGCCGTCCTCCCCCTCGTACACGGCCAGTTCGGTGAATCCGAAGGCCAGGGTGAGCTGCCGGATCGCCGCCTTGGCGTCCGCGTACAGCAGTGTCGGGAAGACGCTGGGGCGGTTGCCGTCCGTGCCTGCCATGCCGATCACTCCCTGCGCGTCGGGGACGGGGCGCGGGACGCCGAGACGGCCGGAGTCCCGTGTGACGCCAGTCTCGCACCCCCCACCGACAACGCCCCGCGCCCGCGCCCCGCGTCCCGCCTCCGGCGGACACCCGGCCGGAGGCGGGGCGCGCGACCGAGGAAAACCGCTTGCTCGGCCCCGTTAGACTGGCCCCATGGCCATTCTCCTCGCGCATTAGCCGGCGGGACCCGTCCTCGACCGCCCATCCCGCCCCTCATATCCGCCCTGGAGTCTGTCCGTGATCTCCGCCTCCGGCATCGAGCTGCGCGCCGGTGCCCGCATCCTCATCGAGAGCGCCACCTTCCGCGTCGCCAAGGGCGACCGCATCGGCCTGGTCGGCCGCAACGGCGCCGGCAAGACCACCCTCACCAAGGTCCTCGCCGGTGAGGGCCAGCCCGCCGGCGGCACCGTCACCCGCTCCGGCGACGTCGGCTACCTCCCGCAGGACCCGCGCACCGGCGACCTCGACGTCCTCGCCCGCGACCGCGTCCTGTCGGCCCGCGGACTGGACGTACTGATCCGCAAGATGCGCGAGAACGAGGAGCGCATCGCCACCGGCCGCGGCGCCACCCGCGAGAAGGCGCTGAGGCAGTACGAGCGCCAGGAGACCGAGTTCCTCACCAAGGGCGGGTACGCGGCCGAGGCCGAGGCCGCCACCATCGCCGCCGCGCTCAACCTCCCGGACCGGGTCCTGTCCCAGCCCCTGCACACGCTCTCCGGCGGCCAGCGCCGCCGCATCGAGCTGGCCCGCATCCTCTTCTCGGACGCCGACACCCTGCTCCTGGACGAGCCGACCAACCACCTCGACGCCGACTCGATCGTCTGGCTGCGCGACTACCTCAAGAGCTACCGCGGCGGCTTCGTCGTCATCTCCCACGACGTCGACCTGGTCGAGACGGTCGTCAACAAGGTGTTCTACCTGGACGCCAACCGCGCCGCCATCGACATCTACAACATGGGCTGGAAGCTCTACCAGCAGCAGCGCGAGGCCGACGAGAAGCGCCGCAGGCGCGAGCGGGCCAACGCCGAGAAGAAGGCCGCCGCGCTCAACGCCCAGGCCGACAAGATGCGCGCCAAGGCCACCAAGACGGTCGCCGCGCAGAACATGGCCCGCCGCGCCGACCGGCTGCTCAGCGGCCTGGACGCGGTGCGCCAGTCCGACAAGGTCGCCAAGCTCCGCTTCCCCGAGCCCGCGCCCTGCGGCAAGACCCCGCTGACCGCCGAGGGCCTGTCCAAGTCGTACGGCTCGCTGGAGATCTTCACCGACGTCGACCTGGCCATCGACAAGGGCTCCCGCGTGGTCATCCTCGGCCTCAACGGCGCGGGCAAGACCACGCTGCTGCGCCTGCTCGGCGGGGTGGAGAAGCCCGACACCGGCCAGGTGATCGAGGGCCACGGCCTCAAGCTCGGCTACTACGCCCAGGAGCACGAGACCCTCGATCCCGAGCGCACCGTCCTGGAGAACATGCGCTCCGCCGCGCCCGACATGGACCTCGTGGAGGTCCGCAAGGTGCTCGGCTCGTTCCTCTTCTCCGGCGACGACGTGGACAAGCCCGCCCGGGTGCTCTCCGGCGGCGAGAAGACCCGCCTGGCCCTGGCCACCCTGGTCGTCTCCTCGGCCAACGTGCTCCTGCTCGACGAGCCCACCAACAACCTCGACCCGGCCAGCCGGGAGGAGATCCTCGGCGCGCTGCGCACCTACAAGGGCGCGGTCGTCCTCGTCACCCACGACGAGGGCGCCGTCGAGGCGCTCCAGCCGGAGCGGATCATCCTGCTGCCGGACGGCGTCGAGGACCTGTGGGGCGCGGACTACGCGGACCTCGTCGCCCTCGCTTGACCGAATGGATGATCCATCGGTGATGGATCATTCGGCCGATCCGTGATCCACCATCTGAGTGAGATCTCCTCATCAGGAGGTGTGTCCTCCACCCACGTCACGGCCGGGCCCTCCCTTTCCGGAGGCCCGGCCGTGACGCCGTTCTGACCAGGAACTTCGTGCGGGAACCCGTTCGGCGGTACGTCCACGACCCTGTGGAATTCGGGATTCCGCATGTGTGGATGCGCTCCTGTCGTCACATCCCGGTCTCACCGACCTTGCCGAATGGGTGGCCATGCGGGCCGGGAGGGGTGATCATGAGGAGACCAGAGCGCACTTCCCATGAGGAGGCACGGGTGGCCGAGACTCTGAAGAAGGGCAGCCGGGTGACCGGCGCCGCGCGCGACAAGCTCGCGGCAGACCTGAAGAAGAAGTACGACGCCGGTGCGAGCATCCGGGCGTTGGCCGAGGAAACCGGCCGCTCGTATGGCTTCGTGCACCGCATGCTCAGCGAGTCGGGCGTCACGCTGCGAGGGCGTGGCGGGGCGACCCGGGGCAAGAAGGCCCCATCGGCCTGACCGCCCCGGGCGGCCCCACGGCTCCGATGGTGGCCACCCGGTCGGTCTTCCGGCCGGCCGGGTGGTTACTGTGCAGTCACTTAGCTCTGCCGTCGCGTGGCACACGCGTCCGGCAGAGACGACGACCGCACCCCTCGGAGGCGCCCCATGGCCACGCCCGCCCACGATCACGGTCCCGTTCTCGACCAGGACGGTGTGCGGCTCACCGTCGACGACGCCATCGCCACGGTGACGCTGACCAACCCGGCCAAGCGCAACGCGCAGGGCCCCGCCCTGTGGCGGGCGCTGATCGAGGCCGGCCAGTTGCTGCCGGGCTCGGTCCGCGTCGTCGTGCTGCGCGCCGAGGGGAAGTCGTTCTCGGCGGGGCTCGACCGGAAGGCGTTCACGCCGGAGGGCTTCGACGGCGAGCTGTCGTTCCTCGGCCTCGCGCGCGAGCCCGACGCCGAACTGGACGCGACCATCGCCCTGTACCAGCGGGCGTTCACCTGGTGGCGGCGCAGCGACATCGTGTCGATCGCCGCCGTCCAGGGCCACGCCATCGGGGCCGGTCTCCAGCTCGCCCTCGCCTGCGACCTGCGGATCGTCGCCGAGGACGCGCAGCTCGCCATGCGCGAGACCAGCCTCGGCCTGGTCCCGGACCTCGCGGGCACCCACCCCCTGGTGGGCCTCGTCGGGTACTCCCGCGCGCTGGAGATCTGCCTCACCGGGCGCTTCGTGCCGGCCGAGGAGGCCGTCACCATGGGCCTGGCCAACCTCGCCGTGCCCGCCGACCAGCTCGACGGCGCCGTGCGGGACCTCGCCTCGGCGGTGCTGTCCGCGCCGCGCGACGCCGTCGTCGAGACCAAGGCGCTGCTCCGGGGCGCCCGTGACCGGGACTACGACGCCCAGCGGTCCGCCGAGCGCGCCGCCCAGGCCCGCCGCCTGCGCGACCTGGCCGGCCTCGGCGAGTGACGGGCGCCTGAGCACGGCTTCACCGGTGGGGGCGCGGTCGGCGGGGTGCGCACGCTGTGCTCAGCCGACCGCCGTCACCAGCACGGCCACCGTCGGATGGTCCGCCAGCGCGTCCGACACCGCGGCGCGCACCCGCAGGGCCACCTCCAGCGGCGGATGATCCGCGCCGACCGCGAGTTCCACCCGGACGTGCCGCCGGGCCAGTGCCGCCTGCCCCGGCGGGGGCTCGGAGAGGTGCACCGCGCGGCCGAGCGTGCCCGTCAGCCGGTCCGCCCCCGCCACCCCGAGCACGGCCCCGGCCACCCGCTCCTCGTCCGAGGCCGGGCCCTCCGGCCCCCCGGCGGAGGCGGACTCCCCGGTCCCGGGTGGTGTCCCCGGTCGCCGCGCGGAGCCCCCCGTCCCCCGTTCGGACGCGTCCGAACCGGCGGTCTCCGCCCGCCCGGTGGCCGCCCCCGCCGCTCCGTCGCCTTCCGCCGCCTCTTCGCCGACGGCCCCCGCCGCTCCGCCGTGCGGTGCCGCCTCTTCGCCGCCCGCCGCCGGGCCGCCGTCGGCGGTCCCGGCGCCCGGCCGTCCCTCGTCCGACGGGTCCAGCAGGTCCGTCGCCCGCAGGTCCACCTCCGTCACCGTCAGCCCGAGCCGCCCGGCCGTCTCGGCCAGTGCCCCCCGCAGCCGGTCCGCCGTCTCCGGCAGCGGACGCGCCGCCGTCGCCGCGAAGTCGGCCGTGACGCGCAGCGGGCCGGGCGGCAGTCCGCTCGGCGGCGCCGGGACGGCCGGCTCCCGTACGTCCCCCTCCTCGGCCGGCCCCACGCGCAGCGTCCCCGCCCACGCGCCCCGCACCTCGTCGAACGCCGTCAGCAGCACGTTCCGCGCCGCCCGTTCGGTGATCCACACCCCGTCGAGCGGACCCCCCAGGGGCAGGAACCTGCCGTGCCCCAACTGCTCCCGTACCGTCCGAGCCCACCGTTGCGCCGTCGTCATTCCTCCACCCTGCCGTATCCACGGCGCGGGATCGGGGAACCCTGCTTACGGTGGTCGAAGGAGGACGACCGAAGGGACGTACGACCATGAGCGAGACGACGGCCGAGAGCGCGGTCAAGCAGGGCGGTCGGCGCGGCGGCGGCGACCCCGGGACCCGGGGCCGGACCACCATCGCCGACGGAGTGGTGGAGAAGATCACCGGAATGGCCGCACGCGATGTCGATGGCGTGCACGCCATGGGCAGCGGACTGTCGCGGACCTTCGGAGCCGTGCGGGAGAAGGTCCCCGGCGGCACCAGGTCCGTCACGCGCGGGGTGAAGGCCGAGGTCGGCGAGAAGCAGACCGCCCTCGATCTGGAGATCGTCATCGAATACGGCGTGTCGATCTCCGATGTCGCGCGCGACGTCCGGGAGAACGTGGTGGCGGCGGTGGAGCGGATGACCGGTCTGGAAGTCGTCGAGGTCAACATCGCGGTCAGCGACGTGAAGCTGCCCGACGAGGAGGACGAGGAACCGGAGCCGCGCATCCAGTGACCGGTACGCGGACCTGAGGGGAGCACACCATGAGCATGGCCGTGGTCGGCATGATCGCCGGCATGGCACTGGGGTTCGCCGGGTACTTCGGCGGGTTCGGCGCCTTTCTGCTGGTGGCTGCCCTGGGCGCCGTCGGCTTCGTCGTCGGGCGGTTCCTGGAGGGGGACATGGAACTCGGCGACTTCTTCCGCAGCCGCGACGACCGGCGCCGGTGACAGGCGTGAGCGACGGGGCGGACGAGCGCGGCGAGGGTCCGGGCGCCGTGCCGCCGGGCGAGCGCGGCGCCACCCGGATCGCCGACCGGGTGGTCGCCAAGATCGCCGCCCAGGCGGCGCGGGAGGCGGTCGGGCCCCTGCCGCCCGAAGCGGAGCGCCCCCACGCCACCGTCGTCGTCCACCACGACACCGCCCGCGTCCGCGTCCACCTGGAACTGGACTACCCGAGCGACCTCGGCGCCCGCTGCGGCCGGGTCCGCCACCAGGTGGTCCAGCGGGTGAGCGGTTACGTGGGGATGGCGGTGCCTGAGGTCGCCGTCCAGGTGGAGCGGCTGCACCCCCCGGCGGAGTACGGCGCGGCCCGGCGGAGGACGCGATGACCGAACGCGACGAGCACGAGCACGAGGGCGCGACCCGCGCGATGCCCGTCCTGGAGAAGGACGGTGCCGGGCCCGCGCCGCCCCCGCCCCCCGCCGGCGCCGCCGGCCGGTCGGGACGCTTCTGGTCGGCCCGACGGGTCCCCGCCGGCCTCGTCGCCCTGGTCCTGCTGGGCGCCGCGGGCCTCTTCCTCTACGACATCGCCTCCGTGCGCGCCGGACGGCGGGCGATGGACTGGCGCCGGGAACTGGCCGGCCAGCTCGCCCACCGGCACCTGGACGACACCTGGGTCCTGGTCGGCGCGGGCGTCGCCGCCGCCCTCGGACTGTGGCTGCTCGCCCTGGCCCTCACCCCGGGACTGCGGGCGATGCTGCCGATGCGGCGCACCCACCCGGACGTGCGTGCCGCGCTGGACCGGCGGGCCGCCGCGACCGTGCTGCGCGACCGCGCCGTGGAGGTCCCCGGGGTCCAGTCGGCGCGGGTGCGGATGCGGCGCCGTTCGGCGAAGGTGCGGGCGGTGTCGCACTTCAGGGAGGTGGACGAGGTGCGCGGCGATCTGACCGGAGTGCTCGACGAGGCGGCCCGGGGACTCGGACTGGCCCGGACGCCCGCCGTGGCGGTACGGGTGACGCGGCCGGGACGGAAGGGGTGAGGGCGGTGCTCAGAACCGTCAACCGGGTGCTGCTCGCCCTCGTCGGCCTGGTCCTGATCGCCCTCGGCGGCTCCGTGCTCGCCGTCGGGTACGGCGTGTCGCCGCCGCGCTGGTGGGTCCACCAGGGCCCGCACGACGTGCTGCTCAGCGACGCCGAGCGGACCCGGTGGCGGGACGCGGGCTGGTGGTGGCCGGTGGTCATCGCCGCCCTCGCCGTCCTGCTGCTGCTCGCCCTGTGGTGGCTGGCGTCGGTGCTGCGCCGCCGCCGGCCGGCTGAGGTCCTGATCGACTCGGGCGACGGCGAGGGCGCCGTGGTGCGCGGCCGGGCCCTGGAGGACGCCCTGGCCGAGGAGGCCGGCCGCATCGACGGGGTGGAACGGGCCCGCGCCCGCCTCACCGGCCGCCGGGACGCCCCGCGCACCCGGCTCCGGCTGGTGCTGGCCCCGCACGTGGACCCGGGGACCGCGCTGGACGACCTCACCACCGGCCCGCTGGCCCGCGCCCGCGGTTCGGCGGGCCTCGACTCCCTCCCGGCGGAGGTGCGCCTCAGAGCCGTCCGGCACGGCGCGGAACGGGTGACCTGAGCCGTCCCCACCCCCCGCTCCGGCTGGCTCGGCCTCGCCGTGCCGCCCGCCGGGCGGCACGGCGAGGCGTCTCGTGGCGGGCGGTGGGCTCGTGGTGTCCCGCGGCCCGCCTAGAAGCCGTGGCGCACGCCGCCGTCCACCGGGATCATCACCCCGGTGATGTACGAGGCGGCCGGCGACAGCAGGAACGCCGCCGTACGGCCGAACTCCTCCGGGGCGCCGTAGCGGCGCAGCGGGACGCGGGACTCGGCCGCCGCCCTGGTCGCCTCCGGATCGGCGGACAGGGCGTCCAGCTCGCGCACCCGGTCGGTGTCGATGCGGCCCGGGAGCACGCCGACGACCCGGATGCCGCGCGGGCCCAGCTCGTCGGCGAGGGACTTGGCGAAGCCCGCGAGGCCCGGCCTGAGCCCGTTGGAGATGGTCAGGCCCGCGATGGGCTCGTACACCGACCCGGAGAGCACGAAGCCGATCACGCCGCCCTCCGCCAGCTCGCCCGCCGCCGTGCGGGCCAGCCGCACCGCGCCGAGGAACACCGACTCGAACGCCGCCTGCCACTGCGCGTCCGTGGAGTCGGCGACGAAGCCGGGCGGCGGCCCGCCCACGCTGATCAGCACGCCGTCGAAACGCCCGAAGCGCTCCCGGGCGGTCCCGATCAGCCGTTCGGCGGTGGCCGGGTCAGCGTTGTCGGCGGCCACGCCCACGGCCCCCGGGCCCAGGGCGGACGCCGCCCGCGCGACACTCTCCTCGTCCCGTCCCGTCACGACCACCTTCGCCCCGTCGGCGACCAGTTCGCGCGCGGCGGCGTGGCCCAGGCCGCGGGTGGCTCCCGTGACGACGTACACCCGGTCCTTCAGTCCAAGATCCATGGCCCCATCCTGCCCCCTCGCGCCACGCCGGGGCGAGGGCGCGTACGGGGACGGGCGGGAGCGGTACGGGAGACCGCGGGCCGCGTGGTGGCCGCGGCGGCGGGGTCAGACCCCGGCGGTCTCCGGCTCCGCGTCCGCGCCGGACGTCTCGCGGGCGGCGGTCGCGCGGTCCCGGACCTCGCGCCGGACCAGCACGAACCAGCCGACCGGTACGCCCGCGCAGAACAGCCACCACTGGATCGCGTACGCCATGTGGGGGCCGATGTCACCGTGGTTCGGGGCGCCGATCTGCTGCGGCGTGCTGCCCTCGGGCTCGGGCGAGGTGAGTTCGACGTACCCGCCGAGGACCTCCCGGCCGAGGCGCTGGGCCTCCTGGGCGCTGTTGATCAGCATGACCTGGCGGTCCGGCAGCCGGTCGACGTTCTTGATGCCGCTGGACGCGGTGGTCTCGTCCGGCATCAGCCGGCCGGTGACGGTGATCTCGCCCTCCGGCGGTGCCGGGACCTCGGGGAACGCGAACTGGCTCGGGCCGTCCGCAGGGACCCAGCCCCGGTTGACGACGAGCACCTTGCCGTCGTCCAGCACGAAGGGGGTGAGGACGTGGTAGCCGATCTTGTCGCTCGCGTTGGTGCGGCGCCGCACGACCACCTCGTCGGCCGGGTCGAAGCGGCCCGTCGCCGTCACACGGCGGTAGCGGTGCTCGGCCGGGATCTTCGCTCCCGGCGAGGTCAGCGACTCCGCCGGGACGGGCTCCGCCGCCAGGGACCGCGCGATCGCCTCGTTCAGCGTGACCTTGCGCTCGTGGCGGTGCAGCTGCCAGAAGCCCAGCTCGATCATCGTCGGGATGAGCGCGAGCGCCACGAGGGTGAGGATCACCCACTGGCGGGACAACAGGAAGCGGTACACGCCACGAACGGTACAACGCGGGCGTCCGGCTCCCGCGCGGAGGGTCCGGCGGGGCGGCGGCCGGCCCCGCCGGACCTCCGCACCGGTCACACCCTGTCGACGATGCCCACCCTCCCCTCGGCGCGGGCGCAGTGGGCGCCGCAGTAGAAGTGGCCGTCGGCCTCGACGCCCTGCCCGATGATCTGCACCCGGCAGTGCTCGCAGACCGGGGCCATCCGGTGGATCGCGCACGAGAAGCAGTCGAAGACGTGCACCGCTCCCTGGGCGTGGACCTCGAAGGTCATTCCGTAGGTGTTTCCGCAGACCTCACATGTCGCCATGCGTCACAGGGTGGGCCGTGGCCCCGGCGCGGGCGAGCGGGCGCGGGGCGGGTCGCCCGGAATCACCCGTCCGTACGGCTACCCGTCGGCCGGCTCGACGTCGGCCAGCAACTGCCCGAAGGCCGCCTCGTCCACCACCGGGGTCCCGAACTGCCGCGCCTTGACCGTCTTGGACGTGCCCGAGCCGGGGTCGTTGGTGACGAGGAGGCTGGTCAGCCGGGAGAGGCTGGTGGCGATGTGCAGCCCGGCGTCCACCGCCCGGTCCTCCAGCAGCTCCCGCTCGACGGAGGTGTCACCCGAAAAGGCCACCCGCATCCCCTGCTTGAGGCGTTTGCCCGGTTCGTACCGGCCGGGGTTGGGGTACGGGCAGGCCGGCCGCTTGCGCGAGGGGCGCCAGCCGTGCTGCGCGTAGCCGCCCTGCCGGCCGATGCGCGGGGAGGGCCGGTCCGTCCACTCCGTCAGCGGCCGGCACTCGTGCAGCGGCAGCCGTACGCCGCCCGCCGCCGCGGCCAGCAGGCTCGGCCGGAACGCCTCCGCCAGGACCCGGGCGTCGTCGAGGGCGTGGTGCGCGTGCCGCTGGACGACGCCGAAGTGCGCGGCCAGCGACTCCAGCTTGTGGTTGGGCAGCGGCAGGCCCAGCTCCTTGGAGAGCGCGATGGTGCACAGCCGCTGGCGGACCGGCGGCTCGCTGCGGGCGCGGGCGTACTCCCGGGCGATCATCTGCCAGTCGAAGACGGCGTTGTGCGCGACCAGGACCCGTCCGTCGAGCCGCTCCGCGAACTCCCGGGCCACGTCCCCGAAGAGCGGGGCGCCGCCCAGCACGTCGCTGGTGAGCCCGTGTATCCACACCGGGCCGGGATCGCGCTCGGGGTTGACCAGCGTGTACCAGTGGTCCTCGACCTCTCCGCGGGCGTCCAGCCGGTAGACGGCGGCCGAGATGATGCGGTCGTCGCGGGCCAGTCCGGTGGTCTCCACGTCGACGACCGCGTACCCCTGCGGATACGCGGCCGGCCACGGGGTGGCCGAGGGCGCTGCGGTCGTACGGTCTTCGAGCATGGTCACTGAGGATACGGGCCGTCTCCGACAGGCCGGCCCCGCAGGTCCCCTCCGGCGACCGCCCGTCGCGGCGCCCCGTCAGCTCCCTCCCCGGGCAGGGGCGTTGCGGTCCGGCAGGTCCCCCGGCCCGGGCGCGGGCGGGGGGCGGCGGGTGTGCGCGGGCCCGGCGGGCGCCCTCCGGGAGGGGGCGTCAGGCGGGGGGCCCGGTCTGCCGGAGCGCGGCGGCGTCACCACCGGATCGGCAGCGGAAGCGCCGTCAGGAGCCCGGAGACGGCCACCACCAGGCCCAGCAGCACGACCTCGGCGCGGGCGGGGGAGGAGGCGGTCAGCGGGTCCTCGGCGCGGGCCAGCCGGACCCGGGCCCACAGGGCGAGCGCGGCGACGGCCACCATCAGCAGCACCTTGGCGAGCAGCACGCGCCCGTAGGCCGTCTCCGTCAACTGGTCCAGGATCGTGCCGGCCGGCATCCGGCGCAGCGAACTGCACACGCCCGTCGCCGTGACACCGGCGAGCAGTACGGCCGCCACGCGCGCGTAGCGGCCCAGCAGCGCGGCGCCGGCCGGCGCGTCGCGCCAGCGGCGCATGGTCCGCAGCGCGTGGACCAGTCCGCCGGCCCACAGCGAGGCGCAGACGAGGTGGACCACGGTCAGGCCGGAGCCGAGCAGCGGACTCTGCTCGGAGGCGGGGTGCGCGCGCAGCGCCTCGGCGACCACCACGACGGCCAGCGGCCAGACCTGGGTGCGGGGCCGGGCGGACAGGGCGCAGAGCCCGGCCGCGAGGAAGGCGTTGACCTCCAGCAGCGCGAGCCGGCCGTCGCGGGAGGCGTAGAGGCCGCCCACGTCGATCTCGGCGAAGCCGCCGGGCACCAGGTTGCCGGTGGCGACGACGGAGGCGAGGCCCAGCGCGGCGACGAGGCCGGCCGCCGCCGCGGGGACGGACCAGCTCCGGGGCCGGTCCGGGGGAGCGCCGGGCAGGGCGCGGGCCATGCGGTCGAGGAAGAGTTCGCCGGCGGGTACGGCCAGCGCGGCGAAGAGCACCGTCCGCAGCAGGGCTATGCCCCCGGTGCCGGGGGCGCCGGCCTCGCCGGTGCCGCTCAGCGCGGTGGCCGGGCCGAGCGCGGGTATGAGCGCGCCGAGGGCGACGAGGACGAGGAGCGC
Organism: Streptomyces sp. SCSIO 75703; assembly: GCF_036607905.1. Classification (NCBI taxonomy): domain Bacteria; kingdom Bacillati; phylum Actinomycetota; class Actinomycetes; order Kitasatosporales; family Streptomycetaceae; genus Streptomyces; species Streptomyces sediminicola. The sequence goes on from NZ_CP144555.1 coordinate 5,367,787, forward strand.
GACGGCCCGGCCGGTGCCGGGGGAGGAGGGCCGGGCGTGGCGGCCGGAGCGGGCCGACGGCGACGAGGGTCTTGTCAAGGTCACCCCGAGATCTTCACCAGCTCTCCCAGAACCGGGCAAGCCCAGGAAAACACGGGGCCGTCCGGCGTTCCGACGACGGGGGCGGTTTCCGGCCGCCGCCGCTCCTCGTCTCCCGCCCCTCGCCCGGCCCGTGAGCCCCACCACCCCCGGCGGCCCGGCCCCGTCCCCGCCCTCCTCGGCGACCCGCGCCGCCCGTGTCCGCCGCGACGACCACCGCGCCGCGTCCGCCCCGACCACCCGCTACGACCACCGCGCCCGGTCCGCCCCCGCCGGTCCCGGCGGCGCCGCCCAGTCGGCCGGGCCGCCCGCGAAGGAGACCGCGGGCAGGGCGTACCGCAGCCGTCCGAGGGGGCTGTCCCGCTCCGCGAGCCACGGCTCCGGCCCGGTGTACGCGCCGCCCCGCACCGGCGCACGCCTCCGTCCTCGGCACGGGGACCGTCGGCCGGGACCCCGTCCAGCAGCCAGGCCGCCGTCCGTGCCAGCGACACGCGCACCGTCCGGCTCCCGCCCTCGCGGAGCCGCTCGGTCAGCGCCCGCAGCACCCCCGCCGCCAGCAGGTAGCCCGAGCCGTGGTCCAGGGCCTGCGCCGGCAGCGCCCCCGGCCGCCCGGCACCGCCCTCGACGTGCGCGATGCCGGTGGCCACCTGCACCAGGCTGTCGAAACCGCGCCGGCCGGCCCACGGCCCCGTCGGCCCCCAGGCCGTCAGCCGCGCCACGACCAGACCGGGCCGGCGCTCCGCCAGCGCCCGGGGCGAGAGCCCGAACCGGTCGAGGGCGCCGGGCCGGTACCCGGTGACGACCACGTCCGCCGTGGCGAGCAGTTCCTCGAAGACGTTCCGGCCCGCGCCGAGGTCCAGGGCCGCCGACCGCTTCCCGAAGCCGGTCTCGGCGTGCAGGTCGGGCAGTTCCGGCAGGCCGGGCGGCTCCAGGCGCAGCACGTCCGCGCCGAGCAGGGCGAGGGCGCGGGTGGCGACCGGTCCGGCGAGGACCCGGGTGAGGTCCAGGACGCGTACCCCGGCGGCCGGCAGCGCCGGGGACGGGCCGAGGGGGAGGGCGGGCGCGGGGGCCGCGTCCAGCGTGCCGCGCTCCACCAGCGGCAGGCGGGCCACCGCCGCGCCCTGCGCGGACGCCGCCCACCGGGCCGGGGTGCGCAGGGCCACCGCGAGTCCGCCGGCCGCGGACACGGTCTCCTCCACGTCGAGCGCGGACCGCCGGGCGAGCGCGGCGGCCACCGCGTCCGGGTCCGCCGGCACGTCCAGCGCGCGCAGCAACCGCTCGCGGTGGTGGGGGTAGTTGGCGTGGGTGCGCAGCCGGCCGTCCGCCGTGCGCCACAGCCGGGACAGCGGCGCGAAGGCCACCGGTTCCCGGCCGGCGACGCGCAGCAGCCGTTCGCCGGTGAAGGCGGCGGCGACGGCCCCGTCGTCGACCCGCACCGCCGGTACCGGTCCCGAGCCGGCCCGTGCCGCCGCCAGTTCGGCGGCGGCCAGCGCGCAGGCGGCGACGCAGGCCCGCGCCGCTTCGCGCACCGGAAGCCGGGCGTCGAGCGCACCGGGGCGCTCGACGGCCGACACGCGGGACGTCAGGGCCGGGTCGCCGCCCAGGGCGGACCACACGTACGCGATGTCTCCCATGGCAGAAGCATGCGGGCCGGGCCGGCCGGCGGGCGACCGGCCCGGCCCGCGGGGGCGCTACCGGGTGACGGCTTCCAGCGCGTCCGCCATGCCCCGGCCGTAGAACCCGTTGCGGTTCTTGTTGCCCTCGCACACGGCGTCCACCTTGCCGTCGCCGTCGATGTCGTACGGCTTGGTGCACGGCATCGGGTCGGCCTGCGCGTACAGCAGGGCCTTGACCATGGCGGCCGGGGCGTGCGGGTGGGTCGACTTGATCAGCGCGGCGACGCCCGCGACGTGCGGCGCGGCCATGGAGGTGCCCGCCATGTAGCCCCAGGAGCCGCCCGGCAGGGTGCCCAGGATGAGGCCGCTCGTGGCCGGCGGGGCGGGCGTCTGGTAGGCCGTCGAGTCGCCGCCGGGCGCGGCGATGTCGATGACGCCCAGACCGTGGTTGGAGAAGGACGACTTGATGCCCTTGGCGCCGGTCGAGGCGACGGTGACGACACCCGGGAGCTGGGTCGGGATGTCGTAGCACTTCGAGGTGTCGATCACCCGGTCGCCGGGGGTGCCGTCGTTCGGGGAGGAGGAGTCGTCGAGGCGCTTGGAGGCCAGGTCGTAGTTCTCGTTGCCGGCCGCGGCGACGTTCACCGCGCCCTTCTTCTCCGCGTAGCGGGTGGCCCGGGTGACGGCCTCGACGAGCGCCTTCTGGTCGGCGTCGTCGGTGCAGTTGAAGTACCACGGGTCCACGTAGTAGCTGTTGTTGGTCACGTCGACGCCGTGGTCGGCCGCCCACATGAAGCCGCACACCACGGCCTCGGCGTAGAAGTAGCCGTCCGGGTTGGACACCTTGATGCCGGCGACCTTCACGCCCGGCGCCACCCCGGTCATGCCGATGCCGTTCTTGGCGGCCGCGATCTCACCGGCCACGTGCGTGCCGTGCGGGCTCTCGCCGGCGCCCGGACGCCAGGCGCCCTCGCTGGTGTCGGGCTTGCCCGCGACGCAGTTGACCGAGGCGCGGCGGTCGAAGTTGGGCGCGAGGTCGGGGTGGGTGTCGTCGACGCCGGTGTCGATCACGGCGACCGTCACCTTGCTGCTGCCGAGCGACTTCTGGTGCGCCTTGTCCGCCTTGATGGCGGGCAGGTCCCACTGGAGGGACTCCAGCGGGTCCTTGCCGTCGGCCTGGGCGGCGGCCTCGGCGGCGGCGACCTCCTGGGCGCTGAGCACCTTGGGGGCGCCCATGTCGGTGGTGGCGGCCGAGGGCAGCGGGGCGGTGCGGGTGGCGCCGGCCGAGTGGACGCCGGGCGTCTTGCGCACCGAGGTGGCGAAGTCGGGGTTCGCGGAGTGGACGACGACCACGCCGATCCGGTCGTAGGACGTGACGATCGTGCCGCCCGCCTTGGCTATCGCCTTCTTCACCTGCGCCGAAGGAGCCTTGCCGGACTTGACGTTGACGACGTAGCTGTACGCGTCGGCGTCCGCGGTGACGGCGGTCGGGGCGGGCTCCGCGGCGGCGGCCTGCACGTTGGGCAGGAAGGCCAGGGCGGTGGCGAGGGCCATACCGGCCGGGAGGGCGATGGCGCGGCGGTGACGCGAGGTGGTCACGGTCATGGGCGATGACTCCAGTTCGTTCGGACGGCCGCCGTGGGACGGCCGGAAGGTGCGGAGAGTACGGAGGGTGCGGAAGGCGCCGGGGGTGCCGGGGGCACCGGTGGCACGCGGGGGCCGGGGGCGGGGGAGGGACGCGCGGCGGGCGCGGGTCACTTCACCGCGCGCAGCGCGTCGACGATGCCGTGGCCGTAGAAGCCATTGACCCGCTTGCCGCCCTCGCAGACCGCGTCCGGCGTGCCGTCGCCGTTCTGGTCGTAGGAGGCCGGGCAGCCGGGGTTGACGGCCTGGGCCTTCAGCAACGCCCGCAACTGGGCCGGAGTGGCGTGCGGATGCTTGGACTTGAGCAGCGCGGCGACGCCCGCGGCGTGCGGCGAGGCCATCGAGGTGCCCTGGAGGTAGGCGTACTGGTTGTTCGGCATCGTCGACAGGATGCGGCCGTCCTTCGACGGCGTGTCGGGGATCTGGTAGAGCCGGTCACCGCCGGGCGCGGCGACGTCGACGACGTTCTTGCCGTAGGACGAGTAGTACGACTTGAGGTTCTGCGCGCCCGTCGCGCTCACCGTGACGACGCCCGGGAGCTGGGTGGGCAGGTCGAGGCAGGTGCGCGGGTCGATGGTGCGCGGCACCGGCGTGGTGTCGTTGGGGCTGGAGCCGTCCGCGATGGCCCGCGAGGCCAGGTCGTGGTTGGAGTTGCCCGCCGAGGCGAAGTGCAGGGTGCCCTTGCGCTGGGCGTAGAGCTGGGCCCGGTTCACCGCGTCGACGATCGCCCGCTGGTCGGGGTCGTCCATGCAGTTGTACATCCACGGGTCCACGTAATAGCTGTTGTTGGTGATCTGCACGCCGTGGTCGGCGGCGAACACGAAGGCGCAGACGACGTTCTCCGCGTAGAAGAGGCCGTTGTCCGGGTCGCTCACCTTGATGCCGGCGACCTTGACGCCGGGGGCGACCCCGGCGACGCCTATCCCGTTGCGGGCCGCGGCTATCTCCCCGGCGACGTGGGTGCCGTGGTAGTCGCCGTCGGTGTAGGGGCGCCAGGCGCCGGGGCTGGTGTCCGCCGTGCCGCCCACGCAGTTGGCGGACTGGCGGGCGGAGAAGTTCGGGGCGAGGTCGGGGTGGGTGTCGTCGACGCCGGTGTCGATCACGGCGACGGTGACCCGGGGACTGCCCGGGTTGATCTTCGCGGCCTTGTCGGCGCCTATCGCGCGCAGGTCCCACTGGTCCGCCTCCAGGGGCTCCCCGGCCCCCTGGGCGGCGGAGGCGCGCGTCGTCCGCGCGGCCTGCTCCGCGGAGAGCATCTCCACGGAGCCCTCCTCGGTGGTGCCCACGGGGGCCAGCGGCGCGGTGCGGGTGGCGCCCGCCGACTGCACGCCGCGCACCGCGCGCATCGCCGCGGCGAAGCCCGGGTCCGAGGCGTGCACGACGAACACGCCGATCTTCTCGTGCGTCTCGACCACCGTGCCGCCGGCCCGGGAGATCGCGTGCCGCACGGTGGCGAGCGTGGTGCGGTCCGTCTTCGTGTTGACGACGTACGCCAGGGCGGGCGCGTCCGCGGCCCCGGCGGCCCGCGCGGCGGTCCGTCCGTCCGGGGCCGCCGACGCGGTCGCGGGCAGGAAACCGAGCGACACGGTCAGGGACAGCGCGACGGGCACGGCGAGGGCCAGCCGGCGTCTGGAACGCAGATGAACCATGGGGTCTCCACATCATCCGGAAAGAGAACCGGCCCGAACACAGGTGGCGGTCGGGCAGGTACATGACGGAAGTGGTGCAGAGTGAAGCTATCTCCCGAAGTCGCTGGCCAGCAATGACTTCCCGCGACCGAGTTCGGAAAGTCCGACGGGTGTTGAACCGGTCCCCGGGGCGCGCCGTGTCGTTGGACAGGGAAGCCGGGGCACGAGCCGCCCCGGCCTCCGAACGAGGTACCAGCCGTCATGACCGTCGTACGAGGAGACTCCGTGGCCACCGACGCACCGCCCCCCTCGAAAGAGGAACACCGACTTCCCTCCGCCGAGGAGTTCTCCGAGGTGCAGAACAGTGCGGAGTTCGGTGAACTGCGCCGTTCCTTCCGCTCCTTCGCCTTCCCCCTGACGATCGCCTTCGTCCTCTGGTACCTGCTCTACGTGCTGCTGTCGAACTACGCCGGCGGCTTCATGGGCACCCGACTCTTCGGCAACATCAACGTCGCGCTCGTCCTCGGCCTCGCCCAGTTCGTCACCACCTTCCTCATCGCCTGGTGGTACTCGCGGCACGCCGCCGCACAGCTCGACCCCAAGGCCGAGGCCATCAAGTCCCGGATGGAGGGCGACGCATGAGCACCGCGCAGCACACGGTCCTGGCCGTGAACGAGGCCGGCGAGCACCGGCCCCTGATCATCACCCTGTTCGCACTGTTCGTCCTCGCCACGCTCGGCATCACCATCTGGGCGGGCCGCCAGACCAAGGACGCCGCCGACTTCTACGCGGGCGGACGGCAGTTCAGCGCCCTGCAGAACGGACTCGCCGTCTCCGGCGACTACATGTCCGCCGCGTCCTTCCTCGGCATCGCCGGCGCCATCGCCATCTTCGGCTACGACGGGTTCCTGTACTCGATCGGCTTCCTGGTCGCCTGGCTCGTCGCCCTGCTCCTGGTGGCCGAACCGCTGCGCAACTCCGGCCGCTACACCATGGGCGACGTCCTCGCCTACCGGATGCGCCAGCGGCCCGTGCGCACCGCCGCCGGCACCTCCACGATCGTCGTCTCGATCTTCTACCTGCTGGCCCAGATGGCCGGCGCGGGCGTCCTCGTCTCCCTGCTCCTCGGCATCACCTCCGACGCGGGCAAGGTCCTCATCGTCGCCCTGGTCGGCGTCCTGATGATCGTGTACGTCTCCATCGGCGGCATGAAGGGCACCACCTGGGTCCAGATGGTCAAGGCCGTCCTCCTCATCGGCGGCACGATCCTCATCACCTTCCTGGTGCTGCTCAAGTTCCACTTCAACGTCTCCGACCTGCTCGGCCAGGCCGCCGAGAACAGCGGCAAGGGCGCGGCCTTCCTGGAGCCCGGCCTCCAGTACGGGGCGAGCGGCACCACCAAGCTGGACTTCATCTCCCTGGGCATCGCCCTGGTGCTCGGCACCGCCGGCCTGCCGCACATCCTGATCCGGTTCTACACGGTGCCCAACGCCAAGGCCGCCCGGAAGTCCGTGAACTGGGCCATCGGCATCATCGGCGCCTTCTACCTGATGACCATCGCGCTCGGCTTCGGCGCCGCCGCGCTCATCTCCCAGGACGAGATCAAGGCGTCCAACCCGTCCGGCAACACCGCGGCGCCCCTGCTCGCCCTGCACATCGGCGGCGTCGACTCGGCCTGGGGCGCGATCCTGCTCGCCACCATCTCCGCGGTCGCCTTCGCCACGATCCTCGCCGTGGTCGCCGGACTCACCCTCGCCTCCTCGTCCTCCTTCGCCCACGACATCTACGCCAACGTCATCCGCAAGGGGAAGGCCACCGGCCGCGAGGAGGTGCGCGCCGCCCGCTGGGCGACCGTCTTCATCGGCGTCGTCTCCATCGGCCTCGGCACCCTCGCCCGCGACCTGAACGTGGCCGGCCTGGTCGCCCTGGCCTTCGCGGTCGCCGCCTCCGCCAACCTGCCGACCATCCTCTACAGCCTCTTCTGGAAGCGGTTCACCACCCAGGGAGCCCTCTGGTCGATCTACGGCGGCCTCGTCGTCGCCGTCGGACTGGTGCTCTTCTCGCCCGTGGTCTCCGGCGACCCCACCGCGATGTTCCCCGACGTGGACTTCGCCTGGTTCCCGCTGAAGAACCCGGGCCTGATCTCCATCCCCTTCGGCTTCCTCATGGGCTGGCTCGGCACCCTCCTGTCCAAGGAGGAGCCCGACACCGCCAAGTACGCCGAACTGGAGGTCCGCTCCCTCACCGGCACCGGCGCGCACTGAGCCGCACGCCGCACGCCGCACGCCGCACGTACACGGCGCGGCCGCGTCGCGGGCACCCCTGGAGGTGTCCACGACGCGGCCGCCCCCCGTGCCGTAGGAACCGCCGATCCGCCGGTCCCGCGCGGGTCACGTAGGCTCGCAGATGTCGGTGGAGACCAGGAGCGCTCCGCCGGCTCATGTCGAGGGAGGGGGCCCCATGCTCATCGACACCTACGGACGAGTGGCCACCGACCTGCGGGTCTCGCTCACCGACCGCTGCAACCTGCGCTGCACCTACTGCATGCCCGAGGAAGGGTTGCAGTGGCTGGCCAAACCCGATCTGCTGACCGACGACGAGATCGTCCGCCTCATCGGCATCGCGGTCACCTCCCTCGGCGTCGAGGAGGTCCGCTTCACCGGCGGCGAGCCCCTGCTCCGCCCCGGGCTGCCCGGCATCGTCGCCCGCGTCGCCGCCCTGGAACCGCGACCCGAGACCTCCCTGACCACCAACGGCATCGGTCTCGGCCGCACCGCGCGCGCCCTCAAGGACGCCGGACTGGACCGGGTCAACGTCTCCCTGGACACCCTGCGACCCGACGTCTTCAAGGCGCTCACCCGCCGGGACCGGCACAAGGACGTCCTGGAGGGGCTGCGCGCCGCCCGGGAGGCCGGACTGACCCCCGTCAAGGTCAACACGGTCCTCATGCCCGGCCTCAACGCCGACGAGGCCCCCGACCTGCTCGCCTGGGCCGTCGAGCACGACTACGAACTCCGCTTCATCGAGCAGATGCCCCTCGACGCCCAGCACGGCTGGAAGCGCGAGGGCATGGTCACCGCCGGCGACATCCTCGCCGCGCTGCGCACCCGCTTCGAGCTGACCCCCGAGGGCACCGAGGAGCGTGGCTCGGCGCCCGCCGAACGCTGGGTCGTGGACGGCGGCCCCCACACCGTCGGCGTCATCGCCTCCGTCACCCGCCCGTTCTGCTCCGCCTGCGACCGCACCCGCCTGACCGCGGACGGCCAGGTGCGCACCTGCCTCTTCGCCCGCGAGGAGACCGACCTGCGCGCCGCCCTGCGCTCGGACGCGCCCGACGAGGAGATCGCCCGGCTGTGGCGGCAGGCGATGTGGGGGAAGAAGGCGGGCGCGGGCCTCGACGACCCGTCCTTCGTCCAGCCCGACCGCCCGATGTCGGCGATCGGCGGCTGACGGGCGAACCACCTCGGCGGCTGGGGTCTTTCGTTGGGATCAGGCCGGCCCCCTCCCTGATCCGGCTTGATCCCAACGAGAGGCCCTACGCGTCCTCGGCGGCCCGCCACTCCTCGAAGGCCACGACGTCCTTCAGGAAACCGCGCATCCCCAGGAACTGGGACAGGTGCTCGCGGTGCTCCTCGCACGCGAGCCACGTCTTGCGCCGCTCCGGCGTGTGGATCTTGGGGTTGTTCCAGGCCAGCACCCACACGGCCGCCGCACGGCAGCCCTTGGCGGAGCAGATCGGAAGCGTCTGGTCACTCACGGTTCGTCTCACAGCCCCCGGAACGGGCGCGGCACCCGGCCGCGGAAAAGGCGACGCCGAGCAGCCACGGGGGGAGCTGCCCGGCGTCGGTCCGTCGCTCCGACGGGGGATGCGGAGCGCCTACGAAGTATGTCACGGGTCCCCTGCCGCCCGGCACCGGAACAACACGATTGATCCGAGCCGCCTCGCGCGCTGGCGTGGAATCGCCGCCCGCGGGGCGGCGCCGGACCGTCACGGACGGCCGTGCGGCTCGTGCCCCGCCCCGGCGGCGGAGGTCTTCTGCGCGTCCTCCGCGTCGGATTCCGCCGCGTCCTCGCCGGACCCGGGAGGGGTGATCATCGTGCGCGTGGGCGCGGCCACGAACGTCGACGGCAGGCCCGGCGCGTTCTCCCGGCCGGCGTTGGCGATCACCACCGCGATGTACGGCAGCACCGCGCCGAGCACCAGGGCCACGATCGACACGTACCGTTCCACACCCCACAGACACGCGGCCAGGATGACCGAAACCGTCCTGATCGACATGGAGATCACGTATCGGCGCTGCCGCGCGCGGACATCCTCCTGGAGGCCCGTTCGGGCTCCGGTGATCCGGAACACCTCGGCGCCGCCGCCATTCCGCTTCCGCATCACGTTCCACCAACCGCCCGCATCGGTCCCTTCCCCGCCCCGCTGCCGTCCGTGACCGCTCGGGGTCCCGGTCCCGGACCCTTCCCACGGTACGCCGCGCCTTCCGCGCCGACGAGACCGGGGCGCCCCGGGTCCGCCCGCCCGGAGTACGCCCGGCGCCGGGGCGCCGTACCCCGTCCGGTCGTACCCGGCATGCGCCGTTCGCGGTACGACCGGAGACTTCCCGTAGTGCTCCGAGCCGAATGAGCCAAGCCGAGTGGGGCAAACGAGGAGGCAGACATGGGCTGGTTGTGGGCGATCATCGTCGGTTTCGTGCTGGGACTGATCGCCAAGGCGATCATTCCGGGGAAGCAGCACAGCCCCCTGTGGCTGATCACCATCTTCGGCATGCTCGGCGCCATCGTCGGCAACGCGGTCGCCCGCGCGGCCGGGGTGGCGGCCACCTCCGGCATCGACTGGTGGCGGCACCTGTTCCAGCTCGTGGCGGCCATCATCATCGTCGCCGTCGGTGACGCGCTCTACATGGCGGTGCGCGGCAACCGCCGCCGCGAACGGGCCTGAGCCCCGCCGGTACACCGACGCGACACGCCGAAGGGGCGGTCCCGGAGCCAGATGGCCCACGGAACCGCCCCCTCGGCGTGTCTCAGCCGGCGCCGACCTCCACCGCGGCCAGGTTCCGCTTACCGCGGCGCAGCACCAGCCACCGCCCGTGCAGCAGGTCCTCGCGGCCGGGCACCGCGTCCTCGGTGGCCACCTTCACGTTGTTCACGTACGCGCCGCCCTCCTTCACGGTGCGCCGCGCGGCGGACTTGCTGGCCACCAGGCCGACCTCGGCGAACAGGTCCACGACCGGGGCGAGCTCCGCCACCCGCGCGCGCGGCAGCTCGGACAGCGCCGCCGCCAGCGTCCGCTCGTCCAGCGCGGCGAGATCGCCCTGCCCGAACAGCGCCCGCGAGGCGCCGATCACGGCGGCCGTCTGCTCCGCGCCGTGCACCAGCGTGGTCAGCTCCTCCGCCAGCGCCCGCTGCGCCGCCCGCGCCTGCGGACGCTCCTCCGTCTGCTTCTCCAGCTCCTCCAGCTCCGCGCGGGACCGGAAGGACAGGATGCGCATGTACCGCGAGATGTCCCGGTCGTCCACGTTCAGCCAGAACTGGTAGAAGGCGTACGGCGTCGTCATCTCCGGGTCGAGCCAGACGGCGCCGCCCTCGGTCTTGCCGAACTTCGTGCCGTCCGCCTTCGTCATCAGCGGCGTCGCGTACGCGTGCGCGGTGGCGTCCGGCTCCAGCCGGTGCAGCAGGTCCAGGCCCGCGGTGAGGTTGCCCCACTGGTCGCTGCCGCCCTGCTGGAGCACGCAGCCGTACCTCCGGTAGAGCTGGAGGAAGTCCATGGCCTGGAGGAGCTGGTAACTGAACTCCGTGTAACTGATGCCCTCGGACGACTCCAGCCGGCGGGCGACGGAGTCCTTGGTCAGCATCTTGTTGACCCGGAAGTGCTTGCCGACGTCCCGCAGGAACTCGATCGCCGACAGGTTCTGCGTCCAGTCGAGGTTGTTGACCATGACGGCCGCGTTCTCGCCCTCGAAGGACAGGAACGGCTCGATCTGCCCGCGCAGCCGCTCCACCCAGCCGGCCACGGTCTCCGGCGAGTTCAGCGTGCGCTCCGCCGTCGGCCGCGGATCGCCGATCTGCCCGGTAGCCCCGCCGACCAGCGCCAGCGGCCGGTGACCCGCCCGCTGGAGCCGCCGCACCGTGAGCACCTGCACCAGGTGCCCCACGTGCAGCGAGGGGGCGGTCGGGTCGAAACCGCAATAGAACGTCACGGGACCGTCCGCGAGCGCCTTGCGCAAGGCGTCCTCGTCGGTGGACTGGGCGAACAGCCCGCGCCACTTCAGCTCGTCGACGATGTCCGTCACGGTTCTCGTGTCTCCTCGGTGATGCCGCTACTGCGAATCGGTGCCGTGCGGCCGTCCGGGGGACGGCCGCGGTCAATGCCTACGAGGTTATACGCCCCGGCTGACCGAGCTCATGTTGAATTCGGGCACGCGCAGCGGGGGCATCGCGGCCCGGGTGAACCAGTCCGCCCACTCCCGCGGCAGCGTCCTGCCGGTGCGCCCCGCCTCGGTGGCCCGGCCCAGCACGTCCACCGGCGACTCGTTGAAGCGGAAGTTGTTGACCTCCCCGGTCACCTCCCCGTCCTCGACGAGGTAGACGCCGTCACGGGTGAGGCCGGTCAGCAGCAGCGTCGCCGGGTCCACCTCGCGGATGTACCACAGGCAGGTCAGCAGCAGCCCGCGCCGGGTGCCGGCGACCATCTCCGCCAGCGAGCGGTCGGAGCCCCCCTCCAGCACCAGGTTGCCGACCGGCGGGCGCACGGGCAGCCCGGTCAGCTCCGCGCCGTGCCGGGTCGTCGGCAGATGGGCCAGCTCGCCCTCGCGGACCCAGTCGGTGGCCGCCAGCGGCAGCCCGTTGTCGAACACCGACGCGTCACCGCCCGAGGAGTGCGCGATCACGAAGGGCGCGCACTCCAGCCCCGGCTCCCGCGGGTCGCCGCGCAGCGTCAGCGGCAGCGCGGCGACCCGGTCGCCCACGCGCGTGCCGCCGCCCGGCCGGGAGAACACGGTGCGCCCCTCGGCCGCGTCCCGGCCCGAGGACGACCACATCTGGTAGATCAGCAGGTCCGCGACGGCGGTCGGCGGCAGCAGCGTCTCGTAGCGCCCCGCGGGCAGTTCCACCCGCCGTGCCGCCCAGCCCAGCCGTACGCCCAGCTCCGCGTCGAGCGCGATCGGGTCGGCGTCCCGGAAGTCCCGGGTGGAACGGCCCGCCCACGCCGACCGGGTCCGGTCCGGCGACTTCGCGTTCACCTCCAGCGTCCCGTTCGGCTGGTCGTGCCGCAGCCGCAGCCCCGTCGAGGTCCCCACGTACGTGGAGGTCACCTCGTGGTGGGCGAAACCGTACAGCTCGCGCCCGCCCGCCCGCGCGCGGGCGAACGCCTCCCCGAGGGCCGGCGCGAACTCCGCGAACACGGCCGACGAGGTCTCCGCGGGACCCTCCGTGAAGTCCGCCGACACCGGCACGTCCCGGACCAGCGGCTGCGCGTCCTCCGCGGGCCCGGCGGCGCGCGCGGCCTCCTCCGCGGCCCGTACCAGCGGCTCCAGGTCGTCCGCGGTCACCGCCGACCGGGACACCACGCCGGACGCGGTGCCCTCCCGGCCGTCGACGGTGGCGACGACCGTGAGCGTGCGCCCGCGCGTGACGCCGTTGGTGGTGAGCGCGTTGCCCGCCCAGCGCAGGTTGGCGGTGGAGTGCTCCTCCGCGAGGACGACGCAGCCGTCGGCACGGGACAGGTCCAGCGCCCGTTCGACCACCTCGTGCGGCTTGTCGGTACGCGCGCTCATCGGCCGGCCTCCTGCGTGGTGTTCAGAATGGTGACGCCCTCGAAGAGGGCGGACGGACAGCCGTGCGACACGGCGGCGACCTGCCCCGGCTGGGCCTTGCCACAGTTGAAGGCGCCGCCCAGGACATAGGTCTGCGGGCCGCCGACGGCCGCCATGGAGCCCCAGAAGTCGGTGGTGCTCGCCTGGTACGCCACGTCCCGCACCTGGCCCACCAGGCGCCCGTTCTCGATCCGGTGGAACCGCTGCCCGGTGAACTGGAAGTTGTACCGCTGCATGTCGATGGACCACGAGCGGTCCCCGACCACGTAGATGCCCCGCTCCACGCCACCGATCAGGTCCTCGGTGGACAGCCCGCCGGGATCGGGCCGCAGCGACACGTTGGCCATCCGCTGCACCGGCACGTGCGCGGGGGAGTCGGCGAAGGCACACCCGTTGGACCGCTCGAACCCGGTCAGCCGGGCGATCCGCCGGTCGAGCTGGTAGCCCACGAGGGTGCCGTCGCGCACCAGGTCCCAGGACTGCGCCGCGACGCCCTCGTCGTCGTAGCCGACGGTCGCCAGGCCGTGCTCGGCGGTGCGGTCGCCGGTGACGTTCATCAGCTCCGAGCCGTAGCGCAGGGTGCCCAGCCGGTCGAAGGTGGCGAACGAGGTGCCCGCGTACGCCGCCTCGTAGCCGAGGGCACGGTCCAGCTCGGTCGCGTGCCCGATCGACTCGTGGATGGTCAGCCACAGGTTGGACGGGTCGACGACCAGGTCGTACCGCCCGGCCTCCACGCTCGGCGCCCGCATCTTCTCGGCCAGCAGCTCCGGCAGCTCGGCCAGTTCCGCGTCCCAGTCCCAGCCGGTGCCGGTGAGGTACTCCCAGCCCCGCCCGACCGGGGGCGCCAGGGTGCGCATCGAGTCGAACTCGCCGCTCGCCCCGTCCACCGCCACGGCCGTCAGCACCGGGTGCAGCCGGACCCGCTGCTGCGTGGTCACCGTCCCGGCGGTGTCCGCGTAGAACTTGTTCTCGTGCACGGTGAGCAGCGAGGCGTCCACGTGGTCCACCCCGTCCGCGGCGAGGAGGCGCCCGCTGAACTCCGCGAGCAGCCCCGCCTTCTCCTCGGCCGGCACGTCGAACGGATCGATCTCGTACGAGGAGACCCACGTCCGGTCGGCGTGCACCGGCTCGTCGGCCAGCTCCACGTACCCCCACCGCCCGTGCGGCGTGGCCGGGGCGGCGTCCGGTCCGGCCGCCTCGATGACCCGGGCGGAGAGCCGCGCCATCGCCACCGCCTGCGAGGCGACCTTCGCGGCGGCGTCCAGGGTGAGGTCCACGCCCGAGGCGAAGCCCCACGCGCCGTCGTGCACGACCCGCACCGCGAACCCCAGGTCGGTGCTGTCGGAGGACCCGGCGGGCCTGGCGTCCCGCAGCCGCCAGGAAGCGCTGCGCACCCGCTCCAGCCGGAAGTCCGCGTGCGAGGCGCCGAGGGACCGCGCCCGCGCGAGGGCGGCGTCGGCGAGGGCGCGCAGGGGGAGTGCCGTGAAGGCGTCGTCGATGCTGTGCGGCACGGGGAGGATCCCTTCGGGGCTTGCCTGTGGTGACCGTCGCGTGCAGTGAACCACGTCTCACGGGCCGACGGGCGGGCACGGGAACGACTCCCGTACCCGCCCGCGGGCGTTCCCGGGCGACGTGATCTCAGTCCTGCCACGGGGAGTTGCCCACCCGGTCCAGAGTGCGCGCCGATACAGCCGCGCTTGTATGGGTGTCGTCCCTGTTGGCGGACCGGGAGGCGCCGGAACGCTGAGCGCACCGGCTTCACGGGCCCAAGAGGCCGTCACCGTAAGCGTGTTCGCCCAGCGGTTCCCCGCGACGCGGCGGGGCGCCCGTCTCGCCCGCCGACTCGCCGCGCACCGCCTCGACCTGGGGCACCTGCCCCACGGCAGCCCCGTGTCCGACACCGTCGCCCTCGTCGTGGCCGAACTCGCCGCCGACGCGGTCCTCCACGGCCGCGTCCCCGGACGCGACTTCGCACTGCGGCTCGCGTACGACCGGACGGCGGGGCTCCTCCGCGTCGAGGTGTCTGACACCCACCCACGGCCGCCCGCACCGCCGGGGCGGCCCTCCGCCAGCGCCGACGGCGGCAGGGGCCTCCTCCTCGTCGAGGCCGTCGCCGACCGCTGGGGGGTGACCGGGCGGACGGGGCCGGGCAAGACCGTGTGGACCGAGTGCGCGGTCCGGCGCCCCGGACGCCTGACCGGGACCCTTCGGTGGGCGGGGCTCGACGGGGGCCGGGGATGTGGGCGTCCACCGGGGCGGCTCCCGACACGCCCGGTGTGCGGGACGGGGCCGGGTGTTTTCTGTAGGGACCCGACAGTGAGTCCGGTGAGCGACTGTGGGTGCCCGATTCTCCGGGACGGGACGCGGACCGATAGGTTTTCGGGGAAGCCGCCTGTCGTCGCCACTGGTCATCCGGGTGCTCGGGCGGAGTACCAGCTAGGGAAAGGGTGATCCGATGAGCCGCTCGGTTCTCGTCACCGGAGGCAACCGGGGCATCGGCCTCGCCATCGCCCGCGCGTTCGCCGACGCGGGCGACAAGGTCGCGGTCACGTACCGCTCGGGCGAGCCGCCGGAGGGCTTCCTGGCCGTCAAGTGCGACATCACCGACAGCGAACAGGTGGAGCAGGCCTACAAGGAGATCGAGGAGACCCACGGTCCCGTCGAGGTCCTGGTCGCCAACGCCGGCGTCACCAAGGACCAGCTCCTGATGCGCATGTCCGAGGAGGACTTCACCTCCGTCGTCGACACCAACCTCACCGGCACCTTCCGCGTCGTCAAGCGCGCCAACCGCGCCATGCTGCGCGCCAAGAAGGGCCGTGTCGTCCTCATCTCCTCCGTCGTCGGGCTGCTCGGCTCCGCGGGACAGGCGAACTACGCCGCCTCCAAGGCCGCCCTGGTCGGCTTCGCGCGCTCCCTCGCCCGTGAGCTGGGCTCGCGCAACATCACCTTCAACGTCGTCGCGCCCGGTTTCGTCGACACCGACATGACCAAGGTCCTCACCGACGAGCAGCGCGCGGGCATCGTCTCGCAGGTGCCGCTCGGCCGGTACGCGCAGCCGGAGGAGATCGCCGCGGCGGTGCGATTCCTCGCCTCGGACGACGCCTCGTACATCACTGGAGCCGTCATTCCCGTTGACGGCGGACTGGGAATGGGTCACTGATCACCATGAGCGGAATTCTCGAAGGCAAGCGCATCCTGATCACCGGTGTGCTGACGGAGTCCTCCATCGCCTTCCACACGGCCAAGCTGGCCCAGGAGCAGGGCGCCGAGATCATCCTCACCGCCTTCCCGCGGCCCACGCTGACCGAGCGCATCGCCAAGAAGCTGCCCAAGCCCGCCAAGGTCATCGAGCTGGACGTCACCAACGACGAGCACCTCGCGCGCCTGGCCGACGTCGTCGGCGAGGAGCTGGGCGGTCTCGACGGCGTCGTGCACTCCATCGGCTTCGCGCCGCAGGACGCGCTCGGCGGCAACTTCCTCAACACGCCGTTCGAGTCGGTCGCCACGGCCATGCACGTCTCGGCGTACTCCCTGAAGTCGCTGACCATGGCCTGCCTGCCGCTGATGCAGAACGGCGGCTCGGTCGTCGGCCTGACCTTCGACGCCCAGTTCGCCTGGCCGCAGTACGACTGGATGGGCCCGGCCAAGGCCGCCCTGGAGGCCACCAGCCGCTACATGGCCCGCGACCTCGGCAAGCAGAACATCCGCTGCAACCTCGTCTCCGCCGGCCCGCTCGGCTCGATGGCCGCCAAGTCCATCCCGGGCTTCGGCGAGCTGGCCTCGGTGTGGGACACCCGCTCCCCCCTGGAGTGGGACCTGAAGGACCCGGAGCCGGCCGGCCGCGGTGTCGTCGCCCTGCTGAGCGACTGGTTCCCGAAGACGACGGGCGAGATCGTCCACGTCGACGGCGGTCTGCACGCCATCGGCGCCTGACCGGTCCGGCGCCGTCGGCGCCCTCACCGCTCCGCCTCACGGGGCCCGCGTCCGACCGGACGCGGGCCCTCGGCGTTCACCCGGCCGACCGGCGGGGGCGGCCGGGTCGCCTCGGCCTCCCCCCGCGGCCGTCCGGAGACCGCCTGAGGCCGTCCGGAGAGTGCCCGCGGCCGTCCGGAGACCAACGCCCGGAGCCTGCCCGCGGCCCGGCGGAGGGCGTGCGCGGCCATCCGAAGGGGCGTGGGGCGCCGGCCGTTCACCCGGCCGGCCCAGCCGGCCGGGCGGGCGGGGCGCGTCCGGCGCAGGCTGGAGACCGGATTCCCCCCGCGCTTCCCTCCCCAGCCTGGCCGAGGAGGTCCCCTTGTGCGGCTTTCCCCACCGCCCGGCCTCAGCGGCCCTCGCCGTCGCCTGCCTCGCGGTCCTGTCGCACCCCGTGCACGCCGCCCCCGCGTACGCCGCCCCCGTACACCGCGCGACCCCCGCACGCCCCGTGCACGACGGCTCCCGCGCGTCCACGGCCCCGGCCGGACCGTCCGGCGCCGAGTGCCGGGTCCGCGTCGACGGGTCCCGGGTCACCGCCCACTGCCACAACCCGTCCCCCGAACCGGACCGCGTCGCGCTGCACATCGAGTGCGCCCGCTGGTGGGACATCGACACCGACGGAACCCCGGCGGAGGCCGCCCCCACCCGCACCGTCGAACTCACCGGACGCTGCTGGAAGGACGTCGACTCCGCCTGGGTCACTCACGAACCGGCACGCTGACCCGCCCCGGCCGGCACACGAACGGGTACCCCGCCGCCTCCGTCCCGGCCGTCCCGGCGTCCCCCGCCCGGATCGCCTCGACCAGCCGCGCGTGGTCCATGTGCGTCTCCGGCGTCATCTCCGCGCCGATGTCGTCCCGCAGCCACTGCCGCATCACCTCGCCGAGGTCCGCGTACAGCGCGGTCAGCACGTCGTTGTGGGACGCGGCCACCACGGCCAGGTGGAAGGTCGCGTCCGCCGTCACGAACGCCTCCGTGTCACCCGACCGCCAGGCCTCCTCGCGGCCCACCATCAGCGCGTCGAGCTGCTTGAGGTCCTTGTCGGTGCGCCGGCGGGCGGCGAGCCGGGCGGCGGCCGACTCCAGTGTCGAGCGCAGTTCGGCGACGTGCCGGGGATCGGCGTCCGCGAAGCGCCGGTGCATCACGCCCGCCAGCTCGCTCGTGGCCGCGACGTACGTGCCGGAGCCCTGCCGGATGTCCAGGAGGCCGTTGTGGGCGAGCGCCCGGACCGCTTCCCGGACCGTGTTCCGTGCCACACCGAGCTGCTCGACCAGCTCCGGCTCCGTCGGGATGCGGGAGCCGACGGGCCACTCGCCGGAGGCGATCTGCTGCCGCAACACCGCGATGACCTGCTCGGACAGGGCGGCACGACGGGGATGGGCGAGAGTCATGACTCACCTTCGCAAGGGGTCTGCGCAACGGGTCCGTACGGCGCTTCGCGCAGTGGACAACCAATCATCCCATGATTCTATGATGGACCCCATGGCTAGTGAGGAAACCCGGACGCTGCACTCCACCACCGCCGGTACCGCGGCCGAGCCCGGTGCCCGGGTACCCGACGGGCCCGGCGGCCCGGCGGGGAGCGCCGCACCCGCGTGGACGCGCTGGACGACCCGGCTGCTCATCGCCGGCATCGTCCTGGCCGCGCTCAACCTGCGCCCGGCCATCACAAGCCTCGGCGCCCTCCTGGAGGAGGTCCGCGACGGACTCGGCATGAGCGGCAGCGTCGCCGGACTGCTCACCTCCGTGCCCCCGCTGTGCTTCGCCGTCTTCGGTGTCGCCGCCCCCCGCCTGGCCCGCCGCTTCGGCCTCGGTGCGGTGGTCTGCCTCGGCATGGTCGCCATCGGCGCCGGTCTGGCGATCCGGCCCTACGCCGGCGGCACGGCCGGTTTCCTGGCGGCCACCGCCCTGGCCCTGATGGGCATCGCGGTCAGCAACGTCCTGATGCCGGTCATCGTCAAGCGCTACTTCCCCGACCGCGTCGGCACCATGACCGGCCTGTACTCGATGGCCCTGGCCTGCGGCACCTCGGCCGCCGCCGCGGTCACCGTGCCGCTGACCGGCCTCATGGGCGGCGGCTGGCGTCCGGGCCTCGCGGTGTGGGCGCTCCTCGGGGTGGCCGCCGTCCTGCCCTGGCTGCCCTTCGTCCGCGAACGCGGCACGTCGGCCCGGCCGGAGACCGCCGCCGAGCCCTCCGCCACGCGCCCGGCCCCCGGGTCCTCCGCCGAGGTGCCGGTGCTGCGTATGGCCCGCAGCGGCACGGCCTGGGCGCTCGCCGTCTTCTTCGGCCTCCAGGCCACCGCCGCGTACATCACCATGGGCTGGATGGCGCAGGTCTACCGGGACGCGGGCGTGCCCGCCGGGACCGCCGGACTGCTCCTCGCCGTGATCATGGTGATGGGCGTGCCGCTGGCCTTCGTCATCCCGAGGGTGGCCTCGCGTCTGCCCCATCAGGGCCCCATCGTGGTGCTGCTGGGCGTCTTCGGGCTCGTCGGCTACACCGGGATGTACCTGGCCCCGGCGGCCGGCGCCTGGGTCTGGGCGCTGTTCCTCGGCGTCGCCAACTGTGCCTTCCCGCTGGCCCTGACCATGGTCGGCCTGCGGGCCCGGACCGGCGCGGGCGTCGCCCAGCTCTCGGCGTTCGCGCAGAGCACCGGCTACCTGATCTCCATCCCCGGCCCGCTCCTGGTCGGCGTCCTCTACCAGCACAGCGGCGGCTGGGGCCTGCCGATCGCGCTGATGGCCGGGCTGATGGTGCCGCAGATGATCTTCGGCGTCCTGGCCGGCCGCAACCGCACGGTGGAGGACGAGGCGGCCCGCTGACCCGGCCGCCCGGCCGGAGCGCGGGTGAGGCGGCCCCGCGTGACCGGGCCCCGCGGACCGGACCCGCGAACCGGTCGCGCGGGGGGAGATGGGACACTGGCGGCATGCTCGATCCCAACCCCCCGAACGGCCAGAAGAAGATGCTGCTCGTCTTCGGCGGCTTCCTTGCGATCTTCGTGGTCATCGGCATCATCGCCACGCTCGTCGCCCCCTGACGTCCCGGAGCCGTACCCTCCCGGGCCGTACGACGGCACTTCCGGGGCCACGACGCCCCGGGGACCGTACGTCCCCGGCCCCCGTTCGCACCCGGCCCCGCCGTCAGCCCCGGCACCCTCGTCCGCCGTCCGTACCGCCCCCGAAGCCCGCCTCCGTCCGGCCGGGGAGCCTCCGCCACCGGCCGGGCCCGGTACGGGGGCAAGCCCTCCGGGCGCCGCGCCGCGCGGGCGAACGTCCCTGGTGCGTCGTTCCCTCCGAAGCCGAAGCCGAAGCCGAAGCCGAAGCCGAAGCCGAAGCCGAAGCCGAAGCCGAAGCCGGGGCGGGGTGGGGCCGGGGGTAGGGCTGGCCCCCCATCCCCTAGGGGGTCAGGCTCAGGGGCGAGTGGGTGGATCACCGGATGGGCCGGGGCCCGCGCCTTCCGTAGCGTCGTGACGTGACCGCGAGAGGCGGTACGCGGCACGCGCCAGGGACGCCCGAAGACACCGGAGGCACTCATGTCGGCCCCTCTGTACCCCCGGCCCCGGCCGGCGACCCGGGGCGGGGCCGGGACCCGGCTGCCCTGGTGGGCGCTGGCCCTTCCCGTGCTGACCTTCCTCGTCCTGCTGCTGATGGTGCTCAACCCCTCGCAGGCCCGTGCCGCCGCCGGCGAACCGGTCCTCGCGCACTTCCTGCACTGGGCCCGGCACCTCACCCTGCGCTGACCTTGGCCGCACCGCGGGCGGGCCGGAGGCTCCGACCTGCCCCGGTCTGGTGAATCCCCATGTCAACTCCCTGCGCCCCGTGGCCTGTTTCATGCGAAGCTGGGGTGCATGAGCGTCGCAGAACCCCGCAGGATCACACTCTTCCGGCATGCGAAAGCCGACTGGCCCCAGGTGAGCGACCACGAGCGGCCGCTCGCCGAACGGGGCCGCAAGGAGGCCGCGGAGGCCGGGCGCCGGCTCGCGGACACCGGCATCCCCTTCGACCAGGCACTGTGTTCCACCGCGCAGCGCACGCGCGAGACCTGGAAGCTCGCCGTCCAGGAGTTCCCACAGCGGCCGAAAACCGTCTACGAGGAGCGCCTCTACGAGGCGTCGCCCGGCGAGCTGATCGCCGTGCTCAACGAGACCCCCGACGACCTGCGGAACGTGCTGGTCATCGGGCACAACCCGGGAATGCAGGGGCTCGCCGAGATCCTGGCCGGCGACGCCGAGGACGAGCCCCGCGAGCACATGGGCAGGCGCGGCTTCCCGACCGCCGCGTTCGCGGTCCTGACCTTCACCGGGTCCTGGAAGTCCGTCGAGCCCGGGGTGGCCACGCTGGCCGACTACTGGACGCCGGCCGACTGAGCCCGGCCGCCCACACCACGCCGAGGGCACCCGGTGCCGGGGAACACCCCCACGGCACCGGGCCCCGACGTACACACGGCCCACCGGGCCGGCGGCACTCCGGCCGGCTCCCGTCGGGCTCCGAGCAGAGATACGCCCTCTTGGGCCGCCCCCGTCGTCCGGTGGATCACCTCACTGCCGAGCGACGGGCCCACTGAGGCGGGACGGTGACCGATACGACTGGCAGCCACTCGGCGGGGCATGCAGAGGGCCATGAACGAGGAGAGGGTGGGCTGGGCCAGGCGGATCGCGGCGGCCGAACCCGGGAAGGTGCTCCCACGACGCTGGGCGCACAGCCGTGGAGTCGCAGACCGGGCGGCCGAGATCGGGCTGATCCTGGGGAAGGACGCTGACCTGCTGATCTCGGCCGCGCTCCTGCACGACGTGGGATACGCGCCTCGCTTGGCGACCACCGGGTTCCATCCGCTCGATGGCGCGCGCTTCCTACGGGACGCGCACGGTGCCGGTGAGAGGCTGACCCGTCTGGTGCCGAACCACTCGTTCGCGCTGCTGGAGGCGGAAGAACGGGGGCTGCGCGAGGAGTTGGCGAGGGAGTTCCCGTTGCTGGACGATCCGCTGTTGGTGGACGCCCTCGTGTATTGCGACATGACGACGACGCCAGACGGCGGCCGGACGATGGCGCGAGAGCGGGTCGCGGAGATCGTCGGCCGTTATGGCGCGGACAGCGTGGTCGGTCGGTTCATCCGGCGGGCGGCGCCGGAGATCTTCTCCTCCATCGAGCGGATCGAGGCCGCTGTGGCAGCTCAGCCGAGGTGGGGATACGTGCCGGCGAGGTAGTCGCCGATCTGCTGGCGCATGCTGGGGTGGATGTCGTACTGGTCGAGGTCGGCCGGCTGGACGAAGCGGACTCCGTCGGCCTCGTCGTTGACCGTGGGCGCCCCGCCGACGGGGCGCCCGATGTAGGTGTTCTCGTACTGCTGGCGGATCTCGCCGTCGGTGTAGGCGACGATGTGGTTCGGGTTGGTGTAGACGCCGAGGAAGCCGGTGATCTCCGCGATGATGCCGGTCTCCTCCAGACACTCGCGGACCGCGCACTGGGCCGCGGTCTCGCCGATGTCCTGGGCTCCGCCGGGAAGCGCCCACTGTCCGGTGTCGCGGCGGCGCTGGAGGAGGATGGCACCCGTCTCGTCGACGACGAGCAGATTGCTGGCCGGGATGAGGGTGTTCGCCTTCGGCGCGGCCGGGTCGTTGTAGTACTCAGTCCTGCCCATGGTCGGCGGTCCTCTCCTGGTCGGGTGCCCACGGCCGTGCGGCGGCCCAGACGGCGTCGAAGCTCCGAGCGCAGTTGTCGAACCACCCCGTGCCGTCGGCTCTCCTGAGGTGGAGGAGCGGGTTGGCGCTGGCCGGCTGCCCCCAGACGTGGGGGTTGACGAGGAGGTCGTCGTCGTAGCGGAACATGGACGTGTAAAGCGTGGTGTCGTGCAGACGCACCGCACACCCGGCCTCGCCCAGCAGCGGACGGTAGTACGTCAGCGAGGCGCGGATCTTGGCGGCGAGTGTGTCGCCGATTCCCTCCTCACGGCCCCGGACGGCGACCGCCTGCCCGTCAGGGTTGCCGAAGCACAGGCGAACTCGGACGCCCTCGGCGGCGCGTTCGGAGAGCATCTTGGCGACGTGCGGGTTGGACTGGGCGAAGAACGTGCCGGAGAAGACGAGGACGCCGATCTCCTGCCGGGCCTCCCGCAGCAGCGAGAGCCATACGTCCCGCGGCACGCTGGCCCGGTTCTGGTAGGTGCCGACCAGCTCGGTGCCTGACCCGTCACGCTGGTGACCGGACCGCTTGGAAGGCATCGGCCAGAGGAAGGTCTCCTCCACCCGCAGGTGACCGGCGACGCGGAAGCGATGCCGCGCATGGGGGACCGGCCCGCCGAAACGCCTAGCCCTGGTCGACGGTGTCCGCCGCCTCGACCTCCTCGCGGGTGATGCCCAGCAGGTAGAGCACGGTGTCCAGGAAGGGCACGTTCACCGCGGTGTAGGCGGCCTGACGCACCACCGGCTTGGCGTTGAAGGCGACGCCGAGCCCTGCCGCGTTCAGCATGTCCAGGTCGTTGGCGCCGTCACCGATCGCCACCGTCTGCGACAGCGGCACCCCCGCCTCGGCGGCGAAGCGGCGCAGCAGCCGGGCCTTGCCCGCGCGGTCGACGATCTCGCCGGTGACCCGGCCGGTCAGCCGGCCGTCGACGATCTCCAGGGTGTTGGCCTGCGCGAAGTCCAGCCCGAGCCGGTCCTTCAGATCGTCGGTGACCTGCGTGAACCCGCCGGAGACGACGCCGACCTGGTAGCCGAGCCGTTTCAGCGTACGGATCAGGGTGCGGGCGCCCGGCGTCAGCCGTACCTCTCCGCGCACCTTCTCGACCACCGAGGCGTCCAGCCCTTCGAGGAGCGCCACGCGCGCGTGCAGGGACTGCTCGAAGTCCAGCTCGCCGCGCATCGCCGCCGCCGTCACCTCGGCGACCTTGTCCTCGCAGCCGGCGTGCGCGGCGAAGAGCTCGATCACCTCGTCCTGGATCAGCGTGGAGTCGACGTCCATCACGACCAGGCGCTGGGCCCGTCGCTGGAGCCCGGCGCCGACGACCGCGACGTCCACGCCGAGCGCCGCCGCCTCGGTGGCCAGCGCGGTGCGCAGCACCTCGGTCTCCACGCCGGAGACGGCGAACTCGACGGCGGTGACGGGGTACTTGGCCAGGCGGAAGATGCGGTCGATGTTGCCGGAGGCCCCGGTGATCCGGGCCGCTATGGCGGCCGTCGCCTCGGCGGTGAGCGGGTGTCCGAGGACGGTGACCAGGGAGCGTCCCAGGCCGCGGGGCCGGTTGTCGCCGAGGCCGGAGATGATCTCGGCCTGGAGCTTCAGCGACTCCGCCCAGCTGTGGACGGTCGCCCGGAGGTCGCCTTCCAGCCCCCGGGGCGGCTCGGTCACGAGCGCGCACAGCACGATACGGCCACGGGTGACGACCTGCTCGATGTCGACCACGTCGACGGAGTAGGCGGCGAGGGTGTCGAACAGGCCGGCCGTGATGCCGGGCCGGTCCTTGCCGAAGATCTTGACGAGAAGCGTGGGAACGTCAGAGGTCTGCGAAGCGCTCATGGTGTTCCCACCGTATCCGGCACCTGGTGCCTCCCGCCTGCGAGGTCCGCCTGACGGACACGGAGCGGCCGGGTCCGCCCGGGGTCGCGCGGACACCCGTGACGCCCGGTCCGTCCCCTGCCCGCCGGGGTCCGCCCGGGGCCCGGCGAGCCGCGGCCGGCCGTCGAACACCGCTTGCGGTGTCCGCCTCGCGCACCCCTGTCCGTCCGGGCCGGTTCCGCCCGGTCGGTGGCCGCGCGAGCAGCATGCGCACGGTTTTCACAAGGCCCGGCTTTCGGTCAGGGGCCCGAGCCTGAAATAGTGCCCACCGATGTTCGACATCCCTAGACTCCCCGCGACGGGGGCAAATTCGGGGGACAACTCAGTGGGGCATGGAGTGCCGGAACTCGTACTGGAATCTGATGGACGGACCTGGACGCTCGATCCGTCCCGGTCTTACGCGCTCGGACGCGATCCGCAGGGGGAGGTCGTCTTCGACGACGCAAGGGTCTCCTGGCGGCACGCCACGGTCCGCTTCGACGGCCGGACCTGGGTCGTCGAGGACCACGGCAGCACCAACGGCACCTTCGTGCACGGACAGCGCGTCCAGCGGACGGAGCTGGGCGACGGCTCGGTGGTGAACCTGGGCAACGCGACCGACGGTCCGCGGGTCACGCTGACCGGCGCGCAGTCCCCGGTCGGCACCTCGCAGGGCGGGCCGGCGCGGCAGCCGTACGCCGGTCAGGGCGCCGACGGCCGGCCACCGGGGACGGCGGCCCCGGCGCAGCAGCAGCCGCGGTACGAACCGCCGCGGCAGCAGGCCGCGCCGCACGTCCCGCACCAGCAGGGGTACGAGGGAGCGGGGAAGGGGGCGCCGGCCTACGGCGACCGCAGCCCGACCACGTTCCACCAGTTCTCGCTGGGCCGGGTCATGCGCATCGGCCGCGCCCTGGAGAACGACCTGGTCGTCTCCGACCTGCAGGTCTCCCGGAACCACGCCGAGTTCCACGCGACGCCCGACGGCCGCATGGAGATCCGGGACCTCGGCTCGCACAACGGCACCTACGTCAACGGCCAGCCGATCCCCAAGGGCGGCGCCCAGACGCTGGGCCCGGCCGACATCGTGGGCGTCGGCCACTCGACGTTCCGCATCGTCGGCGACCGGCTGGAGGAGTTCGTCGACACCGGCGAGGTGTCCTTCTCCGCGCGCCACCTGACGGTCACCGTCGACGGCGGCAAGCAGATCCTCCGGGACGTCTCCTTCGGCGCCCCCGAGAAGTCGCTGATCGGCGTCATCGGCCCGTCCGGTTCCGGCAAGTCGACCCTGCTCAAGGCGCTCACCGGCTACCGGCCCGCCGACCGCGGCGAGGTCCTGTACGACAACCGGAACCTGTACAAGCAGTTCGCCGAGCTGCGCCAGCGCATCGGCCTGGTCCCGCAGGAAGACATCCTGCACAAGGAACTCACGGTCAAGAAGGCCCTGAAGTACGCGGCCAAGCTGCGCTTCCCGGCCGACACCACGGCCGCCGAGCGCGACGCCCGCATCGACGAGGTGCTGCGCGAGCTGAAGCTGGACGTCCACAAGGACAAGAAGGTCACGTCCCTCTCCGGCGGCCAGCGCAAGCGCGTCTCGGTCGCCCTGGAGCTGCTGACCAAGCCGTCGCTGATCTTCCTGGACGAGCCGACCTCCGGCCTCGACCCGGGCATGGACCGCGACGTCATGAAGCTGCTGCGGGAACTCGCCGACGACGGCCGCACGGTCCTCGTCGTCACGCACTCGGTGGCCGAGCTGGCGCTCTGCAACAAGCTGCTGGTCATGGCACCGGGCGGTGCGGTCGCCTACTTCGGCCCGCCCGAGGAGGCCCTGAACTTCTTCGGCTACGAGACCTGGGCCGACGTCTTCTCGGCCTTCGAGAGCTACCGCGACTACGACTGGGCGGGCCGCTGGAAGGGCTCGCAGCACTACCAGATGTACGCCGCGGAGGTCGACGCCGTCGCCCCGCAGCCGGTCACGGTGGCGCCGATGCAGGCGATGAAGCCGCCGAAGCCGCAGGGCTGGATGTCGCAGTTCGCCACGCTGGTGCGCCGCTACGTGTCGGTGATCGCCTCCGACAAGGGCTTCCTCGGCCTGATGGTGATCCTGCCCGCCGTGCTCGGCGCGGTGAGCCTGCTGATCAACTCCGACCGGGGACTGCTGCCCAACCCGGTCAACCCGCAGAGCGGTCGCCTCGTGCCCAACGGGACCGCCACCACGGTCCTGCTGATCCTCGCGGTCGGCGCCTGCTTCGCGGGCGCGGCGAACTCCGTCCGCGAGCTGATCAAGGAACGGGTCATCTACGAGCGGGAGCGCGCGACCGGCCTGTCACGCTCCGCGTACCTGATGTCGAAGGTGTTCGTGCTCGGCATGATCACCATGTTCCAGGGCCTGATGGTCGGCGTCATCGGCTTCTCCAGCCGGGAGCTGCCCTCCGAGGGACTGCTCCTCGGCGGCGCCACGCTGGTCGAGATGTGCCTGCCGATCATGGCGCTGGGCTTCACCTCGATGATGTTCGGCCTGGTCATCTCGTCGCTGGTGAAGACGGCCGAGAAGACCATGCCGCTGCTGGTGATGTTCGCGATCATCCAGGTCGTGTTCACCGGGTGCCTTTTCACGCTGCACGGCACGGTCGGCGTCAACGAGTTCTCGTACCTGATGCCCTCGCGCTGGGCGGTGGCCGCGGCCGGGGCCACGCTGGACTTCAACAAGATCAGCCCGCCCGAGCCGGGCGCCGGCACCGACCCGCTGTGGGACCACTCGGTGGGCGCCTGGAGCCTGGACATGGCCGCGCTGATCGCCCTCGGGGTGATCTGCGGGTTCTTCGTGGCCCGCTTCCTGCGCCGCCACGAACCCGAGGTCATGCGCAAGTGACCCGTGCCCGGACGGCCCCGAAGGGCGGCACCCCGTCAGGAGGGTGCCGCCCTTCGGCGTTCGGTGCACGGTCGCGTGCGTCAGCGGGGAGAGGTCCGCGCCGTCCTCAGTACGCGCTGTTGACGTTGTCGATCGTGCCGTACTTGTCGGCCGCGTAGTTGGCGGCGGCGGTGATGTTGGCGACCGGGTCGTAGATGTCCCAGGAGGTGCCCTTGACGTGGTACGCGGCGAACGTCGGCGGGATCACCTGCAGCAGGCCCTTGGACGGGACGCCGTTGATGGCGTTGATGTCCCAGTCGTTGATGGCCTTCGGGTTGCCGGAGGACTCGCGGATGATGTTCTTGTGCAGGCCGTGGTAGCTGCCCGGTATGCCCTTGGCCTTCATGATGTCCAGGGACTCACGGATCCAGCCGTCGAGGTTGTTGGTGTAGCTCTTGCCGGCGACCTGCTTGACCTGCGAGCGCGGCGCGGAGCGCGTCGTGCTCTTCTTGGCCGCGCGCTTCTTCGCGGCGGACTCGGCGGACGCCTTCTTCTCGGCCGCGGCGGACTTCTTCGCGGCCTCCTTCTTCGCCTCGATGGAGGCGGCCTTCTGGCTCGCGCCGGCGAGCTGACCGGTGACGCCGGCCTCGACGTCCTTGATCTGCTCCTTGCTGTACGCCACCTTCGCCGTGGGAGCGGCCTCGCTCGTGCTCGCCTGCCCGCTCGCCGGAACCGCGGCGAACGCGACGGCGGCGGCGCTGAGCGTACCCACACCGGCGATCGCGATCTTCTGGGTGCGGTTCAGGTTGAGGTTCAGGCTCTCGGCCCGGTGGCGGACGACCGTCTCGGCGCGGTTGCGCACCGTCGCGGCGCGATCGCGAACCTGCTCGGCACGACTGCGGACACGGTTGAGGATGTTCTTCGACATGGCGGGATAGACCTCTTCGTTGGCGCGGAGGTCGCTCTCGTCCGGCGGGGACAGGGGGTTGTTTCCGGTGCAAACGCCGCGAGGGAGAACCCGCGGCGCTGAGCGACGAGAGCCATTCTTAGCGGCAGCAAAATCCGGTGGCAAAGGTGTGACGTACGATCCCGGGTAGTGGATCAGGGAAGGGTGAATCAGGACAGATTGGACCATCCGCCCCGCTCAAAACGGACGAGTCGTCCTCCTACTCCCCTTCGTACGTGACGTGCACCCTATGCGCGGGCTCACATCCCGCCCGGGTGGGCCTCACTCCGCGTTGCGAGAGCAATGCGGTGGGTGAGGGGAGCGGGGCCCGCCCGAGGAGCACCCCCTCGCGCGCGGGAGCCTTCTCGGGGAAGCCCTCGCGCGCGGGAGCCTTTTCCCAGGAAGCCCCCTCCCAGGGCGGACGGGGCGCCTGCCGCCCGGTCCCGCACCCCGGCCGGGGTGCCCTGCCGCCCGGGGCACGGGACCAACGGCCTAGGTCCGCGGCCCGGCCCTGGGGCCCCCGTCGGCCCGATCCCCGGCCCGCCCCCCGCCGGTACCGTGAGGTCATGAGTCACGGCCCCCGGTCCGGCCTCGCCGCGGTGAGTTCCGCGCTGCTGGCCATGAGCAGACACCTGGAGGTGCGCGACGTCCTCGGGACGATCGTCGCCTCGGCCCGCGAACTGCTCGACGCCCAGTACGCCGCCCTCGGCGTCCCCGACGACCACGGCGGCTTCGCCCAGTTCGTCGTCGACGGGGTCACCGAGGCCCAGTGGAAGGCCATCGGCCCGCTGCCCCGCCAGCACGGCATCCTCGCCGCCATGCTCAGCGAGGCCCGGCCGCAGCGCCTCGCCGACGTCCGCGAGGACCCCCGCTTCGAGGGCTGGCCCGACGCCCACCCCGACCTCGTCGACTTCCTCGGCCTGCCCATCCGCGACGGCGACGAGGTCATCGGCGCCCTCTTCCTCGCCAACAAGAACCACCCCCGGCCCGGCGGCGGCTGCGGCTTCACCGAGGAGGACGAGGAACTGCTCGGCATCCTCGCCCAGCACGCCGCGATCGCCCTCACCAACGCCCGCCTCTACGAGCGCAGCCGCGAGCTGACCATCGCCGAGGAACGCTCCCGCCTCGCCCACGAGCTGCACGACGCCGTCAGCCAGAAGCTCTTCTCGCTGCGCCTGACCGCCCAGGCCGCCGCCACCCTCGTCGACCGCGACCCCGCCCGCGCCAAGGGCGAACTCCAGCAGATCGCCGCCCTCGCCGCCGAGGCCGTCGACGAGCTGCGCGCCGCCGTCGTCGAGCTGCGCCCCGCGGCCCTGGACGAGGACGGGCTCGTCGCGACCCTGCGCACCCAGATCCAGGTGCTCGACCGCGCTCACACCGCGCGCGTGACCTTCGAGGCCCACGGCGTCCGGGCGCTGCCGGCGGCCCAGGAGGAGGCGCTTCTCCGCGTCACCCAGGAGGCCCTGCACAACGCCCTGCGGCACGCCGCCGCCGACCACGTCGACGTGACCCTGCGCAGGCGCGGTCCGGGAGCCGTCCTGCGGGTCGCCGACGACGGGCGCGGCTTCGACCCGCACGCGGTGCGCCACGCAGGCCGCCACCTGGGCCTGGTGTCGATGCGGGACCGGGCGAGCGGCGTCGGCGGCGCCCTCACCGTGGAGTCCGGGCCCGGCGAGGGCACCGTGATCGAGATGGAGGTCCCCGGTGGCTGACGCAATCAAGGTGCTGCTCGTCGACGACCACCAGGTCGTCCGCCGGGGCCTGCGCACCTTCCTGGAGGTCCAGGGCGACATCGCGGTGGTCGGCGAGGCCGCCGACGGTGCGGAGGGCGTCGAGCGCGCCCGCGAGCTGCGGCCCGACGTGATCCTCATGGACATCCGGATGCCCGGCATGGACGGCATCGAGGCGCTGCGCCGGCTCCGTGAGCTGGACCACCCCGCGCGCGTACTGATCGTCACGAGCTTCACCGAGCGGCGCACGGTCGTCCCGGCCCTGCGCGCGGGCGCGGCCGGCTACGTGTACAAGGACGTCGACCCCGAGGCGCTGGCCGGCGCCATCCGCTCCGTCCACGCGGGGCACGTCCTGCTCCAGCCCGAGGTCGCCGGGGCGCTGCTCTCCCAGGAGGAGTCCGGTTCCGGCCAGGGCCGGGCGGGCTCCCTCACGGACCGGGAGCGCGAGGTACTGGGCCTGATCGCGGACGGCCGGTCCAACCGGGAGATCGCCCGCTCCCTGGTGCTCTCGGAGAAGACGGTGAAGACGCACGTCTCGAACATCCTCATGAAGCTCGACCTCGCGGACCGCACCCAGGCCGCCCTGTGGGCCGTACGGCACGGCATGGCGGGGTGAGACGGCACGGCGGGGCGAGCCGGGGGCGTACGCCGGAGCGCTCCGCGGAGTTCCCCTACGGACTGAGATTCATACCGTCGTGGGAATGTCACCCGGATGGCGCACCCCCTGACGGGCCCCGCCGTTGACCAGTGCGTGCCGCGGCGACTGCCGCGGTGATCGCTAGGAGGATCTGCAAGTGAAGAACCTGAAGAAGGCCGCGGCCGTGACGATGGTGGCCGGCGGGCTGATCGCCGCCGGTGCCGGCATGGCCTCCGCCACCGACGGTGCCGCCGCGCAGGGCAAGGCCGTCGGCTCGCCGGGCGTGGTCTCGGGCAACGCCGTCCAGGCGCCCGTGCACGTCCCGGTCAACGTCGTGGGCGACAGCGTCAACGTCATCGGCGTGCTGAACCCGGCCTTCGGCAACCTGGGCCTCAACGGCTGACCCCGGTCACCGGCCCGCCGCGCCCCGGTCCTCCCGGCCCGTCCGGGAGACCGGGGCGCGGCAGTCGCGGGCCCCGGCGCCGGCACCCGCCCGCGCGCCTCCGGGCCCAGCACCCGCCCACGCCCCCCGGCCCAGCGCCCGGCCGTGGACACCCGGGCCCAGCGCCCGGCCCGGACATCCCGGGGCCTGGCGGAACACACCGCCCCGCTCCCACGGCCACCCGCCGGTCCCCGGCCTCGCGGCCCCACGACGCACAGGCGACCGCGCGCCCCGCGTCAGCCCCACACCCCGCCACCCCCGGCAACGCACCGGCGAGCCCACGCCCCTCCCCACAGCCCGCAGCCCCCGCCGCCAGGGAGCCCCCGGCCCCCGCGCCCAGGCCGGCACCGGACCCGAGACCCGAGTGCCGAGCCCCGGGAGGACTCGAGCACGAGCCCTGGGCCCGAGACCCGACCCGAGCCAGACCCAGCACGAGGCCGTTACCGCGACCCCCGCTCCCGCTCCTCCACGAACGCGTTGTACGCCGCGACCTGCGCCCGCCGCGCCGTCCGCTCCACCGGCCGCAGCGCCTCGCCCCGCGCCGCCATCGCGGACGCGCTCACCGCGCCCCCGTGCCCGTTCTCCGACGCCAGCGCCACCAGCGCACCCACCCGCCGCGCCAACTCCAGCACCCGTACCGCCCGCGGCGGATACCCCGGCGCCAGCACCTCGCCCCCGCGCTCCGCCCGCGCCCGGTACGCCTCCACTGCCGCCGCGGCCACCGGACCCGACCCGGCCACGTCCAGCCGCGTCAGCACCTCCGTCGCCTCCCGGAGCGCCTCCGCCAGTTCACGCTCGGCCTCCCCGAGCGACGGCACGTCCGCCGGCGGAGCCTCCCGTACCGGCAGGCAGTGCCAGACCACCTCGGCGTGCACGTCCCCCTCCGGACCGGCCTCCCACACCTCCGGCACCAGACCCAGCGCCGCCCCGTGGCAGACCACCGCCTCGCCCGCCTCCACGGCCCGCGCGTTGAACTCCGGCGGGCCGCTCAGCCCCAGCGGATGCCCCGGCGCCGGCAGCGCCAGCCGCAGCCCGGCCACCCCCAGCGCCCGCAGCCGCCCGAGCGCCAGCGTCAGCCCGACGGGCGCCGGTTCACCCGGCAACCCCGCCACCCTGTGCCCCGCGTCCTCCCCGACCACGGCCATCGCGGCGTCATCCGGGGCGGCAAATCCGGCAAGAAGGGCATTTCCCCAGGCGGTCAACCGGCCTGAGCGTGGTTCCGAGAGCATGTCCCCACCCTAGGAGCGGACCGAGGCAACGGCGGCCCCGGCCGGTGGCGTAGATTTCTAGTGGGCTGCGCCCATCGGCGTGGCGCCCGAGCCACAGGCGTAAGCGACAGCCGAGACCGGCCACACTGCTAAGGGGAGACACTGCGCTCATGAGCGATGTTCTGGAGCTTCAGGACGTATCCGTGGTCCGGGAGGGCCGGGCTCTGGTGGACCAGGTCTCCTGGTCGGTGAAGGAGGGCGAGCGCTGGGTCATCCTCGGACCGAACGGCGCCGGCAAGACCACCCTGCTCAACCTCGCGTCGAGCTACCTCTACCCGAGCCGGGGCACCGCCACCATCCTCGGCGAGACCCTCGGCAAGCCCGGCACCGACGTCTTCGAGCTGCGCCCCCGCATCGGCATGGCCGGCATCGCCATGGCCGACAAGCTGCCCAAGAAGCAGACGGTCCTGCAGACCGTGCTCACCGCCGCCTACGGCATGACCGCGGGCTGGCAGGAGGAGTACGAGGACATCGACGAACAGCGCGCCCGCGCCTTCCTCGACCGCCTCGGCATGACCGAGTACCTCGACCGGAAGTTCGGCACCCTCTCCGAGGGCGAGCGCAAGCGCACCCTCATCGCCCGCGCCCTGATGACCGACCCCGAACTGCTCCTCCTCGACGAGCCGGCCGCCGGCCTCGACCTCGGGGGCCGCGAGGACCTGGTCCGCCGCCTCGGCCGCCTCGCCCGCGACCCCATCGCCCCGTCGATGATCGTGGTCACCCACCACGTCGAGGAGATCGCCCCCGGCTTCACCCACGTCCTGATGATCCGCCAGGGCAAGGTGCTCGCCTCCGGACCGCTCGAACTCGAACTCACCTCCCGCAACCTCTCCCTCTGCTTCGGCCTGCCCCTCGTCGTCGAACAGGTCGGCGACCGCTGGACGGCCCAGGGACTCCCGCTGTCCTGATCCCGCCCCGCGCCTCGCCGCGCCCTGTCCCCGGCACCCGTCCGCACCTACCATGACCCGTGTGAACGACATCGACGCATGGGTGTGGTGGCTCGTCGTCGCGGCAGCGCTCGGAATCCCGCTCGTCGTGACCGCGATGCCGGAATTCGGGATGTTCGCCGTCGGCGCCGTCGCCGCCGCCCTCGCCTCCGGGTTCGGCGCCGGCCTCGTCGTCCAGGTCCTCGTCTTCGTCGTCGTGTCCGTCGCCCTCATCGCCGTCGTGCGGCCCATCGCCCACCGGCACCGCTCCCAACGCCCACAACTGGCCTCGGGAATCGACGCCCTGAAGGGACGACAGGCCGTCGTGCTGGAACGGGTCGACGGCTCCGGCGGACGCATCAAGCTCGCCGGGGAGATCTGGTCGGCGCGCGCCCTCGACAACGGACGCACCTACGAGGCCGGCCAGGAAGTGGACGTCGTCGAGATCGAAGGAGCCACGGCGATCGTCATGTGACCCCGTGCCCGGCACAAGCAGGCCGAAAACGGCCCCCAGGGCACCCGACGGTCTGTCAGACTCGACCAGCAAGATCCTGAAAACCGGAGGCCCCCCGACAGGCGGCCTCCCGACGGCTCCGAGGCGGAGAAGGGTACGGGGAACCGATGCAACCGGTCATCATCGTCCTGATCATCCTGGTGGTGTTGGTCTTCATCGCCCTGATCAAGACCATCCAGGTCATCCCGCAGGCCAGCGCGGCGATCGTCGAACGCTTCGGCCGCTACACGCGCACCCTCAACGCGGGACTCAACATCGTCGTCCCGTTCATCGACACCATCCGCAACCGCATCGACCTGCGCGAGCAGGTCGTCCCCTTCCCGCCGCAGCCCGTCATCACCCAGGACAACCTGGTCGTCAACATCGACACCGTCATCTACTACCAGGTGACCGACGCGCGCGCCGCGACCTACGAGGTCGCCAGCTACATCCAGGCCATCGAGCAGCTCACCGTCACCACCCTGCGCAACATCATCGGCGGCATGGACCTGGAGCGGACCCTCACCTCCCGCGAGGAGATCAACGCGGCCCTGCGCGGCGTCCTCGACGAGGCCACCGGCAAGTGGGGCATCCGCGTCAACCGCGTCGAACTGAAGGCCATCGAGCCGCCCACCTCGATCCAGGACTCGATGGAGAAGCAGATGCGCGCCGACCGCGACAAGCGCGCCGCGATCCTCCAGGCCGAGGGCGTCCGGCAGTCCGAGATCCTGCGCGCCGAGGGCGAGAAGCAGTCCCAGATCCTGCGCGCCGAGGGCGAGGCCAAGGCCGCGGCCCTGCGCGCCGAGGGCGAGGCCCAGGCCATCCGCACCGTCTTCGAGTCCATCCACGCCGGTGACCCGGACCAGAAGCTGCTCTCCTACCAGTACCTCCAGATGCTCCCGAAGATCGCCGAAGGCGACGCCAACAAGCTCTGGATCGTCCCCAGCGAGATCGGCGACGCCCTCAAGGGCCTCTCCGGAGCCATCGGCAACTTCGGCCCCATGGGCGGCGGTGGCGGCGGCGCGGCGAGCACCGCGGGCAACGGCGTACCGGCCCAGGAGCGCCGCGAGAAGCCCTCCATCGACTGACCCGGCCGGACACCAGGACACCACCGGCCCGGCACGCTCCGTACGACGCACGAACGGGGGCGCACCTCCTCGACGGGAGGTACGCCCCCGTCCGCACGGGCGGCGAGAGCGGGAGACCTACGCGGCCGACCGCGCCAGCCACCCCGGCAGCGCGTCGAAGTCGTCCTGCCCCAGTGCCAGCAGCATCGCGTCCGCCGGCGTCGGCTCGAACGGCGTCCGCAACAGCGGCATCCCCGCCTGCTCCGGCGTCCGGTTGGCCTTGCGGTGATTGTCCTCCGCACAGGAGGCCACCGTGTTCAGCCAGGTGTCCTGCCCACCGTGCGAGCGCGGCACCACGTGGTCCACGGTCGTCGCCCGCCGCCCGCAGTACGCGCACCGGTGCCTGTCCCGCACCAGCACGCCCCGCCTGGACCACGGGGCACGTCTTCGGAACGGCACCCGCACGTAGTGGCAGAGCCTGATCACCCGGGGCGCCGGTATGTCGACCGCGGCTCCGCGCATCCGCAGCACGGGGTGGGCCTGCTCCACGACGGCCTTGTCCTGGAGCACCAGGACGACGGCACGATTCAGCGTCACCGTCGACAGCGGCTCGAAGCTCGCGTTGAGTACCAGCGTGTCCCGCATACCAGCCCACCTTCCGTGTGCACCGGCCCACCCCGTGGCGGGCTGGATCAACTCTGGCCGGGCACGCCGCGATGGACAACGCAATATCCGTGCTCCCACAAGGGGCGCCCCCATGCCCCCCGGAGACAAAAATGCCCGCCCCTGATCACTTCCAAGACCAGGGGCGGGCAAACGTTGCGTGAACGCCCTCTTGCTCAGCCGTCCGCCGGCACCTCGTACTCACCGATGAGCTGCGCCCGCGCGATCGCGTGGAACCGCAGATTGAAACCGACGAAGGCGGGCGTCGCCTCCGCGTCCGGACCGAGCTTCTCCCGGTCCACGGCGTACACCGTGAACACGTACCGGTGCGGGCCGTCCCCGGCGGGCGGGGCGGCCCCGCCGAAGTCCCGGCTGCCGTAGTCGTTGCGCGCCTGGACGGCACCCTCGGGCAGCCCCGTGAAGGCACCGGTGCCCGCGCCCGCCGGCAACTCGGTCACCGAGGCGGGGATGTCGAACACCACCCAGTGCCAGAATCCGCTGCCCGTCGGGGCGTCCGGGTCGTAGCAGGTCACGGCGAAACTCTTGGTCTCCGCGGGGAAACCCTCCCACCGCAGGTGCGGCGAGGTGTTCCCGGCCGCGTAGACCTGGGCGTCCTTGAGGGGCGCCCCCTCCCGGACGTCCTCGCTCGTCACCGTGAACGACGGCACGGGCGGGTGGAAGTCGTGGGGGAGCGGGCGCCGCTTGAGCTCGGCCACCTCGGTACCTCCTGATCGTCGGTGCAGCACTGGGCGCGGTACGGACCCGAGCCTAGATCGTCTAGAACCAGTTGCGCCTGCTGCCGACCTCGGACAGCCACTGGTTGAGGTAACCGGCCCAGTCGGTGCCGTGGAAGTCGTGCAGCCCCACCACGAAGGAACGGAAGGTGTCGCTGCCCTCGCTGAACAGACCGCCCTTCTTGTCCATCTCCAGGACGACGTCCATCGCCTGCCCGTCGGCCACGAAACTCAGCTCGACCTGGTTCAGCCCCCGGTACTGCGACGGCGGGTAGAACTCGATCTCCTGGTAGAACGGCAGCCGCTGCCGGGTACCGCGGATGTGACCGCGCTCCATGTCGGCGTCCTTGAACCGGAAGCCGAGCTGGATGAACGCGTCCAGGATCGCCTTCTGCGCCGGCAGCGGATGCACGTTGACCGGGTCCAGGTCCCCGGAGTCCACCGCCCGCGCGATCGCCAGCTCGGTGGTGACCCCGATGTGCATCCCGCGCAGCGCCTGCCCGTCGATCATCGTGACCGGCGTCTCCCAGGGGACCTCCAGCCCGAACGGCACCGTGTGCACCGCCCCCGCCCGCAGCTCGAAGGCGCCACCGAGCCGCACCTTCGTGAACTCGATGTCCTGCTTGTACTCCTGGTCGCCGCTCTCCACCTCGACCTTGGCCTGCAGTCCGACCGACAGCCCCTCGATCTGCTGGTCGACGGAGCCCCCCTGGATGTGCACCTCGCCCTGGACGACACCACCCGGCACGACGTTGTCCTCGCTCAGCACCGTCTCGACGGACGCTCCGCCCGCCCCGAGGCTCGCGAGCAGCTTCTTGAACGCCATGTGTTTCCCTCTCCAGGCTTTCGAGTGAACCCTCGATCCCTACAAACGCGATCCCCCGGTGGCCGGTTCCACCCGCCGCACCCCGGCCGGGGGCCGCCGGTCCCCCGCGTCCACCGCCCGCCTGCGTTACGCTCGTACGGCATGATCACGAGCCCCGACCGTACGCCGCTGCCCAGGGACTTCTTCGACCGGCCCATCCTCGACGTCGCCCCCGACCTGCTGGGCCGCCTCCTCGTGCGCACCACGCCGGACGGCCCGATCACCCTGCGCCTGACCGAGGTCGAGGCATACGACGGTCAGAACGACCCGGGCTCCCACGCGTACCGGGGACGCACCCCCCGCAACGAGGTCATGTTCGGCCCACCCGGCCACGTGTACGTCTACTTCACCTATGGCATGTGGTTCTGCATGAACCTCGTCTGCGGTCCCGAAGGCCGGGCGAGCGCGGTCCTGCTCCGTGCCGGCGAGATCGTCGAGGGCGCCGAGCTGGCTCGCACCCGCCGGGTCTCGGCCCGCAACGACAAGGAACTCGCCAAGGGGCCGGCCCGCCTGGCCACCGCCCTCGGCGTCGACCGCGCCCTCAACGGCACGGACGCGTGCACCGCCGGGGACACCCCGCTGCGCATCCTGACCGGCACCGCCGTACCCCGTGACCAGGTGCGCAACGGTCCGCGCACCGGCGTGTCCGGCGAGGGTGGCGTCCACCCCTGGCGCTTCTGGGTCGCCGACGACCCGACGGTGAGCCCGTACCGGGCCCATGTGCCGCGCAGGCGCCGAAGTTGACTCGCTGCCCGCCGGGGAGTAATGTCTTCCAAGCCGCCTGACCCGGGCAAGGTGTTCACCTGCCAACGGAAGAGCGGTCAACCCACTACGACGATTTCCCCACAGCGGGGCGATTTCCGGTGTGCTCGCATGCCCGGAATTCGAACCGCACGACTCGATTATGAGCCGGTGCGGGAATGGGCTAACGTAGTGAATGTCGAAAGGCCGACAGGCGAAAGCCAGAAGCCGACGGCAATCCCACCGACAGGGAATCGGACCGGAAAGGGTCTGATAGAGTCGGAAACGCAAGACCGAAGGGAAAGCGCCCGGAGGAAAGCCGGAGACAGTGTCTCGGGTGAGTACAAAGGAAGCGTCCGTTCCTTGAGAACTCAACAGCGTGCCAAAAGTCAACGCCAGATATGTTGATACCCCGACGTCGGGACTCTGTTCCTGATGTTGTGGTTCCTTTGAAATACACAGCGAGGACGCTGTGAACGGTCGGACTATTCCTCCGACTGTTCCGCTCCCGTGAAAAGCATTCACGGAGAGTTTGATCCTGGCTCAGGACGAACGCTGGCGGCGTGCTTAACACATGCAAGTCGAACGATGAACCACTTCGGTGGGGATTAGTGGCGAACGGGTGAGTAACACGTGGGCAATCTGCCCTGCACTCTGGGACAAGCCCTGGAAACGGGGTCTAATACCGGATACTGATCCTTCTGGGCATCCAGAGGGTTCGAAAGCTCCGGCGGTGCAGGATGAGCCCGCGGCCTATCAGCTTGTTGGTGAGGTAATGGCTCACCAAGGCGACGACGGGTAGCCGGCCTGAGAGGGCGACCGGCCACACTGGGACTGAGACACGGCCCAGACTCCTACGGGAGGCAGCAGTGGGGAATATTGCACAATGGGCGCAAGCCTGATGCAGCGACGCCGCGTGAGGGATGACGGCCTTCGGGTTGTAAACCTCTTTCAGCAGGGAAGAAGCGAGAGTGACGGTACCTGCAGAAGAAGCGCCGGCTAACTACGTGCCAGCAGCCGCGGTAATACGTAGGGCGCAAGCGTTGTCCGGAATTATTGGGCGTAAAGAGCTCGTAGGCGGCTTGTCGCGTCGGTTGTGAAAGCCCGGGGCTTAACCCCGGGTCTGCAGTCGATACGGGCAGGCTAGAGTTCGGTAGGGGAGATCGGAATTCCTGGTGTAGCGGTGAAATGCGCAGATATCAGGAGGAACACCGGTGGCGAAGGCGGATCTCTGGGCCGATACTGACGCTGAGGAGCGAAAGCGTGGGGAGCGAACAGGATTAGATACCCTGGTAGTCCACGCCGTAAACGGTGGGCACTAGGTGTGGGCAACATTCCACGTTGTCCGTGCCGCAGCTAACGCATTAAGTGCCCCGCCTGGGGAG
This sequence comes from Streptomyces sp. SCSIO 75703, assembly GCF_036607905.1. Taxonomy (NCBI): domain Bacteria; kingdom Bacillati; phylum Actinomycetota; class Actinomycetes; order Kitasatosporales; family Streptomycetaceae; genus Streptomyces; species Streptomyces sediminicola. The sequence continues at coordinate 5,406,820 of NZ_CP144555.1, forward strand.
TACGGCCGCAAGGCTAAAACTCAAAGGAATTGACGGGGGCCCGCACAAGCGGCGGAGCATGTGGCTTAATTCGACGCAACGCGAAGAACCTTACCAAGGCTTGACATACACCGGAAAGCATTAGAGATAGTGCCCCCCTTGTGGTCGGTGTACAGGTGGTGCATGGCTGTCGTCAGCTCGTGTCGTGAGATGTTGGGTTAAGTCCCGCAACGAGCGCAACCCTTGTCCCGTGTTGCCAGCAGGCCCTTGTGGTGCTGGGGACTCACGGGAGACCGCCGGGGTCAACTCGGAGGAAGGTGGGGACGACGTCAAGTCATCATGCCCCTTATGTCTTGGGCTGCACACGTGCTACAATGGCCGGTACAATGAGCTGCGATACCGTGAGGTGGAGCGAATCTCAAAAAGCCGGTCTCAGTTCGGATTGGGGTCTGCAACTCGACCCCATGAAGTCGGAGTCGCTAGTAATCGCAGATCAGCATTGCTGCGGTGAATACGTTCCCGGGCCTTGTACACACCGCCCGTCACGTCACGAAAGTCGGTAACACCCGAAGCCGGTGGCCCAACCCCTCGGGGAGGGAGCTGTCGAAGGTGGGACTGGCGATTGGGACGAAGTCGTAACAAGGTAGCCGTACCGGAAGGTGCGGCTGGATCACCTCCTTTCTAAGGAGCACTTCTAGGCTGCTTCGGCAGTCCAGAGGCCAGTACATCGGCGAATGTCCGGTGCTGGTTGCTCATGGGTGGAACGTTGACTACTCGGCATTCTTGGTCGTCTTCTCCTTCTAGTACTGCCCTTTGCGGGGCGTGGAACGGTGAGGGAAGCGGTGGGGGTGTCGGGCACGCTGTTGGGTGTCTGAGGGTGCGGCCGTGATGGCTGTGTCTTCGGTTGCCGGCCCCGGTATAGATCTGCTTCGGCGGGTTGTGACGGGTGGCTGGTCGTTGTTTGAGAACTGCACAGTGGACGCGAGCATCTGTGGCCAAGTTTTTAAGGGCGCACGGTGGATGCCTTGGCACCAGGAACCGATGAAGGACGTGGGAGGCCACGATAGGCCCCGGGGAGTCGTCAACCAGGCTTTGATCCGGGGGTGTCCGAATGGGGAAACCCGGCAGTCGTCATGGGCTGTCACCCGCTGCTGAACACATAGGCAGTGTGGAGGGAACGCGGGGAAGTGAAACATCTCAGTACCCGCAGGAAGAGAAAACAACCGTGATTCCGGGAGTAGTGGCGAGCGAAACCGGATGAGGCCAAACCTACGACGTGTGAGACCCGGCAGGGGTTGCGTCGTGGGGGTTGTGGGATCTCTTGTTCACAGTCTGCCGGCTGTGAGGCGAGTCAGAAACCGTTGATGTAGGCGAAGGACATGCGAAAGGTCCGGCGTAGAGGGTAAGACCCCCGTAGTCGAAACGTCAGCGGCTCGTTTGAGAGACACCCAAGTAGCACGGGGCCCGAGAAATCCCGTGTGAATCTGGCGGGACCACCCGCTAAGCCTAAATATTCCCTGGTGACCGATAGCGGATAGTACCGTGAGGGAATGGTGAAAAGTACCGCGGGAGCGGAGTGAAATAGTACCTGAAACCGTGTGCCTACAAGCCGTGGGAGCGTCGGAGCAAGGCTTGCCTTGCTCTCGTGACTGCGTGCCTTTTGAAGAATGAGCCTGCGAGTTTGCGGTGTGTTGCGAGGTTAACCCGAGTGGGGAAGCCGTAGCGAAAGCGAGTCCTAATAGGGCGGTGGAGTAGCACGCTCAAGACCCGAAGCGGAGTGATCTAGCCATGGGCAGGTTGAAGCGGAGGTAAGACTTCGTGGAGGACCGAACCCACCAGGGTTGAAAACCTGGGGGATGACCTGTGGTTAGGGGTGAAAGGCCAATCAAACTCCGTGATAGCTGGTTCTCCCCGAAATGCATTTAGGTGCAGCGTCGTGTGTTTCTTACCGGAGGTAGAGCACTGGATAGGCGATGGGCCCTACCGGGTTACTGACCTTAGCCAAACTCCGAATGCCGGTAAGTGAGAGCGCGGCAGTGAGACTGTGGGGGATAAGCTCCATGGTCGAGAGGGAAACAGCCCAGAGCATCGACTAAGGCCCCTAAGCGTACGCTAAGTGGGAAAGGATGTGGAGTCGCAGAGACAACCAGGAGGTTGGCTTAGAAGCAGCCATCCTTGAAAGAGTGCGTAATAGCTCACTGGTCTAGTGATTCTGCGCCGACAATGTAGCGGGGCTCAAGCGTACCGCCGAAGTCGTGTCATTGCGATATGTACCTCTAACGGGGATCGTGATGGGTAGGGGAGCGTCGTCTGCCGGGTGAAGCAGCACCGGAAGGTAGTTGTGGACGGTTGACGAGTGAGAATGCAGGCATGAGTAGCGATACAAACGTGAGAAACGTTTGCGCCGATTGACTAAGGGTTCCTGGGTCAAGTTGATCTGCCCAGGGTAAGTCGGGACCTAAGGCGAGGCCGACAGGCGTAGTCGATGGATAACCGGTTGATATTCCGGTACCCGCTGTGGAGCGTCAAACATCGAGCATCGTGATGCTAAGGCCGTGAAGCCGTCCTGGATCCTTCGGGTGAAGGGGAGTGGTGGAGCCGCTGAACCAAGCGGTTAGTAGGTGAGTGATGGGGTGACGCAGGAAGGTAGTCCATCCCGGGCGGTGGTTGTCCCGGGGTAAGGGTGTAGGCCGTGAGGTAGGTAAATCCGCCTCGCAATAGGCTGAGACCTGATGCCGAGCCGATTGTGGTGAAGTGGATGATCCTATGCTGTCGAGAAAAGCCTCTAGCGAGTTTCATGGCGGCCCGTACCCTAAACCGACTCAGGTAGTCAGGTAGAGAATACCGAGGCGTTCGGGTGAACTATGGTTAAGGAACTCGGCAAAATGCCCCCGTAACTTCGGGAGAAGGGGGGCCATTCCTGGTGATGATCTTTTCGGTCTGAGCTGGGGGTGGCCGCAGAGACCAGCGAGAAGCGACTGTTTACTAAAAACACAGGTCCGTGCGAAGCCGTAAGGCGATGTATACGGACTGACGCCTGCCCGGTGCTGGAACGTTAAGGGGACCGGTTAGCTTGGATTCGTCCAGGCGAAGCTGAGAACTTAAGCGCCAGTAAACGGCGGTGGTAACTATAACCATCCTAAGGTAGCGAAATTCCTTGTCGGGTAAGTTCCGACCTGCACGAATGGCGTAACGACTTCTCGGCTGTCTCAACCATAGGCCCGGTGAAATTGCACTACGAGTAAAGATGCTCGTTTCGCGCAGCAGGACGGAAAGACCCCGGGACCTTTACTACAGTTTGATATTGGTGTTCGGTTCGGCTTGTGTAGGATAGCTGGGAGACTTTGATGCATGCACGCCAGTGTGTGTGGAGTCGTCGTTGAAATACCAGTCTGGTCGTGCTGGATGTCTAACCTGGGTCCGTGATCCGGATCAGGGACAGTGTCTGATGGGTAGTTTAACTGGGGCGGTTGCCTCCTAAAGGGTAACGGAGGCGCCCAAAGGTTCCCTCAGCCTGGTTGGTAATCAGGTGTTGAGTGTAAGTGCACAAGGGAGCTTGACTGTGAGACCGACGGGTCGAGCAGGGACGAAAGTCGGGACTAGTGATCCGGCGGTGGCTTGTGGAAGCGCCGTCGCTCAACGGATAAAAGGTACCCCGGGGATAACAGGCTGATCTTCCCCAAGAGTCCATATCGACGGGATGGTTTGGCACCTCGATGTCGGCTCGTCGCATCCTGGGGCTGGAGTCGGTCCCAAGGGTTGGGCTGTTCGCCCATTAAAGCGGTACGCGAGCTGGGTTTAGAACGTCGTGAGACAGTTCGGTCCCTATCCGCTGTGCGCGTAGGAGTCTTGAGAAGGGCTGTCCCTAGTACGAGAGGACCGGGACGGACGAACCTCTGGTGTGCCAGTTGTTCTGCCAAGGGCATGGCTGGTTGGCTACGTTCGGGAGGGATAACCGCTGAAAGCATCTAAGCGGGAAGCCTGCTTCGAGATGAGGGCTCCCACCCACTTGATGGGGTAAGGCTCCCAGTAGACGACTGGGTTGATAGGCCAGATATGGAAGCACTGTAAAGTGTGGAGTTGACTGGTACTAATAGGCCGAGGGCTTGTCCTCAGTTGCTCGCGTCCACTGTGTTAGTTCTGAGGCAACGACCGTTGCCGGCTTTGAGTAGAACACCCAAGTGAAAAGTGTGCTTGTTCGCTCGAAACCATTAGGGTTTCGGTGGTTATAGCGTAGGGGAAACGCCCGGTTACATTCCGAACCCGGAAGCTAAGCTCTACTGCGCCGATGGTACTGCAGGGGGGACCCTGTGGGAGAGTAGGACGCCGCCGAACAATCTTTGGGAAGGACCCCTGGTCCCCAGCGTTCAGCTGGGGACCAGGGGTCCTTTCGTTTTTTCAGGGCACATCGGGCACCCGATGCGCGAGAATGCATGCAGTACCGAAGACAGGAGTCACCGATGTCCACCAACTCTCCCGACGACCGACCGGAGCGCGATCAGCGCCGACGGGACAGTGGTGACCGCGGTGACCGTGGCGGCTTCCGCCGCGACAACGACCGTCGTGGCTACGGCCGGCGTGACGACAACCGGGGTGAGCGGGCCGGCTTCCGCCGCGACGACACCCGCGGCGGCGACAACCGTGGTGGCGACAACCGTGGTGGTGGGTACGGACGGCGGGACGACCGCGACCGGGGTCCGCGCCGTGACGACCGTGCGCCTTTCCGTCGTGACGACCGGGACCGCGACCGTGACCGTGACCGGGGTGACCGTCCCGCCTTCCGCCGTGACGACCGTCGTGATGAGCGCCGGGACGACCGGCGTGATGACCGTCCGCCCTTCCGGCGGGACGACCGGGGCGACCGGGGTGACCGTCCCGCGTTCCGTCGCGATGACCGTCCGCCCTTCCGCCGTGACGACCGGCGGGACGACCGGGGTGGCTTCCGTGGCCGCGACGACCACCGTGGCGACCACCGTGACGACCGGGGCGATCGCGGGGACCGTCCCTCGTACCGCCGTGACGACAACCGTGGTGGTGGGTACGGACGGCGGGACGACCGCGACCGGGGTCCGCGCCGTGACGACCGTGCGCCTTTCCGCCGTGACGACCGGGACCGGGACCGCGACCGGGGTCCGCGCCGTGACGACCGTGCGCCTTTCCGTCGTGACGACCGGGACCGCGACCGTGACCGTGACCGGGGTGACCGTCCCGCCTTCCGCCGTGACGACCGCCGTGATGAGCGCCGGGACGACCGGCGTGATGACCGTCCGCCCTTCCGGCGGGACGACCGGGGCGACCGGGGCGACCGGGGCGACCGGGGTGACCGTCCCGCGTTCCGTCGCGATGACCGTCCGCCCTTCCGCCGTGACGACCGGCGGGACGACCGGGGTGGCTTCCGTGGCCGCGACGACCACCGTGGCGACCGCCGTGACGACCGGGGTGGTTTCGACCGGCGCGACGACCGCCGTGACGACCGGCGCGACGGCCGGCGGGACGAGCGCGGCGGCTTCGACCGGCGTGACGACCACCGGGGCGACCGGGGCGGCTTCCGTGGACGTGACGACCGTGGCGCGCGGGGGCCACGCCGGGACGACCGCGGTGGGCGACCGGGCGGTTTCCACGGCCGCGACGACCGTCAGGGCGGCGGACGCTTCCGTGAGGAGCGCGAGCGCGACCGGGAGCCGATCAAGCGGCTGCCGATCCCCGAGGACGTCACCGGCGAGGAGATCGACAAGGACGTGCGGCAGGAGCTCCAGAGCCTGCCCAAGACGCTCGCGGACGACGTCGCCCGCAACCTGGTGATGGTCGCGCGGCTCCTCGACGAGGACCCCGAGGGCGCCTACGCCTACTCCAAGGTGGCCCTGCGCCTGGCCTCCCGTGTCGCCGCCGTGCGCGAGGCGGCCGGTTTCGCCGCGTATGCCACCGAGAAGTACGGCGAGGCCCTGGCGGAGTTCCGGGCCGCCCGGCGGATGACCGGGTCCGTGGACCTCTGGCCGGTCATGGCCGACTGCGAGCGCGGCCTCGGCCGGCCGGAGAAGGCACTGGACATGGCCGGCGCCCCCGAGGTGCAGAAGATGGACAAGGCCGGGCAGGTCGAGATGCGGCTCGTCGCGGCCGGCGCCCGGCGCGACATGGGCCAGCTCGACGCGGCCATCGTGACCCTCCAGAGCCCCGAGCTGGCCTCCCAGTCCGCGCAGCCCTGGACCGCGCGGCTGCGGTACGCCTACGCCGACGCGCTGCTGGCCGCCGGCCGGGAGGACGAGGCCCGCGAGTGGTTCGCCAAGGCCGTCGAGTCCGACCGGGACGGCAGCACCGACGCCTCCGACCGGCTCGCCGAGCTGGACGGCGTCGACTTCGTGGACGCGCTCGACGAGCAGGCGGACCTCGACGAGCAGGCCGACGACGCCGACGACGCGGACGCCGGGCAGCCTGTGAGGGAAGAGCGCGCCGAGGGCGACGGCGAGCGGGACTGACCCGGGTCACCTCCCCACGGGGGCGGAGATCCGCGGCAGCGGACGGAGGGGGCGGAGCCGACGAGGCTCCGCCCCCTCCGTCCTTCCGTCGTCGCCGAGGTCACAGGTCCAGTGCGCGCAGCACCAGACCGGAGGCCGGTTTCGGGCCGAACGACGTGGACTTGCGGGGCATCGTGACGCCCTGCCGGGCCAGTGCGCGGACGACCTCCTCGCGGACGGGGTGCATGAGCACGGCCGTGCCGCCGTCGCGCTCCGCCTTCTCCACCGTGGCCGCCGTGTCGTGGATGTAGGAGACGTGGGCGGCGGAGTCGTCCGGGACGTGCCACACGTGGGCCAGGAGCGTGGCGTGCAGCACCGTGGCGTCCAGGGTGCGCCAGGCCGCGGGCCGGTCGGCCGGCACCGTGCGCTCCAGCAGTTCCGGTTCCGGCCGGTCCACGAGGTGGAAGGCGCCGTCCCCGGCGAGGAGAAAGGCGTTGCCGGCCTCCGCCGCCTCCCCGAGGGCGGCCATGGCCCGGGGGAGCGGGACGTCGAGGCGGCGGACCCGGAACCGGCCCTTCACGGCGGTCAGCGCGTCCGGCACCGCCAGTCCGTGCAGCAGCCGGTGGATGGCCCGCACCCGCAGCGGATGCCGGGTGGTGTCGACGAGGAGCACCAGTCCGTCGTCCCAGGGGCCGGGCGAGGGGTGCTCGGCACGCAGCGTGCGGTAGGTCGCCCAACGGTGGTGACCGTCGGCGATGAGGGCCTGGTGCCCGGCCAGTTCCCGTCGTACGAGGGTCGTTTCGGCCGGGTCGGTGACCGACCACAGGCGGTGGGCGTAGCCGTCCTCGGTGACCGTGGACAGCAGCGGTGGCCGGGCGGCGGCGCGTTCGACGACGCCGGTCGTGCCCGCCGTGGTGGCGTCGCCCCGGTAGGTGAGCAGGAGCGGCTCCAGGTTCGCCGAGGTGGCCCGCATCAGGGCGGCGCGGTCGGCGACGACGTGGGGCATGACGTCCTCGTGGGGCAGGACGACCCGCTCGGACGGGTCCGACACGCGCAGCGCGCCGATGAGGCCGCGTTGCAGCAGGCCCTCGCCGTCGCGCTGTTCGTAGACGTAGAGGGCCGGTTCCGGGTCCGGGCGCAGGACGCCCTCGGAGCGCCAGCGGGCGAGGGTCTCGGCGGCCTGCGCGTTGCGGGCCTCGGGCGTGGCGGCCTGGGGCAGGATCAGGCGGACGATGTTGTGCGGGTCGGCCGACTCCAGGTGCAGCAGACCGTCGGGGCGGACCACGACGTCGTACGGCGGGGAGGTCACGGCGGCCAGGCTGCCGACCCGGTCGGGGTCATAGCGGAGGCCACGGAACGGGGTGAGTTCCAGGCCCCGGGGCGTCGTTGCTTCCGGGTGACCTGCGATGTCCATCCCGGCATCGTACGTGTCCCGGGGCATGGGGGATGATCGGGGGAAAGCCGTCGAACGAGGAGCGATGCATCATGGGCCGCAGTGTCAGGACGAGTCCCCGGGGCAGCGGACGGGCCCTGAGCGAGGCGTACGACACGGCTCTGCTCGACCTGGACGGTGTGGTGTACGCCGGGGGGCACGCCATCGCGCACGCGGTGGACTCGCTCGCCGCGGCCCGCGCGGGCGGCATGCGGCTCGCGTACGTCACCAACAACGCGCTGCGGACCCCGGACACGGTGGCCGGGCATCTGACGGAGCTGGGCATACCGACCGGCGCGGACGAGGTGATCACCTCGGCGCAGGCGGTGGCCCGGCTGATCGCCGACGAACTGCCCGAGGGCGCCCGGGTGCTGGTGATCGGCGGCGAGGGGCTGCGGGTCGCGCTGCGCGAGCGGGGGCTCCTCCCGGTCGAGTCGGCCGACGAGGACCCGGCCGCGGTCGTCCAGGGCTACGGCGGCCCGGAGCTGCCGTGGGGGCGCTTCGCCGAGGCGTGTTACGCGATCGCCCGCGGTGTGCCCTGGTACGCCTCCAACACCGACCTGACGATTCCCGGGGCCCGGGGCATCGCCCCCGGCAACGGCGCCGCGGTCGAGGTCGTGCGGATCGCCACCGGCGCGGACCCGAAGGTGGCGGGCAAGCCGCTGCCGCCGATGCACCGGGAGACGATCCTGCGTACCGGTGCCCGGCGGCCCCTGGTGGTCGGGGACCGGCTGGACACGGACATCGAGGGCGCCTTCAACGGCGATGTCGACTCGCTGCTGGTGCTCACCGGCGTCACCGACGGGGCGCGGCTCCTGGCGGCGCCGCCCGAGCACCGGCCGACCTACGTCGACGCGGACCTGCGGGGGCTGCTCACCGGGCAGCCGGAGGTCGCCGGGGACGCGGAGGACGGTTTCCGCTGCGGCGGCTGGACGGCGCGGGCCGGTGACGGGCGGCTGGACCTGGACGGCGACGGGGCCGCGGAGGACGGACTGCGGGCGCTGTGCGCCGCGGCGTGGACGGCGGGCGGCGCGCGGGGGTGTGCGCTCGATTCCGGGAAGGCGCTGGCCCGGCTGGGGTGGTGAGGAGCGGGGCGTGGCGGGACCGGGGGCGGCGACCGAGCCGGAAGATAGGTTAGGTTAACCTAACCTGGTGTTGGTCGATCTCTCCTCCGCCGAGCGTGCGCCGGCCGCTCCCGCTCCGTCCGGGCGGCGGGCCGTGCGTGCCGCCGGGCTCCCCGTCTGCGTCGTGCTGCTGGCGCTCCTCGCCGTGGCGAGCGTCATGGTCGGTGCCAAGGACCTGTCGCCGGCGCAGGTGTGGCACGGACTGTTCCAGGACACGGGCACCTACGGCGACGCCGTGGTGGGCGAGCGGCTGTCGCGGACCGTGCTCGGGCTGCTCGCCGGTTCCGCGCTCGGCCTGGCCGGCGGCGTCCTCCAGGCGCTCACCCGCAACCCGCTGGCCGATCCCGGCCTGCTCGGCATCAACGCCGGTGCCTGCGCCGCGGTCGTCACGGCCATCACCTTCCTCGGCGTCACCTCGCCGGGCGGCTATGTCTGGTTCGCCTTCCTCGGCGCGGCGGCGGTCGGCGCGCTGGTCTGGTTCCTGGGCGGCGGGCGGGGCGTCACTCCGGTGCGGCTGGTGCTGGCCGGCACCGCGATCGGGGCGGTGCTCTTCGGCTACCTCCAGGCCGTCATGATCATGGACGAGGCGGCGCTGGCCCGGATGCGGTTCTGGACGGTCGGCTCGCTCTCGGCGGCGACCGGGCGGACGATCGTGGAGGTGCTGCCGTTCTTCGTGGTGGGCACGGTCCTCGCGCTGGCCCTGGCCCGGCCGCTCAACGCCCTGGAGATGGGCGACGACACCGCCCGCGCCCTCGGTGCCCACCCGAACCGCACCCGGGGCCTGGCCATGCTGGCCGCGACCGTGCTGTGCGGGGCGGCGACCGCGGCCTGCGGGCCGATCGTGTTCGTCGGGCTGATGGTGCCGCACGCCGTCCGCTCCTTCACCGGGCCGGACCTGCGCTGGATCCTGCCGTACGCGGCGCTCCTCGCGCCGGTGCTGCTGCTCGGCGCGGACGTGCTGGGCCGGATCGTCGTCCGGCCCTCGGAACTCCAGGTCGGCATCGTCACCGCCGTCCTCGGCGGCCCGGTCTTCCTCCACCTCGTCCGGCGCCGCAGGACGGTGACGCTGTGAGGGCCCGGCGCGTCGTGCGCGGCCCCGGTGGACTCTCCCTGTGCCTCGACGTCCGTACCGCCGTCGTCGTCGCCTTGCTGGCGGCCGCCGCGCTCGCCGTGAGCGTCCTGCTCGTCGGCACCGGGGACTTCCCCCTGCCGGCCGCCGACGTGCTGCGGACGCTGGCCGGCGAGGGCGGGGCCGGCCGGCGGTTCGTCGTGTGGGAACTGCGGCTGCCGCGGGTCCTGGTCGCGCTGCTGGCCGGCGCGGCGCTCGGTATCGCCGGTGCCGTCTTCCAGGCCGTCTCCCGCAACCCGCTGGGCAGCCCCGACGTGCTCGGGCTCGGACAGGGCGCGGCGGCCGGCGCGCTCGTCGTGATCGTGTTCTTCTCCGGCGGCGCCGCCCAGGTCGCCTTCGGGGCGCTGGCCGGGGGACTGGTCACCGGGCTCGCCATCCACCTGCTCGCCTGGAAGCGGGGCGTGCACGGGTACCGGCTGGTCCTGGTCGGCATCGGCGTCTCGGCGATCGTCACCGCCGTCAACGGCTACCTCCTGACCCGGTCCGACATCGTCGACGCGGCCCGCGCGGTGGTCTGGATGACCGGGTCCCTCGACGGCCGTGACTGGGCGCAGGTCGGGCCGCTGTTCGCGCTGTGCGCCGTCCTCGTGCCGCCGGTGCTCGCCGGCGGACGGGCGCTCAGGGCGATGGAGATGGGCGAGGACGCCGCGCACGCCCTCGGGGTACGGGTGGAGCGGGCACGGACGCTGCTGCTGGTGGCCGCCGTCCTGCTCACCGCTTCCGCCACCGCCGCCGCGGGGCCGGTCGCCTTCGTCGCGCTCACCGCCCCGCGGCTCGCCCGGCGCCTGACCCGCGCCACCGGGCCCCACCTGCTGCCGTCCCTGTGCATGGGCGCGGCGCTGCTCGTCACCGCCGACTGGATCGCGCAGCGCGCCTTCGGCGCCGAGCGGTTGCCGGTCGGCGTCGTCACCGGCGTCCTCGGCGGCGCCTACCTGCTGTGGCTGCTGGTCACCGAGCGCCGGGCGGGCCGGATATGAGCGCCGGCGCGGGCGGACCGCACAACCCGAGGAGCACCGTGGACCGACTTTCCGCCGAGGGCGTCACCCTCGCCTACGACCAGCGCGTCATCGCCGAGCGGCTGTCGGTGGCGATACCCGACCACTCCTTCACGGTGATCGTCGGCCCGAACGCGTGCGGCAAGTCGACCCTGCTGCGGGCGCTGGCGAGGATGCTGCGGCCCAGCGAGGGCCGGGTGCTGCTCGACGGGCAGGTCATTCAGTCGCTGCCGGCCCGGCAGGTCGCCCGCACCCTCGGCCTGCTGCCCCAGTCCTCCCTCGCGCCCGACGGCATCACCGTCGCCGACCTCGTCGCCCGCGGCCGGTACCCGCACCAGGGCCTGCTGCGCCAGTGGTCCGCCGAGGACGAGCGGGTCGTCCGGGAGGCGATGGACCGCACCCGCGTCGGCGAACTCGCCGACCGGCACGTCGACGAACTCTCCGGCGGCCAGCGTCAGCGGGTGTGGATCGCCATGGCGCTCGCCCAGCAGACCCCGCTGCTCCTGCTCGACGAGCCGACGACCTACCTGGACATCCAGCACCAGATCGACGTGCTCGACCTGTGCGCCGAACTCCACGAGGAGCGGGGCCGCACCCTCGTCGCCGTCCTGCACGACCTCAACCACGCCGCGCGCTACGCGACCCACCTGATCGCGCTCAGGGACGGGCGGGTCGTCGCCCGGGGCGCGCCCCGCGACATCGTCACGGCCGCGCTGGTCGAGGAGGTCTTCGGGCTGCGCTGCCAGGTGATCGACGACCCGGAGACGGGGACGCCGCTGGTGGTCCCGGCGGCACGCGGGGCCCGCCTCGCCGGGGGAGCCGCCGCTGCCGGAGCGGCCGGGGGAGCCGCCGCTACAGGAGCTTCCTGAGCCGGAGCAGATCGCGCAGGCCCGCCTCCAGCTTGACCCGGCCCGAGCCCCAGGCGCGGGCGAACTCCAGCTCGCCGTCGACCAGGGCGACCAGATCGTCTCCGGTCATCGCCAGCCGGATCCGCGCCCGCTCGCGCGGCGGTCCCGGCAGGGTCTCGCGCACCTCGATCCGGCCGTCGGCCATCCGGCCCGCGAAGGTGACGTCCAGGTCGGTGACGTGGCAGCTCACCGTGCGGGCCGGCCCGGCGGCGGCCCGCACGTCGCCGTCGGCGCCGCCCATGTTCCCGGCGAGCCGTTCCAGCGCGGCGCGGCACTCCTCGATCGTGGCCATCGCGCACGACGGTACCCCAGGGGTTCGCGGTAGCGTCGGGGCATGAGCGACGCAGCCGCCGTGCCGGAGGGCCCCGCAGACCCGCCCGGCCGGCCACCCGGGACAGACGGCGGGGCGGACGGGCGGGAGCCCGCCGCACCCGCCCCGCTGGGCGTGCCGCGCACCCCCACCGGCCACGCCGCGGTGGACGACCGGCTGCGGCGGCTGGCCGACGCCGACCACCTCGCCACCGAGGGACACGTCGAGGTGTACGAGGATGTGCACCGGGGCCTGCGCGAGGCGCTCGCCGCGCTCGACACCCGTCCGGGCCCGCCGTCTCCCGCGCCCCGACCGACCACCACCCCCCGGCCGGGCCCCGCCGGGCCCGCCCCGGGACCGCCGTACGCACAAGGGAGCTGAACCGAACGTGGCAGGAGTCGCACGCCGCCGTCTCGACGCGGAACTGGTCCGCCGCGGACTCGCGCGCTCGCGCGAGCACGCGAGCCAGTTGATCGCCGCCGGCCGGGTCGCCGTCGGCAAGACCGTCGCGACCAAGCCCGCCACCCAGGTGGAGACCGCCGCGGCCATCGTCGTCACCGCCGACGACGGCGATCCCGACTACGTCTCGCGCGGCGGCCACAAGCTGGCCGGCGCCCTCGCCGCCTTCCGGCCGCGCGGGCTGGTCGTCGAGGGCCGGCGCGCGCTCGACGCGGGTGCCTCCACCGGCGGCTTCACCGACGTCCTGCTGCGCGCCGGGGCCGCCCACGTCGTCGCCGTGGACGTCGGGTACGGACAACTCGCCTGGTCTCTGCGGCAGGATGAACGCGTCACCGTCAAGGACCGTACAAACGTACGTGAGTTGACGACCGAGGCGATCGATGGGGAGCCCGTGGACCTGGTGGTGGGGGATCTGTCCTTCATCCCGCTCGGACTGGTGCTGCCCGCCCTGGTGCGGTGCACGCGACCGGACGCCGACCTGGTGATGATGGTGAAACCGCAGTTCGAGGTGGGCAGGGAACGCCTCGGCAGCGGGGGAGTGGTGCGCAGTGCGCAGTTGCGGGCCGAGGCCGTGTGCGGGGTCGCCCGCCGGGCCGGGGAACTGGGGCTCGGGGTGAAGGGGGTCACCGCCAGTCCGCTGCCGGGGCCCTCCGGGAACGTCGAGTACTTCCTGTGGCTGCGGGCCGGGGCAGACCCGCTGGACCCGGCCGACGTCGACCGTGCAGTGGCGGAGGGGCCGCGTTGAGACCGAATCCAGCTCGTACTGTTTTCCTGCTCGCCCACACCGGGCGCCCGGCCGCCGTGCGCAGCGCGGAACTCGTCGTCAAAGGGCTGCTGCTCGCCGGGCTCGGCGTGCGCGTCCTGGAGGCCGAGGCCCGCGACCTGCCGCTGCCCGAGGAGGTGGAGCTGGTCCGGGAGGCCACGCCCCAGTGCCTGGACGGCTGCGAACTGCTGATCGTGCTGGGCGGTGACGGCACGCTGCTGCGCGGCGCCGAGTTCGCCCGCGCCTCCGGGGTGCCGATGCTCGGCGTCAACCTCGGCCGGGTCGGCTTCCTCGCCGAGGCCGAACGCGACGACCTCGACAAGGTCGTCGACCGGGTGGTGAAACGGGCCTACGACGTCGAGGAGCGGATGACCGTCGACGTCGTCGTGCACCGCAACGGCGACATCGTGCACACCGACTGGGCGCTCAACGAGGCGGCCGTGCAGAAGGTGTCCGCCGAGCGGATGCTGGAGGTCGTGCTGGAGATCGACGGGCGGCCGGTGACCGGGTTCGGCTGCGACGGCATCGTCCTGTCCACGCCCACCGGCTCCACGGCGTACGCGTTCTCCGCGGGCGGGCCGGTGGTGTGGCCCGAGGTGGAGGCGCTGCTGATGGTGCCGATCAGCGCGCACGCCCTGTTCGCCAAGCCGCTGGTGACCTCGCCCGACTCGGTGCTGGCCGTGGAGGTGCTGCCCCACGTGCCGCCGGGCGTGCTCTGGTGCGACGGGCGGCGCACGGTCGAACTGCCGCCGGGCGCGCGGGTCGAGGTGCGGCGCGGCGCGGTGCCGGTACGGCTGGCCCGGCTGCACCACGCCTCCTTCACGGACCGGCTGGTGGCCAAGTTCGCGCTGCCGGTCTCCGGGTGGCGCGGCGCGCCGCAGTAGGCGGCCCCGGCGCGGACCACGACGCGGTGTGACGGCCCGGCGCTCCCCCGCGGGGGCGGGCCGCGTCGCACGGCACGGGGAAAACCTCGTATGGTCTGGGACGTGCTGGAGGAGATGCGGATACGGTCACTGGGAGTCATCGACGACGCCGTCGTGGAGCTGTCGCCGGGGTTCACCGCCGTCACGGGTGAGACGGGCGCGGGCAAGACCATGGTGGTCACCAGCCTGGGGCTGCTGCTCGGTGGACGCGCGGACCCGGCGCTGGTGCGGATCGGCGCGAGGAACGCGGTCGTCGAGGGGCGGATCGCCGTGCCCGAGGCGGCCTCGGCGGCGGCGCGGGCCGAGGAGGCCGGTGCCGAGCTGGACGACGGGGCGCTGCTGATCAGCCGTACCGTCTCCGCCGAGGGCCGGTCCCGGGCCCACCTGGGCGGCCGGTCGGTGCCGGTCGGGGTGCTCGCCGAGCTGGCCGACGAACTGGTGGCCGTGCACGGGCAGACCGACCAGCAGGGGCTGCTCAAACCGGCCCGGCAGCGGCAGGCCCTCGACCGGTACGCGGGCGAGGCCGTGGCCGGTCCCCTGGCCCGGTACACCGAGGCGTACCGCCGGCTGCGGGCCGTCGCCGGCGAGCTGGAGGAGATCACCACCCGGGCCCGGGAACGGGCCCAGGAGGCCGATCTGCTGCGCTACGGCCTCGACGAGATCGCCGCCGTCGCACCGCGCCCCGGCGAGGACCGGGAGCTGGCGGAGGAGGCGGAGCGGCTCGGGCACGCCGAGGCGCTGGCCTCCGCCGCCACCGTCGCCCACGCGGCGCTCGCCGCCGACCCGGAGGACCCGGAGGGCGTCGACGCCTCGACCCTCGTGGCGGGCGCCCGGCGCGCCCTGGACGCGGTGCGGTCCCACGACCCCGCGCTGTCCGCCCTCGCCGAGCGGATCGGCGAGATCGGCATCCTGCTCGGCGACGTGGCCGGGGAACTCGCGGGGTACGCCGACGACCTGGACGCCGACCCGCTGCGGCTGGCGGCGGTCGAGGAACGCCGGGCCGCGCTCACCGCGCTCACCCGCAAGTACGGCGAGGACGTCGCCGCGGTGCTGGAGTGGGCCGAGACGGGCGCCGCGCGGCTGACCGAGCTGGACGGCGACGACGAGCGGACCGGCGAGCTGACCGCCGAGCGGGACGCGCTGCGGGCCGAGCTGGGCGGGCTGGCGCAGGCGCTGACCGACGCGCGCACGGAGGCCGCCGAGCGGTTCGCCGGGGCGGTCACCGCCGAACTGGCCTCGCTGGCCATGCCGCACGCCCGCGTGTCCTTCGCCATCCGGCAGACCGAGGACCCGGAGGGCGTCGAGGTCGGCGGGCGCGCCGTCGCCTACGGCCCCTCGGGTGCCGACGAGGTCGAACTGCTGCTCGCCCCCCACCCGGGGGCGCCGCCCCGGCCCATCGCCAAGGGCGCCTCCGGCGGTGAGCTGTCGCGGGTGATGCTCGCCGTCGAGGTGGTCTTCGCGGGCACGGACCCGGTGCCGACGTACCTGTTCGACGAGGTCGACGCGGGGGTCGGCGGCAAGGCCGCGGTGGAGATCGGGCGCCGGCTGGCGCGGCTGGCGCGGACCGCGCAGGTCGTGGTGGTCACGCACCTGCCGCAGGTGGCGGCCTTCGCCGACCGGCAGTTGCTCGTGGAGAAGACGGACGACGGCTCGGTGACGCGGTCCGGGGTCAAGGTCCTGGAGGGCGAGGAGCGCGTCCGGGAGCTGTCGCGGATGCTCGCCGGACAGGAGGACTCCGAGACGGCGCGGGCCCACGCCGAGGAACTGCTCGCCGCCGCGCGGGCGGACGCGTAGCGGTGCCGTACGGGCGGACCGGACGGGCCCGGCGGATGGGGCGGGCCGGCGCCGGAGTGCTCGTGGCCGCCGCGCTCACCCGGGCCGGGGCGGCCGCGCTGCGCGTCACGCGGCCGGGCGGGCGCCGGCTCTGGGAGCGGACCAACTTCGCCGGGCGGACCGTCGGCCTCCACACCGGGCCCGCCGCGGCCGGCGCGGCGGCCCTGGTCGCCGCAGGGGCGGGTCCCGCCGCGGGGCTCGTGGTGCTGGCCGCCGGAGCCCTGGGCGCCTACGACGACGTCGCCGGGGCCGGGGACCCGCGGCGCGGCTTCCGCGCCCATCTGTCGGCGCTGGGCGCGGGCGAGGTGACCAGCGGGGCGGTGAAGCTGTTCGGGATCTCCGCGGCGGGGCTCGCCGCCGGGGCGGCGCTGCGGGAGCGGCCGGTGGACCGGGTACTGGCGGGTGTCGTCATCGCGGGGGCGGCGCACTTCGTCAACCTCGTCGACGTGCGCCCCGGGCGGGCCGCCGGGACCGTCCTCGTGCTCGCCGCGCCGGGAGTGTGGCGCGGGGGACCCGGCGAGCGGGCCGCCTCCGCCGCGGCTGGGGCCGCCCTGGCCGTCCTCCCCGGCGACGCCGCCGGGCGGACGATGCTCGGCGACACCGGGGCGCACGCGCTGGGCGCGGCCCTGGGTGTCGCGGTCGCCGCCGGGAGCGGCCGGGCGGGTCTGGCCGCCCACGCCGCGGCCGTGGTGGCCGCCGCGGTGTGCGGGGAGCGGGTGAGCACCTGGGCGCGTTCACTCGCGTGAGTGAATCCGTGCTGTCGTGTTGCCCCGCCGGTGGCATGCCGAAAGCATTCGTCGTTCCCGGAACACCCGTACGTGCTGGCATCCTTGACGGAGTGACGGCCAGGCGACGGTGCGCGTTTCCGCTCCGCCCCCGCCCCCTGGGCGCCCTTCGAAGCCGTTCGACAGTGAACCAGGAGCCCCGGTCAGGTGACCCCCGTCAGCAGCCTCTCACCGCACGGCCGGTCGCCGCTGCACGTCGTGCAGGTGCTGGGCGCCGGCAACGCCGGCGGCGCCGGGCACGTGCGGTCCCTGGCCGCGGGGCTCGTCGCACGGGGCGTGAAAGTCACGGTGTGCGCCCCCGCCGAGGCCGAGTGCACCCACGACTTCACCGGGGTGGGCGCCGTCCACGCCGCCGTGCCGCGCAGCACCGACCCCGGCGCCCTGGCCGTGCTGCGGGCGGTCAGCGCGGGCGCCGACCTGGTGCACGCCCACGGACTGCACGCCTCCTTCCGTACCGTGCTGGCCCTCGGCGGGCGGAGCACCCCGCTCGTCGTCACCTGGCACGACCGCGCCCACGCCGAGGGTGCCCGCGCGCACCTGCTGCGGCTGCTGGAGCGCCGGGTGACGCGGACGGCCTCCGTGGTGCTCGGCGCCACCTCCGCGCTGGTCGACCGCGCCCGGCGCACCGGCGCCCGGGACGCCCGGCTCGGCCCGGTCGCCCTGCCCGCCCGGCCCCGGCCCACCGCCGATGCGGCCGACCCCGACCAGGCGCGGGCCAAGATCCGTGCCGAACTCGGCGCCACCGGACGCCCCTTGCTCCTCGCGGCGGGCCCCCTGGAGGAGCACCGGGGCTACGACGTCCTGCTCGACGCCGCCCGCCACTGGCGCCGCCTCGACCCGGAACCGCTGGTCGTCGTGGCCGGGGAGGGGCCGCTGCGCGCCGCGTTGCAGGGGCGGATCGAGGACGAGGAACTGCCGGTCACCCTCGTCGGCCCGCGCGACGACGTCCCGGACCTGCTGGCCGCCGCCGACCTCGCCCTGCTGCCCAGCCACCGGGAGCCGGGCCGCGCCCCGCTCGCCCAGGAGGCCCTGCACGCGCGCGTGCCGCTGGTCGCCAGCGACGCCGGGGCCATCCCGGAACTCGTCGGCGACGCCGCCGCCCTCGTCCCGCGGGGGGACGGGGACGCGCTCGCCGACGCCGTCGCCGGGCTGCTGGCGGACCCGGACCGGCGCCGCCGGCTCGTGGACCGGGGCGTGCGGCAGGCGGCCACCTGGCCGACCGAGGATGAGACGGTCGCCCAGGTCCTCAGCGTCTACGACGAGCTGACCCTGCCCCAGCCGTTCCTGTGACGCCCGGCCGCCGCAGGGTCAGGGCACGTGGCGCCGGGCCCGCAGCGCGAGGCTGAGCGCCAGTACCGTCTGCGGATCGTCCAGGTCGGTGCCGAGCAGGTCGCCGATGCGGGCCAGCCGGTTGTAGAGCGTCTGCCGGTTGAGGTGGAGTTCGCGGGCGGTCTCCGCCTTGCGGCCCGCGTGCGCCAGGTAGGACTGGAGCGTCGGCAGCAGCGGCGGCCGGGACCGGCGGTCGTGCTCCTGGAGCGGACCGATCGCGCGCTCCACGAACGCGGCCAGGTCCGGGTGGTCGCGCAGCCGCCACAGCAGCAGGTCGATGTCGAGCCGCCGGGCGTCGTACCAGGGCCGGTCGTCCAGCCCCTGGGCCGCGGTCGCCGTCTCCGCCGCGTGCCGCAGCCCGGCCGACGCCGCCGCCCAGCCGCCGGGCACCCCGACGACCACGACCGGCGGCCGCGACTCCGGCCGCCGCATCCCGGCCCGCTCCACGCCCGCCCGCAGCGCCGCCGCCACCCGGTCGGCCACCGTCGCGCGTTCCGCCTCCGCGCGCAGGCCCAGCAGCAGCGGCACCCGCCCCTCCACCGGCCGCACCCCGAGCAGCGCCGGGACGCCGACCGACGCCAGTTCCTCGGTGACCGCCCGGGCCAGCACCGCCCAGCCGCCCCCGGACGGGGAGAGCGGGTCGCCGAGCCGCATCACCACCGGCAGCAGCGGGCCCGAGCCCGGCTTGAAGCCGAGCACCCGCGCCTGCGCCGGGGCGTCCTCGGCGGTGACCCGGCCCTCCGCCAGGTCCGTGAGGAAGTCGCCCCGTCCCCGCGCCGCCAGTTCCTCCTCCTGGCGGGCCTGCATCAGCACCACCGCGAGGATGCCCGCCGTCCGCTCCGCCGCCATCCTGTGCACCGGCTCCAGCGGGGACCGCACCGGAAGCAGCACGAGCCGGGCGCGCACCGACCCGGTGCCCTGCCCGCCGCCGGGCACGTCGACCAGGACCGAGCCCGCCGGGGGCCCCGCCTCCTTGTGCTGGCCGCGCAGCCCCTCCCAGACCTGGAGCGGATCGGCGCCCTCGGGCCCGGCACCGGCGGCGTAGAGGAGCCGTCCGTCGGTGGTCTCCAGGAAGACCGGGTTGTCGGCGAAGGCGGCCAGGATGGTCAGCACCTGCGGCACCCCGCCGCCGCCGAGCAGCGCCTCGGTGCAGCGCCGGTGCACCTCCTCGGCCCGCTGGAGCAGCGCGTAGTGGCCGTTGACGATCTCGGTGTGGATCTCCTCGGTGACGGTCACGAAGGGGACCTCGCGGTGGAGCTGGACCAGCGGCAGCCCGGCCGAGCGGGCGGTGTCGACGAGCGCCGCCGGGAGCCGGGCGAAGCGCGGGCCGAGTTCCACCACGAGCGCCGTGATGTCCCGCTCGGCCAGGGTGCGCACGAAGGCCCGCTGCTCGGCGGGGCGGGTGCCGAGCCCGTAGCCCGTGGTCAGCAGCAGTTCGCCGCCCTTGAGCAGCGAGGCGATGTTCGGCACCTCGCCGGCGTGGACCCAGCGCACGACGCGGTCCAGCCGGTCGGCCCCGGCGAGGATCTCGGGCAGGCCGCCGCGCAGCCCCGGGAGTTCCAGGGCGCGCCGGAGGGTGATCCCCGTGGGCCGGGGTGCGCGGAGGGTGTCCATGTCCGGACGCTACCTCGGAGCCCGCCCCGGCCACACCCACCGGCGGCCGGGGACGCCGGGGCGGGCACGGATGCCCTCCCCCCGGCGTTTCCCCGGGTCAGCCGGCGTAGGCGCCGCTGGCGGTGAGGCGCAGGGCGGTGTCGATCAGCGGGACGTGGCTGAAGGCCTGCGGGAAGTTCCCGACCTGGCGCTGCAGGCGCGGGTCCCACTCCTCGGCGAGCAGGCCGAGGTCGTTGCGGAGGGCGAGCAGCCGCTCGAAGAGCTTGCGGGCCTCGTCGACGCGGCCGATCATCGCCAGGTCGTCGGCCATCCAGAACGAGCAGGCCAGGAAGGCGCCCTCGTCGCCGGGGAGGCCGTCCAGGCCGACGTCCTCGCCGTCCCCGTCGGTCGGGTAGCGCAGGATGAAGCCGTCCGAGGTGGACAGCTCGCGCTGGATCGCCTCGATGGTGCCGATGACGCGCTTGTCGTCCGGCGGCAGGAAGCCCATCTGGGGGATGAGCAGCAGCGAGGCGTCCAGTTCCTTGGAGCCGTAGGACTGGGTGAAGGTGTTGCGCTCCTTGTCGTACCCCTTCTCGCACACGTCCCGGTGGATGTCGTCGCGCAGCCGCTTCCAGCGCTCCAGCGGGCCCTCGGCGTCCCCGGACTCGATGAGCTTGATGGTGCGGTCGACGGCGACCCAGGCCATCACCTTGGAGTGCACGAAGTGGCGGCGCGGGCCGCGCACCTCCCAGATGCCCTCGTCGGGCTCCTGCCAGTGGTCCTCCAGGTAGCGGATCAGCTTGATCTGGAGCACCGAGGCGTAGTCGTTGCGGGCGAGGCCGGTCATGTGGGCCAGGTGGAGGGCCTCGGTGACCTCGCCGTAGACGTCGAGCTGAAGCTGGTGGGCGGCGCCGTTGCCGACCCGGACGGGGACGGAGCCCTCGTAGCCGGGCAGCCAGTCCAGCTCGGCCTCGCCCAGCTCGCGCTCACCGGCGATGCCGTACATGATCTGGAGGTTCTCCGGGTCGCCGGCCACCGCGCGCAGCAGCCACTCGCGCCAGGCGCGGGCCTCCTCGCGGTAGCCGGTGCGCAGCAGCGAGGACAGGGTGATGGCCGCGTCGCGGAGCCAGGTGTAGCGGTAGTCCCAGTTGCGGACGCCGCCGACGTCCTCCGGCAGGGAGGTGGTCGGCGCGGCGACGATGCCGCCGGTGGGGGCGTAGGTGAGGGCCTTGAGCGTGATCAGCGAGCGGATCACGGCCTCCCGGTAGGGGCCGTGGTACGTACAGTGCTCGACCCACTCGCGCCAGAACTCCTCGGTGGCCTCCAGCGACTGCTCCGGCTCGGGCAGCGCGGGCGGCTCCTTGTGCGAGGGCTCCCAGGAGATGGTGAAGGAGAGGCGCTCGCCGGCCGCCACGGTGAAGTCCGCGTAGGTGGTGAGGTCCTTGCCGTAGGTCTCGGCGGACGTGTCGAACCACACGGAGTCGGGGCCGGCGACGGCGACGGTGCGGCCCTCGTGCTTGCGCACCCAGGGCACGATCCGGCCGTAGCTGAAGCGCATCCGCAGCTCCGAGCACATCGGGACCCGGCCGGAGACGCCCTCCACGATCCGGATGAGCTGGGGGGCGCCGTCCCGGGGCGGCATGAAATCGGTCACGCGGACCGTGCCGTCGGGGGTGTCCCACTCGGACTCCAGGATCAGGGAGTCGCCGCGGTACCCGCGCCTGGTCGCGGCCGGTGGTTGCGCGCCGGCGGCGAAGGCGGGGCCCAGCCGCCAGAAGCCGTGCTCCTCGGTGCCCAGCAGGCCGGCGAAGATGGCATGTGAGTCGAAGCGGGGCAGGCACAGCCAGTCGACTGTGCCGTCCCGGCAGACCAGGGCTGCGGTCTGCATGTCTCCGATGAGTGCGTAGTCTTCGATGCGCCCGGCCACGTGCAACTCCAGTCGAACGGCCACGTCACCCCACGAGGGGGCGGTCGCTGGTGCGGTCAAGGGGGTATGTCATGCGTCGTTGAAAGGCGAAGCAAAGCAGTCGTCCGGCCCGAAAGCCAAACGCTGTTGCCCAAACGACAATTGTTGCTCAACGAGCCGACGAGCTCTTGTTGTTCCGGTGGGGACGGGGGCGGGGGGTGGTGCCGTGTCTCCGGCCTGCTCGGCAGCGAACGTCCGAGCAGGATACGACGCACTTAGATGATCTGTGGCCCGGTCTCGGCAACCCGGGTCCACCGAACGAGTGATCGCCGGTTGGACGCCGCGAAGCCCGCGCGGGTCCGTGGCGGCGCATGCGCGGAGCGTACGCGGAGTGAGCCCGGGAGCCGGGCCCTCCGGGCGCTGATACGCTGGTAGCCCGTGGACCGGTGGGAGACAAACCCCGGAACCGCAGCGACGGCGCCGCCGGCGTCACCCGGACGACCGGGCAGGACGTCCACAGCGCACCCCAGACCGCGACCACGGGAGCCCCCTCTTGGCCATGCCGCCCTCTGTTTTCCGGAACAGCACCGCCACGACGACCAAGCACATCTTCGTCACCGGGGGTGTGGCCTCCTCCCTCGGCAAGGGGCTCACGGCCTCCAGCCTGGGCATGCTGCTCAAGGCCCGGGGTCTGCGCGTCGTGATGCAGAAGCTCGACCCGTACCTCAACGTGGACCCGGGCACGATGAACCCCTTCCAGCACGGTGAGGTGTTCGTCACCAACGACGGCGCCGAGACGGACCTGGACATCGGCCACTACGAGCGCTTCCTCGACCGCGACCTCGACGGCTCCGCCAACGTCACCACCGGCCAGGTCTACTCCACCGTGATCGCCAAGGAGCGGCGCGGCGAGTACCTGGGCGACACGGTCCAGGTCATCCCGCACATCACCAACGAGATCAAGCACCGCATCCGCCGCATGGCGACGGACGAGGTGGACGTCGTGATCACCGAGGTCGGCGGCACCGTCGGCGACATCGAGTCGCTGCCCTTCCTGGAGACCGTCCGCCAGGTCCGCCACGAGGTCGGCCGCGACAACGTCTTCGTGGTCCACATCTCCCTGCTGCCCTACATCGGCCCCTCGGGCGAGCTGAAGACCAAGCCCACCCAGCACTCGGTGGCCGCGCTGCGCAACATCGGCATCCAGCCGGACGCGATCGTGCTGCGCTGCGACCGCGAGGTGCCGACCGCGATCAAGCGCAAGATCTCCCTGATGTGCGACGTCGACGAGGACGCCGTGGTGGCCTGCCCCGACGCCCGCTCGATCTACGACATCCCCAAGGTCATCCACACCGAGGGCCTCGACGCCTACGTGGTGCGCAAGCTGGACCTGCCCTTCCGCGACGTGGACTGGCGGACCTGGGACGACCTGCTGGACCGCGTCCACAACCCCGACCACGAGGTCACCCTCGCCCTGGTCGGCAAGTACGTCGACCTGCCCGACGCCTACCTGTCGGTCACCGAGGCGCTGCGCGCCGGCGGTTTCGCCAACCGGGCCCGCGTGAAGATCAAGTGGGTCACCTCGGACGACTGCAAGACCCCGGCCGGTGCCGAGGCCCAGCTCGGCGATGTCGACGCGGTCTGCATCCCGGGCGGTTTCGGCGACCGCGGCGTGCTCGGCAAGGTCGGCGCGATCCGCTACGCCCGCGAGAACCGGATCCCGCTGCTCGGGCTCTGCCTGGGCCTGCAGTGCATCGTGGTCGAGGCCGCGCGCAACCTGGCCGGCATCCAGGACGCCAACTCCACCGAGTTCGACCCGGCCACCGCCCACCCCGTGGTCTCCACCATGGCCGAGCAACTGGACATCGTGGCCGGTGAGGGCGACCTGGGCGGCACGATGCGGCTCGGCATGTATCCGGCCAAGCTGGCCGAGGGCTCGATCGTGCGCGAGGTCCACGACGGCAAGGAGTACGTCGAGGAGCGCCACCGCCACCGCTACGAGGTGAACAACGCCTACCGCGCGGAGCTGGAGAAGAAGGCGGGCATCGTCTTCTCGGGCACCTCCCCGGACGGCAAGCTCGTCGAGTACGTCGAGTACCCCCGCGACGTCCACCCCTACCTGGTCGCCACGCAGGCCCACCCGGAGCTGCGTTCGCGCCCGACCCGCCCGCACCCGCTCTTCGCCGGGCTGGTCAAGGCCGCCGTCGAGCGGAAGACGGCGAAGTAGCACGACGGTTGTACGGTGGCCGGGGCGCGCGTCCGGAAGACGTGCGGCCCGGCCTCTTCGCGCACGCCGGCACGGCTGGAAGGACAGGGCATGACCATCGAGGACACTCCCGAGGAGTGGGAGATCCGGGCGACGACGACCCCCTTCGAGGGCGCCAAGACCTCCGTGCGCACGGACCGGGTGGTCATGCCCGACGGTTCCGAGGCCACCCGCGACTACCAGGTCCACCCCGGTTCGGTGGCCGTGCTCGCCCTCGACGGGGAGGGCCGGGTGCTGGTCGTGCGGCAGTACCGCCACCCCGTGCGCGCGCGGCTGTGGGAGATCCCGGCCGGCCTGCTCGACGTGCCCGGCGAGAACCCGCTGCACGCCGCCCGGCGCGAGCTGTACGAGGAGGCGCACGTCGAGGCGGGGGACTGGCGGGTCCTCACCGACGTGTACACCACCCCCGGCGGCTGCGACGAGGCCGTGCGGATCTTCCTCGCCCGCGACCTGCGGGAGGCCGGGGGCGAGCGGTTCGCGGTCGAGCACGAGGAGGCCGACATGGAGGTGGCCCGGGTGCCCGTCGCGGACCTCGTCCGGGGCGTCCTCGCGGGCGACCTGCACAACAACTGCCTCGTCGTGGGCGTGCTCGCGCTGGTCGCCGCCGAGTCGGGCGAGGGGCTGGACGCGCTGCGCCCGGCGCTCGCGCCCTGGCCGGCGCGTCCCTTCGTGGCCTGAACCCGACGGTCCGCCGGGCGGACGCCTCCCGCCCGTTCACCACGTCCTGCGGTGTGACCATATGTTGATCCGATCGAGGGATGTGGCCGTCGCGCTCCGCCCGGGAGGTGGCGGAGCGTGAACTAGGCTCGGGAAACGCCCGAACCGGAGTTCCGGCGGGCGCCGGCGTGCGGTGGGATCGGGAGTGCCCGTGACGGATCAGGCGGTGGACACGGACGGCGTGCGGCTGGCGGACGACACGCTGGACAAGCGTCGATTCCTCGGCCGGGTCAGGGAGTTGAAGGAGCTGCGCGCCGACATCGAGCGCGCCGGACTCGACACCCTCTCCGGCCGCAAGGCCCCCCGCGCGCGCGTGCTGCTCGTCGCGGGCCGGCCCGGCTCGGGACGCTCCGCGCTCGCCGACGAACTCGTCGCCCGGGTCGCCGCCCGCTACCCCGACGGTGTGCTGCGCGCCCGGCTCGGCGAACCGGACGGCACGCGCGTACCCGTCGCCCGGCTCGCCCGCGACCTGCTCACCGAACTGGACCTGCCCGCCCCGCCCGGCGCCGGGGAGGACGACCTCACCGAGGAACTGCGCACCGCCCTCGCCGGCCGCAAGGCCCTGCTCCTGCTCGACGACGCGGCCGACGCCGAGCAGGTGGACGCGCTCCTGCCGGACACCCCCGACTGCCTGGTCGTCGCCGTGGCCGAGGGACCCCTGACCGGTATCGCCGACGTCCGCCCCTGCACCCTCGGGGGACTGGACACCCCGTCGGCGGTGGAACTGCTCTCCCGGCACACCGGCTCGGTCCGCGTCACCGTCGACCCCCGGGCCGCCGAGCACCTGGTCGAGATCTGCCAGGCCCAGCCCGCCGCGCTGACCCTGGCCGGCGGCTGGCTCGCCGCCCGTCCGCAGGCCACCGTCGCCGACCTCGCCCAGCAGCTCCAGGCCGAGGACGCCGCCGCGGACCCCCTCGCCCGCGTCTTCCGCCTCGTGCACACCTCCCTGCCCGCCC
Source organism: Streptomyces sp. SCSIO 75703 (assembly GCF_036607905.1). Lineage (NCBI taxonomy): Bacteria > Bacillati > Actinomycetota > Actinomycetes > Kitasatosporales > Streptomycetaceae > Streptomyces > Streptomyces sediminicola. The sequence goes on from NZ_CP144555.1 coordinate 5,432,679, forward strand.
CCGCCGCCCGGCTGCTGCGCCTGCTCTCGCTGGCCCCGGCCGGGCTGGTCGACCCGCACACCGCGTCCGCCCTGGCCGGCTGCTCGGTCACCGTCGCCCGCACCACCCTGGACGACTTCGTCACCCTCGGCCTGCTGCGCGCGGCCGGCTCCCCGCTGCCCCAGTACGAGGTCCCCGGCTGCCTGCACCCCCTGCTGCGGGCCTGCGCCGACGACCAGGAGCGGCCCGCCGAACTCCAGCTCGCCCGCGCGCGCATGCTGGAACGGACGGTGCGGCTGCTCCAGTCCTGCCGGACCATCACCGAGACCGACTGCCCGCAGGCCCGCGAACGGCTCCTCGGCACGCCCCGCGCCCTGCGCTTCCCCGGGCCGCGTGCCGCCGCCGACTGGCTGCGCGCCCGCCGGCCCGCCCTGCTGGCCGCCGCCCGGCTCGCCGTCGCCGACGGGGAGCTGGACACCCTCGCCCGCCGGCTGATGTCCCAGTTGGTGCGGGCGATGGTCGCCCACTTCGGCACCCAGGCCGCCGCCCCCGACCTCTACGGCATCCACCGCCTCGTCCTCGACGTGGCCGAGCGGCAGCACCTGCCCCGCGAGAAGGCGGCGGCCCTGCTGAACCTCGCCGACCTGGACGCCCGCACCGGCCGCACCGCCGAGGCCCTGGTGCGCTACCGGGCCGCGCTGGACGCCGGACGCGAGGCGGAGGACCCGTACGCGGTGGCGCGGGCGATGGAGTCGGTGGGCGGCGCCCACCTGGAGCTGGGGGACTACGACCGGGCCGCCGACTGGTTCGGCCGGGCCCTGGCCCAGCGGCTGGCCCGCGACGAGGGCGCCGATGCCGCCCGCCTCTACGGCCGGACCGCCACCGCCCACACCTACGCCGGCCGCTACGGCGAGGCGCTGCGCAACTGGCGCGCGGCGGTCGCCGGGCACCGCAGGGCGGGCGACGTCCCCGCGCACGCGCGGGCGCTGAGCGAACTGGCCCGGGTCCAGGAGTACGCGGGCCGCCCCGAGGAGTCGCTGCGCACCTGCCAGGAGGCCGTCGAGTGGGCCCGCCGGGCCGGGGACGCCCGCTTGCAGGCGGCGCTGCACCTCAGGCTCGCCGACACCCTGGACCGGCTCGGGGACCCCGCCGCGGCGGGGCTGCACCGCGCCACCGCCGAGCGCATGCTGAGGGAAGACGCATTGGATTCCTGCGAATCTATCGGTCTTCCGAGTAAAAATTGATGCTTTGAAAGGCTCGATCGTGGGAACGCCTTCATTAGACTGGTTCTGTCGCTTCCTGTTCGGCGGCGTTCCGGGCGTGCCCGTTCCTGAACGGGTATGGCCTTGATCATCCCATTCCCTGAGCCAAGGACCGTGATCCCCGTGAAGGTCGGCATTCCCCGCGAGGTCAAGAACAACGAGTTCCGGGTGGCCATCACCCCTGCCGGAGTCCACGAACTGGCACGCCGTGGTCACGAGGTCGTCGTCGAGCGCGAGGCGGGCGTCGGCTCCTCCATCCCGGACGCGGAGTACCTCGCGGCCGGCGCGCGGATACTCGACACCCCCGACGAGGTGTGGGCCGCCGACCTGGTGCTGAAGGTCAAGGAACCCGTCCCCGGGGAGTACCGCCACCTGCGCCGGGGCCAGACCCTCTTCACCTACCTCCACCTCGCCGCCTCCCGCGAGTGCACGGACGCGCTGCTGGCCGCCGGCACCACCGCCATCGCCTACGAGACGGTCGAACTGGCCCGCCGCACGCTGCCGTTGCTCGCCCCGATGTCCGAGGTCGCGGGCCGGCTCGCCCCGCAGGTCGGCGCCTACCAGCTGCTGCGCGCCAACGGCGGGCGCGGCGTGCTCCCCGGCGGGGTGCCCGGGGTGCGCGCCGGCCGCGCCGTGGTCGTCGGCGCGGGGGTCTCCGGCTGGAACGCGGCGACGGTCGCCATCGGGCTCGGTTTCCACGTGACCCTGCTCGACACCGACATCGACAAGCTCAGGGAGGCCGACCGGATCTTCGGCCCGGCCGTCCAGACCGTCGTCTCCAACGCCTTCGAGCTGGAGAGGGCGTGCCTGGAGGCCGACCTCGTGATCGGCGCCGTGCTCATCCCGGGGGCCAAGGCGCCCACGCTGGTCACCAACGAACTGGTGTCCCGTATGAAGCCCGGAAGTGTCCTTGTCGACATCGCCATCGACCAGGGCGGCTGCTTCGAGGACTCCCGGCCGACCACGCACGCCGAACCGACCTTCCGCGTCCACGAGTCGGTCTTCTACTGCGTCGCCAACATGCCCGGCGCGGTGCCGAACACCTCCACCTACGCGCTCACCAACGCCACGCTGCCCTACCTCGTGCAACTCGCCGACCTCGGCTGGGCCGAGGCGACGCGCCGCGACCCGGCGCTCGCCAAGGGCCTCAACGTCCACGCCGGCAAGGTGGTTCATCCGCAGGTTGCGCAGGCCCACGGCCTGGAGTGCGCCGACCCGGACACGCTCCCGGTCTGAGCCCCGGGCCGCCGGTTCCCGGCGCCGTGTCCCCAAGTCACCCGGTGACCAAGGCGATACGTCAACCACGCGCGTCAACCTCGTTCACCCGGCCGGACCTTGTCGACAAGGTCCGGCCGGGTGTGTGTATGGTCACTTTGCGGTTCTCGGTCAACTCGCCTCGAAGGTCACCCTTCGTACCTTTCGCCTCCCGGTGAAACCTGCGGTGCGACGGCCGTACGCCCTTGACAGGGGGATGTTTCATTGCCGACACATCCGGCCGGGTCCGGCGGATTGTGTTGCTGCGGACGGCCGACACGCCATAGAGTCGCCAACCGTCGGCATGGTGCCACGCTGACCTGTCTAGAAGTTCCCTGGTCCCCAAGGAGGTAAGACGACTTGTGAATGAGTCGACATTTACTCCCGGGGGTGGTCAACCAGGAATGTCCGTACGGTCCCACGGCCCCGGGCGTCTGGAGGCTGTCGGCTCCGTCGCTGTACGCACCTTCGCAGCCCACCAGAGCCCGCAGGCACCTCAGACAGCACACCAGAGCATGGATGGCCAACACGTGAACGCCATGGCCGGCAACGGAAGTGGCACGCCCCGCAACCACTTCGCCGATTACGACGAACTGCCCGAAGGTCACTTCTACGACCCGGACGCGGAGTACGAGCCCGACCCCGAGTACGCGGCCACGCTGGCGCCCGACGCGGCCCGCCAGCGCCGTGAGCGCATCGGCCCGACCGGACGTCCGCTGCCCTACTTCCCGATCCCGGGCCCGCTGCCCGACCACGGCCCGGCGAAGATCATCGCGATGTGCAACCAGAAGGGCGGCGTCGGCAAGACCACGTCGACCATCAACCTGGGCGCCGCGCTGGCCGAGTACGGCCGCCGGGTGCTGCTCGTCGACTTCGACCCGCAGGGCGCCCTCTCGGTCGGCCTCGGCGTCAACCCCATGGAACTCGACCTCACCGTCTACAACCTGCTCATGGAGCGGGGCATGGCGGCCGACGAGGTGCTGCTGAAGACCGCGGTCCCCAACATGGACCTGCTGCCCAGCAACATCGACCTGTCGGCGGCCGAGGTGCAGCTCGTCAGCGAGGTCGCCCGCGAGTCCACGCTCCAGCGCGCGCTGAAGCCGCTGCTGGACGACTACGACTACATCGTCATCGACTGCCAGCCCTCGCTCGGCCTGCTCACGGTCAACGCCCTGACCGCCGCGCACAAGGTGATCGTGCCGCTGGAGTGCGAGTTCTTCGCGCTGCGCGGCGTGGCCCTGCTCACCGAGACCATCGAGAAGGTCCAGGAGCGGCTCAACCCCGACCTGGAGCTCGACGGCATCCTCGCCACCATGTACGACTCGCGCACCGTGCACAGCCGCGAGGTGCTCGCGCGGGTCGTCGAGGCGTTCGACGACCACGTCTACCACACGGTCATCGGCCGCACGGTCCGCTTCCCGGAGACCACGGTCGCCGGTGAGCCGATCACCACCTACGCGTCCAACTCCGTCGGTGCCGCCGCCTACCGCCAGCTCGCCAGGGAGGTGCTCGCCCGGTGTCACGCCGAGTGAGTCTGCCCGGTGCCGACGAACTCTTCCGCACGACAGGGGGAACGGCGCTCCAGGCGTCCACCCCGCGACGGCCGGCCGGCGGCGACGCCCGGGTACCCGGGCCGGCCGGGGAGAGCGACCCGTCGGCCGCCGAGGACGCACCCCAGTCGGTGCCCGCCCAGGCCGGGGACGGCGAGGGCACGGAACACGCCGCGGCCGACGCGGAACCGGACGCGGCCGGCGAGTCGCGCAGCCGCACCGGCGAGCGCCCCGCCCGGCGGTCGGTCCCCGGACCGGCGATGCAGGAAGGTTCTCCCGCCGCGCCCCGCAAGCGCACCCGCCCGGCCGCCCGCCGGCCGAGCGGCCGGGAACGGCACGACGAGAAGATCACCGTCTACGTCTCCGCCGAGGAGCTGATGGACCTGGAGCACGCCCGCCTGGTGCTCCGGGGCGAGCACGGGCTGGCCGTCGACCGCGGCCGGATCGTCCGCGAGGCCGTCGCCGTGGTCCTCGCCGACCTGGAGACCCGCGGGGACGCCAGCATCCTCGTACGCCGGCTGCGCGGGCGGTAGCGGTAGCCTGCGGAGGCCATGACCTCGAACGACGCTCACCGCCCCGGGGCCCCGGCCCGCCGCCGACGCGCCCTGGGCGGGGGCCCCGGGGGCCCGCCCCCGCCCGCCCCCGCGGGCACGGAACCGGGACGGGCGGGGCCGGCCGGGGCCCCGGAGGAGGCGCCCGGCGCACCCGAGGCGCCCGAGCCCGGACCGCGCGAGGCACCCGGGCTCCCCGGGGCGCACCCGGCGGCCACCGGTGCGCCGGACCGGACCGGGCCCGAGGGCCCGGCAGGGTCACCCGGGGCCGGGGACGGCGAGGCGGGCTTCACCGTCCGGCTGGACAACTTCGAGGGCCCCTTCGACCTGCTGCTCCAGCTCATCGCCAAGCACAAGATGGACGTCACCGAGGTCGCCCTCTCCCAGGTGACCGACGAGTTCATGGCGTACATCCGGGCGAGGGGGCCGGACCGGGACCTCGACGAGACGACCGAGTTCCTGGTCGTCGCGGCCACCCTGCTCGACCTCAAGGCGGCCCGGCTGCTGCCCGCCGCCGAGGTCGAGGACGAGGCCGACCTCGCGCTGCTGGAGGCCCGTGACCTGCTCTTCGCCCGGCTGCTCCAGTACCGCGCGTACAAGCGGATCGCGGAGATCTTCGGGGAGCGCCTGGACGCCGAGTCCCGGCGCCACCCGCGCACCGTCGGGCTGGAGCCGCACCACGCCGAGCTGCTGCCCGAGGTGGTCATCGGCCTCGGCGCGGAGGGCTTCGCGCGGCTCGCGGTCCGGGCGATGCGGCCGAGGCCCGAGCCGCGGGTCCACGTCGACCACCTCCACACGCCGCTGGTGAGCGTGCGGGAGCAGGCCGGGGTCGTGGTCGCGCGGCTGCGGGAGCTGGGCGAGGCCGGGTTCCGGGAACTGGTGGCGGACGCGGGGGACACCCTGACCGTCGTGGCGCGCTTCCTGGCGCTGCTGGAGCTGTACCGGGAGAAGGCGGTCGAACTGGAGCAGGAGAGCGCCCTCGGCGAGCTGCGGGTGCGCTGGACCGGCGGGCCCGGGGACGCCGGACCGGCGGTGACCGACGAGTTCGACCGGCCGGCGGGGGAACGGGCGGCGGCGCGGGAGCCGCGGCCGGTCTAGGGCCGCCGCGGCGGCGGGACGACAGGAGACCACGGGAAGCCGCGGTGCGGCCGAGGAAGGCCGTGGGAAGGCCGAGGGCCGTGGGAAGACCACGGGAGAGGAGACGGCATGGCGGGAGCGACGGACCGGGCGACGGCAGGGGCGGCCGGGGAGCCGGAGCGACGGCGCCCGGCCCCGCCGGGCACGGCGGGCGGCCCCGACGACGCGGACGCCGTCGCCGCGCTGGACCTCAGGCCCGCCCTCGAGGCCGTCCTCATGGTCGCCGACGAACCCGCCACCGAGGAGCACCTCGCCAGGGTCCTGCGCCGGCCCCGGCGGGACATCGCCCGCGCCCTGCGCGAACTGGCCGCCGAGTACACCGCCCAGGGGCGCGGTTTCGAGCTGCGGGCCGTCGCCGGCGGCTGGCGCTACTCCACCCGGCCCGCGTACGCCCCGGCCGTCGAGGGCTTCGCCCTGGACGGCCGGCACGCCCGCCTCACCCAGGCCGCGCTGGAGACCCTCGCCGTGGTCGCCTACCGCCAGCCGGTCGGCCGCGCCCGGGTCTCCGCCGTGCGCGGCGTGAACTGCGACGGCGTGATGCGCACCCTCCTCCAGCGGGGCCTGGTGGCCGAGGCGGGCACGGAACCCGAAACAGGTGCGATCCTGTACGTGACGACGAACCACTTCCTGGAGCGGATGGGCCTGCGCGGCCTGGACGAACTTCCGGACCTCGCGCCCTTCCTCCCGGAGGCGGACGCGATCGAGGCCGAGACTCAGGAGGGCGTTCCGTCGTTCGACCCGGACGCGCCCGACGCGGACGACGCTCCCACGGCGAGCACGACCCATACGACGAACACGACGACGACGGAACTGTGATGCGAAGCAGCGGCAAGAGCGGCGGGCGCGGGAACTACCGCGGCGCCGGCAACAACAGGGACCAGAAGCAGGGGCAGGGCCGTCCCCGCAAGCCCCGCCCGGAGGAGCGCCGCTACGAGGACGGCCCCGACGCCTCCCCCCGCGGCTCCGCACCGGGGCGCGGCCCCACGGCCCGCGGCGGTGCCAAGGGCGGCCCGCGCAAGCCCCAGGAGCGCGGGCGCTCGGCCCCGGCCCGCTCCCGCGAGTACGAGACGCGGACCGAGGAGCGCAACCGCGAGCGGTACGCCGGCAAGAAGGAGGTCAGGCTTCCCAAGACCTTCCCGGGCGCCGAGCAGGAGGGCGAGCGGCTGCAGAAGGTGCTGGCCCGCGCCGGGTACGGATCGCGGCGGGCCTGCGAGGAACTGATCGAACAGGCCCGGGTCGAGGTCAACGGCGAGATCGTCCTCGAACAGGGCCGCCGCGTCGACCCGGAGAAGGACGAGGTCAAGGTCGACGGCCTGACCGTGGCGACCCAGTCGTACCAGTTCTTCTCGCTCAACAAGCCGGCCGGCGTCGTCTCCACCATGGAGGACCCGGAGGGCCGCCAGTGCCTCGGCGACTACGTCACCAACCGGGAGACCCGCCTCTTCCACGTCGGCCGGCTCGACACCGAGACCGAGGGCGTCATCCTGCTCACCAACCACGGTGAGCTGGCCCACCGGCTGACCCACCCGCGCTACGGGGTGCAGAAGACCTACCTCGCGCACATCGTCGGCCCGATCCCGCGCGACCTGGGCAAGCGCCTCAAGGACGGCATCCAGCTCGACGACGGGTACGCGCGCGCCGACCACTTCCGCGTGGTCGAGCAGACCGGGCGGAACTACCTGGTCGAGGTGACCCTCCACGAGGGCCGCAAGCACATCGTGCGGCGCATGCTCGCCGAGGCGGGTTTCCCCGTCGACCGGCTGGTGCGCACCGCCTTCGGCCCGATCACGCTGGGCGACCAGAAGTCCGGCTGGCTGCGCCGGCTCTCCAACACGGAGGTCGGGATGCTGATGCGGGAGGTCGAGCTCTAAGCGCTTGCCGCGACCGGCCACCCCCGTTTATAGTCGCCCTGACTATTAAGGGGGTGGCCGTCCTGCACGGCTACGACAAACACGCCTACGAGCCCTTCGCCGTCACCGTCGACCTCGCCGTGCTCACGCTCCGCGCGGGCGCGCTGCACGTCCTGCTGATCCGGCGGGGGCAGGAGCCCTGGGCCGGCCGCTGGGCGCTGCCCGGCGGCTTCCTGCGGCCCGAGGAGTCCGCCGAGGAGGCCGCCCGGCGCGAACTGGCCGAGGAGACCGGCCTGGCGGACGTGAGCGGGCTCCACCTGGAGCAGGTGCGCACCTACAGCGAACCCGGCCGCGACCCCCGGATGCGGGTCGTCTCCGTCGCCTTCGCCGCCCTGCTGCCCGACCCGCCCGAGCCCCGCGCCGGCACCGACGCCGCCGAGGCCCGCTGGACGCCGTACGCGCGGGCGACGGGACTCGCCTTCGACCACGACCGCATCCTGGCCGACGCCCGCGACCGCGTCGGCGCCCGGCTGGAGTCCACCTGCCTGGCCACCGCCTTCTGCCCGCCCGAGTTCACCCTCGGCGAGCTGCAGCAGGTCTACGAGAGCGTCTGGGGCACCGTGCTGGACCGGCCCAACTTCCGCCGCAAGGTCCTCGCCACCCCCGGCTTCGTCGAACCGGTCCCCGGCGGTGCCCGCCTCACCGGCGGACGCGGCAAACCGGCCGCCCTCTACCGGGCGGGCCCCGCCACCGCCCTCCACCCGCCGCTGCCGCGCGCCCCCAGGGAAGGACGCCCCGCATGACCAGGACCGCCGCCAAGCGCGCCGCCACCGGAGCCCTCACCGGACTCGCCCTCGGGGACGCGCTCGGCTTCCCCACCGAGTTCAAGGACGTCCCCTCGATCCTCGCCGCGCACGGCCCCTGGCGGGAGAGGGACCTGCCCCGGCCGGCGTTCGTCACCGACGACACCCAGATGACCCTCGCCCTCGGCCGCGCCCTGCGCACGGCGACGGAGCGGGGCCCGCTCGGCCCCGGGCGGCTGGAGCGTCCGCTGCGCGAGGAGTTCACCGACTGGTACCGGTCGCCCGAGAACAACCGCGCCCCGGGCCACACCTGCCTGCGGGCCTGCCACCTCCTGGAGAGCCCGGACCGCCCCTGGCAGGACGCCTCCCAGCTCCACTCCAAGGGCTGCGGCGCCAACATGCGCGTCGCCCCGGTCGGCCTCGTCCCCGGGCTGAACGACGAGGAACGCTCGGGCGCCGCCCAACTGCAGGCCGCCCTCACCCACGGCCACCCCACCGCGCTGGCCGCCTCCGACCTCACCGCGCACGCCGTCCGCCTGCTCGCCGAGGGCGCCGAGCCCACCGGACTGGTCGGACTGCTCCGCTCCCACGCCCTGGAGAACCGCACCCTCTACCACGAGCGCTGGCTCGGCGACCTGTGGACCCGCTCAGAGGACCCCGGCCCCGGACACTTCGTCACCCGCGGCTGGGACGAGTGCCTGGCCATGCTCGACCGGCTGCAAGCCGCGGTGCGCACCGTCTCGCCCGAGACCGACCCCTGCCTCGCCGTCGGCGAGGGCTGGATCGCCGAGGAGGCGCTGGCCGCCGGGCTGCTCTGCTTCCTGCTCTTCCCCGACGAGCCGCTGACCGCCCTGCGCCGGGCCGCCTGCACGGCCGGCGACTCCGACTCCATCGCCTGCCTCGCCGGCGCCTTCGCGGGCGCCCACCTCGGCGCCGACGCCTGGCCCGCCAGCTGGACCGACCACATCGAGCACCGCGGGGAACTGCTCGCCCTCGGCGCCCTCTGGGACGCCTGAGATCCGGGGCGCAAGCCGGGAGCGTACGTGGGCACCCCGGGCCGGGCCGACCGGATGTCCCGGCACCCCGCCACCGCGGTCCGCTCCCCGGGGCGGGGCGGGCGTCTCAGGGAGCGGGCGACCGGGCCGGTGCGCGACGGGCTGACTAGGCTGGACGGGCCAGGAGCCGATACGCACGTCAGCAAGGAGCATCGCCGTGGCGGTACGAGCGGTCCGGGGCGCCGTCCAACTCGAACGGGACGACGCAGACCACATGGGCGAGCAGGTCACGGCCCTGCTCACCGCCGTCCTGGAACGCAACGGGCTCACCGCCGACGACCTGATCAGCATCTGGTTCACGGCCACCCCCGACCTGCACAGCGACTTCCCGGCCGCCGCCGCGCGGGGCCTCGGCATCGTCGACGTCCCGCTGATCTGCGCCCAGGAACTCGACGTCGAGGGAGCCATGCCCCGGGTCGTACGGATCCTCGCCCACATCGAGTCCGACCGGCCCCGCGCCGAGATCGCCCACGTCTACCTCGGCGCCGCCGCGGCCCTGCGCAAGGACATCGCCCAGTGAGAAGCGCCCTCGTCATCGGCACCGGCCTGATCGGCACCTCCGCCGCCCTCGCCCTGACCCGGCGCGGCGTCACCGTGCACCTCGCCGACCGGGACCCCGAGCAGGCCCGTACCGCCGCCGCGCTCGGCGCCGGCACCGACGAGGCCCCCGACGGCCCCGTCGACCTCGCCATCGTCGCCGCCCCGCCCGCCCTCGTGCCCGACGTGCTCGCCGACGCCCTGCGCCGCGGCGCCGCACGCGCCTACCTGGACGTGGCCAGCGTCAAGGGCGGCCCCCGGCGCGCGCTGGAGGCCCACGGCCTCGACCTGACCGCCTACCTCGGCACCCACCCCATGTCCGGCCGGGAGAAGTCCGGACCGCTGGCCGCCACCGCCGACCTCTTCGAGGGCCGCCCCTGGGTGCTCACCCCCACCCGGGACACCGACACCGAGGTGCTGAACCTCGCCCTGGAGCTGGTCTCCCACTGCCGGGCCGTGCCGGTCGTCATGGACGCCGACGCCCACGACCGCGCCGTCGCCCTCGTCTCCCACATGCCCCACCTGGTCTCCAGCATGGTCGCCGCCCGCCTGGAGCACGCCGACGAGTCCGCCGTGCGGCTGTGCGGCCAGGGCATCCGGGACGTGACCCGGATCGCCGCCTCCGACCCCCGTATGTGGATCGACATCCTCTCCGCCAACCCGGGGCCCGTCGCCGACCTGCTCGGGGACGTCGCCGCCGACCTGGAGGAGACGGTGCGGGCCCTGCGCGCCCTGCAGTCCGCCGACGACGACAAGCGCCGCGAGGGCGGCGCCGGGATCGAGGCCGTCCTGCGGCGCGGCAACGCCGGGCAGGTCCGGGTGCCGGGCAAGCACGGCTCGGCCCCGCGCTCCTACGAGACCGTGGTCGTCCTCATCGACGACCAGCCCGGCCAGCTCGCGCGCATCTTCGCCGACGCCGGGCGGGCCGGGGTCAACATCGAGGACGTACGCATCGAGCACGCCTCCGGGCAGCAGGCCGGACTGGTCCAGCTCATGGTCGAACCGAAGGCCGCCGTGGTGCTGACGGCGGCCCTGCGCGAACGGGGCTGGGCCATCCGCCAGTGACCGGCCCGTCCGGGGCCGGCCGCGCGCGCCCCGGCGGTGGCGGCCCGGGGCCGTCCGCGGTGCCGCACCGGGCCGGTCCGGGGGCCCGCGCGGAGCAAGTAACCTTGTCCGGGGCGCCCCCTCGCCCCCCACCCCACCCACCGCACCGCACCAGGAAGGTGTCCCCTCGTGGAAAACGGCGCCGCCCCGACCGAGCCGGCCGTGATTGTCGCCATCGACGGCCCCTCCGGCACGGGCAAGTCGAGCACGTCGAAGGCCGTCGCGGCGCAGCTCGGCCTGAGCTACCTGGACACCGGCGCCCAGTACCGGGCCATCACCTGGTGGATGGTGAGCAACGGCATCGACACCGACGACCCGCACGCCGTCGCCGCCGCCTCCGGCAAGCCCGACATCCTCTCCGGCACCGACCCGGCCGGCCCGACCATCACCGTCGACGGCGTCGACGTGGCCGGCCCGATCCGCACCCAGGAGGTCACCTCCAGGGTCAGCGCGGTCAGCGCCGTCCCGGAGGTGCGCACCCGCATCACCGAGCTGCAGCGCGCCATCGCCGCCGGCGCCGAGCGGGGCATCGTCGTCGAGGGCCGCGACATCGGCACCACCGTGCTGCCCGACGCCGACCTCAAGATCTTCCTCACCGCCTCGGCGGAGGCCCGCGCCGCCCGCCGCAACGGCGAGCTGAAGGGCGCCGACGTGCACGCCACCCGCGAGGCCCTGATCAAGCGGGACGCCGCCGACTCCACCCGCGCGACCTCCCCGCTGGCCAAGGCGGACGACGCCGTCGAGGTGGACACCACCGACCTCACCCTCACGCAGGTCATCGAGTGCGTCGTCACCCTCGTCGAGGAGAAGCGGGCGGGGAAGTGACCGCTGCCACCGTGGCGTCCGAGCGGGGCGCCGAGGTCGGACGGCGCATCGGCGTCGGCCTCATGTACGGACTGTGGAGACCGCGGGTCCTCGGCGCCTGGCGGGTGCCCGCGAGCGGCCCCCTGATCTTCGCCGTGAACCACTCGCACAACATCGACGGCCCCATGGTCATGGGGGTCGCGCCCCGGCCGACGCACTTCCTCATCAAGAGGGAGGCGTTCGTCGGCCCGCTCGGCACCTTCCTGACCGGCATCGGCCAGGTCGAGGTCGACCGCCACTCCACCGACCGCACGGCGATAGCCCGCGCCCTCGGGGTGCTGGACGCCGGCGGCGTGCTCGGCATCTTCCCCGAGGGCACCCGCGGCGACGGCGACTTCGCCTCGCTGCGCGCCGGACTGGCCTACTTCGCCGTGCGCAGCGGCGCCCCGATCGTGCCGGTCGCCGTCCTGGGAAGTTCCGGGCGGTCCGGCCGGTTGATAAAGGGGCTGCCTCCCCTGCGCTCCCGGGTCGACGTCGTCTTCGGCGACCCTTTCGAGGCGGGCGACGGCAGCGGACGGCGGACCCGCAAGGCGCTGGACGAGGCGACCGAGCGCATCCGCGAGCGGCTCACCGCGCATCTGGACCACGCCGGACGGCTCACCGGCCGCACGGCGGCACCCGAGTAGTGGCGCACCCGGAACCGGGTGCCCACCGATCACCACGATGAACGAGGTACGGACTTCATGAACGACCACATCCACTCCGAGGTCTCGGGCGAGGAGCACGACCACGGGGCGCTTGGCGACGCCGAATACGCGGCGTTCATGGAGCTCGCCGCGGAGGAGGGCTTCGACGTCGAGGACGTCGAGGGCGCGATCGAGGCGGCCGGGCACGGGCCGCTGCCCGTCCTCGCCGTCGTCGGCCGGCCCAACGTCGGCAAGTCGACCCTGGTCAACCGGATCATCGGCCGCCGCGAGGCGGTCGTCGAGGACCGGCCCGGCGTCACCCGCGACCGCGTCACCTACGAGGCCGAGTGGGCCGGCCGCCGCTTCAAGGTCGTCGACACCGGCGGCTGGGAGCAGGACGTCCTCGGCATCGACGCCTCCGTCGCCGCGCAGGCCGAGTACGCGATCGAGGCGTCCGACGCGGTCGTCTTCGTCGTCGACGCCAAGGTCGGCGCCACCGACACCGACGAGGCCGTCGTACGGCTGCTGCGCAAGGCGGGCAAGCCGGTCGTGCTCTGCGCCAACAAGGTCGACGGACCCAGCGGCGAGGCCGACGCGTCCTACCTGTGGTCCCTGGGCCTGGGCGAGCCGCACCCCGTCTCCGCCCTGCACGGCCGCGGCACCGGCGACATGCTGGACCAGGTCCTGGAGGCGCTGCCCGAGGCGCCCGAGCAGACCTTCGGGACCGCCGTCGGCGGCCCGCGCCGCATCGCCCTGATCGGCCGTCCCAACGTCGGCAAGTCCTCGCTGCTGAACAAGGTGGCCGGCGAGGAGCGCGTCGTGGTCGACGCGCTGGCCGGCACCACCCGCGACCCGGTCGACGAGCGGATCGAGCTGGGCGGCAAGACCTGGACCTTCGTCGACACGGCCGGCATCCGCAAGCGGGTCCACCTCCAGCAGGGCGCCGACTACTACGCCTCGCTGCGCACCGCCGCCGCCGTGGAGAAGGCGGAGGTCGCCGTCGTCCTCATCGACGCCTCCGAGTCCATCTCGGTGCAGGACCAGCGGATCGTCACCATGGCCGTCGAGGCGGGCCGCGCGCTGGTCCTCGCGTACAACAAGTGGGACACCCTCGACGAGGAGCGCCGCTACTACCTGGAGCGGGAGATCGAGACCGAGCTGGGCCAGGTGGACTGGGCGCCGCGGGTCAACATCTCGGCGCAGACCGGGCGGCACATGGAGAAGCTGGTCCCGGCGATCGAGACCGCCCTCGCCGGCTGGGAGACCCGGGTGCCGACCGGGCGGCTCAACGCCTTCCTCGGCGAGCTGGTGGCCGCCCACCCGCACCCCGTGCGGGGCGGCAAGCAGCCGCGCATCCTCTTCGGCACGCAGGCGGGCACCCGGCCGCCGCGGTTCGTGCTCTTCGCCTCGGGCTTCATCGAGGCCGGCTACCGGCGGTTCATCGAGCGCCGGCTGCGCGAGGAGTTCGGCTTCGAGGGCACCCCGATCCACATCTCGGTGCGGGTGCGCGAGAAGCGCGGCGCGAAGAAGAAGTAGCCCGAGCACGTGAGAGGGGCGGTCCCGTCGGGGACCGCCCCTCTCACGTGCGGCGCCTTCTCACAGACCTCGGCGCGGGGCCGGCGGCAGTGCGGCCTGCGCGGGGCGCAGCGGCCCGGCGCCCGGCGGGACGAGGGGGCCGACGCGCTGCCACGGCGACGGCTGGCCGATCCGCGCGCTCTGGGCGCCCGCGCTGTAGGCGCTGTATCCGCCCCGGCCGCGGAAGAGGTTCCCGAATCCGGTGAAGCCCAGCTCCTCCTCGCCGCTGCGGTCGCCCGGCAGCGAGCGGAAGGTCTTGACGTACTCGGCGTAGAGCGCGTCGTAGATCGGCGTGGCCGAGGGGCCACCGTATCGGCGGAAGGAGTCGTATGCGTGCACGTATGTCCAAACGACCCCGGGCCGGAAGGGATGCGGGCGGCGGGAGCCCCGCCGGCGGCGGGAGCGGGGAAACGCCGTCCCGCCCGCGCCGCCGGCGGGCTCAGGTACCGGCGAGCGGCAGGGCGGCGGCGACCAGCCGGCCGTTGGCGGCGGCCTTGTCCAGTGCGTCCCGCAGCAGGTCCTCGCGGGGCTGACGGCCGATCGAACCGACCGGCGCGGCGAACATCAGCACCTGCTGGTGCTTGTTGGCGGCGGTGCGCCAGCCGTCGGTGACCTGGAGCGGCTGGTGCGCCTGCCACCAGGCCACCGGACGGCCGCCGGTGCCGCCGGGCTGGAGGACGGCGTGGAGCTGGCCCATGGCCAGCAGCACCGACCAGCCGTGCAGCACGGACGGCGCGGTGGACAGCTCGGTGACGGGCAGGAAGCCCTGCTCGATGAGGAGCGGCAGGAAGTCGTCCCCGGTCCCGGTGGTGCCCGGTCGCACGATCGGCGCGGTCGGCTCGACGACCAGCGCGGGGTGCAGCTCCCCGGCGATCAGGACCAGTCCGCTGGTCACGCCGAGGACCGCCTGTTCGGGCGCGGGCGCGGAGGGCTGCTCCGGAGCGGCCGGCGCGGGCTCCTGCGGGACGGCGCCGGAGCTGATGGACCTGACGGCGCCCTGGAGCTGCTCCTCGGTGACCTTGACGACCTGCGAGGGCAGGCAGCCGGAGTGGGCGAAGGCGAGGACGGCGGTCTCGTCGCCGATGAAGAGGACGGTGCTGGTCCGCTCCTGCTCGCAGTCGCCCGGGGTCCGGCAGGACGTGCAGTCGTAAGTGCCCGGGGCATGGCCCCCGGCGAGCAGGCGGTCGGCTTCTTCGTCGCCGATCTCGGCGCGTACCTCGTCGCTGACGTCGAGCATGCGCGGCACGGGTGGCTCCTCGGGATGCGGTGCGTGACCGGGCCGGGTGGCTCCCGGTCCGTGGTCCGGGGTGGTTCCCGGCTCATGCTGAAGACAACGGGCGATCCGTGGCGGGGGTCACGCTCCGGGGCGAACGGAATCGAATCATCCGAAGAGTCCGCCCGCCCGGTGGCCGGAAAACTCCGTTCCGCGTCAAGTTCTCCGTCACGCAAGGGGGTTGCCCGGGGGCGGGGAGGCATCTCCCCTGGGGCGCCCTCGGTCGACATATCGGGAAAGCCGTGGCCGGGGCGGCGCGGGACGATGACGGGAAACCGCCGTCGCGGGGGAGGGGACCGTGCGCGCCGGGAGGGCGCGAGGGCCGTTACCGGCGGTGTCCGGCCCTCCGCCGGCCGCGCCCCGGTGCCCTCCGTTCCCCGACCGTGACCAGTTCGCAACCGGACGGGGACAACCAGGAGCCCGGGTTCCCGGTCTCAACGGACGACGAGAGGACCGAGGAGGCACCGCACCGCATGACGCCGCAGGCTCCGTCGGCCGCTCCGTTGCGGGCCGACTGCATCGCCGACTCCGCGGGCGGACTGACCTTCGACGTCGCCGCGCGCGGCGAGTCCGCCACGGCCCACCTCGTGCTGCGCCGCCGCGACGCGGACGACGAGGTCGGACTGCCCCTCGCCCCCGCCGCCGAGGGGCGGCTGCGCGCCGCGCTGCCCAGCAGCGTCCTGCTGCCCGAGGGCCGCTGGGACGCCTACGCCCGCGTGTCCGACGGCGAGCCGCTGCGCCTGGTGCCCGGCGTCACCGACCTGCGCTCCCTGACCGAGCGCACCCCGAGCGGACTCCTCGGCCACGTCGCCGTGCGCATCCCGTACGCCACCCGGCAGGGCAACCTCACCGTCCGGAGCTGGCTGCGCGCCCCGCACGCCGAGGCGGGCGAGCCGCACCTCGCGCAGGAGGGGCTGACCCTGCGGGGACGCGTGTACGGCACCCGCCTGGACGCCGGCGCCCACGCCGAGCTGCGGCCCCGCCCCGGCTCGGGGGCGCGGGGCGTACTGCGGGCCGCGCTGGAGGGCGAGGGGGCGGAGTTCCGTCTCGCCGTCGACTACACCGCCCTGGAGCCCGGCGTCTGGGACCTGTGGCTGCGCCCCGCCGGCCCGGAGGGCCCCGCCGTGCGCGTCGCCCGGCTCCTGGACGACATCGCCGACAAACAGCCGGTGGTCACCTACCCCACGGCCCGGGTGCGCACCCCGGGCGGCCTCGTGGCGGCGGGGCCGTACTTCACCCGGGACAACGACCTCTCCCTGGAGGTCACCGCCCTGCCGGACTGACCTCCGCGCCCGGTGTCCGAGGCCCTCGGCACACTGGACGCATGCTCGCCACCTCGGCACGGCTGCTGCGCCTGCTCTCCCTGCTCCAGGCCCACCGCGAGTGGTCCGGCACCGCTCTCGCCCACCGTCTCGGCGTCTCCCCGCGCACCGTCCGCCGGGACGTGGACCGGCTGCGCGAGCTGGGCTACCCGGTCGGCTCCGCCCCCGGCACCGGCGGCGGCTACCGGCTCGGGGCCGGCGCCGCACTGCCGCCGCTGCTGCTGGACGACGAGGAGGCCGTCGCGGTCGCCGTCGGCCTGCGCACCGCCGCCGGACAGGGCATCGAGGGCATCGACGAGACCTGCGTACGGGCCCTCGCCAAGCTGGAGCAGGTGCTGCCGGACCGGCTGCGCCGCCGGGTCGGCGCCCTGAACGCGGTCACCGTGCCGATGCTGCGCGCCCCCGGGGACCGCGCCGTGGACCCGGCCGTCCTCACCGAACTGGCGCGGCTGTGCCGGGACGGGGAGCGGCTGCGCTGCTCCTACCGCGGCCACGACGGCACCGTCGGCCGCCGCACCGTCGAGCCGTACCGGCTGGTGTGCACCGAGCGCCTCTGGTACCTGGTCGCCTTCGACGTGGACCGGGCGGACTGGCGCACCTTCCGGGTGGACCGGCTCACGCCGACGCCGCCGCACGGGCCGCGCTTCACCCCGCGTGAGCCGCCCGCCGAGGACCTCGCCGCGTACGTCTCCGAGGGCGTCTCCACCCGCGTCTACGCCACCCACGCGCTGGTGCGCCTGCCGATGCCGCTCGCGCGGGCCGCCGAGCGGATCTCCCCGGCCGTCGGGGTGCTCACGGCGGACGGCCCGGACCACTGCCTGCTGCGCACCGGTGCCGCCGACCCGGACGTCATGGTGCTGCACCTGATGACGCTGGGGGTGGAGTTCGAGGTGCTGGAGCCGCCCGGCCTGACCGACGCGATCCGGTCGGCCCGGGACCGGCTGGCGCGTTCCCTCGCCCGCTCCGGGACCGCCGCGGCCGGCGCGGAGGCAGGGTGATCGAACGATGTATTTCCTGTGGCGACATCTGATCTCCCGTGTTCGTTCCGTTCCGCGGGAAAGGGGAATGGCGAGATCACCGAGGTTCCCTCGACGTCCCTTTCCGGCCGCCTATTCGCGGGTCTGCCGACGCGGCGGGGAATTCCGTCCGGCCGACGGCTAAAGGGGCACGGAACCGTCCGTCCGTGTGACGGAGTTCCACCAAAACGCATGTCGTCGAGCTGTGACAGAAATGTGACCGGAGGGGCATCCGGGACCCCGTTACCCGGCCGGGCTTCCCCGGCCGCGGAGCGGGGCATAGCGTGGCGGCATGGCATCGATTCCGACACCCCCCGAGGAACCCCGGGACAGCACCGACGCCTACGTCGGCCTCGAATCCGGCGCGGCCGAACGGCTCGCGCGGCAGCGGGGCTGGTCCACGGTGCGGTCGCTGGCGCCCGGCACGATGATCACCATGGAGTACCGCGTGGGCCGGATCAACTTCGAGGTCGAGGCCGGCCGCGTGACCCGCGCCTGGAAGGGCTGACGCCGGCCCGGCGGACGGTGACCGCGCGCGACGGCGGCCCCGGCCCTCCGAGGGGAGGACCAGGGCCGCCGCCCCACGCGAGGGTCCCTCCCGACGAGCGGGGCGTGGCGCGGGGGAGCGGTGGTGCGTACCGGGCCCCTAGCGTGCCGCCCCGTCTCGGGCCGCTCAGCCGCCCGAGATGGGGCGGGCGGCCGGTGCGGTGCTGCGCGGGGCGCGGTCGGCGTGCGGCGGGCGCCGGCTCCCGGCCGGCGTGACCGGCGTCCGGTCCGCGCGGACCGAGTGCGGGCCCGGGGCCAGGTACGCCGGCGCGCGGGTGCGCGGAGCGGCCACCGGCTCCCGTGCCGGCGGCTCCTCGCGCCCGGGCACCGGCGTGATCAGCACCGGCGTGGTGGCCGGGCGCCGGGCCCGCGCCCTGCGGCCCCTGCGGTCCCGCAGCCGGTCCCGCAGGCGGTCGCGGCGGCCGAGCAGCCAGGTCTCCGCGCGGGCGATCAGCGGCTCGAACCACGGCAGCGCCAGCAGGATCAGCAGCCCCGCCGCCCAGCCCAGCAGCACATCGCTGAGCCAGTGCGTCCCGAGGTAGACGGTGGACATCCCGACGCCCAGCGAGGTGACCGCGGACAGCGCCGACAGCCAGCGCCTCGCGCGCGGCGTGGACGCCAGATAGGCCAGGATGCCCCAGGTCACGACGGCGTTCGCGGTGTGACCGCTCGGAAATATATCGCCGCCGAGCCACATCTCGTTGGCGCCGATCGTGGTCGCGTAGTGCGGGCCCAGCCGGCCCATCCCGATCTTGGCGGCACCCACGGTGACGTTGAGCAGCAGCAGGGAGACGCCGAGCGCCAGCAGCGGACGCAGGGTGTGCTGCCGCCAGGAGCGCCAGCCCAGCCAGGCCGCGACCATCACGGCGGTGGGGCCGCGCTGGCCCAGCACGACGTAGTAGTCGACGAACGCGTGGATGTCCGGCCACTGCTGGTAGGGCCGGAAGAACATGACCTGCCAGTCGAGCCGGACCAGCCAGGAAGTGATGAGCACCGCCCAGACGATCGCCACGTAGAACGCGAGGGTCCCGGCGAACAGCGCGATCCTGTGCCGGCTCATCTCCGGCACAACCAGGTGGGCCGGCCGTTCCGGCTCCCGGTCGAGTCTCGTGAACACCCGGTCCAGACGGGCGAGGTTCCGTTCGGTACGCACCCAATCGACGTTACAGCGAGTGAGGAGTGAACCCCGACGAATCAACGGCTTTGTGATGACGATGTGATGTGGGATTCCTCTCAGGCGCCATGCCATTTCCAGGAAATTGACAATCGCCGCCCGTGATGGACTTCAATTCCTTTGATCGGCCCGGCCGACGGTCTTATCGTGCTTTCGAATTCGTTCACCGAATGCTGGTACGGAATTTCCCCGGCGCTCACCGCGGCCCCCGGGCGGGCTCAGGGCGGGCCCGAGCCGTTCAGCCAGAACGCCCCGTACCCGGCCGCCACCGCGGCCAGCCCGCCCAGCACCAGCGCCGACCTGGAGGTCCGCAGGCCGGCCAGCGCCACCGCCGGGGGCAGCAGCAGCGGGAAGGCGGGCAGCAGGAGCCGGGGCTTGGACCCGAAGTAGCCCGACGCGCACAGCGCCAGGGCGGTGACGATCCCCGCGTACACCAGGAGCGGGAGCGGCTGGCGCCGCCGCAGGCACAGCACGTACAGCCACCCGACCAGGCCCACCCCGGCCACCAGGGCGGCGCCCGCCAGGGCCGAGGGGAAGGACGCGAACCGCCCGCCGACGAAGCGGGCGAAGGCCAGCCCGCCGTCGAAGCCGTTGCGCCAGCCGGCCTGGACGTCGAGGTAGCCCAGCGGGCCCGCCCCCGTGCGGTGGCCGACCCACAGCACGTACCCGGCGGCGCCCAGGGGCGCGAGCAGCACCGCCAGTGCGCGTCGCACGCCGTCACCCGGGGCGCGTTCCGGGCCGGGCACGCCGCCGCGACCGCCCCCGCTCCCGGTTCGCCCGCCTGCCGTGAACGCCGCCGCCCACACCGCCGCCGCCACCGCGAGCCCCACCGGCCGGGTCAGCCCGGCCAGCGCGGCCAGCGTGCCCGCGCTCAGCCACCGCCCGGTCAGCACCGCGTACAGCGACCAGGCGGCCAGCGCCGTGAACAGCGACTCGCTGTACGCCATCGACTGCACGATCCCCACCGGCAGCGCCGCCCACAGCACCACCGCGCACACCCCGGCCCGCCGGCCGTACAGGTGCTCGGTCACCGCGAAGATCCCCCAGGCCGCGGCGAGGGAGCCGCACAGCGAGACGAGGAAGCCGACGTCCGCGTGCGACAGCGGCGACACGGCCGCCCCCATCCGCTCCAGCCACGGCAGCAGCGGGAAGAAGGCCAGGTCGGAGTGGACGTCCCCGGAGGGCAGACGGACCTCGTACCCGTAGCCGCCGGAGGCGATCCGGGCGTACCACAGGGCGTCCCAGCGGGCGGTGAGCAGGGTGTGGGCGCTCTTGCCGTTCGCGGCGCTCCACAGGGCCAGCACGGCCAGCCCCAAGGCGCGCACGGCCGCGTAGCCGAGGAGCGCCGGCGCGGCCCGGCCGAGGGCGCCGGGCCGGGCCGGGGCCCCCCGGGTCGCGGTATCGGTCACCGGGCGATTATCCGCCGCCGCCCGGACCGCGCCGCCCGCCGGGCACCCGCCGGCCCCACACCGGTGACGCAGGTCACGCCGCTCGCGCCGGATGTGTGAGGCCCGCCACGCGGACCGGATGCGGACTCGCGTACGCTGGCGAACCACTCGCGTTCCGCCGCCCGGCCGGCAGGCCACCGCTCCTCGCCGGGTGAGCCGCGGGGCAGTCCCCGCCCCGCCCGGCCCGCCGGACGCGAGGGAACACCTTGGAGGTACGCGCATGTCCGGGACGACCACGGCTGCCGCCGCGCTGCGCCGCCGGGCGGCCGGGGCCGGCGCCAACCGCTGGGTGGTCCTCGTCGTCCTCTGCGCCAGCCTGCTGCTCGTCGCCCTCGACGCCACCGTCCTGCACGTGGCGGTGCCCGCCGTCACCGAGGATCTCCGGCCCGGTCCGATCGAACTGCTCTGGATCGTCGACGTCTACCCGCTCGTCTGCGCCTCGCTGCTGATCCTCTTCGGCACGCTCGGCGACCGGGTGGGCCGCCGGCGGATTCTGCTGCTCGGCTACGCCCTGTTCGGTGTCGCCTCCGCCCTGGCGGCCCTGGCCGGCGACGGACACGTCCTGATCGCGGCCCGCGCGCTGCTCGGCGTCGGCGGCGCCATGATCATGCCGGCGACGCTGTCGATCCTGCGCCAGGTCTTCCCCGACCGGCGGGAGCGGGCGCTGGCGATCGGCGTCTGGAGCGCGGTGGCCGCGGTCGGCGCGGCCATCGGACCGCTGCTCGGCGGGTTCCTGCTGGAGCACTTCTGGTGGGGCTCGGTCTTCCTGGTCAACATCCCGCTGATGCTGGTCAGCCTGCCGGTGGGATGGCTGCTGCTGCCCGAGTCGACCGGAGACCGCGACGGTCCCTGGGACGTGCTCGGCGCCCTGATGGCGGCGGCCGGGCTCTTCGGCGTCGTCCTCGGCGTGAAGCGGCTCGGCGGCACGGAGCCGACGCTGAGCCTGCTCACCCTGGTCCCCCCGCTGGCCGGCGCCGCCCTGCTGGCCGCCTTCGCCCGGCGCCAGCGGCGCCGCCGGCACCCCCTGGTCGACCTGCGCATGTTCCGCAGGGCGGCGTTCAGCACCTCGGTCGGCTGCATCGTGCTCGCCATGCTGGCCCTGGTCGGCCTGGAGCTGATCGCGGCCCAGTACCTCCAACTGGTGCTCGGTCTCTCCCCGCTGCAGACCGGGCTGCGGCTGCTCCCGCTGACCTTCGCCGCGATGGCCGCCGGACTGGCCGGGGCGCGGATGCTGCGCCGCTTCGGCCCGCGCCGGATGGTCTCCGCCGGCTTCTGCCTCACCGCCGGCGCGGTGCTGCTGCTGACCGCGATGGGCCGGGCCGACAACGTGGTGCTGCTGCTGTGCGGCTTCGTCCTGCTCGGCTTCGGCCTGGAGACCACGCTGTTCGGCGCCTACGAGTCGATGCTGAGCGAGGCGCCCCCCGCGCAGGCAGGCGGGGCCGCCGCCATCGGCGAGACCTCCTACCAGCTCGGCGCCGGCATCGGCATCGCGCTCCTGGGCAGCGTGATGAACGCGGCCTACGCCCCCGGTCTGCGCGGCGGCGTGCCCGGGGTGCCGCGCTCCGCCTCCGACGCGGCCGGGCACTCGCTGGGCGAGGCGTACCAGGAGGCCGGAAGGCTGCGGGAGCCGGCGGCGGGCGCCCTGCGGCGGGCCGCGGCCGACGCCTTCGTCCACGGACTGCACGTGACCCTGCTGGTCAGCGCGGTCCTGCTGCTGCTCGGCGCGCTGATGGCGCTGCGGCTGCCGCGGGCCATGCAGTGCGAGACCGTCGCCGTGCCCGCCCCGCGCGACGCGCGGGAGACGCCCCGCGTCCCGGTGTGACGCCCCGGCGGGGTGGACCCCCGGGGGAGGTGGACGTGCGGGAGACTGCCACGTAACGTCGGCGCGGAGCCGTGGCTAGCGGTGCTAGTTTCTCGTCCCCGGAGGGTGCCCCATGGTCTCGACCCCGTCGTCCCCGTCCGCCCCGCGGCCCCCGTTCGACCCCGCCGACCCGCTCGGCCTCGACGACCTGCTCGGCCCCGAGGACCTGGCGGTCCGCGACACCGTGCGTGGCTGGGCCGCCGACCGCGTGCTCCCGCACATCGCCGGCTGGTACGAGCGCGGCGAACTGCCCGTCATCCGGGAACTCGCCCGCGAGCTCGGGGCCCTGGGCGCCCTCGGCATGTCCCTGGAGGGCTACGGTTGCGCCGGTGCGAGCGCCGTGCAGTACGGGCTGGCCTGCGCCGAACTGGAGGCCGCCGACTCGGGCATCCGCTCCCTCGTCTCCGTGCAGGGCTCCCTCGCCATGTACGCCGTCCACCGCTACGGCAGCGAGGAGCAGAAGCGGGAGTGGCTGCCGCGGATGGCCGCCGGCGAGGTCATCGGCTGCTTCGGGCTGACCGAGCCCGACCACGGCTCCGACCCCGCGGCCATGCGCACCCGCGCCCGGCGCGACGGCGCGGACTGGGTCCTCGACGGCCGCAAGATGTGGATCACCAACGGGTCCGTCGCCGGGGTCGCCGTGGTGTGGGCCCGGACCGACGAGGGCATCCGCGGTTTCCTCGTCCCCGCGGGCACGCCCGGCTTCTCCGCCCCCGAGATCCGGCACAAGTGGTCGCTGCGCGCCAGCGTCACCAGCGAACTGGTCCTCGACGGCGTCCGGCTGCCCGCCGACGCCGTCCTGCCGGAGGCCGAGGGGCTGCGCGCGCCGCTGGGCTGTCTCGGGCACGCCCGCTACGGCATCGTCTGGGGCGCCATGGGCGCCGCCCGCTCCTGCTTCGAGACCGCCGTGGAGTACGCGACCACGCGCGAGCAGTTCGGCCGGCCCATCGGAGGCTTCCAGCTCACCCAGGCCAAGCTGGCCGACATGGCGGTCGAACTGCACAAGGGGCTGCTGCTCGCCCACCACCTCGGGCGGCGCATGGACGCCGGCCGGCTCCGCCCGGAGCAGATCAGCTTCGGCAAGCTCAACAACGTGCGCGAGGCCATCGACATCTGCCGCACGTCGCGCACGATCCTCGGTGCCAACGGGATCTCCCTCGAATACCCCGTGATGCGGCACGCGACCAACCTGGAGTCGGTGCTGACCTACGAGGGCACCGTCGAGATGCACCAACTGGTGCTGGGCAAGGCGCTCACCGGACTCGACGCCTTCCGGTAGGCGGGAGGTCCGGGGCCGGGGGCCGGGGCGGCGTCGTGGCCGGGCCGTGACGGTGGCGGGGCCGGCGACGCGCGGCCCCGGGCTCAGCTCTGGTTGAAGAAACCGTCCGAGCGGCGCGCGGCCGGCTCCCCGCTGATGACCTCGGTGTCGGCCGGGCTGAGCAGGAACACCCGGGTCGAGACCCGCTCGATCGAACCGCGCAGGCCGAAGATGAGCCCGGCCGCGAAGTCGACGACCCGCTTGGCGTCACCGGCCTCCATCGCCGTCAGGTTGATGATGACCGGGACGCCGTCGCGGAACATCTCGCCGATGGCCCGCGCGTCCCGGAAGCTGTCCGGGGTCACCGTGCCGATGCGGCGCCCGCGCTCCTCGGCCGTGTCCGCGGCCACCCGCACGCGGGGGTCCGTGACCCAGGCGTCGCCGGAGTCGTTTTCCTCGGAGTAGTCGTCGTCGTAGTAGCGCTCGTCTTCGTTGTCGTCGACGAGGCCGAGCCACGCACTCGCCTTGCGTACCGATCCCATGGACGCCTCCTCTCACAGCGGTCTTCCGTGCGTTCCGCATCCCTATGGTCATCCATGATGCGGACGTCGCGCCAAGTGGACAGACGCCGCGCGGGGGGTTTGTGACGGTACTGGTGCACAGCGGATCCGTCGAGAGCCCAGGTGCCCCAAGGGTCGTTTCCCCAACGGGCGCTGACTGTGAGTGAAATATGATTCTTCCCGGCGTACGGGTGAGGAGTGGGACGTACGGGTGACTCGCCCGGCGGTACGATCCCGCGACGCGGCGTCGAAAACACCACGGGGGAACAGTCGTGTTCGGAATCGTCAGACCCTGCCGGCACCGGCTCGGGGCGGGACTCGCGCGTCAGTGGACGGCCCATCTGTGCGGGCTCTGCCTCGCCCTGCGCAAGGACCACGGGCAGTTCGCCCGCATCGTCACCAATTATGACGGCCTGCTGGTCTCGGTGTTGACGGAGGCTCAGTCCGCGCCCGGCGGCGCGGGCACCGGCCGGCGCACGGCGGGGCCCTGCCCGCTGCGCGGGATGCGTACCGCCTCCGTCGCCCGGGGGGAAGGGGCCCGGCTCGCCGCTGCCGTCTCCCTGGTGCTCGCCTCGGCCAAGCTGCGCGACCACGTCGCCGACGGGGACGGGCTGCTCGCCCGCCGGCCGGTGGCGCTCGCCGCCCGCCGTGTCGCCGCCGGCTGGGACGCGGCCGGCGCCCGCGGCGGCGGGGCCGTCGGGTTCGACACCGCGGTCCTGCTCGACGCCGTCGGCCGGCAGACGGGACTGGAGGCACTCGCCGGGCCCGGCACGCCCCTGCTCACCGTGACCGAACCGACCGAGACGGCCACCGCGGCGGCCTTCGCGCACACCGCGGTCCTCGCCGGCCGGCCCGGCAACGCCGGACCGCTCGCCGAGGCGGGGCGCCTGTTCGGACGGCTGGCCCATCTCCTGGACGCCGTCGAGGACCGGGAGGCCGACGCCGCCGCGGGCGCCTGGAACCCGCTCACCGCCACGGGCACCCCGCTCATCGAGGCCCGGCGGCTCGCCGACGACGCCGTGCGCGGGGTGCGGCTCGCCCTGGCCGAGGCCGAGTTCACCGACGGGCGGCTGGTGCACCGGCTGCTCGT
Source organism: Streptomyces sp. SCSIO 75703 (assembly GCF_036607905.1). Taxonomy (NCBI): domain Bacteria; kingdom Bacillati; phylum Actinomycetota; class Actinomycetes; order Kitasatosporales; family Streptomycetaceae; genus Streptomyces; species Streptomyces sediminicola. Next base: position 5,458,374 of record NZ_CP144555.1, read on the forward strand.
CCACGAGTTGCGCACCTCCGTCGACCGGGCCTTCGGCACCTCGGCCTGCGCCCACGGGGGCCACCCGTACGCGCCGCCCGGCGGGCCCGGTGCGCCGATGCCCCCCGAGCCGCCGGAGCGGCGGCGCGGGCTCCTCGCGGGGTGCGCGGTGTGGGTGGGGCTGGCCTGCACCTGCCAGATGTGCTGCGGCACCTACGAGGACCCGTGGACCGGGCAGCGCAAGGACGCGCAGTGCGCCGACTGCGACTGCTCCGGCTGTTGTGAGTGCTGCGACTGCTGCGGGAAGTGCTCCGGCGAGGACGGGTGTGGCGACGGCTGCTGCTGTGACGGCTGCGGCTGCGACTGCTGAAGCCCGGCCGGGCGGTCGTCCTCACCGCCTGCCCCCTCGCCGTCCTCGCCGCCCTCGCCGCCGGGCGGGCGGACCCCGGGGACCGCGCGTCCGCCGGGCGGGTGGGCCCGGGGGACACGGGCCGTGGCGCGTTCGCGCGGGCGCGTCCCGGCCGGCGCCCCGTGGCATCATCACCGGCCGGACCCGGCGCGGAAGGGCGGAACCATGACGACGGACCCGGCGGAGGAGTGGCGGCGCTGGCACGAGCGGCGCGTGGCGGCGGTGTCGGCGCCCTACGGACCGCTTGCGCTGACGGCCACGCACTGGCTGGCGGACCATCCGGAGGGGCGACTTCCGGCCATCCCGGGGCACTGGACCGAAGACGGCGGCGCCGTGCTGCTGACGGCCGCCCGGGACGAGGGGCTGACCGTGGACGGGCGGCCCCTCGACGGCACCGCCCGGCTCGCCCCCGACCCCGGTCCGGCGAGCGCGGCCCGGGTGGCCTACGGCGACCGGCACTTGGTGGTCCTGGACCGCGAAGGCGCCCTGGGGGTAAGGGACTTCGACCCCTCGGCCGAGTCACGGCGGGCCTTCGGCGGCATCGTCGCCACGCCCTGGGACCCGCGCTGGTCGGTGCCCGGGCGCTTCACGCCGTACGGTGCCGGGCGGCGCAGTGTGCGGGTGCCGAACGCGGACGGCCGCGAGCGCGGGCTCGGCCTCTCCGGAGAGCTGGCCTTCACCCTGGACGGGCGGGAGCGCGCCCTCCAGGCGGACGTGGAGGAGGACGGTTCGCTGTGGGCGGTCTTCGCCGACGCCACCAGCGGGAACAGTAGTTACCGCTTCCGCTTCCTGCGGCCCTCCGCGCCGGACGCCCAGGGCCGTACGGTGGTCGACTTCAACCGCGCGCTGCTGCCGCCGTGCGCCTTCGCCGATCACTTCGTGTGCCCCTTCCCGCCGCCGGGGAACACCCTGGACGCCGCGGTCGAGGCGGGGGAGCGGACGCCGCGCTGATCCGGGGCCGGACCGCCGCCGGCGGGGCCGCGCGGATCACGTCCACGGGGTGACGGCCGAAAGGCACCCTTGCGCCGACCGGCCGTTCGGCCGAATACTCCCCTTCAGCGCTTGTCAGGAGCATGGCGTGTTCGGAATCCGGACACTTCGGCTCCTGGCTGCGCCTCACGGGCCCCACCCCACAACAGGGGCCCCCTACTTCCCCCGTGGAGGAACGTAAAGTGAGGATCAAGCGCACCACCCCCCGCAGCGGTGTCGCGAGACGGACCCGGCTGATCGCCGTCGCCGCCGGCCTCGCGGCCGCCGCAGCGTTCGCGGTCCCCAGCGCGAACGCGTCCGACGCCCCCGCCACCTTCAGCGCCTCCCAGCTCAAGAGTGTCGACGCCTCGGTGCTCAAGGCCGACGTCCCGGGCACCGCCTGGGCCGTCGACAGCGAGACCGGCCGTGTCGTCGTCACCGCCGACAGCACGGTCACCGAGGCCCAGATCGCGCAGATCAAGAAGCAGGCCGGCGCGAACGCCGGCGCGCTCACGGTCAAGCGCACCCCGGGCAAGTTCAGCAAGCTGATCGAGGGCGGCGACGCCATCTACGCGAGCAGCTGGCGCTGTTCCCTCGGCTTCAACGTCCGCAGCAGCAGCGGCGCCGAGTACTTCCTGACCGCCGGTCACTGCACCGACGGCGCCGGCACCTGGTGGGCCAACTCCGCCAAGTCCACCGTCCTCGGCACGACGGCCGGCTCCAGCTTCCCGGGCAACGACTACGGCATCGTCCGGTACACCAACAGCTCCATCAGCAAGCCGGGCACCGCCAACGGGGTGGACATCACCAGGGCGGCCACGCCGAGCGTGGGCACCACGGTCATCCGCGACGGTTCCACCACCGGCACTCACAGCGGCCGGGTCACCGCGCTGAACGCCACGGTCAACTACGGCGGCGGCGACATCGTCTCGGGTCTGATCCAGACCACCGTCTGCGCCGAGCCCGGCGACTCCGGCGGCCCGCTCTACGGCAGCAACGGTGTCGCCTACGGTCTGACCTCCGGCGGCAGCGGCAACTGCTCCTCCGGCGGCACGACCTTCTTCCAGCCGGTCACCGAGGCGCTCAGCGCCTACGGGGTCAACGTCTACTAGGACCGCCAGGACGTTCCGGGCCGGTCCGGACGGCCCGTCACCCCGAGCGCGGCCGGCCGCGCACGGCGAAGCCCCCGCACGCATCCACCGTGCGGGGGCTTCCCGCCGTCCGCCCCCGGTTCCGCCCCGTGCTCCGCTGCCGGGCTCCTCCGGCTCCGCTTCCGCTCCCGGGGCCCGCCTTCGGGGCCCAGCACCGCGTGTAGACGCACGGATGACGGGCCGTCCGCAAGGGGAGATCAAGACAGCCGAAACGGCACTGTCCGACCCTCTGTCACCCGCCCGCTGCCTTTGCCGTGGTGTTTGCTGCGCGAATCCTCCTGGAGAGGACATGAATCGTGAAGGAGCTGTGCCCGCGCTGGAGTTGTCGTGCGCACGTCCTGAAGTCGGTCTTGTGTGCCCCCTGCGCCGTTCGGGAGAGTTGGGCTCGTCAACCAGCCTTCCGGCCCGCGGGATCCCCACAATCCCCAGGGCCGACCCCCCACAGGAGGACGTGAGTTGAAGCACCGACGCATATCCAGGCGACGGGTCGCCACGGTGGGTGCGGGCATCACCGCACTGATCGCGGCGGGAGTCACCTTCCAGACTGCGAACGCCAGCGAGTCCGCGACGACCGCCGCACCCGAGACCCTGTCGGTCACGGCGGCCGGAAAGCTCGCCTCCACGCTGGCCGGCGACCTCGGCGCCGACGCGGCGGGTACGTACTACGACGCGCAGGCCAAGACCCTCGTGGTCAACGTGCTCGACGAGGCCGCCGCGCAGACCGTCGAGGCGGCGGGCGCCAAGGCCAGAATCGTCGAGAACTCCCTCGCCGAGCTGCGCACCGCGCGCACCGCCCTGACGCGGGACGCGACCATCCCGGGCACCTCCTGGGTGACCGACCCGACCACCAACAAGGTCGTCGTCACCGCCGACCGCACGGTCTCCGACGCCGACTGGGCGAAGCTGACCGAGGTGGTCGACGGGCTCGGCGGCACCGCCGAACTCCAGCGCACGAAGGGGGAGTACAAGCCCCTCATCGCGGGCGGCGACGCCATCACCGGAGGCGGCGGGCGCTGCTCGCTCGGCTTCAACGTGACCAAGGGCGGGGAGCCGTACTTCCTCACCGCCGGTCACTGCACCGAGTCGATCTCCAGTTGGTCGGACTCGTCCGGCACCGTGATCGGCACCAACGCCGACTCCAGCTTCCCGGGCAACGACTACGGCCTCGTCAAGTACACGGCCGACGTGGCCCACCCGAGCGAGGTGAACCTCTACAACGGCTCCGCCCAGAACATCACGGGCGCGGCCGAGGCCACCGTCGGCATGTCGGTGACCCGCAGCGGTTCCACCACGCAGGTCCACTCGGGCACGGTCACCGGTCTGGACGCCACCGTGAACTACGGCAACGGCGACATCGTCAACGGGCTCATCCAGACCAACGTCTGCGCCGAGCCCGGCGACAGCGGCGGCTCCCTCTTCTCGGGCAGCAGCGCGGTCGGCCTGACCTCCGGCGGCAGCGGTGACTGCACCTCGGGCGGGACGACCTTCTTCCAGCCGGTGACGGACGCCCTGTCGGCCACCGGTACGCAGATCGGCTGATCCGCGGCACCCGGGCACCCTGGAAGTCCCGCCTCGCGCGCGAGGGGCGGGACTTCCGTCCGTCCGGGGGCGGGATCACGGGGCGGGCGCGAGGAGCCGGGCGGTGCCGGGACCGAGGGGGTGAGCGGAGCCGGGGGAGAGGGGAGAGGGGCCGGGGAGAGGGACCGGGCGGTACCGGGGGAGAGGGACCGGGCGGGAGCCGAGGCGTCCGTCCGGTGCCCGCCCGCCGGTCAGAGCGCCGGGAGGGGCGCCTTCCGGCCGCGCCGGCCGCGCTGCGCCGACGCCGCCATGGTGACGACGATCCCCCCGAGCGCCCAGGCGCCCAGCACCAGCAGCGGGGCGGTCATGGCGTGCCCGTCGAAGTACGCGATCGACCGTGCCGACCACGTGCCCGCGCCCGGTGGCAGCGCCGGGCCGATCGCCTTCCAGAAGGGCGGCAGCAGCGGCAGCGGGAAGGCACCGCCCGCGCTGGGGTTGCCCGCGATCACCACGAGCAGGATCGCCAGCCCGATGCCGACGATCCCGAAGACACCCTGGAGCGCGAGCGTGGCGGCCCCGACGGCGAAGGTGATCAGCGTGCCGAGCCCCCACAGCGCCGCCACGCCGCCGGGCAGGGCGCCCAGGACCGGTCCGACGATCAGCGTGCCGCCGAGCCCGCCGAGCGCCGACACCAGCGCCATCACGATCAGCCGGATCGCGGCGCGGGCCGGGTCGGAGGGCCGGGCGCCGGAGCTGATCGCCAGGATCGAGGCGCACAGGTAGCCGCCGACGCACCAGCCCACGACCAGGTAGAAGGACGACAGCCCGTTGAAGTCGTCGGGCGAGGCGGGGGCCACGTCGACGGTCCGCACGGTGCGGCCCTCGGACGCCTCCAGGTCGGTGACGATGCCCTTCAGGGTGGTGGCGAGGACGGTGCCGCCGCCGGAGGCCACCAGCAGGGTGTCGGTGCGGCCTGCCGGGTCGGTGATCAGGGCGCCGTCGATCTTCCGGTCGGTGATCTGCCGCCGGGCGGTCGCCTCGTCGGCCACCGCGCGCGCGTCCAGCGGGGAGCCGGGCAGCCCGTCCAGCCGGGCCACCGTCCGTTCGGCGGCGGGAGCGGGCACGACCACCCCGAAGGGCACGTCCTTCGGTTTCGGGTCGTGCAGCGCCCCCACGTAGGAGGCGATGAAGAGGAGCTGGAGCGCGACCACGCCGAGGACCAGCAGCGTGGCGCGCGGGGTGACGGCGTCCCTCACCCCGCCGAGGAAGGAACGGTGCCCGGGACCGATGGTGTGCGACATGCCCCCCACGCTCTGTGGCGGGGCATGTTCCCGCAGGTGGGCCGGGGCCGAACGAGTGTCGCACGCGTATTCGAGGAAGTGGTTTATGGTGGGGAGGGTAGTTGGAACAGACGTTCGAAAGGCGTCAGCTCACGAGTGCGGGAGGTGCGTGTGCCGGGTTTCACGCATCTGCACACCGTCTCCGGGTTCTCCCTGCGGTACGGGGCGTCCCACCCGGAGCGGCTGGCCGAGCGCGCCGCCGAACGGGGCATGGACGCCCTCGCCCTCACCGACCGCGACACCCTCGCGGGCACCGTCCGTTTCGCCAAGGCGTGCGCGCGGGCGGGCGTCCGCCCGCTGTTCGGCGCCGAGCTGGCGGTGGCGCCGCCCGGCCCCGGTCCCGGGCGGCCCGACGGCTCCGTACGCCGCGACCGGCGCCGTACCCCGGTGCGCGGCGGCGCCTTCGTCGACGAGTCGGCGCCCCGCGTGACCTTCCTCGCCCGGGACGGCGCCCGCGGCTGGGCCGACCTGTGCCGTCTGGTCTCCGCCGCCCACGCCGTCCCCGCCGACGGCGCCGCGGCCCCGGGCACCCCGCTGCTGCCCTGGGCCGACAACCACGCCGACGGTCTGACCGTCCTGCTCGGCCCCGGCTCCGACGTGGGCCGCGCCCTCGCCGCCGGCCGCCCCGACCGCGCGGTGCGGCTCCTCGCCCCCTGGCGGGAGGCGTACGGCGACGCCCTGCGCCTGGAGGCCGTCTGGCACGGCCGGGCCGGGACCGGGCCCGGCTCGCTGCGGCTGGCCGCCCGCACCCTCGGCTTCGCCGCCGAACAGGGCGTGCGGCCCGTGCTCGCCAACGCCGTCCGGTACGCCGACCCCGGCCGGGGTCCGGTCGCCGACGTGCTGGACGCCTCCCGCCGCCTGGTCCCGGTCGGCGCCCTCGGGGAGCAGGACTCCGGCGAGGCGTGGCTCAAAGGCGCGGACGCCATGCTGCACGCGGCCGAGCGGATCGTGGAGGCGGCCGGCTTCCGCCGCGAGGCCGCCCACCGCCTCCTGGAACAGACGGGGGCCACGGCCGCCGCGTGCCTGGTCGACCCCGAGGACGACCTCGGCATGGGCGCCGTCCACTTCCCCGAACCGCACCTCGTCGGCGCGGGCCGGCGCACCGCCCAGCGGGCACTGGCCTCCCGGGCCGCGGCGGGCATGGTACTGCGCGGCCACGACCGGTCCCCCGACGCCCGGCGGTACTGGGAGCGGATGCACCACGAGCTGGACATCATCGCCCACCACGGCTTCGCCTCCTACTTCCTGACCGTCGCCCGCGTCGTGGACGACGTCCGGGAGATGGGCATCCGGGTCGCCGCGCGCGGCTCCGGCGCGGGCTCGCTGGTCAACCACCTCCTCGGCATCGCCCACGCCGACCCGGTCGAGCACGGGCTGCTGATGGAGCGCTTCCTGTCCCGGGAGCGGGTCGTGCTGCCCGACATCGACATCGACGTGGAGTCCGCGCGCCGCCTGGAGGTCTACCGCGCGATCATCGCCCGGTTCGGCACCGAACGGGTCGCCACGGTCGCCATGCCGGAGACGTACCGGGTGCGCCACGCGGTCCGCGACGTCGGCGCCGCCCTCTCCATGGACCCCGCCGAGATCGACCGGATCGCCAAGTCCTTCCCGCACATCCGGGCCCGCGACGCCCGCGCCGCCCTGGAGGAACTGCCCGAACTCCGGCACCTGGCGGGGGAGAAGGAGCGGTACGGCAGGCTGTGGGAGCTGGTCGAGGCCCTCGACGCCCTCCCGCGCGGCATCGCCATGCACCCCTGCGGCGTCCTCCTCTCCGACGCCTCCCTGCTCTCCCGCACCCCGGTCGTGCCGACCAGCGGCGAGGGCTTCCCGATGGCGCAGTTCGACAAGGAGGACGTCGAGGACCTCGGGCTGCTCAAGCTGGACGTGCTCGGCGTGCGGATGCAGTCGGCGATGGCGCACGCGGTCGCCGAGGTGGAGCGGGCGACGGGCACCGGGATCGACCTGGACGCGGTGCCGGAGGGCGACCCGGAGACGTACCGTCTCATCCGCTCCACCGAGACGCTCGGCTGCTTCCAGATCGAGTCGCCGGGCCAGCGGGACCTGGTGGGGCGCCTCCAGCCGGCCACCTTCCACGACCTGGTCGTCGACATCTCCCTCTTCCGGCCCGGCCCGGTCGCGGCCGACATGGTGCGCCCGTTCATCGAGGCCCGGCACGGGCGGGCCCCGGTCCGCTACCCGCACCCCGACCTGAGGGGCCCCCTGGAGGGGACCTACGGGGTCGTCGTCTTTCACGAGCAGATCATCGACATCGTGGACATCATGACCGGCTGCGGGCGCGGCGAGGCGGACCGGGTGCGGCGCGGGCTCTCCGACCCCGAGTCGCAGGGGCGGATCAAGGCGTGGTTCGCCCGCCGCGCGGCGGGCCGGGGGTACGACGCGGAGACCATCGGGCGGACCTGGGAGATCGTCGAGGCGTTCGGGTCGTACGGTTTCTGCAAGGCGCACGCCGTCGCCTTCGCCGTCCCGACCTACCAGTCGGCCTGGCTGAAGGCGCACCACCCGGCCGCCTTCTACGCGGGGCTGCTCACCCACGACCCCGGCATGTACCCCAAGCGGCTGCTGCTGGCGGACGCGCGGCGGCGCGGCGTGCCGATCCTGCCGCTGGACGTGAACCGGTCCGGCGTCGCCCACACGATCGAACTGGTGTCCGATCAGCGGGGTTCCCGGGTCTGGGGGCTGCGCCTCGCCCTCGCCGACGTGCACGGCATCACCGAGGCCGAGGCCGCCCGGATCGCCGGGGGCCGGCCCTACACCTCCCTGCTCGACTTCTGGGAACGGGCCCGGCCCAGCAGACCGCTGGCCGGCCGGCTCGCCCAGGTCGGCGCGCTGGACGTGTTCGGCGCCAACCGCCGTGACCTGCAACTGCACCTGACCGAACTGCACCGGGGCGCCCGGGGCGGGCGCGGCGACCAGTTGCCCCTGGCCGGGGGGCGGCGGACCGCGGGGGCCGGGCTGCCCGACCTCTCCCCGCAGGAGCGGCTCAGCGCCGAACTGGGCGTGCTCTCCATGGACGCCTCGCGCCATCTGATGGACGACCACCGGGTCTTCCTCGACGAGCTGGGCGTGGTGCCGGCCCGGCGGCTGCGCGAGGCCCGGCACGGGGAGACGGTGCTGGTCGCGGGAGCCAAGGCGGCCACCCAGACGCCGCCGGTCCGCTCCGGCCGGCGGGTCATCTTCTCCACCCTGGACGACGGCACCGGCCTGGTCGACCTCGCCTTCTTCGACGACTCCCACGACGCCTGCGCCCACACCGTCTTCCACTCCTGGCTGCTGCTGGTGCGCGGGGTGGTGCAGCGCCGCGGCCCGCGCAGCCTCAGCGTGGTCGGCGCCGCCGCCTGGAACCTCGCCGACCTGCTCGACGTGCGCCGCGAGGAGGGACTGGAGGGCGTCGCGGCCCGGCTCGCCGGCACGGTCCCCGCCGCCCCCGCCGCCGGCGGAAAGGGCCCGCCCAGGCCGGCCGGCTCCGCCGCCCCCGACCCGGGGGAGCGCCGGCTTCGCATGTCCACGGGGTACGAGATGCACCCCTGGGCCGATCTGCGCCCGGCGGGCGAAGGGCCCGCGGTGGGGCGGAAGCTGTGGCACCAGAGCCCGGGGAGCGCGGGATGACCGTCCTCTGCGTACGTTTCCACCTGCCCCCCACGGACGAGGCGGCCCTGCCCCCGCTGCTCGCCCTGCTGGAGGAGTTCACCCCGGTCGTCGAGGCCCTCCCCCCGGACGGGGCGCTGGCCGACCTGCGCGGCGCCGAACGGTACTTCGGCCGCGCCGCGGTGGAACTCGCCGCGGTCATCCGGGTCCGGGCCCTCGCGCGGTACGGCGTCGACTGCGCGATCGGCGCCGGACCGGGCCCGATGCTGGCCCGCATGGCGCTGCGCGACGCCCGCCCGGGGACCACCCCCGCGGTGACCGGGCCCACGGCGGGGGAGTTCCTCGCCGGCAAGCCCGTCGCCGCGCTGCCGGGCGTCGGCGCCGCCACCGCCCGCACCCTGGGCGAGTACGGGCTCGACACCCTCGGCCGGGTCGCCGCGGCCCCCCTGTCCACGCTCCAGCGCCTGGTCGGCGCGCGGACCGGCCGCGAACTGAAGGAGAAGGCCCGCGGCGTCGACCGCGGCCGGGTCGTCCCCGACGGCCTCTCCTCCACGCTGGCCGCCGAACGCGCCTTCTCCCGCGACGAACTCGACCCCGGCCTGCACCGCCGCGCCCTGCTCTCGGCCGCCGGGGAACTGGGCGCCCGGCTGCGCTCCCAGGGACAGGTCTGCCGCACCCTCACCCTCACCGTGCGCTACGCCGAACAGCCCCGCTCCCGGCGGGGCGGGGGCGGCCCCGCGGCCACCACCCGCCGCCGCACGCTGCGGGAGCCGACCGCGCACTCGGCCGAGCTGACGCGGACCGCGTACGGCATGTACGAGGCGCTCGGGCTCCAACGGGCCCGGGTCCGCGCGCTGTTGCTGCGCGCCGAGGGACTCGCCCCCGCCGAGGGCGCCTCCCACCAGCTCACCTTCGACCCCGTGGACGAGAAGGTCCGCCGGCTGGAGGAGGTCGCGGACCGCGCGCGGGCGAAGTTCGGTCCGCGGGCGGTGATGCCGGGCACCCTGGCGGCGTGAACTCCCCGCCGGGCGCGTGCTCTTCCGGCCCTTCCTGTTCCTGGGGTTCTTCCGGGCCGCCGGTGTGAGTCGCCATCACTCGCGGTGCGCCCGGTGTCGGCTGTCGCCCACAGTTTTTACCGACGCGTAACTTCACTTTTCTACTACTCGTCCGTAACTTGACGGATGAACAGCATCCTCGTGATCCGGATCACAGGGCGTCCCGTCGTCGCACCTCCCTGAGCCGCAAGGAGATCACCCGATGCTGCCCTGGAAGCGAGTGCGCGGATACCTGGCCGCGCTCCTGCTGACCGCCGCCGTCACGGTCCCCACCGCCGCCACCGCCCACGCCGCCCCGGCCCCCAGCCGCGGCTGGAACGACTTCACCTGCAAGCCCTCCGCCGCCCACCCCCGCCCCGTCGTCCTCGTCCACGGCACCTTCGGGAACTCCGTCGACAACTGGCTGGGCCTCGCGCCCTACCTCAAGGACCGCGGCTACTGCGTCTTCTCCCTCGACTACGGGCAACTGCCCGGCGTCCCCTTCTTCCACGGCCTCGGCCCGGTCGAGCAGTCCGCCGGGCAGCTCTCCGCCTACGTCGACCGGGTGCTCGCCGCGACCGGCGCCGCCGAGACCGACATCGTCGGCCACTCGCAGGGCGGCATGATGCCCCGCTACTACCTCAAGTTCCTCGGCGGCGCCGACAAGGTGAACGCCCTCGTCGGCATCGCGCCCAGCAACCACGGCACCACGCTGACCGGGCTGACCAACCTGCTGCCGTACTTCCCCGGCGTCAAGGACCTGCTCTCCGAGAAGACCCCCGCCCTCGCCGACCAGATAGCCGGCTCCGACGTCCTCAACCGCATCAACCAGGGCGGCGACACCGTGCCCGGCATCGCCTACACCGTCATCGCCACCCGCTACGACGAGGTGGTCACCCCCTACCGGAGCCAGTTCCTGGACGGCCCCGGCGTCCGCAACATCCTGCTCCAGGACCTGTGCCCGCTCGACTTCTCCGAGCACCTGGCGATCGGGCTCATCGACCGGATCGCCTTCCACGAGGTGGCCAACGCCCTCGACCCGGGCAAGGCCACGCCCACCACCTGCGCCTCGGTCTTCGACTGACCGCGCGCACCGACGCGGGACCGGCCCGGCCTGAGCCGCCGGACCGGCCCCGCGTCACCCCCTCGGGCAGGTCAACGACCGCCCAGGGCCCGCCGGCGCACGGAGGCGAACATCGCCGCCGCGCCCAGCGCCAGCGCCGCGGCACCGCCGACGGCGAGGTACGCGGTGCGGGAACCGCCGCCCGTCTCGGCGAGGTTCACGGCGTCGCCGGCGGCGGCCTTGACCTCGTTGGGGCCGTCCGTCGCGGCGGCCGACGCCGGGGCGGCCGGGTCCGCCGTGGTCCGGTGGTCCTGGTCCCCGTGGCCGTGGTTCTCGATCGTCGACAGGCCCGCCGCCTCGGCGAGCTGCGCAGCGGAAGGTGTCTCGGCCCTCGGCGCCGGGGCCGCGGCGACGGCGCCCGAACCGCCGCCGAAGGACACGTCCGAGCAGGAGTAGAACGCCTCCGGGCTGTCCGAACGCTGCCACACCGCGTACAGCACGTGCGTGCCGGAACGCTCCGGCAGGGTGCCCGAGAAGGTGTAGAAGCCGTCCGCCGCGACCGGGTCGGTGGACGTCGCCACCGGCGCCGACAGGTCCAGGTCGCTCCAGGCCGGCGGGCGGGACGGATCGTAGCCCGGCTTGGTCAGGTACACCGTGAAGGTGCCCTTGTGCGGGGCCGTCACCCGGTACTTGAAGGTGTACGCGCCGCTGCTCACGCCGGTCGTCGGCCAGTCGGTGCGGGCCAGGTCCAGGCCCTTGAACTGCGGATCGCCCGCGCTGCACAGCCTGCCGTCCGGGATCAGCTCCTGGTGGCGCCCGCCGGCGTCACCGATGCGGACGCCGTTCCAGTCGTAGAGCGCCTGGGTGCCGCCGGCCGCCACCACGGCCTTGCACGCCTGTGATCGCGGGCTCTCGGGGCCCTCGGCGTGGCACTGCGAGACCCGGCTGACCGGGTCGCCCATCGAACCGTGGGCGGCGGCGGGCGCCGCGGCCAGCGCGGTCAGGGCGAGCGGGGCGAGGCCTGCGGCGGCCACGGCGGCGACCCGGCGGGGCGCGGACGGTGCGGGCATGGGGACTCCTCGAAACGGTCGGGGCTGGGCCGGAGCCCGTGGGGGTGACCAGCAAACTAGCCCCGGAAAACCGCGGAACCGCCCTGGAGGGGCGGCTCGGGGAGATCCTTATGGTCGCGTTAAGGAAGAGCTGAGGCTGTCCTCAGGAAGGGTCGGGCCACCAGGTGCGGGCGATGTCCTTGCGGATCTCGGGGCGGCCGGACGGACGCTCCTCGCACTCCTCGCGGACTCGGCGGGCATCGGTCTTCTTCAGGGGCTTCTGCACGGACAGACGGCGCATGGCTGCCTCCTTACGGTTCCACCGGGTTCCGCGTTGTCACGGAGGTAGACCCTTTCCCCGAGAGTTCCCGATCGATGCACGGTTGTCAGTGGCTCATATCACGTTGTCAGACCCGCCTGACACCCTGCCCCCCATGACTCACGCGAGTAACGAGAGCACCACGTCAGGTGGCCTCCCCCGCCCCGCGGACCCCACGCGGCCCCCGCTCCCCCTTCACGTGAGCAGCGCAGGCCCACCGCCGGACAAGCGCCCGATTCCCCTCGAACCCCGCCGAAGGGTCACGCGCCCCGTCCCAAACGTAAGGATCGTCACAGGCGCTAAGTCGATCTTGTCGCATCAATGTCCGTTTACTGACCGTTGACGCGACACTCCGCTGAGCGATTGGTTACTGACGGCAACTATGTGACCGCTGTGTGGGTGGGGTGTGTCGGGGATGTGGAGTCGAACGCGGGGGGCCGGCAGAGCTGTCCGGATCCTGCTGGGCGTGGCGTTGGCGCTCGGGTCGCCACCGGCGCTGTCGGGCGAGGCGGTCGCCGATACCCGGGCCGCCTCTCCCCGGACCGGGGCACGTACGGCCGGGGACGCCGGTGGCCTGACGGACACCGAGGCGGCGACGACCGCGGCGACCGAGACCGAGGCGTTCGCCGAGGCGGAGAAGACCGGCGAGGCGGTGGAGATCGCGTCGCTGCGCGGGGAGACGAGAGAGGTCTTCGCCACTCCCGAGGGCGAACTGGAGGCGCGTGAGCACCTGCGTCCCGTCTGGACCCGCACCGGCGGCGGCTGGAAGCGGATCGACACCGACCTCACGGCAACCGCCGGCGGCGCCGTCGCTCCCAAGGCGTCGACGATGGACATGGAGTTCTCCGGCGGAGGGGACGGTCCGCTGGTACGGATGCGACGGGCCGGACGGGAACTGAGCCTGTCCTGGCCCACGCCGCTGCCGCGGCCCGAGACCGCGGGACCGGTCGCCACCTACCGGTCGGTCCTGCCGGACGTCGACCTGAGGCTGACGGCACAGGAGGACGGGTTCACCCAACTGCTCGTGGTCAAGACTGCCGAGGCCGCAGCCGGCCCCGAACTGGCCCGGCTGCGACTGGAGATGGACACCCGGGGCCTGTCGGTGACGAAGACCGGCGAGGGAGGTCTCCAGGCCCTCGACCAGGGCGCCCGGGGCGCGGTCTTCGAGGCTCCCAAGCCGATGATGTGGGACTCCAGTCCGGGTGAGACCGCGACGGGAGCCCCGCAGGCCGCCGGAGGGGCGGGCCGGGGCACGGCCTCCGACGGCACCGGCGGGACGGCACAGCAGCCGGGGGCGGGGGAGTCGGGCAAGCTCGCCCCGGTCGAGGTCGAGGTGCCCGCCGGACAGAACGCGCTCGTGCTGACGCCGGACGCCGACGTGCTCAAGGGTGAGGACACCGTCTACCCCGTCTACATCGACCCCCAGTGGTACTCGCCGCGGGCGTCGGCGTGGACGATGGTCTCCAAGTACTGGGCCAACTCACCGCAGTGGAAGTTCAACGGCGAGTCCGACGCCGGCATGGGCTACTGCAACTGGTCCTACTGCCGGCCTCACGACACCAAGCGCCTCTTCTACCGCATCCCGACGTCGAGGTTCGCGGGCACGTCGATCCTGTCGGCCGAGTTCGTGGTGCGCAACACCTGGTCGGCTTCGTGCTCGGCCCGCACGGTGGAGCTGTACGAGACCAAGGGCATCTCGTCGTCGACGACATGGGCCGACCAGGACAACAGCGGATTCTGGCCGAAGAAGCTGGCGTCGGAGTCCTTCGCGTACGGCTACTCGGGCTGCGCCGCCAAGGACGCGGAGTTCAACGTGAAGTCCGCGGTGCAGGCGGCCGCCGACCGCAAGGACGCGTCGATGACGTTCGGGCTGCGGGCGGCCAGTGAGAGCGACGGGAACGCCTGGAAGCGGTTCTCGGACAAGGCGTACCTCCGAGTCCGGTACAACCGTCCGCCGGCCCAGATCAAGATGTCGCAACTGACGATGGAGTACGGCGGCACCTGGAAGAAGCCGACGGTGCGCACCCTCGGCAGGTCCGGTGCCGGCGAAGGGGCGGGACAGCTCCACGAAGAGCGCCCCCAGGTGAAGGGCCGGTGGACTTTCGAGACCGCCCACGGCTCCCCGCTCGTCACACCGGACGTTTCCGCGGAGGGCAACGCCATGACCTTGTACGGCGGCGCCGAGATCGGTTCCGGATGGGTCGACGGCGGTGTCCACCTGGACGGCGTCGACGACTACGGTGTGACATCGGCCGTTCCCGTGGACACCGGCAACAGCTTCACCATCAGCGTCTGGGCCCAGGCGGCAGCCGTGCCGGAACACGGTGTGGCCCTGCTCGGCGTCCCCGGTACCACCCGAAGCGCCTTCACCGTGCGGTACGAACCCAGCGCCACCCCCGAAACCGACCCGGGCCGCTGGCGGATCGTGATGGCGGCGGCCGACACCGGTACCGCCGCGGTCACCCACGTCGACAACGGGCAGTTCTTCAGCCCCACCGAATGGACGCACCTGGCCCTCGTCTACGACGGCTTCGCCAAGCACCTCGCGCTGTACGTCAACGGCGAACTCGAAGAGCTGGCTTGCGCGGACGCGGACGGCGACGGCAGGCCGGACGGCAGCGTCTGTACGGACAGGCTCTCCTGGGCCGACGACGTACTCGCCTATACATCGGAGCAGCCGCTGCAACTCGGTCGTGCTCACACCGGGGCGGGCACCTGGGGTGACTACTGGCCCGGCTCGGTCTCCGACCTGTGGGCCTTCCAGGGCGCCCTGACGGCCGTGCAGGTCAGGCATCTGGCGGTCGGGATGCCCGGCCTGCCGACAGAGGTACCCGGCGAGGCCACCTGAGCGGTGTCGTGCCGGGCTCCTGGCGAGAGCCCGGCACGACACCGCTCCCAAGGGGCCGTACGCTCCCCGCTCAGCCCTCGACCGGCAGTCGCGGGACGGCCCGCCGGGTGACGAGGTCGGCGAAAGTCCGGGTGTGGGCGAGGGTGGTGAGGGTGGTCAGGGCTGTGCGGGCCTGGGCGGCGGCTTCGGGGTCCCGGGTGGTCAGGCCGCTCGCCTCGAACTCGTCCTCGTCCAGGACGCGGACGTCCGTGCCGTCGGCCGAGCGCCACAGGTCCAGGTCGAGGTCCTCGACGGTCAGGGTGGCGCCGTCGGTCACGGCGGGGCGGGTGATGTCGCAGTACCAGCCCTTCAGCGCGCCCGACGCGGTCCGGACCTCCTTGACGGCGTACCAGCGGTCCCGCCAGTAGTGCTCGGTGAAGACGTCGCCCGGCTCGAAGCGGACGAAGCCGAAGTCCCGCACCCCCTCGCCCGCCCAGGGGGCGCGGAGGGTGAGGTGGGTGCCGTCGTCACCGAGCAGCACCGCCGGGTAGCGGATCTTCGTCCGGCCGGCCTTGACCAGGACGACGTGCGTCACCGGGCCGGGGCCGGGGCCGGCCGAGTTCGTGGACATGGTGTACCTCCGTTGCCCGGATGTGGTGGCCGAGACCGCACGCTAGGGCGGAGGGGCACGGGGGTGCCTCCCATTTTCCGGGGGATGCGGAACAATCGCCATGTGACTCTGAAGATCCACATCTCCGACGGTGCCCCGCCCTACGAGCAGGTGCGCGCACAGATCTCCGAGCAGGCCCGGTCGGGCGCGCTGCCGGCCGGGTACCGGCTGCCCACCGTGCGCGGACTGGCCGACTCCCTGGGCCTCGCCGCCAACACGGTGGCCAAGGCGTACCGGGCCCTGGAGACCGACGGGGTGATCGAGACGCGCGGCCGCAACGGCACCTTCGTCGCGGCGGCGGGCTCGGCCGCCGAACGGGAGGGGGCCGCCGCCGCCCTGGCCTACGCCGAGCGCGCCCGGCGCCTCGGCCTCACCCGGGCCGACGCCCTGGCTGCCGTCGAGGACGCGCTGCGGGCCGTGTACGGCTCGTGACGGCTCGGCCGGCCGGCGTGCCCGGGGTACGGGTCACGGGCAGGCCGGTGCGGCGCGCGGCACGGGCGAAGACCTCCGCGTCGGCCACGGCCGCCGCGTTCGGGTCGTTGTTGAAGTAGGCGTACACGTCGCCGTCCGGCCAGGTCTCGGCGATACGGCCGGCCCAGGTCGCCAGGGAGCGGCGGCCGTAGTGCGGCCAGGCGGCGGCGCGGCCCTCGTGGAAGCGGACGTACCCCCAGTCGGCGGTGCGCCACAGCGGGGCGGCCGGGCGGGCCCGGACGTCGGCCCAGCACAGGGCGGCGCCCCGGGCCTCCAGTACCCGGCGCACCCCGGGCGTCCACCAGGAGTCGTGCCGGGGCTCCACCGCGATCCGCGTGCCCGCCGGGAAACAGGCCAGGCACGCGTCGAGCAGCCCCGGGTCGGCTCGCAGCGTCGGCGGCAACTGGAGCAGCACCGGGCCGAGCCGGTCGCCGAGCCCCGCCGCGTGGGACATCAGCCGCCCGACCGGTTCCGCCGGGTCCCGCAGGCGCTTGACGTGGGTGAGGAAGCGGCTCGCCTTGACCGCGACCACGAAGTCCTCCGGCAGCCGTCCCCTCCAGCCCTCGAAGGTCTCCCGGGCCGGCAGCCGGTAGAAGGCGTTGTCGACCTCGACCGTGGCGAAACCGGCCGCGTACCGCTCCAGCCACAGCCGGACCGGCAGACCGGGCGGGTAGAGGGCGTCCCTCCAGTCCCGGTACTGCCAGCCCGAGGTGCCGACGAACACGGTCATGCCCTCATCGAAACACCGTGGGCCCGCCCCGGCTACAGGGGCCTGTGCCGGTTGTCCCCGGCCGCGCGGAGTCGCCGCCGCCACGGGGGCTGCCGCCGGCCGCGCCGGTCTGCCGCGGTCACGGATGTCCCACCCGGCTGCCCGTGCTCCGCCCCGGACAGAGGCCCGTCCCGGTCATGGGCGCCCGTCCCGGCCGCGGGGGCCCGTCTCGGTCACGTGGGCCCGTCGCGGCTGCGCGGGCCCGCCCCCCCCATCCACGCGGCCCCGCCCACCGCGTTACAAGTAGAGCCCGGCCTCCGCGCCCGCCCGCGGTTCCGGCAGGGCCGTCGGCGAGGTGCCGCGGCGCAGGGCGTACAGCTCGGCCAGGGTCGCCCCCTCGCGGCCGACGCCCTCCTCGGTGCCGAGCCAGTTCACCGCCTCCGGGCGGGTGAGCCGGCCGACCTCGATGCGGGCCAGACAGCGGCCGGGGCGGACCACGGCGGGGTGCAGCCGCTCCAGGTCCTCGTTGGTGGTGACGCCGACCAGGACGTTGCGGCCCTGGCCGAGCAGTCCGTCGGTGAGGTTCAGCAGCCGCGACAGGGCCTGTCCCGCGGTGTGCTTGGCCTCGCCGCGGATCAGCTCGTCGCAGTCCTCCAGGAGCAGCAGCCGCCAGCGGTCCCGGCCCGTCTCGTCCTCCTCGCCGATGGCGATGTCCATGAGGTAGCCGACGTCGGAGAAGAGTCGCTCCGGGTCCAGCACGCAGTCCACCTGGCACCAGTCGCGCCAGGACCGGGCCAGCGTCCGCAGCGCCGACGTCTTGCCGGTGCCGGGCGGCCCGTGCAGGAGCAGCAGGCGGCCCGCGATGTCCTGCGGGGTCGTCTTCATCAGGCGGTCCATCGCGTCCGCCACCGGCGCGGTGTAGTTGCCCCGCACCTCCTCCCAGGTGCCCGCGGAGATCTGCCGGGTGGTGCGGTGCGGTCCGCGCCGGGGGGAGACGTACCAGAAGCCCATGGTGACGTTCTCCGGCGCCGGTTCGGGCTCGTCGGCGGCGCCGTCGGTGGCCTCGGCGACCACCCTGCGGGCCAGTTCGGCGCTGGTCGCGGTCACCGTCACGTCGGCGCCCCGGCTCCACCGGGAGACCAGCAGCGTCCAGCCGTCGCCCTCGGCCAGCGTGGCGCTGCGGTCGTCGTCCCGGGCGGCGCGCAGCACCCGCGCGCCGGGCGGCAGCAGGGTCGCCCCGGAGCGGACGCGGTCGACGGTGGTGGCGTGGGCGTACGGCTGCTCGCCGGTGGCGAAGCGGCCGAGGAACAGCGCGTCGACCACGTCGGAGGGGGAATCGCTGTCGTCGACGTTGAGCCGGATCGGCAGGGCGTCGTGCGGGTTCGCGGGCATGGGGCCCATGATCCGGCAGGGGGCGGCGGGACGCACCCGGTTTCCCGGCCACCCGGGCGTGCCCCGGCTCCGGCGGGCCCTCGCCCCGTGACCCGCCCCGCCGGAGGCCCGGTAACCCGCCCCAGCCCGAGGCCCCGTACCCCGCGCGCCGGAGGCCGCGTGATCCGCCCCGCCGGAGGCCCCCTCACCGCCCGTCGTCCGCCACCCCCGCTCCGCGCGTCCCGCTCGGCGCGGGCCGGAGCCGGCCGCCCAGCCGGCGCGCCCCCCGGACCACGGCGTACCCCTTGGTCAGGGCCCGGTCCCGGGCGTACGCGCGGGTGACCGCGTGCCCCTGGACGAGCCGGGCGAACGCCTCCGGCCCGGTGGAGCGGCGCACGGTGACCCGGCGCAGCGCGTACGGTCCCTGGCGGCGGCGGGCCAGCGCGTTGCCGACGGCGAGCGCCTGCGCGTACCCCGTCTCGCGCACCGCCCGCCGCACCCGCCGGTCGGAGTAGCCGTACGGGTAGGCGAACGAGACGGGTACGGTGCCCACCTGGTCCGCGATGATCTCCTTGCCGTGGATCAGCTCGGACCGCAGCCGCCCGTCGCCGAGTTGGTCCAGTTGCGGATGGGTGTGGCTGTGGCCGCCGATCTCCACGCCGGCGGCGGCCAGCTCCCGTGCCTGGTCCCAGTCGAGCATGGTGTCGAGGGCGCCCCCGGTGTCGTACGGGCCGCGCAGCCAGCCGGTCGTGACGAAGACGGTGGCCGGGAAGCCGTGCGCGGCCAGCACCGGAAGGGCGTACCGGTGCACGCCCTCGTAGCCGTCGTCGAAGGTGATCAGGACCGGCCGCCGTGGCAGGGGCCCCTCCCCGCGCCAGGCGGCGGCCAGCGCCGCCGTGGTGACCGGGGTCAGCCCCCGGTCGGCGATCAGCGCCATCTGCGCGGCGAACGCGTCGGGCGTCACCGACAGGGCCCGGGTGGCGTCGTTCGGGTCGGTGGCCACCGCGTGGTACATGAGCACCGGTACGCGGGGGTCGGCCGCGGTCGCCTCAGTCACGCGCGCCGCCCTCCCGCGGCGGCGCCACGGTGAACGCGGTGGCGCCCCGCCGGGCCCGGACGCTGCCCACCAGGTAGCCGCCGGCCGCGGTGAGCACCCCGGCGACGATCGCGCCCGCCCGGCCCGCGCCGCCCGGCCGGGCCAGCACGGCGTCCCGCAGCCCCCGGACGACCCCCGCCGGCAGGGTGCGGGTGGCGTACCGGCGTTCCGACTCCAGCCCCCTGGCCACCCCGACGCTGCGGGCGACCAGGGCCTTGGACAGGCCCTCGGCGTAGGTGCGGGAGCGGAAGTAGCCGAAGTGCTCCCGTGCCCCGGGCACCCGGTGGTGGATCACCGCCCGGTCGTCGATGAGGAGCACCGCGTCGGGGCGGGCGCGGCTGAGCCGGATGCACAGTTCCGTCTCCTCGCAGCCCAGCGGGCGCCGGTCGCCGTCGCGTCCGATACCGGTGGCGAAGCCGCCCGCCGCGTCGAACGCCTCCCGCCGGAAGGAGGCGTTGCCGCCGAGCACGTTGCGCACCCGGACCCGGCCGGGCGGCAGGCCGCGGTACGTGCAGCCCACCACCCAGTCGAACTCCTCGGGGAACCAGACGGGCCGGCGTCCCGACGCCCAGACGGGCAGGGTGCGCCCGCCCACGGCCATGACCCGCGGGTCGGCGTACGCCTCGGTCAGGTGGTGCAGCCAGTCGCGTTCGGCCACGGCGTCGTCGTCGAGGAAGGCGATCACCTCGGCGCGGGAGGCGGCGATCCCGGTGTTGCGGCCGGCGGACAGCCCGCGCGGGCCGGCGTTCGCCAACACCCGTACGGGTACCGGGCCTTGCGGCGACGGCGACGGCGACGACGGTGGCACCGGCACCGGCACCGGCGCGCGCCCCGGCCCGCCCCCCGCGTCGGGGCCGCTGACCGGGCCTCCGCCCCGGCCGCCCGCGACCGGGCCGCCATCCTCCCCGCCCCCGTCCGGGCCGTCCGCCCCGCCCCCCGGGTACCGAGCGGCGAGCCGCCTCCGCAGGGCCTCGTTGTGGTCGACGACCAGCAGGATCTCCCGCGGGGGCCGGGACTGCGCCCGCACCGAGGAGACGGCGGCGAGGACGTCCTCCCACCGCTCCTCGGTGTAGGCGCAGATCACGACGGACACGGTGGGACGGCTCAAGACGCCTTCCCCCGGGCCGTGCCGAGCACCGGCGAGTGGGCACGGCTGCGCAGCGCACGGCGGTTGGAGCGTTCGGCGAGGATCACTCTGAGCACCCGCAGCCCGTCGCGCACCGCCCGCAGATTGCTCACGCCGTGGATGCGCAGGTACTCGTGGCTCGGGATCTCCTGCACCTTCAGTCCGGCCTTGACGACGCGGATGTTCATCAGCGTCTCGACCTCGAAGCCGGTGCAGTCCAGGTCGATCTTGTCCAGGCAGTGCCTCCAGAACGCGTTGTAGCCGTAGCACAGGTCGGTGTAGCGGGCGCCGAACTTCCGGTTGACGACCGCGCACAGGGCGCGGTTGCCCAGCTTGCGGATGAAGGTCATGTCGTCGGTGCCGCCGCCGTTGGCGAAGCGGGAGCCCTTGGCGAAGTCGGCGCCGGAGACGAGGGCGGAGACGTACGAGACGATCTCCTGCCCGTCGGCGGAACCGTCGGCGTCGACCATGACGATGATGTCCCCGGTGCACTCCCCGAAGCCGGTGATCAGCGCGTCACCCTTGCCCTTGCCGCGCTGCTCGACCACCTTGACCTGCGGCCACAGCTCCCGGGCGACCTCGACGGTGGCGTCGGTGGAGTTGCCGTCCACGAGGACGACCTCGTGTATCCAGTCGGGCAGCGTCTTGAAGACGTAGGGAAGGTTCTCCGCCTCGTTCATGGCCGGGATGACCACGCTGACGGGCGGTGCGATGGCCAGGTGCGAGGAGACGGGCCGGTAGGCAGCGGCCGGTGACGGGCCGTCGGCACGCGGCACCGGCCGCAGAACTGAGCTCATGAGTGTGGTCCCTCTCGTCCGGCGGACCGCCCGCCCCAGGGGCGGTCCGGCTCTGTGTCCGGTTCGAAAGGGGGGTTCTCGCCCAGGGCACGGCGGGATGGTTCTCCGCCCGTGCCGGGCGAGTTGGCAAAGCCCGCCGGTGCCGGAAGGAAACGGCAGCCGACCGCGCGGCACGGCCCGGCCACCTGTGCGGTCGCCGAGCACGGCACCCCCCTGCCGCGCTCCGCGCCGGGTCCGCCGTGGCCCCGAGCCCTCCCCTGGGCCGTGTGCCGACGTTCCGACGCGGGAGATGTATGACGGTATTGACGATGGAAGCCGTATGACAAGACCTGGAACGGGCCTCACCCTTTGGCTGGTTTGACGGTCATCCGCCTGCCGCGGACGGCGAGTTCGCGCCGAAGATCCCCCGATCCCCTCCGGACTCCGTCGGCGCGCATGGCCGAATTGCCCCCCGAAGCCCCGGATGCCGGGCCCAAATGTGACGCAGTCCGGCAGGCGCCGTCAAGAAGGCCCTGGGCCCCTGGCCGGAACTGGTCCGAGTTTGAACGAACCTGGCCGGGCACACTTTTGGCATGGACACTTCCGGTCAACGCGCGTAGCTGCTATCACAGTTACCGCAGAGATCCTGCTAAAGGGAGGTTCCATGAGACGTTACCGACTTGTCGGCATCCTGAGTTCCCTTCTCCTCGCGGCCGGCGCCGCCCTCGGCGGCGCCGCCGCCGCGAACGCCGCCGGAACCGCGGCATCCGGCGGCTATGTGGCGCTGGGCGACTCCTACTCCTCGGGGGTCGGAGCCGGTTCGTACATCGCCTCCAGCGGCGACTGCAAGCGCAGCACGAAGGCCCACCCGTATCTGTGGGCGGCGGCGAACTCGCCCACGTCCTTCGACTTCACGGCCTGCTCGGGCGCCCGAACGGGTGATGTCCTGGCGGGTCAGCTCGGACCCCTCAGCTCCTCCACCGGACTGGTTTCGATCAGCATCGGCGGAAACGACGCCGGTTTCGCCGATGTCATGACGACCTGTGTGCTCCAGTCCGACAGTGTCTGTCTGTCCCGGATCGCCACCGCCACCTCGTACGTCGACTCGACGCTGCCCGGCAACCTCGACGGCGTCTACTCCGCCATCCGCTCCAAGGCACCGAACGCCCGGGTCGTCGTCATCGGCTACCCGCGCTTCTACCAGCTCGGCACCTCCTGCATCGGCCTCTCCGAGACCAAGCGGAAGGCGATCAACGACGCTTCCGACCGCCTCAACAACACGATCGCCAAGCGCGCCGCCAACCACGGCTTCGCCTTCGGCGACGTCCGCACGCCCTTCACCGGGCACGAGATCTGCTCCGGCAGCGCCTGGCTGCACAGCGTGAACTGGCTCAACATCGGCGAGTCGTACCACCCGACCGCGGTCGGCCAGTCCAGCGGCTACCTGCCGGTCCTCAACAGCCGCGCCTGACCCGGGCCGGACACCGGCCCCCGCGTCCCGCCCCGCTCGCGGGCGCGGCCGAGCGGAAGGAGAAGGAGCGGCACGGAGCACACAGGGGGAGGTCCCGCCGGCGCTGGGACCTCCCCCTCGCTCCTCCGGTCCGGCTCCGCCACGGCGGGATCGTTTCCCGGTCCGTCCCGCTGACGCTTTCGGCCCGCGCGTCCGTACTCCCTCCGAGAAGCGGGTCCGCCGAGCGGGCGGAACGGGTGGGAGGGGTGGCGTGGACGCGGACGCGTTGCTGACGCGCGTGGCCCGGGGCGACCGGGGCGCCTTCGAGGCGCTGTACGCACTGGTCTCCGGACCGGTGTACGGACTCGCGCTGCGCGTGGTCCGCGATCCCGCCCAGGCCGAGGAGGTCGCCCAGGAGGCCCTGCTCGAACTCTGGAGCTTCGCCGCCCGCTTCGACCCGGCCCGGGGCGGCGCGCTCGCCTGGACCCTCACCCTCGCCCACCGCCGCGCCGTCGACCGGGTCCGCAGCGCCCGTGCCGCCGGCGAACGCGACCGCCGCGAGGCCCGCCGCTCCCACCACCCCGCCTTCGACCAGGTCGTGGAGGAGGTCGAGGCCGGCCTCGAACGCGAGGAGGTGCGCCGCTGCCTGGACCGGCTCACCGCGCTGCAACACCAGTCCGTCACGCTCGCCTACTACGACGGCTACACCTACCGCGAGGTCGCCGAACGCCTCCGCGTACCGCTCGGCACGGTCAAGACCCGGATGCGGGACGGCCTCGGCCGGCTCCGCGCCTGCCTGGTGGGCGCCGTATGAGACTCCCGCGCCGTCCGCCCCGCCCCGGCGACGACCTCGACCTGTGCTCCCTCGCCGCCCCCTACGCCCTCGACGCCCTGGACCACGCCGAACGCGACCGGTACGAGCGTCACCTGGCCGCCTGCCCGGACTGCTCCGCCGAGGTGCGGACGCTGGCCGAGGACACCGTCCGGCTGGCCCGGTCCACGGCCGTCCCCGCCCCGGCCGCGCTGCGCGCCCGGGTGCTGACCGCCGTACGCGCCACCCCGCAGGAGCCCGCTACCCCGCAGGAGCCCGCTACCCCGCAGGAGTCCGCCGCTCCCCGGGGGCCCGCGGGCTCACGGGGAGGGGCCGCCCGGCGGCGGCGCGCACGCCGTCCGTCCCGGGCGGGGGCCGCACGGGACCGGCGCGACCGCCCGCGCCCGGCGTCCGGGCCGCGGTTCCCGCTCGTGCCGTTCGCCACGACCACCGCCGCCGCGGCCCTCGTCGTCGCCGCCCTCTTCGCCGTCCAGGTCCACCGGACGCAGGAGGAACTGGACACCGCCCGCGACCGGGCACGTGAGATCGCCCACGTTCTCGCCGCCCCGGACGCGCGGGCCGCCGGCGGAGCCGACGAGGCGGGCGGTGTCCTCGGCGTGGTCGCCTCCGCCTCCGAGGGGCGCGCGGTGGTGACCTTGGGTGGTTACGGACGCCCCACGGGCGACCGCGTGCACCAACTCTGGCTCGTGCGCCCCGGCGCACCCCCACGCTCCCTCGGGCTCCTCGACGGCGGGACGCCCCTGCTCGCATCGGGCCTGGAACGAGGCCCCGCGTCCCTTGCCGTCACCGTCGAGCCCGGCGGGGGGTCCGCTCGCCCCACCGGCACCCCGCTTGTCCAAGTCGCCCTGGAATCGGTCGGATTCGGAGGGTAATCGTCAACCCCCTTACGGGGAAGGTGAATCCTGTGGGCGCGATACACGTCCGCCCCGGCGGGGCGATAGGGTTACCCTGCCCGGGGCCGGGCGGACGTGTACGGGTGGGGAGTGACATGGAACAGATAACAGCAGTGCGACGCAGGGCCAGGGTCCCTGCCATCACCTGCGGGGGTGCGGCGACCAGTTCGCGTCTCGACCGTCACCTCGCGGTGCTCGGAGGGCCCGCCCTCCCCCAGCGGGAGACGGTGGAGGCCACGTCCCTGATGCGTGAGCTGATCGCCCGCGACGCCGTGCACGAGCCCGGCGGACGGCGGGCCAGGGTGCGCCGTGTCTCGCTCTTCGCGCCCCTGCGACGGCTGCGCCGCTCGCTGTTCGGCAGCCACTGAGGCCCGCGCCACGGCGGTCGCACCGTCCCGGCGCTCCCACGGCGGCAGGCCATCCCGGCGCACCCAGCGCGGGCGGCCCGACCGCGCCGCCTCCCCGCCCCGCGGCCCGGCGGCACATCCGGCCCCACGGCACGACCCGTACGGCTCGACGGTTCCGGCGTCACCGCGGTGACGGCGGTCGGCTCCACGCCGACCCGGGACCGGCACGTCCAGCGACACCCGACGGCCCGGCCCCGCGCCGGTCCGTCCCACGACGCCCGACACCTCCGCCCAGGCCCCCGGCACACCCCGCGCACCCCCCCGGGCAAGGCGCGCCCCCCCCGGTCCGTACGGAGCACGCCTCACAGCAGGGTCAGCTGGCCCTCCGGTCCTTCCTCCCGTGCGTCGAGCACCGAGGACGGCCGTCGGGCAGCCGGGGGCACCGGCAGCACGCCCGTCCCGCGCAGTTCGCCCGCCGTGACCCGCTCCGTCACCGTCACCTCCGGCCACGCCGCGCGCACGTCGGCGAGCAGCGCGAGGACCGTGATCAGCTCCAGCAGCTCCGAGGTCCACGCCTGCGGCCAGGACGCCGGGCCGATCGCCGCCAGCGTGCCCGGCTCCCCGGCCTCCGTACGGGCCGCGAACCAGCGCTCCAGCACCCGGCCGCCGCCCGCCTCGAACTCCCACGCCGCACGCGGCACCGGAGAGACCCGGCCCTCGCCCAGCGTCAGGGCCTCCGCCTCCGCGTCGTACCCGAGGCCCGGGGGGCGCGCGGGCAGCGGGGCGCGGACGTAAGGGCGGCGCCCGCCCGGCAGCTTGGGCCGCTCCCCGTCCCGGCACATCAGCCACAGCGCCCGGCGGCCCAGCGCCACCCCGCGCTCCCACAGCCCCGGATCGCGGGTCAGCGGCACCCCGCCGTCCGGCCGGGCCGCCACCACGATCCACGCCAGCACGTCCAGCGCGTCGGGCCGCCGGCCGAGCCGGGCCCCCAGATGGTCCAGCAGTCCCGGCGCGAGGTTCGGCTCGGACCCGCCGGGACGCCGGAACAGCGGCCGGACCCGGGCGGGCGCGGCCAGCGGCAGCAACGGGGTGGCGAGGATCCGGGGACCCGGCCCGTCCGGCAACTCGACCAGGAAGACCTGCCGTTCGTCCGCCACCCGCCACAACTCCGGCCGGGCCGCGTCGATCAGCCGGTGATCCGGGATCAGCCACTGCTCGTCGAACGGCGCCCGCAGCACCCGTACCGGCTCCGGGCACCGGCCCGCGGCCCGCGCCAGCCGGCCCGTGCCGCCCGCCCCGCCCGGCAGCCGCCCGACCCGCGTGTCGAGCGTGCGCGAGCGCGAGGGCTCGAACAGGGCCGCGCGGTCCGGGCCCTCCGCCGCGAGCAGGGCCTCCCAGCGGCGCGCGAGGGAGAGCGGGTCGGGGCCCGCCGGCCACCCCCGGCCGAGCCGCGGCGGTGCGACGGACCACGGCATGAGGTCCGCCAGCGGCGGAGCGTCGTCGTGCGTCACGCCGGGCATCGTACGACGGCGGGTGCCGGACTCAGGTGGCATCCAGGGTCACCGTGAAGGAGAAGCGGTCCCCCCGGTAGTGGATCACGGCCACGTCCACCACCCGCCCGGCCGTGTCGTACGCGACGCCCGTGTAGTGCAGGATCGGGCTGAGCAGCGGCACGTCGAGCAGCCGCGCCGTCTCCGGGTCGGCGAGCCGCGCCTGGACGGTGTCCGTGATCCGGCTGATGTCCACGCCCACCACGTCCCGCAGCACCTTCGTCATCGGCCAGCGCGCCAGATCGTCCGGGTCGATCCGGGCGGCCAGTTCGGGACGGACGTAGTTGCGGGCGTGGTTGGTCGGTTCCCCCGTCTCGTCCCGGCGCAGCCTGTGGTACGTCGCCGTCTCGGCCGTGTCCGGGAAGTACTCGGCGAGTTCCGACGGCACCGGGCCCACCCCGTGGCCCAGCAGCGTCGCCTCCATGCCGGACTGCTGGGCCACGATGGCGTCCACCGAGCCCAGCAGCCGCACCGGCGCCCCCCGCCGCACGTGCGGCTCGATGAAGGTGCCCCGCCGCCGGTGGCGCGAGATCAGGCCCTCGTCCTCCAACTCCTTCAGCGCCTGCCGCATGGTCAGCACGCTCACCCCGTAGTGGGCCGCCAACTGCTCCTCCGTCGGCAGGCGCAGCGGGTCGCGGGGCGAACGGCCCAGTATCGACGCGCGCAGCGACTGCGACACCTGGTACCAGAGTGGCAGTTTGCGGTTCAGGACGAGGGAGTCCGGGGCAAAGGAGGTCACGGATTATCCGTACCGGTCACCCGTGCTCAGCGCAACGGGCGGAAGTGACGCTCCAGTCCCCGCCACACGTCGTCGTAGCGCCGTTGCAGGTGTTCCGCGCCGGCCGCCTGGGGCGTGAGCGTCACCGGCCAGCGGGTCTCGAACATGAACGCCAGCCCGTCGTCGACCTTCTGCGGGCGCAGTTCGGCCGCGCTCGCCCGGTCGAAGGTCTCCCGGTCGGGACCGTGCGCCGACATCATGTTGTGCAGCGAGCCGCCGCCGGGCACGAAACCCTCCGCCTTCGCGTCGTACGCGCCCTCGATCAGCCCCATGTACTCGCTCATCACGTTCCGGTGGAAGTACGGCGGACGGAAGGTGTCCTCGCCCACCAGCCAGCGCGGCGCGAAGACCACGAAGTCGATGCCCGCCAGGCCCGGCGTGTCGGACGGCGAGGTGAGCACCGTGAAGATCGACGGGTCCGGGTGGTCGTACGAGATGGTGCCGATGACGTTGAAACGGCGCAGGTCGTAGACGTACGGCACGTGGTTGCCGTGCCAGGCGACCACGTCGAGCGGGGAGTGGGCGCAGGTGGCCGACCACAGGTTGCCGCAGAACTTGTTCACCACCTCGACCTCGCCCTCCACGTCCTCGTAGGCGGCGACCGGCGCCCGGAAGTCGCGGGCGTTGGCCAGGCCGTTGGCGCCGATCGGGCCGAGGTCGGGGAGGCGGAAGGGGGTGCCGTAGTTCTCGCAGACGTAGCCGCGGGCCTCCTCGTCCAGCAGTTCGACGCGGAAGCGCACCCCGCGGGGGATCAGGGCGACGTGGCCCGGGACGGCGCGCAGCAGGCCGAACTCCGTGCGAAGCAGCAGCCCGCCGCGCTCCGGGACGATCAGCAGTTCGCCGTCGGAGTCGCCGAAGACCCGCTCCATGGAGGCGTTGGCGTGGTAGAGGTGCACGGCCATGCCGGTGCGCTGGGTCGCGTCGCCGTTGCCGCCCAGTGTCCACAGGCCCGCCAGGAAGTCCGTCCCGGCCGGGGGCGCGGGCAGCGGGTTCCAGCGCAGCCGGTTCGGGTCCGGCACGGACTCGGTGAACGGGGCGGTGCGCAGCGCGCCGTTGTCCACGCGGGTGTACGCGGGGTGTGCGGCCGAGGGGTGGATGCGGTAGAGCCACGAGCGCCGGTTGTGCGCCCTCGGCTCGGTGAACGCCGTGCCGCTGAGCTGTTCTGCGTAGAGCCCCAGCGGGGCCCGCTGGGGTGAGTTGCGGCCCTCCGGAAGGGCGCCCGGTACGGCCTCCGAGCTGTGCTCGTTGCCGAAACCGGACAGATAGGAAAGCCCCTCCGCCGCCTTGCGCGTGTCCCCGCTCATCGCTCGCTCCCTCGCCACCGAATCCTATGGAGCACCGTAGGATTGCGTTTTCGCGGGCGCAAGAGGGCGCCCCGTTCTTCCCGTCCTCCGTCGTGAGGATGACCGGAACCCGCCCTCGGGGGGATTCGGCCGCTCGGACCGGTGTTCTACGCTCCGGTCATGACGGGTACGCGGAGAGTGTGCGTCGCGCTCGCGGTCTGCCTGTTGCTGACCGCGGGCTGCGGTTCCGGTGAGCGGGCGGAACCCGGGGCCGGACAGTCGTCCGCGCCGGGTCGGCTCCTGACCGCCACCGACGACGAGGGCCGGCGCTACCGGGAGGCGGATCCGGGGCGTCCGCCCCGGATCGGCATCGAGATCAAGCCGGGTGCCGACGGCGACTGGGACGTACGGCTGACGGTGCGCGACTTCCGCTTCTCCGCGCCCGGCGCCCCGGAGCGGGCGGTGGCCGGACAGGGTGTCGCGCACCTCTCCGTCGACGGCGACCTCGTGGCGGTGCTGCGCGGCCCGCGCCACCACCTCGAGCCGGGCCGGATCTCCCGGGGCACGCACCAGGTCACCGTCCGGCTCCACGCCGACGACGGCACCGTCTGGACCGTGGGCGGCGAGCCGGTGGAGAGCACGGCCGACGTCACCGCCTCGGACGCGGAGGCGACGGCCGGCGCGGGGGCCGACGGGGGAGCCGGCGGCGCGGAGGCCGCGGAGGTCGTCGAGGGGGCCGAGTGACGGCGGGGCCCGGGTGACCGGCGGGGCCGCGGCGGCGGGTGCCGGGGCGGGTGCCCCGGGTGAGAGGGGCGGCCGGGGGTGGTGAGGGGGCGGCCGTGAGCGGCGCGGCGGGAGCGGCGCGTGCCGGGTGGGGCTGGCGCCCCCGGGCCGGAAGCGCGGTGAGGGGACCGCGAGCGGTACGGCGGACGCCGGACCGGCGGGCGTGTGGGAGGCGGGGGGCCCGGTGCGCCCGCCGGGGGCGTGCGAGCATCATGAGGGCCGTGTCCCACGCGACCCCGCTGCGCCGCACCCCCGTGCAACGACGCAGTGCCGAACGGCTGGCCAGGATCCTCGACGCCTGCGCCGGCCTCCTCGACGAGGCCGGATACGACGCGCTCAGCACCCGGGCCGTGGCCCAGCGCGCCGGCGTGCCCATCGGCTCGGTGTACCGCTTCTTCGCAGACAAGCGGCAGATGGCCGACGCCCTCGCCCAGCGCAACCTGGAGCGCTACGCCGAGCGCGTCGCCGAACGGCTGCCCGAGGCGCCGGAGGGTGACTGGCGCGGCGCGCTGGACGTGGTGCTCGACGAGTACCTCGCCATGAAGCGCTCCGCCCCCGGCTTCTCCCTGGTCGACTTCGGCCACCAGATCCCCGTCGGAGAACGCCCCGCCGAGCCCAACCACCGCGTCGCCGACCGGCTCGCCGGACTCCTCTCCGGTCACCTTGTGTACCGCCCCGGCACCGATCCGCGCCGCACCCTCCTGGTCGCGGTGGAGACCGCCGACGCCCTCGTGCAACTCGCCTTCCGTGTCGATCCCGAGGGCGACGAGGGCGTCATCGGCGAGGCCAGGGAACTGTTGCGCGCCTACCTCGACCGCGTCCTCGCCTGACCCACACCTCTCCGCCGCAACGCTGTGACCTGGAGTTTCGCTCTTATTGCTCGTGTGCCGACGTCTTGTTGGCGCTCCGCTTCGGCGTCTAGCGTCGCAGCACCGCCGGCCCTGGTGGGAGTTCAAGGGCGAACGTTAGGTATCCACTCATGCTGACCATCCTCGGCTTCGCCATGATCGCGACTTTCCTTGTCCTGATCATGATGAAAAAGATGTCGCCGATCGCGGCGCTCGTGCTGATCCCCGCGCTGTTCTGTGTCTTCGTCGGCAAGGGCGCCCACCTCGGTGACTATGTCATCGACGGCGTCTCCAGCCTCGCGCCCACCGCGGCGATGCTCATGTTCGCCATCGTCTACTTCGGGGTGATGATCGACGTCGGGCTGTTCGACCCGATCGTCCGGGCGATCCTGCGGTTCTGCAAGGCCGACCCCCTGCGCATCGTCGTCGGCACGGCCCTGCTCGCCGCGATCGTCTCCCTGGACGGCGACGGATCGACCACGTTCATGATCACCGTCTCGGCGATGTACCCGCTCTACAAGCGGCTCAAGATGAGCCTCGTCGTCATGACCGGCGTCGCCGCCACGGCCAACGGAGTGATGAACACCCTCCCGTGGGGCGGCCCCACCGCACGGGCCGCCACCGCGCTGAAGGTCGACGCAAGCGACATCTTCGTGCCGATGATCCCGGCCCTCGCCGTCGGCCTGCTCGCCGTCCTCGGCCTGTCCTACGTCCTCGGGCTGCGCGAGCGCCGCCGGCTCGGCACGCTCACCCTGGACCGGGTCCCGGACACCGAGCAGGGTGCCGGGGGCGCCGCCGCGAGCGAGACGGTGCTGGTCGGCGCGGGGCCGGTGACGGATACGGCCTCCCGCGCCCGCGCCCGCGCCGGCACGGTCTCCGGTGCGGGTACGGGTTCCGGCGCGCGGTCCGCCGCCGGCGGGGACGACGCGGCGGGCGGCGGTGACGGCCCCGGGGCCGAGGCCGCCGCGGACCCCGCCACTCCCGCCGGCCCCGGGCACGGCGACGGCTCCGGCGGCCGGGACGACGACGGCCTCCAGGGACTGGACCCGAACCGCCCGACGCTGCGGCCCCGGCTCTACTGGTTCAACGCGCTGCTCACGGTCGTCCTGCTGACCGCCATGATCATGGAGTGGCTGCCGATCCCGGTGCTGTTCCTGATCGGCGCCGCGCTCGCCCTCACCGTCAACTACCCCCGCATACCGGACCAGAAGGCCCGCATCGCCGCCCACGCCGACAACGTCCTCAACGTCTCCGGCATGGTCTTCGCCGCCGCCGTCTTCACCGGCGTCCTCACCGGTACCGGCATGGTCGACCACATGGCCCGCTGGCTGGTCGACACCATCCCCGGCGGCATGGGACCGCACATGGGACTGGTCACCGGGCTGCTGAGCCTCCCG
This sequence comes from Streptomyces sp. SCSIO 75703, assembly GCF_036607905.1. NCBI lineage: Bacteria > Bacillati > Actinomycetota > Actinomycetes > Kitasatosporales > Streptomycetaceae > Streptomyces > Streptomyces sediminicola. The sequence goes on from NZ_CP144555.1 coordinate 5,490,018, forward strand.
CTCACCTACTTCATGTCGAACGACGGCTTCTACTTCGGCGTCCTGCCCGTCCTCGCCGAGGCCGGCGCCGCGCACGGCGTGCCCACGCTGGAGATCGCCCGCGCCTCCATCGTCGGCCAGCCCCTGCACATGTCCAGCCCTCTCGTCCCCGCCGTCTACGTCCTGGTCGGCATGGCCCGGGTCGAGTTCGGCGACCACACGCGGTTCGTCGTGAAGTGGGCGGTCCTCACCAGCCTGGTCGTGCTGGGCGCGGGCATCCTGTTCGGGACCATCTGACCGAAGGGACACGACCATGAGGCCCGGTGGGGACCGCGGCTGGCTGCTCCGCCTCGTCATCGCCTTCTGCTGCGCCCAGGGGGCGGTGTCGATGGCCCGGCCCGCCGTCTCCTACCGGGCCCTCGCGCTCGGCGCCGACGAACGGGCCGTGGGGGTGATCGCCGGTGTCTACGCGCTGCTGCCGCTGTTCGCGGCCGTGCCCCTCGGCCGCCGCACCGACCACGGCCGCTGCGCGCCGCTGCTGCCGGCCGGCGTGGCGCTGATCGCCGGCGGCTGCGCGCTCAGCGGGGTCGCCGGCTCGCTGTGGGCGATGGCCCTGTGGAGCGGCGTGATCGGCATGGGCCACCTCTGCTTCGTCATCGGCGCCCAGTCCTTGGTGGCCCGCCAGTCGGCGCCCCGTGAGCAGGACCGCGACTTCGGCCACTTCACCATCGGCGCCTCGCTCGGCCAGCTCGTCGGGCCCATCGCCGCGGGCGCCCTGATCGGCGGCCGGGACCTGGCGGGCAGCAGTGCCCTCGCCCTGGCCGTCGCGGGTGCGGGGGCGTCGGTGGCGTTCACCTCCCTCTGGCGCATCGAGCACCCCGTGGCGCCGCGCATCGCCCCGGACCCCCGGGGCCGCGTCCCCGTCGGAGGCATCCTGCGGGCGCGGGGGGTGCCCGCGGGCATCCTGATCAGCCTCTCCGTGCTGTCGGCCACCGACATCCTCACCGCCTACCTGCCCGTGGTCGGCGAGCACCGGGGCATCGCCCCGTCCGTGATCGGCCTCCTGCTCAGCCTGCGGGCCGGGGCCACCATCGCGTGCCGGCTGGTGCTGACCCCGCTGCTGCGGCTGCTCGGCCGGACGGTGCTGCTCACGGTGACCTGCCTGTCGGCCGCCCTGCTCTGCGCGGGGCTCGCGGTACCGGTGCCGGTGTGGGCGCTGGGGCTGCTGCTCGCCCTCCTCGGCTTCTGTCTGGGGGTCGGGCAGCCGCTCTCCATGACGACCGTCGTCCAGGCCGCTCCCGACGGGGCCCGGTCGACGGCCCTCGCCCTGCGGCTGACCGGCAACCGCCTCGGCCAGGTCGCCGCCCCCGCCGCCGCGGGCCTGATCGCCGGGGTCGCGGGAGTGGCCGCGCCCTTCCTGATGCTCGGCGGACTGCTCCTCCTCTCCGCCGGGGTCGCCCTCCGGGCGTCGGCGACCGGCCCGGAGGAGGACCGGGAGCGGGCGGGCGGCGGCGCCGGGGAGGGCACGACACGCCGGACCCCCGGCAGAATGCCGACACGCCGGGAGTGAGGTGAACGGTGTGTCGGCACAGTGCGGGCGTATGGGCGTACGGAGTGAGGTGACGGGCGTGTCGCCCGACTCGCCGCCACGCCTCCGCACCGCGCACCCCGGCGCCGCGCCGTCCCTTGACACGCCGAGGACCACCGTCCCGCGCCGGACGGCGGACCCTAGACCCGGTGCGCGCTTCGCGTCCGGGCCCGCGGTGTCTCCCCGGAGGGCACCGCCGGTGTGCGGCGGCGGGACCGGGAGACCGCCACACCCGCCAGGCAGAGCGCGCCCCCCGCCAGGGTGAGCGGTCCCGGGACCTCGCCGAGCGCCAGCCAGGACATCAGCACGACCAGCGCCGGGACGGCGTACGTCGTCGCGCCCATGCGGCCGGCCGTCGTGCGGGCCAGCGCGTACGCCCACGTGGTGAAGGCCAGCGCGGTGGGGAAGAGCCCCAGGTACACCATGTTCACCGTCGCCGACACGGGGGCCTCGGCCGCCTCCCGCACCAGTCGCCCCGCGAACGGCAGGCAGACCACCGCGCCGATCAGGCAGCCGAACGTCGTCACCTGCAGGGCGCTCGCCCGGCCGAGGGCGGGCTTCTGGGCCACGACCCCGGCCGCGTAGCCCACGGCCGCCAACAGGCACAGCACCACCCCGAGGAGCGAGGTGCCGCCCCCGCCGGACATCGACAGCCCCACCGTCACCGCTCCGGCGAAGGACACCGCGAGCCCCGCCAGCAGCCGGGGCGGCAGCGGGTCCCCGAGCAGCCGCGCGCCGAGCAGGGCGATCAGGAGGGGCCCGACGTTCACCACCAGGGCGGCGGTCCCGGCGTCGACGAGTTGTTCGCCCCAGTTCAGCGCCACCATGTAGAAGCCGAACCACAGCAGCCCCGAGACGGCGATCCCCGGCCAGGCCGCCCGCGGCGGCAGCCCCTCCCGGCGCAGCAGGCAGAACACCCCGAGGGCGAGGGCGCCGGAGAGCAGCCGCCCGAGCGCCAGCGCGCCCGGCGAGTAGGACGCGCCCGCGCTGCGGATGGCGACGAAGGCGGAGGCCCACAGGACGACAGTGACCGTGGCCGCGCCCGCCGCGAGCAGCCCGGGACGGCGGGACGGGGCGGGGCGCGGCGTGCTCATCATGCTCCAGGTACTCAACAGGGGGAGGGCGAGGAGAGGGGGCGGGTCCGTCGACCCGGGGCCCGCTCCAGGGCTCCGACTGTAGGTCCGGGGCCGGTGGGGCCACCGGCGGTTTCCGGACACGGAGCCGGACACCGAGCCGGTCGGCGCCGCGCCGACCGGCTCGGCGCCCGGTACCGCTCGGTGAGCGGCCCGGCCGCGCCGCGCGGGCGCCGGGCACCGGGCGCCCGAGGGGGGGGCGCGGCGCCCCGAGTCCCGGGCAGCCGATTCCCGTGCCGCGCCCCGGGCACGCGGGGGCCGGGGAGGCGCCGGGGCGCGGGGCGGCGGGGCCGCGCGTTCAGCCGTGCGCCACGACGTCCAGCGTGATCGTGAGGTGCCGTCCGGTCATGCCCTTGGCCTTGGTGATGCCGAAGGCGTACCGGTCGACGGTGGCGGTGCCGCTCGCCGTCATCCGCCCGCCCTCCCGGACGACCGTGCCGAGCGTGACGGAGAGGGGCCGGGTCACCCCGCGCACCGTCAACTCGCCGTGCAGCGTGGCGTTCTCGCCATGGCGTTCCAGCCGACCGCTCCGGAAGCCGATCTCCGGGTGCCGGGCCACGTCCAGGTAGTCGGCGGACCTGACGTGCTCGTCCCGGGGCCGGTTGCCGGACGCGAAGCTGCCGGCGTCCACGACGACGTCCACCGCCGACTCCTCCACCGGGTCGGCCACGGTGATCCGGCCCCGCCCGATGCCGAAGGTGCCGCCGACCGGGAGCAGCCCGAACAGCGCGCGGGTGGCGAAGCGGATCTCCGACGCCGCCTGGTCGATCTCGTACGTGCCCGGTGGCGGTGTGGGAGGGGTACCCGGTGCTGTCATGAGCCTGTGGCCTCCGTCTGTCGTGGAGCGGTCCGTGACGGGTCAGCTTCTCGCGGCCGTGCCGGGGAGATCCAGGGTTTCGCGCGGACGGCCCCGGGGTTCCGCGGACATCCGGTGCACATCCGAGTGCACATCCGGTCGACCTCCGGCGGACGCCGTGGCGGTCGTCGCGGCGGTAAGCGGGCCGGGGACCGGCTCCGCCGGCCCGGTACCGCGCGCGGCGGTCCCTCGGCGGGCCGCACCGCGGTCCGCGTCTCCTCGGCCGGCCGGACGCCGGTCTACGCCTCCTCGGCCGGCCGCGCCGTGGTCCGCGCCTCCTCGGCCGTCAGCCGCTCGTACTGCCGGGCCAGTCCGTCCAGCAGGGCCGTCAGCCCGGTCTCGAAGGCGCGTTCGTCGATCTTCTCGCGCTGCTCGGCGAGCAGGTGGGCCTGGCCCAGGTGTGGATAGTCCGCCGGGTCGTAGGCGCTCGCGTCGTCCACGAAGCCCTGCGCGAAGGAGCCGAGCGCGGAACCCATGATGAAGTACCGCATCAGCGCGCCGATGGAGGTGGCCTGCGCCGGCGGCCAGCCCGCACCCACCATCGCCCCGTACACCGCGTCGGCCAGCCGCAGCGCGGCCGGGCGGCGGCCGGGTCCGTGCGCGAGGACCGGGACGATGTGCGGATGGTCGCGCAGCGCCGCCCGGTAGGAGACGGCCCAGTCGTGCAGCGCGGTCCGCCAGTCCCGGCCGCCCTCGAACATCGACAGGTCGACCTGGGCGCTCACCGAGTCGGCGACCGCCTCCAGGATCTCGTCCTTGGTGCGGAAGTGGTTGTAGAGGGAGGGCCCGCTGACCCCCAGTTCCGCGGCGAGCCGGCGGGTGGAGACGGCCGCGAGGCCCTCCGCGTCCACCAGCGCGCGGGCCGCCGCGACGATCCGGTCGGTGCTGAGCAGGGGCTTGCGCGGTCGGGCCATGGCGCACATAGTAGGGCCGCGACCGTAAACTAGCAGCGCTAATTAAAGTCTCGCGGGCCCGGTCCGCGAACCGTCCGGTGTGGGGTGACTCGGCGTGAACCTGGAGCCAAGCGAGGAGCAGACCGCCCTGCGGCGGCTGGCCCGGGACTTCGTGACGCGCGAGGTCACCCCGCACGCCGCCGCCTGGGACCGTGCCGAGGAGGTCGACCGCTCGCTGGTCGGGAAGCTCGGCGAGGTGGGCTTCCTCGGCCTCACCATCGACGAGGAGTACGGCGGCTGCGGCGGCGACCACCTCGCGTACTGCCTGGTCACCGAGGAACTGGGCCGGGGCGACTCGTCGGTGCGCGGCATCGTCTCCGTCTCCCTCGGCCTCGTCGCCAAGACGATCGCCGCCTGGGGCGACGAGGAGCAGAAGCGCCGCTGGCTGCCGGGGCTGACCTCCGGCGAGCTGGTCGGCTGCTTCGGGCTGACCGAGCCCGGCACCGGTTCCGACGCCGGCCGGCTCACCACCCGCGCGGTCCGCGACGGCGGCGACTACGTGATCGACGGCACGAAGATGTTCATCACCAACGGCACCTGGGCCGACGTCGTGCTGCTCTTCGCCCGCTCCACCGACGCGCCCGGCCACCGGGGTGTCTCCGCCTTCCTCGTCCCCGCCGACGCGCCCGGCCTGACCCGTCGCCCGGTCCACGGCAAGCTCGGTCTGCGCGGCCAGTCCACCGCCGAACTCGTCCTGGAGGGGGTGCGCGTGCCCGCCTCCGCGCTGCTGGCCCCCGAGGGGAAGGGCTTCTCCGTCGCCATGTCGGCCCTCGCCAAGGGGCGGATGTCGGTCGCGGCCGGCTGCGTCGGCATCGCGCAGGCCGCGCTGGACGCCGCCGTGGGGTACGCGGGGGAGCGCGAGCAGTTCGGCAAGCCCATCGCGGGCCACCAGTTGGTGCAGGAGCTGATCAGCGACATCGCCGTCGACGTGGACGCGGCCCGGCTGCTCACCTGGCGGGTCGCCGACCTGATCGACCGGGGGCGGCCGTTCGCCGTCGAGTCGTCCAAGGCCAAGCTGTTCGCCTCGGAGGCCGCCGTCCGCGCCGCGGGCAACGCGCTCCAGGTCTTCGGCGGCTACGGCTACATCGACGAGTACCCGGTCGGCAAACTGCTGCGCGACGCCCGGGTGATGACCCTCTACGAGGGCACCAGCCAGATCCAGAAGCTGGTCATCGGGCGGGCGCTCACCGGCGTCTCGGCCTTCTGAACCGGACGCGGGGGCGGGCCCGGCCGAGCGTGCGAGCCGAGTGGAGGAGGTGAGTTGCCCGAGCCGAGTGCCCGAGCTGAGTATCCGGGCTGAGTACCCGCACGGATGTGGTCCCCGTCACGGAGGCCGAAGCTGGGGCCATGAGTGACACACCGGTCAAGCAGCAGAGCACGGCGGCCTTCTACGGGCAGGCCGTGGCGTCGTTCGCGGTGGCCCTGGCCGCCACCGCCGTCGGCATCGCCAGACTCCAGGCCGACGCCTGGGTGCGGGCCTTCCTCGGGATCGCCGTCCTGTACCTCGTGACCTCGGCCTTCACCCTCGCCAAGACCGTCCGGGACCGGCAGGAGGCCGGGCAGATCGTGAACCGGGTGGACCAGGCACGGTTGGAGAAGCTCCTCGCCGCGCACGATCCCTTCGAGAAACTCGGGTGACCCCCGCGCCGCCCCCGAGCCTAAGCGCTCGCTCAGCGTCGGCGGTATGGTGGAGCTCCGGTACCGAGAGGGGCGAGCGAGGGATGAGTACGGCGGCCGAGGCGACGGGCGGCGAGATCGAGCCGTGGGAAGAGGTCACGCCCGACGCGGCCCGGCGACTGCTGGTCGCCGCCGTCGAGGCGTTCGCCGAGCGCGGGTACCACGCGACCACCACCCGTGACATCGCCGGGCGCGCGGGCATGAGCCCGGCCGCGCTCTACATCCACTACAAGACCAAGGAAGAGCTGCTCCACCGCATCAGCCGCATCGGCCACGACCGGGCCCTCTCCATCCTGCGCACCGCGGCCGGGGGTGAGGGCGGCGCCGCCGAACGGCTCGCCGACGCCGTCTCCTCCTTCGTCCGCTGGCACGCCGGACGGCGCACCACCGCCCGGGTGGTCCAGTACGAGCTGGACGCCCTCGGTCCCGAGGCCCGCGCGGAGATCCTGGCCCTGCGCCGTCAGGTGGACGCCGAGGTGCGCGGGATCGTCGAGGACGGTGTCGCGTCGGGCGAGTTCGACGTGCCGGACGTCCAGGGCACGACGCTCGCCATCCTCTCGCTCTGTATCGACGTCGCCCGCTGGTTCAACATCGAGGGCCCCCGCACCCCGGACGAGGTCGGCGCGCTCTACGCCGGCCTCGTCCTGCGGATGGTCGGGGCGCGGCCCGCGGATGACGCCGGGGCGTAGCCGTACGCCCGACGCGGCCGGCCGGGGGACGGCCGGTTCAGAAGTAGTAGCGCACCACCGACTCGGCGACGCAGACCGGCTTGTCGCCGCCCTCGCGCTCCACGGTGAAGGCGACGGCGGCCTGCACGCCGCCCGCCACGTCCTCGACGGCCGTGATGGCCGCCGTCGCGCGCAGCCGTGAGCCGACCGGGACCGGGGCGGGGAAACGGACCTTGTTGGTGCCGTAGTTGACGCCCATCCGCACGCCCTCGACCGCCATGAGCTGCGGCCCGAACAGGGGGAGCAGCGAGAGCGTCAGGTAGCCGTGGGCGATGGTCGTGCCGAAGGGGCCCGCGGCGGCCTTCTCCGGGTCCACGTGGATCCACTGGTGGTCGCCCGTCGCCTCGGCGAACCGGTCGATCCGCGCCTGGTCCACCTCCAGCCAGTCGGTGTGGCCCAGTCGCTCGCCCACCGCCGCCTTCAGGTCCGCGGCGGACGTGAAGATCCTCGGCTCTGCCATGTCCCGGCCTCCCGTGTTCGCAGTTCGTCTCGCGGGGTCCCCCCGCTCCGCTCGCCCGCATCCCTGCCCAGTCCCGCCCCGCAGGCTAAGCGACTGCTTAGCATGGTCGGCGGGGCGGTTCCTGTCAACGGACCGCGGGGGCGCGGCGGTCGGTAGGGTTCGCGGAGTGCCTCAGATTCCCGAGACGATCCACGAACTCACGGTGGGCCAGCTCGCCGCACGCAGCGGCGCCGCGGTCTCCGCCCTCCACTTCTACGAGTCCAAGGGCCTGATCACCAGCCGCCGCACCTCCGGCAACCAGCGCCGTTTCTCCCGGGACGCGCTGCGCCGGGTCGCCTTCGTGCGCGCCGCGCAGCGGGTCGGCATCCCGCTCGCCACCGTCCGCGAGGCCCTCGCCGAGCTGCCCGAGGAGCGCACGCCCACCCGGGACGACTGGGCCCGGCTGTCGCGGGCCTGGCGCTACGAACTCGACGAGCGCATCCGGCAGCTCAACCGGCTCCGGGACCACCTCACCGACTGCATCGGCTGCGGCTGCCTCTCCCTGGACTCGTGCGTGCTGTCCAACCCCGACGACGTCTTCGGCGAGAGCCGCAGCGGTTCCCGCCTGCTGGCCGAGCCGCGCCGGCCCGCCCCCGGCCGCGGAACCGCCTCCGGAACCGGCCCCGACGACTGAACGACCGGTACGGCGGCCCCGGGCCCGCTCCGGCGGCCCCGGCGGCGGTGGCCCCGGTTCGCTCCCGGTCCCGGTGGCCCCGGCCCGCTCCGGTGGCCCCGGACGGTCCGGCCGCCCGGGGCGTCGCCGGGCCGCCCGTGTGGGCGGTCCGCCTCGTAAGGGGTGGCGGGGTGCGGCATTTCCGGCGCACCCCGCCACCCGTCCTCGCTCCGTTCCTCCCGCGCCGCCCCTGCGGCGCTCCGCTTCTCCGGCCCGCGCAGTCGGCCGCACGGGCGGCGTCCTGTCCTCCGTGGGCACCGCGCCCCACAGGCTCCCGGTCCGGTCCCCGGCCCCCGTCGTCCGACCCCCGGCGCCGCGCCCCGGGCCGTCCCCGGTCTACGCCGACATCAGCAGCCGGCCCCGCCGGGCGTACGTCATCGCGTCGGCGGTCAGGACCGGCCGGGGCACGAGGATGCCGCAGTCGGAGCAGACCGGGCCCGACGACGGCTCGTGGTCCAGGTCGTACCGCCACTCCAGGCGGTCCCCGTCGCACACCGGGCAGAGCGAGCCCGGCTCACGCTCCAGCGCGGAGATCAGGGAGCGCAGCACCTCGGCCAGCGGCCCGTCCGGGTGGACCCGGGGATCGTCGCACCAGGCGACGCCGAACCCGCCCCAGGTCAGCCGGTGCCAGTCGTCCACGCTGCCCGGCCTGCGCAGCCCGCCGTGCTTCTCCCTCCTGCGGCGCTCGGCGAACTCCGCCTCGTAGGCCAGCCACACCGACCGCGCCTCCTCCAGCTCCTCCAGTGCGGCCACGAGCCGCACCGGGTCGGGGGAGCGGTCCTCGGGGCCGAACCCGGCCCGCGAGCACAGGTGGTCCCACGTCGCCCGGTGCCCGTAAGGGGCGAACCGCTCAAGGCACTTGCGGAGCGAGTAGCGCCGCAGCGCCAGGTCGCAGCGTGGATCTCGGACCTGTCTCGCCAGACTCCGGAAACCGGCCATCGTCCTGCACCTCCGTCACACCTGCACCTGTACTTCGGTCACTTCGGCGTCACCAGCGGACGTCGTCGGATAGACGTGCCGGCCGGCGAATCGGCTCCCTCCGCTCCCGGCCGGCCCCCGTGACCGACCGCGTCCACAGCGAAAAGTGACGCGTGTTCACCTTCCAGTGCGGGGATACCGGCGGTAACCTCCGGCATCACCCTCGTCGGGAGGAGCTGCCATGCCACGGCGCACCCCACGCAATGCCCGCGACAGACTGAGAACTCCCCGCGGCTTCCACGGGTTCCTGAAGACCGCATCCGTATGCACGCTCGTCGCCGGTCTGCTGTCACCGCTGTCCCCCGCGGTGGCGGCCGGCACCGCACCGCGGGCGCCCGCCCCCACGGCCGTCGCCGACCACTGCGGCGGACAGTGCGCGGACATCCTGCCGCCCGGGCAGAACGGCAACGCCACCCTCGCCCAGATCCTGCTCAACCAGGCGTTCGGCACCCAGCCCGAGCACGCCGAGGACCAACTGGGACCGTACGCGAACCTGGCCTCCGGCTACCCCTCGCTGACCACGGAGAAGATCGGCGCCTTCTTCAACGACGCCTCCTTCGGCGTCCCCTCCGGGCAGGTCGCCTCCACCCTGCGCCCGGCCGGCCGCGACGACGTCACCATCGTCCGCGACAAGAAGACCGGCGTCCCGCACATCACCGGCACCACCCGCTACGGAACCGAGTTCGGTGCCGGGTACGCCGCCGCGCAGGACCGGCTCTGGCTGATGGACCTCTTCCGGCACGTGGGCCGGGGACGGCTGACCCCGTTCGCGGGCGGCGACCCGTCCAACCAGGCACTGGAGCAGCAGTTCTGGCGCGACGCGCCCTACACCGAGGACGACCTCACCGCCCAGATCGAGGGCGCCGCCGCCAAGGCCGGCGACCGCGGCCGGCAGGCCCTGGCCGACGTGGACGCGTACATCGACGGCGTCAACGCCTACATCGACGCCTCCGACAAGGGCCGTTACTTCCCCGGCGAGTACGTGCTGACCGGCCACAAGGACGCGCTCACCAACTCCGGCACCATCGAGCGCTTCCGGCGCACCGACCTGGTCGCGCTCGCCTCCGTCATCGGCGCCCTCTTCGGCTCCGGGGGCGGCGGCGAGGTCGACAACGCCCTCTCCCTGCTCGCCGCACAGGAGAAGTACGGCGTCACCGAGGGCACCGAGGTCTGGGAGTCCTTCCGCCAGCGCAACGACCCCGAGGCCGTCCTCACCCAGCACGACGGCAGCTTCCCGTACCTGCCCCGGCCCGAGGACCCGCAGGGCCGCGCCCTGCCCGACCCGGGCTCCGTACGCGCCGAACCGCTGGTGTACGACCGCACGGGGAGCGCCGCCACGGCGGACGCCGCCCGCGCCTCGGACGGCGCCGCCGACGCGGCCCTCTCCTCCGCCCGGCGCGGCATGTCCAACGCCCTCGTCGTCAGCGGCGAGCACACCGCGAGCGGCCACCCGATCGCCGTCTTCGGCCCGCAGACCGGCTACTTCGCGCCGCAACTGCTCATGCTCCAGGAGATCCAGGGCCCCGGCCTCAGCGCCCGCGGCGCCTCCTTCGCGGGCCTGAGCATGTACGTCGAACTCGGCCGCGGCCAGGACTACGCGTGGAGCGCCACCACCTCGGGCCAGGACATCATCGACACCTACGCGGTCGAACTGTGCCAGGACGACCACCACTACCTGCACCGCGGCGCCTGCGTGCCGATGGAGAAGGTCGAGCACACCAACTCCTGGAAGCCCACCGTCGCCGACGGCACCGCCGCAGGTTCCTACACGATGCGGGCCTGGCGCACCGTCTACGGGCCGGTGGAGTACCGCGCCACCGTCGGCGGCAAGAAGGTCGCCTACACCAGCCTGCGCTCCTCCTTCCTGCACGAGGCCGACTCCATCATCGGCTTCCAGATGCTGAACGACCCCGGCTACCTCGACGGGCCGGAGAGCTTCCGCGGCGCGGTCCAGCACATCAACTACACCTTCAACTGGTTCTACGCCGACGCCGAGCACACCGCGTACTACAACAGCGGCGACAACCCGGTGCGGGCCGACGGCGTCGACGCCGAGTTCCCCGTCTGGGCGCGTCCGGCGCACGAGTGGCGCGACTGGGACCCGGCCGCCAACACCGCCCGCCACACCCCGCCGTCCGCCCACCCGCAGTCGGTCGACCAGCCGTACTACGTCTCCTGGAACAACAAGCCGGCCAAGGACTACACCGCCGCCTCCTGGGGCAACGGCTCGGTCCACCGGGGCAACCTGCTCGACGACCGGGTCGGCGCGCTGGTCGCCGAGGGCGGCGTCACACGTACCGCGCTGGTCAAGGCCATGGCCGAGGCCGGACTGGCCGACCTGCGGGCGACGGACGTCCTGCCGGACCTGCTGGCGGTGATCGGCTCCGCGCCGGTGACCGACCCCGCCGTCGCCACCGCCGTCGGGAGGCTCCGGGCCTGGTCCGAGGCCGGCGGACTGCGCGCCGAGACCTCGGCGGGCGCCAGGAAGTACGCCCATGCCGACGCCATCCGCACCCTCGACGCCTGGTGGCCGCGGCTGGTCGAGGCCGAGTTCGGTCCCGGCCTCGGCACCGGCCTGTACACCGCGTTCACCCGCAACCTGCCCGTCGACGAGTCGCCCTCCGCCGCGCACGGCCCGACCGGGGCGCACGCCGGGAGCGCGTTCCAGTACGGCTGGTGGAGTCATGTCGACAAGGACATCCGGTCCGTGCTCGGCGAGACCGTCCGGGGACCGCTCGCCCGTTCCTACTGCGGCGGCGGCGACCTGTCCGCCTGCCGTGACACGCTGGTCGCCACGCTGAAGGAGGCCGCCGCCCGCACGCCCGCCCAGGTCTACCCCGGCGACGACGCCTGCGCCGCCGGCGACCAGTGGTGCGCGGACTCGATCGTGCACCGCACCCTCGGCGGCATCAAGCACCGGGGGATCGGCTGGCAGAACCGGCCGACCTACCAGCAGGTCGTGGAGTTCACGTCCCACCGGTGACCGGCCGGCGAACGGCTCACCGGTAGAGCAGGTACTGGCGGCGTGTCGCGCGGAACGCCGCCAGTTCCCGCTGCCAGGCGCCCACCACCTCGTCGGTGCCCGCCCCGGCGTCGATCATCGTGCGCACCCGGGTGGAACCGGTGAGCGTGTCGATCCAGTGGTCCGGCCGCCAGGCGAAGCCGTCCCAGACGCGCCGCGCGGTCACCAGGAGGGCGATGCCCGTGCGTACCGGGTCGAACGCGGCCCGGTCGTGCACGTGGAGCTGTACGCCGCCGACCGTCTTCCCCTCGAACTTGGAGAAGACCGGGGCGAAGTACGCCTCCCTGAAGCGCACCCCGGGCAGCCCGGCCTCGTTGGCGGCGGCGGCCCAGCGCCCGTCCAGGCCCTCCGCGCCGAGCAGTTCGAAGGGACGGGTGGTGCCGCGCCCCTCCGACAGGTTCGTGCCCTCGAACAGGCAGGTCCCCGCGTACACGAGGGCGGTCTCCGGGGTGGGCATGTTCGGGCTCGGCGGCACCCAGGGCAGTCCGGAGGCGTCGTGGAAGTCCGAGCGCCGCCACCCCGTCATCGCCACCGTCTCCGGCCGTACCCGCGAGGAGAGGAACTCCTCGTCGAACAGGCGGGCCAGCTCGGCGACGGTCATGCCGTGGGCCTGCGCGATCGGGCGGCGCCCGACGAAGCTGGCGAACTCCGGGCGCAGCACCGGGCCGAGGGCCGCCCGTCCGGTCACCGGGTTGGGCCGGTCCAGGACCACGAACCGCTTGCCCGCCAGCGCCGCGGCCTCCATGCAGTCGAACAGCGTCCAGATGTACGTGTAGAAGCGGGCGCCCACGTCCTGGATGTCGAAGACCACGGTGTCCACGCCGGACGCGGTGAAGATCTCCGCGAGCGCCGGGCCGCTCTTGAGGTACGTGTCGTAGACCGGCAGGCCGGTCGCCGGGTCGTCGTGGCGGCCCTCGGAGCCGCCCGCCTGTGCCGTCCCCCGGAAGCCGTGCTCCGGGCCGAAGACGGCGATCAGGTCCACCCGGCGGTCGGCGTGCATGACGTCCACGATGTGGCGGGCGTCGCGGGTGATGCCGGTCGGGTTGGTGACGACGCCGACCCGGCGCCCGCGCAGCAGGGCGTATCCGTCCTCGGCCAGCCGCTCGAAGCCGGTGCGCAGCCGCCGGCCGCCGGGAGCGCCCCCGGCGGGGCCGTCGGGGGCTGCGGCCGAGGCGGGGCCCGCGCCGGCGGTGGTGGCCGCGGCCACCGCGGCCGTGGTGGCGAACAGGGTCCGTCGGGACAGCGTCATGCGGTGACCTCCGTGATCGCGGCGGGTGTCATGTGCACGCACGCTAACCCGCCCGTCCTCCGCGCGGAACGAGGCGGGCGGGCGCGGCCCTCTTCCGGCCGCGCATACCGACTGGTTAGTCTGACGTCCACGGTGAGGCCCCGGGCCCACCCCGTGCCGACCCGACCCGACCCGACCCGTGCCGACCCGGCCCGACCCGCGTCGATGGCCGGCCGCGGCACGGACCCCCAGACCCGCCGCCGTGAAGGAGCCCCCAGGTGGATGCCGTACAGGACGCCGCAGTCGTCGTCACCGGGGCCGGAGGCGGCATCGGCGCCGCCCTGGCCCGCCGCTTCGCCGCCGAGGGGGCCCGGGTCGCCGTCAACGACCTGGACCCGGGGCGGGCGCGCGCCGTCGCCGACGAGATCGGCGCCGTGGCCGTGCCCGGCGACGCCTCCGAGGTCGTCCCCGCGGCCCGGGAGGCGCTCGGCGGCACGATCGACGTGTACTGCGCCAACGCGGGCGTCGCCTCCGGAGGTACGGAGGCCGCCGGCGAGGACGTCTGGGCCCACGCCTGGGACGTCAACGTGATGGCCCACGTCCGCGCCGCCGAGGCGCTGCTGCCCGACTGGCTCGCACGCGGCGCGGGCCGGTTCGTCTCCACCGTCTCCGCCGCCGGACTGCTCACCATGATCGGCGCCGCCCCCTACAGCGTCACCAAGCACGGCGCCCACGCCTTCGCCGAGTGGCTGTCGCTGACCTACCGCCACCGCGGCGTCAAGGTCCACGCCATCTGCCCCCAGGGCGTGCGCACCGCCATGCTCGACGCCGCCGGCACCGTCGGCGACCTCGTGCTGCGGCCCACCGCGATCGACCCGGCGGACGTCGCGGACGCCCTCTTCCGGGGCATCGAGGAGGACCGCTTCCTGATCCTGCCCCACCCCGAGGTCGCCGGTCACTACCGCGCCCGGGCCGCCGACCCCGACCGCTGGCTGGCCGGGATGAACCGCGTCCAGCGCACGTGGGAGGCGGCCGGCTGAGCGGCCCGCCCGCGCGACGTCCGCCCGGCGGCCGGTCCTGCCCGGCACGCCGGCGGCGGAGAATGGGAGGATCCTCCTCCGGGAACCGCGTTCCCCTCCAGGCACCACGACGGACAGTGACACGGAAAGGCAGGTGACGGCAGTGCCCAGGACCACGGACGGGGACGGCACTCCGGTGCCCCGGCGGCTCCTGGCCGCCGCCACCCGGCTCTTCGCGGAGCAGGGCTACGACCGCACCTCGGTACAGGAGATCGTCGAGGCGGCCGGCGTCACCAAGGGAGCGCTCTACCACTACTTCGGCTCCAAGGACGACCTCCTGCACGAGGTGTACGCACGCGTGCTGCGCCTCCAGCAGGAACGCCTGGACGCCTTCGCGGACGCCGACGAGCCCGTCGAGAAACGGGTGCGGGACGCGGCGGCCGACGTCGTCGTCACCACCATCGAGAACCTCGACGACGCCTCGATCTTCTTCCGCTCCATGCACCACCTGAGCCCGGAGAAGTACCGCCAGGTGCGCGCCGAGCGACGGCGCTACCACGAGCGCTTCCGCGCGCTCATCGAGGAGGGCCGGCGCGCCGGGGTCTTCACCGACGAGGTCCCCGCCGACCTCGTCGTCGACTACCACTTCGGCTCCGTGCACCACCTCTCCACCTGGTACCGGCCCGACGGTCCGCTCGGCCCGCAGGAGGTCGCCGACCATCTGGCCGACCTGCTGCTGCGCGCCCTGCGGCCCTGAGGGGCCCGGCCGCGGCCACCGCCCCGGGACGGCAGCCGTCCGGCGGCGGACGAGGAGTGGCCGGTGCGCCGCCCCGGGGACGCGGGGCGGCGCACCGCGCACGGACCGTCAGGCGTACCGCCTGATCTCGCGGCGGGCCAGCGAGCGCTGGTGCACCTCGTCCGGGCCGTCCGCGATCATCAGCGTCCGCGCGGCGGCGTACAGCTCCGCCAGCGGGAAGTCCTGGCTCACCCCGCCCGCGCCGTGCAACTGGATCGCCCGGTCCACGATGTCCACCACCGCGCGCGGCGTGGCGATCTTGATGGCCTGGATCTCGGTGTGCGCGCCCTTGTTGCCGACGGTGTCCATCAGCCAGGCCGTCTTCAGCACCAGCAGCCGCAGTTGCTCCACGGTGACCCGCGCGTCCGCGATCCAGTTGTGGACCACGCCCTGCTGGGCCAGCGGCCTGCCG
Organism: Streptomyces sp. SCSIO 75703; assembly: GCF_036607905.1. Lineage (NCBI taxonomy): Bacteria > Bacillati > Actinomycetota > Actinomycetes > Kitasatosporales > Streptomycetaceae > Streptomyces > Streptomyces sediminicola. Next base: position 5,505,559 of record NZ_CP144555.1, read on the forward strand.
AACGCCTCCCGGGAGGCCGCCCGCCGGCACATCAGCTCGATCGCCCGCTCCGCCATGCCGATGAGCCGCATGCAGTGGTGGATGCGGCCGGGGCCGAGGCGGGCCTGCGCGATGGCGAACCCGCCCCCCTCCTCGCCGACGAGGTTCGTGACCGGCACGCGCGCGTGGTCGAAGACCACCTCGGCGTGGCCCCCGTGGTCGTGGTCCTCGTACCCGAACACCCGCATGGCGCGCGTCACCGTGACGCCGGGCGTGTCGCGCGGGACCAGCACCATCGACTGCTGGCGGCGCACGTCCGCGCCCTCCGGGTCCGTCTTGCCCATGACGATGAAGATCCGGCAGTCCGGGTTCATCGCGCCGGAGATGTACCACTTGCGGCCCGTGACGACGTACGCGTCGCCGTCGCGCTCGATGCGCGTGGTGATGTTGGTGGCGTCGGAGGAGGCCACCTCCGGTTCGGTCATGGCGAACGCCGAGCGGATCTCGCCGGCCAGCAGCGGCCGCAGCCACCGTTCCCGCTGCGGCCCGTCCGCGAACTGCGCCAGCACCTCCATGTTCCCGGTGTCCGGCGCGGCGCAGTTCGTCGCCGTCGGCGCCAGGTGCGGGCTGCGGCCGGTGATCTCGGCGAGCGGCGCGTACTGGAGGTTGGTGAGGCCGGCGCCGAACCGGGCGTCGGGCAGGAAGAGGTTCCACAGGCCCCGGCGGCGGGCCTCTGCCTTCAGCTCCCCGACGATCCGCGGGGTGTCCCAGGGCGACGCCAGGGCGGCGCGCTGCTCCCGGGCGACCGGCTCGGCCGGGTAGACGTGCTCGTCCATGAAGGCGAGCAGCCGGGCGCGCAGCTCCTCGGTGCGCGCGTCGTACGCGAAGTCCATCGCGGGTCAGCCCTCCTGAAGCGTGGTCAGTCCGTGCTCGATGAAGACCGGCACCAGTTCGCCGATGCGGTCGAAGCCGCCGCCCACCGTGCGGCCCAGCGTGTAGCGGTAGTGAATGCCCTCCAGGATCACGGCGAGCTTGAACCAGGCGAACGCCGTGTACCAGGCGACGGCGCCCACGTCCCGGCCCGAGCGGCGGGCGTAGCGCTCGACCAGCTCGGCCGGGGAGGGGTGGCCCGGCGCCTCGGCCGTGGTGGCGACGGGGGAGCCCGGCATGCCGAGCGGTGTGCTGTACATCGCCAGCAGGCCGAGGTCGGTGAGCGGATCGCCCAGGGTGGACATCTCCCAGTCCAGGACCGCCGCGACCTCGCCGTCCGCGCCGATCAGGACGTTGTCCAGCCGGAAGTCGCCGTGCACGACGGCCGGGGCGGGGGAGCGGGGCAACGCCCGGCCGAGCGCGCCGTGCAGTTCGTCGATGCCGGGCAGGTCGCGTCCGCGCGAGGCGTCGAGCTGGGTGGCCCAGCGGCGCAACTGGCGTGCGAGGAAGCCCTCGGGACGGCCGAAGTCGCCGAGCCCGACCTCGCCGGGGTCCACCGCGTGGAGGGCGACGAGCGTGTCGACCAGGTTCAGGACGGTGTCCCGGGTGCGCTCCGGGCCGAGCGGGGCGAGCTGGTCCGCCGTGCGGTACGGGGTGCCCTCGACGAACTCCATCACGTAGAACGGTGCTCCGAGGACCTCCTCGTCCTCGCAGAACAGCACCGTGCGCGGCACCGGCACCCCGGTCGGGTGCAGGGCGCTGATCACTCGGTGCTCGCGCGCCATGTCGTGCGCGGTGGCGAGGACGTGCCCGAGCGGCGGGCGGCGCACGACCCAGCGGGCGGTGCCGTCGCCCACCAGATACGTCAGGTTCGACCGGCCGCCCTCGATCAGCCGGGCCGTGAGCGGTCCGTCGACCAGACCGGGCCGTTCACGGTCGAGCAGGTCGCGCAGCCGGCCCGGGTCGAGTCCGGGCGGATGGTCGGGGCTCATCGTCGCTCCTCCAGTCGGGGTGACCAGGACACGCCTCATGATGCCGACCGGTCGGTATGGAGTCCAGTGGGCGGGCGGAACGTGAGCGACGCGACGACACGCCGATGGCCTTCCGCACGGTCCGTGCGGGGCTCCTTCGGCGTGTCGTCGCTCGGGCGGACGCGGGGAGCGGGTCCGGGCCGGACACCGGCGGGGACCGGGTCTCCCGCGCGGTCAGTGGTCGTCCCAGTGCCCCTCGTGGGCGGCGTGCCGGTGGCCGTCGTGCAGGTAGTCCACGTGGTCGCCGTGGCGCACGCGCGGGTGCCCGCAGTCCTCGCCGTGCCGGTGCGGGTGGTCCGCGTGCGCCGTGTGGCCGGCGGGCTCGCACTCGTCCCAGTGGCCGCCGTGCGCGCGGTGCAGGTGGCCGTCGTGCGCGTAGTCGACGTGGTCCCCGTGCGGGACCTCGGTGTGGCCGCAGGCCGGGCCGTGGACGTGGGGGTGGGCGGCGTGCTCCTGGTGGGCGGTGGTCATGGTGCTCAACCTCCGGGGGCAGGGGAGAGGCGGGGTGGCGTGGGTGCCGTCGGGCACCGCCCAGGGGGCCGGGCGTCGCCTTCCCGCGACGCGTGTGCGGCCGTCCCGGGCCTGCGTGCCGTCCGGGTACCCACGGGGGGTGAAGCCACGTACGCCCGTGGCGGGGCGGGCGTTCAGAGGACGATGGCCGCCCCGCACACCGCCAGGGCGACCGCGCACAGGGCCGCCGCCGCGGCGTGCGGCGGGGCGAGCGCCCCCGGGCGGTGGGACGCGTCCAGCGTGCGGATGCGCAGGTGGGCCAGACGCAGGAAGGCCAGCCAGAACAGCGCGCACAGCGCGCCGGCCGCGACCGACGCCGGGGACGGGCCGCTGCCCAGCGCGCTCCGCGCCGCCAGCACCGTGACGACCGTGCCCGACAGGGTCGTACGCCGCCACGCCAGGCGGGTGCGCTGCGGCTGGAGCCCCGGATCGCGGCCCGGGGCCGCGCCGGCGTCCGTGCTCACCGCTCCCACCCGACGAGCACCACCAGCACCATGGCCACGGCGACGACCGCCACGACCAGGCCGAGCACCACCGGGAAGCGGGAGGCGGGCAGGTCCTCGCCCCGGCGCATCGCCCGTTCGCAGCGGACCCAGTGGTTCACCGCGCGCAGCGAACAGAGCACACCGGCCGCGAGCAGGGCCAGGGCCAGGCCCACGCGCCAGCCCCAGCGCAGGTCGGGCAGGAACTGGTCCACCGCGAAACCGCCGCCGATCAGGGCCAGGGCGGTGCGCAGCCAGGCCAGGAACGTGCGCTCGTTGGCCAGCGAGAAGCGGTAGTCGGGGGTCGGGCCCTCCCTCCGGACCTCCTCGGGGGCGAACCACAGGCGGGCGTTCCGTACGAAGGGGATCACGCGGGCGACCCTATCCAGAGCGGCCCGCGCCGTGCCGGTACGGGCGGCGTCGGCCCGCCCGCGTCTCCCGCGCCGCACCCGGCGTGCCCGCCCGCGTCTCCCGCGCCGCACCCGGCGTGCCCGCCCGCGTCTCCCGCGCCGCACCCGGCCCGCCCGCGCCGCCCGTGCCGTACCCGGGCACGGCTCCGGCGGTAGCCGGGGGTCAGGGGGACGCGCGCAGGCGCCGGTACGCCTCCAGGCCGTCCGGGACCCAGGGCCAGTCCTCCAGGCGGGCCTCCAGTTCCCCCTCGGTCAGGAAGGCGTGCCAGGCGACCTCCTCGGGCTGCGGGCGGACCGGCCACTCGCAGCGCACGTCGTAGACCGCCGACCACCAGGTGTGGCCCGCGCCGTTGTCGTAGAGGAAAGTGAAAAGGTGCCGCGGCCGGGGAAGGCCGGGGACGCCGAGTTCCTCGCGGGCCTCGCGCAGGGCGGCCTCGTCGTACGACTCGCCCGCGCCGACCACCCCGCCGACGAACATGTCGTAGAAGGACGGGTAGACCAGCTTCACCGGGGTGCGGCGGTGGACGAAGAGGCGGCCCTCGGGGTCGCGGGCCCGGACGAAGACGGCGCGGTGGCGCAGGCCCCGGGCGTACACGTCGCCCCGGCGGGCCCGGCCCACCACCCGGTCGTCCTCGTCGACGATGTCCAGGATCTCGTCAGCGCTCATGTGTCCATCCAAGCAGCGCGGCCGGTCTCCGCCGGCGCCGCGGCCGCTCCCCGGGGCAGGGCCGGGTGCAGCCCCAGCAGGACGATGCCCGTGACCGCCGCCGCCAGCCCGCCGGCCTCCCACGCCAGGGCCCCGGCGCCGGTGCGCAGCCGGTCGCCGAGGAAGCCGACGCCGCAGGCGATGCCCGCCAGCGGCTGGGCGGCGGTCAGGGCGGGCAGGGACCTGCGCAGCGGCGCCGTCTCGAAGGCGCTCTGCACGAGCACCAGCCCCGTGACGCCGAGGACGACGACCCCGTAGGGCTGCCAGGCGGTGAGCAGGCCGACCAGGCCCTCGGCCGAGAAGCGCCGCCCGCTGACCCGGGTGAGCGCGTCCTGCACCCCGTAGAGCAGCCCGGCGGCGAGGGCCAGGAGTGCGGGGCCCCAGGTCAGCCGGGCCCGCCGGGCGCACGCCGTGAGCAGCAGGGCGAGGCCGAGCACCCCGCCGACGACCAGCCAGTGGCGTACCGGGTCGGTGACCGCGCTGCCGCCGCGCGGCCGGCCCGCGACGATGAACGCGGTGACCCCGCCGGCCAGCAGCACCAGCCCCGACCAGCCCTGGCCGCCCAGCGGCTGCCGGGTGCGGAGACGGGAGAGGGCGAGGGCGAAGAGCAGGTTCGTGGCGAGCAGGGGTTCCACCAGGGTGACCCCGCCCGCGCCGAGCGCGAGGGCGCCGAGCACCATGCCCGCCACCATGAGCGCGATGCCGCCCAGCCAGCGCGGCACCCGGATCAGGTCCAGCAGCAGCCGGGGGGAGAGGAAGTCGCCCAACGGCGCGCGCTGGGCGGCGTCCTGCTGGAGCACGAAGCCGAGGCCCAGGCAGCACGCGGCGCTCACGGCGAGGACCAGTACCAAAAGCGTCACGCTGCGTACCTCGATCGTCAGGCCGGGTCACGGAGTGTGCCGGGGCGACTCTAGCGCCGGGGGCTCCGATACGCCGGTCGAGTCCCGCATCCGGGTGGTGTTTCGGTAGCTGCCTTTGGCAAATGCCTGGGGAATTAAGGGAGTTGACGCGTGTAACGGCCTGTCCGGCCTTGACGACGAGTCATGGCTACCGCTTGGCTTCGCGTGATCACTCCATGGCAACCGGCTACGACGACCTACCGCGTCACGTGAGGAAGTCCCCCGCGGTGACCCCACCCCCGCCTCCCCTCGTCCGAGTCCGCGGACGCGCGGCCCACAGCCTCGACGAGGCCCTCGACGACGCCGAACTCGTCGCCACCCGCGCGGCGCTGGCCCAGGGGCGGTGGCAGTCCGCCCGCTCCCTGCTGGTCCGTACGGGTGATGACTGGGACCGTCGCGCACACCGCGCGACCGTCCTCGCCCAGGAGCCCTCCTGCGCCGCCTGGGCCCGCGAATGGCTGCTCGCCGACCCCGGCTCCGGCGACGCCGCCCTGCTGCTCGCCCTCGCCCTGGTCCACCGTGCCCTGCGCGGCAAGGAGGCGCCCGACCGCTGCCGGGAGGCGTGCCGGACGGCCGCCGGCTCCCGCCCCGCCGACCCGACCCCCTGGTTCGGCCTGCTGCTGCTCGAACGTGCCCTGGGCCCGGAGGACGAGGTGGTCCGCGTCTTCGACGAGGTCCGCGGCCGGTACGCCGACCACCACCACGCCCACCACCTGATGGTCGCCCGGCTCGCCGAACGGCGCGGCGAGACCGGACCCGACCCGCTCCACGAGGTCTACGACTTCGCCGGCCGGGCCGCCGAGCAGGCGCCCGCGGACTCCCCGCTGGCCATGCTGCCGGTCATCGCCCACGCCGAGCGCTACCGCGTCCTCGCCGCCGCCGGGCACGAGCCGCCCGACCCCGGCGCCTCCGGCCACTGGTCGGGGCGCCGCGCCCGGCTGGTGATGCAGGCCGCCTTCGACTGGTGGCTGGAGTGGGAGCACGAGGGCCACCCGCGCCGGCTGGTCGACCTCAACTTCCTCGCCCACGCCAAATGCTGCGAGGGCCGTGGCGCCGAGGCCGCCGCGCTCTTCCACCGCATCGGCGGCCACGCCACGTCCGCCCCGTGGTCCTACCCGGACCGTGATCCGCACACCGCCTTCCGCGCCGCGCGGGCCGGCGCGCTCGGCGCGACCCGACCCCGACCCGGCCGAAGGACGGTCCCGACGACCACCGGCAGTTCGGGCACCTCGCAGGCCCCGTGAACGACGGCGGGCGCGGACCGCGGGAACGACGGCGGGGCGGTGACCGGATGGCCACCGCCCCGCACGCCTGTCCCGCTCCCCGGCGGGCTCATGCGAGCCCGCCGGGGCTATATGAACAAGGACAGCAGCAGCACCAGACCACCGGCGACCACGGAGATGATCGTCTCCATGACGGACCACGTCTTGATCGTCTGGCCGACGTCCAGCCCGAAGTACTCCTTCACCAGCCAGAAACCGGCGTCGTTGACATGGCTGAAGAAGAGCGAGCCCGCGCCGATCGCCAGCACCAGCAGCGCCGCGTGCGTGGTCGACATGTCGGCCGCCAGGGGGGCGACCAGACCGGCCGCGGAGACCGTCGCCACGGTCGCCGAACCGGTCGCCAGCCGGATCGCGACCGCGATCAGCCAGGCCAGCAGCAGCGCGGGGATCGACCAGTCCTTGGAGATCTCCAGGATCATCTGGCCCACGCCCGAGTCGATCAGCGTCTGCTTGAAGCCGCCGCCCGCGCCGACGATGAGCAGGATGCCCGCGATCGGCGCGAAACCGGTCTCGACGACCCGGGACACGCGCTCCTTGCCGAAACCGGCCGGCCGCATCAGCGTGAAGATGCCGACGAGCACGGCGGCCAGCAGGGCGATCATCGGCGAGCCGGCCACGTCGAAGACCCGCTGCACCAGGTGGTCCGGATCGTCCACGACGATGTCGACCAGCGCCTTGGCGAGCATCAGCACGACCGGCAGCAGCACCGTGAACAGGGTCGCGCCGAAGCCCGGACGCCGCTCCAGGTCCTCGGAGGCACGCTGCGGGATCATCCGGTCGGGGGCCGGGACGTCCACCCAGCGGGCCGCCAGCCTGCCGAAGAGCGGACCGGCCACGATCACCGTCGGAATCGCGATCAGCACACCGAGGGCCAGCGTCACACCGAGGTTGGCCTGCACCGCGTCGATCGCCACCAGCGGGCCGGGGTGCGGCGGGACCAGCCCGTGCATCACCGAGAGACCGGCCAGCGCCGGGACGCCGATGCGCATCAGGGAGTAGTTGCCGCGCTTGGCGACCATCAGCACCACCGGGATCAGCAGCACGATGCCGACCTCGAAGAAGAGCGGCAGACCGATCACGGAGGCGATCAGCACCATCGCCCACGGCATCGCCCGTCCGCTCGCCCGCGCCAGGATCGTGTCCACGATCTGGTCGGCGCCGCCGGAGTCCGCGAGCATCTTGCCGAGGATCGCGCCCAGCGCGATCAGCACGCCGACGCCCGCCACGGTCGAACCGAGCCCGGCGGTGAAGCTGGTGATGACCTTGTCCAGCGGCGCCCCGGCGAACGCGCCGAGCGCCAGCGAACCGATGGTCAGCGCCAGGAAGGCGTGCAGCTTGTACTTGGTGATGAGCAGGACGATGACGGCGATGCCCAACAGGACGGCTATGCCGAGCTGGGCGTGGCCCGCCGAGGTGATCGGCTCGGCGGTGTCCGCTGCCAGCATCTCGACACTGAGTCTGGTCACGGTGGTTTCCCTTGCGGTGATGGAGAGGGGTGGGGAAGGGGGAGTGGGGAGAGTGACGGTGCCAGGGGCTAGCGGGCCGCTCCGGGCAGGGCCCGCAGGGCGGCGCACGCCCGGTCGGCGATCTCCTCGGGGGTGCCGGCGACGTCGACCGCGACCCCGGTCTCGTCCGGCTGGAGCGGCTGGAGCGTGGCGAACTGCGAGTCGAGCAGGGCGGTCGGCATGAAGTGCCCGCGCCGGTGCGCCATCCGCTCCTCGATCAGCGCGCGGCTGCCGGTCAGGTGCACGAAGACCACGTCCGGAGCGGCGGCGCGCAACCGGTCCCGGTACGCCCGCTTCAGCGCCGAACTGCTCACCACCCCGCCGAGCCCGGCCCGGCCGTGCGCCCAGCCGCCGATCGCGTCCAGCCAGGGCAGCCGGTCGGCGTCGGTGAGCGGGGTGCCGGCCGTCATCTTGGCGATGTTGGCCGGCGGGTGGAAGTCGTCGCCCTCGGCGTAGGGGACGCCGAGCCGGTCCGCGAGCAGGGGACCGATCGTGGTCTTCCCGGTGCCCGCCACGCCCATGACCACGACGACGTGGGGGGTGCGCAGTTGATCCATCGTGCTCTCGCTGTCTGCTGTCTCCGTCGACATCTGATGTCCACGCAACTGAAACCCATAGGTACGACGAATTCAAGACTCTGTGACAAATAAGTCTGACTTTTTGTTTCCGTGACGTACCTCGTACGCTGAGTCCCATGAGCACACAGGGCCGAGGGCTGCACGGCCGCGTACTGGACACCCTCGGCCCCGCCATCACCGCGGGGCGGTACGCACCGGGCAGCGTCCTGCGCACCGACGAGCTGGCCCAGGACTTCGAGGTCTCCCGCTCCGTGATGCGCGAGGCGGTCCGGGTGCTGGAGTCGATGCGGCTGGTCGCCTCCCGCCGCCGGGTGGGCGTCACGGTCCTGCCCGAGTGCGAGTGGAACGTCTACGACCCGCAGGTCATCCGCTGGCGCCTGGCCGGCGCCGACCGCCCCCGCCAGTTGCGGTCCCTGACCGTGCTGCGCTCCGCGGTCGAACCGGTCGCCGCGGGGCTCGCCGCGACCCGCGCGACCCCGGAACAGTGCGCCGAGCTGACCGAGTGCGCGCTCGGCATGGTCGCCCACTCACGCGGCGGACGTCTGGAGGGCTACCTCCTGCACGACGTCGCCTTCCACCGGGTGGTCCTCACCGCCTCCGGCAACGAGATGTTCGCCCGGCTCGGCGACGTCGTGGCCGAGGTGCTGACGGGGCGCACCGAGCACGACGTGATGTTCGACGACCCCGACCCCGCCGCCGTCACCCTCCACGTGCAGGTCGCGGAGGCGGTCCGCGCGGGCGACGCCGCCGAGGCCGAGCGGCTCACCCGGGAGATCACCGTGGGCGCCCTGCGGGAACTGGACGTCCTCGCCCCGTAGACGGGACGGACCGGAAGCGCTCAGCCGGGGAAGTCCCCGTCCACGTAGACCCACGCGCCGCCGGAGCGCTCGAAACGGCTGTGCTCGTGCAACGAGCCCCCGCGGTACGACGCCCGGAACTCCACCGTCCCGGTCGAGTGGAAGGCGGAACCGCCCGACGTCCCCAGGATCTCCAGACCGGTCCACCGCGTCGCCGGGTCCAGGTCGAGACGGGCGGGCCGGGTCCGCGGGTGCCAGGTTCGCAGCAGGTAGGCGGCGTCCCCGCGCGCGAAGGCGCTGTACCGCGAGCGCATCAGCGCCTCGGCGGTCGGCGCGGCGGCGGCCCCCGAGTGGAAACGGCCGCAGCACGACGCGTACGGCTCGGGCAGCCCGCACGGGCAGGAACGCGTGGTCATGGCCGCCATTCTGCCCGGTCGGCACGGCGGCCCCACGGCACGGTGGGCCGGGGACCCGGGAGCACCGACGCGCCCCAACGCGAAAGACCCCTGCTCGGCAGGGGTCTCACATGGTGTCCGAGGGGGGACTTGAACCCCCACGCCCGATAAAGGGCACTAGCACCTCAAGCTAGCGCGTCTGCCATTCCGCCACCCGGACAAGGTGTGTGTCGTGCGGGGTGTTCCCCGCGGCGACGACGTAAACATTACCAGGCTTTCGGGGGTGCCCGATCACCCCCCGGCCCGGCGTGAACGCGGCGCGACGGGGCCGGGACCCGGCTTGGGCCGCACCGGCCGGACGGGCAGGATGGGGGGACCCACCAGCAGTGACAGCGGGAGGAAGCACGTGAGCGAGAAGGGCACGGCCGACAGCGCCACCGGCGAGGACGAGGTCGTCGACCTCTGCCGCGAGCTGATCCGGATCGACACCAGCAACTACGGCGACCACTCGGGGCCCGGCGAGCGCAAGGCGGCCGAGTACGTCGCCGAGAAGCTCGCCGAGGTGGGTCTCGAACCGCGGATCTTCGAGTCCCACCCGGGCCGGGCCTCCACCGTGGCCCGCATCGAGGGCGAGGACCCCTCGCGGCCCGCGCTGCTCATCCACGGCCACACCGACGTCGTCCCGGCCAACGCCGACGACTGGACCCACCACCCCTTCTCCGGCGAGATCGCCGACGGGTGCGTGTGGGGGCGCGGCGCCGTCGACATGAAGGACATGGACGCGATGACCCTCGCGGTCGTCCGCGAGCGGATGCGCACCGGGCGCAAGCCGCCCCGCGACATCGTCCTGGCCTTCCTCGCGGACGAGGAGGCGGGCGGGACGTACGGCGCCAAGCACCTCGTCCGGCACCACCCCGAGCTGTTCGAGGGCGTCACCGAGGCGATCGGCGAGGTCGGCGGCTTCTCCTTCACGGTCAACGAGAAGCTGCGCCTCTACCTCGTGGAGACCGCCGAGAAGGGCATGCACTGGATGCGGCTGACCGTCGACGGCACGGCCGGCCACGGCTCGATGACCAACGACGACAACGCCATCACCGAACTGTGCGACGCCGTCGCCCGGCTCGGCCGGCACCAGTGGCCGGTCCGTGTCACCAAGACCGTGCGGGCCTTCCTCGACGAGCTGTCCGACGCGCTCGGCACCGAACTCGACCCCGAGAACATGGAGGAGACCCTCGCCAAGCTGGGCGGCATCGCCCGCATGATCGGCACGACCCTGCGCAACTCGGCCGCGCCCACCATGCTCGGCGCCGGCTACAAGGTCAACGTCATCCCCGGCCAGGCCGTCGCCCACGTCGACGGGCGCTTCCTGCCGGGGTACGAGGAGGAGTTCCTCGCCGACCTCGACCGCATCCTCGGCCCGCGGGTCCGGCGCGAGGACGTGCACGCCGACAAGGCGCTGGAGACCGACTTCGACGGCCGGCTCGTCGACGCCATGCAGACCGCGCTGAGCGCCGAGGACCCCATCGCGCGGGCGGTGCCCTACATGCTCTCCGGCGGCACCGACGCCAAGTCCTTCGACGACCTGGGCATCCGCTGCTTCGGCTTCGCACCGCTGAAGCTGCCGCCCGAGCTGGACTTCGCGGGCATGTTCCACGGGGTGGACGAACGCGTCCCGGTGGACGGACTCAAGTTCGGTGTGCGGGTGCTCGACCGCTTCCTCGACGCCTCGTGACCACGCCCGCGTACACCCGTCCGTATTCGTCCGGGTGTGCGGTGACCGACCGGGACGGGTGAATGCGCTCATAAGCTCGTAGCCTCATTACTCCCTCCTCGTTACACGGGGTGCGATCGGCAAGTGGGGATCGCACGTTGCTAACTAGGAGGAACAATGATCAAGAAGGTCGTCGCCGTCGCGGCTGCCACCGGTGGGCTGGTTCTCGCGGGCGCGGGCCTCGCCGCCGCCGACTCGGGTGCCCAGGGTGCCGCCGTGCACTCGCCGGGCGTCCTGTCCGGCAACGTCGTGCAGGTTCCCGTGCACGTCCCGGTGAACGTCTGCGGCAACACGGTCTCCGTGATCGGCCTGCTGAACCCGGCCTTCGGCAACGTCTGCATCAACAAGTGACGTTGCGCCTCGTCCCCTGAGGACTGAGCCGCTCGGCCCCGGGGCGCGCACCACGCGCTCCGGGGCCGAGCGCTCGGGGGGTGGAGGCCGGAGGGCTCCAGTGTTTTTCGGGACAACGGGACTACGGGACTAGGGCAAGGCAGGTTTCACGAAATGCGACAGGTCACCCGCAAGGGCCTGATGACGATGGCGGCCGCCACCGGCGTGATCGCCGCCGCGGGCGGAGTCGCCCACGCCGACTCCGGGGCGTACGGGGCGAGTTCGGGTTCGCCCGGCGTGCTGTCCGGCAACACGGTGCAGGTGCCGGTGCACGTCCCGGTCAACCTGTGCGGCAACACGATCAGCGTCGTCGGCCTCCTCAACCCGGCGATGGGCAACGCCTGTGCCAACCAGGGCGGCGGCGCCGGCGCCGGCCAGGGCGGTGCGCAGGCCGGCGGCCACACCACCGGATCGCCGGGCGTCGCCTCCGGCAACCAGGTCCAGGTGCCGGTCGACGTGCCGGTCAACGTATGCGGCAACAGCGTCGACGTCGTCGGCGTCCTCAACCCGGCCGCGGGCAACGGCTGCGCCAACGGCGGCGACCACGGGACGCCTCCGGGCGAGCCGGGCGAGCCCGGCATCCCTGGTGAGCCGGGGGAGCCCGGGGAGCCGGGGACTCCTGGTGAACCCGGTGAGCCCGGTGAACCGGGCACCCCCGGTGAGCCCGGCACCCCTGGTGAGCCCGGTGAGCCCGGTACTCCGGGGAACCCCGGTGAGCCCGGCACCCCCGGCGAGCCGCGTGACCCCGGCACCCCGGGTGAGCCCCGGACCCCGGACACCCCCGCGACCGGCGTCAGCCACCCGCGGACCGCGCAGCTCGCCGCGACCGGCAGCGAACTCCCGCTCGGCCTCGTGCTGCCGGCCGGCGCCGGCGCGCTCCTCGCGGGCGCCGTGCTCTACCGCAAGGCGCGCACCGCCGCCTGAGGCGCGCGCCCCGGCGCCACCCGACGCGCACGCGCCACCACACACGGAGCGGGCCCCGCACGCGCGGGACCCGCTCCGTGATGTCTCCCGGCCACGGAGGGCCGGGCTCGCCCCGGTCTCACCAGGTGGCACGGACCTGGCGGATGATCCGCCGACGCAGCCGCACCCTGCGGCTCCCGTCGCGCAGCAGGGTCAGGCGGTACAGCTCCCAGTGTCCGTACTCCGCGTGGTCCGTCAGCAGGCGTGCGGCCTCCTTGCGGGAGACCGCACGCGGTAGGTACACATCGACAAATTCGTATTCCGGCATCGCATCTATTGTGCGGTCTGGGGCCCGGTACGGATAGCGTCTGCACTATGTCTGATGCTGCGCAGCCCACCGCTGCCGAGGTACGCGCCGCCGCCGAGGCCGTCAAGACCGCGCTCGACCGCCACCTGGCGGCGGTCGAGCGCCGGTCGCGGGAGGACGACCCGGCCGTCTTCGAGGCGTTCAACCTGCTGGCCGCGGCGGCAGAGGCGTACGACGAACTGCTGTACGACCGTTACGACGAGGTCACCCCCTTCGAGATCCCCGGCGGGGACGACACCCTGCCCCCCTACACGGGGCCCGAGGAGCCGAACGCGCTGAGCGTGCTGATCCGCCGGGACTACGCCGTCGTGGAGCCACAGCGGCTGATGGCCCAGGCCCGCTGGGTCGAGGCGGCGGACGACGACCAGGCTCACCCGGAGGCCGCCGAGACCGTGCACGGGGCGCTCGGCATCCTCTTCGGCGAGTTCGAGGCCGACGAGATCGCTTCCCGGCACAAGGAGTTCGGACTGGAGGAGGGCGATTCGACCCTCTGGGTCACGGCCGCCGACGAGGCGGCCGAACCCGGCGAATGGCTGGAGGCACCCTTCGAGGACGTCGACCCGCAGCGGGTCGTCTGCCGCTTCGACGTCAGCGCCGTCTTCGACGACGAGGACGACGACTTCCACGGCTACGAGGACGACGAAGACGACCACGACGGCGGGGACGACGAGGGAGACGAGGCCGACGGGGCGGGCGAGGACGACGACGCGGACGACGTGGTCGACGCCGCGGAGGGCCTCACGGTGGACGACGACATCGAGGACGCCGACATGGAAGAGGTGGAGCGGGACGGCGACGGGGAGCCGGAGCCGCTCGACGCCGGGCGCTGAGCCCGGCACGGGGCAGCGCCGCCGGTGGCGGTCGTGGAGGGGTGCCCTCCACGACCGCCACCGGCGTTTCTCAGCCGTTCTCCGGGTCCTTCAGCCGTTTTCCGGGTCCTGCGGTGCGAGGAGCACCGGCAGCCGGGTGGTCCGCGGCTTCTCCGGCACCTCCGCGACCGCCCGGGGCAGCGCCTGCTCCACGCCGTGCACCACGGAGAGGTGGCGCCCGGCCCGGCCGAAGGCCGTGTACACCCAGGGCCGGCTGAGGGACCGCGCCGCGTCGCCGGGCAGGACCACGACCACCGCGGGCCACCGCCCGCCCGCCGCCTGCCGCGCGGTCAGCGCCCAGCCGTGCCGCACCGACCGCTCCACCCGCTCCCGCGGTACGACCACGCTCCGGCCCGCGCAGGACAGGTGCAGCCCGTCGGCGTCGCCCTTGACCACCCGGCCGGGCACCGCGCGGCCCGGGGCAGGGGAGTGGACGACGCGGTCACCGGGGTCGAAGCCGCCGAACCGGCCGGGCCCCGGGTTCAGCCGTTCCTTCAGGGCCGCGTTGAGCGCCCGGGTGCCGGCGGCGCCGCCGTGCCCCGGCGTGATCACCTGGGTCTCCTCGGCGGCCAGGCCGAGGGCGCGGGGCACCGAGTCCGCGACGATCTGCACCGTGCGGTGCACGGCCTCGCCCGCGTCCCGCACCGGCACGATCACGATCTCCCTGCCCGGGGCCGCCGGCCGGCCCAGCTCCCCGGCGCCGATGCCGGAGACCAGTTCGCCCAGCGGACCCGGATCGGGCCGGCGGGAGGCGACCTGGGGGCAGATCCGGGCGGCGAGCAGATCGGCGAAGACCCGTCCGGGCCCCACCGACCCCAGCACCCCGGGGTCCCCGGCCAGCACCAGCCGGGAGCCGTCGGAGAGCGACTCCACCAGCAGGGCGCCCGTCTCGACGTCCACCTGGGGGGCGTCCACCACGACGAGCAGGTTGAGGGCGAGGGTGCCGTCCGCGTCCCGCCCCGGTCCCTCCGTCCCGGCGAGCAGCCCGGCCACCGTCACGACGTCGGGGCCCTCCCGGTCCGGTGCCGCGGGGCCGGCCAGGGCGGCGAAGCGGTCCCTGCCGAGCGCACCGGGCGCGGCGGCGCAGACCCGCAGGCCCAGCAGGTGGGCGGCACGCAGCAGGGCCGCCGGTTCCGCGAGGGCGGCCTCCCCGCCGGTGTGCACCACCAGGGCGTGCCCCGCGACCGCCCGGATCAGGTCGGCGGCGGCGCCCTCGGCGGAGCCGGCGAACCGCTCCCACCCCGCGCCGCCCCCGTCCGCCGGGTCGCCCCCGGGGCCCGCAGGCCCGTGCGTGTCCTTCGTGCCGTCCGTGCCGGGGTCGCGCGGGGTCGAGGCGGCGAGCCGGGCGAGTCCGTCGGCGAGGCTCTCCTCCGCGAGCGCGTACCGCTCCAGGCCGATCAGCACCCGGACCGGACGCTCCTCGGCCTCCTCCTCGTCGCCCTCGGCGGAGGACTCCCCGGCGGCCCCCGGCGCACGGGCCGTGCCGTGCGCCCCGCCGGGCTCCTCCAGGATGTCCTGGAAGGCCAGTGCCTCGCCCTCCGCGAGGGCGTTCTGCACGGCCGCGTCGGGGTCCGGGACACCGTGCTGGGCCAGCGTGGCCGTGAGACGGGGCAGATCCAGGGCGGTGTGTCCGGCGAGCGCGGCCTGCTCCAGCAGCCAGACCGTCACCGCGCGCCCCCGGCGGTCGTCGTCCGGCCCGGCCCCGGCGCCGAGCAGCGCGCGGGCGAAGGCGTCGGCCTGTTGCGGCCGGACCTCGGCGATCCGGAGCAACTGCCAGGGGTCGGCGCGCAGGGCGGAGTCCGCCGACTCGCCGAGGAGCGCGGCGGCCCGCGGGGCCAGCACCTCGGGCGCACCGCCCTCGGCGAGGACGCCGCGCACCGCCCGGACGGTCTCGGGCGTGGGGCCCGCGGGCTCGGCGTCCGGGCCCGCCGGCACCGGGCGCGGCGGGCGCTGCGGTTCGGGGGCCGGCCGGCGCGGGGCGGGCGCGGGGCCGGCGAAGACCGTCGCCGGGGGCTTCTCGCCGCTCTCCACGGCCCGTACGGCGGCGAGCAGATCGGCGGCCGTGCCGCTGAGCTTGGCGCCGCTGGCGAGGGGCGCCTGCCGCTGGGACTTGCGGCGCTCGATGCGCTCCCGCTCGATCCGCTGGGCGGCCAGCTCCGCCTCGGCCTCGGACGGCCGGGAACCGGCTTCCTCCTCTTCGGACCCGGCATCCGGGTCCGGCCGCCCCTCCCGCCCGAGTCCCCCGGGCTGCCCGGTGCCCCCTTCCGGCTGTCCGTCCCCCTCCGGCCCGGTACCCCCGCTCGCCTGCCCACCCTCCCCGGCCTCGGCGTCCGCCGTCCGTCCGTCTGCCGCGGCCCCGGCGCCCTCGTTCGCCTGTCCGCCTTCCCCGGGCTCCCCGGCGCTCTCCGGCTCCCCGCCCGTGCCCCCCGGCACCCCGGCGGAGGCGGCCCGCGCCTCGTCCACGCCGTCCCCTCCGGCACCGGCGGCCGGCGTCCGCGCCCCGCCCCGGTCCGTACCGCCGGCCTCCGCGGCCGGTCCGGTCCCCGCCGTCGGCCCGGTGCCCGCGCCGACGGCGGCGTTCGTGTCGTCCACGCCGCCCCCGGTGTCCCCGGACTCCGCGGTGTCCTGGCCGGGTACGGGCTCCGTGCTCACAGCGTGCTCCAGTCGTGGTCGGGGTAGCGGTGCACCGGCGCCGACACGTCGTCGAGCGCCCGGCGGATCTCGTCAGGAAGACTAAGGGTCTCCACCGACAACGCCGCCGTGAGCTGCCGTGCCGTGCGCGCGCCGAGGATGGGCGCGACCACGCCGGGCCGGTCGCGCACCCACGCCAGCGCCACTTGCAAGGGCGTCACCGCGAGCCCGTCGGCCGCCGTCGCCACCGCGTCCACGATGTGACCGGCCGTCTGGTCGAGGTAGGGCGCGACGAAGGGCGCCAGCTGGTCCGAGGCGCCCCGCGAGTCTGCCGGGGTCGCGTCCTTGCGGTACTTGCCGGTGAGCACCCCGCGCCCCAGCGGTGAGGAGGGCAGCACGCCGATGCCGAGGTCCAGGGCGGCCGGCAGCACCTCGCGCTCGATGCCGCGCTGGAGCAGTGAGTACTCCATCTGGGTGCTGGCGAGCGGGTTCCGTGCGCCCGGGGCGGCGAGCTGCCAGGTGCCGGCCTTGGCGAGCTGCCAGCCGCAGTAGTTGGAGACGCCCGCGTAACGGGCCCGGCCGGTGCTCACGGCCAGGTCGAGGACGCTCAGCGTCTCCTCCAGCGGGGTGTGCGGGTCGTAGGCGTGCAGGTGCCACACGTCGACGTGGTCGGTGCCGAGGCGGGCGAGCGAGGCGTCCAGCGCGGAGAGCAGGTGACCGCGCGAGCCGTCGAAGCGCCGCTCCGGGTCCGGGACGCTGCCCGCCTTGGTCGAGATCACCAGGTCCCGGCGCGGCACCAGGCCCTCCATGAGCCGGCCGAGCAGGTACTCGGCCTCGCCGTCGCCGTACACGTCCGCGGTGTCGACGAGGGTCCCGCCCGCCTCCCAGAAGGTCTTCAAGAGGTCCGCGGCGGCGTGCTCGTCGGTGCTGCGGCCCCAGGTGAGGGTGCCGAGCCCGAGGCGGGACACGCGCAGGCCCGTGCGGCCGAGATGCCTGTGCTCCATGAACGCCGACATTACTGGCCACGGGTTGCGCTGTGGGGTCCTGTGGACAACCGAGTCGCGCGCGCTAAGGTCGGGACACCAGCGACGTTACTGATCGGTAAGGGGAATCGGCCATGCAGCTCGGGATCAACCTCGGCTACTGGGGTGCCGGAATGGACGCGGACAACCTGGCCGTCGCCCAGGAGGCCGACCGGCTGGGCTACGCCGTCTGCTGGGCCGCCGAGGCGTACGGATCGGACGCGGCCACGGTGCTGAGCTGGGTCGCCGCCCAGACCGAGCGCATCGACGTCGGGTCCGCGATCTTCCAGATCCCGGCCCGGCAGCCCGCCATGACCGCGATGACGGCGGCCACGCTCGACTCGCTCTCCGGGGGCCGCTTCCGCCTCGGCCTCGGCGTGTCCGGACCGCAGGTCTCCGAGGGCTGGTACGGCGTCACGTTCGACAAGCCCCTGGCCCGCACCCGGGAGTACGTCGAGATCGTGCGCAAGGCGATGACCCGCGAGCGCCTGTCGTACGAGGGGACGCACTGGACGCTGCCGCTGCCCGGCGGTCCGGGCAAGCCGCTCAAGCTGACCGTGCACCCGCAGCGCGAGCACATCCCGCTCTACATCGCCGCGATCGGCCCGAAGAACCTGGAGCAGACCGGCGAGATCGCCGACGGCGCCCTGCTGATCTTCCCCTCCGCCGAGCACCTGGAGGAGACCGCGGTCCGGCACCTGCGGGCCGGGCGGGAGAAGGCCGGCCGCACCCTCGACGGCTTCGACGTCTGCCCCACCCTTCCCCTCGCCCTCGGCGACGACAAG
The DNA here is from genome assembly GCF_036607905.1 of Streptomyces sp. SCSIO 75703. NCBI lineage: Bacteria > Bacillati > Actinomycetota > Actinomycetes > Kitasatosporales > Streptomycetaceae > Streptomyces > Streptomyces sediminicola. The sequence continues at coordinate 5,523,802 of NZ_CP144555.1, forward strand.
GACGTGACCGCGCTCGCCGACACCTTCCGCCCCTACACGGCGCTGTACGTCGGCGGCATGGGCAGCCGCCGGCAGAACTTCTACAACCGGCTGGCCGGCCGCATGGGGTACGAGAAGGCGGCGGCCGAGATCCAGGACAAGTACCTCTCCGGCGACAAGCAGGGCGCCGCGGCCGCCGTGCCGCACGAACTGATCGACCGCACCACGCTGCTCGGCTCCGTCGACCGGATCGCCGACCGGATGCGGGCCTACGCCGCCGCCGGGGTCACCACCCTCACCCTGGCCCCGGCGGGCTTCACCCTGGACGAGCGGATCGCCGCCCTCCGGGCCGGTACCGAGGCCCTGGAGCGCGCCGGTCTGGCCTAGGGCCTCTCGTGTGGATCACGTCGGGCTCGCAGGGTCCCGCCTGACGCGAACGAAAGACCTCAGTGGCGGCCGAGGGCCGGGGAGGTCTCGCGGCCGTGGTGGGGGCTCGGGGGTCTTCCCCGCCACGGCCGTCACGGAGAACAACGCGCCCGCGCGCCCGGGGTTACGCGTCCGCGCGCCCCTGTCGCGCCCGGTGCGTGTCCGCCGTTCGGCGGAGCCACCGCGCCGAGCGTTTGCCGCGTCCGCCGCCCCGCAGTTGACTCGTGCCCTGCGGACCTGCGGAACGACCCTGCAGAGGCAGAGAGGTGCCCCGATGCTTTCGGCGAAGAGCCTGTTCCAGGAGATCCTCGACCACGACGAGTCCTTCCGTCTCTTCTGCTCCATCGCGGCCGGCGGGGAGTCGCAGGGAGGCTGGGAGAACGCGCGCATCGCGGCCCTGGCGCCCGAGAGCCAGCGCGACCTCGCCCCCAAGATCGCCCGGCACGGGGCGGACGAGGACAAGCACGGGCGCATCTTCCACGCACTGCTCAGGAAACGCGGTCTGGAGCCGGTGGAGGTCCCCCCGGAGACCGACTACACCATGCTCCTGGAGCGGCACGGCATCGGTCTCGCCCACGACCGGCTCCGCGCCGACCACCCGCTGACGGTGCGGGACATCATCACCTACCTCGCGCACAGCCGGGTCACCGAGGAGCGCGCGGCCGGTCAGATGGCGCTGCTGCGCAAGCACTTCGCCGATCACCCGGACGTGGGACGCGCCGTACGCATGATCGCCGCCGACGAGGACAACCACCTCGCCTACGCCCACGAGGAACTGCTGCGCCTGGCCGCCGCCGGTCACGGCCGGTACATCCAGCGGACGCTGCGGGAGTGCGCCCTCGCCGAGATCCGCGTCTACCGGGACGTGAGCCTCGCGGTGATGGCCCACATGGGCCGCGTACTGGGCTGGTCGCGGGCCCGCTCGGCGCTGCTCGCGGCGGGCATCCGCGCGATGTACCTCTTCGAGCGCCTCGGCGGCTGGCGCCGCCTGGTCACGCTGCGCCCGCCCGAGCTGCGCGACGCCCTCGGCGGCCCGGCCGTACCGGCGCCGGAGACCGTCTGACGCCCCCGGGCGCCGCGCCGCCCGCCCCGCACACGTCCCCGCGGGCCCCGCGCGGCGCTACAGCCAGCCCCGGTGCTTGAACAGCCGGTAGAGCAGCAGCTCCAGCCCCGCCATCACCACGATCACCACCGGGTACGACCACTCCCAGCCCAGCTCCGGCATGTGCGCGAAGTTCATGCCGTAGATCCCGGCGATCATCGTGGGGACCGCCGCCATCGCCGCCCACGCGGAGATCTTTCGCATGTCGTCGTTCTGCCGGACGCTCATCTGCGCCAGGTGCGCCGAGAGGATGTCGGAGACCAGCCGGTCCAGGCCCTCCACCGACTCGTTCACCCGCAGCAGGTGGTCGTTGACGTCCCGGAAGAACGGCCGCGCCCGCTCGTCGACGAAGGGCACCACCGCGCCGAAGGCGCCCGTGCCCGCCAGCCGGGCCAGCGGCGGCGCCAGCGGCACCGTCGCCCGGCGGAACTCCAGCACCTGCCGCTTGAAGGCGTAGATCCGCGACGCCGTGTTGCGCGTGCCGCCGCCGTCCGGGGAGAAGACCTCCGCCTCCAGCTCCTCCAGGTCGTTCTGGAGCGCGACGGCGACCTCCAGGTAGTGGTCGACGGTGGCGTCGGCGATCGCGTACAGCACCGACGTGGGGCCCTTGGCGAGGAGTTCCGGCTCGTGCTCCAGGCGCCGGCGCACCCCCGCGAGCGGGGCGGCCTCGCCGTGCCGGACCACGACCGCGAACGCGTCCCCGAGGAAGACCATCACCTCGCCGGTCGAGACGGAGTCGCTCCGCGCCTCGTAGACGACCGGCTTGAGCACGGCGAAGAGCGAGTCCTCGTACACCTCCAGCTTCGGCCGCTGGTGCGCCTTGAGGGCGTCCTCCACGGCCAGCGGGTGCAGCCCGAACTCGCGGCTGACCAGCTCGAACTCCTGCGCGGTGGGCTCGTGCAGCCCGATCCACACGAAGCCGCCCGCGGCGCGGGCCCCGGCGAGCGCGGCGGAGAGGTCCTCGGTCCCCTCCGACCGGCGCCCGTCGCGGTAGACGGCACAGTCGACGATCATCGAACGCATTCTCCCCCCGGCCCGGCGCGTTCGCACGGCGTACGGGGCCTACCCTGGCCGCATGCCCACGCTGATCCTGGTCAGGCACGGACGTTCGACCGCCAATACCGAAGGGGTGCTCGCCGGCTGGACGCCCGGCGTCGCGCTCGACGAACGCGGGGCCGCGCAGGCCGCCGCGCTGCCCGGCCGGCTCGCCGGCCTGCCGCTCTCCGAGATCGTCGTCAGCCCGCTCCAGCGCTGCCAGGAGACCGTCCGGCCGCTGCTGGAGGCCCGCCCCGGCCTGAGCGCGCACACCGACGAACGGATCGGGGAGTGCCACTACGGCGACTGGTCCGGCCGCAAGCTCGCCGACCTCAGGGACGAGCCGCTGATGGAGGTGGTACAGGCCCACCCCTCCGCCGCGGCCTTCCCCGGCGGCGAGTCGATGCGCGCCATGCAGACCCGCGCCGCCGAGGCGGTGCGCGAGTGGAACGCGCGCGTGGAGCGCGACCACGGCGCCGACGCGGTCTACCTCATGTGCTCCCACGGCGACATCATCAAGTCCCTGGTCGCCGACGCGCTCGGCCTCCACCTCGACCTCTTCCAGCGGATCTCGGTCGACCCCTGCTCCGTCACCGTGATCCGCTACACCCGGCTGCGGCCCTTCCTGGTCCGCCTCGGCGACACCGGCGACTTCGCCTCCCTGGTGCCGCGCGAGGAGCCGCCCGCCGAGGAGGCCCCGGTCGGTGGCGGTGCGGGCGCACCGTGATCGTCGGCCGCAGTAGGGTGAGGCGGTCGCGGCAGTGCCCGTTCCCGCCCTTCCGCATCCCTCCCGACCACCCTCTCGACTTCCATGGAGACAGGACGTGTCCCGTCAGGTGTTCCTCTACGACCAACCGGAACGTTTCGTGGCCGGCACGGTCGGGCTGCCCGGACGCCGTACGTTCTTCCTCCAGGCCATCGCCGGCTCCCGGGTGACCAGCGTGGCCCTGGAGAAGACGCAGGTCGCCGCGCTCGCCGAGCGTATGGACGAACTCCTCGACGAGGTCGTCCGGCGCAGCGGCGGCAGCACCGCCGTCCCCGCCATGGCACCCACCGAGAACGCCGACACGGCGCCGCTGGACACCCCCATCGAGGAGGAGTTCCGCGTCGGCACCATGGCGCTCGCCTGGGACGGCGAGGACGAGCGCATGATCGTCGAGGCGCAGGCCCTGGTGGAGCTGGACGCCGAGTCCGAGGAGGATCTGGCGGAGGCCGAGGAGCGGATGCTCCAGGACGAGGAGAACGGCCCCCCGATGCTCCGGGTCCGCCTCACCGGCGCGCAGGCCAGGGCCTTCGCCAAGCGCGCCCTCGACGTCGTCAACGCCGGGCGGCCGCCGTGTCCGCTGTGCAGCCTCCCGCTCGACCCGGAAGGACACGTATGTCCGCGCCAGAACGGATACCGCCGCGGGGCGTGACCCACGACGCGGCGACCGTACGGCTCCTCGCCGAGGGCGAGCTGACCGTGCGCGGACGCATCCGCGGCGCCTCCAACGCGGTGCTCCACGGCACCGTGTCCCACGACGGCCGCGAGGCCGCGTGCGTGTACAAGCCCGTCGCCGGGGAGCGGCCCCTGTGGGACTTCCCCGACGGTTCCCTCGCCCGGCGGGAGGTCGCCGCGTACGAGGTCTCCGAGGCGACCGGCTGGGGCCTGATACCGCCCACCGTGCTCCGCGACGGCCCCTACGGAGAGGGCATGTGCCAGCTCTGGATCGAGGCCCTGCCCGGCACCGCACTGCTCGCCCTGGCCGAGGACGAGGAGCCCGCCCCCGGCTGGAAGGCGGTCGCCTTCGCCGAGACCGAGGACGGGCGCCCCGCGCTGCTCGTGCACGCCGACGACGAGCGCCTGCGCCGGCTCGCCGTCCTGGACGCCGTGGTCAACAACGCCGACCGCAAGGGCGGCCACCTGCTGCCCGCCGCGGGGGAGCGGCTCTACGGCATCGACCACGGGGTCACGTTCCACACCGAGGACAAGCTGCGCACCCTGCTGTGGGGCTGGGCCGGGGACCCGCTCACCGGGGAGGCCCTGGCGGTGCTGGACGCCCTGCGGGAGGCGCTCGGCGAGGGAGCGCCCCTGGCCGACCGGCTGGGGGAGCTGATCACCCCGGCCGAACTGGACGCCACCCGCGCCCGGGTCGGCGCCCTGCTCGACTCCGGCCGGCACCCCGTGCCCGGCGGGCAGTGGCCCGCCATCCCCTGGCCGCCGGTCTGAGGGCCCCGCGGCGGGCGCGGCACACCGGTGGCCGGAAGGCAAGAGGGCAGGACCGGCCAACCGGCCCGGTCCGGTTCGTGTACGGAACATCCGTCCGGTTAGGCTCATGACATGCATGCCTGGCCCGCTTCCGAGGTCCCCGCCCTGCCCGGTCAGGGCCGCGACCTGGAGATCCACGACACCGCGACGGGGGCGCTGGTCACCCTCGCCCCCGGCCCCGTCGCCCGAATCTACGTCTGCGGCATCACGCCCTACGACGCCACCCACCTGGGACACGCGGCGACCTACAACGCGTTCGACCTCGTGCAGCGCGTGTGGCTCGACACCAAGCGGCAGGTCCACTACGTGCAGAACGTCACCGACATCGACGACCCGCTGCTGGAGCGGGCCGAGCGCGACGGTGTCGACTGGGCCGGCCTCGCCGAGCGGGAGACGGCGCTCTTCCGCGAGGACATGACGGCGCTGCGGATGCTGCCGCCGCGGCACTACATAGGCGCCGTGGAGGCCATACCGGGCATCGTCCCGCTCGTCGAGCGGCTGCGGGACGCGGGCGCCGCCTACGACCTGGACGGGGACGTGTACTTCTCCGTCGACTGCGACCCCCACTTCGGCGCCGTCTCCGGCCTCGACACCGCCGCGATGCGACTGCTCTCCGCCGAGCGGGGCGGCGACCCCGACAGGCCGGGCAAGAAGAACCCCCTCGACCCGCTGCTGTGGATGAGCGCCCGCGAGGGCGAACCGAGCTGGGACGGCGGCTCGCTCGGCCCCGGCCGTCCGGGCTGGCACATCGAGTGCGTGGCCATCGCCCTCGACCACCTCGGCATGGGCTTCGACGTCCAGGGCGGCGGCTCCGACCTGGCCTTCCCGCACCACGAGATGGGCGCCTCCCACGCCCAGGTGCTCACCGGACAGTTCCCGATGGCCAAGGCGTACGTCCACGCCGGGATGGTCGCGCTGCACGGCGAGAAGATGTCCAAGTCCAAAGGCAACCTGGTCTTCGTCTCGCAGCTCCGGCGTGACGGCGTCGACCCCGCGGCCATCCGGCTCGCGCTCCTCGCCCACCACTACCGGTCGGACTGGGAGTGGACCGACCAGGTGCTGCGGGACGCCGAGCGGCGGCTGGAGCACTGGCGGGCCGCCGTCTCCCGGCCCGACGGACCGCCGGCCGAGGGGCTCGTCGAGGAGATCCGCGCGGCCCTCTCCCACGACCTGGACGCGCCGGCCGCGCTCGACGCGGTCGACCGCTGGGCCGACCGCCAGCGCGAGGACGGCGGCACGGACGACGGGGCGCCCGGGGTCGTCTCCCGCGCCGTGGACGCGCTGCTCGGCGTGGCCCTCTGACGGAGCCTCCGGAACGGCGGGCGGGGGCGCTTCCCGGTGGAAGCGCCCCCGCCCGGCCGTCCGGTCCGGTCAGTCCTCGGCGGAGTCCTCGTCGTCCCCGCCCGCCTTCGGCGGTTTCGGCGGGCGCGCGCGGCCGCTCGGATTGTCCTTCAGGTACGGGGCGCCCGGCAGGCCCTCGCTCCCCTCCGCGGTGGCGTGGCCGCCGACGCCCGGCCCGGAGCCGTCCCGGCGCCGCAGGTACCGCTCGAACTCGCGGGCGATCGCCTCGCCCGACGCCTCCGGCAGCTCCGCGGTGTCCCGGGCCTCCTCCAGCGACTGGACGTACTCGGCGACCTCGGTGTCCTCGGCGGCGAGCTGGTCCACGCCGACCTGCCAGGCGCGCGCGTCCTCGGGCAGGTCGCCCAGCGGGATGCGGACGTCGATCAGGTCCTCCAGCCGGTTGAGCAGGGCCAGCGTCGCCTTCGGGTTGGGCGGCTGCGACACGTAGTGCGGCACCGCCGCCCACAGCGACACGGCCGGCACCCCGGCGTGGGTGCACGCCTCCTGGAGGATGCCGACGATGCCCGTCGGGCCCTCGTACTTGGTCTCCTCCAGGTCCATCCGGCCGGCCAGCGCGGTGTCCGACGTGGTCCCGCTGACCGGCACCGGGCGGGTGTGCGGGGTGTCGCCCAGCAGCGCGCCGAGCACCACCACCATCTCGACGCCCAGTTCGTGGGCGAAGCCGAGCAGTTCGTTGCAGAACGAGCGCCAGCGCATGGATGGCTCGATCCCCCGGACCAGCACCAGGTCGCGCGGTGTGTCGCCGCCGACGCGGACCACCGAGAGCCGGGTCGTCGGCCAGGTGATCTTGCGGACGCCGCCCTCCATGAAGACCGTGGGACGGTTGACCTGGAAGTCGTAGTAGTCCTCGGCGTCCAGCGCCGCGAACACCTCGCCCTTCCACTCCCGCTCCAGGTGCGCGACCGCGGTGGAAGCGGCGTCACCGGCATCGTTCCAGCCTTCGAACGCGGCCACCATGACCGGGTCGATCAGCTCGGGAACCCCCTCGAGCTCGATCACCCAGCGCCTCCTTCCGACGAGCCCTCGCGTACCCCCCAACCTTACGGCGTCACGAGGGGCCGCCCGCAGCCCCCTTGCACGGGGCGGTGACCGGATCACTGCCCCGTTCGGGGGGCCCGGACACCCCGTACGGCGGAGCGGGCGGGACCCCGCGGCGCGGCACCGCGCGTCACCGCCGGCCGAGCAGGTCCCGCACCTTCGTCCGGACGTCCTCGGTGGCCAGTCCGCGGACCGTCAGCGTGGTCCGCCGGCGCAGCACGTCCTCCGGTGTCGCGGCCCACTCGTGGTCGCGGGCCCACACCACCTGCGCCCAGATCTCCGGCGCGTCGGGGTGGACGCGCTCGGCGAGCGCGGGGTCCGCGTTGGCGAGCCGGGCCACGTCGAACGCCAGCGAGCCGTAGTGCGTGGCCAGGTGCCGGGCGGTGTCGGCGGCCATGCGCGGGCCGGGCGCCGGGTGGTCGGTGAGCAGCCGGTGGGCGACCGCGTGCGGGTTGGCGACACCGGGCAGGGGCAGCTTCCTCGGCAGCGTGGAGACCGGTTCGAAGGCGTCGCCCAGCGGTCCGCCCGGAAGTGCCTGGAGGGTCCGCACGACCGTGCGGCCGATGTGGCGGAACGTGGTCCACTTGCCGCCGGCGACGGAGAGCATGCCGCCGCGGCCCTCGGTGACCACCGTCTCGCGGCGGGCCTTCGCGGTGTCGCCGGGTCCGCCCGGCAGCACCCGCAGCCCGGCGAACGCGTAGGTGATCAGGTCCCGGTCGAGTTGCTGGTCGCGGACGGAGAAGGCGGCCTCGTCGAGGATCTGGGCGATGTCCTTCTCGGTGGCCGCGACGTCCCCCGGGTCGCCCTCGTACTCCTCGTCGGTCGTGCCGAGCAGCAGCATGTCCTCCCAGGGGAGGGCGAAGGTGATCCGGTACTTGTCGATCGGGGTGGCCAGGGCCGCCCGCCACGGGGAGGTGCGCCGCAGCACGAGGTGGGCGCCCTTGGACAGGCGGATGGAGGGCGCCGCCCCGGGGTCCTCCATGCGGCGCAGGTGGTCGACCCAGGGGCCGGTGGCGTTGAGCACGAGCCGGGCGTCGACGCCGAACGCGTCGCCGGAGAGCCGGTCGGTCAGCTCGGCGCCGGTCACCCGGCCCCGGGTGAAGCGCAGTCCGGTGACCTCGGCGTGGTTGAGGACCACGGCGCCCGCCTCGACGGCCGCCCGCACCGTCATCAGGGCCATGCGGGAGTCGTTCATCTGGTCGTCGCCGTAGACGGCCACGGCCTTGAGGTTCTCGGTGCGCAGCTCCGGCACGTCCCGCGCGGCCCGGGCGGGCGAGAGCAGGTGGCCGACGCCGTCGCCGAAGGCGGAGAGCGCCGAGTACGCGAAGACGCCGGCGCCCAGCTTGGCCGCGCCGTGCGGCCCGCCCTCGTAGACGGGGAGGTAGAAGGTGAGCGGGCGGGCCAGGTGGGGGGCGACCCGGCGGGAGACGGCCCGGCGCTCGAAGTGGTTCTCCGCCACCAGCCGCACGGCGCCGGTCTGGAGGTAGCGCAGCCCGCCGTGGAGCAGCTTGGAGGAGGCGGAGGAGGTGGCTCCGGCGAAGTCGCCGGCGTCCACCACGGCCACCCGCAGCCCGGACTGCGCGGCGTGCCAGGCGGTGGACAGGCCGAGGATGCCGCCGCCGATCACGAGGAGGTCGTAGGACGCCCGGGAGAGCAGCTCGCGGGTCTCGGCGCGGCTCGGGTTCGGGCCGGCGAGCAGGCGCGTTCCCAGGGCGGGTGCGGACTGCAGGGTGGACTGTGTGGTCATCGCTTCCTCTTGCTCCTTCTCGGCCGGCGGTCTCCGGCGGCGCCGGGGCGGGACGGGACTCCCGGCCCCGTGCGGGCGGCCGGCGCCGGTCCCGGGAGGACCGCCGCCGGCGCGTCGGCGTCGTCGGCCCGGTCAGCTCTCGTCGAGCCAGCCCATGGTCCGTTCGACGGCCTTGAGCCAGCTCTCGTACTCACGGTCGCGGGTCTCCGCGTCCATGCGGGGGGTCCATTCGGCGGCCCGCCGCCAGTTGGCGCGCAGGTCGTCGGTGCCGTTCCAGAAGCCGACGGCCAGACCGGCGGCGTAGGCGGCGCCGAGGCAGGTGGTCTCGGCGACCATCGGGCGCACCACGGGGGCGTCCAGGAAGTCGGCGAGGGTCTGCATCAGCAGGTTGTTCGAGGTCATGCCGCCGTCGACCTTGAGCGCGGCCAGTTCGACGCCGGAGTCCTTGGTCATCGCGTCGGCGATCTCCCGGGTCTGCCACGCGGTCGCCTCCAGCACGGCGCGCGCGAGGTGCGCCTTGGTGACGTAGCGGGTCAGGCCGGCGATCACGCCGCGGGCGTCGGAGCGCCAGTAGGGGGCGAACAGGCCGGAGAAGGCGGGCACGAAGTAGGCGCCGCCGTTGTCCTCGACGGACAGGGCCAGGGTCTCGATCTCGGCCGCGGTGGAGATGAGGCCCATCTGGTCGCGCATCCACTGCACCAGCGAACCGGTGACGGCGATCGAGCCCTCCAGGGCGTAGACCGGCTCGGCGTCGCCGATGCGGTAGCCGACGGTGGTCAGGAGCCCGCTGTACGAGTTGATGATCTTGGAGCCGGTGTTCATCACCATGAAGGTGCCGGTGCCGTACGTCGACTTGGTCTCGCCCTCGGCGAAGCAGGTCTGCCCGAACAGGGCCGCCTGCTGGTCCCCGAGCGCGGAGGCGACGGGGACGCCGCCGAGCAGTTCGCCGAGTCTGCCGCCCTTGATCTCGCCGTAGACCTCCGCGGAGGAGCGGATCTCCGGGAGCATGTGCCGGGGCACGCCGATGGACTCGCAGATCTTCTCGTCCCACGCCATGGTGTGGAGGTTCATGAGCATGGTGCGCGAGGCGTTGGTGACGTCGGTGACGTGCCGGCCGCCGTCGACGCCGCCGGTCAGGTTCCAGATGACCCAGGAGTCCATGGTGCCGAAGAGCAGGTCCCCCGAGGCGGCGCGCTCGCGCAGGCCCGCCACGTTGTCGAGGAGCCAGCGGGCCTTGGGCCCGGCGAAGTAGGAGGCGAGGGGGAGCCCGGTCTCGCGGCGGAAGCGGTCCTGGCCGACGTTGCGGCCCAGCTCCCGGCAGAGCGCGTCGGTGCGGGTGTCCTGCCAGACGAGGGCGTGGTGCACCGGCTCACCGGTGGTCCGGTCCCAGATCAGCGTGGTCTCGCGCTGGTTGGTGATGCCGATCGCCGCGATGTCGGCGCGGGTGAGGCCGGCCTTGCCGACCGCTCCGGCGACGACCTCCTGCACGTTGGTCCATATCTCGGTGGCGTCGTGCTCGACCCAGCCGGGACGCGGGAAGATCTGCTCGTGCTCCTTCTGGTCGACGGCGACGATACGGCCGTCCCGGTCGAAGACGATGCACCGCGAGGACGTCGTGCCCTGGTCGATCGCGGCGATGAAGGGCCCGTGGCCGTGCGAGGCGATCTTGGCGGAGTGGTCGTCGGTCACTGTGTGCTCCTGGGGTCTGGGGGTCTCGGTCGGGGGCGAACCGGCGGGTACGGCGGGTGCCGTGCGGCGGGCCGGGCCGGGTGCCTAGGCGAACGCCAGGTTGTAGACGCCCGCCGCGGCGGCGCCGCCGATCAGCGGGCCGACGACCGGCACCCAGGCATAGGTCCAGTCGGAGCCGCCTTTGTTGGGCAGCGGCAGCAGGGCGTGCACGACGCGCGGTCCGAGGTCGCGGGCCGGGTTGATCGCGTATCCCGTCGGTCCGCCCAGCGAGAGGCCGATCGAGACGACCACCAGCGCGGTGATCAGCCCGCCCAGGGTGCCGAGGCCGTTGCCCTCGTCGTTCAGGCCCTGGGTGAGGACGGCGAGCAGCAGGACGAAGGTGCCGATGATCTCCGTGGTGAGGTTCTGCGCCGCGTTGCGGACCTCGGGGCCGGTGGAGAAGACGCCGAGGACCGGGCCGGCCCCCTTCTCCCGCGCCTCGACGGCCTTGGCGGCGGAGGTCTTCTGCGCGCCCGGACCGCCGACGATCTCGCGGTCGGTGAGGTGGGCGTGGAACTGTCCGTAGTAGGCGGCCCAGACCAGGGTCGCGCCGATCATGGCGCCGAGGAACTGGCCGGCGAGGTACACGGGGACGTCGTTCCACCGGCCGTCCTTGAACGCGATGCCGACGGTCACGGCGGGGTTGAGGTGGGCGCCGGAGAGCGGGGCCGATATGTAGACGGCCGTCATCACGGCGAAGCCCCACCCGAAGGCGATGGCGAGCCAGCCCGCGTTGCGGGATTTGGACGCTTTGAGGGTGACGGCGGCACACACGCCGCCGCCCAGCAGGATCAGTATGGCGGTCCCTATGGTCTCGCCGATGAAGATGTCGGAGCTGGACACCCGCGACTCCTTTGTCCTTCGTCCAGGGGAAGCCGAACCCCGGGTCCCTCCGGGTGTTCCGGCGCCCTCGGTGTGAGAGCGATGGCGGCCCTTGGCGTTGCCACACTCTAACGCGTATGTCCGGAAGGTGTTCGACAATGCCGACCGATGGACGGGAGTCTTGCCTGGCGTCCGTCATGCGTCAAGGGTTCCGTTATCGGAAACGTGAAGCCGATTGATCGCCGTCTCTTATCAGTCCCCGGAAAGAGGGCGGGCGAAAACCGCCGGGCACGGCCGCACCGTCACCGGGCGGGTCGTCAGAGGGCGGGTCGTCAGGGCGCGGGTCGTCACCGGGCGGGTCGTCAGCGGACGGGCCGTCGGGAGGCGGGGCGTCACCGGCCGGGCCGTCAGGAGGCGGGCCCGTGAGCGGGGCGGGGTGGCCTGGGGCGAGAGGGGGGTGGGGTGGCCTGGGGCGAGAGGGGGTGGGGTCCGTGAGCGGGGCGGGGTCCGGGAGGGGGAGGGGTCTCGGAGGGGAACGGGTCGGGGCCCGTCCTCAGAACCGTCCCGCGCCCAGGTCCCGGGAGACCGCGCGGGCGCAGTCCCGCACCGCCGCGATCAGCTCCGGCCGCAGTTCCCCGTCCCGGCACAGCCGCTCCACCGCGCCGGTGACCCCCACCGCGCCGACCGGCATCCGGCGCCGGTCGTGGATGGGCGCGGCGATGGCCGCGACGCCCTCCCAGGTCTCCTCGACGTCGGCCGCGTACCCCCGCGCGCGGGTGAGGTCCAGCACGTGCTCGAACCCCTCGGCGCCGCACACCGTGCGGTCGGTGAACGCCTCCCGCTCGCCCTCCAGGGCCTGGCTGCGCGCGACCGGGTCGTAGGCGGCGAGCACCTTGCCGAGCGCCGTGGAGTGCAGCGGCTGCATGGCGCCGATCTCCAGCACCTGGCGGCTGTCGTCGGGGCGGAAGACGTGGTGCACCACCAGGACCCCGCCCTGGTGCAGTACCCCCAGGTGGACGCTCTCGCCGCTGGAGCGGGCCAGGTCGTCCGTCCAGACCAGGGCGCGGGCCCGTAGCTCGTGCACGTCGAGGTAGGTGGTGCCCAGGCGCAGCAGTTCGGCCCCGAGCTGGTACCGGCCCGACGCCTCGTCCTGCTCGACGAAGCCCTCGTGCTGGAGGGTGCGCAGGATGCCGTGGGCGGTGCCCTTGGCGAGGCCCAGCGACGAGGCGATGTCCGACAGGCCGAGCCGGCGCTCACCGCCCGCGAGCAGGCGCAGCATCGCGGCCGCCCGTTCGAGCGACTGGATGTTCCGAGCCATCGACGTACGCCTCCGTCTCCTGGACCGCCGCTCCCGGCGTCTCTCCGACCGCAGCTCCGGCGTCACAGACGCCGTTCGGCAATGCCGAACACTACCGGTCGATGCCGACCTCCCGCCAATGGTCGGCGGGCCACTGTCCCACCCCCGCCCGGCCGGCGGCCCGCCGGCCGCCCACCGACGGACCGGCACCGCCGCCCGGCCCTGCGACGTCACCTCTCCGAGCGCATTCCGGCCGCCGGACGCGTCCGTCTCGTGGACGCCCCCGCCCGCCGTCCGCCGGTCCCGGCTAGGCTGGCGCCGTGCGTGTGGTCCCGGACGTCCCCTGGGGGCGGTGCCGGGCCGGCGCAAAGCCGACAGCCGTCGCATTCTAGGGAGCCCCTTCATGGCCTCGTCGCCGTCCACCCCGTCCGCCGACACCCGGACCCGTGTCTCCGCCCTCCGCGAGGCGCTCGCCACCCGCGTGGTGGTGGCCGACGGCGCCATGGGCACCATGCTCCAGGCGCAGAACCCCACGCTGGAGGACTTCCAGCAGCTCGAGGGGTGCAACGAGGTACTGAACCTGACCCGGCCGGACATCGTCCGCTCGGTGCACGAGGAGTACTTCGCGGCCGGCGTGGACTGCGTGGAGACCAACACCTTCGGCGCCAACCACTCCGCCCTCGGCGAGTACGACATCGCCGACCGCGTCCACGAACTCTCCGAGGCCGGCGCCCGCGTCGCCCGCGACGTCGCCGACGAGTTCACCGCCCGCGACGGCCGCCCGCGCTGGGTCCTCGGCTCCATCGGACCCGGCACCAAGCTGCCCACCCTCGGCCACGCCCCGTACACCACCCTGCGCGACGCCTACCAGCGCAACGCCGAGGGACTGGTCGCGGGCGGCGCCGACGCGCTGCTGGTGGAGACCACGCAGGACCTGCTCCAGACCAAGGCGTCCGTGCTCGGCGCCCGCCGCGCCCTCGACGCCCTGGGCCTCGACCTGCCGGTGATCGTGTCCGTCACCGTCGAGACCACCGGCACGATGCTGCTCGGCTCCGAGATCGGCGCCGCGCTGACCGCCCTGGAACCGCTCGGCATCGACATGATCGGCCTGAACTGCGCCACCGGCCCGGCCGAGATGAGCGAGCACCTGCGCTACCTGGCCCGCCACTCGCGCATCCCACTGTCCTGCATGCCCAACGCCGGACTCCCCGTCCTCGGCAAGGACGGCGCCCACTACCCGCTCACCGCCCCCGAACTCGCCGACGCCCAGGAGACCTTCGTCCGGGAGTACGGCCTCTCGCTGGTCGGCGGCTGCTGCGGCACCACCCCCGAGCACCTGCGCCAGGTCGTCGAGCGGGTCCGCGGCCTCACCCCCGCCGAGCGCGACCCGCGCCCCGAGCCGGGCGCCGCCTCGCTCTACCAGACCGTGCCGTTCCGCCAGGACACCTCGTACCTGGCCATCGGCGAGCGCACCAACGCCAACGGCTCGAAGAAGTTCCGCGAGGCCATGCTCGCCGGCCGCTGGGACGACTGCGTGGAGATGGCCCGCGACCAGATCCGCGAGGGCGCCCACATGCTCGACCTCTGCGTCGACTACGTGGGCCGCGACGGCGTCGCCGACATGCGGGAACTGGCCGGACGGTTCGCCACCGCCTCGACGCTGCCCATCGTGCTCGACTCCACCGAGGTCGACGTCCTGCGCGCCGGGCTCGAACGGCTCGGCGGCCGGGCCGTGATCAACTCGGTGAACTACGAGGACGGGGACGGCCCCGACTCCCGGTTCGCCAAGGTCGCCCGGCTGGCCCAGGAGCACGGTGCCGCCCTGATCGCGCTCACCATCGACGAGGTCGGCCAGGCCCGCACCGCCGAGAAGAAGGTCGAGATCGCCGAACGGCTCATCGCCGACCTGACCGGCAACTGGGGCATCCGCGAGGAGGACATCCTCATCGACTGCCTCACCTTCACCATCTGCACCGGCCAGGAGGAGTCCCGGGGCGACGGCGTGGCCACCCTGGAGGGCATCCGCGAACTGAAGCGGCGCCACCCCCGGGTGCAGACCACGCTCGGTCTCTCCAACATCTCCTTCGGTCTCAACCCGGCCGCCCGCATCCTGCTCAACTCGGTCTTCCTCGACGAGTGCGTCAAGGCCGGCCTGGACTCGGCCATCGTCCACGCCTCCAAGATCCTGCCGATCGCCCGTTTCGACGAGGAGCAGGTCACCACCGCCCTGGACCTGATCCACGACCGCCGCCGCGAGGGCTACGACCCGCTGCAGAAGCTCATGCAGCTCTTCGAGGGCGCCACCGCCAAGTCCCTCAAGGCGTCCAAGGCCGAGGAACTGGCCGCGCTGCCGCTGGACGAGCGCCTCAAGCGCCGCATCATCGACGGCGAGCGCAACGGTCTCGAAGAGGACCTGGAGACCGCGCTCACCACCCGTCCCGCGCTGGAGATCGTCAACGAGACGCTCCTGGACGGCATGAAGGTGGTCGGCGAACTCTTCGGCTCCGGACAGATGCAACTGCCCTTCGTGCTCCAGTCCGCCGAGGTGATGAAGGCGGCCGTGGCCCACCTGGAGCCGCACATGGAGAAGACGGACGAGGACGGCAAGGGCACCATCGTGCTCGCCACCGTCCGCGGCGACGTGCACGACATCGGCAAGAACCTCGTCGACATCATCCTCTCCAACAACGGCTACAACGTCGTCAACCTCGGGATCAAGCAGCCGGTCTCCGCCATCCTGGAGGCCGCCGACGAGCACCGGGCCGACGTCATCGGCATGTCCGGCCTCCTGGTCAAGTCCACCGTGATCATGAAGGAGAACCTGGAGGAGCTGAACCAGCGCGGGCTGGCCGCCAAGTTCCCCGTGATCCTCGGCGGCGCCGCCCTCACCCGCGCCTACGTCGAGCAGGACCTGTACGAGATCTACGACGGCGAGGTGCGCTACGCCCGCGACGCCTTCGAGGGCCTGCGGCTGATGGACGCGCTCATCGGCATCAAGCGCGGCGTGCCCGGCGCCCAACTGCCGGAACTGCGCCGGCGCCGGGTCCGCGCGGCGGCCGTCGAGGTCGAGGAGCGCCCCGAGGAGGGCCACGTCCGCTCCGACGTCGCCACCGACAACCCCCTGCCCGAGCCCCCCTTCCGGGGCACCCGGGTGATCAAGGGCATCCAGCTCAAGGAGTACGCCTCCTGGCTGGACGAGGGCGCCCTCTTCAAGGGGCAGTGGGGACTGAAGCAGGCCCGCACCGGCGAGGGCCCCACCTACGAGGAACTCGTCGAGACCGAGGGCCGGCCCCGGCTGCGCGGACTGCTGGACCGGCTCCAGACCGACAACCTGCTGGAGGCGGCCGTCGTCTACGGCTACTTCCCCTGTGTCTCCAAGGACGACGACCTGATCGTCCTGGACGACTCCGGCAACGAGCGCACCCGCTTCACCTTCCCCCGCCAGCGGCGCGGCCGGCGCCTGTGCCTCGCCGACTTCTTCCGCCCCGAGGAGTCCGGCGAGACCGACGTCGTCGGCTTCCAGATCGTCACCGTCGGCTCCCGCATCGGCGAGGAGACGGCCCGCATGTTCGAGGCCAACGCCTACCGCGACTACCTCGAACTGCACGGACTGTCGGTGCAGCTCGCCGAGGCCCTCGCCGAGTACTGGCACGCGCGGGTCCGCGCCGAACTGGGCTTCGGCGGGGAGGACCCGGCCGTAATGGAGGACATGTTCGCCCTGAAGTACCGGGGCGCCCGCTTCTCCCTCGGTTACGGGGCCTGCCCCGACCTGGAGGACCGCGCGAAGATCGCCGACCTGCTCGGCCCCGAGCGCATCGGCGTGCACCTCTCGGAGGAGTTCCAGCTCCACCCCGAGCAGTCCACCGACGCCATCGTGATCCACCACCCCGAGGCGAAGTACTTCAACGCCCGCTGACCCCGCCGGCTCCTCCGTCCGGGCGGTCCCGGACGCCACACCCGGCGTTCCGGTCCCGCACGACGTACACTGGTCGGTCCCCTGCAGGCCGGTTCCCCCCGTGGGAACCGGCCTGCTCGTCCCCCAAGGAGGTACGTGGATGACCAGTACGGTTCCCGCGCTCGGCACCCGTACGGCCGAAGGCTCCGCCCTGCAGGCCGTGCTCCTCGACATGGACGGCACCCTGGTGGACACCGAGGGCTTCTGGTGGGACGTGGAGACCGAGGTCTTCGCCTCCCTCGGCCACACCCTCGACGACTCCTGGCGCCACGTCGTCGTCGGCGGCCCCATGAGCCGCAGCGCGGGATTCCTGATCGAGGCCACCGGCGCGGACATCTCCCTCGCCGAGCTGAGCGTCCTGCTCAACGACGGGTTCGAGGAGCGCATCCACCGCGATCTGCCGCTGATGCCCGGCGCCCACCGCCTGCTCGCCGAACTCTCCGCCCACGAGATCCCGACGGCCCTGGTGTCCGCCTCGCACCGGCGCATCATCGACCGGGTGCTCACCACCCTCGGTCCCCAGCACTTCGCGCTCAGCGTCGCCGGCGACGAGGTCCCGCGGACCAAGCCGCACCCCGATCCCTACCTGGCCGCCGCCGAGGGTCTCGGCGTCGATCCGGTCCGCTGCGCCGTCGTCGAGGACACCGCGACCGGGGTCGCCGCCGCCGAGGCCGCCGGCTGCCACGTCGTGGCCGTGCCCTCCGTCCACCCCATCACCCCGGCCCACCGCCGCACCGTGGTCGGCTCGCTGGAAGAGGTGGACCTGAATTTCCTGCACGGCCTGATGACGCGAATGCGCTAGTCCTTCACTCAGCGTGCGGTCTCGATAACAGCCGAATTCCGGTAAGGGGCGTCTGCTGGAACGCAGGCCCGTGACCCGTATTTTCCGGTGCCGCATATCACCGAATACGTGGGTCCGCACCCGAGGGGGTTGATGTGACGTTTCCCACCCCCTGGGGGGTCGACAGGGCGCGCAGATTGTGCTGCCGATCGTGCCGGAGAGGTTTTCGGGGGGGCCATGTGTCCCGATTGGGGAGAGGCTGCACGAATCCTTCCTCTGTCGGGTTTTCGGTGTGTCCACACCCGGTTTCGCTCCGTGATGAGCCCTCAACTCCGGTGGCTGTGAGTCCGCGTGCGGGCGCGGACTAATCTCGTGGCGAGAACCTCGGCAACTATCCCCGTGATCCGCCGCGACACCCCTGCATGCCGGATACACGGACCGACAGCTCTGGAGAAACTCGAGCATGAACCGTAAGACTTTGGTGCTGCCGGCCGTCGTCGGCCTGCTGGCGCCGGTGCTCGCCGGTTGCGGCGGGTCCGACGGTGGCAGTGGCGGCGGTGCGATCGTCGTCGGCACCACGGACCGGTTCACCGCCTCGAAGGAGGTTCCCGCGCCCTTCGACCCGGCGTACGCCTACGACGTCGGCTCCTGGAACATCCTTCGGCAGACCGTGCAGACGCTGATGACCCAGCCGCGCGGCGACGGCGAACCGGTGCCCGAGGCGGCCGAGAAGTGCGGCTTCACCGACACCGCCTCCGAGCGCTACGCGTGCACCCTGCGCGACGGCCTGAAGTTCGCCAACGGCGACCCCGTCACCGCGGCCGACGTGAAGTACTCCATCGACCGCGCCCTGGCCATCGAGGCCGACAGCCAGGTCTACGCGCTGCTCTCCACCGTGGACACCGTGGAGACCCAGGGCGACCGCGAGGTCGTCTTCCACCTCAACACCGCCGACGCCACCTTCCCGTTCAAGCTGTCGACCCCGGTCGCCGGCATCGTCAACCCCGACGACTACGAGAAGGACAAGCTGCGCGAGGGCTTCGCGGTGGACGGCTCCGGTCCGTACCGCCTGAAGAGCGAGGTCAAGGACGGCGAGCTGGTCAAGGCCGTGTTCACCAGGAACCCCCACTACAAGGGGAGCCTCAAGGTGAACAACAGCAAGGTCGAGATGGTCTCCTTCGCCGACGCCGAGGCCATGGGCGACGCCATCGAGAAGGGTGACATCGACGTCATGACACGTGCCATGACGCCGTCGCAGATCCAGAAGCTCTCCACCACCACCGGCGGCGAGGTCTCCCTCATCGAGGTCGCCGGCCTGGAGATCCGCTACCTTGCCTTCAACACGGACGCGCCGACCGTCAAGGCCAAGGCCGTGCGCCAGGCGATGGCCCAGGTCATCAACCGCAGCGAACTGGTCTCCGAGGTCTACGGCTCGCAGGCCGAACCGCTGTACTCGATGGTCCCGGCCAGCATCACCGGCCACTCCAACTCGTTCTTCAACACGTACGGCGACCCGAGTGTCAACAAGGCCAAGCAGATGCTGCAGGACGCCGACGTCGACATCACCACGCCGCTGAAGCTGACGCTGCACTACACCACCGACCACTACGGTGCCGCGACGAAGGACGAGTTCGAGCAGCTCCAGAAGCAGCTCAACGGCAGCGGCCTGTTCGACGTCGACATCAAGGGCACGCCCTGGAAGGACTTCCGCTCGGCCGAGCTGAAGGGCGAGTACGACGTCTTCGGCATGGGCTGGTTCCCGGACTTCCCCGACGCGGACAGCTTCATCGCGCCGTTCCTCGACAAGGACAACACCCTCAACTCGCCGTACGCGAACGCCGAGGTCATCGACAGCCTCATCCCGCAGTCCCGGCGGGAGGCCGACCGGCTCTCCGCCGCCGGCAGCCTGACGCGGATCCAGGACATCATCGCCGCGGACGTCCCGCTGATCCCGCTGTGGCAGGGCAAGCAGTACGTCGCCGCCCGCGACGACATCACCGGCACGGCCTACGCCCTCAACTCCTCCTCCACGCTCCAGCTCTGGGAGCTGAACCGGGGCGTCAGCGGCTGAGCGCACCGGACCCGTACGACACGTGGGGCGCCCCCTTCCCGGAGGAAGGGGGCGCCCCACGCCGTTGCGGCACCCGGCCCGCGCTCCCGGACGCTACTGCGCGCCGGGACGCACCAGTCCGCTCTCGTACGCGTACACCGCGGCCTGCACCCGGTCGCGCAGCCCCAGCTTGGTCAGCACATGGCCCACGTGCGTCTTGACGGTGGTCTCGCTGACGAAGAGGTCGGCGGCGATCTCCGCGTTGGACAGGCCGCGGGCGACCAGCTTGAGCACCTCCACCTCGCGGTCCGTCAGCGTGTGCAGGGTGTCCGGCATCGGCTCCTCGCCGGAGGGCAGGTGGGTGGCGTACTTGTCGAGCAGCCGCCGGGTGATGGAGGGGGCGAGCATCGCCTCCCCGCCGGCGACGACCCGGATCGCCTGCACGAGTTCGTTGGCCGGGGCGTCCTTCAGCAGGAAGCCGCTGGCGCCCGCCTTGAGGGCCTCCACGACGTACTCGTCGAGGTCGAAGGTGGTCAGCACCAGCACCTTGGCCGGGCCGTCCCGCTCGGGTCCGGTGATCTGCCGGGTGGCCTCCACGCCGTCCATCCGCGGCATGCGGATGTCCATCAGGACCACGTCGGGCTGGAGCGCCCGCACCTGATCGAGCGCCTGGAGGCCGTCTCCCGCCTCCCCGACGACCGCGATGTCCTGCTCGGCCTCCAGGATCATCCGGAAGCCCGTGCGCAACAGCGGCTGGTCGTCGACGAGTAGGACGCGGATGGCCACGTGAGTCTCCTTCGCTAGTCCGGGCCCATTCTGCCCTGCGGCGGGCCGCCGGACGGGGCCGCCCTCACGACGGGCAGCGGGTAGGGCGGGGGAGTGCCGCCGAACTCCGGGCAGTGCTCCCGGTGGTCGCACCAGTCGCACAGGCGGGTGGGCCGCGGACGCCAGTCCCCGGTCTCCGTCGCCAGCCGGATGGCGTCCCACAGCGCCAGCAGCTTGCGCTCGACGCGCTCTAGGTCGGCGGGGACCGGATCGTAGGTGAGCACCTCACCGCTGCCGAGGTAGACGAGCTGGAGCCGCCGCGGCACCACCCGCTTCAGCCGCCAGACCACCAGCGCGTAGAACTTCATCTGGAACAGCGCTTCCTCGGCGTACTGCGGCCGGGGCGCCTTGCCCGTCTTGTAGTCGACGATCCGCACCTCGCCGGTGGGCGCCACGTCGACCCGGTCGATGATGCCGCGCAGCCGCAGTCCGGAGTCCAGCTCGGCCTCCACGAACAGCTCCCGCTCGGCCGGCTCCAGCCGGCTCGGGTCCTCCAGGGTGAACCAGCGCTCCACCAGCCGCTCGGCCTCCCCGAGCCAGCGGGCCAGCCGCTCGCCCCCCGGATCGTCCGCGAACAGCTCCACGACCTCGGGCCGGGTCTCCCGCAGCCGCTCCCACTGACCCGGGACCAGGGCCTTGGCCCGCGGCGCGGTCCGCTCCGCCGCCGGGGCGTCGAACAGCCGCTCCAGCACCGCGTGGACCAGGGTGCCCCGGGTCGCCGCCTCGCTCGGCTTCTCGGGCAGCCGGTCGATGACCCGGAAGCGGTACAGCAGCGGGCACCGCATGAAGTCGCCGGCGCGGGAGGGCGACAGCGAGGCGGGGGGCAGGGCGACGGGCACGGGGGCGGCGCCCGGCGCGGACTCGGGTGCCGGGGTGGACGGGGGCGCGGGGGCGGTGGCCGCCGCCGCGGCGGGACCGGACGCGTCCGCGGCGCCCTCGGTGCTCGTCTCCATGCCCCAGACCTTACGGCCCGCCACCGACAGTGACCCAGCCGCGGTGGTGAGGGCCGAGGCGTGCGGCGGGGCGGGGCGGGAACGAGCCGGGGATGCCACGGGGGCGCCAGGGGGTGCCGGGGCGGAACGGGGCGCCCCGGCCGCATACCATCGACACGAGACCCTTCCGCCCGGCAGGCGCGGAAGACGCTTCGAACGAGGGGACACCGTGAACGTGAGCGGCGGGAGCGGGCACCCGCGGTCCGGCGACGACCAGCCGGCCGAGCCCCACACTGGGCCCGGAACCCCGGCCGCCGGCCCCGAGCACCCGGACCCCACGACCCCCGGGGCTGCCACCGGGGGCACGGACGGCGGGGAGCGCCCGGAACACGCGGAGCGACCGGAACCCCCGGAGCGCGCGGACGAGGGCGCGCGCGAGGCCCGTGGTGCCGGTGAGCCCGAGGACACGGACGAGACCCGAGGCGCCGGCAGTACGGAAGAAACCGGTGGTACGAGGGGGACCGGCGGTTCGGAAGAGGCCGGTGGTACGAGGGGGACCGGCGGTTCGGAAGAGGCCGGTGGTACGAGGGGGACCGGTGGCACGGGGGAGACCTCCGACGGCCCCCGCCACCACCGTGACCACGCGCACCCCGAACACTCCGCCCACCACCAGCACGCCGGCGGCCACGCCGGCCCCGTCGAGCACCCCACCCCCAGCGCTCCCCGCTCCGAGGCCCACACGGACGGCGGCACCGGTGCCCCCGGCGGTCCCGGCGCCCCCCGCTCCGAGGCCCACACCGGCGGCACCGGCGAGGGTCCCGGCAAGCCCCCGCAACGGCCCGAGCCCGGGGGAGGGCTGCTCATGGGGCGGCTCTTCGGCGTCCCCGTGTACGTCGCCCCGAGCTGGTTCCTGGTCGCCATCCTGATCACCTGGGTCTTCGGCGGCCAGCTGGAGCGCGTACTGCCCGAACTCGGCGCCGCCCGCTACCTCGTCTCGCTCTTCTTCGCCGTCGCGTTCTACGCCTCCGTGCTCATCCACGAGCTGGCCCACACCGTCATCGCGCTCCGCTTCAAACTCCCGGTGCGCCGCATCCAGCTCCAGTTCTTCGGCGGCGTCTCCGAGATCGAGAAGGAGGCCGAGACCCCGGGCCGCGAGTTCGTCCTCGCCTTCGTCGGACCGCTGCTCTCCCTCGTCCTCGCCGGAGTCTTCTACGGCGCCCTGCTCGGCGTGGAACCGGGCACCGTCCCCGGCGTGCTCCTGGCCGGCCTGATGATCTCCAACCTCATCGTGGCCGTCTTCAACCTGCTCCCCGGCCTCCCCCTGGACGGCGGCCGGATGCTGCGCGCCGTCGTCTGGAAGATCACCGGCAAGCCGATGAGCGGTACGGTCGCCGCCGCCTGGGTCGGCCGGGCGCTCGCCGTCTCCGTCCTGATCGGCCTGCCGCTGCTCACCCAGTCCGGGGCGCTCGGCTCGCCCGCGCAGAACAGCGTCGGCATGGACACGGTGATGGACGCGCTGCTGGCCGCGATCCTCGCCGCGATCATCTGGACCGGCGCCGGCAACAGCCTGCGCATGGCCCGCCTGCGCGAACACCTCCCCGAGCTGCGCGCCCGCGCCCTCACCCGGCGCGCGGTCCCGGTCCCCGGCGACACGCCCCTGTCGGAGGCGCTGCGCCGCGCCAACGCCTCCGGGGCCCGCGCCCTGGTCGTCGTCGACGGCGAGGGCCACCCCGTCTCCCTGGTCCGGGAGGCCGCCATCGTCGGCGTGCCGGAGCACCGCCGCCCCTGGGTCGCGGTCAGCACCCTGGCCCACGACATCACCGAGGGCATGCGCGTCTCTGCCGAGCTGTCCGGCGAGGAACTCCTCGACGCGCTGCGCACCACCCCGGCGACCGAGTACCTGGTCGTCGAGGAGTCCGGCGCGATCTACGGCGTGCTCTCCGCGGCGGACGTGGAGAAGGCGTTCGTCAAGGCGATGGCCCGCCCCTCGTGACCGGCCCCTCGTGACCGGCCCCCGGACCCGGCCGGACCGCGCCCGCCCGGCCCCGCCCCGCCGCGTGGTCGGGCGGTGCCCCGGGGACCGGTAGGCTGGTCACATGTCCGAACCGACCGGTGCCGCCCGCAGGCGCGGGCCCTTCACGGTCGGGGACCAGGTACAGCTGACCGACCCCAAGGGCCGCCACTACACCTTCACGCTCGAAGCAGGGAAGAATTTCCACACCCACAAGGGTTCCTTCCCGCACGACGAGCTGATCGGCGCTCCCGAGGGCAGTGTGGTCCGCACCACCGGCAACGTCGCCTATCTCGCGCTGCGCCCCCTGCTCCCCGACTACGTCCTGTCCATGCCCCGCGGGGCGGCCGTCGTCTACCCGAAGGACGCGGGACAGATCCTCGCCTTCGCCGACATCTTCCCCGGCGCGCGCGTCGTCGAGGCCGGCGTCGGCTCCGGCTCGCTCAGCAGCTTCCTGCTCCGTGCCATCGGCGACCAGGGGATGCTGCACTCCTACGAGCGGCGCGAGGACTTCGCCGACATCGCCCGGCAGAACGTGGAGCGCTACTTCGGCGGCCCCCACCCCGCCTGGCAGCTCACCGTCGGCGACCTCCAGGACAACCTGTCCGACACCGACGTCGACCGGGTCATCCTCGACATGCTCGCCCCCTGGGAGTGCCTGGACGCCGTCTCCAAGGCCCTCGTCCCCGGCGGCATCCTCTGCTGCTACGTCGCCACCACCACCCAGCTCGCGCGGACCGTCGAGTCCATCCGCGAGATCGGCTGCTTCAACGAGCCGACCTCCTGGGAGACGATGATCCGCAACTGGCACATCGAGGGCCTGGCCGTCCGCCCGGACCACCGCATGATCGGCCACACCGGCTTCCTGCTCACCGCCCGGCGCCTCGCCGACGGCGTGGAGCCGCCCATGCGCCGCCGCCGTCCCGCCAAGGGCGCCTACGGCGAGGACTACTCCGGTCCCAACGCCGACGGAGGCGCCGGCCGCTGAGCCGCCCGCGCCGCGCACAACCCCAGGGCGCCGTGACGGAGTTCCCCGGACACACCGGGAACTTCGCCACGGCGCCGCCGCGTTGGACGGGGCAGTGGGCCGCGAGCGAGCGCGGAAGCGTACCCACCCCACCGTTCCCTCCCACTGTGACGTGTGGCACGATGCTGGCCACCCCCACCGGCACAGCCCTCACAGGAGACCCTCCTCGTGCAGCACCCCGCCGTTCCGGAGCTGTCCCACACGCACACCCGGCCGATCCACTGGGTCGCCACCGCCGCGGCGCTCGCCGGTGTGGTCGCGCTCTCCTCGTTCCTCCAGCCCGACGCCGCGACGGCCGCGCAGCCCGCGGCCCCCCGGACGAAGAGCGCCCCGCAGCGGACCGCGCCGCCCGATCCGACCGACGCCGTCTTCCCGCTGGAGTGCGGTCCCGTCGAGGCGCTGGTGCAGAAGACCGCCTCCGGCGACCTCGACGGCGACGGCGTGCCCGAGACGGTGGTCGCGGTGCACTGCGACGCGCCCATGGGCACCCCGCCCGACGCCGTGTACGTCCTCACCCTGGACAGCGGCAACGCCCCCCGCGTCGTGGCCACCCTGGTGGCCACCCGCGAGCGCCGCACCGTCACCGACCTGCGGATCCGCGACGGCGCGGTGCTCGCCACGATGCTCGGCTACTCCTCGTCCGATGTGCCCAGTTGCTGTCCCGACGTCACCGACGACGTGATGTGGCGGTGGAAGGACGGCGCGTTCCTGCGCGGCACGCCGGCACCGGCCAGGACGGTCTGAGCGACGGCGCCCGCACGGCCCGCTCCGGCGGCACCGGCCTCCCGCGCGCGTGCGGAACGTCACGGAAGGGTCACTCCGCGTCGGGACCGTAGACCTCGGCCTTGTCCGAAACGCGCCGTACGTGGATGCACTCGCCGGGGCACTCCCTCGCCGAGTCGACCACGTCGGTCAGCAGGGCCGGCGGTACGGGCGTGGTCGCCCCCGCGTGTTGCAACAGCTCGTCGTCCGTGCCCTTGACGTAGGCGAGACCGTCGATGTCCAGCTCGAACACCTCGGGCGCGTACTGGGCGCAGATGCCGTCACCGGTGCACAGGTCCTGGTCGATCCAGACCTCCAGCGCCTCACCGGTGGTCCCGGCACCCTGTTCCACGCTCATCTCTCCCTGCCCTGTACGGCCCTCGCACCACGTCGGGTGGTCCGGGAATCCGGCCAGCTCCGACGGGTGTTGAACAGTTCGACCCTACCTCCGCCTGGGTTCCCTTCACGTTCGGTGGGTATTCCCCTGGCGTGAGGGAGAGCGCAAGGGTGAAGATCGGACACACCCCCACCGTCTTTGTGATCTAGGGGTTTCAATCGACACCCACGCAGGTAGGGTCTGGAAGCGTCCAGCTCCCCTTGGAGGAGGTGAGGACCGTGGCAGCCCACGACGACGACATGAACCGCGGCATCCGCCCGGGTCGAGGGTCCGAGGACCCGGCCGGGCAGGTGGCCTATCTTGAGCAGGAGATCGCCGTCCTGCGCCGCAAGCTCGCCGATTCTCCGCGGCACACGAGAATTCTCGAAGAGCGGATCGTCGAGTTGCAGACCAATCTGGCCGGCGTGTCCGCCCAGAACGAGCGGCTGGCCCATACGCTCCGCGAGGCCCGCGACCAGATCGTGGCCCTCAAGGAGGAGGTCGACCGGCTGGCCCAGCCACCGGCCGGCTTCGGCGTCTTCCTTCAGGCGAACGAGGACGGCACGGCCGACATCTTCACCGGCGGCCGCAAGCTCCGGGTGAACGTGAGCCCGAGCGTCGAGCTCGACGAGCTGCGGCGCGGCCAGGAAGTGATGCTCAACGAGGCGCTCAACGTGGTCGAGGCCATGGAGTACGAGAGCGTCGGCGACATCGTCACCCTCAAGGAGATCCTGGAGGACGGCGAGCGCGCGCTGGTCCTCGGCCACACCGACGAGGAGCGCGTGGTCAGGCTGGCGGAGCCGCTGCGCGGCGTCACCATCCGCGCCGGCGACGCCCTCCTGCTCGAACCCCGCTCCGGCTACGTCTACGAGGTCGTGCCGAAGAGCGAGGTCGAGGAACTGGTCCTCGAAGAGGTCCCCGACATCGGCTACGAGCAGATCGGCGGCCTCGGCGGACAGATCGAGGCGATCCGCGACGCGGTCGAGCTCCCCTATCTCTACCCCGACCTGTTCCGGGAGCACGAGCTGCGGCCGCCCAAGGGCGTCCTCCTCTACGGCCCGCCCGGCTGCGGCAAGACGCTCATCGCCAAGGCCGTGGCGAACTCGCTGGCCAAGAAGGTCGCCGAGGTGACCGGCCAGGCCGCCGGCAAGAGCTTCTTCCTCAACATCAAGGGCCCCGAGCTGCTGAACAAGTACGTCGGCGAGACCGAGCGGCAGATCCGCCTGGTCTTCCAGCGGGCCCGGGAGAAGGCGAGCGAGGGCACCCCCGTCATCGTCTTCTTCGACGAGATGGAGTCCCTGTTCCGCACCCGCGGCTCCGGCGTCAGCTCGGACGTGGAGAACACCATCGTCCCCCAGCTCCTCGCCGAGATCGACGGTGTGGAGGGCCTGCAGAACGTGGTCGTGATCGGTGCCTCCAACCGCGAGGACATGATCGACCCCGCCATCCTGCGGCCCGGCCGGCTCGACGTGAAGATCAAGATCGAGCGTCCGGACGCCGAGGCGGCCACGGACATCTTCGGCAAGTACCTCACCGAGCGCCTCCCGCTGCACGAGGACGACCTCGCGGAGCACGCGGGCGACCGGGGCTCCACCGTCCAGGGGATGATCCAGACGGCGGTCGAGCAGATGTACGCGGAATCCGAGGAGAACCGCTTCCTGGAGGTCACGTACGCCAATGGCGACAAGGAAGTCCTCTACTTCAAGGACTTCAATTCCGGTGCCATGATCGAGAACATCGTGGGCCGCGCCAAGAAGATGGCGATCAAGGACTTCCTGGAAAAGACCCAGAAGGGCCTTCGCGTCTCCCACCTGCTCCAGGCGTGCGTGGACGAGTTCAAGGAGAACGAGGACCTTCCCAACACCACCAACCCGGACGACTGGGCCCGCATCTCCGGAAAGAAGGGCGAACGGATCGTTTACATCCGTACGCTCGTCACCGGAAAGCAGGGCGCGGACACCGGACGGTCCATCGACACGGTGGCGAACACCGGTCAGTACCTGTAAAAGTCAGGGCGGCTGCGGGTGCCCTGGGCGGGTACCCGCAGCCGACTGATTTCGGGGGACACGGCCGGAGCGAAGCAATGACGCAAATGATCTCCCCACCAGCGCAGAGGCGTTCTAGGCTCTTTCGTACCGCCGAGTCGCGCACTGCGGGGACGGGCACCGCACACGCATCGGAGCGCCAGCGGTACGTGAGCGGCGTCCACGACCGAGGGCGCCGCCGGGCAAGGAGGGCCGCATGACCGTACGGCGAGTAATGGGCATCGAGACGGAGTACGGCATCTCCGTTCCCGGTCACCCGAATGCCAATGCCATGCTCACCTCTTCCCAGATCGTCAACGCCTACGCGGCGGCGATGCACCGGGCCCGCCGGGCCCGCTGGGACTTCGAGGAGGAGAATCCGCTGCGGGACGCGCGGGGCTTCGACCTCGCCCGTGAGGCCGCCGACTCCAGCCAGCTCACGGACGAGGACATCGGCCTGGCCAACGTGATCCTCACCAACGGCGCGCGGCTCTACGTGGACCACGCCCACCCGGAGTACAGCGCTCCGGAGGTCACCAACCCGATGGACGCCGTGCTGTGGGACAAGGCCGGCGAACGGATCATGGCCGAGGCCGCCGAGCGGGCCGCGCAGCTCCCCGGCGCCCAGCCGATCCACCTGTACAAGAACAACACCGACAACAAGGGCGCCTCGTACGGCACGCACGAGAACTACCTGATGAAGCGGGAGACCGCCTTCTCCGACATCGTGCGCCACCTGACGCCCTTCTTCGTCTCCCGCCAGGTCTTCGCCGGGGCCGGCCGCGTGGGCATCGGCCAGGACGGGCAGGAACACGGCTTCCAGATCAGCCAGCGCGCGGACTACTTCGAGGTCGAGGTGGGGCTGGAGACCACCCTGAAACGGCCCATCATCAACACGCGCGACGAACCGCACGCGGACGCGGAGAAGTACCGGCGACTGCATGTGATCATCGGCGACGCGAACCTGTCGGAGATCTCGACCTATCTGAAGCTGGGTACGACCGCTCTGGTGCTGTCGATGATCGAGGACGGTTTCATCGCCGTGGACCTCGCCGTCGACCAGCCCGTGCGTGCCCTGCACCAGGTCTCGCACGACGCCTCACTGAAACACCTCGTCACCCTGCGCAGCGGTCGCACGCTGACCGCCGTCCAGCTCCAGATGGAGTACTACGAGCTGGCGCGCAAGTACGTCGAGGAACGGTACGGCGCCGACGCCGACGACCAGACCAAGGACGTCCTCGGCCGGTGGGAGGACACCCTCAACCGGCTGGAGAACGACCCCATGAGCCTCGCCGGCGAACTGGACTGGGTCGCCAAGCGGGAGCTGATGGAGGGCTACCGGCGCCGGGACGACGTCGACTGGGACGCGGCCCGGCTCCACCTGGTCGACCTCCAGTACGCGGACGTACGCCCCGACAAGGGCCTCTACAACCGGCTGGTGGAGCGCGGGCGCATCAAGCGGCTGCTGGACGAGGCGGATGTCGAGCGGGCCCGCACCAAGCCGCCCGAGGACACCCGCGCCTACTTCCGCGGGCGCTGCCTGGAGCAGTACGCGGACGACGTGGCCGCGGCCTCCTGGGACTCGGTGATCTTCGATCTGCCGGACCGGGACTCGCTCCAGCGGGTGCCGACGATGGAGCCGCTGCGCGGCACGCGTCAGCACGTCAAGGAACTGCTGGACCGCTGCCGCACCGCGGAGGACCTGGTCAGGGTCCTCTCCGGCGGCTGACCGGGCCCGGCGACCACACGGCGGAAGACGGCCGGATCCGGGTGCGGGCACCCGGATCCGGGAACCAACGAGGTGGGCCCCGCACGCGAGGATTTCGCGGGGCCGATGTCGGACCCGGCTTGTAGGGTCTGATCACAACCGAGCAACTGTGTCGGGCGAACCGAGCGGGGTGAGGGTGATGGCGACCAAGGACACCGGCGGCGGGCAGCAGAAGGCCACGCGTTCCACCGAGGAGGTCGAGGAGCAGGCGCAGGACGCGCAGGCCGCCGAGGATCTCAAGGAGCGGCAGGAGAAGCTGAGCGACGACGTGGACTCCGTCCTGGACGAGATCGACGACGTCCTGGAGGAGAACGCGGAGGACTTCGTGCGGTCCTTCGTCCAAAAGGGTGGACAGTAGTCGCGGCCACCTTCGTTTCGAAGGTTCATGAGCCGGACGAGTGACGGATGAGCGGAGTGTGAGACGTCGCGTGCGGTGCGGGAGACCCGTGCCGCACGCGGCACTCGCCGGGGGGCCGTGGTGTTCCTTCCGGGTTCCCGCGCAGGAGGTGGATCACCGCCGCGACGCGGGTAGGGTCCGTGGCGTACCGTGCTCCAGTCACGACGCTGAGCTGGGGCAGTTCAAGGATCGGCCCGACCTGGGACGGCGGGCTGCCGCACATGTGGAAGGAATCGCGTGGAAGCCAACACTCGTAGCACCGGGCGTCTACCAGCTGCCTTCCTGACGCCTGGGTCCTCCTCCTTCATGGACTTCCTCGGCGAGCACCAGCCGGAGCTGCTCCCGGGCAACCGTCAGCTCCCGCCGGTGCAGGGCGTGGTCGAGGCGCCGCACGGCACCACGATCGTGGCCGTGACGTTCCCCGGCGGCGTGGTGCTCGCCGGCGACCGTCGCGCCACCATGGGCAACGTCATCGCGCAGCGCGACATCGAGAAGGTCTTCCCGGCCGACGAGTACTCGGCCGTGGGCATCGCCGGCACCGCCGGGCTCGCCGTGGAGATGGTCAAGCTCTTCCAGCTCGAACTGGAGCACTTCGAGAAGGTCGAGGGCGCGCAGCTCTCCCTGGAGGGCAAGGCCAACCGGCTCTCCACCATGATCCGCTCCAACCTCGGCATGGCCATGCAGGGCCTCGCGGTGGTGCCGCTCTTCGCCGGGTACGACGTGGACCGCGGCAAGGGCCGCATCTTCTCCTACGACGTGACGGGCGGGCGCTCCGAGGAGTACCACTTCGCGGCCACGGGCTCGGGCTCCGTCTTCGCCCGCGGCGCGATGAAGAAGCTCTTCCACGGCGAACTCACCGAGGAGCAGGCCACGACCCTCGTGGTCCAGGCCCTCTACGACGCGGCCGACGACGACTCCGCGACCGGTGGCCCCGACGTCGCCCGCCGGATCTACCCGATCATCACTGTGATCACCGAGGACGGCTTCCGACGGCTGACCGAGGACGAGTCCTCCGCGTTGTCCCGGTCGGTCCTGGAGCGCCGCCTGGAGCAGCCCGACGGGCCGCGGGCCGCGCTGCTGTGACCGGCGGCCCACGATGGTGACAGGTGGTCCAGTGACTTCGACAGAAAGGGACGGATAACCGGTGTCGACGCCGTTCTATGTCTCACCCCAGCAGGCCATGGCCGACCGCGCGGAGTACGCCCGCAAGGGCATCGCCCGCGGACGCAGCCTCGTGGTGCTGCAGTACGCCGACGGCATCGTCTTCGTCGGCGAGAACCCGTCCCGCGCGCTGCACAAGTTCAGCGAGATCTACGACCGGATCGGCTTCGCCGCCGCCGGCAAGTACAACGAGTACGAGAACCTGCGCATCGGCGGCGTCCGCTACGCCGACCTGCGCGGCTACACCTACGACCGGGACGACGTCACCGCCCGCGGACTGGCCAACGTCTACGCGCAGACCCTCGGCACGATCTTCTCCAGCTCCGCGGAGAAGCCGTACGAGGTCGAACTGGTCGTCGCCGAGGTCGGCGAGCGGCCCGAGGGCGACCAGATCTACCGGCTGCCGCACGACGGCTCCATCGTGGACGAGCACGGGTCCGTCGCCGTCGGCGGCAACGCGGAGCAGATCAGCAGCTACCTGGACCAGCGCCACCGGGACGGCATGACCCTCGCGGAGGCCCTCCGGCTGGCCGTGCAGGCGCTGTCGCGGGACACCAACGGCAGCGAGCGGGAGATCCCCGCGGAGCGGCTGGAGGTGGCGGTGCTGGACCGGACCCGGCCGCAGATGCGGAAGTTCAAGCGGATCGTGGGCGGGCAGCTCGTGCGGCTGCTGGAGGCGGGGGCGGGCTCCTCCGCCGAAGCCGAAGGCGACGCCGGCTCCGCTGCCGGGACCGAGGGCGACACGGCCGAGGAGTAGCCCCCTGGCGGTGTCCGCGGCCCCCGCCGGCATCCTCGTCCGGCGCCCCGGCGGGGACTACGGAGGCGGGGCCGTGGAGGCCCGGGGGACGAGGGTGACGGGGATGTCGCCCTCCTGCGGGGCGACGCCCTCCAGCACGGCCAGGAGGGCGCGCATGCCGCGCTCGCCGAAGAGCTCGGCGTCCAGGCGGACCGTGGTCAGCTCCGGGTCGATGGCCGTCGCCAGGCCCAGGTCGTCCAGGCCCGTGACCGAGAGGTCGTCCGGGATGCGCAGGCCCGCGCGCCGGGCCGCCTTGTAGGCGCCGGCCGCCAGCTTGTCGTCGTCGCAGACCAGGGCCGTGGCACGGAACCCCGTCGCGCGCAGGGCCGCCTCGGTGGCGGCCTGGGCGCCCTCGATGGAGATGGGGGCCCGGACCGTGCGCAGCACCGCGTCCGGCACGGCCGCCAGGCGGGCGGCCAGGGCGTCGGCGCGGACCTCGAAGGTCCAGGACGGGACGTCCGCCGCCAGGTGCAGGAAACGCCGGTGCCCGAGGTCGAGCAGGTGGTCCGCGACCTGGCGGATGCCGTCCGCGATGTCCAGGTTGACCGTCGCCGCGCCGAGGCTGCCCTCGGGGTCGCTGTCCAGCATCACCAGCGGCAACTGGTCGCCGCGGATCGCGCTGAGCGCGTCGGCGGCCATCGAGGAGGCGATGACGCCGTCCAGGGCGGCCTGCGCCGAGGCGAAGGGGTCCTTGGCCGGGCCGACGCCCTCCGGGGACGGGTAGAGGACCACGCCGAAGCCGTGCTCCGCGGCGACCCGCGCGGCGCCCGTGTAGACGCCCGCGAAGAACTCCGTGGTCAGCGCCGGCACGACCAGGAGCACCGTACGGGTGCGGCCCAGGCGCAGATTGCGGGCGGCCAGGTTGGGGCGGTAGCCCAGCTCCCGCGCCGCCTCCCGGACCCGCCGCGCGGTCGGCTCCGAGACCCGCCCGCGCCACTTGTCGCCGAGCACCAGGGAGACCGCGGCCTGGGAGACGCCGGCGACCCGGGCGACGTCCCGGCTCGTGGGACGGGTGCTGCTGCGTGCCACCGCTCGCCTGCGCTTTCGTCTGGACTCGTGAACAGCCGACATGGTACGTATGGCGCTCGTCGTTATACGTAAAACCTCTCATGGTTCCCGAGAAGGGGGTGGGGCGTGGCCGCCGGGTATCTGGAGATCCTCAGGGCGCGGCATGCCGTCCGGCTGCTCGTCGGCACGCTGGTGGGGCGGCTGCCCAACGCCACCGCGGCGATCGCCGTCGTGCTGTTCGTCCGGGCCGAGGGCGGCTCCTACAGCCTCGCCGGCGCGCTCGCGGCCGTCTACGGCGTCGCCAACGCCGTCGGCCAGCCGCTGCTGGGCCGCCTGGTGGACCTGCGCGGGCAGCCCCGGGTGCAGTTGCCCGCCGCCGTGCTGTCGGCGCTCGCCATGGCCGTCTTCGCCTTCGCCGGGACCGATCCGGCGCCGGTCGCCTACGCGGCCGTGGCCGCCGCCGGCCTCTTCACCCCGCCGCTGGAGGGCGGGCTGCGGGCGCTGTGGCCCAGCGTGCTGCCCAAGGAGGACCAGGTGCACGCGGCGTACGCGATGGACGCCGTGGCCCAGGAGGTCATGTTCACCCTCGGCCCGCTGCTCGTGACGGTCTGCGTGTCGCTCTGGTCGCCCCAGGCGGCCCTGCTGATCCTCAACGGGCTGGGGGTGCTCGGTGCCCTGTCCGTGGTCGTCTCGCCGCCCTCGCGCGCGTGGCGCTCGGCCCCGCGCGAGGCGCACTGGCTGGGCGCCCTGCGCTCCCGGGGCCTGCTGGCGCTGCTCGGCGCCTTCCTGTTCATCGGCATGGCGCTCGGTTCGATCACCGTCGCCTCGGTGCCGTACGCGGACGACCACGGCGGCGACGCGGTCTACGGCTGGATGATGGCCGGCCTCGGACTGGGCGCGCTGGTGGGCGGGGCCGTCTACGGGGCCCGGCAGTGGGCCGGTGAGCCGTCCCGGCGACTGCGGCTGCTGGTCGCCCTGCTGGCGGTGTGTTACCTCCCGCTGACCCTGATGCCCGGCGCCGTGCCGATGGTGCTGCTCACCGTGGTCGCCGGCGTCTTCCTCGCGCCGAGCATCGCCTGCGCGTTCGTCCTCGTCGACCTGCACGCGCCGCGCGGCACGGTGACGGAGGCGTTCTCCTGGCTCGTGACGACGTTCACCGTCGGCGCGTCGGTCGGAACGGGCCTCGCGGGACCGGTCGTCGAGGCGGGCGGGGCGCTGTGGGGCTTCGCCGTGCCCGGCGCGGCCGGAGCCGTGTCGCTGCTCGTCCTGGTGTGCACCGGACGGGTCCTCGCAGTTCCCGCCGGGAGAGGGTTTGTCGCCGCTTCCTCGGAAAATGATCCGAACCGTGCCCTCGAACCCCGTTTCAGTTCGGGTGATCGGGCGTAATGTTCAGTCATGGACCGCCGCATTTTCGGGCTGGAGAACGAGTACGGCGTCACGTGCACGTTCAGGGGACAGCGCCGCCTGTCGCCTGACGAGGTGGCGCGGTACCTTTTCCGCCGTGTTGTGTCATGGGGCCGCAGCAGCAACGTCTTTCTGCGCAACGGCGCCCGCCTCTATCTCGACGTGGGGTCACATCCGGAATACGCCACACCCGAATGTGACGACGTGATCGAACTGATCACGCACGACAAGGCGGGCGAGCGCATCCTCGAAGGACTTCAGGTGGACGCCGAACGACGCCTGCACGAGGAGGGAATCGCGGGCGACGTCTACCTCTTCAAGAACAACACCGATTCCGCGGGAAACTCCTACGGGTGCCACGAGAACTATCTGGTGGCCCGGCACGGGGAGTTCTCGCGGCTCGCGGACATCCTCATTCCGTTCCTGGTGACCAGGCAGCTCCTCTGCGGTGCAGGAAAGGTGCTGCAGACGCCGCGCGGTGCGGTGTACTGCGTCAGCCAGCGGGCCGAGCACATCTGGGAGGGCGTCTCCTCGGCGACCACCCGGTCCCGGCCGATCATCAACACCCGCGACGAGCCGCACGCCGACGCCGAGCGCTACCGCCGGCTGCACGTCATCGTGGGTGACTCCAACATGTCCGAGACGACCATGCTGCTCAAGGTCGGCGCCGCCGACCTGGTGCTGCGCATGATCGAGGCGGGCACGGTGATGCGTGACCTCACCCTGGAGAACCCGATCCGGGCGATCCGCGAGGTCAGCCACGACATCACGGGCCGCCGCAAGGTGCGGCTGGCCAGCGGACGCGAGGCGTCGGCACTGGAGGTGCAGCGGGAGTACTACGAGAAGGCCGTCGACTTCTGCGAGCGGCGCGGCATCCGGACCGGCACCGTCGAACGGGTGCTGGAGCTGTGGGGCCGCACGCTGGACTCGATCGAGTCCGAGGACCTCGACCGCATCGGCACCGAGATCGACTGGGTCATGAAGTACAAGCTCATCGAGCGGTACCGGGCCAAGCACAACATGACCATGTCGCATCCGCGGGTCGCGCAGATAGACCTCGCCTACCACGACATCCACCGCCAGCGGGGCCTGTACTACCTGCTGGAGAAGAAGGGCCAGGCGGCCCGGATCGCCAACGACGTCAAGATCTTCGAGGGCAAGTCCGTCCCGCCGCAGACCACCCGGGCCAGGCTGCGCGGCGACTTCATCCGCCGGGCCCAGGAGCAGCGCCGGGACTTCACCGTCGACTGGGTCCACCTCAAGCTGAACGACCAGGCGCAGCGCACCGTGCTGTGCAAGGACCCGTTCCGCTCGGTGGACGACCGGGTGGAGAAGCTCATCGCCGGTATGTGAACCGGCCCACGGCCGACCGGACGCCCGGTGCCCGCGGAGTCCTTCCGCGGGCACCGGGCGTCTCCCGTCCTGGTCACGGCGGTGGGACGCGGGAGGATGCCGGCGGGGGCGGTGCCCTGTCGCGCACCGCGCCCGTGCGGGGCCCGGCCACGTCGTAGAGTGGCGGACACCGACCCCCACCCCCGATCCCCAGTTGGACTGATGAACCACACGATGAAACGACGCGCCGCCGCGCTGCTGGCCGCACCCGCCCTGCTGTTCGCCGCCGCCTGCGGTTCCTCCGGCGACGACGCGGGCTCGGCGAACGGCGTCGCCCAGGTCGAGGGGAAGACGGGGGAGAAGCCCGGCATCTCCGTGCCCAAGGACACCGAGCCGTCCAAGGAGACCGTCGTCAAGACGCTCTCGGAGGGCACCGGGGACGCCATCGCGGACTCCGACTACGTCCGGCTGGACTGGACCGTCGAGAAGTGGGGCGACGGCCAGGAGCTGGGCGGCACCTGGGCCGTGGCCCAGCAGGACGCCAAGACGCCCCGGCGGCAGTCCGTCGAGCAGGTCGGCAAGCCGAGCCAGCAGCTCCCCGACAAGGTCCTCGAAGCGGTGAAGGGCAAGAAGCCCGGCAGCCGCCTCCTCGTGCAGGGCACCGCCGGCGACCTCATCGGCGAGAACCTGAACACCGCCTCCGGCATCGGCGAGAAGGACGTGCTCGTCTGGGTGATCGACCCGGTCGGCGCCGGCTCCGTGGACGCCAAGGCCGAGGCCGAGGGCGACCAGGCCGCCACCGGCCAGGGCATGCCCGGGGTGAAGGCGGTGTCGCAGAAGGCGGCGGAGATCACCATCCCCAAGGGCGCCAAGGCGCCCAAGGACCTCCAGGAGCAGGTCCTCGTCAAGGGCGGCGGCCCGAAGGTCGAGGCCGGCCAGGGCCTCATCGCCCAGTACACCGGCGTGAAGTGGGAGGACGGCGAGAAGTTCGACTCCTCCTGGGACCACGGCGGCGCCACCGCCTTCCAGATCGGCACCGGTTCCGTCGTGGCGGGCTGGGACCAGGGCCTGGTCGGCAAGAACGTCGGCGACCGCGTGCTGCTGGTGATCCCGCCCTCCCTCGGCTACGGCGCCAGCCCCGACAGCGAGCTGGCCAAGAACACGCTGGTCTTCGTCGTGGACATCCTGGGCACCGCCTGACCCGGACGTCTGTGAAACTGTTGCCGACGCAAGATCACGCAACGAGGAGCAACGAGCATGAGCATCGACAAGCCCGAGATCGACTTCCCCGGCGGCGAGCCCCCGGCGGAGCTGGAGATCAAGGACATCTGGGAAGGTGACGGCGAGGTCGCCCGGGCCGGCCAGACGGTCACCGTCCACTACGTGGGCGTCGCCTTCAGCACCGGCGAGGAGTTCGACGCGAGCTGGAACCGCGGGACCCCGTTCCGCTTCCCGCTCGGCGGCGGGCGCGTCATCCAGGGCTGGGACCAGGGCGTGCAGGGCATGAAGGTGGGCGGGCGCCGCCAGCTCACCATCCCCGCCCACCTCGCCTACGGCGACCAGAGCCCGACCCCGGCGATCAAGCCCGGCGAGACGCTGATCTTCGTGGTCGATCTGCTCGGAGTCTGACCGGAGCCGATCATCCGAGGCCCGTGCCCGACCGGCATGGGCCTCGGCTTTTGTCCCGCCAGCGCGGGACGGTACGGTCATCCGTCGTAAGCACCACAGGGAGAAGGGCGTCGATGGCCATTGCCAAGGCCGAGCGGCTGATGAACCTGGCGCTGTGCCTGCTCGGTACCCGCAGGCCGCTGAGCAAGCGCGAACTGCGGGAGTCCCTCGAGGCGTACCTTGAGGCCGTCACCGACGAGTCCTTCAACCGCATGTTCGAGCGGGACAAGGAGGACCTGCGGGAACTCGGCCTCGTGATCGAGACCGTCGAGAGTGTCGACGGCGAGATCGGCTACCTCGCCCGCCGCGACAGCAACCGTCTGCCGCCCATCACCCTCGATGCCGAGGAGGCCGCCGCCCTGGGCCTGGCCGCCAAGGTGTGGCAGCAGGCCCGGCTGGCCGGCGCGGCGAGCGGAGCGCTCCAGAAGCTGCGCGCGGCCGGACTCCCCGAGGACGTCGACCCGTACGAGGCGCACGGCGCGCTGGAGCCGCGCATCCCGGTGCACGAGGCCGCCTTCGAGCCGCTGATGCTGGCCTGCCGCGACCGCCGCCCGGTCGTCTTCGACTACCGCAAGGCCAGCGCCGCCCAGCCCGAGCCGCGCAAC
Organism: Streptomyces sp. SCSIO 75703; assembly: GCF_036607905.1. Taxonomy (NCBI): domain Bacteria; kingdom Bacillati; phylum Actinomycetota; class Actinomycetes; order Kitasatosporales; family Streptomycetaceae; genus Streptomyces; species Streptomyces sediminicola. The sequence goes on from NZ_CP144555.1 coordinate 5,561,468, forward strand.
GTCGAGCCCTGGGCGCTGGAGTGCTGGCGCGGCCACTGGTACCTGGCCGGCTTCGACCGCGACCGCGGTGCCGAGCGGGTCTTCCGGCTCTCCCGGATCACCGGCCGGGTCCGCGCGCGCGGCGGCCGGTTCACCGCGCCCGTGCCCGACGTCGTCACCGTCCGCGAGACGGTCGCGGGCTGGGCCGGGGAGCGGGCCGACCGCTCCGCCCTGATCCGGCTGCGCACCGGTGCGGGATACCCGCTGCGGGCCCGCGCCACGGAGGTGCGGGAGGCCGGCGAGGGCTGGGACGAACTGGAGATCCCGTACGGACACGGACTGGACGCCTGGCTCGTGGAGTTCGGGCCGGACGTGGTGGTCCTGGAACCGGCGGAACTGCGGGCCGACGTGGTGGAACGGCTGCGCGCCGTCGCCAAGGGCTGAGGGGGAGCGGACAACACTGTGGCAGGCAAACCGGTCAGGCCCGCGAACGCCATCGACCAGACCCGGCGGATGCTGTCCCTGGTGACGTATCTGCGCGAGCGCCCCGGCGCCCGTGTCGAGGACGTGGCGCGCGCCTTCGGCATCACCGAGGACGAACTGGTCTCCGACCTCGACGTGCTGCCCATGTGCGGCACCAGTTTCCGCGGCGGCGACCTCCTGGACATCGACACCGACGGCGAGCGCATCTGGTGGCACAACCCCGCGGCCCTCGGCGCGGACGCCGCCGAGCCGCTGCGGCTCGCCGCCGACGAGGCCACCGCGCTGCTGGTGGCCGCCCGTGCCGTCGCGACCCTGCCGGGGCTGCGCGAGGGGGACCGGCAGGCGCTGCTGCGGGCCACCGCCAAGGTGGAGACCGCGGCCGGCGAGACGGCCGGCGCCAGTTCGCGGCTGTCCGTCACCTTCGAGTCCGAGGGCGGCGTCTTCGCCGACGTGGACCGGGCCATCTCCGAGCGCCGGCGGCTGTGGATCCGCTACTACTCGCCCGCCCGCGACGAACTCACCGAGCGGGAGATCGACCCCATCCGGCTGGTCAGCGTCGGACACACCTACGTGGAGGCGTGGTGCCGCCGCTCGGAGGCCCGGCGCACCTTCCGGCTCGACCGGGTCGCCGAGATCAAGGTGCTGGACGAGCCGTCCGCCCCGCCCGAGGTGGAGCTGCGGGACCTCTCCGAGGCGCTGGTGCAGCCGGCCGCCGAGGACCCCGAGGTCGTGGTGGAGGTCGGTCCCGGCGGACGCTGGGTCGCCGAGTACTATCCGCACGACAGCGCCGAGGAACTCGACGACGGCGGGCTGCGGATCACCCTGCGCACCCCCGACCCGGCCTCGCTGAAGCGGCTCGCGCTGCGGCTGGGGCGGGACGGCCGGATCGTCTCCCCGGCCGAACTGGCCGACAGCGCCCGCCGGGCCGCCCGCGAGGCGCTGGCGGCGTACGACGGGACCGGCGGGTCCGCCGCGGCCGGAGCGGCCGAGGGGTCCGGTGGGCCCGGGGACGACGGCGGTACGGGCACCGGCGGTCCGGCCGGGCCGGTCCGCGCCGGAACGCCCACGGCACAGCGGCCGGAGCGGGACGCTCCGGCCGGCGACGGAGCGCACGACAGACGGGAGCGGACACGGTGAGCGAATCGGTGGCGTCCGGGGCACCGGGCATGACGGCGGAGACCGCGTTCGCCGGCATGCGGCGGGTCTCCCCGGTGGTGTTCAAGGCGGGCTGTCCCGACTGCCGGGGCCGCTTCGAACTGGCCGCGAGCGCCCTGCGCCTGGCCATCGGCGCCACCAGCAGCACCACCTTCTACTCGTTCACCTGCCCCGAGTGCGAGGCCACCGTCCGCAAACCGGCCGGGGAGCGGATCGTGGAACTGCTCGTCGACGGCGGCGTCCGCACGCTCCGGCTCCACCCCACCGTCTAGGTGTATTGATCACGAGCGGTTCGTTTGGACCAGGCCGGTCCCTGCGAGCCCGGCGTGATCCCACGAAAGACCCCGGCCACCGCCGGCCGGCCGGTGCCGCGCCGGGCGGACACCGCGCGGTGCGACCCGGGTGTCCGGGGCCGCGGCGGGCACCGTCTAGGCTCGGGCGCATGTTCTGGCCGATGTTCGCCGTTGCCATGGGTTTCCTGGGTCTCACCGTCCTCGCCGTCTGCGCGGCACGGGTTTTCGTCGAGGCGAGGCGGCTGGGCTCGCAGGTGGCGGAATCGGCCCGCCGCATCGACCGCGCCGCCGCCGACCTGGAACACGCCGCCGGCAGTGCCGCGCGCAGCGCCGCCCGCTCCGTCGACGCCCTGTGAACCCCGCCACGGTGCCGGGCGCCCGACCGGCGGGAACCCGCCGGGCCCCGGGCACGCGGGCCGTGCCCTGTCATCCGGCGTCACCCGGCAGGTACGCTGCTCGTCGTGGCCGGAGAACGAGGCCCGGCCCGCCGACGGAAGTGCGCACGGGGATTGCCTGACGTTCACCCCCGGGCGTTACGATCGCCGCACCGCACCCTCCGACCGGACGCGCGTTCGGACGGTCGGACGGCACCCCACCCAGCCGCCTCGGTGAGAAGGTAGAGACTTATGCCCGGAAGGCTCGGCGCCCCCGAGATCATTCTCATCCTCGTCGTCGTCATCCTGCTGTTCGGCGCGAAGAAGCTCCCCGACATGGCGCGCTCTCTCGGCAAGTCCGCCCGGATCCTCAAGAGCGAGGCCAAGGCGATGAAGGACGAGAACAAGTCCACCGCCCCGGCCGAGCAGCCGGACACCGAGCAGTCGGCGGCGCAGCGCACGATCCAGGCGGCCCCCGGCGACGTGACCAGCTCGCGGCCGGTCACCGAGCCGACGGACACCACCAAGCGCTGACGCGGGGCCGGTGACCTCCGGCCCGCCGTACGAGATGGGAACGTGGGTTGCCGAAGCCTGCCCGCAACAAGGAGAGGGACCCCGAGGGACGCATGCCCCTCGCGGAGCACCTCCGTGAGCTCCGCAACCGGCTCGCGAAGGCGCTGCTGGCCATCGTGGCCGTCACGATCGCCGCCGCCTTCTTCTACTACGACATCATCAACTTCTTCACCGACCCGGTGCTCAGCTCGGTCGGCTGCTCGAAGTCCTTCGCGGAACTGGCGGCCTCGAAGGACGCCGCCCCCTGCGCGCAGATCACCATCAACGGCCTGCTCGCCCCCTTCACCCTGGCGCTGAAGGTCTCCCTCATGGCCGGCGTCGTCCTGGCCTCCCCGGTCTGGCTCTACCAGCTCTGGGCCTTCGTCGCCCCGGGCCTGCACCGGCACGAGAAGAAGTACGCCTACGCCTTCGTCGCCTCCGGCGTCCCGCTCTTCTTCGGCGGCGCGTACTTCGCGTACCGGGTGCTGCCCACCACCGCCAAGGTCCTGATCGACTTCACGCCGTACGACGTCGACAACCTGCTGCCGCTGGACGACCTGCTCGACCTGGTCACCCGCCTGGTGATCGTTTTCGGCCTCTCCTTCGAACTGCCGCTGCTGCTGGTCATGCTCAACCTGACCGGCGTGCTGAGCGGCAAGCGGATGCTCGGCTGGTGGCGCGGCATGATCATGGGCATCACGCTCTTCGCGGCCTTCGCCACGCCCAGCACCGACCCGCTGACCATGCTCTCCCTGGCCGTGCCGATCTGGGTGCTGTACTTCGCCGCCGTCGGCATCGCCCTGCTGAACGACCGGCGCAAGCGGCGGCGGGACGCCCTGGGCCCCTCCGACGACGAGGCGTCCGAGCTGGACCTCACCCCCGAGAAGATCGGCGAGGCCGAGGCCGTGACCACCTCCCGCGCCCTGCCCGAGCAGGCCACCACGGACCGGGTCAACGGCTACGACGACGTGACCTGACGCCACGCCCGGACCCCGGCCGCCCCGCGGCCCGGTCCGGGCCCGCCCGGCCGGGGCGGGCCGGCGGCCGATCCCGATAATGATCGTCCTGTTGTCGGTGCGGCCCGGTACGCTCGAAAGCACGATGACAGAGGATCTCTCCCCGGCCGAGCGGTACGCGGCAGCCCGCAGACGCGCCGCCGAGCAGGCCACCGCGCTCGCCTCCTTCCGCGAGATGTACGACTTCGGCCTCGACCCGTTCCAGATCGAGGCATGCCAGGCCCTGGAGGCGGGCAAGGGCGTCCTGGTGGCCGCGCCCACCGGCTCCGGCAAGACGATCGTCGGCGAGTTCGCCGTGCACCTCGCCCTCCAACAGGGCCGCAAGTGCTTCTACACGACGCCCATCAAGGCGCTGTCCAACCAGAAGTACGCCGACCTGTGCCGACGCTACGGAGCGGACCGGGTGGGCCTGCTCACCGGCGACAACAGCGTGAACCCGGACGCCCCGGTGGTCGTGATGACCACCGAGGTCCTGCGGAACATGCTCTACGCCGGTTCGCAGACCCTGCTCGGCCTCGGGTACGTGGTCATGGACGAGGTGCACTACCTCTCCGACCGCTTCCGCGGCGCAGTCTGGGAAGAGGTGATCATCCACCTCCCCGAGTCGGTGACCCTGGTCTCGCTGTCGGCCACCGTGTCGAACGCCGAGGAGTTCGGCGACTGGCTCGACACCGTGCGCGGCGACACCCAGGTGATCGTCTCCGAGCACCGGCCCGTGCCGCTGTTCCAGCACGTCCTGGCCGGGCGGCGGATGTACGACCTGTTCGAGGAGGGTGAGGGCCGCAAACGGGCCGTCAACCCGGACCTCACCCGCATGGCGCGGATGGAGGCGAGCCGCCCCTCGTACCAGGACCGCCGGCGCGGGCGGTCGATGCGGGAGGCCGACCGGGAGCGCGAGCGCCGCCAGCGCGCCCGGATCTGGACGCCGAGCCGGCCCGAGGTCATCGAACGGCTCGACTCCGAGGGCCTGCTGCCCGCGATCACCTTCATCTTCAGCCGGGCCGGCTGCGAGGCCGCCGTCCAGCAGTGCCTGTACGCCGGGCTGCGGCTCAACGACGAGGAGGCACGTGAGCGGGTGCGCGCCCTGGTCGAGGAGCGCACCGCCTCCATCCCCGCCGAGGACCTGCACGTCCTCGGGTACTACGAATGGCTGGAGGGCCTGGAGCGGGGCATCGCCGCGCACCACGCGGGCATGCTGCCGACCTTCAAGGAGGTCGTGGAGGAGCTGTTCGTCCGCGGGCTGGTCAAGGCCGTCTTCGCCACCGAGACCCTCGCCCTCGGCATCAACATGCCCGCCCGTTCGGTGGTGCTGGAGAAGCTCGTCAAGTGGAACGGCGAGCAGCACGCCGACATCACCCCCGGCGAGTACACCCAGCTCACCGGCCGGGCCGGCCGGCGCGGCATCGACGTCGAGGGCCACGCCGTGGTGCTCTGGCAGCGCGCCATGAGCCCCGAGCACCTCGCCGGACTGGCCGGCACGCGCACGTACCCGCTGCGCTCCAGCTTCAAGCCGTCGTACAACATGGCGGTCAACCTGGTCGAGCAGTTCGGCCGGCACCGCTCGCGCGAACTGCTGGAGACCTCCTTCGCCCAGTTCCAGGCGGACAAGTCGGTCGTCGGCATCTCCCGCCAGGTGCAGCGCAACGAGGAGGGACTGGAGGGGTACCGGGCCTCCATGACCTGTCACCTCGGCGACTTCGAGGAGTACGCGCGGCTGCGCCGGGAGCTGAAGGACCGTGAGACCGAACTGGTCCGCCAGGGGGCGGCCCAGCGGCGTGCCGAGGCCGCGGTGGCGCTGGAGCGGCTGAAGCCCGGCGACGTCATCCACGTCCCCACCGGCAAGTACGCGGGCCTCGCCCTGGTGCTGGACCCCGGCCTGCCCGCCGGGCGGTCCAACGGCCACCGGGGCTTCGACCACCACGACGGTCCGCGCCCCCTGGTGCTCACCGCCGAACGGCAGGTCAAGCGGCTGGCGGCGATGGACTTCCCGGTGCCGGTGGAGGCGCTGGAGCGGATGCGCATCCCGAAGTCCTTCAATCCGCGCTCCCCGCAGTCCCGCCGTGACCTCGCCTCGGCGCTGCGCACCAAGGCCGGGCACATCGACGTCGAGCGGCACCGCAAGAAGCGCTCCCAGGCCGCCGACGACCGGCAGATCGCCCGGCTGCGCAAGGAGATCCGGGCGCACCCCTGCCACGGCTGTGACGACCGCGAGGACCACGCCCGCTGGGCCGAGCGCTACCACCGGCTGATGCGCGACACCTCGCAGCTGGAGCGACGGATCGACGGGCGGACGAACACCATCGCCCGCACCTTCGACCGGATCGTGGCGCTCCTGACGGAACTGGACTACCTGCGCGAGGACGAGGTCACCGAGCACGGCAAGCGGCTCGCCCGGCTCTACGGCGAACTCGACCTGCTGGCCAGCGAGTGCCTGCGCGAGGGCGTCTGGGAGGGCCTCGGCCCCGCCGAACTGGCCGCCTGCGTCTCGGCGCTGGTCTACGAGTCCCGTGCCGCCGACGACGCCATGGCGCCGAAGCTGCCCTCGGGCCGGGCCAAGGCCGCGCTCGGCGAGACGGTCCGCATCTGGGGCCGGCTCGACGCGCTGGAGGAGGAGTTCCGGATCAGCCAGACCGAAGGCGTGGGCCAGCGCGAGCCCGACCTCGGCTTCGCCTGGGCCGCGTACATGTGGTGCTCCGGCAAGGGCCTCGACGAGGTGCTGCGGGAGGCGGAGATGCCGGCCGGCGATTTCGTGCGCTGGTGCAAGCAGGTCATCGACGTCCTCGGCCAGATCGCCGCCGCCGCGCCCCGCGAGGGCTCGACGGTCCCGAAGGCGGCGCGCAAGGCGGTCGACGGACTGCTGCGCGGGGTGGTCGCCTACTCCTCGGTGGGCTAGGTGTATTGCCCTGTGAGGTTGGGGACGCGGCTGGCGGGTGGTTGGCCGTTGAGTGCGGTGTGTCCGCGGTGGTGATTGTAGGTGTGCAGCCACTGCGGGAACGCTTCGCGGCGCTCGGCTTCGGACCGGTAGGGGCGGGCGTAGGCCCATGGTCGAGCAGGGTGCGGTTGAAGCGTTCGACCTTGCCGTTGGTCTGCGGGCGGTAGGGCCGGGTGCGTTTGTGGGTGATCCCGGCCGCGGTGAGCACGTCGCGTCAGTCGCGTGAGCGGTAGCAGGAGCCGTTGTCGGTCAGCACGCGCTCGACGGTGATCCCGCACTCGGTGAAGAAGGCGTGGGCGCGGGTCCAGAAGCCGGTGGCGGTCTCCTTCTTCTCGTCGGTGTGGATCTCGCTGTAGGCGAGGCGGGAGCGGTCGTCGACGGCGGTGTGCAGGTAGCTGTAGCCGACGTTCTTGCGGTTCCTGCGGCCCGCTTGCCGGCCCAGCATCTTGTGGCCACCGCCGTCGGGGATGTTGCCCAGCTTCTTGATGTCCACGTGCACCAGCTCGCCGGGCCGCTCGCGTTCGTAGCGGCGGATGACCCGGCCGGTGGCCCGGTCCAGGTGGGTGAGGCGGGCCAGGCCGAAGCGGGTCAGTACCCGGTGCACGGTCGAGGGCACCAGACGCAGCAGGTGGGCGATGCGGGCCGGTCCCCACCGGCGCAGGAGACGGACCTTGATGATCCGGCGTTCGGTGCGGGTCGGGGTGCGGCGCGGGCTTGCGTGCGGGCGGGAGGAGCGGTCGGACATGCCGGCCTCGCCGAACTGCCGGTAGCGCCCGGCCCAGCGCTGGGCGGTGGTCGGCGAGACCTGGAAGCGCTCGGCGGCCCGGCGCAGGGGCCAGCCGTCCTCGACCACGCAGCAAGCCAGGCGCAGCCGTCCGGTCTCGGTCAGGGGTGCATTACGGTGGGGCACGAGGGCCTTTCGGTCAGGTGTAGACGTCGCAATCCACACCGAACCGGAAGGCCCTCACCTGTTCAAGATCCCACAGCCGAGACCTGACTCACCCGTCCACAACCTCCCGGGACAGAACAGCTAGGGCCTTTCGTTGGGATCACGCTGGGCTCGCGGGGTCCGGCACCGCGCCTCGCCGCGTTGTCGTCGGTTGTCAGGGCTCCGCCCTGCCGCCCTCGTCCGCCTTGCGACGCACGGCACCGGACCCCCTCCCTGATCCGGCCTGATGCAAACGAAAGACCCTAGCCACCGCGACGCGTGACGGCCCGGTGGGGCGCGGTCGTCCGGACGATCCGGGCGGGCCGCCTCCCGCCGGGCCGCGGTGTGTCCGGGCAGGGGGACGGTGCCGTCCGGGTGGCGGGGCCCCGCACGGTCCCCCGGTGCCCGGTGCCCGGTGCCCGGTGCCCGGCGGACGGAGCGTGACCGCGGTCCGGTGCGCGGGCGTGCCCGGACGCCGACGGGCGTGCGGAGGGGGGCCCGGCGGATCGGGGCGCGCCGCCCGCGGAGCGCGCGCCGCCCGTGCCGGTCCGTCCGGACGCGGACCGGCGCTCTCACCCCTTCCGGTGAGACGCGTTCGTACGCCCCCGCGCCGTCACGGATGGTGCTCGCCTGGTGCCCCGGCGTGCAAATGTCCCCGACACTACTCGCGTGCCGTCGCTCTTTCAGGGCCTTGCCGAACATGACCCGGCCTTGTTCCGCCGGGACTAGGCTCGCCCGCAGCGCACCGAGTTGAGAGGGATTCGCGCGCTTGTTCCTTATGCGCCGAAGGCCCGTCAACTCCCCGTCCCGCTCCGCCGCAAGCTCCCCCTTCCCCGCCGAACCCATTTCAGAGGGCCTACATGGTGAGTGTCGATTCCCCTCCAGGTCGCCGTGAACTTCCCCAGGCGTACGTCCTGTTGCCGCCCGCGCTGCTGATGGCCGCGGTGACCGGCGCCGCCGTCGCCCTGGTGGCCCAGCCGGCCAGGGCCGCGGTCGGCTGGTGCGGGGCCGTCGCCACCGTCCTGGTCCTCGCGGTGGCGGCGGTGGCGGTGCGCCGGGGCAACGCCCTGCGCGCCCTGCGCGCCGAACACGCCCGCCGCACGGCGCTCCTGCAACGGCGGATCGCCGCCCACACCGAGGAGATGGACCGCCTCGGCGGCGAGATCATCCCGGCGGCGCTGACCTCCATGCGCCGGGGCCGCACACCGCGCGAGGTCCTGCTCCACCTCGCCGAACTCGACCCGTCCTACGCCGACCTGGGCGAGCCCCAGCGCCGGCTGATCGGCATGGTCTGCGACATCGTCGACCACACGGACTCCCTGCGCGAGTCCGCCGAACGCTCCTTCGTGGACATCGCCCGCCGCGTCCAGGCCCTCGTCCACCAGCAGAACAAGGAACTGCGCGAGATGGAGGAGGACCACGGGCGCAACCCCGAGGTCTTCGACGACCTGCTCCGCCTCGACCACGGCACCGCCCTGATCGGCCGCCTCGCCGACTCCGTCTCGGTCCTCGGCGGCGGACGCCCCGGCCGCCAGTGGCCCCGGCCCGTCGCCCTCTACAGCGTGCTGCGCGGCGCCATGTCCCGCATCCTCGAATACCGCCGCATCAACCTGGCCTCCATCGCCAAGGTCAACATCACGGGCACCGCCGTCGAGCCGGTCATCCACGCCGCCGCCGAACTCCTCGACAACGCCACCCGCTACTCGCCGCCGCACTCCAAGGTGCACGTCACCGCGACCGAGGTGCACAGCGGCGTCTGCATCGAGATCGAGGACGCCGGCGTCAGCCTCAGCGAGGAGTCCCGCGCCCGGATCGAGGGCATGCTGGAACGCGCCAAGCGCGGCACCGACCTCCAGGACCTCAGCGTCCACCCCCGCCTCGGCCTCGCCGTCGTCGGCCGCCTGTGCGCCGCGTACGGCATGGAGGTCTCCCTGCGGGCCTCCGCGTACGGCGGGGTGCGGGCCATCCTCATCGTGCCCGGCGCCATGACGACCACCGAGCCCGGTGTCGGACTCGCCCACGGCATCGGCGCCACCTCGGTCCCGCAGCCCGGCCCCGACGCCCTGGAGGGCCCCCGGCGCCGGCCCAAGAAGCGCCGCCCCACCAGCCCCCGGGTCCCGGCCACCGCCCTCGAGGGCGACGCCCCCGAGGTCACCGAGTGGACCGCCGGCGGCCTGCCCCAGCGACGCAGCCGGGTCAGGACACCGCTCGGCCGGCGCCTCGCCGAACAGACCGTCCACGAACGGGAGGACGCCGCGCCCGAGACCCACGAGGCCGCCGTCCGCCCCCGCTCCGGTGCCCCCCTCGGGCCCGCGCCGCAGGCGCCCCCGGCCGAGGAGCCGCCGCCCGGCCAGTGGGTCGAAGCCTTCTGGGAGGGCCTCAAGGGCCACCCGGACCTGTACGCGCAGCAGACCGCCAACGAGCCGGCCCACGCTCCGGCAGACGACGAGGGGAACCTCAAGTGATCGAGCAGCAAGGCAAGTTCGACTGGATGCTGAAGGACCTCTACGACGGGGTCCCGGGCATCGAGATGATCGTGGTGCTCTCCGCCGACGGCCTGCGCATCGCCCGCTACTCGGGGGACCCGGACGCCGCCGACCGGGTCGCCGCCGCCTGCGCGGGCCTGCAGAGCCTCGCCGCCGCCGTCGCCCACGAGATCCCCAGCAGCGACGGCCGGATGAAGCTCGTCGTCATCGAGATCGGCGGGGGCTACTTCTACCTGATGGCCGCCGGGCCCAACGCCTATCTGGCGGTGCTCTCCGACGTCCGCTGCGAACCCGGCCGGATGAGCAACCGCATGGCCGACCTCGTCGCCCGCATCGGCCCCCACCTGACCAGCCCCGCCCGCCGCGACGGGCAGCCCGTATGACGGATCCCCAGCGCAGGCGGCGGGCCCCCGACCCGCCGGACACGGGCGGGGCGGCGCCCGAGGAGGGCGAGCCCCAGAACCCCGAGCGGCTCTTCGTCATCGGCGGCGACGCGGACGGCGAACGCGCCGACCTCGACCTGGTCACCCTCATCGTGGCCCGCGCCGACCCGCCGGCCTCCGCCACCCCCGAACAGGCGGCGCTGCTGCGGCTGTGCGCCGCGCCGCTCTCCGTCGCCGAACTGTCGGCCTACCTGCGCCTGCCGTTCAGCGTGGTGACCGTGCTCCTCACCGACCTGCTCGCGGCCGGACTGGCGCAGGCCCGCGCCCCGATCGTCCGCCGGACGGTCGCCGACCGAAACCTCCTCGAAGCGGTGATGCATGGACTGCAAAAGCTCTGACGCCCTCCCGGGACCGCGGACGGAGGACCGGCTCCCGCACACCGCGGAGGCCGCCGTGAAGATCGTCGTCGTGGGCGGGTTCGGCGTCGGGAAGACCACCATGGTCGGGTCGGTCAGCGAGATCCGGCCGCTGACCACCGAGGAGACCATGACCCAGGCCGGCGTCGGCGTCGACGACGACTACGGGTCCGCCTCCAAGACCGCCACCACGGTCGCCATGGACTTCGGCCGCATCAGCATCACCGACGAACTGGTCCTGTACCTCTTCGGCACCCCCGGCCAGGAGCGGTTCTGGTTCCTGTGGAACGGCCTCTTCGAGGGCGCGCTCGGCGCCGTGGTGCTGGTCGACACCCGCCGGCTGGAGATCAGCTTCGACGTCATGGGACGGCTGGAGGAACGCGGCGTGCCCTTCGTCGTGGCCGTCAACGCCTTCCCCGACGCCCCCCGGCACCCGGTGGCGGAACTGCGCGCCGCGCTCGACCTGCCCGACGAGATCCCCATCGTCGACTGCGACGTGCGCCGCCGGGCCTCCAGCCGCGACGTCCTGCTGACCCTCACGCGCTTCCTGCACTCCCTCGCCGCCGAGGGCGCGCTCGCCTGAGCCGCCACCGGCACCCCCGACAGCCCCTTCCCGCCCGGAGCGACACCGTGACGCCTGAACGCCCCTTCCCGACCGGCCCGGACACCCCGGCCGGGCCCCCGCCCGGCTGCCCCGCGCACCGCCCCGGCGCGGGCGGCCCCGCCCGGCTCGCCGAGGCGGACGACCTGGCGGCGCTGTACGAACGGCTCCGGCGGGAGCACGGCCCGGTGGCCCCCGTACTCCTCCACGACGACGTGCCGATGTGGGTGGTGCTCGGCCACGCCGAGAACCTGCAGATGATCAGCTCGCCCGCGCTGTTCTCCCGCGACAGCCGCCTCTGGTCGCCGCTGCGGGACGGCCTGGTCAAGCCCGACCACCCGCTCATGCCGCACATCGCCCGCCGGCCCGTCTGCTCCCACGCCGAGGGCGCCGAGCACCGGCGGCTGCGCGGCGCCGTCACCTCCGCCATGGCCTCCGTCGACCACCGCACCCTGCGCCGGCACATCACCCGGCACACCCAGCGGCTGGTCAACCGGTTCTGCGAGGAGGGCCGCGCCGACCTCGTCGCCGAGTTCGCCGAACACCTCCCGATGGGCGTCATGTGCGAACTCCTCGGCATGCCCGACGAGTACGGCGACCGCCTGGTCGAGGCCGCCCGCGACACGCTCAAGGGCACCGAGACCGCCATCGACAGCCACGCCGTCGTCATGGGCGCGCTCGGCCGGCTCACCGCCCGGCGCCGCGCGCGGCCCGAGGACGACATCGCCGGGCGACTCGTCACCCACCCGGCCGGGCTCGGCGACGAGGAGGTCCGCGAGCACCTGCGCGTGGTGCTGCTCGCCGCCTACGAGGCCACCGTCAACCTCATCGGCAACGTCCTGCGCGTCGTCCTCACCGACCCCGGGTTCCGGGCCCAGCTCAGCGGGGGCCAGATGACCGTGCCCGAGGCGGTCGAGCAGTCCCTGTGGGACGAGCCGCCGTTCAGCACGGTCCTCGGCTACTTCGCCAAACAGGACACCGAGCTGGGCGGCCGGCGCATCCGCGAGGGCGACGGACTGCTCTTCGGTATCGCCCCCGGCAACGTCGACCCGCGCATCCGCCCCGACCTCACCGCCGGGATGCAGGGCAACCGCTCCCACCTGGCCTTCGGCGGCGGGCCGCACGAGTGCCCCGGGCAGGACATCGGGCGGGCCATCGCCGACTGCGGGGTGGACGCGCTGCTGATGCGGCTGCCGGACCTCCAGCTCGACTGCGCCGAGGAGGAGCTGCGCCGCCGGTCGTCGATCGCCTCCCGGCACCTGGTGGAGCTGCCGGTGTACTTCGAGCCCCGGCCGCCGCAGGCCGTGACGCAGCAGCCGGGCCACACCCCGCTCCCGCAGCAGCGCACCGTCCGGCAGACCGGCTCCCGGCCGGCCTGCCCCGAGGCGGAGGCCCCGGCGCCCGGACCGGCCCGCGGGGCCGGGCCCGCGCTCGCCGCCGTCCCCGCGGGGGCCGCGACGGGGACGGGGGAGCCGGGGCAGGGGCGACGCCCGCCGGGCGCCTGGCAGCGGCTCCAGCTCTGGTGGCGCGGCTACTGACCGCCGCCCGCCGGACCGGGCCCCGCCCACTCTCCGTAAGCCGACCAGGACGCGAGGGAGCGGGCGCTGCGGAAGAGGTGCTCGCGGCCCGTGACCGGATCGGTGAACCCCAGCTCCCGCGCGAGCAGTTGCAGCGGGCGCCGGAAGTCGCCGGCCGGCACGGGGGCGGTCACCTCCGGATAGAGCGGGTCGCCGAGGATCGGCACGCCGAGCGCGCTCAGGTGCACGCGCAACTGGTGCGTCTGGCCGGTGCCGGGCCGGAGCCGGTACCTGCCCAGCGCCGTCCCGGCGGCCGGCTCCTCGCGGTGCGCCAGCAGGTCGACGCGGGTGACGGCGTTCGGCTCGCCGGGCACCTCCCGGGCGGCCGGCACTCCCCGTTCCTTGAGGATCCGGCTCCGTACCGTGCGCGGCAGGGCGAGCGCGGGATCGTAGGGGGCGACCGCCTCGTACTCCTTGTGGACCAGGCGGTCGCGGAAGAGCGTCTGGTACGCGCCGCGCTCCTCGGGGCGGACGGTGAACAGCACCAGCCCGGCGGTGAGCCGGTCCAGGCGGTGGGCCGCGCCGAGCGACGGCAGTCCCAGTTCCCGGCGCAGCCGGGCGAGGGCGGTCTCGGTGACGTGGCCGCCGCGCGGGGTGGTGGCCAGGAAGTGCGGCTTGTCGGCGACGACGATGTGCTCGTCGCGGTGGACGACCCGCACCCCGAATGGCACCGGCACCTCCGGCGCCACGTCGCGGTGGAACCACACGTACAGGCCGGCCCGGTACGGGGTGTCCGCCGCGACGGCCCGCCCGTCCGCCCCGACCACCCGGCCCTCGGCGAGCAGGCCGGCCACCACGCCGGGGCCCGCCCCGGAGAGCCGCTCCACGAGGTACGCGCCGACCGTGGGCCACGTCCCGGCCGCCGGCAGCCGGACCCGTACCGCGTCCACCCCGTCGCGCTGCGGCAGGGGCGAGGGCGGGGGCGGGGTGCGTCGTCTCATGGCCGGCCAGCGTACGAGACGGGGGCCGCCGGGTAAGGAGCGGTGCCGGGCTCGCGGGGCCCGGCACCGCGCCTCGCCGCGTCGGCATCGGCTGTCAGGGCCCCGCCCTGCCGCCCTCCTCCGCCCTGCGATGCACGGCACCGGACCCCCCTCCCTGATCCGGCCTGATCCAAACGAGCGACCCTAGGCGGCGGGGGCGTTCTCCTGCTCGGCCTCCACGCGGGCGTTCCACTCCTGCTTGGACGCCTGCCAGCCGTCCTCGTTGTGGCCGAGCCGCCAGTACCCGGAGATCGACAGGTCCTCGCGGGGGATCTCGCGCTCGACCCGGAGGTACCGGCGCAGTTCCCTCACGCAGCCCGCCTCGCCGTGCACGAAGGCGTGCACCCGGCCCCGCGGGAACTCCAGCGCGCGCACGGCCTCGACCAGGGCCCGGCCCACCGGCCGGCCCGCCCGGTGCAGCCAGACGACCTCCACGTCGGAGTCGATCTTCTGCTCCTCCTCGGGCCCCTCGACCTCGACGAACGCGAAGGCGCGGACCCCGGCCGGCAGTGTCTCCAGGGAGCGGGCGATCGCGGGCAGCGCGCTCTCGTCGCCGGCGAGCAGGTGCCAGTCGGCGCCGGCGTCGGGCGCGTAGGCGCCGCCGGGGCCCAGGAAGCGGACGGTCTCGCCCGGCCGCACGTGCTTCGCCCAGGGCCCGGCCAGTCCGGCGTCGCCGTGGATCACGAAGTCGAGGGTCATCTCGCGGCTCTCGGCGTCCCAGTGGCGGACCGTGTACGTCCGCGTCACCGGCCACTCGTGGCGGGGGAACTCCTCCCGGATCCGCTCCAGGTCGAAGGGCTCGGGGTAGGTCACGCCGCCGGGGGCGAAGAGCAGCTTGACGTAGTGGTCGGTGCAGGTGTCCGCCGCCAGTCCGGCCGGTCCTTCGACGGCGATGACCACGCGCTGCATGAGAGGGGTCAGCCGCTCGGTGCGGACGACCCGCGCGGTGTGCGGCGTGCGGGGCCTGCGGCCCGGACGGTCTGCCATGACGGCCTCCCTGTTGCCTGGGTTAGGTAAACCTAAGCTAGCATCCCGCCGCCTGGAGCACCCCTAACCGGACGGCTCCCCGCCGTTCCGCGCGGACCACGGAGCCCGGGACGCGTCCGGTGCACGCGCACGTCGCCCGCCCGTACCGCTCAGGCGGCGAGCGTCGCCAGCAGTCGTCGCAGCGAGCCGCCGAGCCCCCAGCGGGCCGCCAGCGCGTCCAGCAGCTCCGGGTCGCGCGGGGCGCGCGGCAGCTCGGTGGGGACGTCCGGCAGCGGGACGTCCCCGGCGACCCGCACCACCTTCGGGGCCACCGCGAGGTAGGGACCGGCCTCCGTCAGCCGCCGCCGCTGCGTCGGCGTGAGCGGGGACGCCGGGTCGTCGGCGGCGGCCAGGATCCCGGCCAGGTCGCCGAACTCGGCCAGCAGCTTGGCGGCCGTCTTCTCGCCGATGCCCGGCACGCCCGGCAGGCCGTCGCTCGGGTCGCCGCGCAGCAGTGCCAGGTCGGCGTAGCCGGGGCCGTCGACGCCGTACTTCTCGCGCAGGAACGCCTCGTCCGTCGTCTGGAGCGTGCCGACGCCCCTGACCGGGTAGAGGACGCGCACCCCGCGGGCGTCGTCGACGAGCTGGTAGAGGTCGCGGTCGCCGGTGACGATGTCGACCGGGCCCGTCGCGCGCGCGGTGTACGTGCCGATGACGTCGTCCGCCTCGTATCCGGCCACGCCGACCCGGGCGATGCCGACCGCGTCGAGGACGGCCTCGATCACCGGGACCTGCGGCGAGAGGGTGTCGGGCACCTCCTCGGTGTCCGGGCCCTCCGGGTGCTCGGCGGCGACCCGGTGCGCCTTGTAGGAGGGGATCAGCTCCACCCGCCAGTGCGGTCGCCAGTCGGCGTCCATGCAGGCCACCAGCGCGTCGGGCCGGTGGTCCCGGACCAGCCGGTCGATGAAGTCGAGCAGTCCGCGCACGGCGTTGACCGGCATGCCGTCCGGGGCCTTCACGGAGTCCGGCACGCCGAAGTAGGCGCGGAAGTAGAGGGAGGCGGTGTCGAGGAGCATCAGTCGAGCGGTCACGGGTCGCATCATGCCGCAGACCCTGTGGGCGAAGCGTGGACGACGTGTGAAGTGGCTCACTCTCGAGTTTGGCCGAAAGGGATCAGGGCAGGCGCGCAGCCGGACCGGAGCCGGTTCAGCCGTTCAACTGTGAGCGAGGCTTCGGAACCCGTGTCCCTGCCCCCGAGTCAAGAGGTAAGCGTGTCAGCAAGGCTAGAAGCCGAACATCTGTACAAGGTGTTCGGCAGACGACCGGACCAGGCAGTCGAACGACTGCGCCAGGGCGCCGACCGGGAGGAACTGCGGGCGGACGGCACCACGGCCGCCGTCATCGACGCGTCCTTCACCGTGGAGCCCGGCGAGATCTTCGTGGTCATGGGGCTGTCCGGGTCCGGCAAGTCCACGCTGCTGCGCATGCTCAACGGTCTGCTGGAGCCGACCGCCGGGCACGTCCGCTTCGGTGGCCAGGACCTCACCGAACTCGGTGACCAGGGACTGCGCGAGGTCCGCTCCCGGAAGATCAGCATGGTCTTCCAGCACTTCGCGCTCTTCCCGCACCGCAGTGTCCGCGACAACGCCGGCTACGGACTGGAAGTGCAGGGCGTGCCCCGCGCCGAGCGCGAGCGCCGCGCCGACGAGGCGCTCGCCCTGTGTGGCCTGGCCGGCTGGGAGAAGTCCTGGCCGGACGAGCTGTCCGGCGGCATGCAGCAGCGCGTCGGCCTGGCCCGCGCCCTCGCCACCGACGCCGACCTGCTGCTGATGGACGAGTCCTTCAGCGCCCTCGACCCGCTGATCCGCCGCGACATGCAGGACCAGCTCATCGAGCTGCAGAAGACCCTGAAGAAGACGATCGTGTTCATCACCCACGACCTCAACGAGGCCATGCGCCTGGGCGACCGCATCGCGGTGATGCGGGACGGCCGCATCGTGCAGATAGGCACCGCGCAGGACATCCTCATCCGCCCGGCCAACGACTACGTCGCCTCCTTCATCCAGGACGTCGACCGCTCCCGCGTGCTCACCGCGGGTGCCGTCATGGACACCATCGACGGCGGCCGCGAGACCCGGTGCGGTTGCGAGACCGCGCGGCCGAACACGCCGTTCACGGAGCTGTGCGCGATCAGCGCCCGCGTGCCGCACCCCGTGTCCGTGGTCGACGACTCCGGCCGGGTGGTCGGCGTGGTCCCGGCGAGGCGCCTGATCGGCTTCCTCGGCGAGGAGGACGGTGACGCCGTCGCCTGCGACGCCCCGGGTGACACGGGCACCGAGAAGGTGATGACCCGTGCCTAGGATCCCGCTCGGCAACTGGGTCAACGACGCCGTGGACTGGCTCCTGCACCACGTCGCCTGGCTCTTCGACTTCTTCAAGGCCGTCTTCACGGGCACCTACGAGGGCATCAACGCCGTCCTCCAGGCGCCCGAGCCGCTGCTGCTCATCGGCATCTTCGCGGTGATCGCCTTCTGGCTGCGGGGCACCGTCGCCGGTGTGCTCACCTTCCTCGGGTTCGCGTTCATCCACTCGATGGACCTGTGGGAGAACGCGATGGTGACCCTGGCCCTGGTGCTGGTCGCCACCATCATCGCGCTGGTCGTCTCCGTGCCCGTCGGCATCTGGGCCGCGCGCTCCGACCGGGTCAGCGGCATGGTCCGGCCGGTGCTGGACTTCATGCAGACGCTGCCCGCGATGATCTACCTCATCCCGGCGATCCTGTTCTTCGGGACCGGCGCCTCCGCGGGCATCGTCGCCACCCTGATCTTCGCGCTCGCCCCCGGTGTGCGCATGACCGAGCTGGGCATCCGGCAGGTCGACAAGGACCTGGTCGAGGCGGCCGAGGCGTTCGGCACCACGCCCCGCAACACCCTGCTGCGCGTCCAGCTCCCGCTGGCCCTGCCCACGGTGATGGCGGGCGTCAACCAGGTCATCATGCTCGGCCTGTCCATGGCCGCCATCGCGGGCATGGTCGGCACCGGCGGTCTCGGCGGCGACGTCAACGAGGCCATCGGCCAGCTCAACGTGGGCCTCGGCTCCGAGGCCGGCGTCGCCATCGTCATCCTGGCGATCTACCTCGACCGCATGACCAGCGCCCTGGGCACCCAGGTCTCCCCGCTCGGCCGCCGCGCCGCCGCGAAGGCCCGCAGCCTCCAGGGCCTCAAGATCTGGTCCTACCGGCCGCGCCCCGCGGTCGCCGTCGTCGGCGTCGTGATCCTCGCCCTGGTGGCGGGCGGCATGGGCGTCTTCGGCAACAACGGCGGTTCCGCCGCCGTGGCCGGCGACAAGAACGTCGGCCAGGGCAAGAAGGTCACCATCGGCTACATCCCGTGGGACGAGGGCGTCGCCTCCACCTTTCTGTGGAAGGAGATCCTGGAGCAGCGCGGCTACGAGGTCGAGGCCAAGCAGTTCGAGGCCGGCCCGCTCTACACCTCCCTCGCCCAGGGCAACGTCGACTTCCAGACCGACGCGTGGCTGCCGACCACCCACGAGCAGTACTGGAAGAAGTACGGCGACCGCCTGGAGGACTTCGGCGCCTGGTACGACGAGACCACCCTGGAACTCGCCGTCCCGGCGTACATGAAGGACTTCGACTCGCTGGAGGACCTCAAGGGCAAGGCCGACGTCTTCGGCGGCCGGATCACCGGCATCGAGTCCAGCGCCGGCATCATGAGCCTGCTGAAGAACCAGGTCATGGGCGAGTACGGCATCGACAAGGAGTACCGCGTCGTCGACAGCTCCACGCCCGCCATGCTGGCCGAGCTGAAGCGCGCCTACGCCAAGCAGGAGCCCGTCCTCGTCACCCTCTGGTCGCCGCACTGGGCGTACAGCGACTACGACCTGAAGAAGCTCGAGGACCCCAAGGGTGTCTGGGGCGAGGGCGACGGCGTCCACACGGTCGCCCGCCAGGGCTTCGCGGACGACGACCCGGTCGTCGCCGGCTGGCTGAAGAACTTCTCGATGACCGAGGAGCAGCTCACCGGCCTGGAGGCCGAGATCAACAAGGCCGGCAAGGGCGGTCAGCAGGACGCCGTGCGTACCTGGCTGAAGGACAACCCGGGTCTGGTCGAGAAGCTCGCGCCGATCGACTCGGAGGCCACGGCCGCCCCGGCCGAGGCCAAGCGGCCCCTGAACGTCGCCTGGTTCCCGTGGGACGAGTGCATCGCCGTCACCCACCTGTGGAAGAACGTCCTGGAGCAGCGCGGCTACAAGCTGAACCTCAGGCAGATGGAAGTCGGCCCGGTCTACACCGGCCTGGCCGGCGGCGACCTGGACCTCAACTTCGACGCCTGGCTGCCGCACGCCCAGAAGAACTACTGGGAGAAGAGCAAGGACAACATCACCGACCTGGGCACCTGGTACGAGCCCACGTCGCTGGAGGTGGCCGTCCCCTCCTACGTGAAGGACGTCAAGTCCCTGGAGGACCTCAAGGGCAAGGCCGACCTCTTCGGCGGCAAGATCATCGGTATCGAGGCCGGCACCGGCCAGATGAGCCTGCTCCACAACAAGGTCCTGCCCGGCTACGGACTGGACAAGGAGTACAAGGTCGTCGACGGCTCGACCCCGGCGATGCTGGCCGAGCTGAAGCGCTCCTACGCCAAGAAGAAGCCGGTCGCGGTCGTCCTGTGGTCGCCGCACTGGGCGTACAGCGAGTACGAGCTGACCAAGCTCAAGGACGACAAGAAGCTCTTCGGCGAGGGCAACACCATCCGCACCGTCGCCAACAAGAAGTTCCCCGAGCAGTACCCGCAGCTCACCGAGTGGATCAAGAACTTCCGGATGAGCGAGGACGAGCTGGGCAGCCTGGAGAGCGTGATCAAGAAGCACGGCCAGGGCCACGAGGCCGAGGCGGTCACCGCCTGGCTGAAGGACCACCCGGACATGGTCGGCCGGATGACGTCGCAGTAGCGCGCGACGACCGGAAGACACCGTCCGTCCCCGAGGGCGGGCCCCGCGCCGCGGGGCCCGCCCTCGGGCCGTTGCCGGCCGGGGGCGCACGGCGTCATCCGGACAACCACGGAGCGCTACGGCGCCCCACCGCGCGCCCCCGCGCCCTGGTCCGTCGCCCTGACGGGAACACCCGGGGGCCGTGGCGCCTTGAACCGGTGAGAGCCCCGTACGGCCGCCACGGGCTCCGCGCCGTGGCGGGAACCGTGAGGTCGTCGCCGCCGGACCGTGACGCCGTCGCGACGGCCGCGTGAAACGGTGTGCCGAACATGCGTAGGGTGCTCGGAAGCCCTCATGGGGGCCGTGCCGGACGAACGGCGCGGAAGAGACCGGGAAACCGGGTCCACGGGAGACGCGGAGGAGGGAGCCGGAGCGATGGGCGACCACAAGGACCAGCCCCTTCGGGTGGGCGCGGCCGTGCGCCGGCGGCGCCGCGCGCTCGACCTCACCCTCGCCGTCGTGTCCGCGCGCAGCGGACTGTCCGTGCCCTTCCTGAGCCAGGTCGAGAACGACCGCGCCCGGCCCAGCCAGAACTCCCTGGAGAAGCTGGCCGACGCCCTGCGCACCACCGCGGTCGAACTGCTCGCCGCCGCCGACCCCGCGTGCAGCGTCGACGTGGTCCGCGCCGAGGACCCCGACCCCGAGTTCGCGCCGCGGGTCCGCTCCCTGGTGCGCGGACACCACCAGATGCACGCCTCCGAGTTCACCGGCGACCACGACGCGGGCCGCGAGCTGCAGTACCGCAACGACCAGTTGATGTACGTCGCCGAGGGCGCGGTGGAGATCGAGGCCGAGGGCCGGGCCTACCGGCTCGGGCGCGGCGACACCCTCTACCTCACCGGAGGGGTCCGCCACCGCTGGCGGGCGACGGTGCCGGACACCCGGGTGCTCGTCGTCGCGGTGGCCGAGCACATCGAGGCGGTGCGCGACCGCCCCGGGCGGCGCTGAGCGGGCCCCGGCGGGACCCGTGCGGCGCGGTGGCCGGGGCTCAGGCCGCCGGGGCCGGGCGGGGCGCCGCGAGCAGGGCGCCCGTCAGCAGGCCCCGCGCGGTGTGCGCGGCGGCGAGCGCCCACGCGGTGACGAGCAGCGCGTAGAGCAGGACTGCAAGCCCCTCGTAGGCGGCGAGTCCGGTGTGCCGGGCCAGTGCCTCGGCGCCGGTCACGCAGGTGCCCACCGGGAAGGTGAACGCCCACCAGGTCATCGAGAAACCCATGCCCCGCCGGCGGGCCCGCACGACGTGCGCCGCGGCCAGGGCCAGCCACATCAGGGCGAACCCCATCACCGGCACCCCGTAGAGCACGGCGAGGACGCCGAAGCCCGTCGCGTACGGCTCCGGGACCGTCCCGGGGGCGGTCTCGGCGAACTTGCCGACGGCCGTCGTGGACTGCCCGAGCGGGCCGAGCACCAGGAAGAGCGTCGGGGTGAGCGCGAGCGGCAGCGGCCCGCCGGTCACCAGCCGGCCGAAGACCACCGGCAGCATCACCAGCGTCGCCAGCAGGCTCAGCCCGAACATCCCGACGCAGGCGAGCAGCAGCGTCGCGCGCGGCTGCCCCGCGGGCAGGTGCGGCACGAGCAGCGGTCCGAGCGCCCCCGACACCATCGGCGCGACGAGCGGCAGCAGCCACACCGGGGTGGCCTGGCCCGGCTCGATCCGGTGCCGCACCGCCATCAGGTACGGCACGGCGACGGCCGCCGCCAGTCCGATCACCGTACCGGCGGTGAAGAGCACCACGTCCAGGGCGACGGCCGCCCGCTCGCCCGTCCAGTCCCGGCCGACGGTGACCGCGCCGCCGCCGACCGCCAGCAGCGCCATCGACAGGCAGCCGTAGAACGGGGCCGCCGCCGGGTCGAGCAGATGGGCGCGGGCCTGGTCGCGGTGGTGGCGCCAGTGCAGTGTCCGGGCCGCCAGCAGCACCACCAGCATCGCCAGGGACAGCGCCCACACCGCCGCGCAGACCGTGCGCAGCCCGGGGACCTCCCAGGGGAGCCCGGCGCCCGCGGTGCCGACGATGGCGGTGCCCATGACGGAGGCGTACCAGTTCGGGCCGAGGTGGCGGACGGCCGGTACGCGCGGGGCGCGGGAGGTGCCGGGCGGGAGCGTCTGTGCTGCGGTGACCATGGTTCCACGGTCTCCGCGCGGGCCCGCCCCGACCAGGGACCCCGTCCCTATGGGGGCATAAGCTGGGGTTATGGGCAAGAGGGAGGTACGGGGTGAGGCGGCGCCGCACGCCGCCGGTTCTCTGGCGCACCGGGTGCCGGACCTGGGGGCGATGGAACTGCTGCTCGCCGTGGCGCGGCTCGGCAGCCTCGGCGGAGCCGCCCGGGAACTGGGCATCACCCAGCCCGCCGCGAGCAGCCGCATCCGCTCCATGGAACGGCAACTGGGCGTCGCCCTCGTGGACCGCTCGCCCCGGGGCTCCCGGCTGACCGACGCCGGGGTCCTCGTCACGGACTGGTCGCGGCAGGTCGTGGAGGCGGCGGAGGCCTTCGACGCGGGCGCGCAGGCGCTGCGGGACCGCCGGGACTCGCGGCTGCGGGTCGCCGCCAGCATGACCATCGCCGAGTACCTGCTGCCGGGCTGGCTGGTGGCGCTGCGCACCCAGTTGCCCGACACGGCCGTCTCGCTGCTCGCGGGCAACTCGGCGGCGGTGGCCGAACGCCTGCTGACCGACGAGGCCGACCTCGGCTTCGTGGAGGGGGTGGGCGTGCCGCCGGGCCTGGACTCCACCGTCATCGCCCACGACCGGCTGATCGTGGTCACCGCGCCGCGCCACCCCTGGGCCCGGCGCCGCCGGCCGCTCGCCGCGGCGGAACTGGCCGCCACGCCGCTGATCCTGCGCGAGGAGGGCTCGGGCACCCGGCAGGTGCTGGACGCGGCCCTGGGCGGCCTGGCACGCCCCCTGATCGAGCTGTCCTCCACCACCGCCGTCAAGGCGGCGGCCGTCGGCGGCGCCGGCCCGACGGTCCTCAGCGAACTCGCCGTCGGCGAGGAACTGGCCACCCGCCGCCTGGTCAGCGTCCCGATGGCCGACGTCACGCTCGCCCGCGACCTGCGCGCGGTGTGGCCGACGGGCCACCGTCCGACGGGCCCGGCCCGCAGCCTGCTCTCCCTCACCCGGCTCCCGCCGGGACGGGTGCCGTGACGCGCGGCCAGGGTGCCGGAGCGGCTGCGGGGCGGGGCGGCGCCGTCCCGCGGCGAGCGGGTGCCGCGCGGCGAGCGGTGGGCGGCGGAATCCCCGGTGGGGGTGACAGCCGTACGGGCCCCCGCCCTACAGTGCCGGGATGAGCATGACGCCTCCGCCCGGCTGGTACCCCGACCCGTCGGCCCCGCACCAGGAGCGCTGGTGGGACGGGACGGCCTGGACCGAGCACCGCCGTGCCCCCGAGGCCGCCGCGTACCCGCCTGGCCCGGCCGCCTACCCGCCCGAGCCGCCGACCGTGCCGCCGCACACCGGCGCGGGCCCCGGGCACCCGGCGCCCGCGCGGGCCAGGGCGGTCGCCCTGACCACGGCCGCTGCCGTGCTCGTCGCCGCGGTGGTCGGCGCCGCCGTCCTCCTCCGCGACGACGACGGCGCCGACACGGACGCCCGCCATCCGCCCGCCCCGTCGGCCCCGGCCGCCGACCCGGCGAGCGGCACCCCGACGTCCCCGGCACCCGTCTCCTCCGCGCCCCCGGCCGACGGCCCGGCCGTCGTGGAGGACCAGCTCAACGGCATCACCTTCCCGCTGCCCGACGGCTGGGTACGGCCCCGCAACGTCTCCGGCGCCGACGTCGTCATGACCACCGACGGCACCTACCGCTGCCCGGCGGACGGCGGCGTGTGCCGGCACGGCCTCGTCCTCTCCCGCACCGTGACCGCCACCGCAGAGACCTCCCCGGAGGTCCTGGCCCGCGAGGACATCGAGGAGGCCGCCGAGTCGGCCTACGACCACGACGCCCTCGACAGCAAGCCCTTCGGCGGCATGACGGCCCACGAGACGGTCGGCTCCGGCCCGGTCGCGGTCGCCGGACGCGCCGGGTACTACGTGCGCTGGCGGGTCACGACGGCCGAGGGCCCCGGCGGCTACGTGCAGTCGATGGTCTTCCCGTCCACCGTCGGCACCGAGTCCCCGATCCTCGTGCGGTACGTCTTCGACGCGGGGGAGGAGGGGCCGCCGCTGACCGACATGGACCTGATCACCAAGGGCATCCGCCCGGCGGGCGACGCGGGAACGGGCGGCGGCGTGGGGAGCGGGATCGGACGCTCCGGGTGAAGCCGTGAAGCCGTGAAGCCGTGAAGCCGTGAAGCCGTGAAGCCGTGACGGCGTGACGGCGAGGGGGCGTGACGGCGAGGAGGCGCGGCGCGGGCGGTGGCGCGGGCCCGCGGCCTCCGGGCCCGGCGGGCCGGGGTCAGAGGAAGGTGTGCCCCTCGCCCCGGTACGTCGGCACCGTCGCCGTCACCACGTCCCCCTCCACCAGGTGCAGCACGTCGAACCGCTCGCACAGCTCCCCGGCCTTGGCGTGCCGGAACCACACCTTGTCGCCGATGAGCAGATCGTCGGCGGCGGAGCCGAGCAGCGGCGTCTGCACCTCGCCGGCGCCCTCCCGGGGGTCGTAGCGCAGCCCCTCGGGCAAGTACGGCACCGGCAGCCGGTCGGGCCCGGCCGCACCGGAGGCCGGGTAGCCGCCGCCCAGCACCGTCACCGCCCCGACACCGGGCCGCCGCACCACGGGCTGCGCGAACAGGGCGGCCGGACGGCCCCGGAACGACGTGTAGTTGTCGAACAGACGCGGCACGTACAGCCCCGACCCGGCCGCCACCTCCGTCACCGCGTCCTCCGCCGCGGTGTGCTGCACACTGCCGGTCCCGCCGCCGTTGACGAACTCCAGGTCCGGCACGACCTCCCGCACCGCCCGCACCACGGCGGCGCGCCGCTCGGCCAGTTCACGACGGGCCGCGGCCTGCAACAGCCGGATCGCCCGCGACCGCAGCGGACGCCCCGCCACCGCGTCCCCGACCCCGGCCACATGCCCCTCGTACGCCATGATTCCGACGACCCGGAAACCGGGCCGGCGGGCCACCGCGCGCGCCAGGTCGGCCACCTCGGCGGGGGAGTGCAGCGGCGAACGCCGCGCCCCCATCCGCACCCGCCCGCCCAGCATCCGCAGTGACGTGTCCAACTCCAGGCAGACCCGCACCACTTCACGGCCCTCGCCGCGTGCCGCGTCCACCAGGTCCAACTGGGCCGGGTCGTCGACCATCACGGTCACGGCGGCGGCCAGCCGGGGATCGGCGGCCAGCCGGGCGAACCCGGCGCGGTCCGCCGACGGGTAGGCGAGCAGGACGTCGTCGAAACCGGAGCCGGCCAGCCACAGCGACTCGGCCAGCGTGAACGACATGACGCCCGCGAACCCGTCCCGGGCCAGGACCCGTTCGAGCAGGGCCCGGCAGCGCACGGACTTCCCGGCCACCCGGACCGGCTTCCCGCCGGCCCGGCGGACCAGATCGTCCGCGTTGGCGTCGAAGGCGTCCAGGTCCACGATCGCCACGGGGGCGTCCAGATGGGCGGTGGCCCGGTCGTAACGGGCCCGGTCGGCGGCGCGCGCAGTCATGGACGCAGCCTGCCAGACCGGATTACCCGAGGGTAGGGGGATGTTCCGGGCCAATGCCACGGCCGGGCCGGACTGGTTCCCCCGCATGCCTGGACACGCCGTAGAGTGACGCGCACGCACGGCGGAACCGCCCTGGTGACCAGGGCGTGTGCTCCGCGCCGGATGGCGCTCCCCCCGTGCGGGTATGCGTGCCCGGGACGGCCTGTCCGCCGGGTCCAGGGCAGGAGAGGACCGGCCCGCGCCGGACGGATCGGCTCGGGCCCGAGGAAACGGGGGGTGCATGAGCACGGACGCGCGCCGCGCCCCTCACCCCCCACGCCCCTGTGCCCCGCCCGCCGTACCGCCGGGCCCGCCCCGCCCGGCCGACACCACCGGCACCCCGGCGCCGACGCGCCGTGCCGACGCCGACACGCCGCCGCCGCGCACCGGGACGGGAGACACGCCGGCGCGGCGCGGCGCGGGCACGGGGGCCGACCCGCATCCGCCACGGTCCGACGGCGCGTCGGGTGCCGACACGCCGTCGTCACGCCCCGGTGCGGGCGACGCGCCGTCGCGGCGTGGCGGGCTCCCGGGAACCGACACGTCGTCACCGCGCCCTGTCGGTACGCCGCCGGGCACCGGTGCGCGACCCGTACGTTCCGCGGACCCCGGGCGACCCGCGCCGCCCGCAGAACCCGACACGCCGTCGTCGCGCACGGCGGCCGACGACGCGCCGTCGCGGCGTGGCGCCCCACCCGGTGCCGGCACCCGGGCATCGCACCCCGGTGGCACCCCGCCGGCCCCTCCCACCCCGTCGCGCGCCGACACGCCGTCCGCACGCCCCGAGGGCGCCGACACGCCGTCACCCGTCGACGCGCCACGCCGCGACGGCGCCGACACGCCGCAGCCCCGCACCAGTGCCGACACGCCGCCGCGGGCCCTCGGCCGCCCCTCCGCCGCACCACGCGCCGGCGCACCCGGCACGCCCGACGCGCCCGCCCGTCCCCCACGGTTCCGGCTCGCCGAACCCCGGGCCGCGGAGCCCGCGCCGCCGCTCGCCTCGACCCGCTTCCCCGACGCCCCGCCGACCGTCGGGCGCCCCGGCGCCGACGGCGACGGCACGCCGGGCACCCCGCCCCGGGGCGCCCCCCGCGAGCCGTCCGGCACCCCCGTCGGCGCGCCTCCGGCCGCCTCGTGCCCGGCGACCCCGCCGCCACCCGGCCCCTCGGCGTCCCCGGCGGCCCCGAGCCCCGGGGGCCCGTGGCGAAACGACCCCGCACCCCAGCCCCCGCCCCGCCCGGCGACCCGTTACCCCGGCGACGGCACCCGCCCGCACACCGCCCACCGCGCCACGGACCGGGCCACCCCCACCGGCACCGCGACCGAGGCGCCCGCACCCCAGCGGAGCCCGGCCCCGCGGGCCGAGGCACCCCGCACCGTCTCCCCGTACCCCATCGGCGTGACCGGCGCGGCCCGGCAGGGCCACCGCCCTGCCGAGAGCCCGTCGGAGACGACCACGCGGCTGCGGCGCGTCCGGCCCGACGTCTCCCCGCCCGCCCCGGCGCGGTCCTGGCCGGCCCACCCGGCCCACCCCGCACCCGGGGGACGGCCGTTCGTGACCTTCGGCCGGCCCGAGGGGTACGGCGAGTCCGCCCGTCCCCGCCCGCTCGGCGGCCGGCTCGGCCCGCAGGCGGTCGCCGCCGCCGTCTGCCTCGTGCTCGGGACGGGCCTCGTCACCGGCGCCGTCACCGGAAGCTGGCTCGCCGGGGACCCGGGCGACGGCGGCGAACGCGGCGCCTTCACCGAGGCGGCGGAGCTGTGGCACAGCGTCCCGGTCGACGAACTGTTCCCGCCCACCGTGCGGGGCCCGGGCGCCGGACCGGGCAGCGCCGACCGCACCTGGACCCGGGTCGCCGTCGCCCCCGACGGCGACTGCGCGAAGGCCCTCGACCCGCTGCTCGACAAGGTCCTTGCCCCCGTCGGCTGCCGCCGCCTGCTGCGCGCCACCTACACCGACGCGACCCGCAGCCACGTCACCACCGTCGGCCTGCTCTTCACCGGGGGCGACGCCGCCGCCATGACCGCGCTCAAGGCCCGCTTCGACAAGGAGCGCCTCGCCGAGCGCACCGACCTGGTGCCGCTGCCGTACGCGGAGAAGGGCACCGTCGCCGAGGGGTTCGGCGCGCGGCAGCGGGCCACGTGGACCGTCTCGGTGCTCACCGACGCCCCCGTCGTCGTCTACGCGGTCTCCGGCTGGGCGGACGGCCGCACCGTCGGCACACCCGAACCCGCCGCGCGGGCGCTGGAGTCCGGCGCCGACTCGGCTCCCGCGCAGGCCGGGCTGGGACACGAGGCGCGGGGTCTCGCCGACCGCGTCGAACGCGCCCTGCGCAAGAACGTCGGCCCGCCCACGGAGCAGCCCTCGTGAACACCACCAAAGCCCGCCGGACGGCCGTGCCGAGCCTGTTCCTCGCCGCCGCCCTCGCCCTCGTCCCGGCGCCCGCCGCCCACGCCGACGGCATCCGCGCCCAGCAGTGGGGCCTGGACGCCCTGCGCACCCAGGAGGTCTGGCGGACCACCAAGGGCGCCGACGTCACCGTCGCCGTGCTGGACACCGGGGTCGAGGCCGACCACCCCGACCTCGTGGGCAATGTGCTGCCCGGCAAGGACCTGGTCGGCTTCGGCGCGAGCGAGGGCGACCGGGCGTGGGCCCGCCACGGCACCGCCATGGCCGGGATCATCGCCGGTCACGGCCACGGGCCCGGCAACGGCGACGGCGTCCTCGGCATCGCCCCCGAGGCCGGCATCCTGCCCGTCCGGGTGATCCTGGAGGACGGCGACCCCGCCCGCGCCAAGGCCCGCGAGAGCCGGGGCAACGCGCTCGCCGAGGGCATCCGCTGGGCCGCCGACAACGGGGCCGACGTCATCAACCTCTCCCTCGGCGACGACTCCGACTCCGCCCACCCCGAGGCGTCCGAGGACGAGGCCATCCAGTACGCGCTGCGCCAGGGGGTGGTCGTCGTCGCCTCGGCGGGCAACGGCGGCGAGAAGGGCGACCACGTCTCCTACCCGGCCGCCTATCCGGGCGTGATCGCGGTCACCGCCGTCGACCGCTACGGCACCCGCGCCCCGTTCTCCACCCGCCGCTGGTACGCCACCGTCAGCGCCCCCGGCGTGGACGTGATCATCGCCGACCCCGACCACCGGTACTACGAGGGCTGGGGCACCAGTGCCGCCGCCGCCTTCGTGTCCGGCGCCGCCGCACTGGTCAAGGCGGCCCACCCGGACCTCACCCCGGCCCAGGTCAAGAGGCTCCTGGAGGACACCGCCCGCAATGCCCCCACGGGCGGCCGGGACGACTCCCGGGGCTTCGGCCTCGTGGACCCCGCGGCGGCCGTCGAGGCGGCGGCCCGCCTGAAACCCGAGGGCGTCGACCCCACGGCCCACGGCGACAAGTTCTTCGGCACCGGACCGGACGCCCGGGAGTCTGACGACGGGCCCGCTGCCTGGGCGGCCCCGCTGGCCGGCAGCGCGGGCGGCGTCCTGATCGTCACCGCCGTCGTCCTCTGGCGCGGTCGCCGCACCCGCCCCGAGCCCTTCTGACCCACCGTCCCGGAACGAGCCGCCCGCGCAGCACGCTCCCGGAGCGAGCCCGCCCGCGCCGCACGGCCCGGGGCGAGCCCGGCACGCAGGACCCACGCCACCGCGAGAGCCCGGCACCCGTCCCCGCGGCACCCTCGGGCCCCCGCCATCCCCGCCGTCCCCGGCAGCCCACGGCAGCCCACGGCTCACCCCACCGTCGACACCGCCGCCCGCGCCGCCGCCTCCGCCAGCGAGATGCCCGCCTCCTCGGTCGCCCCGCCCCGGGTCAGCACGGCCACCAGCACCTCACGGCCGCCCGACGTCACCCGTCCGACGCTGTCGACCACCCACAGTCCCGTCGTGCTCCGCCGCAGCCAGCCGTTCTTGAGTGCCCACGCCGAACCGTCGGCCGCCGCCGACACGCCCCACCGCTGACCTTCGGCGATCCGCCCCATCAGTCCCCCTGCGTACGCCCGCGCGTCCGCGTCCAGCAGCGAGCCCTCCGCCACGAACACCTGCCGCAGCAGGGTGATCTGGTCGCGGGCGGTGGTGCGGGTGAGCCCCCACAGGCCGTTCGCGCCGGCCGAGGTGCCGGTCAGTCCGAAGCGGGCGTTCGCCGCGTCGAGGCCCTCGGCGCCGCCGATCGTCCGCCACAGCGCGGAGGCCGCGTCGTTGTCGCTGCGCTGGATCATCGCGGCGGCCCGCGTCCTCTCCTCGGCGGTCAGCGCGCGTCCCTCGTCCCGGGCCCGCAGCAGCAGCGCCGCCAGGATGTCGACCTTGACGATGCTGGCCGTCTCGAAGCGGCCCGCCCCGTAGGTGGCACCGCTGCCGGACGCGGGGTCCAGCACCGCCACCGACATCTCGGCGCCCTTCGGCACCGGCACCGACGCCATGGCCCGCGCCAGCCGCGCGTCCCGGTCCGCAGCCGCCTTCGCCGTACCGTCCACCGCGACCTCCCCGCCCGCCCGGTTCGGCGCCGACGATACGGCCCGGGCGGCGGGCAGCACCCGCCCCGCCACACCGGCCGTGCCCGCCCCGGCGGCGCCCAGGAGGGCGAGGACGAGGGCGAGGATGAGGGCGGCGGACGGCAGGACACGGGGGCGCCGACGCGTCCGCGTGCCGCGGCGCCGGCCGGCTCGGGTGGGTTCCATGGCGGCGATGCTGCGGCCGGAACCTGTGCGTGGCCCAGGTGCCGGATGAGAAGCCGGTCAGCGCCACCTGAGAATTCCGTGAGGGCCGGCCACCCCGGACCGGCCACCCCGGACCGGTACCTCTGCCGTCGGGCCCGCACCTCGGCCACCCCGGCCCGCACCCCGATCACCTCGGCCCGCGCCCGGCCACCCCGGCCCGCGCCCCGCCCCGCGGATCACGCCCGCCAGGGCCCGCCGGGCCACCGGGCCCCGTCCGCCCGGCTCCGGCACCGGGGCCGGGCGGGCCCGGACGGGAGGGCCGGCCGGCCCCTCGGTAGGGTCGGGACCGTGGCCGACAAGAACATCCCGGACTCCCCGTACGCCGACGACGACGGCTCCGCCGACCCCCGGCTGAGCGCCGCGCTCGCGGCGTGGGCCGAGGACCGCGCCGCGCTGGAACCGGTCCTCACCGCGCTCAAGGGCAGTCGGCTGCTGGTGCCCGTCGTCGCCGTCCTCGGCGAGGTGGAGGAGGACGAGAACGGGCTGCGCCGCGAGAAGACCAGCGACATGGCGGTCCCCACCCTGAAGGCCGGCGGACGCACCGCGCTGCCCGCCTTCACCTCCACCGACTCCCTCGCCCGCTGGGACCCCGCCGCCCGGCCGGTCGCCGTCCCGCTGCACCAGGCGCTCCAGGCCGCCGCGCACGAGAAGGCGGACACGGTCGTGCTGGACCTCGCCGGACCGGTGCCGTTCGAGCTGACCGGCCAGGCCCTGATCGCCCT
Organism: Streptomyces sp. SCSIO 75703; assembly: GCF_036607905.1. Lineage (NCBI taxonomy): Bacteria > Bacillati > Actinomycetota > Actinomycetes > Kitasatosporales > Streptomycetaceae > Streptomyces > Streptomyces sediminicola. The sequence goes on from NZ_CP144555.1 coordinate 5,592,662, forward strand.
CGCCGAGGGACGCACGAGCACCGATCCGCTCGCCGACCCGGCCGTCGTCGAGGCCGTGCGCCGGGCCGTGGCCGCCGAGCCCGGCGTGCTCCGCGCCCACCTCGGCCCCGGTCAGGCCGACGGCACCCTGGCGCTCGTCCTCGACCCGGCAGCCGCCCCCGCCGAGGCCGCCCGCGCCGTCGCCGGGCGGATGGCGGCCGACGAGACGCTGCGGGCCCGCCTGGTGCGCGGCCTCGACCTGGCGGTGCTGCCGGCCGGAGCGACGCCGCCGGGCGAGCCCTTGTACGTACGGGAAGCGGCCCGATCCCAGGACCGGAACCGGGGCGGGACCGGGCCGGGGGCGGGTCAGCCGTAGACCGCGCCCGTGTACTTCTCGCCCGGTCCCTGGCCCGGCTCGTCCGGGATCAGGGACGCCTCGCGGAAGGCGAGCTGGAGCGACTTCAGGCCGTCGCGCAGCGGCGCGGCGTGGAAGGAACTGATCTCCGTCGCGCTCGCGTCGAGCAGTCCGGCCAGCGCGTGCACCAGCTTGCGGGCCTCGTCCAGGTCCTTGTGGGCCTCGCCCTCGTCGGACAGACCGAGCTTCACGGCCGCGGCGCTCATCAGGTTGACGGCGACCGTCACGATCACCTCGACCGCGGGGACCTCGGCGATGTCGCGGGTCATGGCATCGAAGTCGGGCGTCTCAGGCGGGGTCTCACTCATGCCGCACACGATAGGGCCCCGTGTCCGCCCCCTTGACGGCAGGAGGCGGGGGAGCCACCGGGTTCGCGCGGGCGTTCCCGAACTGCTAACCTTGTGTAACGACCGGTCGGACACGCGCGCCCATGGCAGTGCGGGCCCGACCCACAAGTGGAGGCTCCGAACTCCCACCTGGCCGTCCTTGGGGACGGCGGGTCACCGGTCAGGCGGTTCCGTCCTCGTGGCGGCGACCGACCCGAAATCGCGCCCCGCGGTCATCGCGGCGGTGCTCCGGTAGTAGTCCGAGGAGCCCCGCCTGTGATCGTCCGGGGCATTTTTCGTGCGTCGGCGCGGTTAGGTCTAAGAACCCAGACGTAACGCGGCCGTCCGCCAGACCGCCGCGTGGTGCTACCGAGGAGGATCCATCAGCGCCGAGCCCCGCATCAACGACCGGATTCGCGTTCCCGAGGTGCGACTTGTCGGTCCCAGCGGCGAGCAGGTCGGGATTGTCCCGCTTGCCAAGGCCCTGGAGCTTGCGCAGGAGTACGATCTCGACCTCGTCGAGGTCGCGGCGAACGCCCGTCCGCCCGTGTGCAAGCTCATGGACTACGGGAAGTTCAAGTACGAGTCGGCCATGAAGGCCCGTGAGGCGCGCAAGAACCAGGCGCACACGGTCATCAAGGAGATGAAGCTCCGGCCGAAGATCGATCCGCACGACTATGACACCAAGAAGGGTCATGTCGTCCGGTTCCTCAAGCAGGGCGACAAGGTCAAGATCACGATCATGTTCCGCGGTCGTGAGCAGTCCCGGCCGGAGCTCGGCTACCGGCTGCTGCAGCGGCTCGCGGAAGACGTCCAGGACCTCGGTTTCGTGGAGTCGAACCCGAAGCAGGACGGGCGCAACATGATCATGGTCCTCGGTCCGCACAAGAAGAAGACCGAGGCGATGGCCGAGGCTCGCCAGGCGCAGGAGGCCCGCAAGGCGGAGGCGAAGGCCCACCCCGGCCGCTCGCAGAACGCCGCGGAGTCCGAGGCCGATGCCGAGGCTCCGGCGGAGACCGAGGCTCCGGCCGAGGCGTGATCCGGGGGACGCGAGTCCGCCGGTCGTATCCGATACAAGAGCGACACTCCACCGTGCCCGGTCTCACGGCCGGGCACCGGAGTGCCACCGACGAGGAGAGAACGGCGCTATGCCGAAGAACAAGACGCACAGCGGTGCCAGCAAGCGCTTCAAGATCACCGGCTCCGGCAAGGTGCTGCGTGAGCGCGCCGGCAAGCGCCACCTGCTCGAGCACAAGTCGTCCCGTGTGACGCGTCGCCTCACCGGCAACGCCGAGATGGCCCCGGGCGACGCCAAGAAGATCAAGAAGCTTCTCGGCAAGTGACGTGACGGCGCCCGGTCTGCCGACCGCGCGCGCCGTCCGTCAGGACCGGGACCCATTCGATTCCGGGCCGCGTCAGGACCACCGCGGCCCCGCTACAAGGAGTTAACAAGTGGCACGCGTCAAGCGGGCAGTCAACGCCCACAAGAAGCGCCGGGCGATCCTCGAGCAGGCCTCCGGCTACCGCGGTCAGCGTTCGCGCCTGTACCGCAAGGCCAAGGAGCAGGTCACCCACTCGCTGGTCTACAACTACAACGACCGCAAGAAGCGCAAGGGTGACTTCCGCCAGCTCTGGATCCAGCGCATCAACGCCGCGGCCCGCGCCAACGGCATCACGTACAACCGCTTCATCCAGGGTCTGAAGGCCGCCAACATCGAGGTGGACCGCAAGATCCTGGCCGAGCTGGCCGTCAACGACGCCGGCGCGTTCGCCGCGCTCGTCGAGGTCGCGCAGAAGGCGCTGCCGAGCGACGTCAACGCGCCGAAGGCCGCGTGACGCTGCGCTCGCACCGAGCCGACGTGACAGCAGGACCCGCAGGCTGGTGAAGCCTGCGGGTCCTGCTGCGTCGGCGGCGACCCGCCGCCGGCACCCCGGAACCGCCGTCGTGGCCCGACCCCGTCGCGGCGGAGAGTCGCTGATGAAGGTGAACACATGCGCCCCGCCACCCCCGAGCTGATCTCGCCCCGCTCGGCCCGCGTCACCGCCGCCCGGCGGCTGGCCAAGCGGAACGCCCGCAGCAAGGAACGGCTCTTCCTCGCCGAAGGACCCCAGGCCGTGCGGGAGGCGGCGGCCCACCGCGGCGAGGGCGCCCCCACCCTCGTCGAACTGTTCACCACCGCCGAGGCCGCCGACCGCCACGCCGACGTGGTCGGCGCCGCCCGCGACGCCGGCGCCCGAGTCCACCTCGCCGCCGAGCAGGTCATCGAGGACATCTCCACCACCGTCACCCCGCAGGGCCTGGTGGGCGTCTGCCGCTTCCTCGACACCCCCTTCGAGGACATCCTCGCCGCCCGCCCCCGCCTCGTCGCCGTGCTCGCCCACGTCCGCGACCCCGGCAACGCCGGCACCGTGCTGCGCTGCGCCGACGCGGCCGGCGCCGAGGCCGTCGTCCTCACCGACGCCTCCGTCGACCTGTACAACCCGAAGGCCGTCCGCGCCTCCGTCGGCTCCCTGTTCCACCTGCCCGTCGCCGTCGGCGTCCCCGTCGAGGAGGCCGTGGAACGGCTGCGGGACACCGGCGTACGGGTCCTCGCCGCCGACGGCGCCGGCGAGGACGACCTCGACGCCGAACTGGACGGGGGCACCATGGGCGGCCCCACCGCCTGGGTCTTCGGCAACGAGGCGTGGGGCCTGCCCGCCGAGACCCGGGCCCTCGCCGACGCCGTCGTCCGCGTCCCCATCCACGGGATGGCCGAGAGCCTGAACCTGGCGACCGCCGCCGCCGTATGTCTCTACGCGTCGGCGCGGGCACAGCGCGCCGACGGAGGGTGCCGCTCCGTCACCGGGAGCTAGTAGGCTGACCGGCGCGGGGCCCTGCGCGGCTGAGAGGTGGGGTACGGGGATGAGCGTCGGCACGAGCAGCGCACCGGGAGTGGGCCGGACGGGGCGCCCTCCCGCGCCGCGCCGGCCGGCGGACCCCACCGGCCTCGGACTCGACCCCGACGACCTGCCCGACGGGCTCGTCGTCGCCGACGAGCACGGGCACGTCGTCTGCTTCAACGCCGCCGCCGCCCGCATCACCGCCGTCGCCGCCGCCGACGCCCTCGGACAGCCCCTGGAGAAGGCCCTCCCCTTAGAGGACCTCGACGGGCGCCGCTGGTGGCAGCTCACCGACCCCTACGGCGGCCTCGCCATCCGCGTCCGCCAGCCCGAGCGGAACCTGCTCCTGCCCGGCGGCCGGGAGGTCCTGGTCAGCGCCCGGTACGTGCGCGCCGAGCCCACCGGCCCGGTCCGCCGCGTCGTCGTCGCCCTGCGCGACACCGAGGCCCGCCGCCGCACCGAGCGCAGCCACGCCGAGCTGATCGCCACCGTCGCCCACGAACTGCGTTCCCCGCTCACGTCCGTCAAGGGCTTCACCGCGACCCTGCTGGCCAAGTGGGAGCGGTTCACCGACGACCAGAAGCGGCTGATGCTGGAGACCGTGGACGCGGACGCCGACCGCGTCACCCGGCTCATCGCCGAACTCCTCGACATCTCCCGCATCGACTCCGGCCGGCTGGAGGTGCGCCGCCAGCCCGTCGACATCGGCGCCGCCGTCGGCCGCCACATCCAGGCGTACGTCGCCGCCGGACAGCCCGCCGACCGTTTCCTGCTCCGCCTCTCCCAGCCGCTGCCCGCCCTGTGGGCCGACCCCGACAAGATCGACCAGGTGCTCAGCAACCTGCTGGAAAACGCGGTGCGCCACGGCGAGGGAACCGTCACCATCGACATCACGCCCACCGCGTCCCCCCGCGAGGGAGAGGACGCCGGCACGTCGGTCACCGTGAGCGACGAGGGGCCCGGTATCCCGGAGGAGTCCATGAACCGCGTCTTCACCCGCTTCTGGCGGGGCAGCAAGCGCGGCGGCACCGGCCTCGGGCTCTACATCGTCCAGGGCATCGTCGAGGCCCACGGCGGCACCATCACCGTCGGCAGGGCCTCCGGCGGCGGGGCCGAGTTCCGCTTTACGTTGCCCGTGGCGACGCCGGCGTACCTCGGCTGAGAGAGCTCCGGCCCCCACGGGCGCGTCCGCGTTCCCCCGCCCCGTTAGACTCGGCCTCTGGCACCTTTGTGTCCCGCTGACGGAGACGCTTCGTCCACGAGCCGGTGACGGGGACCATCAGCCAGCCAATCGGAAGCACGGGAAGAGATGTCGGCACCGAATAAGTCGTACGACCCTGTCGAGGTCGAGGCGTTGAAACCGGAAGAGATCGAGCGCATGCGGGACGAGGCGCTCGCCGCCTTCGCCGCCGCGGACTCCCTCGACGCGCTCCAGGAGGCCAAGGTCGCCCACACCGGCGGCACCTCCCCGCTGGCGCTGGCCAACCGTGAGATCGGCGCCCTGCCCCCACAGGCCAAGGCCGAGGCGGGCAAGCGCGTCGGCCAGGCCCGCGGCGCCGTCAACAAGGCGCTCGCCGCCCGCCAGGCCGAACTGGAGGCCGAGCGTGACGCCCGGGTGCTGGTCGAGGAGGCGGTGGACGTCACACTGCCCTACGACCGCGTCCCGGCCGGCGCCCGCCACCCGCTCACCACGCTCTCGGAGCGCATCGAGGACGTCTTCGTCGCCATGGGCTACGAGGTCGCCGAGGGCCCCGAGGCCGAGGCCGAGTGGTTCAACTTCGACGCCCTCAACATCGGCCCGGACCACCCGGCCCGCGGCGAGGCCGACACGTTCTTCGTGCGCGGCCCGAAGGGGGGCACCGAGTCCGGCGTCGTGCTGCGCACCCACACCTCGCCGGTGCAGATCCGCTCCCTGCTCGACCGCGAGCCGCCGGTCTACGTGATCTGCCCCGGCCGCGTGTACCGCACCGACGAGCTGGACGCCACCCACACCCCCGTCTTCCACCAGGTCGAGCTGCTCGCCGTCGACGAGGGCCTGACCATGGCGGACCTCAAGGGCACCCTGGACCACATGGTCCAGTCGCTGTTCGGCGAGGGCATGAGGACCCGGCTGCGGCCGAACTTCTTCCCCTTCACCGAGCCGTCCGCCGAGATGGACATGCTCTGCTACGTCTGCAAGGGCGCCTCCGTCGGCAACCCCGACCGGCCCTGCCGCACCTGCTCCAGCGAAGGCTGGATCGAGCTGGGCGGCTGCGGCATGGTCAACCCGCGGGTGCTCACCGCCTGCGGCGTCGACCCCGAGAAGTACAGCGGCTTCGCCTTCGGGTTCGGCATCGAGCGGATGCTGATGTTCCGCCACAACGTCGAGGACATGCGAGACATGGTCGAGGGTGACGTCCGGTTCACCCGGCCGTTCGGGATGGAGATCTGATGCGGGTCCCGCTTTCCTGGCTGCGGGAGTACGTCGACCTGCCGGCCACCGAGACCGGCCGCGACGTGCAGGCCAAGCTGATTTCGGCCGGTCTGGAGGTCGAGACGGTCGAGCACCTCGGCGCCGACCTCAAGGGGCCGCTGGTCGTCGGCCGGGTCCTGACCATCGAGGAGCTGGAGGGCTTCCGCAAGCCGATCCGCTTCTGCACCGTCGACGTCGGCGGGGCCAACGGCACCGGCGAGCCGCAGGAGATCGTCTGCGGCGCCCGCAACTTCGCCGTCGGCGACAAGGTCGTCGTCGTCCTGCCCGGCGCCGTGCTGCCCGGCGGCTTCGCCATCTCCGCCCGCAAGACCTACGGCAAGGTCTCGCACGGCATGATCTGCTCCAGCGACGAGCTGGGCATGGGCGACGACGGCACCGAGGGCATCATCGTCCTGCCGCCGGAGACCGAGACCGGCAAGGACGCCATCGAGCTGCTGGAACTGGTCGACGAGGTCCTGGACATCGCCGTCACCCCGGACCGCGGCTACTGCCTGTCGATCCGCGGCGTGGCGCGCGAGGCCGCCACCGCCTACGGGCTGCCGCTGCGCGACCCGGCCCTGATCGACGTCCCCGGCCCGAACGCCTTCGGCCACCCCGTCCAGGTATCCGACCCGGCCGGCTGCGACCGGTTCACCGCCCGCACCGTCACCGGGCTGAACCCCGACGCGCGCTCCCCGATCTGGCTCCGGCGCCGGCTGCAGAAGGTCGGCATGCGCCCGATCTCCCTCGCCGTCGACATCACCAACTACGTGATGATGGAGATCGGCCAGCCGCTGCACGCCTACGACCGCTCCCTCGTCCAGGGCACCATCGGCGTGCGCCGCGCCGAGCCCGGCGAGAAGCTCACCACCCTCGACGGCGTCACCCGCACCCTCGACGCCGAGGACCTGGTGATCACCGACGAGCGCGGCCCGATCGGCCTGGCCGGCGTCATGGGCGGCGCCGACACCGAGATCGGCGACCACGACGAGCCGGCCAAGGCCACCGGCGACGTGGTCATCGAGGCCGCCCACTTCGACGCCGTGTCCATCGCGCGCACCGCCCGCCGCCACAAGCTCTCCTCCGAGGCGTCCCGGCGCTTCGAGCGGGGAGTCGACCCGCAGGCCGCCGCGGCCGCCGCCCAGCGCACCGTCGACCTGCTGGTGCTGCTCGCGGGCGGCACCGCCGACGCCGGTGTCACCGAGGTCGTCGCGCCGGGCGCCCCCACCACGCTCACCATCCCGGCGGACCACCCGGACAAGGTCGCGGGCGTCTCCTACGGCCGCGAGACCGTCGTGCGACGCCTCCAGGAGGTCGGCTGCGACGTGTACGGGCAGGACGAGCTGATCGTCACCGTCCCGTCCTGGCGGCCCGACCTCACCGACCCCAACGACCTGGCCGAAGAGGTCATCCGGCTGGAGGGCTACGAGAACCTGCCCACCACCCTGCCCCGGCCCCCGGCGGGCCGCGGCCTCACCCACCGCCAGCGGCTGCACCGCCGCGTGGGCCGCGCCCTGGCCGGCGCCGGCTACGTGGAGGCGCCGAACTACCCGTTCCTCTCCGAGCAGGTCTTCGACCAGCTCGGCCTGGAGGCCGACGACCCGGCCCGGCGCGTGGTGCGGCTGACCAACCCGCTCAGCGACGAGGAGCCCGCGCTGCGCACCTCGCTGCTGCCCGGTCTGCTCGGCGCCCTGCGCCGCAACGACGGGCGCGGCTCGCACGACCTGGCGCTCTTCGAGACCGGGCTGGTCTTCCACCCGCGCGAGCAGGGGCGGACCGCCGTCCACCCGGCCGTCGACCGGCGCCCCGGCGCCGGGGAACTGGCCGCGCTGGACGCCGCCCTGCCCGAGCAGCCCCGGCACGTCGCCGTGGTCCTGGCCGGCGCCCGCGAACAGGCCGGCTGGTGGGGCAAGGGCCGCCCCGCCGACTGGGCCGACGCCGTCGAGGCCGCCCGTACGGTGGCCGGCGAGGCCGGTGCGGAACTCACCGTCCGCAAGGGCCAGTACGGCCCGTGGCACCCCGGCCGCTGCGCCGAACTGGTCGTCACCGAGGACGGCGCCGAGCGCGTCGTCGGCCACGCGGGCGAACTGCACCCGAGGGTCGTGAAGAGCCTCGGCCTGCCCGCCCGCACCTGCGCGATGGAGCTGGACCTCGACGTCCTGGAGCGGGTCGGCGACGACACCCCGCGGGCGCCGGGCATCTCCACCTTCCCGGTCGCCACGCAGGACGTCGCCCTGGTCGTCGACGCGTACGTCCCCGCGGCGGACGTGGAGGCGGCGCTGCGCGAGGGCGCCGGCGAACTGCTGGAGTCCATCCGCCTGTTCGACGTCTACGACAACGCCGAGCAGCTCGGCGAGGGCCGCAGGTCGCTGGCGTACGCGCTGCGCTTCCGCGCGGACGACCGCACGCTGACGGTCGACGAGGCGTCCGCGGCGCGCGACGCGGCGGTGGCCCTCGCGGGCGAGCGGGTGGGCGCGGTGCTGCGCGCCTAGCGAGAGAGCGGCACCGGGGTACACGGTTCCCCGCGCCCCTGGGGGATCCTCCCCTCGGGGCGCGGGGAACCGTGCGTTCGGCCGCGAACCGGCCGGAGCGCGGCGACGCACCCGCGGAGGAGTCCGCACGGGGGAGGGGAGGGGAGATGCCGGCGGGGCCGCCCGCCCCGCCAGGAGTGTCGGGCGGGTCGCGGGGCGGGCGGCCGAAGGCGGGCCACCGCTGTACGAGGGGGAGCCGGCGGCCCGGCCGGCCTCTTGCGAGTCAGCCCAGTCAAGCGGCCCGGCACCCCGCGCGACAGCGCGCACACGGTACGGATCCGCGTACCGCGTTCACACCCCGTGTGAAGGGCGGCACACTACGCTGACGGCACCGAGCCACCCGGGGGGCCTGAATGCATCCCAACACTCTCCTCGACGCGCTCCTCGACGAGGCGGGCGTCTCGCACGCGGGGCTGGCCGCACACGTCAACCAGGCCGGGCGGGCGCGCGGCCTCGCCCTGCGCTACGAGCACACCGCCGTGGCCCGGTGGCTGAAGGGCCAGCGCCCCCGCGGCCAGGTCCCCGACCTGATCTGCGAGGTCCTCGCCGCCCGGCTGGACCGCCCGGTCGACCTCGACGACGTCGGCCTCGGCCGGCCAGGCGAGCCCGCCGCCGCGCACACCGGCCCGCTCGGCGGATTCGTCGACCGGGCCACCGCCCTGTGGCGCTCCGACCGGCAGCGGCGCCCGCACCTGCTCGGCGCCCCCGCGCTCGCCGGCACCCCCGCCGTGATGCCGGTCTGGGAGTGGGAGAACCCGCCCGAGGACGGGGACGTCTCCCGGAGCGGCCCGCACCGGGTCACCCCGGCCGACCTGGAGATGCTGCGCGCGGCCCGCGCCCACTACGAGCAGATGTACCGCAAGGCCGGCGGCATGGCGACCCGCGACCGCGTCGTCGGCTTCCTCACCGCCGAGGCCGCCCCGCTGCTGCGCGGCGGCTACCCCGACGCCGTCGGACGCCGGCTCCACCGGGCCACCGGCGGCCTGGTCGCGGTGGCCGGCATCTGCGCGTACGACTCCGACGCGCACGGCCTCGCCCAGCGCTACTTCCACCAGGCCCTGCGCCTCGCCAAGGCCAGTGGCGACCGGGCCCTGGGCGCCTACGTCATCGCGCTCCTCGTCAACCAGGCGCTGTACCTGCGGGAGTACCGGCAGGCCGTCGCCTTCGCCGAGGCCGCGCTGCGCGCCGCCGGCGGGCAGACCACCCAGGCGCTCGCCTCCGACCTGTACGCGATGCAGGCCAAGGCGTACGCGCGCCTCGGCGACGCGGCCGGGGCCCTGGCCTGCATCCGGCGGGCCGAGCGGGCCGCCGGGCGCATCCTGCGCGGGCACGAGCCCGAGGAGACCGGCTACGTCCAGCCCGGACTGGTCAACGTCCAGGTGGCGGAGGCCCTGCTCAGCCTGGGCGAACTCGCGGCGGCGCAGGAGCACGCGGCGGCGGCCGTCGACAACCCGGCGCACGACCGCGGCCGGGTGCACCGGCTCGCCATGCTCAGCACCGTCGCCCTGCGCCAGGGGGACGCCGACAGGGCGGTGGCCACGGCCGTGCGGATGGCCGAACAGGCCCGGGGCATGGAGTCCCGGCGGCTGCGCGAGAGGCTGCGCACGGTCCGCGCGCACCTGGTGCGCAGCGGCCGCGCCGGTACGGCGGAGGCGGCCGAGCTGATCGACGGGGCGCTGCGCGTTCCGCTGTGACCGGCCGGGGACCGCGTGTCCCCGCGCCCGCGGTGCCCCGTGAGCGGGTGCCGTGCGCCTGCTGCGGGCCCCGGCCCGGCTGCGATATTGCCCCCTACCCGACGGAAGGCGGCGCGGCCGTGCAGTGGACGATGCGAGACGAGCAGACGGTGTACGCGAATCGCTGGTTCAGCGTCAACCTCGCGGATGTCGGGCTGCCCGACGGCCGCCGTCTCGACCACTTCCTCATCCGGCTGCGGGCGGTGGCCGCCGCCACCGTGGTGAACGCGGCCGACGAGGTGCTCCTGCTGTGGCGGCACCGGTTCATCACGGACAGCTGGGGGTGGGAACTGGCCGCCGGGGTCGTCGAGGACGGCGAGGAGGTGCGGGCCGCCGCGGCCCGGGAACTGGAGGAGGAGACCGGCTGGCGGCCCGGTCCGCTGCGGCACCTGCTGAGCGTGGAGCCCTCCAACGGCCTCAGCGACGCCCGCCACCACGTCTACTGGTCGGACAGCGGGGAGTACGTCGGACATCCGGTGGACGACTTCGAGTCGGACCGCCGGGAATGGGTCCCGCTCAAACTGGTGCCGGACCTGGTGGCCCGGGGCGAGGTCCCCGCCGCCGGCATGGCCGCCGCCCTGCTCCTCCTGCACCACCTGCGCCTCGGCCGGGACCGGAACCGGGCCTCCTGAGGCCGGAAGTCCTGGGGCCGGGAGCGGAGCGGCCGGGAGAGCCGCCCGGGGCCGGTCCGCGCTGTCGTGCGTCCCGGCCCGACGCGGGCGTCTCAGCCGTAGGTGTAGAAGCCGGAGCCGCTCTTGCGGCCCAGCCGGCCCGCGTCGACCATGCGCTGGAGCAGCGGGGGAGCGGCGTACAGCGGCTCCTTGAACTCCTCGTACATGGAGTGCGCGACCGAGGCCACGGTGTCCAGGCCGATCAGGTCGGAGAGCTTCAGCGGCCCCATCGGGTGGGCGCAGCCCATCTCCATGCCGTTGTCGATGTCCTCCCGGCTGGCGATCCCCGACTCGAACATCCGGATCGCGGAGAGCAGGTACGGGATCAGCAGCGCGTTGACCACGAACCCGGAGCGGTCCTGGGCGCGGATGGCGTGCTTGCCGAGCACCTTCTCCGTGAAGAGCTGCGCCCGGCTGATCGTGCCCTCGGAGGTGGTGAGGGCCGGGATCAGCTCGACGAGCTGCTGCACGGGGGCCGGGTTGAAGAAGTGGATGCCGATCACGTGGTCCGCCCGCGAGGTGGCGACCGCCAGCCTGACCAGCGGGATCGAGGAGGTGTTGGAGGCCAGGATCGCGTCCGGGCGGACCACCACCTGGTCGAGCACCTGGAAGATCTCCGTCTTCACCTGCTCGCTCTCGACCACGGCCTCGATCACCAGGTCACGGTCGGCGAACTCGCCGAGGTCGGTGGTGAAGCCGAGCCGCTCCTGCGCCGCGTCCCGCTCCTCCTCGGTGATCTTCCCGCGCTCGGCGGCCTTGGCGAGGGAGGTGAACAGCCGGGTCCGGCCGATCTCCAGGGCTTCGCCGGTGGTCTCGGCGACCTTGACGTCCAGGCCCGCGCGGGCGCACACCTCGGCGATGCCCGCTCCCATCTGGCCGCAGCCCACCACACCGACGCGTGCGATATCTCCCGAGATGCCGGTCACATCGTCCCTTTCGCTCGTCCACGCTCTGGCGGCAGGCCCCCGGGGTCACCGGCGCCTGCTCCGATCGTGCACGTTACCCCCGGAGCGCCACGGAACCCTCGCCCGGGTCGGGCATGCTGGGAGGCCGTACCCGATCCGTGACCGCGCGGATCGGTCCGCAGCGTCTGGAGGTCGTCCATGGGCCGTGTCTCCCGCCGGGCCTTCACCGTGGCCGCGCTGTCGGCGCTCACCACGGCACCGGCCGCCTCCTCCGCCCTCGCCGAACAGGAACGCCGGGGAGGGGCCCCCGCCACCGAGATGCGGGGTCTGTGGCTGGCCACCGTCGCCAACCGGGACTGGCCCAGCCGGGCCGGGCTGCGCGCGGGCGAGCAGCGCGCCGAACTGCTGCGGCACCTCGACAACGCGGTCCGTCACGGGCTCAACACGGTCTTCCTCCAGGTGCGGCCCACGGCCGACGCGCTGTGGCCCTCGCCGCACGAGCCGTGGAGCGCTTACCTGTCGGGCTCCCAGGGGCGCGACCCCGGCTGGGACCCGCTGGGCACGGCCGTCGCCGAGGCCCACGCCCGCGGCCTGGAGCTGCACGCCTGGTTCAACCCGTACCGGGTCGCCCCGCACGCGGACCCGGCGCGGCTGCTGCCCTCCCACCCCGCCCGCCGCCACCCCGAGTGGGTGGTGCCGTACGCCGGCCGGCTCCACTACGACCCGGGGCTCCCCGAGGTACGGGCCTTCGTGCAGGACGCGATCATGGACGCGGTGGAGAGGTACCCGGTGGACGGCGTCCACTTCGACGACTACTTCTACCCCTACCCGGTGGCCGGCGAGGACTTCGACGACGCCGCGAGCCACGCGGCCCACGGCGCGGGCTTCGCCACCCGGGCCGACTGGCGGCGGGCCAACATCGACCGGCTGGTGCGGGAGACGGCCGAGCGGGTCCGGGCGGTGCGGCCCGCCGCCCGTTTCGGCGTCAGCCCCTTCGGGGTGTGGCGCAACGCCGCCACGGACCCGCGCGGCTCGGCCACGACCGCGGGCGTGCAGACCTACGACGACCTGCACGCGGACACCCTCACCTGGGTGCGCGAGGGCTGGCTCGACTACGTCGTTCCGCAGCTCTACTGGCACGTCGGCCTGCCCGCCGCCGACTACGCCACGCTGCTGGCCTGGTGGGCGGGGGCCGTGCGGGGCAGCCGCACCCGCCTCTACATCGGCGAGGCGCTCTACAAGGCCGGCGACCCGGCCCAGGACGCGCGGTGGCAGGACCCCGCCGAACTCTCCGGGCACCTGGCCCGCGCCCGGCTCCACCCGGAGGTGCGCGGCCACGTCTTCTTCGCGGCGAGGGACCTGGCGGAGGACCGTATCGGCGCGATGGCCCGCGTGACGGCCGACCACTACGGCCGCCCGGCCGGCCCCCCGCGCTGACCACCCGGCGGGCGGGAGCGGGCGTACGGGACCCGGCGGCCGGAGCCGCCGGGCCGTGGGCGCCGGCCGGAGGGCCTTCCCCTCCGGCCGGCAGCGGTGCTAGCGCCGTGTCTCGCGGGGGCGGATCTCCGCGTCCGGGCCGGGCGAGCAGACGGCCTCGTGGCCGTCCTCGAACCGGACCCGGTACGGGGGGCTGCCCTTGTCGCCCATGACTTCGACGATCTCCGCGACCTTGTCCTGCTGTCCGACCACCCGGCCGTGCTGGACGAGGCGGTCACCCTTGTCTGCGTGCATGTCCGCGGCCTCCTCATCTGTCGGTCCGCCGTTCGGCCTCGGGCCCACCGGGCCACCGCGACGCGGACCGGTTCCGCACCGGCCGTCGGCGGGCCGCCACCGTCGGGTGCCCATCGGCGGAGCACCGACGACACCAGTGTGGGCAGCGGCCGGCGCGGGCCGCAACCGGCCGCCCGGGACACCTGCCGCCGGGGCTCGGGCCGGCCCGGGGCCGCCTGCGCTCGGTGAGGCCCCTGCCACCCTCGGTCATCCCGCGCGAGCACCCCTTGACCGGCCTCCCGTCCCGGCCCACCATCACCGCATGGCGCTTCGGGTCACGTTCGTCGCGGCCGCACGCGGCTCTCCGCTGCTCGGGGGGCGCTTCGGGGACGACCGGCCGCTGGACCAGTCCGGATGGGACGAGGTGCTGCGTGCCGCGCCCGGCCTGCTGCCGCTGGCGGCGGCCGAGTTGCGCTACTGCTCGCCCACCCCGCGCAGCCGCGCCACCGGAGACGCCCTCGGATACGCACCCCTCGTCCAACTCGCCCTGCGCGAATGCGACATGGGGCGCTGGCACGGGCTGACCGTCGGCGAGGCGATGGCCCGGGAACCCGCCGCCGTGGACGCCTGGCTCAGCGATCCCCGTGCCGCCCCGCACGGCGGTGAATCGCTGCTGGCCCTCATCACCCGGGTCGGCGGCTGGCTCGACACCCGGCCCGGTGGCGACGGCGACCGGCTCGTGGCGGTCGCCGAGCCCTCGGTGATCCGGGCCGCCCTCGTCTACGCGCTGAACGCGCCGCCCGCCTCGTACTGGAACCTCGACGTGCGCCCCCTGTCGGCCACCACCGTCACCGGGCGCGCGGGCCGCTGGCACCTGTGCCTGTAGGCGGCGCGGATCAGTGCTCGCGCACGTGGTCGGTGACCAGCACCAGGTCCTTCGCCGGCCCGGCCACCCGCCACACCGTCCGCCACCGGACGGCGCTGCGGACGGTGAACTCGCCGCGGTAGTGGTCGGCGGAGCACGGGTGCCCGGCCACGTGGCGCCCGGTGGACAGGTCCAGGTCGTGGAAGGGCCGCCCGTCGGCGAACCGTACGTCCGCCGTGCCCGGCGCGGTCCCCGGCAGGTAGCGCAGCGTGCGTGCGGCGGGCCGGGTCACGCCCTGCCAGGTGAACTCCCCGCGCTCCCGGCCGATCAGCCCGCCGTCCGCGCTCTCCTCGAACACGGTGCACCCCTCGAAGCGGCCCTCGGCGCCCCTGTCCAGGTCCCGTACGGTCCGCTGAGTCCGCCACCGCCCCGCGAGGTACGCCAGGACGTCCGGAACCGCCCACTGCCCACTCATCGTCCGCCCTCCGTTCCCCGGCATTCTCGCCCACCGGCCGGTGCCCGGGCGGGACGGGCGGTCGCGGGGGCGCCGCCACGCGGGGAGCCGGGCGGGTCCGGACCCGGCTCGAACAGGATTGCATAAACGTGCAGGGAAACGTATAGTCATGCCATCCAGGAGGAGGGTTTTCCCATGGCGGTACGTGCGGCAGTGGCCGGAGCGAGTGGATACGCGGGCGGAGAGCTGCTGCGTCTGCTCCTCACGCACCCGGAGATCGAGATCGGCGCCCTGACCGGCAACGCGAACGCCGGACAGAGGCTGGGGGCGCTCCAGCCGCACCTGCTGCCGCTCGCCGACCGCGTCCTGGAGCCGACCACGCCAGAGGTCCTCGCCGGGCACGACGTGGTCTTCCTCGCACTGCCCCACGGGCAGTCCGCCGCCGTCGCCGAACAGCTCGGGCCGGACGTCCTGGTGATCGACATGGGCGCCGACTTCCGGCTCGCGGACGCCGCCGCCTGGGAGCGGTTCTACGGCTCCCCGCACGCCGGCACCTGGCCCTACGGCCTTCCCGAACTGCCGGGTGGCCGCGCCGCGCTGGAGGGGTCCAAGCGCGTCGCGGTGCCCGGTTGCTACCCGACCGCCGTCTCGCTCGCGCTCTGGCCGGCCTACGCCGCCGGACTCGCCGAGCCCGAGGCCGTCGTCGTCGCCGCCTCCGGCACCTCCGGCGCCGGCAAGGCACCCAAGCCGCACCTGCTCGGCAGCGAGGTCATGGGCTCCATGTCTCCCTACGGCGTCGGCGGGGTCCACCGGCACACCCCCGAGATGATCCAGAACCTCGGCGCGGCGGCCGGCGAGCCCGTCACCGTCTCCTTCACCCCGACCCTCGCGCCGATGTCCCGCGGCATCCTCGCCACCTGCACCGCCGCCGCCCGCCCCGGCGTCACCGCCGAGTCGCTGCGCGCCGCGTACGAGAAGGCGTACGCCGACGAGCCCTTCGTGCGGCTGCTGCCCGAGGGGCAGTGGCCCGCCACCGCCTCCGTCCACGGCTCCAACGCCGTGGTGGTGCAGGTCGCCCACGACACCGCGGCGGACCGGATCATCGCGATCAGCGCCATCGACAACCTGACCAAGGGCACCGCGGGCGGTGCCGTGCAGAGCATGAACATCGCCCTGGGCCTCGACGAGACCACCGCACTGACGACGATCGGAGTTGCGCCGTGAGCGTGACGGCAGCACAAGGCTTCACGGCGGCCGGCATCGCCGCCGGGATCAAGGAGAACGGCAACCCGGACCTGGCCCTCGTGGTCAACACCGGCCCCCGCCGCGCCGCCGCCGGCGTCTTCACCGCCAACCGCGTCAAGGCCGCCCCCGTCCTGTGGTCCGAGCAGGTCCTCGCGTCGGGCCGGCTCTCCGCCGTGGTCCTCAACTCCGGCGGCGCCAACGCCTGCACCGGCCCGCAGGGCTTCCAGGACACCCACGCCACCGCCGAGAAGGCCGCCGAGGTGCTCGCCACGGCCGCCGGCGAGGTCGCGGTCTGCTCCACCGGCCTCATCGGCGTCCCGCTCCCGATGGACAAGGTGCTCCCCGGCGTCGAGACCGCCGCGGCCCACCTGTCCGAGCACGGCGGCGAGAAGGCCGCCATCGCCATCAAGACCACCGACAGCGTCCACAAGACGGCCGTCGTCACCCGGGACGGCTGGACCGTCGGCGGCATGGCCAAGGGCGCCGGCATGCTCGCCCCCGGCCTCGCCACCATGCTCGTCGTCCTCACCACCGACGCCGACCTGGAGGTCCCGGCCCTGGACCGCGCCCTGCGCGCCGCCACCCGGGTCACCTTCGACCGGGTCGACTCCGACGGCTGCATGTCCACCAACGACACCGTCCTGCTGCTCGCCTCCGGCGCCTCCGGCGTCACCCCTGAGTACGACGCCTTCGCCGAGGCCGTCCGGACCGTCTGCGACGACCTCGGCCGGCAGCTCATCCGGGACGCCGAGGGCGCCGGCAAGGACATCAGGATCGAGGTCGTCAACGCCGCGAGCGAGGACGACGCGGTCCTGGTGGGCCGCAGCATCGCCCGCAACAACCTCCTCAAGTGCGCCCTCCACGGCGAGGACCCCAACTGGGGACGCGTGCTCTCCGCCATCGGCACCACCTCCGCCGCCTTCGAGCCCGACCGGCTGAACGTCGCCATCAACGGCGTCTGGGTCTGCAAGAACGGCAGCGTCGGCGAGGACCGCGACCTGGTCGACATGCGCTACCGCGAGGTGCACATCGTGGCCGACCTCGCGGCGGGCGACGCCACCGCCACCATCTGGACCAACGACCTCACCGCCGACTACGTCCACGAGAACAGCGCCTACTCCTCATGAGCAACGGACCGACCCGCAAGCACACCGCCCTGCCCAAGGCCCAGATCCTCATCGAGGCCCTGCCCTGGCTGACCCGCCACCACGGCAAGACGGTCGTCGTCAAGTTCGGCGGCAACGCCATGGTCGACGAGGAGCTGAAGGCGGCCTTCGCCCAGGACGTCGTCTTCCTGCGTCACGCCGGCCTCAAGCCGGTCGTCGTGCACGGCGGCGGCCCCCAGATCAGCGCCGCCCTCGACCGGCACGGCATCGTCAGCGAGTTCCGGGCCGGACTGCGCGTCACCACCGAGGACGCCATGGACGTCGTACGGATGGTGCTGGCCGGACAGGTCCAGCGCGAACTGGTCGGGCTCCTCAACGAGCACGGACCGTTCGCCGTCGGACTCACCGGCGAGGACGCCCACACGATCAGCGCCACCCGGCACCGGCCTGAGATCGACGGCGAGCGCGTCGACATCGGCCGGGTCGGCGAGATCACCGCGATCGACACCGGCGCCATCGAGGCACTGCTCGCCGACGGACGCATCCCGGTCGTCTCGTCCATCGCCCGCTCCGAGGACGACGGACACGTCTACAACGTCAACGCCGACACCGCCGCCGCCGCGCTCGCCGCGGCGCTCGGCGCCGAGACCCTGATGGTCCTCACCGACGTCGAGGGCCTCTACGAGGACTGGCCGCACAGCGACGAGGTGATCAGCCGCCTCACCGCGTCCCAGCTCGAAAAGCTCCTGCCCGAGCTGTCCTCGGGCATGGTGCCGAAGATGGAGGGCTGCCTGCACGCCGTACGCAACGGCGTCACCACCGCCCGCGTCATCGACGGCCGGGTCCAGCACTCGATCCTGCTGGAGATCTTCACCGACGAGGGCATCGGCACGATGGTCGTGCCGGACGGACAGGGGGAGTCGTGACCACCAACGAGGAACTCACCGCGCGCTGGCAGGGCGCGCTCATGAACAACTACGGCACGCCGCGCCTGCCCCTGGTCCGCGGCGAGGGGGCCCGCGTCTGGGACGCCGACGGCACCGCGTACCTCGACTTCGTCGGCGGCATCGCGGTCAACGCGCTCGGCCACGCCCACCCGGCCGTCGTCGAGGCCGTCACCCGGCAGATCTCCGCGCTCGGCCACGTCTCCAACCTCTACGTCGCCGAGCCCCCCGTCGCCCTCGCCGAACGGCTCCTGTCCCACTTCGGCCGTGACGGCAAGGTCTTCTTCTGCAACTCCGGCGCCGAGGCCAACGAGGGCGCCTTCAAGATCGGCCGGCTGACCGGGCGGCCCCACATGGTCGCCACCGAGGGCGGCTTCCACGGCCGCACGATGGGCGCCCTCGCGCTGACCGGCCAGCCCGGCAAGCGCGACCCCTTCCTGCCGCTGCCCGGCGACGTCACCCACGTCCCCTACGGCGACGCCCAGGCGCTGGCCGCCGCCGTCACCGAGGACACCGCCCTCGTCGTCGTCGAGCCGATCCAGGGCGAGAACGGCGTCGTCGTGCCGCCCCCCGGCTATCTCAAGGCCGCCCGCGCCATCACCGCCGCCACCGGCGCCCTGCTCGTCCTCGACGAGGTGCAGACCGGCGTCGGCCGCACCGGCCACTGGTTCGAGTACCAGGCCCACGAGGGCGTCCTCCCGGACGTCGTCACCCTCGCCAAGGGGCTCGGGGGCGGGCTGCCGCTCGGCGCCACCGTCGCCTTCGGCCGCGCCGCCGACCTGCTCGGCCCCGGCCACCACGGCACGACCTTCGGCGGCAACCCGGTGGCCTGCGCCGCCGGACTCGCCGTCCTCGACACCATCGCCGACCAGGGCCTGCTGGAGAACGTCAAGCGGCAGGGCGAGACGCTGCGCGGCGCGATCGAGTCCCTCGGACACCCGCTCGTCGACCACGTCCGGGGCGCGGGCCTCCTGCTCGGTATCGTGCTCACCGGGCCGGCCTCCGCCGCGGTGCAGCGGTCGGCCCAGGACGCCGGAATCCTCGTCAACGCGCCCGCCCCCGATGTCGTACGGCTGATGCCCCCGCTGATCCTCGGCGACGACGCGGTGGACGCCTTCCGCGGGGCGCTGCCCGGCATCCTTGACCAGGCCCTCGCGGCCCACGGGGACGGACGATCCGGAGAATGAGACGACGATGAGCCAGGCGCAGGAGCAGGAGCAGACCGGGGGACCTGCGGTGCCGCAGACCCGAACCGCACGCCACCGCCGGATCGTGGACATCCTGAACCGGCAGCCGGTGCGCTCGCAGAGCCAGCTCGCCAAACTGCTCGCCGACGACGGGCTGAGCGTCACCCAGGCGACGCTCTCCCGGGACCTGGACGAGCTGAACGCGGTCAAGATCCGCAATCCCGACGGCGACCTGATCTACGCGGTGCCCAGCGAGGGCGGTTTCCGCACCCCGCGGGCGCCGCTGGGCGGGTCGGTCAAGGAGGAGCGGATGCGGCGGCTCTCCGCCGAACTGCTGATCTCCGCCGAGGCGTCGGCGAACCTCGTGGTCCTGCGCACCCCGCCCGGCGCCGCGCAGTTCCTCGCCTCGGCCATCGACCAGGCGGAGCTGCACGACATCCTCGGCACCATCGCCGGGGACGACACCCTGCTGCTGATCAGCCGGGACCCGGCGGGCGGCCAGGC
The DNA here is from genome assembly GCF_036607905.1 of Streptomyces sp. SCSIO 75703. Lineage (NCBI taxonomy): Bacteria > Bacillati > Actinomycetota > Actinomycetes > Kitasatosporales > Streptomycetaceae > Streptomyces > Streptomyces sediminicola. The sequence goes on from NZ_CP144555.1 coordinate 5,612,569, forward strand.
CCTCGCCGACCACCTGCTGCGGCTCGCCCAGAACGGGACCTGAGCCCGCCCGCGCCCACCGGGTCCGGCCGTCGGCTCCTCAGCCGAGCCAGGCGGCCAGGCCCCGGGTGCAGTGGACCTCGCCGCCCGCCGTGACGAGCAGCGCCTCCACCTGCGGCAGGGACTCCAGCCACGCCAGGCCCTTTCGCGACCCCATGGCGAAGGCCGCCGTCGCCCAGCAGTCCGCCCAGGTCAGCCGGGGCGCCACCACCGTCACCGAGACCAGGTCGGTCACCGCGGGGAGCCCGGTGCGCGGGTCGACGACGTGGGCGCCGCGCTCCGCCGAGCCCGAGGTGGCGACGGCCAGCTCCGCCGCGCCCGCCGCCGAGACGACCGCCGCGAGCCCGCCCGGACGCAGCGGGTCCGCCACCCCGACCCGCCAGGGCCGTGGTGTCCCGGGCGTCCCGAGGAGCTGCACGTCCCCGCCGCCGTTGAGGTTGACGCCGTGGGCGCCGGCCGCCGCGATCCGCCGGGCCGCCCGCTCCACCGCCCAGCCCTTGACGATCCCGGTCGGATCGAGGCGGCCCCGGAGGAACGTGCCGAACCAGCCCTCGCTGACCCGCTCCGCCTCCGCCGCCAGCTCCAGCACCTCCGCGACCTCCGGCGCGCACCCGGCCACCGTCAGCTCGCCCCGCGCCAGCCGGCTGACCTCGCTGTCGTCCCGGTAGGTGCTGAAGACCTCGTCGGCCCGGCGCAGCCCGGCGACCGCCTCGTCCAGCGCCGCCCGCACCGCGCCGGGGTCCCCGCCGCGGACGTCGAAGGAGAAGACGGTCCCCATCGTCTCCGCCACCCGGCGCACCCCGGCGGGGGCCCTCGCGGACCCGGAGCCCGGGTCAGCCACCGGCCCGGTCCAGTGCCGACTGGAGGGACTGCTGGTATCCGGCGCTGGTGTAGGTGGCGCCGGAGACGGCGTCGATGTCGGCGGTTCCGGTGGTGATGGCGGCCTGGTTGAGGAGGGGGACGGCGTCGGCGGTGATCCGGTCGCTCTGTCCGCCCCGGGGTGCCCGGACCGCCTCGGCGGCGGTGATCTTCCCGCCGCTGACGGTGACGCGGACCTGCACCGGACCGTACGGGGTGTCCGCCGCGTCGCCCGTGACCGTGCCGTCGCCGGGGCCCCGGCCGCCCTGCGGCCCGGCCGCCGCCGGCGGGGCCGTGCCCGCCGCCGGGACCGAGCCCGGACCGGACGCCGGCTTCAGGGACAGCAGCAGCACGATCCCGGACACGGTCGCCGCGCCCACCAGCACCGCCCGCCGGACGGGGTGGTTCTTCCTCATCGCTTCGCAAACTCCTGACTCGTGGTTCCCCGAAGGCCCCGGGGCCCCCGGCGGGCGGACGTCCGGTCCGCGCCGCTCACATCTCGAACGACTCGTGGTGGATACGGCGGGCCGGGACCCCCGCGCCGCGCAGGGCCTCGTACACCGACCGGGCGAAGCCGGGCGGCCCGCACATGAAGACGTCGTGCCGGTCGAGGTCCGGGATCTTGCGGCGCAGGGAGTCCGCGGAGATGTCCGGGCGTTCCCCGTCCGGGCTGTCGACCGCGTACATCAGCCGTGCCCCGCGCTCCTCGGCGATCCGGGCCAGTTCGTCCCAGAGGGCCAGGTCCTGGGTGCTGTTGGCCCGGTAGAGCAGGGTGAGGTCACCGGCGGCCCCGGGCAGCGTCTCGAAGAGCGCCCGCATGGGCGTGATGCCGACGCCGCCCGCCACCAGCAGCACCTTGCCGCGGCTGCGGCGCTGGGCGGTCATGGCACCGTACGGGCCCTCCGCCCACACCCGGGTGCCGGGGGTCAGCTCGCGCAGCCGGGTGCTGTGGTCGCCGATCGCCTTCACGGTGATCCGCAGCCGCTCTGGGCGCGGGGCGGCCGACAGCGAGTACGGGTGCGAGCTGAAGCGCATGCCCGGGGCCATGAAGCGCCAGCGGAAGAACTGCCCGGCCTCCGCCCCCATCCGGTGCAGCTTGCGGCCGGTGATCAGCACCGACACGATCCCGGGCGCCTCCTCGATCACCGCCTCGACCCGCATCCGGTGCCGCAGGTTCAGCCGCAGCGGGGTCAGCACCCGGTACCACAGCACCAGCGCGGTCACCGACCCGTACAGCGCGTACCAGACGGTGGTGGCGACCGGGTCGGCGGCGAACTCGTTGCCGGTGGTGAGCTGGTGCCAGAAGGTCAGGAACACCGACGCGTAGGTGAGCAGGTGCACGTGGTACCAGGCGTCGTACGGGAGGCGGCGGCGGACTGGGCCGACGGAGATCAGGCCGATGAGGACCAGGAGGCCGGTGCCGATCGCGGCCTTGCCCATGTCGGGCAGTGCGTTCACGGAGGAGACCGTCTGCGCGACCAGGCCGCCCAGGCCCTCGCCGGCCTGCGCCGCGTAGCCCCACATCGTCAGGAAGACGTGGGCGACGACGAGGCAGAGCGTGTACCGGCCGCTCATGGCGTGCCAGCGGGCGACCCGGTCGGAGCCCACCCGCCGTTCCAGGGCGGGGACCCGGGCCATCTGGAGCACCACGAGCGCCATCAGGTAGCCGGCCAGCAGACCGGTGATGCGTCCCGCGTTCAGGAGCCGGCCGGCGTCGTCGGAGATGGCGGGTGTGTTGCGCCACCACAGCCACAACACACCCGCCGCGCCCGCCCACACGGCGAGCAGCAAGGGGACGGCCGGGGATCGGCGGGGACGGATGCGGCGCATCGTCTGGCGGCGGGCGGCACGGCCGCCGGCGAGCGTGGTGGTCACGGTTCCTCCGTGGGGACTTGGCCCTTGGACCACAGATACGCGCGCCACCGCCCCCGTGTTCAGCCGTGTCCGGTACGGGTCCGGGCGGGGCCCGGCGGGGGGCGTCCCGGGGCGTCCCGCGCGGGCCGGGAGAGGCCGGTGCGCGGGAGGTCTCCCGGGAGCCCGGGAGGTCAGGCGAGGGCCGTCGGTCCCTCGGCCGTCCCGATCGCCAGGTGCGGGCGGGCCGCGGGGTCGGCCCAGCGCAGGATGCTCCGCATCGCGTCGGCCGGCACCGACACGCAGCCGGCGGTCGCCCCGCGCCCGTCGACGTGCAGGAAGATGCCCGCGCCGCGTCCGCGCACCGGACGGTGGTAGTTGAAGCCGACGACCAGGGCGTGGGCGTACTGCGCCGGGTAGTCGGCCAGACGCTCGGACTCGGCGGCGGCGCAGTCGGCGGCGAGCGGCTCGCTCCAGCGGTTGTAGGCGCCGGAGGCGTTGTCCTGGCACCACCAGGAGTCGGGGCCCACCGGCCGGTACCGGTACGCCGTCCCGCGTGGCGCGGGCGCGGTGCCGAAGGCGTACGGCAGGTCGTACAGGCCGGTCGGGGTGGTCTCGGTGCCCTGGACGCGGCCGGCCCCGTCGGCGAGCCCCCGGGCGCCGAACCGGGCGGGCGCGGTGCCCGCCGCGACCCACCGGCCGTCCCGGCGCTCCCACCAGGTGAGCGTGCCGGAGGTGGAGCCGAGGTCCGGGGCGACGGCGGTGAGGAGCTGGGTGCCGCCGCCGGTGTCCGCCATCCGTTCCGGCAGCGTCGCGGCGGGCGCCCCGGCGGCGGGGGCCGCTCCGGCCGGGGCGAGCAGCGCCGTGGCGGCGAGGAGGGCGGGGAGCAGACCGGGACGCATGGTGGTGAACGTAGCCGCCGGGGGCGCGAGCGGCAGCCCGGAAGGTCCGTCCGGGGAGCCCGGCGGCCGGGGGAGGGAACGGGGCGGGTGCCGGCCCGCCCCCGCGGGCCACCCGTGGCCGCCCCGGCCGGCGCTTCGCGGGACGGCCACGGCGCGCGGACCGGCATGCGTCCGCGCTCGCCCGGGGGTACGGAACGGGGCCGGCCGGCGTTCAGCCACCCCCGGGATTGACGAATCATGCGGAGTTCTGCATACTCATGCATGTCAGCGAATGCACTGTAAGGAGAAACCCGTGACCGAGCGCGTCGTACTCGCCTACTCCGGCGGTCTGGACACCTCCGTCGCCATCGGCTGGATCGCCGAGGAGACGGGCGCCGAGGTCATCGCCGTCGCCGTGGACGTCGGCCAGGGCGGCGAGGACCTGGACGTCATCCGCAAGCGCGCGCTCGCCTGCGGTGCCGTCGAGGCCGAGGTCGCGGACGCCAAGGACGAGTTCGCCGACGAGTACTGCCTCCCGGCGATCAAGGCCAACGCCCTCTACATGGACCGCTACCCGCTGGTCTCGGCCCTGTCCCGGCCGACCATCGTCAAGCACCTCGTCGCCGCCGCCCAGAAGCACGGCGCCACCACCGTCGCCCACGGCTGCACCGGCAAGGGCAACGACCAGGTCCGCTTCGAGGCCGGCATCGTCGCCCTCGCCCCCGACCTGAAGTGCATCGCCCCGGTCCGCGACTACGCCATGACCCGCGACAAGGCCATCGCCTTCTGCGAGGACAAGGGCCTGCCCATCGCCACCACCAAGAAGTCCCCGTACTCGATCGACCAGAACGTCTTCGGCCGCGCCATCGAGACCGGCTTCCTGGAGGACATCTGGAACGCCCCGATCGAGGACATCTACGAGTACACGCAGAACCCGGCCGTCGCCCGCGAGGCCGACGAGGTGGTCATCTCCTTCAAGGAGGGCGTCCCCGTCGCCGTCGACGGCAAGCCCGTCACCGTCCTCCAGGCCATCCAGCAGCTCAACGAGCGCGCCGGCGCCCAGGGCGTCGGCCGGATCGACATGGTCGAGGACCGCCTGGTCGGCATCAAGTCCCGCGAGGTCTACGAGGCCCCCGGCGCGATGGCCCTGATCACCGCCCACCAGGAGCTGGAGAACGTCACCGTCGAGCGCGAACTCGCCCGCTACAAGCGGCAGGTCGAGCAGCGCTGGAGCGAACTGGTCTACGACGGCCTGTGGTTCTCCCCGCTCAAGCGCGCCCTGGACGGCTTCGTCGACGAGGCGAGCCGGCACGTCACCGGCGACATCCGGATGACCCTGCACGGCGGCCGCGCGGTCGTCACCGGCCGGCGCTCCGAGTCGTCCCTGTACGACTTCAACCTGGCCACCTACGACACGGGCGACTCCTTCGACCAGGCCGCGGCCAAGGGCTTCATCGACATCTACAGCCTGTCGTCGAAGATCGCCGCCAAGCGGGACCTCGCGTAAGCCCGGGGGAGACCCCGCACGCACTAGCCTGGCGACCGCCTCCCCGCACCGCGCGGGGAGGCGGTGGCACATCCGCACCCCTCCCGAGGAGCAACGCAAGTGAGCAGCAACAGCGGTGACGTACGGCTCTGGGGCGGCCGTTTCGCCGACGGACCCGCCGAGGCCCTGGCGAAGCTGTCCGCCTCCGTCCACTTCGACTGGCGGCTCGCGCCCTACGACATCGCCGGCTCACGCGCCCACGCGCGCGTGCTGCACCGCGCCGGGCTGCTCACCGAGGACGAGCTGACCCGCATGCTCGGGGGGCTGGACCGGCTGGAGGCCGACGTCGCCTCGGGCGCCTTCACCGGCACCATCGCCGACGAGGACGTGCACACCGCGCTCGAGCGCGGGCTGCTGGAGCGCCTGGGCGCCGACCTCGGCGGCAAGCTGCGCGCGGGCCGCTCCCGCAACGACCAGGTCGCCACCCTCTTCCGGATGTACCTGCGCGACCACGCCCGCGTCCTCGGCGCGCTGATCGCCGACCTCCAGGACGCCCTGGTCGGCCTCGCCGAGGCCCACCCGGACGTGGCCATGCCCGGCCGCACCCACCTCCAGCACGCCCAGCCGGTGCTCTTCGCCCACCACGTCCTCGCCCACGTCCAGGCGCTGTCGCGGGACGCGGAGCGGCTGCGCCAGTGGGACGAGCGGACCGCGGTCTCCCCGTACGGCTCCGGCGCGCTGGCCGGTTCCTCGCTCGGCCTGGACCCGGAGGCGGTCGCCCGCGACCTCGGCTTCGAGCACGGCAGCGCCGCCAACTCCATCGACGGCACGGCCTCGCGCGACTTCGTCGCCGAGTTCGCCTTCGTCACCGCGATGATCGGGGTGAACGTCTCCCGGATCGCCGAGGAGATCATCATCTGGAACACGAAGGAGTTCTCCTTCGTGACCCTGCACGACGCCTTCTCCACCGGCTCGTCGATCATGCCGCAGAAGAAGAACCCGGACATCGCCGAGCTGGCCCGCGGCAAGTCCGGCCGCCTGATCGGCAACCTGACCGGACTCATGGCCACGCTCAAGGCGCTGCCGCTCGCGTACAACCGCGACCTCCAGGAGGACAAGGAGCCGGTCTTCGACTCCATCGACCAGCTCGAGGTCCTGCTGCCCGCCTTCACCGGCATGATGGCCACCCTCACCGTGCACCGCGAGCGCATGGAGGAGCTGGCGCCGGCCGGTTTCTCGCTCGCCACCGACATCGCCGAGTGGCTGGTCAAGCAGGGCGTGCCGTTCCGTGTCGCGCACGAGGTGGCCGGCGAGTGCGTCAAGGCGGCCGAGGCCGAGGGCAAGGAGCTGGACGAGCTGACCGACGAGCAGTTCGCCAAGATCTCCTCCCACCTCACCCCCGAGGTGCGCACCGTGCTGAACGTCCCCGGGGCCCTCGCCTCCCGCAACGGCCGCGGCGGCACCGCGCCCGAGGCGGTCGCCGTCCAGCTCGCCGAGGTCAAGGCCGACGTGGCGGCGCAGCACGCCTGGGCGGACGCCCGCAGCTGAGGTGAGGCGGGGGCATCACGGGTTACGTTGGTCCGGCAACCGCCAGGAGACGACCGAACGGGAGCCCGTGATGCCCTTCGCCCGACTGGCCTCGGCCACGACCCCGACCAGCCGCCTCGGCCTGGGCCTCGCCGCCGTCGGACGGCCCGGCTACATCAACCTGGGCCGTGAGCGGGACCTCCCGCCCGAGCGCACCGTCGACGCGCTGCGCGCCCGCACCCACGAACTCCTCGACGCCGCCTACGCCCAGGGCGTCCGCTACGTCGACGCGGCCCGCTCCTACGGCCGCTCCGAGGAGTTCCTCGCCGGCTGGCTCACCGGGCGGCCCGACGCCGCCGACGTGGTGGCCGGCAGCAAGTGGGGCTACACGTACACCGCCGACTGGTCCGCCGACGCCGAGCGGCACGAGGTCAAGGACCACTCCCTCGCCGCCTACGAGCGGCAGAGCGCCGAGTCCGAAGCGCTGCTCGGGGACCGGCTCGACCTCTACCAGATCCACTCCGTGACCCCCGACAGCCCCGCCCTCACCGACCGGGAGCTGCACGCCCGGCTCGCGGAGGCCGCCGGGCGCGGCCACACCGTCGGCTTCTCCACCAGCGGCCCGGACCAGGCCGCCGCCATCCGCGCCGCCCTCGCCGTCCGCGTCGACGGCGAGCCGCTGTTCCGGGCCGTGCAGTCCACCTACAACGCCCTGGAGACCTCGGCCGCCCCCGCCCTCGCCGAGGCCCACGAGGCGGGCCTCACGGTGATCGTCAAGGAGGGCGTGGCCAACGGCCGGCTGGCCGGGCCCGAGGCCCCCGCAAAGCTGCGGGCGGTGGCGGAGGAGACCGGCCAGGGCTGCGACGCGGTGGCCCTGGCGCTCGCCCTGCGGCAGCCGTGGGCGGGCGTCGTCCTCTCCGGCGCCGCGACCACCGTCCAGCTCGCCTCCAACCTGCACGCCGCCGTCGTCGACCTCACCGACGACCAGCTCACCCGCCTCGCCGGCCTGGCCGAGGACCCGCGCGCCTACTGGGAGCGGCGCGGCCGGCTGCCCTGGCACTGACCGCGGCGCCCGGCGCGCGCACCCGCCCCGGCCCGGCCGGCCAGGGGAGGAGGCGGGGTGCCGTGAGGCCGTCAGCCGTCAGCCGTCAGCCGTGAGCCGTGAGCCGTGAGTCGTCGGCCGTGAGATGCGCATGCCCCACGTGAGACATTGCTGTCTCACGTGGGTTACTGTTGTCTCATGGCTGTCGATCGTGACCACGTGCTCCGCAGCGCCGCGGACCTGCTGACCCGCAAGGCCACCGCCACCATGGACGAGGTGGCCAGGGCGGCCGGCATCAGCCGTGCCACCCTGCACCGGCAGTTCGCCGGGCGCGACGCGCTCGTACGGGCGCTGGAGGCGCACGGCATCGCCGCGTGCGGGAGCGCACTGGACGCCGCCCGCACGGAGGAGGGCACCGCCACGGACGCGGTGCGCCGGCTGGTGGTCGCCATCGAGCCCCACGCGGGCCTGCTGGCCTTCCTCTACACCGAGAACCAGCTCTTCGAAGGCGAGGAGCAGAACGCCGGCTGGACGGAGCTCGACGACCGCGTCGCCGCCCTCTTCCGCCGCGGCCAGGAGAGCGGCGAGTTCCGCATCGACCTCACCCCGGCCTGGCTCACCGAGGCGCTCTACGGCCTGCTGGCCTCCGCCGCCTGGGCGGTGTCCGAGGGCCGGCTCGCCCGTAACGACTTCACCCACATGATCGTCGAGTTGCTGCTCGGCGGCGCGCTCCGGAGAGAGACCTCATGACCCGCACCCTGCGGCCGGCCCCCGCGACACAGGAGCTGGGGCGCACCGGCCGCTGGCTGGCACTGTCCGTCCTGGTCCTGGCCGTCCTGCTGGTGGCCGTCGACGCGACCGTGCTCGGGCTCGCCACCCCCTTCATCAGCGAGGACCTGCGCCCGTCCGGCACCCAGTTGCTGTGGATCGGCGACGTCTACTCCTTCGTGATCGCCGGACTGCTCGTCTCCATGGGCAGCCTCGGCGACCGGATCGGACGCAAGCGCATCCTCCTGGCCGGTGCCACCGTCTTCGGCCTCGTGTCGGTGCTGAACGCCTACGCCACCAGCCCCGAACTGCTGATCGCCGCCCGCGCGCTGCTCGGCGTGGCCGGCGCCACCCTCATGCCCGCCACCCTGGCGCTGATCCGGAACATCTTCCACGACCCGCGCGAGCGCAGCCTGGCCATCGGCATCTGGGGGGCCACCGCCTCGGCCGGCATGGCGGTCGGCCCGATCGCCGGCGGCTTCCTGCTGGAGCACTTCTGGTGGGGCTCGGTCTTCCTGATCAACCTGCCCGTGATGGCCGTCCTGGTCGTGGTCGGCGCGCGGCTGCTGCCCGAGTCCCGTGACCCGAACCCCGGCCCCTGGGACCTGCCGAGCGTCCTGCTCTCCCTGGCCGGACTGGTCGGCGTGGTCTACGCGATCAAGGAGGCCGCGGCGCACGGCTTCGGCGGGAACATCCTGGTCGCGGGCCTGGTCGGCGCCGCCGCCCTGTACGGGTTCGTGCGCCGCCAGCTCACGCTGCCGCATCCGCTGCTCGACGTGCGGCTCTTCCGCAGCCGGGGGTTCAGCGGCGCCGTCCTGGCCGACCTGCTGACCATCCTCGGCCTGTCCGGGCTGGTCTTCTTCCTCTCCCAGTTCCTCCAACTGGTGCAGGACCGCTCGCCGCTGGAGGCGGGGCTCGCCGAACTGCCCGCCGCGGTCGGCGCGGTGGCGGCCGGACTCCTCGCGGGCCGTGCCGCCCGGCGGTACTCGGTCCGCGTCGTGGTCTCCGGCGGCCTGGCGGCGGTCGGACTGGCCCTGGCCGCCCTGACCACCATCGGACAGCACACCGGCTACCCGATGCTCGGCGCGGCCCTGCTGGTCGTCGGGCTCGGTGCCGGCTTCGCCTTCACGGTCACCTCCGACGTGATCCTCTCCAGCGTGCCCCCGCGGCAGGCGGGCGCCGCCTCCGCGGTCTCCGAGACGGCCTACGAACTCGGCGCCGCGCTGGGCATCGCCCTGCTCGGCTCCATCGTCAACGGGGTCTACCGGGACTTCACCGGTCCGGCGGGCACCCCGGAGGCGGCCCACGAGTCGCTGGGGGGCGCGGTGGAGGCCGCGGGCGCGCTGCCGGCGCAGACCGCGCAGACGATGCTGGACGCCGCCCGCGCCGCGTTCGTCGACGGGCTGACCCTCGCCGCCGGCGCGGGCGCCGTGGTCCTGCTGGCCGCGGCCGGAGCGGCCTGGCACCTCCTGCGCGGCCAGCGCCTGGGCGACGGGGACACCGCCGGAGGGGCGCAGGGGGACGGGCCGGTGCCGGGCCCGTGACCCCGCCCCCCGCACCGCGCCCGGCGCGGGGACCGTTGCCGGTCCCGGGACACGCGAAGGGCGGGCCGCCGTCCGGCTTGCCCGCCCTTCGTACGTCCTCGCGGCCCTACGCGGCCTTCGCCTTGCTCGCCCTTCGTACGTCCTCGCGGCCCTACGCGGCCTTCGCCTTGCTCGCGTACATGTCCACGTACTCCTGGCCGGAGAGCCGCATCACCTCGGTCATCACCGAGTCGGTCACCGCCCGCAGGACGTAGCGGTCACGGTCCATGCCCTCGTAGCGGGAGAACTCCAGCGGCTCGCCGAAGCGCACCGTGACCCGGCCCGGCCGGGGCAGGCCCTTGCCGCCCGGCTGGAGCCTGTCGGTGCCGATCATGGCGAACGGGACCACCGGGGCGCCGGTCATGAGCGTGAGCCGGGCGATGCCGGTGCGGCCCCGGTAGAGGCGGCCGTCGGGGGAGCGGGTGCCCTCCGGGTAGATGCCGAAGACGTTGCCCTCGTCCAGCACCCTGCGGCCCGTCATCAGCGCCGCGACCCCGCCCCGGCCGCCGTCGCGGTCGACCGGGATCATGCCGACGCCGGTGAAGAACCAGGCCATCAGCCGGCCCTTGAGCCCCTTGCCCGTGACGTACTCGTCCTTGCCGATGAAGAAGACCTGGCGGTCGCAGACGATCGGAAGGATCACCGAGTCGATGAAGGTCAGGTGGTTTCCGGCCAGGATCACCGGGCCGTCGCCGGGGATGTGCTCCGCGCCCTCCACCCGTGGGCGGAACATCAAGCGCATGAGCGGACCGAGCACTGCCTTGATGAACGCGAAGCGGGACAACGGGTCCTCCGGTGTCGGGTATGCGGTACGTCTGTGTGCAGGTGAGGACATTACTCGCGGTCAGGGGGGTGGCGCACGTCGGGTTCGCGGATCCGCCGCCCCGTGTTGACACGCGTTCACCTGCGCGGCACGCCGTACGACGGTGCCCGGCGCGGGCACGGCGGTGTGAGGCAGATCGCGTCCGCGAGGCGGCGCGTCCCCGCCGTCCCGGCGCCGCGGTCCGTCCCCAGAGGCCGCCGGAGGCTCCCGCCCCCTCCCGCTCGCCGAGGCGACACCCCGGCACCCCCGTCCGTTCCGGCCACGGTCCCCCGGGGGTCACGGGCGCGCCCCTACGATCGGCGCGCATCCGACGGCGGTCACACGGCAGGAGGACGTTCATGACACAGCGGCAGCAGGACGGCACGACGGACGGCACGGGCGGCACGGGCCGGCGGGCCCTGCTCGGCGCGGCGGTCCTCGGCGCGGGCGGCGCCGTGCTCGGGGCGGCGGGCGCGGCCCACGCCGGCACCGCGACCGCCGGGAGCCGGAGGGGCCCCGGTCGCGGCGGACTGCGGAGCCTGCCCGTCCCCACGGTCATCGCCCACCGCGGCGCCAGCGGCTACCGGCCCGAGCACACGCTCGGCTCCTACCAGCTCGCCCTCGACATGGGTGCCGACGTCGTCGAGGCCGGCGACCTCGTCCCCACCCGCGACGGCCACCTGGTCTGCCGGCACGAGCCGGAGATCGGCGGAACCACGGACGTCGCGGACCACCCCGAGTTCGCCGGGCGCCGGCGCACCAAGGTGCTCGACGGGGTCTCCACCACCGGCTGGTTCACCGAGGACTTCACGCTCGCCGAGCTGAAGAGGCTCCGCGCCACCGAGCGCATCCCGGCCAACCGCCCGCACAACACGCTCTACGACGGCCGCTGGGCCATCCCGACCTTCGAGGAGGTGCTCCGCTGGCAGGACGAGCAGACCCGGCGGCGGGGCACACAGGTGTGGATCTACCCCGAGCTGAAGCACCCCGCCTACTTCCGCGGCCTGGGCCTCGGCACCGAGGAGCGCCTGGCAGCACTACTGCGCCGGCACGGAAAGGACCGCGAGGACTCGCCCGTCATCGTCCAGTCCTTCGAACCGACCAGCGTCCGGCGGATGCGCTCCCTCGTCGGCAACCCGCTGGTGGTCCTGCTCTCCGACGCCAAGAGCCGCCCCTGGGACTTCGTCGAGTCCGGCGACCCGCGCACCACCGCCGACCTGATCACCCCGGCCGGGCTGCGCGAGATCGCCTCCTATGCCCAGGGCATCGGACCCACCCTCGACCTCGTCGTCCCGCGCGGCGCCGACGGCCGCCTCACCCGGCCCACCGGCCTGGTGCGCGACGCCCACCGGGCCGGCCTCGTCCTGCACCCCTACACGATGCGCAACGAAAACCCGTTCCTGCCCGCCGAGTTCCGCAAGGGCGACGACCCGGACGCGTACGGCGACGCCTTCGGCGCCTTCCGTGCGTACTTCGCCACCGGCATCGACGGCATCTTCACCGACCAGCCCGACACCGGCCTGCTGGCCCGCGCGGACGTCAACCGCTAACACGCGCAACCCCCTGTAAGGATGACGTCAGGCCATCCGCGCAACCCATCGCACGGGTGGCCGCGTCGCCCCGCATATGACGCACGACCTGGTCGCCTCCCTGGGCCCGCTGCTCACCGCGGAGGTCTCGGCCGAGGCATATGCCGCCGGGGCCGAGCCCGGCGACCTCGAACAGGCGGTGTGGCTCCGCCTCCTGGAACGGCTCAGCGCCCACGGCCCGCCCCGCGACCCGCACCGCTGGCTGCGCAGCGCCGTCCGCTTCGAGGCCCGCCGCACCCGCCGCACCGCCCGCGCCGAGCGGCCCTACGCGCGCGAGCCCTCCGACGCCGCCGACCCCGGCCCCGAACAGCTCGCCCTCGCCGCCGCCCGCCACCGCGCCCTGCGCGAGGCGGTGGCGCGGCTGCCCGGCCGCTGCCCCCGGCTGCTGGAGGCGCTGTTCTCCCCGCGGGACCTCACCTACCGGGAGATCGCCGGGGAGTTGGGTATCTCACAGGGCAGCCTCGGTCCGGAACGTTCCCGATGTCTGGGATGTCTGCGGAGATCGCTGACCCCGGAGGTTGCGGCCCGCTGAGGCGGGGGATAGGAGTGGGGGACCCACAGGTGATCAGGTGAGCGGGAGGCATGCGCACATGGGCATGAGCGTGACCATCTCGGCGGCGACCGACGAGGATGCCGAGCAGATCTTCCGGTTGCAGTACCTCTGCTTCCAGAGCGAGGCGGCGCTGTACGGCAACTACCGCATCGACCCGCTCGTCCAGAGCCTGGACTCCGTCCGCGCCGAGGTCGCCGGCGACTGCGTCGTCGTGGCGCGGCTCGGCGACGAGGTGATCGGCGCGGTGCGCGGCCGGGTCTCCGAGGACGGCGCCGCCTCCATCGGCAAGCTCTGCGTCCACCCCCGCCTCCAGGGCCACGGCATCGGCGCCCGGCTGCTGCGCGCCGCCGAGGCGGCCCTCGCGGGCGAGCGCGGCGCCAAGCGGTTCCGGCTGCACACCGGGCACCGCAGCGAGGGCCACCTGCGGCTCTACCGGCGTGTGGGGTACGAGCGGGTCGGCACCGCGCAGGGCGACGACGGCGTGCCGATGATCGTGCTGGAGAAGCCGGCGGAGGCGTACGCGGCCACCGCCTGAGCGGCGCCTGCCTGAGCGGCGCCGCCGGGCCGGTTCGTACACCCACGCCGGAGCCCCCGTCGTACGCGGCGAGGGATCGGTTTCGCTGCACGACGGGGGCGGCTGGGGAGGCAGACGCCGACCGGGGGGGCGACGGCTTGGGGAGTCAGCCCTTGGCGGGTGCCCTCTCGGCCGGGGCGGGCGCCGCGGTCTCCTCGCGTGGCGGGCGTGGCACGGCGAGGGCGGCGAGCAGGCCCACCACCGGGAAGGCGGCGGAGACCAGGAACGCCGCGCCGTACCCGTCCACCAGGGCGGCCGGCGAGGTGGCGTCGGCGCCTGAGTGGGAGGCGGCCACCACGGCCAGCGCGGCGAGCCCCAGCGCGCCGCCCACCTGGCGGCTGGTGTTCAGCAGACCGGACACCAGCCCTGCCTGCTGCCCGGGCACACCCGTGGTGGCGGCCACGGTCATCGACGCGGACACCAGCCCCTGGCCGACGCCGAGCAGCAGGGTGGGTCCGAACAGGTCGACGGCGAAGTCCGCCTCGGCGTCGGCGAAGGACAGCCACACCAGCCCGACCGCCGACAGGGCCAGCCCCACCAGCAGGATCGACCGCGCGCCGAACCGGCCGATGTGCCCGGCGATCCCGCGCGCCGCCACGAACATGCCGACGGCCAGCGGGAGATAGGCGAGGCCGGTGTGCAGGGGGCTATACCCCAGGCCCAGCTGGAGCAGCAGGGTGAACAGGTAGAACGTGCCCCACAGCGCCGCGCTGCTGGTCAGCGCGACGATGTTGCCGGCCGAAACCGAGCGGTTGCGGAACACTGACAGCGGCACCAGCGGATGGGCGGCCAGCTTGGCCTCGTTGAGCATGAACAGGCCGAGCAGGACCACCGCCGCGGCGAGCACGCCCAGCACCGTGCCGGAGCCCCAGCCCTCGTCCAACGAGAGCACCAGGCCGTAGGCGAGGGCGACCAGGCCCAGGGTGATGGTGACCGCGCCCGGCGTGTCCACCCGGGACTGCGCCCCGGGGTTGCGGACCTCGGTGACGGCACGGAGCACGCAGACGATCAGGACCACGCCGACGGGCACGTTGATGAGCAGGATCCACCGCCAGGAGATCCACTCGGTGATGGCCCCGCCCAGCAGCACGCCGACCGCGCCGCCCGCCGCGGCGACCGCGCTCCACATCCCGAACGCCTTCGCCCGTTGTTTGCTGTCCGTGAAGGAAGTGAAGATCACGGTCAGGGTGGCGGGAGCGAGCACGGCGGCGCCAAGGCCCTGGATGGCCCGGGCGGTGAGAAGGGTGGCGGCGTTGGTGGCGAGTCCGCCGATCAGGCTGGTGACGGTGAACACCGCCAGTCCGCCGAGGAACGCGGCCCGCCGGCCGAAGAGGTCCGCGAGGCGCCCGCCGAGCAGCAGGAAGCCGGCGAAGGTGATCGTGTAGGCGTTGATCACCCACTGAAGGGACTCTGTGTCGAAACGCAGTGCTTCCTTGATGGACGGGAGCGCGACGTTCACCACGGAGGCGTCCAGGACGACGAGGAACTGCCCGGCGCAACAGACGAACAGCACGAGGCCGAGCCTGACGTTCGGGGGCGAGGGGGAGGCGTCGCTGCGGTCCGCGCTCATGGCAAAACACTCCTGAAACTCAGGTCCGGTGTGCTACTCGGCGACGCTAGAGGCCATTTAGGACAGGTGGGGTCCTGTATCGGCCGTGCTGCGGAGGGGCAGCCGGGCCTCTTGAATCGGGGCCTCGGTCTGGATGAGGATCCGTCCGGGGCAGCCCGCGCGAGTTGACTGCCGCAAATCGGGGCGGTGCGCCGCCCGTCTACACGGGGAGAGCATGTGGATCGAAAGAGTCGGCGTAGGCCGACGCGGCCTTCTCCATTCGCAGGGCGGCGTGCGATGTGGCGACCGTGACGTCCCGCCAGTTCCGCTGCGGCGCGCCGCCCCGGTTCTGCGCGGCGGTGCCCGCGGCCCGCATCAGGCCGTCCACGGCCTCGCGCAGCAGACTGGCCGTGAAGGCGCTGTCGCGGGCGTTGCGCAGCGCGTGCACCCGGTCCTCGCCGGCGTCCAGGACCGTGGCCAGCCGTTCCACCAGCAGAGCGGCGGTGTCCACCGCGGCCGCCGCCCCGGTCAGCGTCACGTCCAGCGCGGCGCTGCCGCCGCCCGTCCGCTTCCCGGCGACCGTGGTCACACAGGCCGACAGGGCGGAACGGGCCGTGCCCAGCACCGGGGCCAGACAGGTCAGGCCGCCCACGGCGGGCAGCGGCACGTTGTGCTGGACGCTGTCCGACATCCGGTTGGACCCGCCCAGCACCTCCGGCAGCGGCACCGTGCGGTGCTCGGGGACGAACACGTCGTCCAACACCACCGCGTGGCTGCCGGTGGCGCGCATGCCCACCGCGTCCCAGGTCCGCTCCACGGCGAAGTCGGTGCGGGGCACCGCGTGGAACAGCGGCGGCGCAGCGTCCGGGCCGGGCTGCGGGCCTGCCAGCAGCGCCCAGTCGGCGAACTCGGAACCGCTCACATAGGTCCACCGGCCGGTCAGCCGGTAGCCGCCCTCGACGCGGCGCGAGCGGCCGGCCGGCACCAGGCCCGGCACCCACAGCGGGTCGGGACCGTCCGCCCAGACCTCCTCCTGCGCCCGCACCGGCAGATGGGTGGCGAAGCGCGCGGTGTAGGCGAACATGGAGCCGACCCAGGCGGCGGAGGCGCAGGAGCGTCCCAGCGTCACCAGGACGCCGGTCAGCTCCGTGAAGGTACCGTCGGAGCCGCCCCAGCGGGCCGGGACGAAGTGCCGCGGCAGGCCGGAGTCGGACAGCGCGGCGACCAGGCCGGCGCAGAGGACCCCGGTGCGGTCAGCCTCCTCGGCGGCCAGCGAGGCGAGCTTGTCGGCCTGCCCGGACAGCCGTCCGGCGGGGAATGCGTGTGTCACGTGATGTCTCTCCTCGGGGTGAGCGGCGGACGGCTCTCGGCGCGGGGCTCGTCACCAGGAGACGGGCAGCTCCCGCACCCCGAAGACCAGCCCGCCCTGGCGGTAGTCGAGCTCCTCGAACGGCACCGCCAAGCGCAGAGCGGGCAGGCGGCGCAACAGCGTGGTCCAGGTGAGTTCCAGCTCGACCCTGGCGATGTCCGAGCCCAGGCAGAGGTGGCGGCCGTGGCCGAAGGCGAGGTGGTCGCGGGTGCCGCCGGTGATGTCCAGCTCGTCGGGGCGCTCGAAGACCGCCCCGTCCCGGTTGGCCGCAGCGGTCGACGGATGGACGCCCTCGCCAGGCTTCACCGCCACTTGGCCGATCTCCAGCCCCTCCACCGTCACCCGCGCCGTCGTCAGATCGGTGACGTTGAGGAACGGCAGCAGTTCCTCCACCACCTGCGGCGCCAACTCAGGCTGTTTCCGCCCTGCTGCTCGACCGGTCCGCCGTCCGCCTCGTCCTGATGCGCAGCACCGTCCACCTGGTCACCGCCGACGACTGCCGCTGGTTGCGCCCCACCGTGCAGCCCAGCGTCGACCGGGCGGTGGGCCCGCGGGGCTGGCGGAAGCTGGAAGGAGTCGAGCCGGCCGAGCTGGCGGCCACCGGACGAGCCTGGCTGGACGAGGCGCCGCGCAGCGCGGCCGAGCTGAACGAGCTGCTGGGCGAGCGGTGGCCCGGCCTGGACCGGTCCCTGCTGGGGCGGGCGCTGCGTGCCGTGGTGCCCATGGTGCAGATCCCGCCGCGCGGGGTGTGGGGGCGCTCCGGACAGCCGGTGTACGCGACCGCCGCGACCTGGCTGTCAGGCCCCCCGGACCCGGTCGCTGACCCGGAGTTGCTGGTGCGCCGCTACCTCGCCGCCTTCGGGCCGGCCTCGGTGGCCGACCTGCAGCTGTGGTCCGGGCTGACCCGCCTTCAGCAGACCGTTGACGTCCTGCGCCGCGAGCTGCTGGTCCTCTCCGACGACGCCGGGACCGAACTGTTCGACCTTCCCGACGCCCCGCGCCCGGAGCCGGACACCCCTGCCCTGGTGCGCTTCCTGGCCGAGTTCGACAACGCGGTGCTCTCGCACGCCGACCGGTCCCGGATCATCGCCCCCCAGGACCAACAGCGGATCACGACCAAGAACGCGCTGATCCTCGGCACTGTCCTGGTCGACGGCTTCGTCCGCGGTAGCTGGCGTACGGAGAAGAGCGGTCGGACCACCCGTCTGGTCGTCACCCCGTTCGCCGCCCTGTCCGCCCGGGAGCGCGAGGAGGTGGAGCGCGAGGGTGCCGCCCTGCTGGACTTCCTGCCGCCCCGCGCTGGGGACCGGGACGTGGTGATCCTGCCGGCTGCGGGGTCCTGAGACGCACGGACACCGCCGCCCCGGCGGGCGCCCCTGGGGCCGACTGCTCGTCCAGCTTGATCTTCACTTGCTGGTTGTGGTCTGCCTACCAGACGACCACGCCTGCGACGTCAACCCTCAAGGCGAGAAGCCAAGCGGGCACGACGTCGCCGAGAGCCCTGGCCTGCTTCTCGAGACGACTCTCCTGGACACCCTGGCACAAGGACTCGACCCAGACCGCCAGCGATGGACCACCCTCCTGTGTTCCGCAACCGACCCAGCGGTATCCGACGCGACCCGGACGCATCGCTCACGCATGGACGGCCATCTGGCGGACCTGGTGACAACCGACTCCGAGCGGCAGGTCGAACCTGGGATGACCGTCTTCGGCATCCGGCTCGGTCTTACCGTCCTTGACGCGCTCGATTCCGCTGATTCGCCCGCCGCGCACCGCATCGTCGATGAACTCCCACTCCCCATCCGTCAGTTGCACTCGGGTCATGGAGAACGACCTACCGGATCGGGCTCCGCCACGAGAGCAAGTCCCGCAGATTGATCCCAACGAAAGGCCCTAAGCCCCCCGGCGCCTGCGCAGCCAGTACAGGGCGGAGAGCGGCAGCAGCACCGGGATGAAGAGGTAGCCCATCCCGTACTCCGACCACACGGTCGCGTCCGGGAAGGCGGACGGCTCCACCAGGGTCCAGGTGCCGACCACCACGACGCCCACCAGTTCGGCGGCGCAGCACACCACCGCCGCCTTGCGGGTCGTCTCCCCGCCGCGCACCAGGGTGTAGGTGATGAAGCCGTAGACGAGTCCGGCCAGCGCCGAGAGCGTGTAGGCGAGCGGCGCCCGGTCGAACTCGGTGGCGATCTGGTAGGCGGAGCGCGAGACGGCGCCGACCACCATGACCCCGTAGAGCCAGACCAGCAGGATGCCGGGCCCGCCGCTCAGCCGGGTCCGGGCCGGCTTCCGACCGGTCGCCACCATCTCAGCCTCCCCAGATGTCATACAGCCGCACCTCCAGCACGGCGAGGACGACACCGCCGGCGGCGACCGTCACCGAGCCCCAGCGGGTGCGCTCGGCCAGCGACATGAACGCCGCCGCCGGGACGCAGGCGAAGGCGCCCAGCAGGTACGCCACGAAGATCGCCGTGCCCTGCTCCGGCTGCTCGCCCCGCGCCAGTTGCACCACGCCGATCACGAGCTGGACCAGGGCCAGCACCGAGACCACGGCCATGCCGATGAAGTGCCAGTCCTTCGTCGGCTGGTCACGGTAGGCGGCCCAGCCGCACCAGGCGGCGAGCAGCAGCGCGGCGACGCCGGTCACCAGCGTCAGGACGTCAACCATGGCAGCGACCCTATTACGGCCCAAAAGGCCCCCCGCGCGCGACCCCGCCCGGAGCCGGGGAGCGGGGGCGCCCTCCCCGCCCGGCGGGGTTCCGCGGGCGCCGCCGTAGGGTCGGGGACATGAAGATCCACGCCCAGGCCCTCCTGTTCGACAACGACGGAACCCTCGTCTCCTCCCTCGAATCCGTGCGCCGCTGCTGGACGCGGTGGGCCGGCGAGTACGGGGTCACCGCGCAGGACTTCGCGCGCATCGAACTGCACGGGCGCACGGCCGCGGAGATCGCCGCCGACCTGCTGCCCGCCCACCTCGTGGAGCAGGCCGTGGCGCGGATCGAGGACCTGGAGGTCGAGGACGTGCCCCACGGCGGCGCCCGCCCCCTGCCGGGCACCCGCGAGGTCCTCGGCGCCCTGGCCGGCGGCACCGTCCCCTGGGCCGTCGTCACCTCGGCCACCCGGCGCCTGGCCGAGGCCCGCCTCCGCGCGGCCGGCATCAGCCCGACCACCCTCGTCACCGCCGCCGACATCACCCGCGGCAAGCCCGACCCCGAGCCCTACCTGCTCGGCGCCCGCGCGCTGGGCGTCGACCCGGCGGCCTGCGTGGTCTTCGAGGACGCCCCCGCCGGGCTCCGCTCGGGCAAGGCCGCCGGCATGACCACCGTGGCGTTGGCCACAACCCACCCGGCAGGCGACCTCGACGCCGACTTGGTGGTCGAGGACCTCTCGGCCCTGTCGGTGCTGGTCACCGACGCGGGCGTGGAGATATCCGTCCGGGACTGAGCCGTGCCCCGCCGGGCCCGGACACCGTCCACGTCTGTCCAGCATGCGGACAACGGTGTCCGCTCCCGGTCGCGGGTCTGCTTTACTGACCGCATGAGCACGACGAGCGACCGCACCCCCGCGACCGAGGCGATGATGACGCCCGGTGCTCGCCGTACGTGTCGAATGTGCGCCTGCTAGAGGGCCCCCGCACCACCTGAGACTCGCGCCCCGAAGCGAGCGACGGCCCCGGTCCGCCGCCGTGCACCGCAGCACGCCTGGCGGGACCACGCCCCGCGCACACGTTTCTCCCCCGGTCCACTCGCCACCGCGAGAACCGTGCCGCGTTCCGAAGCCCCCCGAAGAACAACGCCCCCGTGCCCGGCGCCACCTGACGCGCCGCGCACTCGAGAGTGACGGAAACCCACGTGATCACCACATCGGGCCTCACCAAGGTCTACCGCTCCGGAGGCCGCGAGGTCACCGCGCTGGACGGCGTCGACCTGCACGTCCGCGAGGGCGAGGTGTTCGGCGTCATCGGCCAGTCCGGCGCCGGCAAGTCCTCGCTCATCCGCTGCGTCAACCTGCTGGAGCGCCCCACCTCCGGCACGGTCACCGTCGCCGGCGAGGACCTCACCGCGCTCGCCGGCCGCGGTCCCCGGGCCGGCCGGGCGCTGCGGCAGGCGCGCAGCCGGATCGGCATGGTCTTCCAGCACTTCAACCTGCTCTCCTCGCGGACCGTGCGGGACAACGTGGAACTGCCCCTGGAGATCCTGGGCATCACGGGGAAGGAACGTTCCCGCAAGGCGCTGGCCCTCCTGGACCTGGTGGGGCTCGCCGACAAGGCCGCGTCCTACCCCGCCCAGCTCTCCGGCGGACAGAAGCAGCGCGTCGGCATCGCCCGCGCCCTGGCCGGGGACCCCAAGGTCCTCCTCTCCGACGAGGCCACCAGCGCCCTCGATCCGGAGACCACCCGCTCCATCCTCCAGTTGCTGCGCGACCTCAACCGGCAACTGGGACTGACCGTCCTGCTCATCACCCACGAGATGGACGTCGTCAAGAGCGTCTGCGACTCGGCCGCCCTCATGGAGAACGGCCGGATCGTCGAGTCCGGCACCGTCGGCGAACTCCTCGCCACCCCCGGCTCCGAACTGGCCTCCGCCCTCTTCCCGGTGGGCGGCGAGGCGAGCGCCGCCGACCGGACCGTCCTCGACGTCACCTTCCACGGCGAGGCCGCCACCCAGCCGGTCATCTCCCAGCTCGCCCGCACGTACAACATCGACATCTCCATCCTGGGCGCCGCCATCGACACCGTCGGCGGCCTCCAGATCGGCCGGATGCGCATCGAACTCCCCGGCCGCTACGAGGACAACGTCGTGCCCGTCGGCTTCCTGCGCGAACAGGGCCTCCAGATCGACGTCGTGGAGCCCGCCACCGAGCCGGTGCTCGTCAAGGAGAGTGCCAAGTGACCTGGTCCCAGATGCAGCCGCTGCTCGCCGAGGCCGGCCAGGAGACCCTGGTCATGGTCGGCTGGTCCACCCTGATCGCCGTCGCCGGCGGTCTCCCCCTCGGCATCCTGCTCGTCCTGACCGACAAGGGCGGCCTGCTCCAGAACGTCCTGGTGAACCGGGTCATCGGGCAGATCGTGAACATCGCCCGCTCGCTGCCGTTCATCATCCTCATGGTCGCCCTGATGAGCTTCACCCGCTGGGTCACCGGCACCACCATCGGCAGCAGCGCCGCCATCGTGCCGCTCGCCATCGGCGGCATCCCGTTCTTCGCCCGGCTCGTCGAGACCGCCGTCCGCGAGGTCGACCACGGGCTCGTCGAGGCCGTCCAGGCCATGGGCGGCAACACCTGGACCGTGGTCCGCAAGGTCCTCGTCCCCGAGGCGCTGCCCTCGCTCATCGCCTCCACCACCACGACGGTCATCGCCCTCATCGGCTACTCGGCCATGGCCGGCACCGTCGGCGGCGGCGGACTCGGCGACCTCGCCGTCCGCTACGGCTACCAGCGCTTCGACACCGGCCTCATGTGGGTCACCGTCGCGGTCCTCGCCGTCGCCATCTCCGCCATCCAGTTCGCCGGCGACTTCGCGGCCCGCGCCCTGCACCGCCGCGGGGCGGGCTCCTCGGCCGCCCCCGCGCTGCGGCTGCTGCGCCCCGGGAAGCCCGCCCCGGCCGACGCGGGCAAGGCCGCCTAGACCCCGCTTGCCCCCAGACCCCCCGGATCACCGAGACGGGGCCGCACCACCTCAGGAAAGGCACTTTTCGTGCGTAACACCGCCAAGATCACCACCGCCGTCCTCGCCGCCGGAGCCCTCACGCTGGGCCTCACCGCCTGCGGCTCCGACAAGGACTCCGCCTCCGACACCTCCGGCCCGCTGGTCGTCGCCGCGAGCCCCACCCCGCACGCCGAGATCCTCACCTTCGTCAAGGACAACCTGGCGAAGAAGGCCGGTCTCGACCTGGAGGTCAAGGAGTTCACCGACTACGTCACGCCGAACACGGCGACGGAGGACGGCTCGGTGGGCGCCAACTACTTCCAGACCCAGCCGTACCTCGACGACTTCAACAAGAAGAACGGCACCAACGTCGTCTCCGTCGTCGACGTGCACCTGGAGCCGCTCGGCCTCTACTCCAACAAGATCGAGAAGGCCGACGAGCTGAAGAGCGGCGCGACCGTCGCCGTCCCGAACGACACCGTCAACGAGGGCCGCGCCCTCCAGCTCCTCGCCGCCAACGGGCTCATCACCCTCAAGGACGGCGTCGGCACGGCGGCCACCCCGGCCGACATCACCGACAACCCGAAGAAGCTGAAGTTCAAGGAGCTGGAGGCCGCCCAGACGCCGCGCTCCCTGGACGACGTCGACGCCGCGGTCGTCAACGGCAACTACGCCATCGAGGCCGACCTCAAGCCGGCGAAGGACGCCCTCGTCCTGGAGTCCGCCGAGGGCAACCCGAACAGCAACCTCCTGGCCGTCAAGAAGGGCCGCGAGGACGACCCGCGCGTCAAGAAGCTCACCGAGCTGCTCACCTCGCCCGAGGTGAAGAAGTTCATCGAGGAGAAGTACGACGGCGCCGTCATCCCGTCCTTCTGATCCCGCCCGCCCCCCACGGGGTCCGCTCCGCCCCGGAGTGGACCCCGTGGTGTGGTTGCGTGCTTTCATGCTGCATGCTGGGCAGTTCGACAGTCCCTGACGGTCACACAGGTTACGGAGCGGCGCATGACGAGCACCTTCCCCACCATCTCCATCAGCACGGAGCGGTTGGTGCTGCGCCCCCTCGACGAGGACGACGTCCCCGCCCTCGCGGCGATGATGAACGACGAGCAGACCGGTGCCTGGACCGACGTCCCCCAGCCCTTCGGCGAACGGGACGCCCGGGTCTGGATCACCGAGGAGGCCCCCGCCGAACGCGTCGCCGGGCGCGGGCTCGACCTCGCCGTCACCGAGTTCCTCACCCAGCGCCTGGTCGGCGTCGTCCGCCTGGCCCACACCGACTGGCACGTCAGGTCCACCGAGCTGTCGTACATCGTCGCCCCCTGGGCCCGCGGCGAGGGCTACGCCGCCGAGGCCGCCCTCGCCGCCGCCCACTGGATCTTCGGCGACCAGAAGTTCGAGCGCATCGAGCTGCGCACCGCCGCCGACAACACCGCCGCCCAGCAGGTCGCCCAGAGGATCGGCTGCATCAGCGAGGGCGTCCTGCGCAACGCCTGCATAGCGCACGTCCGCGCCGAGGACGGCACCTGGGGCGACGTCCGCACCGACCTGATCGTCTGGAGCCTGCTCCCCGAGGACCTGGAAGGCGCCCCGGAGCAACTGGCCGACAGCGGTTTCACCACCTTCACCGACTGGAACTGACCTACGAGGGCCCCGGCGCCGCGGCCACGTCACGACGGCGGACCAGGTACCCTCACGGAGCCCCGCCCCTCGGGCGGCTCCGCGACCACGACCTGCGCGAACCCTGGAGACTGACGACGATGGCCGACCGGGTCACGGTGATCGGCTGGGACGGCTCGCCGCTGACCACGGCAGCCCGCGCCGCCCTCGGCGCCGCCACCCTGGTGGCAGGTGCCGCCCACCATCTGGCACTGCCGGAAGTGCCCCCCGCCGCCGAACGCGTCCGCCTCGGCAGCGTCGCCCTCGCCGCCCGCCGCATCGCCGCCCACCGCGGCACGGCCGTCGTCCTCGCCGACGGCGACCCCGGCTTCTTCGGCGTCGTACGGACCCTGCGCGCCCCCGAGTTCGGCCTGGAGGTCGAGGTCGTCCCCGCCGTCTCCTCGGTGGCCACCGCCTTCGCCCGCGCCGGCATGCCCTGGGACGACGCCCAGGTCGTCGTCGCCCACCCGCGCACCCTGCGCCGCGCCGTGAACGTGTGCCGCGCCCACCCCAAGGTCGCCGTCCTCACCTCCCCGGGCGCCGGCCCCGCCGAACTCGGCCTGCTGATGGAGGGCGTCCACCGCACCTTCGTCATCTGCGAGGAACTCGGCACCGACCGCGAACGCGTCACCGTCGTCACCTCCGACCGGGCCGCCGACCACACCTGGCGCGACCCCAACGTGGTCGTCGTCGCCGGCGGAACGCCGGGCCAGGCCCCCGCCGCCGACGGCTGGATCACCGGGCGCGACCCCGCCGCCGGACCCCGCGGCTGGTCGCTGCCGGCCGAGGCGTACGAGGGCCCCTTCGGCGAGGGCGAGACCGAACTGCTCCGCACCGCCCAGCTCGCCCGCCTCGGCCCGCGTCCGGGCGACCTCGTGTGGGACATCGGCTGCGGCAGCGGCGCCTTCGCCACCGAGTCCGCCCGCGCCGGGGCCGCCGTCATCGCCGTCGACCGCGACGTGCACGCCTGCGCCCGCACCGACGCCGCCGCCCGCCGCTTCGGCGTCCAGCTCCAGATCGTCCGCGGCACCGCCCCGCACGTCCTGGAGGACCTGCCCGAACCGGACGTCGTCCGCATCGGCGGCGGGGGCGCCCGGGTGGTCTCCGCGGTGGCCGACCGCCGCCCGCAGCGCATCGTCGCGCACGCCGCGACCCGGGACGACGCCGAACGCGTCGGCCGCGACCTGACCGAGCACGGATACCGCGTCGCGTGCGCGCTCCTCCAGTCCGTCGGACTCGACACCCGCGCCTGGACGGAGACGGAGCGGAGCGTGGTCTTCCTGCTCAGCGCGGAGATCCCCGGGCGCTGAGCGCCGCGTCGGCGGGCCGGCCGCCGGGCGACCGCGGGGGCCCCCGCACCGCGCCCCGTGATCGGCTTGTCGTACCGCGCGGGGTAGGCTGGCGGATTGTTGTACCGCACTCGGACACGCGACGCTTCGTCGTCCAATGTCCTGAAAACCCGCCAGTTCTGCGGGCGGGTGTGGTACGGCAGAACCGAGGGACGCGCAACGTGGCGCAGTCCACAGCGGACCGTCACGGATCACGGTGTCCTGACGGGGCAACGCCCGCCACAATGCCACCGAGTGGCTTTGTCGTCATTTCCGGCGGGTCGTTCGTGCCGCTGGGC
The DNA here is from genome assembly GCF_036607905.1 of Streptomyces sp. SCSIO 75703. Lineage (NCBI taxonomy): Bacteria > Bacillati > Actinomycetota > Actinomycetes > Kitasatosporales > Streptomycetaceae > Streptomyces > Streptomyces sediminicola. The sequence continues at coordinate 5,637,973 of NZ_CP144555.1, forward strand.
ACGCACGCTCGTTCTTCACTGCGGGGCGGTCGGTGCGCCGTCCCGGGCGAGCTGGTCGTAGAGGCACAAACCGATGGGCGAGGGGTACGCATGACCGACACCGGCCGGATCCCGGGCGAGGGGCTGCCGGAGACCGCAGGCACGGTGGAGCATCCGGGGGCCCCCGCGCCCGGTGCGTACACCTACCTCTCCGAGACCACCGCCGAGGACGAGGACCTGCTGCTGCCGGGCGCCCAGAGTGCCTGGGGCAACGAGGTCGCGCCGCCCGCGCCGGAGCCGGTCGTCGAGACCGTGCACCAGCCGGGCCCGCACGAGATCTCCGGGCGCGACACCGGCTCTGTCGACCTCGGCGCCGTCCGCCCGTCGCGCCCCGCCTCCCCGGCCCCGCCGCGCCGTCCGCTGCACCTCGGCCCGCCGATCCCGGACACCTCCGCGAGCCCGGTCCGGCACCTCGCCGAGCGCGGTCCCGCCGACATCCCGGCCCGCCACCCCGGCCCGGCCGCCTCCGGCCCCGAGTACCTCGACGTCCCGCCGCCCGCGGGGGCTCCCTCGCAGGGGGCGACGCCGTGGGCCGCGCAGCCGGCCGGGGCGGCTCCCGTGCCCCCGGCGGCTGCGGAGACCCCGGCGGCTCCGGAGACCCTGGCGGCTCCCGTGCCCCCGGCGGCTGCGGAGACCCTGGCGGCTCCGGAGACCCCGGCCGCGCAGGCTCCCGCCGCTCCGGCGGCTCCGGCTTCCGGGGTGACGCCGGTGGGTCCGGTGGCCCCCGGGGCGGCGGCCGGCGAAACGGTTGTCCCGGATTCCGCACCGGCTCCGGCTGCGTCCCAGGACGCGAGGGGCGCGGCGCAGGCACTGGTCGCCCGCGTCGCCGCTCCGCGGTCAAGCGGTCCCGCGGTGGCCGCGCGGGTGCCTGAGGCGGTGTCAGAGGCCCCGGTGCCCGTCCCGGCCGAGGAGGCGTCGGGGGCCGCGCCGGACCCGGCGGCTCCGGCACCGGTGACCGAGGTTCCGGTCTCTCCGGCGGTCGACGCGGACGCGGGCGCCGTCGTGCCCGCGCCGGAGGCGACACCGGCTCCGGAGGCCATACAGACGGCCGGTACGGAGCAGGCCGCGGAGGCCCCCGGGGCTTCCGACGCGCCCGCGCCGGAGGCTTCCGAGGCGACCGGGGCCACGGAGGTCACGGCGGCACCGGTCGCCGGGGCCCCCGAAGGCGACCCCGCGGACGGGGCCGCCCCGGAGAGGGCCGGGGCCGCGGACGACGCCGAGGACACGGACGTCGCCGCCGAGGCCGCCGACGGGGTTCAGGCGCCGGAGGCCGCCGATGGCGCCCACGCGCCGGAGGCGGTGCCCGCGCCGGAGGCCGTCCAGGCGGACGCCGCCCAGGGCCAGGAAGCGGAGCAGGACGCGGAGGCGTCGGGGGCGGCGGGTGCCGAGGCGGCGCGGGAGCCCGTGGCCGCGTCCTCGGCCGCCGGGGCCCCGGCGGCCGTTCAGACCTCCCCGACCGCGCCCGTGGCGGCGACCGGGCCCGGCACAGAGGCCGACTCGGCCCCGGACACGGCCCAGGACCCTGCGGGTGCCTCCGCCCTAGAGGGCGTCCTGGCGCCGGAGGCCGTGCCCGCCCCGGAGGCCGCACCGGTGCCCGAGGGCGCTCCGGCCGCGGAGGCCACCCCCGTGGCCGAGGTGGTCCGGCCCGAGGCCGTCACCCCCGTACCGGACGCGGTCCGCACCCAGGACACCGACGAGGTCCCCGGGACCGTGCCCGGCCCGGAGGCCACCTCCGCCCCCGAGGCCACCCAGGCCCCGGACGCCGAGCAGACCCCGGGTGCGGCCCCGGCGCAGGAGGCCGTCCCGGTTCCCGCGGCCGTCCCGGCCCCGGGTGCCGACCCGATCCCCGCCCCCGTCCCGGCCCCGGCCGCCGGGCAGACCATCGCCCCCGCCCCCGCCCCCGCCCCGGCCGCCGGGCAGAACCCGGCCACCGGCCCGGTGCAGGACGCCGTACCGGCTCCTGACGCCGCACCGGCCCCGGCGGAAGCCGCGACCGCTCCGGACACCGTCCAGCCTCAGGACGCGGCCCAGGCCGAGAGCACGACCCAGCCCCAGGACGCGCCCCAGGCGCGGGGGCAGGGCACCGTCCAGCCTCAGGACTCGACCCAGGCCGAGGGCACGACCCAGCCCCAGGACGCGCCCCAGGCGCAGGGGCAGGACACCGTCCTGGCGCAGGGCACCGTCCAGCCTCAGGACGCGGCCCAGGCTGAGGGCACGGCCCAGCCCCAGGACGCGCCCCAGGCGCAGGACACCGCCCCGACTCCGGTTGGCGCTCCCGTTCCTGACGCCGCGGCGGCCCCTGAGGCCGGAGAGGCCCCGGACACGGCTCAGGCCCCGGAAGCCGCCCCGGCCCCGGCGCCCGCCGCCGAGGCCCCCGTCCCCGAGGCGACCCCGGCCCCGGCGCCCGCCGTCACCGTCGCGCCCGCCGCGCTCGTCACCGGCGAGCCGGCCGGGCAGGCGTCCGGCCCCGCCGCCGGACACACCGCCGCCGGCACCCCGCCCCCCGCCGAGGCGGCCGGCCCGCAGGGCGCCGGCGCGGACCCGGCCCCGCAGCACCCTCCCGCCCCCGAACCCGGCGTCCAGGCCCCCGACACCCCTACCCCCCCACCCACCACCCCCCTGACCGAGCCGTCCCCCCAGGCAGTGCCGGCCCCCGCCGGACAGGCCACCGCGGGACAGGCGGCCGACGGGCAGGCCGTGACCGGGGCACCCGTACCGGACGCGGAGCCGGCCCAGGGTCCGCAGACCCTGGCCGCCGCCGACGCCCCGCACGCGGCGGACCCCGCGGAGACCCCCATGCCCCACCCCGACCAGACCGTCGGCCGGTTCGTGCCGGTCGAGGGCCAGGTGCCCACCACCCCCCACCTCGCCCCGGCCCCGCCGCAGGCCACCGTCCTCCCCCAGGAGGGCGAACAACCGCCCGGCACCACCGTGCCCGCGCCGCGCGAGGACGGCCCCGCGCTCGTCCAGCACGCCGACGACCTGGACACCCGGGCCGCGGACCAGGCGGACCGCCGGCCGGTCCCCGCGGCGCCTGAGGGCCAGGCCGGCCCGCACGAGCCGGCCCCCGCCGAGACGGCCGAGGCGCCCCGCCCCGCGGGCCCCGCCGCGCCCCCGTACGACGACGCCGAACGCGAGGCCGTCCTCAAGGTCATGCGCGAACGCCGCGACATCCGCAACGGCTTCCGCGACGACCCCATCCCGCACGAGGTGCTGCTCCGGGTCCTGGAGGCCGCCCACACCGCGCCCTCCGTCGGGCACTCGCAGCCCTGGGACTTCGTCGTCATCCGCTCCGCCGACACCCGGCGGGCCATGCACGAACTGGCGACGCGCCAGCGCGACGCCTACGCCAAGTCCCTCCCCAAGGGCCGGGCCAAGCAGTTCAAGGAACTGAAGATCGAGGCCATCCTCGACACCCCGGTCAACATCGTCGTCACCGCCGACCCCACCCGCGGCGGCCGGCACACCCTGGGCCGCCACACCCAGCCGCAGATGGCGCCCTACTCCTCCGCGCTCGCCGTCGAGAACCTGTGGCTGGCGGCCCGCGCCGAGGGCCTCGGCGTCGGCTGGGTCAGCTTCTTCGACGAACGCGAGATGGTCCGCGCGCTCGGCCTGCCCGAGCACCTGGAGGTCGTCGCCTACCTGTGCGTCGGCTACGTCGACGAGTTCCCGGACGAGCCCGAGCTGATCCAGGCCGGCTGGTCCAAGCGCCGCCCGCTGTCGTGGGTGGTGCACGAGGAGACGTACGGCCGCCGGGCCCTGCCCGGCGAGGACCCGCACGACCTGCTCGCCGAGACCGTCGCGCAGATCCGCCCCCTGGACGCCAAGGCGCTCGGCGAGGCGTGGGAGCGGCAGAAGCGCATGACCAAGCCGGCCGGCGCGCTCGGCATGCTGGAGATCATCTCCGCCCAGTTGTCCGGGCTCTCCCGTCAGTGCCCGCCGCCCGTGCCCGAGCCCGCCGCCGTCGCCGTCTTCGCCGGCGACCACGGGGTGCACGCCCAGGGCGTCACGCCCTGGCCCCAGGAGGTCACGGCGCAGATGGTCGCCAACTTCCTCGGCGGCGGCGCGGTCTGCAACGCCTTCGCCGCCCAGGTCGGCGCCGAGGTGTGCGTCGTCGACGTCGGCGTCGCCGCCGACCTGCCCGCCACCCCCGGGCTGCTGCCCCGCAAGGTCCGCTCCGGCACCGGCGACATGACCACCGGCCCCGCCATGACCCGCGAGGAGGCCAAGCAGGCCATCGAGGTCGGCATCGAGACCGCCCGCGACCTGGTGGCGGCCGGCAACAAGGCGCTGCTGACCGGCGAGATGGGCATCGCCAACACCACCGCGTCCGCCGCCCTGATCTCCGTCTTCACGGGGGCCGACCCCGCCGAGGTCACCGGCCGTGGCACCGGCATCAACGACGAGACGCTGGTCCGCAAGACGGAGGTCGTCCGCCGTGCCCTCGACGTGCACCAGCCCGACCCGGCCGACCCCATCGGCGTCCTCGCCGCGATCGGCGGCCTCGAACACGCGGCCATGGTCGGCCTGCTCCTCGGCGGCGCCTCCCTGCGCACCCCGGTGATCCTGGACGGCGTCAGCGCCGGCGCCGCGGCCCTCGTCGCGCGTGCCATCGCCCCCGAGGTCCTCGCGGCCTGCATCGCGGGCCACCGCAGCGCCGAACCGGGCCACGTCGCCGCGCTCAACAAGCTCGGCCTGCGCCCCCTGGTCGACCTCGACCTCCGCCTCGGCGAGGGCACCGGCGCCCTGCTCGCCCTGCCGATGGTGCAGAGCACGGCACGGGCGATGCACGAGGTGGCGACGTTCGACTCGGCGGGCGTCACCGAGAAGTGACCCGCCGCGGGGGAGGGGCGGCGCGGCCGGCGAACGGCCCGCCCGCCCCGCCCCCGCCCGGCCACGCCTCACTCCCATCCGTACCGCTCTCGTAGAATCCGCACGTCAGGGCCGCTCCAGAGCCGAAGCGCCCCACCGCACCGCCAGGACGAGGAGCCCGCCCTCATGGCCGAACACCCCGCCTACCCCGTAGGTCTCCGCCTCTCCGGCCGCCGTGTGGTCGTGCTCGGTGGCGGGCAGGTCGCCCAGCGCCGCCTGCCGGCCCTCGTCGCCGCGGGCGCCGACGTCCTGCTCGTCTCGCCCGAGGCCACCGCGTCGGTCGAGGCGATGGCGGACGCCGGGGAGATCACCTGGGAGCGGCGCTGGTACGCGCACGGCGACCTCGCCGACGCCTGGTACGCCCTGATCGCCACCGGCGACACCGAGGCCAACGACGCCGCCTCCGCCGAGGCCGAGCACCACCGCGTCTGGTGCGTCCGCTCCGACGACGCCGACCGGGCCACCGCCTGGACCCCGGCCACCGGCACCAGCGAGGGCGTGACGGTCGCCGTGCTCACCACCCGCGCGCGCAGCCGCGACCCGCGCCACACCGCCGCCATCCGCGACGCGGTCGTGGAGGGCCTGCGCGACGGGACCCTCGTCGCCCCGCACCACCGCACCCGCACCCCCGGCGTCGCCCTCGTCGGCGGCGGACCCGGCGACCCGGACCTCATCACCGTCCGGGGCCGGCGCCTGCTCGCGGAGGCCGACGTCGTCATCGCCGACCGGCTCGGCCCGCGCGACCTGCTCGCCGAACTCCCGCCGCACGTCGAGGTGATCGACGCGGCGAAGATCCCCTACGGCCGGTTCATGGCCCAGGAGGCCATCAACAACGCGCTGATCGACCACGCCAGGCAGGGCAAGTCCGTGGTCCGGCTCAAGGGCGGCGACCCGTTCGTGTTCGGGCGGGGCATGGAGGAGGCGCGGGCCCTGGCCGAGGCCGGCATCCCCTGCACCGTCGTCCCCGGCATCTCCAGCTCGATCTCGGTGCCCGGCGCGGCCGGCATCCCGGTCACCCACCGGGGAGTCGCCCACGAGTTCACCGTGGTCAGCGGCCACGTCGCCCCCGACGACGAGCGGTCCCTCGTGGACTGGCCGGCCCTCGCCCGGCTCACCGGCACGCTCGTCGTCCTCATGGGCGTCGACAAGATCGGCCGGATCGCCGAGACCCTCGTCGCGCACGGCAGGTCCCCCGACACCCCCGTCGCGCTGGTCCAGGAGGGCACCACCGCCGCCCAGCGCCGGGTCGACGCCACCCTCGCCACGGTCGCCGAGACGGTCGTCGCCGAGGAGATCCGGCCGCCCGCGGTCATCGTCGTCGGCGAGGTCGTCCGGGTCGGCCCGGCGGGGACGGCCTGACATGGCCGCACCCGTCATCGTCGAGGACGCCCGGGACCCGCGCCTCGGCGACTACACCGACCTGACCGACGTGGCGCTGCGCCGCCGCCGCGAACCCGCCGAGGGCCTCTTCATCGCCGAGGGCGAGAAGGTCATCCGGCGGGCCCTGGCGGCCGGCTACCGGATGCGCTCCCTGCTGCTGTCGGCCAAGTGGCTCGACGTCATGCGCGACGTGATCGACACGACGTCCGCCCCGGTGTACCTGGTGGACCCGGCCCTCGCCGAGCGGGTCACCGGCTACCACGTGCACCGCGGCGCCCTCGCCGCCATGCACCGCGAACCGCTGCCGGCCGCCGCCGAACTGCTGCGCGGCCTCACCTGCGGGCACCCGCCGGGCCGCGCGGGGCGTCCGGCGCGGCGCGTCGCCGTCTTCGAGGACATCGTCGACCACGCCAACGTCGGCGCCGCCTTCCGCAACGCCGCCGCCCTCGGCGTCGACGCCGTCCTGCTCACCCCGCGCTGCGCCGACCCGCTCTACCGACGGTCCGTCAAGGTCTCGATGGGCGCCGTCCTCCAGGTGCCCTGGACCCGCCTGGAGTCCTGGCCGCACGACATCGAGGTGCTGCGCGCCGCCGGGTTCACCGTCGCCGCGCTCTGCCTCAGCGACCGTGCCGTGCCGCTCGACGACCTCGCCGCCCGCCGGCACGGCGGACTGGCCCTGCTCTTCGGCACGGAGGGCGACGGCCTGACCCGCGCGGCGCTCGACGCGGCCGACGCGCACGTCCGCATCCCGATGGACGCGGGTGTGGACTCCCTCAACGTGGCCGCCGCCTCGGCGGTCGTCTTCTACGCGACCCGCCCATCGGGCACCTGACGGGCACCGCCGCGGGCGAACCGCGGTCCGGGCGTGTCCCCGGGCCGTGCCGCCCGGGAGTGTTTCCCGCCCGACCGCCGACACGCCGACGACGGACTCGTGTCGCCAGTGTGCCGACACGCAGGCGATGGGCTTGTGTCGCCAGTGTGCCGACACGCAGGCGATGGGCTTGTGTCGCCAGTGTGCCGACACGCAGGCGATGGGCTTGTGTCGCCAGTGTGCCGACACGCAGGCGATGGGCTTGTGTCACCCGCCGACGCGCCGATGGCGCGCGTGCCGGCCGGGCGCGGACCCGCCGCCGGTGCGCGGTAACTGCCGGGACGGCCGTGCCGGACCGCCGTACGCACGGACGCGCTACGGGTGCGCCGACCCGCCGCTCACACCGCCGTGGCCCGCGTCTGTTCCTGTTTCCGTGCCGGCGCCGGTGCTCGACCTCGCCGGCACGCCCGGCCCGCCACTCGGGGACCCCTGTGCCGACACGCCGACCCGTTCGGCGCCGAAGCCCCGGGCGGGGCCCTGGCAGCCCTGTGCCGCGGCGATGCCCAGCGCGACCAGCAGCGTCACCACCACGAAGACGACGAGCCGCTGCCGCAGCAGCCGGGGGTTGGCCGGCCGCCGCCCGGTCTGGGTGTTCCTCGGCACCGTGCGCGGGCCACTGCCGTGCGGGCGGGGCCGGTTGCCCGTACCGGAACGGGGTCCGCCACGCCCGGCGCCCCGGGAGGCGGGCGCGGGACGGGCCCCCGACCGCGCCCCCGTACCGCCGCCGCGTGAACCGGCGCCGCCCCGCGACGACGGTCCGCCGCGTGAGGCCGGTCCGCCGCGCGAGGGGACGCCGCCCCGCGACCCGCCGGACCCGCGCGGACCGCCGGACCCGCGTGACACGGGCGTGCCGTGCGACCCGGTCTGCCCCGGCGAACGGCGCACGGGACGTTCCGCGTACCCCTCGGCGAGCCGGTCGGCCTCCCCGGTACGCGGCGCCGGCGGCCGGACGTCGGCCAGGCCCTGCGCCTCCCGGGTGGCGATCTCCTTGAGCCGCAACGACAGTTGCAGCGTGCTGGGCCGCTCCTCGGGGTCCTTGGCCAGACACGCCCGGACCAGCGGCGCCAACGCGTCCGGCACACCCTGGAGCTGCGCCTCCTCGTGCACCACGCGGTACAGCATCACCTCGGAACTGCCGTGCCCGAAGGGCGAGTCGCCCATCGAGGCGTACGCCAGCGTGGCGCCGAGCGAGAACACGTCCGTGGCCGGGGTGACGGCCGCGCCCCGCACCTGCTCGGGGGCGAGGAAACCGGGGGAACCGACCGCCGTGCCGACGTGGGTGAGCGTGGAGGCCCCCGTCGCCCAGGCGATGCCGAAGTCGATGATCCGGGGCCCCTTGGGGGACAGCAGGATGTTGGACGGCTTGAGGTCCCGGTGGACCACCCCGGCCTCGTGGACCGCGACGAGTCCCTCCGAGAGCGCGGCGCCGACGGCGGCGACGTCCGCCGCGCAGAGCGGGCCCTCCTCGACGACCTTGTCGTGCAGGGAGGGCCCGGGAACGTACTGGGTGGCGAACCACGGCCGGTCCGCGTCCAGATCGGCGGCGACCAGCCTCGCGGTGCACCCGCCCCTGATCCGCCGCGCGGCCGAGACCTCGCGCGCGAACCGGGAGCGGAACTCCTGGTCCTCCGCCAGGTCCGGCCGGATGACCTTCAGCGCGACCCGTTGCCCCTTCTTGTCGGAGCCCAGGTAGACCACGCCCATCCCGCCCGCGCCGAGCCGCCGGTGAAGCCTGAACGAGCCGACGACGCGCGGGTCCTCGCGCCTGAGGCGCATCATCGCCATGTTCATCCCCGCTGCCCGGTCCCTGTGACGTGCCACAGCTTACGTTTCCCCGGCCGCCCGCGCGCAGAGGCCGCGCCAGCCCGGCCCGGCGGGTCGCCCCCGCCCCGGTGCCCGCCCCACGGCCCACCCGCGTCTCCGCCCCGGCACCCGGCGCCCGCCGCGTGGACCACCAACCCCCTTTTGAGCGAAAAAGGTTGACGGGCCGTGAGGCGGACTTCCCGCCACCCCGGCGGGGGGCCGGGGACGAGCCACCTCCCCGCGGCGCGCGGGGGCGGCCCCATGGCGCAGGCGGGGGGCCGGTGTGCCGCACTGGTACAGACGTGAGGGAAGTCACCCGCCCGTGGGAGTCCCCTCCGGGAAGACCCCGAGGCGCGGGGCCGGCTCTCCACCCAGGGGAGTACACCGCGCCGGGCGGCTCATCCTCGGGGAGGCCCGGCAATCGGTACGCGGGCATGACGCCCGGCACGGGCCCGGCGCCTAGATTCGAGACCGAGCGGTGGACACGGCACTCGTCCCCGGGGGCCGGGCGCCCACCGCGCCACGAGGACACGGAGAAGACCTCATCGACGGTCAGGGAGGGACCATGACGCAGTCGGCACCGACGCGGCAACGTCCGGCACGCCGCCACCCGGTGGTGGCGACGCTCATGGCCCTGCCCCTGGCGGCCCTGCTCCTGCTCGTCTTCGACGGGTGGGAGACGGTGGCCACACAGGCGTCGTCCGTGGGTGTGATGCTGGGGCGCTGAACGGCGACCCCAGGCCCGGAAGAGCGGTCCGGGCGGGGACATCCCTCCATGAAACCCCGTGGGGACGGGGGTACGGCGGACGGCACGATGCCGGGCGCGGCTGGGGAGCCGCGCCCGGCATTTCCCCTTCCCGCCCCCGGGCCCCTCACCGCCGCGCCCCCGTACCCTCACCCCCGTGACACCGGACCCCCTCCTGCCCGCGCTGGCCTCCCACGCCGGAGCGGTGGCCCACGCCCGGGGCCCCGCCTCCCTCCGCTGCCGCTGCCCCCGCCCCGCCGAGGCCGCCACCCTCGCGGACCGCCCCGACGGCACCGTCGTCCGGCACGCGGGCACCGTCGCCAAGGCCCACGCGCCGGACACCGACCCGGCGGAACTGTCCCTGCGCCTCGCCGTCGCCGCGCGGCTGACCGGCGTCCTGCTGCCCCCGCTCGGCGCCCCCGACGTCCCCGGCAGCCCCGTCCGCCTGGCCGGACGCCTCGTCACCCACTGGCCGTACGGCACCCCCGTCGACCCCGGCGATCCGGACGCCGCCCCCTGGGAGGAGGCGGCGGACCTGCTCGCCCGGCTGCACCGCACCCCGGTGCCCGGCCCCCTGCCGCCCATGCGCGGCCCCGGGAAGGCGGCCCGCGCCGTCGCCCGGCTCCGCGCCGTCGCCCCGCGCCACCCCGGCACGGCACCCGTCCTGGGCGCCTGGGCCGCCCTGCCCGCCTGGGCCCGCGGCGAGGGGGCCGCGCCGGGGGCCGGCACGCTCTGCCACGGCGACCTCCACCTCGGCCAGCTCGTCCGCCACCCCGCGCACGGCGGGCCCTGGCTGCTGATCGACGTCGACGACCTCGGCCTGGGCGCCCCCGCCTGGGACCTGGCCCGCCCCGCCGCCTGGTACGCGTGCGGGCTGCTGCCGCCCGAGGTGTGGCAGCGCTTCCTGGCCGCCTACCGCGCTGCGGGCGGCCCGGCCGTCCCGGCGGACGGCGACCCCTGGGCGGCGCTGGACGTCCCGGCCCGCGCCCTCACCGCCCAGACCGCCGCCCGGTCCGTCACCAAGGCCGTGGCCGAGGGGCGCCCGCTGGACGACGTGGAGGAGGAGTTCGTCGGCGCCTGCGCCCGTATGGCCGCGGTTCCCCTTGCCCCGTCGGGGAGTTGACCGGCCGCCGCGCCACGTAGGCTGCAACCGACCGCGTCCGGGCGGTGTCTGTCCCGGCGAGACGCGAAACAGCACCGACCGGCGAGGAGTCGAGCCCATCATGCAGTGCCCCAAGTGCCACGCACCGATGCACACCTACCAGCGCAACGGCGTTCAGATCGAGCAGTGCAGCGGCTGCCGGGGGATCTTCCTGGACTACGGGGAGCTGGAAGCACTGACCCGGCTGGAGGCCCAGTGGTCCCCGCCCGCCCCGCCGGCGCCGCCCGCCCCGCCGGCGCCGCCCGCCCCGCAGGCGTACCCGTCCGCCCCGGCCCCCGCCTGGGGCGCCCCGCACGGCGGCCACGGCCACTACGGCCACCACCGCCACCGCGGCTTCGGCCGCATGCTCTTCTCCAGCTAGGGCCTTTCGTTGGGATCACGCCGGGCTCGGGGGGTCGGCCTGATCCCAACGAAAGACCCCAGGGCCGCCGGGCACGACGAAGCCCCCGGCCGCAGGTGACGGCCGGGGGCTCCGGTGAGTGTGGACGATACTGGGATTGAACCAGTGACCTCTTCCGTGTCAGGGAAGCGCTCTCCCGCTGAGCTAATCGTCCTCGGGACTGCGTGCGCGATACTGGGATTGAACCAGTGACCTCTTCCGTGTCAGGGAAGCGCTCTCCCGCTGAGCTAATCGCGCGGGGTGATCCTGGTGGATCGTATCGGTCCTGTCGGACCAGTGGACGATACTGGGATTGAACCAGTGACCTCTTCCGTGTCAGGGAAGCGCTCTCCCGCTGAGCTAATCGTCCGTGGAGGTGGAGACGGGATTTGAACCCGTGTAGACGGCTTTGCAGGCCGTTGCCTCGCCTCTCGGCCACTCCACCAGGAGTGTAGGGGACCGGGAGGCCCCCTGTGTCCAGCGAGCGGACGACGAGGTTCGAACTCGCGACCTCAACCTTGGCAAGGTTGCGCTCTACCAACTGAGCTACGTCCGCCTGTCGATTCGGTACGCTCCCGCGTCCCGGCGACGGGTTGAACTCTAGCGGATTCCGGGGCCAGGACAAAAACGCGTTTGTGCAGCGTGCTGCGGTGCCCGTGGCCGCGTACCCGGTCAGGCCCACCGGGAGGCCACGTTCGAGTCATTTGCCCGCGGCCCCGCCTAGACTCGGCCCCGTGTCCGACCTCTCGCCCCTGGCCCGCTTCCGGGATCGCCTCGCCACCGGCCTCCTCGATGTCACGAGCGACCCCGCCGCGCTCGAATCCGGCGGCTTCTGGGCCGTCTGCGCGGACTTCGAGGGCCGTCTGACCTGCGCCCGGTTCGCCGACGTCCGGTACGCGCCGGTCCCCGCGCCGGTGCCGGGCGCCTGGGCCGGACCGGGCACCGGCGACTGGGCGTCCTCGCTCGACCGCGCCGCGTACACCGCGGCCGTGCGGCGCATCCGCGACCACATCGCCGCCGGCGACGTCTACCAGGCCAACCTGTGCCGCGTGCTGTCGGCGCCCGTCGCCCCCGGCGCCGACGTGGACGCCCTCACCGCCCTGCTGGCCCAGGGCAACCCCGCCCCGTACGCCGGAACGATTCGGCTGCCGGCGCACGGGGTGGAGCTGGCCACCGCCTCGCCCGAGCTGTTCCTGCGCCGCGCGGGCTCCGTCGTCGAGTCCGGGCCCATCAAGGGCACCGGACGCACCGAGGCGGACCTGCTGGAGAAGGACCACGCGGAGAACGTCATGATCGTGGACCTGGTCCGCAACGACCTCGGCCGGGTCTGCGTCCCCGGCAGCGTGAGCGTGCCCGACCTGTGCGCCGTGGAGAAGCACCCCGGCCTGGTCCACCTCGTCTCCACGGTGCGCGGCGAACTGCTCCCGGACGCCGGCTGGCCCGCCCTGCTGGACGCCGCCTTCCCGCCCGGCTCGGTCACCGGCGCCCCCAAACCCAGCGCCCTCGGCATCATTGGCGAGCTGGAGACCGCGCCGCGCGGCCCCTACTGCGGGGGCGTCGGCTGGGTCGACGCCGACCGGTCCACGGGCGAGCTGGCGGTCGGCATCCGCACCTTCTGGATCGACCGGGCCGCGGGGCTGCTGCGCTTCGGCACCGGCGCCGGCATCACGTGGGGCTCCGACCCCGAGCGGGAGTGGCGGGAGACCGAACTGAAGGCGGCCCGGCTGCTCGCGGTAGCGTCGGGCGTGTACGAGGTGACCGGAGAGGGACTACCGACGTGAAGATCTGGCTCGACGGCGGGCTGCGCGACACCGACGCCGCCCGCGTCTCCGCCTTCGACCACGGACTGACCGTGGGCGACGGCGTCTTCGAGACCGTCAAAGCGGTGCACGGCAGGCCGTTCGCCCTGACCCGGCACCTCGCCCGGCTGGCCCGCTCGGCCGGCGGCCTGGGCCTGCCCGAACCCGACCTCGACGAGGTCCGCCGGGCCTGCGCGGCCGTGCTCGACGCCAACCCCGTGGAACTGGGCCGGCTGCGCATCACCTACACCGGCGGCCCCGGCCCGCTCGGCTCCGACCGCGGCGACGCCGGGACGACCCTGCTCGTCGCCGTCGGCGCCACCGCCCGGCGCCCCGACACCACGGCCGTGGTGACCGTGCCCTGGACCCGCAACGAGCGCGGCGCCGTCACCGGCCTGAAGACCACCTCGTACGCCGAGAACGTGGTCGCCCTGGCCCGCGCCCACGAACAGGGCGCCACCGAGGCCCTGTTCGGCAACACCCGGGACCGGCTGTGCGAGGGCACCGGCTCCAACGTCTTCGTCGTCCTCGACGGCGAACTCCACACCCCGCCGGTGGAGTCCGGCTGCCTCGCCGGCATCACCCGCGCCCTGGCCGTCGAGTGGACCGGTGCCCGGGAGACGGACCTCCCGCTCGACGTCCTGGAACGGGCCGACGAGGTCTTCCTCACCTCCACCCTGCGCGACGTGCAGGCCGTGCACCGCGTCGACGGCCGCGCGCTGGCGGACGCGCCCGGCCCGGTCACCGCCAAGGCCATGCGGATCTTCGACGAGCGCTCCGCCGCCGACCTGGACCCCTGACCGGCCCGCCGGGCGGAAGTGCCCGGAAAACCGGAGGTCACGGCCCGCCCCGGTCGGGTAGAACACCTTGATGACCACGACCCTGCGGCCGGCCGAGCCGCTTCAGTTCGCCCCCGACGGCAGCCGTTCACGCCGCTACCAGGTGTGCGTGAACAGCCGTCCCGTCGGCGCGGTCCACCTCGGCACCTCGCCCGGCCTCGGCGACACGGTGGCCGTGATCCTCGACCTGCGCGTCGACGAGCCCGACCGGCGCCGGGGCCGGGCCACCGTCGCCGTGCTCGCCGCGGAGGAGGTCGCGCGCGGCTGGGGCTGCCGGCAGATCGAGGCGAGCGTCCCCGCCGACGCGGCCCCCGCCCTGCTGCTGGCCGGGGCGCTGGGCTACGTCCCGCGCAACCGCCTGCTCGCCAAACCGCTCGGCGCCACCGGGCCCGCCCTCCCGCCGGGCCGCCGCGCCCGCCCGATGACCCGGGACGAGTACGCCGACTGGAGCGTGCGGGAGGCCGAGCGGTACGCGCGGACGTGGAGGGAGCGGGGCGTGCCCGAGGAGGCGGCCCGTGCCAAGGCGCGCGGCGACCACGAGAGCCTGCTGCCCCGGGGGCAGGACACCGAGAACGCGCTGTTCAGCGTGGTCGAGGAGGAGGGCGTCCCGGTCGGCACCCTGTGGCTGGCGCTGCGCGAGGACGAGGCGTTCGTCTACGACGTCGAGGTCGACGCGGCCCACCGGGGCCGTGGCCACGGCCGCACGCTGATGCTGCTGGCGGAGCGCCAGGCGATCGCCGCCGGACGCCGCCGCCTCGGTCTCAACGTCTTCGCCGGCAACGCCCCGGCCGAGCGGCTCTACGCCTCCCTCGGCTACGAGACGGTCCGGCACCACCTGTGGAAGCCGCTGCTGTAGCGGCGACGCGGGTCCCGGAGGCTCACTCCCCGTCGCCGGCCAGCAGCCGGTCGGCGATCTCCTCGACGCGCTCGCGCAGTCCCTCCTGGCTCTTGCCGCCGTCCAGCCGTTCGCCGCCGATGACGTAGGTGGGGGTGCCGGTGACGCCGATGGCCTTGCCCTCGGCGTGGTCGGCGTCGACGATCAGGATGTGCCGGCCGTCGATCAGCGCCGTGTCGAACTCCTCGGCGTCCAGGCCGAGTTCGCGGGCCACCTCGACCAGGAAGGGCTCGCCGCCCCGGTCCAGCTCCTCGACTCGGCGCAGCACGGCCTCGACGTAGGGCCAGCCCCGCCCCTGCTCGGCGGCCTCCTCGGCGGCCTGCGCGGCGGCGAAGGAGTGCCGGTGCTTCTCCAGCGGGAAGTGCCGCAGCCGTACGTCGAGGCGGTCGCCGTAGCGGGCGCGCAGGGCGGTCAGGTCGTCCAGGGCGGTACGGCAGTCGGGGCACTGCAACTCGCACCACACGTCGAGGACGGCGACGGCGGGACGATCGGCGGGGAAGTCACTCATCCCCCCAGTCTCCCAGCCCGGCCGCGCCGCACCGGACCGGGCCGGTGACGCGTGGCCCGCCGGGGATCCCGCCCCCGAGGTCCCGCGCGGCCCCTACCCCGAGATGTCCCTGATCTTCGCGTCCGGGCGTGGCCTCCGGGGGGCCGGGGGGTGCAGGATGGAAGGGGCGAAACGCTCGTCCTCGACCCGAGCCCGACCAGGAGGACCGGATGATTGCCGAGACCGTCTGCTCAGCCGTGTCCGCGGCGGGCCTGGGCATCGCGGCGGTCACCGCGTACCGCAGGCGCTTCCTCACCGCGGTCCGCGTGGCCGCGTACGCGCTGGTCCCGGTCGGCCTCGTGATGACGGGCGTCGTCAAGTGGCTCGCCGGCACCGCCTTCAGCCCGACGGCGTGGGCCGGATTCGCCGTGCTGGGCCTGGCCTGGCTGCTCTTCATGATCACGCGTGCCGTGGAGCGCCGCCGCGGCGGCAGCCGCGGGCGGCGCGGGGAGACCGGGGCCGCGGCCGAGTCCGGCCCGGTGGCGCCCGGCGCCTCCCGGCCCTCCCTGGGCTCGTCGGCCTCCCGTCCGGCGGCCGGGGCCTCCGGCTCCTCCGCGGCGCCGGCCAAGGGGGAGGACGACTTCAGCGACATCGAGGCCATCCTCAGGAAGCACGGCATCTGAGGCGGCTCCTACCGGTGCGCGGACGTGGTGGCGTCCGCGCACCGCAACGTCCCAGTGATCCGAGCCCGGCACCGTACGCTCCGTAATGATCACGAGGCGAAGCGGAGAGTGCGGAACCCGCGGCCATCCGGTCTCCGGGTGCGCCCGAATCGCGCCGGCCGGGGACGCTGGGTCATCATCGCCGCGAGATGCCCGACCCCACTCGGCTGGAAGCCCAGCCGGATACGAGACAGAGTGCCACCGCGCCCCCTCCGGACGAGACGCGCGGCTGCCTCTTCGCCCTGTCCCAGCCACCGCTGATGATCTTCCTGGCGGTGATCGGGTCCCTGCTGCTCATGGCGTCCTTGCACGACCTGCTGTTGCTGTGAGCCGTACACCGCGCTCCCCGGCGCCACCCGCCGGGGAACGCGTCCTCACCGGGCGACCCGTCCACGCGGCGCGGCATCCGGGACCGGCGGGCCCGCGCCGGGCCGGACCCAGCGCGCGGCGTCAGCGCGCGGCCTCCTTGCGCCGCGCCCGGTACGCGGCCACGTGCAGCCGGTTTCCGCAGGTCCGGCTGTCGCAGTAGCGGCGGGACCGGTTACGGGAGAGGTCGACGAAGGCCCGTCGGCAGTCCGGGGCCTCGCAGCGCCGCAGCCGCTCCTGCTCACCGGCGACCACGAACAGGGCCAGCGACATCCCGCAGTCCGCGGCGAGGTGGTCGGCGACGGAGGCGCCGGGCGCGAAGTAGTGGATGTGCCAGTCGTAGCCGTCGTGGTCGGTGAGCCGGGGCGTGGTGCTCGCGGCGGCCACCAGTTCGTTGATCAGGGTGGCCGCGGACCGGGCGTCCGGTGCGGCGAAGACGGCCGCGAACCGCGCCCGCACCGAGCGCACCGCCGTGAGGTCGTGGTCCGCCAGCGCGCCGACATCACTGATGGCGTGCGCGCTCACGAACTCCTCCAGGGCCGCCACGTCCGGCAGCCCGTCAGGCGTCGCGTCGTCCTCGGGGACGGTGTTCACCAGATCCACCACGGTGTCGAGGGCGCACCGGATGTCGTGGGTGATCAGCACGTTCTGCTCCCTGGCCTGGGGGTCGGGCGGGCGCCCGCCGATGCTGGCCGATCGTACTGGCTTCCACGCCGGGCGCACCGGCCCCGATCCAGCCCCCGGGGAGGGAGACGCGGGCACGCGCGCGCCGGCGCCGCCGCGGTGGATGTCCGCCGCGACGACGCCGGTCTGTGCCCTATGCGGTTGTCCAGGCCCGTGCCGTCACCCCGAGTCGACGGCGACGGGCTGCTTCACGGGTCCCGCCCTAGCTTTCCGCCAGGATGTGCGAGAGCTCCTGGTCGAGATCGAAGTGCCGGTGTTCCGTGCCGGGGGGCACGGCGGCGTCGGTGCGCTTCAGGAAGGACTCCAGGGCCCGCGCGGGGGCCTCCAGCAGCGCTTCGCCCTCCGGGGAGCTGAGGGCGATGCACACGACGCCCTGGCCGTGACTGCGGGACGGCCAGACCCGGACGTCGCCGGTGCCCGTGGGGCGGTGGAGCCCTTCGGCGAGGAGGTCGCGGGCGAACACCCACTCGACGGTTTCCTCGGCTCCGGTGTGGAAGGTGGCGTGCACGGCATAGGGGTCGGCCGTGTCGTACCGCAAGCCTGCGGGGACGGGCAGGGAGGACTCGCTCGACACAACGAGGCGCAGGTGCAGCTCGCAGCTGACCGTGGTGTTCATAAGCGCCAGGGCCTTTCGCTCAGTGTGCGCTCGGGGATTCGCACGTCGGCGAAATCGACATGCCACCTACGGTGGCGTTGTAAACCCCTCTGAGTGTTTTGCGTGCCTTTATGTAACCCTTCCGGCCGAGTGATCGTTCGAGGTCCACACCCGTTCCGGTGAGGCGTTTCGCTTCGGTAGTGTTCGGCGTCATGAACACGGGGAGTGACAGGGGCGGTGACCGGGACGCCGGGGCGGACCGGCCGGAGGCGGACGGGGCGGCCTCCGGCGGCCGGGTGCCCGGTTCCCGGGCGCCGGCCTTCGTGCGGGAGCGGCGAGCCCTGCACGTGAGCTGGCAGGTCGCGGTCTTCCTGGTCGGCCTCGCGGTCGTGGCGGCCGGGGTCCTGATGCTGGCGCTGCCCGGACCCGGCTGGGTCGTGATCTTCGGCGGCATGGCGATCTGGGGCACCGAGTTCGCCTGGGCCCAGCTCGTGCTGCGCTGGACCAAACGCAAGGTCACCGAGGCGGCGCAGCGCGCTCTCGACCCGAGGGTGCGGCGCCGCAACATCGTCCTGACCGTGATCGGGACGGTCGTCGCCGCCGCGCTGATCAGCGTCTATCTGGGGAAGTACGGCTTCCGGGCGCCCTGGTCGACAGGGGGTCCCTGAGTCCGCGAGCGGGTGTGGTGCCCGGTCGTGCGCAGCCGGTCACGAGCACCCTCTGACATGCGGTAATGTTCTTCCTGCGTCCGGGCGATTAGCTCAGTGGGAGAGCGCTTCGTTCACACCGAAGAGGTCACTGGTTCGAACCCAGTATCGCCCACCGGATCGACAGGCGGCCCGGCTCACCCTCCGTGAGCCGGGCCGCCTGTCGTTTGCCCGCGACGCTCCCGGGCGGGTCTTCGGAGCGGTTCAGGGGGTCCCGCGCGCCCGTTCGGCGGCGGTCCCGTACCGGCCGACGATCACGCTCCGTCACCGCCGGCCGGGGCTGCGGACGGCCGTCGGCGGCACGCCGGGCGCCCGGCGGAGAGCCCACCCCCGTGTGAGGTCAAGGACGAGTTCCGGCCGTGCCGTGCCTCCCGGGAACGTCAACGCGCCTGCGTTCGGGGGGAATTCGGCGGACACCGCGAGAGGCCGCGGAAATCTCCGTCAATTCACCGCAAAGAATGGCCCATGTGTTCTCTGCGAACAGGCCGGGGCGGGGCACGGCAGACTGCCCGCGTGGACTGGAACCATTACCGTTTCCGCAGCCTCTGGACCCTGCCCGCGCCGCCCGGCGAGGTGTACCGCGCCCTGGAGCGCGTCGAGGACTACCCGCACTGGTGGCCCCAGGTGCGCGAGGTCACCCGGCTCGACGCCACCGGCGCCCGCCTGCGCATCCGCTCCCTGCTGCCCTACGACCTCACCGTCACCCTGCGCGAGTCCGCGCGCTCCCCGGTGGCCGGCGTGCTGGAGGGGGTCCTCGGCGGTGACATGGACGGCCGGGCCCGCTGGACGCTCACCCCCGGGCCCGGGGGCGGCACCCTCGTCCGCTACGACCAGGAGGTCGACCTCCGCAAACCCCTGCTGCGCCGGCTGGCCGTGCCCGCACGGCCGCTGCTGCGGGCCAACCACGCCCTGATGATGCGGGCGGGCCGGCGCGGTCTGGCCGGGCGGCTGGCGGCGGTTTGAAGGAAGCGAGCCGGGGCCTGTATGGTTCAGTCCGTTCCCGGGCGATTAGCTCAGTGGGAGAGCGCTTCGTTCACACCGAAGAGGTCACTGGTTCGAACCCAGTATCGCCCACCGGGAAGAGCCGGTCCGTCGACGACGGACCGGCTTTCTCATGCGCTCAGGCCGCCGCCGGCAGGTCCGGCCGCAGCGGCCGGACCGGGTCCGTCGGCTCCGGCGCCGCGTCCGGCGCGAACCACGGCCGCGCCCCGCGCGCCACACCGCCTGCAAGGTGTGCGGTTCGGCGGCGGAGGGCGGTTCCGGACGGGCCGCGTGGCGGCACCCCACGACCCGTACCGGCTCCAGCGCGGCACGGGCGTCCGGCCGCCGCGTCGTGGGCCCGCTCCGACGCGGTGCCGTAGTGCGCGCACCGGCCGGCCAGGGTGCGCCGGCCCTCCCGGTGCCGGCCCAGGTGGCGGTCGAGCACCAGCGGATCCAGGACGTGCGGCGGCGCCCTGTCTCCCGCCGCGCCCCAGCGAAGAGGCCCGGTGGCGGCGCAACTTCCGGTCCGGCAGCGTCAGGCCGAAGGGCGCGTTCATCACCGCCACGGGACGGCCCGTGGCGGCCTGCTCGGTCAGCGCCTCGACGAACTCGTGGACCACCGGCGCCGGCCGGCGGCCGTGGTGCCGGAGGCGTTCCCCGGTCGGCCCGCACACCGCCGTCGACGCCTCCGGCACCGGTACCCCGGGGTTGACCGGCCACCGGTGACCCGCGGGGCCCGTCCCGGGGCGTCCTGCGTGACGACGGCCGCCGCCACGATCCCGCCGGCCTCGACGTGCACGCCGTCGTCTCCGTGGCGAAGGTGGCCGGCGGTCCCTCGAACCAGCTCGTCATGGGGTGCCCAACTCCTCGCTCGCCCACGGGCGCTGGCGCTGCCACCCCGGCTCGCCCAGGTCGGGCCGGGTGATACCCGGGCCGTGCCGGCCGTACGCCGCGACCGCCCAACGGGCCGCCGCGCGGCGGTGTTCGCGGCGGTGGGCCGGAACAGGGACGCTCCGTAAGCCGTCGGGTGCCGGGCACCGTGTCCGCGGGGCGGTGGGGGAGACCCGTACCAGCGCCGTGGCCCGTCCCGGCCGCCCCAGGGGACGGGCGGCAGCGGGAGCGGTGGTCCACGGCATCCTGCCCCGCCGCCCCGCCCCAGGCCCCGGGGCCCGTGCCGGTGCCTCCCGCCGCTCCGCCCCTCACGGGCCGCGCGCCCCGGGCGCCGGGGAAAGATTTCGCGGTGGGCCGTCCCGGGTCGGTACCATCGCCCCCATGCGTGCGCTCCGGTATGGCGCCGCGGCCCCACCTTCAGTCAGGAGAGACCGGTGTCAGACGTCCGTGTGATCATCCAACGCGATTCCGAGCGGGAAGAACGCGTGGTGACGACGGGCACGACGGCCGCCGAGCTCTTCGCCGGCGAGCGCTCGGTCATCGCCGCCCGCGTCGACGGAGAGCTGAAAGACCTCGCGTACGAGATCGCCGACGGCGAGAGCGTCGAGGGTGTCGACATCACCTCCGACGACGGACTGGCCATCCTGCGCCACTCCACCGCGCACGTCATGGCCCAGGCCGTGCAGGAGCTGTTCCCCGAGGCCAAGCTGGGCATCGGCCCGCCGGTCCGCGACGGCTTCTACTACGACTTCGACGTCGAGGAGCCCTTCCACCCCGATGACCTCAAGGCCATCGAGAAGAAGATGCAGGAGATCCAGAAGCGCGGACAGCACTTCTCCCGCCGTGTCGTGACCGACGAGGCCGCCCGCGAGGAGCTGGCCGACGAGCCGTACAAGCTGGAGCTGATCGGCCTCAAGGGCTCCGCGTCCCACGACGACGGCGCGGACGTCGAGGTCGGCGCCGGCGAACTGACGATCTACGACAACCTGGACGCCAAGACCGGCGAGCTGTGCTGGAAGGACCTCTGCCGCGGTCCCCACCTGCCCTCCACCCGGAACATCCCGGCGTTCAAGCTCATGCGCAACGCCTCCGCCTACTGGCGCGGCAACGAGAAGAACAAGCAGCTCCAGCGCATCTACGGCACCGCCTGGCCGTCCAAGGCCGAACTGAAGGAGCACCTGGAGTTCCTCGCCGAGGCCGAGAAGCGCGACCACCGCAAGCTCGGCGCCGAACTGGACCTCTTCTCGATCCCCGAGCAGATCGGCTCCGGCCTCGCCGTCTTCCACCCCCGGGGCGGCATCATCCGCCGGGTCATGGAGGACTACTCGCGCCGCCGCCACGAGGAGGAGGGCTACGAGTTCGTCTACACCCCGCACGCCACCAAGGGGAAGCTCTTCGAGACCTCGGGCCACCTGGACTGGTACGCCGACGGCATGTACCCGCCCATGCAGCTCGACGAGGGCGTGGACTACTACCTCAAGCCCATGAACTGCCCCATGCACAACCTCGTCTTCGACGCGCGGGGCCGTTCCTACCGCGAGCTGCCCCTGCGGCTGTTCGAGTTCGGCACGGTCTACCGCTACGAGAAGTCCGGCGTCGTGCACGGCCTCACCCGCGCCCGCGGCTTCACCCAGGACGACGCGCACATCTACTGCACCCGCGAGCAGATGGCCGACGAGCTGGACAAGACGCTCACCTTCGTCCTCAATCTGCTGCGCGACTACGGCCTCACCGACTTCTACCTGGAACTGTCCACCAAGGACGAGACCAAGTTCGTCGGCTCCGACGAAGCCTGGGAAGAGGCCACCGAGACGCTGCGCCAGGTCGCCGAGAAGCAGGGCCTGCCCCTCGTCCCCGACCCGGGCGGCGCTGCCTTCTACGGGCCGAAGATCTCCGTCCAGGCCCGCGACGCCATCGGCCGGACCTGGCAGATGTCGACCGTCCAGCTCGACTTCAACCTGCCGGAGCGCTTCGACCTGGAGTACACCGCCGCCGACGGCACCAAGCAGCGCCCGGTCATGATCCACCGCGCCCTGTTCGGTTCCATCGAGCGCTTCTTCGCCGTGCTCCTGGAGCACTACGCGGGCGCCTTCCCGGTCTGGCTCGCCCCGGTCCAGGCGGTGGGCATCCCGGTGGGGGACGCGCACGTGGAGTACCTGCGCGAGTTCGCCGCCGAGGCCCGCCGCAAGGGCCTGCGGGTGGAGGTCGACGCCTCCTCCGACCGCATGCAGAAGAAGATCCGCAACGCCCAGAAGCAGAAGGTCCCCTTCATGATCATCGTCGGGGACGACGACATGCACGGCGGCACCGTCTCCTTCCGTCACCGCGACGGGTCGCAGGAGAACGGCATCCCGCGCGACCAGGCGCTGGCCAAGCTCGTCGACGTCGTCGAGCGGCGCGCCCAGGTCTGACGACCACGGCGCGACGGTCCGGTCCGGGCCCCGGGAGACCATCCCGGGGGCCTTGGTCCGGGCCCCCGCGCGACGCCATATGCTGCCTGGTATGACGAGTGAGCCGGAGCAGCAGATCGGGGTGGGGACGCCGGACGCGTTCCAGCGCCTGTGGACGCCCCACCGGATGGCCTACATCCAGGGGGAGAACAAGCCGAGCGGCCCCGGGGCCGGCGACGGCTGCCCCTTCTGCGCCGTGCCGGCCATGTCCGACGAGGAAGGGCTCGTCGTCACCCGCGGCGAGCACGTCTTCGCGCTGCTCAACCTCTACCCGTACACCGGCGGCCACCTGATGACCGTGCCCTACCGGCACGTCGCCGACTACACCGAACTGACCGGGGAGGAGACGGCCGAGCTGGCACTCCTCACCCAGCAGGCGATGACGGCCCTGCGCGCCGCCTCCGGTGCCCAGGGCTTCAACATCGGCATGAACCAGGGCGCGGTCGCCGGCGCGGGCATCGCCGCCCACCTCCACCAGCACATCGTGCCCCGCTGGGGCGGCGACACGAACTTCATGCCGGTCGTCGGTCACACCAAGGTGCTGCCCCAGCTCCTCGGCGACACCCGCGCCCTGCTCGCCGAGGCGTGGCCCGCCTGAGCCGGGGAACGCCGGGCCGCCGGGCGAGGTCCCGCCCCGCCCGGCACCGCCGGCGCACGGCGCTCTACGCGTCGTAGAGGTCGGCCTTCTTCGGCGCCACGTCCTGCACCGCCCCGCTGAGGGCCGCCGACCGCGCGCCGAACTTGGACGTGTCCACGCCGTTCTCGTCGAGGACGCGGAGCGCGGCCGAGTGCACCGCCCGCAGCACCGGGGTGGCCGCGCGCAGCGCGTCGTCGGCCATGAAGCGGTGCCGCCACGGCTGATCCGCCCACGCGTGGCGCAGCCCGAAGGGCTCCGGCAGGCCCATCGTGCCGCCGAGCCAGTTGAGCAGCGGCGGATACCAGGTCAGCGGCGCCCGGACGGCGAGCCGCACCACCTCGTTGGCGTCCACCAGCGGGAGCTTCACCGTACGGCTCTCCCACGGCTTGAACGCCTTCGTGACCGACTTCGACGGCGCCGAGGGCTTGGTCGTGAACAGCGAGTTCACCGGGCCCAGGGCGTGGCCGGTGACCTCGATGCGCAGCGTGGAGTGGAGCACGGTCACCGTGATCAGCATCGTGATCACCAACTGGCCGTCCCACAGCGTCCACTGCACGCCCAGGTAGTGCCGGTCACCCGCGCCGAACTGCTGCTTGTTGCAGATCTCCTGTATGGCGTGCGGCTTGACCTGGTACGCCTCGACGTCCGTGCCGCCCGGACGGGTGACCGACCCGGCGTTCTCCCCGACCGGTGTGACGATCCAGTGGCGTACGGAGGGCTTCGGGAAGCCGCCCGTGTTCAGCGGGCCGCGCTCCAGTTGGGCGAGCTGGTCGTGGATGGACCGTATGACGTCCCAGCTCCGGAAGGGGTGGATCTCCCGGCCCGGGTCGGCGGACACCAGCTCCTCCGCGAGCTGCCAGCTTCCCCAGCGGGTGCCCATCCCGAGGATGCCCTTGGGGCCCGCGTAGAAGACCGAGTTGGACTGCTGCTCGGCGCTCAGCCTGGCCAGCGACTGCCGCAGTTGCTCGGCGGCGGTCTCGTTCGGGTTGCTGGGGACGGCCTCGGGCACCTTGGCGCCCACGCCGCTGCCGGAGA
This sequence comes from Streptomyces sp. SCSIO 75703, assembly GCF_036607905.1. Taxonomy (NCBI): domain Bacteria; kingdom Bacillati; phylum Actinomycetota; class Actinomycetes; order Kitasatosporales; family Streptomycetaceae; genus Streptomyces; species Streptomyces sediminicola. Next base: position 5,662,312 of record NZ_CP144555.1, read on the forward strand.
GCAGTCCGTCCCAGCGCTCGCGCAGGTCCCCGGCCGTCGCCTCGCAGAGCCGCTTGGCCAGGAACCAGCCGACCACGGGCATCACCACGGCCGCTCGCGCGTACCAGGCCCAGAGGCCGGCGAAGGGCATCTTGATCAGGAACAGCACCGCGAGGACGCCGATCGCGGCGAGCGCCGCGGAACCGAGGGTCCCGGCCCGCTTGTTCTGCGCCTTGGCGACGGTGGCGCGGATCTGGAACCCCAGCAGCCACACCAGCATCCCGGGCAGGAAGAGCACCCCGCACAGGAGGATCACCGCGGTCAGCTTGTTGTCCCGGGCCTTGCGGATGCCGTTGGCGGCCAGGCAGTGCTCGACCACCACCTGCGGCTCGGTGCCGAACGACTGGATCAGGGCGTTGCGCCCGCTGCCCAGCATGCGGGCGACGACCGCGTTGGAGAACGCCTCGCCCAGGTTGGGACGGAAGATCGTGGCCCACGAGCGGCCGGCGTTGACCGTGGTCTTGTGCCAGTCGTTGTCGGCCTTCTTGATCTCCTCCATCTCGTTGTCCCGGTACGCGGCGGAGGCCAGCGCGAAGGTGGGCGCCTGCCCTCCGGCGCCCGCTCGCGGAACCTGCGGTCCGAAGAAGTCCGCGAATCCGCCGTCAGCGCTCATTCCCGCCCCCGATCGCCATCACTGCTGCTCCTCGGGCCTTCCCGACTTCCCTGACGCGCACACCTGTTGATCAGGTCATCAGCGTATCCGCCGCCGGGGTCCCGCGTCAGCGGACGGTCAAAGGCGCCCCCGGATGCGCCCGTTGCCCCCGGGACGCGCCCTCGCGCGCGGGTCCGGCGCGCGGCCGTCGGACCGCACCCGCGCGCGAGCGGACCCGCCGGCCTTCCGCGCATCGAGCCCTGACCCGGCACACCGGCCCCGCGCGCGAGGGGCCCGGGTCGACGGCGAGTTGTCGGGGCGCCTGCTCTTCCACCGGCCCCGCGCGCGAGGGGCCCGGCGGCCGGTCAGGACGCCGTGCCCACCGTCTCGCGCAGCCGCTCGGCGATCTGCGGCGGCACCGGTTCGTGGCGGGCGTAGCGGCGGCCGAACCGCGCGGTGCCGTGCGAGAGGGAGCGCAGGTCGACCGCGTACCGGCCGATCTCCGTCTCGGGCGCCTCGGCGCGGACCAGGGTCCGGCCGCCGCCGGTCTGCTCGGTGCCGAGCACCCGCCCGCGCCGCCCGGACAGATCGCCCAGCACGGCGCCCACGTAGTCGTCGGCGACCAGGACGCTCACCTCCGCCACCGGTTCCAGCAGCAGGACCCCGGCGTCCGCGGCGGCCTCCCGCAGGGCCAGCGCCCCGGCCGTCTGGAAGGCGGCGTCGGAGGAGTCCACCGAGTGCGCCTTGCCGTCCAGCAGCGTCACCCGCACGTCGGTCAGCGGATGACCGGTGGCGACCCCGCGGGCCGCCTGGGCGCGCACGCCCTTCTCGACCGACGGGACGAACTGGCGCGGCACCGCGCCGCCCACCACCCGGTCCACGAACTCGATCCCCGAGCCGACCGGCAGTGGCTCCACCTCGATCGTGCAGATCGCGTACTGCCCGTGCCCGCCGGACTGCTTGACGTGCCGCCCGCGCGCCGTCGCCCGTCCGCCGAAGGTCTCCCGCAGCGCGACCCGGTGCGGCACCACGTCCACCCGCACGCCGAACCGGCCGCGCAGCCGCTCCAGCGCCACGTCCGCGTGCGCCTCGCCCAGGCACCACAGGACCACCTGGTGGGTGTCCGGGTTCTGCTCCAGCCGCATCGTCGGGTCCTCGGCGACCAGCCGGGCGAGCCCCTGAGAGAGCCGGTCCTCGTCCGCCTTGCCGTGCGCCCGGATGGCGAGCGGGAGGAGGGGGTCCGGCATCTCCCAGGGCGTCATCAGCAGCGGGTCCTCCCGGTTCGAGAGGGTGTCCCCCGTCTCCGCCCGCCCCAGCCGGGCCACGCACCCCAGATCACCGGCGATCACCTCGGCGACCGGCCGCTGCTGCCGGCCGAAGGGCGTGGTCAGCGCGCCGGCTCGCTCGTCGGCCTCGTGCGGTCCGCCGTCCTCCCGGGCTCCGCCGGTGCCGTTGCCGTTGCCGGACGCACCGTGCCCGAGGACGTGCACCGCATGGTCGGGGCGCAGGGTGCCGGAGAAGACGCGGACCAGGGAGATCCGGCCCACGTACGGGTCGGAGGACGTCTTCACCACCTCGGCGAGCAGCGCGCCGGCCGGGTCACAGGCGCGCGGCTCGCGCGGCGCGCCGCCGGGTGTCGTCAGCGGCGGCACGGTCCGCTCGGGCGGGGTCGGGAACCCGCCGGTGACCAGCTCCAGCAACTCGACCGTGCCGAGCCCCTGCCGGGCCCCCTCGGCGGCGGGCGCGGCGGCCAGGACCGGGAAGAACACCCCCCGGGCCACCGCCCGCTCCAGGCCCCGGACGAGCGTCGGGACGTCGACGTCCTCACCGCCGAGGTAGCGGTCCATCAGGGTCTCGTCCTCGCTCTCCGCGATGATCCCCTCGATGAGCCGGGCGCGCGCCTCCTCGACCGGCGCCAGGTGCTCCGGACCCGGCGCGGACTCGGCGCGCTCCCCGGCGGAGTAGTCGTACAGCCGCCGCGGGAGCAGACCGGCCAGCCCGGTCACGGGCGCGTGCCCGTCGGGGCCCGCGGGCCCGCGCAGCGGCAGGTGGAGCGGCAGCACGGCGTCGGGGTCGTCGGCGCCGAACGCCCGCGCGCACATCCGGGTCATCTCCTCGAAGCCGGCCCGCGCGGCCTCCAGGTGCGTGATCACGATGGCCCGGGGCATGCCGACGGCCGCGCACTCCTCCCACACCACGCGGGTCGGGCCGTCCACGCCGTCGGCGGCCGAGACGACGAAGAGGGCCGCGTCCGCCGCCCGCAGACCGGCCCTCAGCTCCCCGACGAAGTCGGCGTACCCGGGGGTGTCGAGGAGGTTGACCTTCACCCCGTCCCACGTGACCGGCACCAGGGAGAGCTGGACCGAGCGCCGCTGCCGGTGCTCGATCTCGTCGTAGTCGGAGACGCAGCCGCCGTCCTCCACGCGGCCCGCCCGGTTCACCGCCCCCGCGGTCAGCGCGAGCGCCTCCACCAGGGTCGTCTTCCCCGCTCCGGAGGAGCCGACCAGCACCACGTTCCGTACGGACGCGGGGTGGCCGGCCGCTGTCGCCCCGCCGGCGGCTCCGGGGTGGGTGTGTGCCTTGTCGCCCATGTCCTTGCCTCCCGTGCACGGTGAGGTCGCTGGGGGCGCGGACGGGCGGGCCGCGTGCACCGGCGGCTCCGGCGACGCCCGCGGTACTTCGAGCTTTCCACTCCCGTCAGCCCGCGTCCATACGAAGGGCCCGGTCCCCGCCCGGGGCCGGGACGGGCCCGGGTGCGGCCGTCGACCACGCCCCCGCGTGACTACGATGGGCCAGCCGGCGGCCAGCAGGGGCCGCGCGGCGACACCGACCTCCGGGAAGGCCATGCTGAACAAGTACGCGCGTGCATTCTTCACGCGTGTCCTCACACCGTTCGCCGCGTTTCTCATCCGCCGGGGCGTCAGCCCGGACACGGTCACACTGATCGGCACGGCCGGTGTGGTCGCGGGTGCGCTGGTCTTCTATCCCCTGGGAGAGTTCTTCTGGGGCACGGTCGTGATCACCCTCTTCGTCTTCTCCGACCTCGTCGACGGCAACATGGCCCGCCAGCTCGGCCGCTCCAGCCGCTGGGGCGCCTTCCTGGACTCCACCCTGGACCGGGTCGCCGACGGCGCGGTCTTCGCCGGCTTCGCCCTCTGGTACGCGGGCCGCGGCGACGACACCGTCCTGTGCGCGGTCGCCATCTTCTGCCTCGCCAGCGGGCAGGTGGTCTCGTACACCAAGGCGCGCGGCGAGTCGATCGGGCTGCCGGTCGCCGTCAACGGGCTGATCGAGCGGGCCGAGCGGCTGGTGATCTCGCTGGTCGCCGCCGGTTTCGCCGGCCTGCACAAGTTCGGCGTGCCCGGCATCCAGTACCTGCTGCCCGTCGCCCTGTGGATCGTCGCCGTCGGCAGCCTCGTCACGCTGGTCCAGCGCGTCGTCACCGTCCGCCGCGAGTCCGCGGAGGCGGAGGCCGCCGAGAGGGGCCAGGGATCCGAGGCGGCCACGTGAGCGCCCGGGACCGGCTGACCGACACCCTGTACGGCGCCGGCTGGGCCACGGTGAAGAAGCTCCCCGAGCCCGTCGCCGTCCGCCTCGGACGCACCCTCGCGGACGCCGCCTGGAAGCGGCGCGGCACGGGCGTGCGGCGGCTGGAGAGCAACTACGCGCGCGTGCTGCCCGGCGCGGGACCCGAGCGGCTGGCCGAGCTCTCCCGCGCGGGCATGCGCTCCTACCTGCGCTACTGGATGGAGTCCTTCCGGCTCCCGGCCTGGGGCGTCGAACGCATCGCGTCCGGCTTCGCCCCCAAGGACCTGCACCACCTGACCGACGGCATGGCCGCCGGCCGGGGCGTCGTCCTCGCCCTGCCCCACCTCGCCAACTGGGACCTGGCCGGCGCCTGGGTCACCACGCACCTGGGCATCCCCTTCACCACGGTCGCCGAGCGCCTCAAGCCGGAGACCCTCTACGACCGCTTCGTCGCCTACCGCGAGGGCCTGGGCATGGAGGTCCTCCCGCACAGCGGCGGCACCGCCTTCGGCACCCTCGCCCGGCGGCTGCGCGAGGGGGGTCTGGTCTGCCTGGTCGCCGACCGGGACCTGTCCGCCTCCGGCGTCGAGGTCGAGTTCTTCGGCGCGACCGCCCGGATGCCCGCCGGGCCCGCCCTGCTCGCCCAGCAGACCGGCGCGGCCCTGCTGCCGGTGACGCTCTGGTACGACGACTCCCCGGTGATGCGCGGCCGGGTCCACCCGCCGGTCGAGGTGCCCGGGCAGGGCACGCGGGCCGAGCGGACCGCCGCGATGACGCAGGCCCTCGCCGACGCCTTCGCCGGCGGCATCGCCGAGCACCCCGAGGACTGGCACATGCTCCAGCGCCTGTGGCTCGCCGACCTCGACCCCGCGAAGGCGCCGGGCGCCCGGCGCGGGGACGGCGCACCGGAACGGGGTGCCCCGTGAGGATCGGCATCGTCTGCCCGTACTCCTGGGACGTGCCGGGCGGCGTCCAGTTCCACATCCGGGACCTCGCCGAGTACTTCCTGCGCCTCGGCCACGAGGTGTCCGTGCTCGCCCCCGCCGACGACGACACCCCGCTGCCGCCCTACGTCGTCTCCGCCGGCCGCGCGGTGCCGGTGCCCTACAACGGCTCGGTGGCCCGGCTCAACTTCGGCTTCCTGTCGGCGGCCCGGGTGCGGCGCTGGCTGCACGAGGGCGCCTTCGACGTCATCCACATCCACGAGCCGACCTCGCCCTCGCTGGGCCTGCTGACCTGCTGGGCGGCGCAGGGCCCCATCGTGGCCACCTTCCACACGTCCAACCCGCGCTCCCGCGCGATGATCGCCGCGTACGCGATCCTCCAGGCCGCGCTGGAGAAGATCAGCGCCCGGATCGCCGTCAGCGAGTACGCGCGCCGCACCCTCGTCGAACACCTCGGCGGGGACGCCGTGGTGATCCCCAACGGCGTCGACGTCGACTTCTTCGCCAAGGCCGAGCCCCGCCCCGAGTGGCAGTCCGAGGAGGCGCGGGGCCTGCCGGCCCGGGAGGCCGGCGGCACGATCGGGTTCATAGGCCGCATCGACGAGCCCCGCAAGGGACTGCCGGTGCTCATGCGGGCCCTGCCCGAGATCATCGCCGCCCGGCCGGGTGCCCGGCTGCTGGTGGCCGGCCGCGGCGACGAGAAGGAGGCGGTCGCCTCCCTGCCGCCGGAACTGCGCCCCCGCGTCGAGTTCCTCGGCATGGTCGGCGACGAGGACAAGGCGCGCTTCCTGCGCAGCGTCGACCTGTACGTGGCGCCCAACACCGGCGGGGAGAGCTTCGGCATCATCCTCGTCGAGGCCATGTCGGCGGGCGCCCCGGTGCTCGCCTCCGACCTGGACGCCTTCGCGCAGGTCCTGGACCAGGGGGAGGCCGGCGAGCTGTTCCCCAACGAGGACGCCGGCGCGCTGGCCGCCGCGGCGGTACGGCTGCTGGCCGACCCGGGGCGGCGGGCCGGGCTGCGGGACCGGGGCAGCGCGCACGTGCGGCGCTTCGACTGGTCGACGGTGGGCGCGGACATCCTGTCCGTCTACGAGACGGTGACCGCGGGCGCGGCGGCGGTCGCGGCCGACGACCGGGCGACGGGTCTGCGCGCCCGCCTGGGACGGGCCCGGGACTGAGCCGCCGCGCGGGCGGCCCCGGCGTCCTGCCGGGCGTGGGCGGCCTCGCCGGCGAGGCCGCGGACCGGGCGGCGTCCTGGCCCGGCCGTGCCGCCGGGACGCTCCCCTCGCCGACCCTCGGGGACGCCGTCCCGGAGGCCGGCGGCGGGGACCCGCGGACCGCCGGCCCGGCCGCCGGGCTCCGGTGCCCGGCCGGTGTCCCGGGACGCACCGGTAGCCTTGCCGCCCGTGACCGCAACCCTGATCTGGACCCTGGCCGTCCTCGTGGCGATCGGCCTGTACCTGAGCTGGACGGCGGGCCGCCTGGACCGGCTCCACGCCCGGATCGACGCCGCCCGCGCCGCGCTCGACGCGCAACTGCTGCGCCGGGCCTCCGTGGCCCAGGAACTGGCCACCTCCGGCGTCCTCGACCCGGCCGCCTCCATCGTCCTGTACGAGGCGGCGCACGGCGCCCGGCAGGCCGAGGAGGAACAGCGGGAGGTCGCCGAGAGCGAGCTGACCCAGGCGCTGCGGGCGGTGTTCGAGGAACCGGCGCAGGTCGACGCCGTCCGTGAGGCGCCCGGGGGTGAGGAGGCCGCCCGTGAACTGGCCGAGGCGGTCCGCCGGGTCCCGATGGCCCGCCGCTTCCACAACGACGCCGTGGGCGCCGCCCGCCGGCTGCGCGAACACCGCAAGGTGCGCTGGTTCCGGCTGGCCGGACACGCGCCCTTCCCGCCGGCCTTCGAGATGGACGACGAGCCCCCCGCCGCCCTGATCGACCGCGCCGCCTGAACCCGGCTCCGTACCGGCCCGGCAGGGACCTCGTGCCGCCGGGCGCTCTGCCCCGTGGCGGCCTCGCGCCACCCGGGGCCGCGCCGCCCGGCCCACCTCGCGGGGACGGCCCCGCCCGGCCTGCCTCCGGGGAACCCGGTCCACCCCGGGGCCGTACGGGCCCGGCACGCCACCCGGCCCGGGAAAACGAGCCACCGCCTGACCGGTGGCCCTTGTTGTGGACTGGTCCGGTCGCGTTTGCTCGTCTCGCACCAGACCACTTCCCCTCAGCGAGGTACCCGTGTCCGACTCGTTCTCCGACAACCAGGCCACCGAGACCGGCACCGCCCGCGTGAAGCGCGGCATGGCCGAACAGCTCAAGGGCGGCGTGATCATGGACGTCGTCACCCCGGAACAGGCGAAGATCGCCGAGGACGCCGGTGCCGTGGCCGTCATGGCCCTGGAGCGGGTCCCCGCCGACATCCGCAAGGACGGCGGCGTGGCCCGGATGTCCGACCCCGACATGATCGAGGGCATCATCGAGGCGGTCTCCATCCCCGTGATGGCCAAGTCCCGCATCGGCCACTTCGTCGAGGCCCAGGTCCTGCAGTCCCTCGGCGTCGACTACATCGACGAGTCCGAGGTGCTGACCCCGGCCGACGAGGTCAACCACTCCGACAAGTGGGCCTTCACCACCCCCTTCGTCTGCGGCGCCACCAACCTCGGCGAGGCCCTGCGCCGCATCGCCGAGGGCGCCGCGATGATCCGCTCCAAGGGCGAGGCCGGCACCGGCAACGTGGTCGAGGCCGTCCGCCACCTGCGCCAGATCAAGAACGAGATCGCCCGGCTGCGCGGCTACGACCACAACGAGCTGTACGCCGCCGCCAAGGACCTGCGCGCCCCCTACGAGCTGGTCAAGGAGACCGCCGCGCTCGGCCGTCTCCCGGTCGTGCTCTTCTCCGCGGGCGGCGTCGCCACCCCCGCCGACGCCGCGCTCATGCGCCAGCTCGGCGCCGAGGGCGTCTTCGTCGGCTCCGGCATCTTCAAGTCCGGCGACCCGGCCAAGCGCGCCGCCGCCATCGTCAAGGCGACCACCTTCCACGACGACCCGAAGGTCATCGCGGACGCCTCCCGCGACCTGGGCGAGGCCATGGTCGGCATCAACTGCGACACCCTCCCCGAGACCGAGCGCTACGCCAACCGGGGCTGGTAGGCACCCGTGGGCGAGACGCCCGTCATCGGCGTCCTGGCCCTCCAGGGCGACGTACGGGAGCACCTGGCCTCCCTGGCCGCGGCGGGCGCCGCGGCCAGGGAGGTGCGGCGCCCCGGGGAACTGGCCGCCGTCGACGGCCTGGTGCTGCCCGGCGGCGAGTCGACCACCATCTCCCGGCTGGCCGTGCTCTTCGGCCTCATGGAGCCCCTGCGCGCCCGCGTGCGCGCGGGCATGCCGGTCTACGGGACCTGCGCGGGCATGATCCTGCTGGCCGACAAGATCCTCGACCCGCGTTCCGGGCAGCAGACGGTCGGCGGCATCGACATGATCGTGCGCCGCAACGCCTTCGGCCGGCAGAACGAGTCCTTCGAGGCCGCCGTCGACCTGCGCGGCGTCGGGGGCGGTCCGGTCTCGGGCGTCTTCATCCGCGCCCCCTGGGCCGAGTCCGCCGGGGCCGGCACCGAGATCCTCGCCGAGCACGACGGCCGCGTCGTCGCGGTCCGCCAGGGCAACGCGCTGGCCACCTCCTTCCACCCGGAACTCACCGGCGACCACCGCGTCCACCGCCTCTTCACCGCCATGGTGCGCGCAAACCGGACGGCCGAGTCCTTGTAGGATTCTGACGTTCGGACGAAGACGGGTTACGCGAAGGAGACTGAACAGATGGCCGGCCACTCCAAATGGGCCACGACGAAGCACAAGAAGGCCGTCGTCGACGCCAAGCGCGGCAAGCTCTTCGCGAAGCTCATCAAGAACATCGAGGTGGCGGCCCGCATGGGGGGTGCCGACCCCGAAGGCAACCCCACCCTCTACGACGCCATCCAGAAGGCGAAGAAGCAGTCCGTTCCCAACAAGAACATCGACTCCGCGCTCAAGCGCGGCGCCGGCCTGGAGGCCGGCGGCGCCGACTACGAGACGATCATGTACGAGGGCTACGGCCCGAACGGCGTCGCGGTGCTCATCGAGTGCCTCACCGACAACCGCAACCGCGCCGCCTCCGACGTCCGGGTGGCGATGACCCGCAACGGCGGCTCCATGGCCGACCCCGGCTCGGTCTCGTACCTCTTCAACCGCAAGGGTGTCGTGATCGTCCCCGCGGACGGCCTGAGCGAGGACGACGTCCTCGGCGCCGTCCTGGAGGCGGGCGCCGAGGAGGTCAACGACCTCGGCGAGAGCTTCGAGGTGGTCAGCGAGCCGGGCGACCTGGTCGCGGTCCGCACCGCCCTCCAGGACGCCGGCATCGACTACGAGTCGGCCGACGCCCACTTCGTGCCGACCATGCAGGTCGAGCTGGACGAGGACGGCGCCCGGAAGATCTTCAAGCTGATCGACGCCCTGGAGGACAGCGACGACGTCCAGAACGTCTTCGCCAACTTCGACGTGAGCGACGAGATCATGGAGAAGGTCGACGCCTGACCCGTGCCCGCGCGGCGGGCCGACGGGGACACACCCCGTCGGCCCGCCGCGTTGTCGGTGGCACCCGATAGCCTGGCGCATGTCAAACGATCACCGTCCGGCGTACCGCGACCGCCGGCCGGGCGGCCCGAGGGGCCCGGCCGGGGACGCGGGAGCGGCGGCGGTGCGGCCGCGGAGCAGGGGAGGCGCGCGTGCGCGTACTGGGGGTGGACCCCGGGCTGACCCGCTGCGGGGTCGGCGTCGTGGAGGGCGTCGCGGGCCGCCCGCTGACCATGATCGGCGTCGGTGTCGTGCGCACCCCGGCCGACGCCGAGCTCGGCGACCGCCTCGTCGCCGTGGAAGAGGGCGTCGAGCAGTGGCTCGACGAGTACCGGCCGCAGTACGTCGCCGTCGAGCGCGTCTTCAGCCAGCACAACGTCCGCACCGTCATGGGCACCGCCCAGGCCAGCGCCGTCGTCATCCTGTGCGCCGCGCGCCGCGGCCTCCCGGTCGCCCTGCACACCCCCAGCGAGGTCAAGGCCGCCGTCACCGGCTCCGGCCGCGCCGACAAGGCCCAGGTCGGCGCCATGGTCACCCGCCTGCTGCGGCTCGCCGCGCCGCCCCGGCCCGCCGACGCCGCCGACGCCCTCGCCCTCGCCATCTGCCACATCTGGCGGGCCCCCGCCCAGAACCGGCTCCAGCGGGCCGCCGCCCTGCACGCCGCTCCCCCCGCCCGGGCGGTCCGCGTCCCGCCCGCACCGAAAGGCCGTACGCCATGATCGCTTTCGTCAGCGGCACCGTCGCCGCCCTCGCCCCCGGCTCCGCGGTGGTGGAGGTCGGCGGGGTCGGCATGGCCGTCCAGTGCACCCCGGGCACCCTCGCCGGACTCCGGGTCGGCACCGCCGCGCGGCTCGCCACCTCCCTCGTGGTCCGCGAGGACTCGCTCACCCTCTACGGCTTCGCCGACGACGACGAGCGCCAGGTCTTCGAACTCCTCCAGACCGCCAGCGGCGTCGGCCCCCGCCTCGCCCAGGCCATGCTCGCCGTGCACACCCCCGACGCGCTGCGCCGGGCCCTGTCCACCGGCGACGAGAAGGCCCTCACCGCCGTCCCCGGCATCGGCAAGAAGGGCGCGCAGAAGCTCCTCCTGGAACTGAAGGACCGCCTCGGCGAACCGGTCGGCTCCCCCTCCTCCGCCGCCGTCGCCGCGCCCGCCGCGGGCTGGCGTGACCAGCTCCACGCCGCGCTCATCGGCCTCGGGTACGCGGCCCGCGAGGCCGACGAGGCGGTGTCCGCCGTGGCGCCCCAGGCCGAGGCCGCCGGCGGGACACCGCCCGTGGGCCAGTTGCTCAAGGCCGCCCTCCAGACGCTGAACCGCGCCCGATAGTCCGCACCGAGAGCCGAGGCACACCGCATGAACTGGGACGAGACGACCGACTCCGACGCCGCCGAGCGCCTCGTCGGCGCGTCCGCCGACGGCGAGGACCAGGCCGTGGAGGCCGCTCTGCGCCCCAAGGACCTGGGCGAGTTCATCGGCCAGCAGAAGGTCCGCGAACAGCTCGACCTCGTCCTGCGCGCCGCCCGCGCCCGCGGCGCCACCGCCGACCACGTCCTGCTCTCCGGCGCCCCCGGCCTCGGCAAGACCACCCTCTCGATGATCATCGCGGCCGAGATGGGCGCCCCCATCCGCATCACCTCCGGCCCCGCCATCCAGCACGCCGGCGACCTCGCGGCGATCCTCTCCTCCCTCCAGGAGGGCGAGGTCCTCTTCCTCGACGAGATCCACCGCATGTCCCGGCCCGCCGAGGAGATGCTCTACATGGCGATGGAGGACTTCCGGGTCGACGTCATCGTCGGCAAGGGCCCCGGCGCCACCGCCATCCCCCTCGAACTGCCCCCCTTCACCCTCGTCGGCGCCACCACCCGCGCCGGACTGCTGCCGCCCCCGTTGCGCGACCGCTTCGGCTTCACCGCCCACATGGAGTTCTACGGCCCCGCCGAACTGGAACGGGTGGTGCACCGCTCGGCCGGCCTCCTCGACGTCGAGATCGACCCCGACGGCGCCGCCGAGATCGCGGGCCGCTCCCGCGGCACCCCCCGCATCTCCAACCGCCTCCTGCGCCGCGTCCGCGACTACGCCCAGGTCAAGGCCGACGGCGTGATCACCCGCGGGATCGCCGCGGCGGCCCTCGCGGTCTACGAGGTCGACGCCCGCGGCCTGGACCGCCTCGACCGGGCCGTCCTGGAGGCCCTGACCAAACTGTTCGGCGGCGGACCCGTCGGCGTCTCCACCCTCGCGGTGGCCGTGGGGGAGGAGCGGGAGACCGTCGAGGAGGTCGCCGAACCCTTCCTCGTGCGCGAGGGACTGCTCGCCCGCACCCCCCGGGGACGGGTGGCGACCCCCGCCGCCTGGGCACACCTCGGGCTGACCCCGCCGGGCGCCGCCGCGCCGGGAAACGGACAACAGGACCTGTTCGGGGCGTGACGCCCCCGTCCCGACGAGCACATTGGCCCGAGCAGGAACCCCGGTGCCATGCTGAGCGTTGTTCCCTGCGCGCGGACTCGCCTAGACTCCGCCGATGCCACCCTTGACGGCGGCGCCCACACCCCCAACCAACAGGCCGCTCACATCGCGGTCGTGTGAAGGAAGTACCGACCCGTGAGTCTCGTGACCCTCCTCCCGTTCATCGTGCTCATCGGGGCCATGTTCCTGATGACCCGGTCGGCGAAGAAGAAGCAGCAGCAGGCCGTCGACATGCGGAACCAGATGCAGCCCGGTTCCGGCGTCCGCACCATCGGGGGCATGTACGCCACGGTCAAGGAGGTGAGCGAGGACACCGTCCTCCTCGACGCCGGGCCGGGCGTCGAGCTGCTCTTCGCCAAGAACTCCATCGGCGCCGTGCTGAGCGACGACGAGTACAACCGCATCGTCCACGGCATCGAGCACGACCTGAAGGACGACACCCACGTCGTCCCGGACGACGCCTCCTCCCTCACCGAGGGTGACGCGGACGCCTCCGGCGACCACTCCGTCGACCTCGGCAAGAAGGAGGCGGCCGACGAGGCCGACGAGACCGCCAAGCCCTCGGACGCCAAGGCCGACGAGCCCGCCGACGCCAAGGCCGACGAGCCGGCGGACGCCAAGGCCGACGACCAGCCGAAGAAGTCCGACGGCGGTTCCGGGACGAAGTAGCCGCGCCCCGGGGGCGCGGGTCCGCCCGCGCCCCCGCGCCGCGTCGTCCGCACGGACCCCCACCCACCACGCGATGGCCGCCGGTATGCCGCCCCGGCGGTGCGACGCGGCCCGACAGGGAGTATGACAAGGTGGCAGCCCTCAAAAAGGGAAAGCAAGCGAGCGCCCAAAGCAAGCCCGGGCGCTCGCTGGCCCTGATGGTGATCGTCATTGCGGCGCTCACGGGAGGCATGTTCGCCTCCGGAAACACGACTCCGCGCCTCGGCATCGACCTGGCGGGCGGTACGAGCATCACGCTCCGGGCCGTCTCCGAACCGGGCCAGGAGTCCGCGATCAACAAGACCAACATGGACACCGCGGTCGAGATCATGGAGCGCCGTGTCAACGGCCTCGGCGTCTCCGAGGCCGAAGTCCAGACCCAGGGCACCCGGAACATCATCGTCAACATCCCCAAGGGGATGAACTCCGAGGAAGCCCGCGCCCAGGTCGGCACCACCGCCAAGCTCTACTTCCGCCCGGTCCTCGCCACCGAGCCGTCCGGCGCCGACGCGGCCGGCACCCCCGCACCCGACGCCTCGGGCAGCGCCTCCCACAAGGCCACCGACCCGGCGGGCGACACGACCGGAGCCCCGACGGCGGACGCCACCGGCGACACCGCGCGGGACACCGCCGGCGACCGGGCCGCGGCCACCCCGACCTCCTCCCCGAACCCGGGCGCCACCACACAGGGCCGCGCCGTCACCGACGCGCTCGAGGCCGGCCCCAGCCCCTCCGCCACCCCCTCCGGCGACGCCTCCCCGGCGCCGTCCCCCGGCGCCTCCGACGGCACCGGCGACGCCGCCTCCGAGAAGCTCCGGGCCCGGTACGCCGCGCTCGACTGCACCGACGGCTCCGCACGGGCCAAGGCCGGCGAGGGCGCCCTGCCCGCCGACCCCACCGTCGCCTGCGGCACCAACGCCCAGGGCCAGTGGCAGAAGTACCTCCTCGGACCCGCCGCCGTCGACGGCACGGACGTGGACAAGGCCCAGGCCGTCTTCAACACGCAGACCGCCGCGGGCTGGACCGTCACCATGGACTTCACCGGCGGCGGCGCGAAGAAGTTCGCGGACATCACCGGCAAGCTGGCGCAGAACCCGTCCCCGCAGAACCAGTTCGCCATCGTCCTGGACAACGAGGTCGTCTCCGACCCGTACGTCAGCCAGGCCCTGACCGGCGGCAACGCGGAGATCTCCGGGCAGTTCGGCCAGGAGGAGGCGCAGAGCCTCGCCAACATGCTGTCCTACGGCGCGCTCCCGCTGAGCTTCCATGAGGACAGCGTCACCACCGTCACCGCCGCGCTCGGCGGTGAGCAGCTCCACGCCGGGCTGATCGCGGGCGCCATCGGGCTCGCGCTGGTCGTCCTCTACCTGCTGGTCTACTACCGCGGCCTGTCGTTCATCGCCATCGCCTCGCTGATGGTCTCCGCCTCGCTCACGTACGCGGTCATGTCGCTGCTCGGCCCGACCATCGGCTTCGCGCTGAACCTGCCGGCCGTGTGCGGTGCCATCGTCGCCATCGGGATCACGGCGGACTCGTTCATCGTCTTCTTCGAACGGGTCCGCGACGAGATCCGGGAGGGCCGCTCGCTGCGCCCCGCCGTCGAACGCGGCTGGCCGCGCGCCCGGCGCACCATCCTGGTCTCCGACTTCGTGTCGTTCCTCGCCGCCGCCGTGCTCTTCGTGGTCACCGTCGGCAAGGTGCAGGGCTTCGCGTTCACGCTGGGGCTGACCACCCTGCTCGACGTGGTCGTGGTCTTCCTCTTCACCAAGCCGCTGCTCACGCTGATGGCCCGCCGCCCGTTCTTCGCCCGCGGCCACCGCTGGTCCGGGCTCGATCCAAAGGCCCTCGGCGCGAAGCCACCCCTGCGCGCGAGCCGTCGTCCCGTCGCCCCCGTCACGACGAAGGAGGCGTGAGCATGTCGAAACTCGGCACCCTCGGCGCCCGGCTGCACCATGGGGAGATCGGCTACGACTTCGTCAGGAACCGCGTGATCTGGTACGGGCTCTCCGTCCTGATCACCATCGCCGCGATCCTCGGCCTGTCCGTGCGCGGACTGCACATGGGCATCGAGTTCCAGGGCGGCGCGGTCTTCACCACCCCGAAGAACATGAGCGCGTCCGTCTCCCAGGCCGAGGGCTACGCGGAGGACGCCTCCGGACACGACGCGATCGTCCAGAAGCTCGGCGACGGCAGCCTGCGCATCCAGATCGCGGGCATCGACACCGGCGCCTCGGACGACATCAAGCGGGCCCTCGCCACCGACCTCAAGGTCGACGCGGAGCGGATCAACGCCGATCTGGTGGGTCCGAGCTGGGGCGAGCAGATCGCGAACAAGGCGTGGAAGGGCCTGGCGATCTTCATGGTCCTGGTGGTGATCTACCTGGCGATCGCCTTCGAATGGCGGATGGCCGTCGCCGCGTTCGTCGCCCTGGTCCACGACCTCACCATCACCACCGGCGTCTACGCCCTGGTCGGCTTCGAGGTCACCCCGGGCACCGTGATCGGCCTGCTCACCATCCTGGGCTACTCGCTCTACGACACCGTCGTCGTCTTCGACAGCCTCAAGGAGCAGACGAAGGACATCACCAGGCAGAGCCGCTGGACCTACTCCGAGATCGCCAACCGCTCGATCAACGGCACGCTGGTCCGCTCGGTCAACACCACGGTGGTGGCCCTGCTGCCGGTGGCCGGGCTGCTCTTCATCGGGGGCGGTGTCCTCGGCGCCGGTATGCTGAACGACATCTCCCTGTCGCTGTTCGTCGGCCTCGCGGCAGGCGCGTACTCCTCGATCTTCATCGCCACGCCGCTCGTCGCCGACCTCAAGGAACGCGAGCCGCAGATGAAGTCCCTCAAGAAGCGCGTCCTCGCCAAGCGGGCGCAGGCCGCGGCCCGGGGGGAGAGCGGGGGGTCCGCCGGCGACGGGGTGCTCGACGACGCACACCAGGGCGCGGCGGCCGCGGTCGTCGGGCCCCGCAACCAGTCCGCGGCCCGCACCCGGGGCCGCGGCGGATCCTCGGAAAGGCACCGATGACCGAGCTGACCGACATCACGGGGCTGCTGCTGAGCCGCATCCGTGACGTGCCCGACCACCCGGAGCCGGGCGTGGTGTTCAAGGACATCACCCCGCTCCTCGCGGACCCGGTGGCCTTCGCGGCTCTCACCGACGTGCTCGCCGAGTTCGCGGCGGGCACCGGCGCCACCAAGGTGGTCGGGCTGGAGGCCCGGGGCTTCATCCTGGGCGCCCCCGTCGCCCTGCGGGCCGGCCTCGGCTTCGTCCCCGTGCGCAAGGCGGGCAAGCTCCCCGGGGCGACCCTCGGACAGGCGTACGACCTGGAGTACGGCTCGGCCGAGATCGAGGTGCACGCCGAGGACCTCAGCCCCGACGACCGCGTCCTGGTCGTCGACGACGTCCTCGCCACCGGCGGCACCGCCGAGGCGTCCGTCCGGCTCATCCGCCGGGCCGGAGCCCGGGTGGCGGGCCTCGCCGTGCTGATGGAGCTGGGCTTCCTCGGTGGCCGGGCCCGGCTGGAGCCCGCGCTGGCCGGTGCTCCGCTGAGGTCGCTGCTCATGGTCTGAGCCCCCCGCGAAGGCCGGAGGCGGGCACCGGGGGAATCCGGTGCCCGCCTCCGGCGTTGTGCCGAGATGAACGGTCCCCTGTGGCCTGAAGGCGATCCTGGGGCCGGGGATCGCTACCATGGGCCTTCCGGAGCCTGACCGGGGACCCGGATCGCGCACGAGGAGTCCTCTTGCCAGACGAGGCCCAGCCACTGACCGCCGCCAAGCCCGAGTCCGCCTCGGCGGCGGCGGCGAAGCCCGCGCCCAGCGCGCCGCACGCGAAGAACGACACCCGCGGGCCGATCCAGCACGCCCCGGCCGCCCCCGTCGACAAGCCCGCCGAGCAGCCGCGGCCCAAGCCCGCCCCGCCCGGCCGCACGCCGAACACCCCGGTCGTCCGCACCCCCGCCGGCCAGTCGGCCCGCTCCGGTTCCTCCAACCGCGTCCGCGCCCGCCTTGCCCGCCTCGGCGTCCAGCGCGCCAACCCGTACAACCCGGTGCTGGAGCCGCTGCTGCGGATAGTGCGGGGCAACGATCCCAAGATCGAGACGGCGACGCTGCGCCAGATCGAGAGCGCCTACCAGGTCGCCGAGCGCTGGCACCGGGGCCAGAAGCGCAAGAGCGGCGACCCGTACATCACGCACCCGCTCGCGGTGACCACCATCCTCGCGGAGCTGGGCATGGACCCGGCCACCCTCATGGCCGGGCTGCTGCACGACACGGTCGAGGACACCGAGTACGGCCTGGAGCAGTTGCGCCGCGACTTCGGCGACACCGTCGCCCTGCTCGTCGACGGCGTCACCAAGCTGGACAAGGTCAAGTTCGGTGAGGCCGCCCAGGCGGAGACCGTGCGCAAGATGGTCGTCGCCATGGCCAAGGACCCCCGGGTCCTGGTCATCAAGCTCGCCGACCGCCTGCACAACATGCGCACCATGCGCTACCTCAAGCGGGAGAAGCAGGAGAAGAAGGCGCGCGAGACCCTGGAGATCTACGCGCCGCTCGCCCACCGGCTGGGCATGAACACCATCAAGTGGGAGCTGGAGGACCTCGCCTTCGCGATCCTCTACCCCAAGATGTACGACGAGATCGTCCGGCTGGTCGCCGAGCGCGCCCCCAAGCGCGACGAGTACCTCGCCATCGTGACCGACGAGGTCCAGCAGGACCTGCGCGCGGCCCGCATCAAGGCGACCGTCACCGGCCGCCCGAAGCACTACTACAGCGTCTACCAGAAGATGATCGTCCGCGGCCGGGACTTCGCGGAGATCTACGACCTGGTGGGCATCCGCGTCCTGGTGGACACCGTCCGCGACTGCTACGCGGCACTCGGCACGGTCCACGCCCGCTGGAACCCGGTTCCGGGGCGGTTCAAGGACTACATCGCCATGCCCAAGTTCAACATGTACCAGTCGCTGCACACGACGGTCATCGGGCCCAACGGCAAGCCGGTCGAGCTGCAGATCCGCACCTTCGACATGCACCGCCGCGCCGAGTACGGCATCGCCGCGCACTGGAAGTACAAGCAGGAGGCGGTCGCCGGGGCGTCCAAGGTCCGCACCGACGTGCCCAAGTCCCCGGCGGGCAAGGCCGGCAAGGACAACGCGGCCATCAACGACATGGCCTGGCTGCGCCAGCTCCTGGACTGGCAGAAGGAGACCGAGGACCCCGGGGAGTTCCTGGAGTCGCTGCGCTTCGACCTCTCCCGCAACGAGGTCTTCGTCTTCACCCCCAAGGGAGACGTCATCGCGCTCCCGGCCGGGGCCACACCGGTCGACTTCGCCTACGCCGTCCACACCGAGGTCGGCCACCGCACCATAGGGGCCCGGGTCAACGGCCGGCTGGTCCCGCTGGAGTCCACCCTGGACAACGGCGACCTGGTCGAGGTGTTCACCTCCAAGGCGGCCGGCGCCGGCCCCTCCCGCGACTGGCTCGGCTTCGTCAAGTCGCCGCGGGCCCGCAACAAGATCCGGGCCTGGTTCTCCAAGGAGCGCCGCGACGAGGCGATCGAACAGGGCAAGGACTCCATCGTCCGGGCCATGCGCAAGCAGAACCTGCCGATCCAGCGCATCCTGACCGGGGACTCCCTGGTCACGCTCGCGCACGAGATGCGCTACTCGGACATCTCCGCGCTCTACGCGGCCATCGGCGAGGGCCACGTCTCCGCGCAGAACATCGTGCAGAAGCTGGTCCAGGCGCTCGGCGGCGAGGAGGCCGCCACCGAGGAGATCGACGAGTCGGTGCCGCCGGCCCGCGGACGCGGGCGCAAGCGCCGCACCAGCGCCGACCCGGGCGTCGTCGTCAAGGGCGTCGAGGACGTGTGGGTCAAGCTGGCCCGCTGCTGCACGCCCGTGCCCGGCGACCCCATCATCGGCTTCGTCACCCGCGGCAGCGGCGTCTCGGTCCACCGCAGCGACTGCGTGAACGTGGACTCGCTCTCCCGCGAGCCCGAACGCATCCTGGAGGTCGAGTGGGCGCCGACCCAGTCCTCGGTCTTCCTGGTCGCCATCCAGGTCGAGGCGCTGGACCGCTCCCGGCTGCTGTCGGACGTCACCCGGGTCCTGTCCGACCAGCACGTCAACATCCTCTCGGCGGCCGTGCAGACCTCCCGCGACCGCGTCGCCACCTCCCGCTTCACCTTCGAGATGGGCGACCCCAAGCACCTGGGACACGTCCTGAAGGCCGTACGGGGCGTGGAGGGCGTCTACGACGTGTACCGGGTCACCTCGGCCCGCAGGCCCTCCTAGGGTCTTTCGTCGGGATCACGCGGCCTGATCCAAACGAAGGACCCTAGCCGCCCCGCACGGCGCGCGCGGCGCCCACACGGACGGGAAGGGCTCCCGCACACACCGTGCGGGAGCCCTTTCGTGTGCGCGCCGGGGCGCGCGGACGGTCGGCCGCCGATCAGCCGCCGAACTCCTGCAGACCCTTGAGCGCCTGGTCCAGGAGCGCCTGGCGGCCCTCCAGCTCGCGCTCCAGCTTGTCCGCCTTGGAGTTGTTTCCCTGGGCGCGCGCCTGCTCGATCTGGCCGCGCAGCTTGTCCACGGCGGCCTGGAGCTGGCCGGTCAGTCCCTCGGCCCGTGCACGGGCCTCCGGGTTGGTCCGGCGCCACTCGGCCTCCTCGGCCTGCTGGATGGCGCGCTCCACGGTGTGCATCCGGCCCTCGACCCGCGGCCGGGCGTCGCGCGGCACGTGCCCGATGGCCTCCCAGCGCTCGTTGAGCGAGCGGAACGCGGCGCGGGCCGCCTTGAGGTCGGTGACCGGCAGCAGCCGCTCGGCCTCCTCGGCCAGTTCCTCCTTCAGCTTGAGGTTCTCCGCCTGCTCGGCGTCGCGCTCGGCGAAGACCGAGCCGCGGGCGGCGAAGAAGACGTCCTGGGCGCCGCGGAAGCGGTTCCACAGATCGTCCTCGTGCTCGCGCTGAGCGCGGCCCGCGGCCTTCCACTCGGCCATCAGGTCGCGGTAGCGCGCCGCCGTCGGACCCCAGTCCGTCGAGCCGGACAGCGCCTCGGCCTCGGAGACCAGCCGTTCCTTGATCCGGCGGGCCTCCTCGCGCTGCGCGTCGAGCTGGGCGAAGTGCTGCTTGCGCCGCTTGGAGAACGCCGAGCGCGCGTGCGAGAAGCGGTGCCACAGCTCGTCGTCGGACTTGCGGTCCAGCCGGGGCAGCCCCTTCCAGGTGTCCACCAGCGCCCGCAGCCGTTCGCCGGCCGCCCGCCACTGGTCGGAACGGGCCAGCTCCTCGGCCTCCGTGACCAGGGCCTCCTTGGCGGCGCGCGCCTCGTCGGACTGCCGGGCCCGCTGGACCCGGCGCTCCTCGCGGCGCTGTTCCACCAGCTCGACGAGCCGGTCCAGGCGGGCCCGGAGGGCTTCCAGGTCGCCGACCGCGTGGTGCGCGTCGACCTGCTCGCGCAGGTGCTCCACGGCGGCCAGGGCGTCCTTCGCCGAGAGGTCGGTGGTCTTCACGCGCTTCTCGAGGAGGCCGATCTCGACCACCAGGCCCTCGTACTTGCGTTCGAAGTAGGCCAGCGCCTCCTCCGGGGAGCCCGCCTGCCAGGAACCGACGACCTTCTCGCCGTCGGCCGTACGCACGTACACGGTCCCCGTCTCGTCGACGCGGCCCCACGGGTCGCTGCTCACAGCGCCTCCTCCACATGATGCCTGCGGGGGGATTCGCTTCCCCCGGGCATCGTCCACAGTTTCGTCACGGCCAACATAGGCGACCGGCGGGGGGCCTGTCCGCATCCCGCGCGACCGAAATTTCGCAGATGGGGATCAGGATTTCGTGACCGTCGCCTTGTCGATCACGACCGTCGCGTTCGGTGCCCCGTCGCCCGCCCCGGTGTTCTCGCCGGCGTCGGAGATCTTCTTGAGCACCTTCATGCCCGCCTCCGAGACGGTGCCGAACGGCGTGTAGCTCGGGGGCAGCGGGCTGTCCTGGTAGACCAGGAAGAACTGGCTGCCGCCGGAGCCGGGCTGGCCGGTGTTGGCCATCGCCACCGTGCCCGCCGGGTACACGTCGCCCTTCAGGCTCTCGTCCTTCAGGTTCTCGTCCGGGATGGTGTACCCGGGGCCGCCGTTGCCCTGGCCCGTCGGGTCGCCGCACTGGAGCACGTAGATGCCGCCGGTGGTGAGGCGGTGGCAGGGCGTGTGGTCGAAGTAGCCCTTCGACGCCAGGAAGTCGAAGGAGTTGACCGTGTGCGGGGCCGCCGACGCCTTCAGCGCGATGTCCACGTCACCGCAGGTCGTCGCCAGCCTCATGGTGTACGAGGCCGACTTGTCGATGGTCAGCTCCGGTTCCTTGTCCCAGGTCTTCGTCGCCGGCTCGCCGGGGGCCGGCTTCGCGCACGGGTCGGGCGCCTTGCTGGTCTCGGCGGGGCTCGGCGTGACCTCGGCGCCCGCGGTGGTCTTGTCGTCGTCCTTGAGGGCCCCGGTGGCGTACAGCGCCGCACTGCCGATCAGCACCACGCCCAGCACCGACGCGATCGCGGCGTTGCGCGCCCGCGACTTGCGCCGGGCGGAGGTCCGCCGCTGCTGCTGCCGCAAGAACTTCTCCCGGGCGAGCTGACGCCGCCGCTGCTCCTGGCTGACCACCGGGTTCTCTCCCTCATGACTCGTCGAGTGCCGGCCGCTCCGCCTGCGCGCGACGCGCCGACCGCCTGCGTGTAGGCCCGTACCGTATATGGGTTCGCTGAGGAAACGGCACCGCCGGTAGGCTCTGACCACGGGCGAGGGCCGCCCGCAAGCCACCCGTACCGACCTCGAACGAAGGACGAACGTGCTCATTGCCGGGTTCCCCGCCGGGGCCTGGGGGACGAACTGTTACGTCGTCGCCCCCGCCGCCGGTGAGGAGTGCGTGATCATCGACCCCGGCCACCAGGCCGCCCCCGGCGTCGAGGAGGCACTCGCCAAGCACCGGCTGAAGCCCGTCGCCGTCGTCCTCACCCACGGCCACATCGACCACGTGGCCTCGGTCGTCCCGGTCTGCGGCGCACACGGCGTACCCGCCTGGATCCACCCCGCGGACCGGTACATGATGAGCGACCCCGAGAAGGGGATCGGCCGGTCCATCGGCATGCCGCTGATGGGGGAGCTGACCGTCGGCGAGCCGGACGACGTCCGGGAGATGACCGACGGCACCCGGCTGGAACTGGCCGGTCTGGAGCTGACGGTCGCCCACGCGCCGGGCCATACCAAGGGGTCGGTGACCTTCGGCCTGCCCGAGGCGGCGGACGTCCCGCCGGTCTTCTTCTCGGGCGACCTGCTGTTCGCCGGCTCCATCGGACGCACCGACCTGCCCGGTGGTGACATGGCCGAGATGCTCGACTCGCTGGCCCGCGTGTGCCTGCCGCTCGACGACTCGACCGTGGTGCTGTCCGGCCACGGGCCCCAGACGACCATCGGCCGCGAACGCGCCACCAACCCGTACCTGCGGCAGGTGGCCGACGGCCAGGGAGCCCCCGGGGCTCCCCGACGAGGAATGTGACGAGAGACCTTCCGTGAGCACCTTCAAGGCCCCCAAGGGCACGTACGACCTGCTTCCCCCCGACTCCGCCACCTATCTGGCGGTCCGGGAGGCGTTCTCCGCCCCGCTGCGCGACTCCGGCTACGGCTACGTCGAGACGCCCGGCTTCGAGAACGTCGAGTTGTTCGCCCGCGGCGTCGGCGAGTCCACCGACATCGTGACGAAGGAGATGTACGCCTTCGAGACCAAGGGCGGCGACCGGCTGGCGCTGCGCCCCGAGGGCACCGCCTCCGTCCTGCGCGCCGCGCTGGAGGCCAACCTGCACAAGCAGGGCAACCTGCCGGTCAAGCTCTGGTACTCGGGCTCGTACTACCGCTACGAGCGCCCGCAGAAGGGCCGCTACCGGCACTTCTCCCAGGTCGGCGCCGAGGCGATCGGCGCCGAGGACCCGGCGCTCGACGCCGAGCTGATCATCCTCGCGGACCAGGCGTACCGCTCCCTGGGCCTGAGGAACTTCCGCGTCCTGCTCAACAGCCTCGGCGACCGGGAGTGCCGCCCCGTCTACCGCGCGGCCCTCCAGGACTTCCTGCGCGGGCTCGACCTGGACGAGGACACCCTGCGCCGCGCCGACATCAACCCGCTGCGCGTCCTCGACGACAAGCGCCCGCAGGTGCAGGAGCAGCTCTCCGGGGCGCCGCTGCTGCGCGACTACCTGTGCGACGCCTGCAAGGCGTACCACGAGGAGGTCCGCGAACTGGTCACCGCGGCCGGCGTGGTCTTCGAGGACGACCCGCGGCTCGTGCGCGGCCTCGACTACTACACGCGCACCACCTTCGAGTTCGTCCACGACGGGCTGGGCTCCCAGTCGGCGGTGGGCGGCGGCGGCCGCTACGACGGCCTCTCCGAGATGATCGGCGGCCCCGCCCTGCCCTCGGTGGGCTGGGCCCTCGGCGTCGACCGCACCGTCCTCGCCCTCCAGGCGGAGGGCATCGAGCCGGACCTGCCCGCCACGACCTCCGTCTTCGCGGTCCCGCTCGGCGAGGAGGCCCGCCGGGTGCTCTTCGCCAAGGTCACCGAGTTGCGCAAGAACGGCGTCGCCGCCGACTTCGCCTACGGGGGCAAGGGGCTCAAGGCCGCCATGAAGGCCGCCAACCGCTCCGGCGCCCGCTACACGCTGGTGCTCGGCGAACGCGACCTGGCCGAGGGCGTCGTCCAGCTCAAGGACATGGAGTCCGGCGAGCAGACCCCGATCGGCGTCAACGAGGTCGTGGCCGAGCTGGAGTCCCGGCTCGCCTAGGACTTTCGTCGGGATCAGGCCGGACCCCGCGAGCCCGGCGTGATCCCAACGAGAGGCCCTGGGTGTGCTGTCCGGACAGCACACCCAGCCCGTCGTCCCTCCCGGGGGCGCCCGCGTTCGCGCGCGTGTGCCCCCGGCGAACGGTTGTCGGCCGGATTCCGACTCCCCAGGGCGATCACCGGTGCGTTCTTATGTTCATCGAACAGTGGTCGCGGACGCCCATGCGGCACAATGGCCCTGCCCGAAGCAGGTCTCCTCTCCAGTGACGGAATCGGCGTGATGAGCAAGACGACAGTGAGGGACGTCTCCACCGACCGGGAGCCGGACGCGCCGGAGCCGGACACCGCCGCCCCGCGCACCGAGGGCGGCAGCCGCGCCTTCGCCCTGCTGCTGGTGCTGACGGGCGCGGCCGGGGTGCTCGCCGCGTGGGTCATCACCCTGGACAAGTTCAAGCTGCTGGAAGCCAAGGTCGCCGGCACCACCTACACCCCGGGGTGCAGCCTCAACCCGGTCGTCTCCTGCGGCAGCGTCATGGAGAGCGACCAGGCCACCGTCTTCGGCTTCCCCAACCCGATGCTGGGCCTGGTCGCCTACGGCATGGTGGTCTGCGTCGGCATGAGCCTGCTCGCCGGCGCGCGCTTCCCGCGCTGGTTCTACCTCACCTTCAACGCCGGCTGCCTCTTCGGCGTCGGCTTCGTGAGCTGGCTGCAGTTCGAGTCCCTGTACCGGATCAACTCGCTCTGCCTGTGGTGCTGCCTGGCCTGGGTCGCCACCATCCTGATGTTCTGGTACCTGACCTCCTTCAACGTCCGCAAGGGCTTCCTGCCCGCCCCGGCCGCCGTCCGCGGCTTCCTGGGCGAGTTCACCTGGGTGCTCCCGGTGCTGCACGTCGGCATCGTCGGCATGATGATCCTCACCCGCTGGTGGGACTTCTGGACCGCCTGACCGGGCCCGTCGCGCTGTCGGTGCGGTGAACTAGGGTTTCGGACGTGGAGCCCGACCTGTTCACCGCCGCAGCAGAAGAACGCCAGGAGAAGGACCCGGCCGGCAGCCCGCTCGCCGTCCGGATGCGTCCGCGCACCCTCGACGAGGTGGTGGGCCAGCAGCACCTGCTCAAGCCCGGCTCGCCGCTGCGCCGGCTGGTCGGCGAAGGCGCCGCCGGCCCGGCCGGCCCCTCCTCGGTGATCCTGTGGGGCCCGCCCGGCACCGGCAAGACCACCCTGGCGTACGTCGTCTCCAAGGCCACCAACAAGCGCTTCGTCGAACTGTCGGCGATCACCGCGGGCGTCAAGGAGGTCCGCACGGTCATCGACGGCGCCCGCCGCGCCGTCGGCGGGTACGGCAAGGAGACCGTCCTCTTCCTCGACGAGATCCACCGCTTCAGCAAGGCCCAGCAGGACTCCCTCCTCCCGGCCGTGGAGAACCGCTGGGTCACGCTCATCGCCGCCACCACCGAGAACCCCTACTTCTCGGTGATCTCCCCGCTGCTCTCCCGCTCCCTCCTGCTCACCCTCGAACCGCTCACCGACGACGACCTGCGCGGACTCATGCGCCGCGCCCTCACCGCCGAGCGCGGACTGGGCGGCGCCGTCACCCTGCCCGAGGACACCGAGGCGCACCTGCTGCGCATCGCCGGGGGCGACGCCCGCCGGGCCCTGACCGCGCTGGAGGCCGCCGCCGGAGCCGCGCTGGACAAGGGCGAGGCCGAGATCGCCCTGACCACGCTGGAGGAGACCGTCGACCGGGTCGCGGTGGCCTACGACCGCGACGGCGACCAGCACTACGACGTCGCCAGCGCCCTGATCAAGTCCATCCGGGGCTCCGACGTGGACGCCGCCCTGCACTACCTGGCGCGGATGATCGAGGCCGGCGAGGACCCCCGCTTCATCGCCCGGCGCCTGATGATCTCCGCCAGCGAGGACATCGGCCTCGCCGACCCGAACGCCCTGCAGATCGCGGTCGCCGCCGCCCAGGCCGTCGCCCTGATCGGCTTCCCCGAGGCCGCCCTCACGCTCAGCCACGCCACCATCGCCCTGGCCCTCGCCCCCAAGTCCAACTCCGCGACCACCGCCATCGGCGCCGCCCTGGAGGACGTCCGCAAGGGCCTCGCCGGCCCCGTCCCCGCCCACCTGCGCGACAGCCACTACCAGGGCGCGGGCAAGCTGGGCCACGGCCAGGGGTACGTGTACCCGCACGACCTGCCCGAGGGCATCGCCGCCCAGCAGTACGCGCCGGACGCCCTGAAGGACCGCTCCTACTACACGCCGACCCGGCACGGCGCCGAGGCGCGGTACGCGGACGCGGTGGAGTGGACCCGTACGCACCTCGGCCGCAGGCGGTCCTGAGCACCCGGCGCCACCCTGTAGAATCCTGCGGAGTGCTGCGTCCCGTGTCCGGCCTCCGTCGAGGAGCCGGCACCACCAGAACGGGACATCCAGCCGGAGAACCGCCTCCCCAGGGCGGCGGGGATCCAGGAGCGTCGCGCACCGGCGAACGGTGTCGCGGGCCGCCCACCACCACCCGGGATCCCGGGACCGGTCGGTGGGCCACTCGCGTGCTGCACGTATGTGCCCAGATCAGGGGAGCGGCTGCCCGGCAGGCCCGATGAGGCCCGCGGGGTTTCCCCCGGCTGCGGATGCGACCTCCCTTAACCCTGGTGAAGCCGTATTCACACAGAGACACGAGGTGTTCGGTTCATGGCGAACCAGTCCCGCCCCAAGGTCAAGAAGTCGCGTGCCCTCGGCATCGCGCTGACCCCGAAGGCCGTCAAGTACTTCGAGGCCCGCCCCTACCCGCCGGGCGAGCACGGCCGCGGCCGCAAGCAGAACTCGGACTACAAGGTTCGTCTGCTCGAGAAGCAGCGTCTGCGCGCGCAGTACGACATCAGCGAGCGCCAGCTCGTCCGCGCCTACGAGCGCGCCGCCAAGACCACCATGAAGACCGGTGAGGCCCTGCTCATCGAGCTGGAGCGCCGCCTCGACGCGCTGGTCCTGCGTTCGGGCATCGCCCGCACGATCTACCAGGCCCGCCAGATGGTCGTCCACGGCCACATCCAGGTCAACGGCCAGAAGGTCGACAAGCCGTCCTTCCGCGTCCGCCCGGACGACGTCGTGCAGGTCCGCGAGCGCAGCAAGGACAAGACGCTCTTCACCATCGCCCGCGAGGGCGGCTTCGCCCCCGAGGGCGAGACCCCGCGTTACCTCCAGGTGAACCTGAAGGCCCTGGCCTTCCGCCTGGACCGGGACCCCAACCGCAAGGAGATCCCGGTCATCTGCGACGAGCAGCTCGTCGTCGAGTACTACGCCCGCTGATCCGGCCGGACTCCGCCCCGCGGACCCGGCACCGGCAGGTGCCTCAGCCCGTCGTCTCCCCACCCCCGCGGGTGGGCGAGGCGGCGGGCTTCGCGTGCGGCGGCTCCGCCGGCGCCCCCGCCGCGGGCGCCACCGGACGCGGCCGGACCCCCGGCCTCCGCAGTGCCCGCGCCACCGCCTCGCTCCGGTCGAGCCGCGCCCCCCGGCGCGCACACGCCTCGTAGCCCGCGTCGCCCAGCCGCTCCCGGGCCGCCGTCTCGCACAGTTCGTGCGGCGTGTTGTAGTGCGCCGAACCGAACAGCGGCAGCCCCACCGAGGGCCACATCCGGCTCGCCGCGCCCTGCAGCACCGCCGCCTCCGCCGCGTCGCCCTCCGTCACCGTGACCAGGGCCAGCAGTTCCACCGCCAGCACCGAGCCGAGCTGGTCGTGGAAACCGTGGGCGCTGTCCAGCGACTCGGTCAGCAGCTCCCGGGCGAGGGCCGGCTCGCCCCGGCTCCAGGCCGCGTAGGCCAGCACGTACAGCGCGTAGGCGCGGGCCCAGCGCTCGCCGTGGTCCTCGCAGACCCGGCGCACGTCCTCGCACAGCCGCACGGCGTCGGACAGGTCGCCCTGGAAGGCCCGCGTCATCGCCAGTTCCACCTGGCCCATCAGCACGTTGCTGTTCAGCTCGCCGATCTCGCCGTAGCGGCGCAGCGCCGAGCGCAGCAGCGTCTCCGCGCGCGCCATGTCGTCGGTGACCAGCGCCAGGCAGCCGGTGCGGTGCTCCGCGTAGGCCAGCGCCGTGTCGTTCGCCGACCGCTCGGCCTCCTCCCGGCACTCCTGGAGGGCCCCCAGCGCGGCCACCGTGTCACCCTGGAGGATCGCCACGTAGGCGAGGACCCACAGTGCCTTCAGCCGGGACTGCTCGCCCGCGGTCGGCTCCGCGTCCAGCCGCACCGCCTGCTCCAGCCAGCGCCGCCCCTCCGACAGCCGGCCGCTGCCGACCCAGTGGAACCACAGGGCTCCCGCCAGGTACTGGCCCAGGTGCGCCTCCTCCGGATCCGCCAGGCAGTGCTCCAGCGCGCTGCGCAGGTTGGGCAGTTCGGCGTCGACCCGGGCGGCGACCTCGCGCTGGCGCGGCGAGAACCACTCCAGCTCGCACCAGGTCGCCAGGCCCACGTACCAGTCCCGGTGCCGGCGCCGCAGCCGGGCCGCGTCGCCCGCCGCCTCCAGCCAGCCGGCGCCGTACGCGCGCACCGTGTCGAGCATCCGGTAGCGCACCCCGGCCGGCGACTCCTCGCGGGTCAGCACCGACTGGGCGAGCAGCGCGGAGACCACGTCGAGCACGTCGTCGGCGGCCAGCCCGCCGCCGCTGCACACGTACTCGGCGGCCTCCAGGTCGAAGGGGCCGGCGAAGACGGACAGCCGCGCCCACAGCAGCCGCTCCTCGGGGGTGCACAGTTCGTGGCTCCAGCCGATCGCCGTGCGCAGCGTCCGGTGGCGGGGGAGCGCGGTGGGGTCCCCGCCGGTCAGCAGCCGGAAGCGGTCGTCCAGCCGGCGCAGCACCTGGCCGGGCGAGAGGGCGCTCAGCCGCCCCGCGGCCAGCTCGATCGCCAGCGGGATACCGTCCAGCCGCCGGCACAGTTCGAGGGCGTCCCCGGCGGGCCCGTCCCGCGGACCGCGCTCGTCCGGGGCCCGGCCGGGGGCCTCCGGGCCGTGGGGAGTCTCCGGGCCGTGGGGAGCCTCCGGGCCGTGGTGGGCATCCGGCCACACCACCTCGCGCTGGGCCGCGCGGACCCGCAGCAGCTCCACCGCCTCCTCGGGGCCCAGCGGCGCCAGCGGCACCAGCCGCTCCCCGGCCACGCCCAGCGGACGGCGGCCCACCGCCAGCACCCGCAGCCCCGGCGCCCGCTCCAGCAACTCGGCCGCGAGCAGGGCACACGGCTCCACCAGGTGCTCGACGCCGTCCAGGAGCAGCAGCGTCTCCCGGTCGGCCAGGTGCGCGAGGAGCGTCTCGCGCGGCAGCCGCGTCGTGTGGTCGGTCAGCCCGAGGGCCTCCACCACCGCGTAGTCGACGAACTCCGGATCGCGCACCGGGGCCAGCTCGACGCGCCACACCCCGTCGCGCGGCGTGCGCTCCGCCGCCGCCCGCGCCGCCAGCCGCGACTTCCCGACCCCGCCCGTCCCCGTCACGGTCACCAGCCGGGAGGCGTCCAGGGCCCGGGCCAGTCCGGCGAGTTCCGCCGCGCGCCCGACGAACGCGTCGAGTTCCAGCGGGAGATTGCCGTGCGGTGAGGGACCGCCACGCCGATGAGCTGCCATGGAACACGGAGCGTACTGACCCGTATTCAGTCCGTACAATCGGTTCGCGCAACTCCTTACGGCACGGTAATGCGGTACGGAGCCCGGTGCCCGGCGCGATAGGCTCGGTGCACGACTTTCTCGATGTACAGGCACGTCTTTTCAGGGAGCGGGTGCACGCGGTGTCCGGTGGCGAGGTGGCCGGGATCCTGGTGGCCGTCTTCTGGGCGATCCTGGTCTCCTTCCTCGCCGTCGCGCTGGCGAGGCTGGCCCAGACGCTCAGGGCGACCACCAAGCTGGTGGCGGACGTGACCGACCAGGCCGTCCCCCTGCTGGCGGACGCCTCCGCGACGGTGCGCTCGGCGCAGACCCAGATCGAGCGGGTCGACGCCATCGCCACCGACGTCCAGGAGGTCACCTCCAACGCCTCCGCCCTCTCGACCACCGTCGCCTCCACCTTCGGCGGCCCCCTGGTCAAGGTCGCGGCCTTCGGCTACGGCGTGCGCCGGGCGCTCGGCGCGCGGGGCGGGGACGGGCCGGCCAGGCAGCCGCGCCGCGCCGTGATCGTCGGACGGACGATCCCGACCGCGCGGCGGACGAAGCGGAAGAAGGACTGACCCAGCGATGTTCCGCCGTACGTTCTGGTTCACCAGCGGCGTGGCCGCCGGAGTGTGGGCCACCACCAAGGTCAACCGCAAGCTGAGGGAGCTGAGCCCCGAGAGCCTGGCCGCGACCGCGGCCGACAAGGCGCTCGACGCCGGCGGCCGGCTGCGGGACCGCGCGGTCGGCTTCGCCCTCGACGTCCGCGACCACATGGCGCGCCGCGAGGCCGAACTGGGCGACGCGCTCGGACTGCACGCGCCGCCGCCCGACCCGGCGCTCGCGCCGCCCCGGCGGTACGCCGCCATCGAGAACCGCAACGATCCGACGTACGTCGACAAGGCGACGTACTCGTCCAACCGGAATGAGGACCACTGATGGAGTCGGCCGAGATTCGTCGCCGCTGGTTGAGCTTCTTCGAGGAGCGCGGTCACACCGTCGTCCCTTCGGCGTCGCTCATCGCGGACGACCCGACTCTGCTGCTGGTCCCGGCGGGCATGGTGCCGTTCAAGCCGTACTTCCTCGGGGAGGTCAAGCCGCCCTTCGACCGCGCCACCAGCGTGCAGAAGTGCGTGCGCACCCCCGACATCGAAGAGGTCGGCAAGACCACCCGGCACGGCACGTTCTTCCAGATGTGCGGCAACTTCTCCTTCGGCGACTACTTCAAGGAAGGCGCGATCACCCTCGCCTGGGAGCTGCTCACCAGCCCCCAGGACAAGGGCGGTTACGGCCTCGACCCCGAGCGCCTGTGGATCACCGTCTACCAGGACGACGACGAGGCCGAGCGCATCTGGCACGACGTCGTCGGCGTCCCGGCCGAGCGCATCCAGCGCCTCGGCAAGAAGGACAACTACTGGTCCATGGGCGTCCCCGGCCCCTGCGGCCCCTGCTCCGAGATCAACTACGACCGCGGCCCCGAGTTCGGCGCCGAGGGCGGCCCCGCCGTCAACGACGAGCGGTACGTCGAGATCTGGAACCTCGTCTTCATGCAGTACGAGCGGGGCGAGGGCATCGGCAAGGAGGACTTCGAGATCCTCGGCGAGCTGCCGAGCAAGAACATCGACACCGGCCTCGGCCTGGAACGCCTCGCCATGATTCTGCAGGACGTGCGGAACATGTACGAGATCGACACCTCCATGGCCGTCATCCGCAAGGCCACCGAGCTGACCGGCGTGGCCTACGGCGACGCCCACGCCTCCGACGTCTCGCTGCGCGTGGTCACCGACCACATGCGCACCTCCGTGATGCTCATCGGCGACGGCGTCACCCCCGGCAACGAGGGCCGCGGCTACGTGCTGCGCCGCATCATGCGCCGCGCCATCCGCAACATGCGCCTGCTCGGCGCCTCCGGCCCGGTCGTCAAGGACCTGATCGACGTCGTCATCGCCATGATGGGGCAGCAGTACCCCGAACTGGTCACCGACCGGGAGCGGATCGAGAAGGTCGCCCTCGCCGAGGAGGCCGCCTTCCTCAAGACGCTGAAGGCCGGCACCAACATCCTCGACACGGCCGTCAGCGAGACCAAGACCGCCGGCGGCACCGTGCTCTCCGGCGACCAGGCCTTCCTGCTCCACGACACCTGGGGCTTCCCCATCGACCTCACCCTGGAGATGGCCGCCGAACAGGGCCTGTCCGTGGACGAGGACGGCTTCCGCCGCCTGATGAAGGAGCAGCGCGAGCGCGCCAAGGCCGACGCCCGCGCCAAGAAGACCGGCCACGCCGACCTCGGCGCCTACCGGGAGATCGCCGACCGCGCCGGCGCCACCGACTTCATCGGCTACGGCGACACCGAGGGCGAGTCGACCATCGTCGGCATCCTCGTCGACGGCGTCTCCTCGCCCGCGGCCACCGAGGGCGACGAGGTCGAGATCGTCCTGGACCGCACCCCCTTCTACGCCGAGGGCGGCGGCCAGATCGGCGACAGTGGCCGGATCAGGGCCGAATCCGGCGCCGTCATCGAGATCCGCGACTGCCAGAAGCCGGTCCCGGGCGTCTACGTCCACAAGGGCGTCGTCCAGGTCGGCGAGGTCACCGTCGGCGCCAAGGCCCAGGCCACCATCGACGTGCTCCGCCGCAAGGCCATCGCCCGCGCCCACTCGGCCACCCACCTCACCCACCAGGCGCTGCGCGACGCGCTCGGCCCCACGGCCGCCCAGGCCGGTTCCGAGAACCAGCCCGGCCGCTTCCGCTTCGACTTCGGCTCGCCCTCCGCCGTGCCCACCGCCGTGATGACCGACGTCGAACAGAGGATCAACGAGGTGCTCGCCCGCGACCTCGACGTCCGCGCCGACGTCATGGGCATCGACGAGGCCAAGAAGCAGGGCGCCATCGCCGAGTTCGGCGAGAAGTACGGCGAGCGGGTCCGGGTCGTCACCATCGGCGACTTCTCCAAGGAGCTGTGCGGCGGCACCCACGTCCACAACACCGCCCAGCTCGGCCTGGTCAAGCTGCTCGGCGAATCCTCCATCGGCTCGGGCGTGCGCCGCATCGAGGCGCTGGTCGGCGTGGACGCCTACCACTTCCTCGCCCGCGAGCACACCGTCGTCGCCCAGCTCCAGGAGCTGGTCAAGGGCCGGCCGGAGGAACTGCCGGAGAAGATCTCCGCCATGCTCGGCAAGCTGCGGGACGCCGAGAAGGAGATCGAGAGGTTCCGCGCGGAGAAGGTCCTCCAGGCCGCCGCCGGACTCGCCGAGTCCGCCAAGGACGTGCGCGGCGTCGCCGTGGTCACCGGCCGGGTGCCGGACGGCACCACCGCCGACGACCTGCGCAAGCTCGTCCTCGACGTGCGCGGGCGCGTCCAGGGCGGCCGGGCCGCCGTGGTGGCCCTGTTCACCGCGGTCAACGGCAAGCCGCTGACGGTCATCGCCACCAACGAGGCCGCCCGCGAGCGCGGGCTCAAGGCCGGCGACCTGGTCCGCACCGCCGCCAAGACCCTCGGCGGCGGGGGCGGCGGCAAGCCGGACGTCGCCCAGGGCGGCGGCCAGAACCCGGACGCCATCGACGCCGCCGCCGAGGCCGTCGAGCGGCTCGTGGCGGACACCGCGAAGTGAGCGCGGGACAGGGCCCCGGCGAGGGCCCGGAGCACGCGGCGGCGGACGGCCCGGCCATGCGCCGCGGCCGCCGCCTGGCCGTCGACGTCGGCGACGCCCGGATCGGGGTCGCCTCGTGCGACCCGGACGGCATCCTCGCCACCCCGGTGGAGACCGTCCCCGGCCGGGACGTCCCGGCCGCCCACCGGCGGCTGCGTCAACTCGTCGAGGAGTATGAGCCGATCGAGATCGTCGTCGGGCTCCCGCGGTCTCTCAAGGGGGGCGAGGGCCCGGCCGCGGCCAAGGTGCGGGGCTTCGCCCAGGAGCTGGCCCGGGGCGTCGCCCCGGTCTCCGTACGTCTCGTCGACGAGCGGATGACGACCGTCACGGCGGGCCGGAGCCTGCGCGCCTCCGGGGTCCGCTCGCGCAAGGGCCGGTCGGTGATCGACCAGGCCGCGGCCGTCGTCATCCTCCAGCAGGCACTCGAATCCGAACGGGTGTCAGGCGAAGCACCCGGTGAGGGCGTCGAAGTGGTCATGTGATCGCGATACGGTAACGTTCCGCGCGATGCGGGGGCATTCGAACAGCCACCGCACAGCAAGAGGCGGAACGGGAGCCGGACCTTCCAGCCGCGCGTTTCGCCGCCTCGCGGCTCTAGGGGATCGATGACTGAGTATGGCCGGGGCCAAGGCTCCGCACCGTGGGGTCCGGAGGACCCCTTGTACGGGGACGGATGGGAAGGACAGCAGGCCCAGGCGGGCCTGCAGTCCCCCTACGGCGGCCGGCCGCAGCAGTATCCCGAGCAGCCGCAGCACCAGCACCAGCAGCAGTACGGCGAATGGGGAGGCGGTTCCGGGTACGGCGAACAGCAGTACGACCCGTACGACCAGTACGGGCAGCCTCCCCCCGGCGGACAACAACCCTACGGACAGCAGCAGGGCGGGCAGTACGACGGGCAGTACGACCCGCAGCAGTACGCGTCCCAGCAACACCCGCACCAGCAGCCGCAACAGCCCCACCAGCAGCACGCACAGCACCCGCAGGACGAGGGCTGGGGCACTGGCGCGCATCCCCACGCGCAGTACCCCGGCGACCCGTCCGACCCCTACGGCCAGCAGGCCGCGGCCTACGGCGGCGGCGAGCAGCCCGACTTCTACGGCACCCCCGACGCCTACCCGCCCCCCGAGCCGCCCGGCCGCCGGCGCACCGAGCCCGAACCCGAGCGCACCGACTGGGACCCCGGCACCGAGGAGGAGGACCACGCCTTCTTCACCGGCGCGGACGACGGCAAACCAGGGGAGGCCGACGCCGACGAGGAGGGCCCGGTCCGCGGGCGCGGCGAGCGCCGGGCCCGCGGCGGCAAACCCAAGAAGAAGGGCCGCAACGGCTGCGCCTGCCTCGTGGTCTCGCTGGTGCTGGGCGGCGGCGCCCTGGGCGTCACGTACTTCGGTTACCAGTTCTACCAGGACCGTTTCGGCTCGGCCCCGGACTTCGCGGGCAGCGGCAACGGCGAGCAGGTCACCGTCACCATCCCCAAGGGCGCGACCGGCTCCGTCATCGGCCAGGAGCTGAAACGCAAGGGCGTCGTCAAGAGCGTGGACGCCTTCATCTCCGCGCAGGCGAGCAACCCCGGCGGCCAGGGCATCCAGGACGGCGTCTACACGCTGCAGAAGGAGATGTCGGCCGAGAGCGCGGTCGCACTCCTGCTCAGCCCCAAGAGCCGCAGCAACCTGATCATCGCCGAGGGCAAGCGCAACATCGACGTCTACAAACTCATCGACAAGCGCCTGGAGGTCAAGGAGGGCACCACCGCGAAGGTCGCCGAGAGCGAGTGGAAGAGCCTCGGACTGCCCGAGTGGGCGATGAACCACGAGAACCTCAAGGACCCCCTGGAAGGCTTCCTCTACCCCTCCAGCTACTCGGTCGCCAAGGGCCAGAAGCCCGAGGAGGTCCTCAAACAGATGGTGGCGCGGGCCAACGAGCAGTACCAGCGGATCGGGCTGGAGAAGAAGGCGGCCGGACTCGGCCTCGACGGCCCCTGGGAACTGCTCACCGTGGCCAGCCTCGTCCAGGCCGAGGGCAAGACGCACGAGGACTTCCGGATGATGTCCGAGGTCGTCTACAACCGCCTCAAGCCCACCAACACGGAGACCAACCGGCTCCTCCAGTTCGACTCGACCTTCAACTACCTCAAGGGCGAGAGCAACATCCGGATCAGCGAGTCCGAGATCAACAGCAACAAGGACCCCTACAACACGTACACGAACAAGGGCCTGCCGCCCGGTCCCATCGGCAACCCCGGCCAGGAGGCCCTGGAGGCGGCGCTGGTGCCGACCGACGACGGCTGGATCTACTTCGTGGCCACCGACGGCCTGAACAAGACCGAGTTCGCCAAGAACTACGCCGAATTCCAGAAGCTCAAGGACAAGTTCGATGCCACCACGGTCCGTTGACGCGCGCCGGGCCGCCGTGCTCGGCTCGCCCATCGCCCACTCCCTCTCCCCGGTGCTGCACCGCGCCGCCTACGCCGCACTGGGCCTGGAGAACTGGACGTACGACCGCTTCGACCTCGACGAGGCGGCCCTGCCCGGCTTCGTCGAGGGCCTCGGCCCCGAGTGGGCGGGACTCTCCCTGACCATGCCGCTGAAGCGGGCGGTCATCCCGCTGCTCGACGCGATCAGCGAGACGGCCGCCTCGGTGGACGCGGTGAACACGGTGGTCCTCGCCCCCGACGGCCGCCGCACCGGCGACAACACCGACATCCCCGGCATGGTGGCCGCCCTGCGCGAACACGGCGTCGAGAAGGCCGAGAGCGCCGCCGTCCTCGGCGCCGGCGCCACCGCCTCCTCCGCGCTGGCCGCCCTCGCCCGGATCTGCACCGGGGAGGTCGACGTGTACGTCCGCAGCGGGGCCCGCGCCGCCGAGATGCGCGGCTGGGCCGAACGGCTCGGCGTCGCCGTCCGCATCGTGGAGTGGGAGCGGGCCGCGCAGGCGCTGCACGCCCCGCTGGTCGTCGCCACCACCCCGGCCGGCACCACCGACGCGCTCGCCGGAGCCGTACCGGAGCGGCCGGGAACCCTCTTCGACGTGCTCTACGAGCCCTGGCCCACCCCGCTCGCCGCCCGCTGGTCGGCCGCCGGCGGAGCCGTCGTCGGCGGCCTCGACCTCCTCCTGCACCAGGCCGTGCTCCAGGTGGAACAGATGACCGGGCACTCCCCGGCCCCGCTGGCCGCCATGCGCGCGGCCGGCGAACGCGCCCTCGCCGAGCGCCAGGCACCGCCCCCGGCGGCCGGAAACGGAACCGGAACGGAGCCCGGCCCGGCCCGCCGCGCCTGATCCGCGGGCGTCCGCCAGGTGGACCGGCGACGGATTCGGCCCGGTGGACGTGGGAGGATCGGGGGTGGCGGACCGGGGCCCGCGCACCCGGCCACGTCGTCGCCGTACGCGGAGAAGGAGCGTGCGCAGGGCAGTACCGGGCGCGAGCACTGAGGAGCACCGTTGAGCAGGTTGCGCTGGCTGACCGCGGGGGAGTCCCACGGTCCCGCACTCGTCGCGACGCTGGAGGGTCTGCCCGCCGGCGTGCCGGTCACGACGGAGATGGTGGCGGATCATCTGGCGCGGCGGCGGCTGGGGTACGGGCGCGGTGCCCGGATGAGGTTCGAGCGGGACGAGGTGACCTTCCTCGGCGGTGTCCGGCACGGTCTGACCCTGGGTTCCCCGGTCGCGGTGATGGTCGGCAACACCGAGTGGCCGAAGTGGGAGCAGGTGATGGCCGCCGACCCCGTCGATCCGCGGGTGCTGGCCGGTCTGGCGCGGAACGCTCCGCTGACGCGTCCGCGGCCGGGACACGCGGACCTGGCCGGGATGCAGAAGTACGGGTTCGACGAGGCGCGGCCGGTGCTGGAACGTGCCTCGGCGCGGGAGACGGCGGCGCGGGTCGCGCTGGGCGCGGTCGCCCGCTCGTACCTGAAGGAGACGGCCGGCATCGAGATCGTCAGCCACGTGGTGGAACTGGCCGCGGCGAAGGCCCCGTACGGCGTGTACCCGGTACCGGGGGACGTGGAACGGCTCGACGCGGACCCGGTGCGCTGTCTGGACGCGGACGCCTCGAAGGCGATGGTCGCGGAGATCGACCAGGCCCACAAGGACGGGGACACCCTGGGCGGCGTGGTCGAGGTGCTGGCCTACGGGGTGCCCGTGGGACTGGGCTCGCACGTGCACTGGGACCGGCGGCTGGACGCGCGGCTGGCGGCGGCGCTGATGGGCATCCAGGCGATCAAGGGCGTCGAGATCGGGGACGGCTTCGGGCTGGCCCGGGTACCCGGATCGCGGGCGCACGACGAGATCGTGGCGGACGACGACGGCATCCGGCGCGCCACCGGGCGCGCGGGCGGCACGGAGGGCGGCCTGTCGACGGGCGAGGCGCTGCGGGTACGCGCGGCGATGAAGCCGATCGCGACGGTGCCGCGGGCGCTGCGCACGGTCGACGTGGTGACCGGCGAGGCGGCGCAGGCGCATCACCAGCGTTCGGACGTGTGCGCGGTGCCGGCGGCCGGGATCGTGGCGGAGGCCATGGTCGCGCTGGTGCTCGCGGACGCGGTCGCGGAGAAGTTCGGGGGCGACAGCGTCACCGAGACCCGCCGCAACGTCCGCTCCTACCTCGACGCCCTGGCCATCCGATGAGCGTACCGCTGATCGTCCTCATCGGCCCGATGGGCGTCGGCAAGTCCACCGTCGGCCGGCTCGTCGCCGAACGCCTCGGCACCGGCTACCGCGACACCGACGAGGACATCGTCACCGCCCGGGGGCGCAGCATCGCCGACATCTTCGTCGACGAGGGCGAAGCCGCCTTCCGCGCCCTGGAGAAGGAGGCCGTGCGCACCGCGCTCGCCGGGCACCGGGGCGTGCTCGCCCTCGGCGGCGGCGCCATCCTCGACGCCGGCACCCGGGCGCTCCTCGCCGGACACCACGTCGTCTACCTCTCCATGGACGTGGAGGAGGCCGTCAAGCGCACCGGGCTCAACGCCGCCCGCCCGCTCCTCGCGGTCAACCCGCGCAAGCAGTGGCGCGCACTCATGGAGGCCCGCCGCCCGCTCTACGAGGAGACGGCCTCCGCCACCGTGGCCACCGACGGCCGCACCCCCGAGGAGGTCGCCCAGGCCGTCCTGGACGCCCTCGCCCCGCACATCGCACCACCCGGGGAACCGACCCCGCAGACCCGGCCGGAGGACGCCGTGGCAGACCCTGTGACCCGTATCGCGGTCGGCGGAAGCGCCGGCACCGAGCCCTACGAGGTCCTGGTGGGGCACCGGCTCCTCGGCGAGCTGGGCACCCTGATCGGCACCGCCGCCCAGCGCGTCGCCGTCATCCACCCCGAAGCCCTCGCGGAGACCGGCGAGGCGCTCCGCGCCGACCTCGCCGACCAGGGCTACGAGGCCGTCGCCGTCCAGGTGCCCAACGCCGAGGAGGCCAAGACCGCCGAGGTCGCCGCCTACTGCTGGAAGGCGCTCGGCCAGTCCGGCTTCACCCGCACCGACGTCCTCGTCGGCGTCGGCGGCGGCGCCACCACCGACCTGGCCGGATTCGTGGCCGCCACCTGGCTGCGCGGGGTGCGCTGGATCGCCATCCCCACCACCGTGCTGGCCATGGTCGACGCGGCCGTGGGCGGCAAGACCGGCATCAACACCGCCGAGGGCAAGAACCTCGTCGGCTCCTTCCACCCGCCCGCCGGCGTCCTGTGCGACCTCGCCGCCCTGGAATCCCTCCCGGTCAACGACTACGTCTCCGGACTGGCCGAGGTCATCAAGGCCGGTTTCATCGCCGACCCGGCGATCCTCGACCTGATCGAGGCCGACCCCGAGGCGGCGCGGACCCCGGCCGGCCCCCACACCGCCGAACTGATCGTGCGCTCGATCCGGGTCAAGGCGGACGTCGTCTCCTCGGACCTGAAGGAGGCGGGCCGGCGCGAGATCCTCAACTACGGCCACACCCTCGGCCACGCCATCGAGAAGAACGAGCGGTACAAGTGGCGCCACGGCGCCGCCGTCTCGGTCGGCATGCACTTCGCCGCGGAACTGGGCCGCCTCGCCGGCCGGCTCGACGACGCCACCGCCGACCGGCACCGCAGCATCCTGCGGTCGGTCGGACTGCCGCTGCACTACCGGCACGACCAGTGGCCCCGGCTGCTGGAGAACATGAGGGTCGACAAGAAGTCCCGCGGCGACCTGCTGCGCTTCGTGGTGCTGGACGGACTGGCCAGACCGGCGGTGCTGGAGGGCCCCGACCCCGCCGTGCTGCTCGCCGCCTACGGCGAGGTGGGCGAGTAAGTACCCCCGCGTCCCTTCCGTCCGGCCCGCCCGCGGTGCCGGGCACCCGACGGCGTCCCCGGCCGTTCACCAAACGCCGGCCGGGGACGGTAC
Organism: Streptomyces sp. SCSIO 75703; assembly: GCF_036607905.1. Lineage (NCBI taxonomy): Bacteria > Bacillati > Actinomycetota > Actinomycetes > Kitasatosporales > Streptomycetaceae > Streptomyces > Streptomyces sediminicola. The sequence goes on from NZ_CP144555.1 coordinate 5,701,628, forward strand.
CGTTCGGTGGCAGGCGGGAGCCCCCGCCGTCAGCGCCCATCGCCTGTACGAGACGGAGTGGCACCGGATGCAGCACGCAGTGGGGTCTCCGCTGCCGCCGCCCCACCAGCCGGGGCACGGACCGGCCGCCGGCTGGTCCCCGGCCGCGCACCAGCCGGGGCCGCACCACCAGGGCCCCGCCCCCGTGCCCCCGCCCCCGGGCCACCCGATGCGGGCGCCCCGGCCCGGGACGCCCCCGCCGGGCCCGCAGCGGCCCGGCGCGCACCAGCCGGGCGCCGGGCAGCCCGGCGTACCGCACCCCGGTCCGCCGCGGACCGGAGCCCCGCACCCCACGGCCCCCGGACAGCCGCCCGCCCCGCAACACCCGGCGCCGCACGCGCCCGCCACGGACGTCACCGGTCACGTACCGCTGCCCCCGGGTGGTCCCGTCGCCGCCCCGCACCTGCCCGGCGCCCCCTCGGCCATGCCCGACCCGGCCACCGCCACCCTCGCCGTCCTGCTCATCGGACCGGCCGGCGCCGGCAAGACGACCGTCGCCAAGTACTGGGCCGACCACCGCCGCGTGCCCACCGCCCACATCAGCCTCGACGACGTCCGCGAGTGGGTCCGCTCCGGCTTCGCCGACCCCCAGTCGGGCTGGAACGACCACTCCGAGGCCCAGTACCGCCTCGCCCGCCGCACCTGTGGCTTCTCGGCCCGCAACTTCCTCGCCAACGGCATCTCGTGCATCCTCGACGACGCCGTCTTCCCCGACCGCCCCGTCGTCGGCCTCGGTGGCTGGAAACGGCATGTCGGCCCCGGGCTGCTCCCGGTCGTCCTGCTGCCCGGACTGGACATCGTCCTGGAGCGCAACGCCGCCCGCAGCGGCAACCGGCGGCTCACCGACGAGGAGGTCGCCCGCATCCACGGCCGGATGGCCGGCTGGTACGGGTCGGGCCTGCCCATCATCGACAACTCCCAACTCGGCATAGCGGAGACGGCCCGGGTCCTGGACGAGGTCCTGGCCCGTTCCATAGCCAGCCCGCCCCAGTGGTAGCGGCCCCCGCCGCACCGGCCCCCGCGTGACGCCGGGGACCGGGCGGGGCGCGGCACGGAAGGGTGCCGAGGCCCCACTCGGACCCGCTCGAACGGCGACATCCGGCCACCCCTCGTAGGCTCGGCTCATGTCAGAGGTGTACGCGGCCCGCCGGACGCGCCTACGGGAACGCTGCGACGCGGGCGGCAGCGCGGCGGTACTGGTCTCCCGCCCCGCCAACGTGCGCTACCTCGCGGGCGCCGCCCCGCACGGCGCGGTACTGCTGCTCGGCGGGGACGAGGACCTCCTCGTCCACGGAGGACCGCCCTACGCCCGCCCCACCGAGGGCCGGCCCGACGAGAACCTGCGGGTCCACGTCCTGCCCGGACCCGGCGGCGACCCCGCCGTCGCCGCCGCGGACATCGCCGCCGCACGCGGCGCCGACTCCCTCGCCACCGAGGACCACCACCTCACCGTCGCCCGCCACCGCGCCCTGCGCTCCGTCGCGCCCCGGCTGCGCCTGAACGACCTCGGGGGAGCGGTGGAACAACTCCGGGTGATCAAGGACGAGGAGGAGATCTCCTTCCTGCGCATCGGCGCGGAGATCGCCGACCAGGCCCTCGGCGAACTCCTCGAATCCATCCTGGTCGGCCGCACCGAGCGGCACCTCGCCCTGGAACTGGAACGGCGCCTGGTCGACCACGGCGCCGACGGCCCCGCCTTCCCCACCTCCGTGGCGACCGGCCCGCACTCGGGCCGCCGCGGCCACCGCCCCAGCGACCGCCGGGTGGAGGAGGGCGACTTCCTCTCCGTCTGCCTCGGCGCCGACTACCGCGGCTACCGCTGCGAGATCGGCCGGACCTTCGTCATCGGCACCTCGCCCGCCGACTGGCAGATCGACCTGTACGATCTGGTCTTCTCCGCCCAGCGGGCCGGCCGCGAGGCCCTCGTACCGGGTGCGGCCTGCCGTGATGTGGACCGCCTCACCCGCCAGCCGCTGGACTCCGCGGGGTACGCGGAGTACCTGCCGCCGCTCACCGGGCACGGCGTGGGGCTGGAAATCGGCGAGGACCCGCAATTGGCCCCCGCGGCCATGGGTAAACTGGACGCTTGTGTGCCGGTCACCGTCGAACCGGGAGTCCACCTCCCGGGCCGGGGCGGGGTCCGGATCGATGACACGCTCGTCGTGCGCCCCGAGGCGGACGGCGGACCCGAGCTACTCACCATCACGACCAAGGAGCTGCTCGCGCTCTAGCCCCGCGCTGTGCGCCCGCCCCCGAGTCGTCCACGTCAGTCCAGGAGATTCCACAACCGTGGCTTCCACGAACGACCTCAAGAACGGCATGGTGCTCAAGCTCGAAGGCGGCCAGCTCTGGTCCGTCGTCGAGTTCCAGCACGTCAAGCCCGGCAAGGGCCCGGCCTTCGTGCGCACCAAGCTCAAGAACGTGCTCTCCGGCAAGACCGTCGACAAGACCTTCAACGCCGGTGTCAAGGTCGACACCGCCACCGTCGACCGCCGCGACATGCAGTTCTCCTACATGGACGGCGACTACTTCGTCTTCATGGACATGGAGACCTACGACCAGCTCCACGTCGACCGCAAGGTCGTCGGGGACACCGCCCACTTCCTGGTCGAGGGCTTCGAGGCCACCGTCGCCCAGCACGAGGGCGAGGTGCTCTCCGTCGAGCTGCCCGCGGCCGTCGAGCTGACGGTCCAGGACACCGAGCCCGGCGTCCAGGGCGACCGCTCCACCGGCGGCACCAAGCCCGCCACGCTGGAGACCGGCCACCAGATCCAGGTCCCGCTCTTCATCACCACCGGTGAGAAGATCAAGGTCGACACCCGCACCAGCGACTACCTCGGCCGGGTGAACGGCTAACCGTGGCTGCTCGCAACACGGCCCGCAAGCGCGCCTTCCAGATCCTCTTCGAGGGCGACCAGCGCGGTGCCGATGTCCTGACGGTCCTCGCCGACTGGGTCCGGCACGCCCGGTCCGACACCCGGCAGCCGCCGGTGAGCGAGTACACGATGGATCTCGTGGAGGGCTACGCCGTGCGCGCCGCGCGCATCGACGAGCTGATCGCCCAGTACGCGGTGGGCTGGACGCTCGACCGGATGCCGGTCGTCGACCGCAACATCCTGCGGCTGGGTGCCTACGAGCTGATCTGGGTCGACGCCACCCCGGACGCCGTCGTCCTCGACGAGATGGTCCAGCTCGCCAAGGAGTTCTCCACGGACGACTCGCCGGCCTTCGTCAACGGGCTGCTCGGCCGGCTCAAGGAGCTGAAGCCGTCGCTGCGCCGGGAAGACGCCTGACCGCTGTCGCCGCCCGAGGGGCCCGCGGCACCGCCCGCCGCGGGCCCCTCGGGCGTCGGGCGGTGCCGGGGTCGTCCCGGAACCGAAAAAGCCGCCGGGGTGACCGGAACCATGTGGTTCCGGTCACCCCGGCGGCACGTTTCTGCTGGGGCGGGGGAGGCGGTCAGCCCTCCTCGTGGGTGGCGACCGCGCGGCGCGCGTCCGCGTCCAGCACACCCCAGCTGATGAGCTGCTCGGTCAGCACCGAGGGCGACTGGTCGTAGATCACGGCGAGGGTGCGCAGGTCGTCCTGGCGGATCGAGAGCACCTTGCCGTTGTAGTCACCGCGCTGCGACTGGATCGTGGCGGCGTACCGCTGGAGGGGGCCCGCCTTCTCGGCCGGCACGGTGGCCAGCCGTTCCAGGTCCAGGACCAGCTTCGGCGGCGGCTCGGCCGCGCCGCCCGGGGTCGTCCCCGGCAGCAGCTCCTGCACGGGAACGCCGTAGAAGTCCGCCAGCTCGGCGAGGCGCTGCACCGTCACGGCGCGGTCGCCGCGCTCGTACGAACCGACCACCACGGCCTTCCAGCGGCCCTGGGACTTCTCCTCGACACCGTGGAGGGAAAGGCCCTGCTGGGTGCGGATGGCCCGGAGCTTGGCCCCGAGCTGTTTGGCGTATTCGCTGGACATATGGCTCCCGGACAAGGTGTCGACGCGGCCGGCCCTGTTGTCTGCCGCGCGGCTGGTAACTCACTGTGAGGTTACGCAGAGTTACTTGCCTGCGTCAAGCCGAATGGTCCGCCCCGGCTGATCCGTGATATCCGCGGCCCGTTACTGCGTACGGGTGGCCCCGGCGCGGCACCGGGGTGACGGGGGCGGGTCCCGGGCGGTGCGGGACGCTCCGGCGGGCCTGCTACGGTAGGTGGTGCAAATCCGACGTCCTTTAAGGTCCGTCCCGTGAGACGGAGAAGGAGGTCCGTTTCGTATGGACACGCACGACAGGCGTGGCGAACAGGCCCGGCCGGCGGAACCCCGCCCCGAGGCGCGGCCCGTCCTGGAGGCCCCCGACATCGCCCGGGTGCTCACCCGCATCGCCCACGAGATCGTCGAACGCGCCAAGGGCGCCGACGACGTGGTGCTCCTCGGCATCCCCACCCGGGGCGTCTTCCTCGCCCGGCGGCTGGCCGCCAAGCTGGAGGAGATCACCGAGCGCGCGATCCCGGTCGGCTCCCTCGACATCACCATGTACCGCGACGACCTGCGCCTGCAGCCGCCGCGGGCGCTGGCCCGCACCGAGATCCCCGGTGACGGCGTCGACGGCCGCCTCGTCGTCCTCGTCGACGACGTCCTCTTCTCCGGGCGCACCATCCGCGCCGCCCTGGACGCCCTGAACGACATCGGGCGCCCCCGCGCGGTGCAACTCGCCGTCCTCGTCGACCGCGGCCACCGCGAGCTGCCCATCCGCGCCGACTACGTCGGCAAGAACCTCCCCACCTCGCTGCGGGAGACGGTCAAGGTCCTGCTCGCCGAGGAGGACGGCCGCGACACCGTGCTGCTCGGTGCCAAGCGGACCACCCCCGGCGCGCACCCGTAACGTCCGGCCCACGCCCCCGCGGGCCAGCGCCCGCCCTCCGGCACGCCGACGTGCCTCCGAGGCCCCCGGGACGCACCCCGGCACGCCCGGACACGCCCGAATTCTCCTGATCTTCCGCTTGAATCGTCTTACGGAGCCTGACAGATGCAGCGCCATCTCATCTCGGCCGCCGACCTCTCCCGCGACGACGCCGTCCTGATCCTCGACACCGCCGAGGAGATGGCCCGGGTCGCCGACCGGCCGATCAAGAAACTGCCCACCCTGCGCGGCCGTACCGTCGTCAACCTCTTCTTCGAGGACTCCACCCGCACCCGGATCTCCTTCGAGGCCGCCGAGAAGCGGCTCTCCGCGGACGTCATCAACTTCACCGCCAAGGGGTCGAGCGTCTCCAAGGGCGAGTCCCTCAAGGACACCGCCCAGACGCTGGAGGCCATGGGCGTGGACGCGGTCGTCATCCGGCACAGCGCCTCGGGCGCCCCCTACCGGCTGGCCACCTCGGGCTGGATCGACGCGGCCGTCGTCAACGCGGGCGACGGCACCCACCAGCACCCCACCCAGGCCCTGCTGGACGCGTTCACCATGCGCCGCCGGCTGGTCGGCCGCGACGCCGGCCTCGGCCGGGACCTGGACGGCCGGCACATCACCCTGGTCGGCGACATCCTGCACAGCCGGGTCGCCCGCTCGAACGTCGACCTGCTGCACACCCTCGGCGCCGAGGTCACCCTCGTCGCCCCGCCCACCCTGCTGCCGGTCGGCGTCGAGACCTGGCCCTGCGAGGTCTCCTACGACCTCGACGCCACCCTGCCCAAGTCCGACGCGGTGATGCTGCTGCGCGTCCAGCGTGAGCGCATGAACGCCGCGTTCTTCCCGACCGAGCGCGAGTACGCCCGCCGCTACGGCCTCGACGGCGAGCGCATGGCGCGCATGCCCGACCACGCCATCGTCATGCACCCCGGCCCGATGGTCCGCGGCATGGAGATCACCGCCGACGTCGCCGACTCCGGCCGCTGCACCGCCGTCGAGCAGGTCACCAACGGCGTCTCCATCCGCATGGCCGTCCTGTACCTGCTGCTCGGCGGAAACGAGACCGCCCTCACCCACACCCGCACCACGGAGGAGAAGTAAGAGATGAGCAAGACCCTGATCCGCGGTGCGCGGGTGCTCGGCGGCGAACCCCGGGACGTCCTCGTCGAGGGCGGCGTCGTCGCCGAGGTCGGCACCGGCCTGAGCGCCGAGGGCGCCGAGGTCGTCGAGGCGGCGGGCAAGGTCCTCCTGCCGGGCCTCGTCGACCTCCACACCCACCTGCGCGAACCCGGCCGCGAGGACTCCGAGACGGTCCTGACCGGCACCCGCGCGGCGGCGAGCGGCGGCTACACCAGCGTCTTCGCCATGGCCAACACCTTCCCCGTCGCCGACACCGCCGGCGTCGTCGAGCAGGTCTACCGCCTCGGCCGCGACCACGGCTACTGCGACGTGCAGCCCATCGGCGCCGTCACCGTCGGCCTGGAGGGCACCCAGCTCGCCGAACTCGGGGCCATGCACGAGTCGGCGGCCGGCGTCACCGTCTTCTCCGACGACGGCAAGTGCGTCCACGACGCCGTGATCATGCGCCGTGCCCTGGAGTACGTGAAGGCGTTCGGCGGCGTCGTCGCCCAGCACGCCCAGGAGCCCCGGCTCACCGAGGGCGCCCAGATGAACGAGGGCGTCGTCTCCGCGGAACTGGGACTGGGCGGCTGGCCCGCCGTCGCCGAGGAGTCGATCATCGCGCGGGACGTCCTGCTCGCCGACCACGTCGGCTCCCGCGTCCACATCTGCCACCTCTCCACCGCCGGCTCCGTCGAGATCGTGCGCTGGGCCAAGTCCCGCGGCATCGACGTCACCGCCGAGGTCACCCCGCACCACCTGCTCCTCACCGACGAACTGGTGCGCTCCTACGACCCCGTCTACAAGGTCAACCCGCCGCTGCGCACGGAGCGCGACGTCATGGCGCTGCGCGAGGCGCTCGCCGACGGCACGATCGACATCGTCGCCACCGACCACGCCCCGCACCCGCACGAGGACAAGGACTGCGAGTGGGCCGCGGCCGCCATGGGCATGGTCGGCCTGGAGACCGCACTGTCGGTGGTCCAGGAGACGATGGTGGAGACGGGCCTGCTCGACTGGGCCGGCGTCGCCGACCGGATGTCCTTCACCCCGGCCCGGATCGGCCGCGCCACCGGCCACGGCCGCCCCGTCTCGGCTGGTGAGCCCGCCAACCTCACCCTCGTGGACACCGCATACCGTGGCCGGGTGGACCCCGCGGGCTTCGCCTCGCGCAGCCGCAACACCCCCTACGAGGGCCGCGAGCTGCCGGGCCGTGTCACGCACACGTGGCTGCGGGGCAAGGCCACGCTCGTCGACGGGAAGCTCACGTGACACCTGTAATCCTGCTGGCCGCCGAGAAGGAATCGGCGCAAGTGACCGACTGGGCCGCGCGCATCGGCTGGGTCGTCGGCCTCGGCCTGTTCGTGGCCCTCGTCTACTGGCTCATGCGCGAGGGCTGGAAGTGGCGCGGCACGCTCCAGGGCGACCTGCCCGAGCTGCCCACCGCCCCCGACGCTCCCGGCCCGGTCCGGCTGACGATGAGCGGCCGCTACCACGGCTCCACCACCGCCGGGCAGTGGCTCGACCGCATCGTCGCCCGCGGACTGGGCACCCGCAGCCGCGCCGAGCTGACCCTGACCGACGCCGGACTGGAGGTCGCGCGCCCCGGCGCGGAGGACTTCTTCGTCCCCGCCGCCCGGCTGCGCGGGGCCCGCCTCGACAAGGGCATCGCCGGCAAGGTCCTCACCGAGGGCGGACTGCTCGTGGTGACCTGGGAGCACGGCGGCCGGCTGATCGACTCCGGCTTCCGCTTCGACCGCGCGGCGGAGCACACCGAGTGGGCCGACACCCTGAACGACATGATCAACAAGACGGAAACGGAAGGCGCACGATGACGACCTCCACCAGGGGAGCAGCCAGGACTCCCGCCGTGCTCGTCCTGGAGGACGGCCGGAGCTTCCGCGGCCGTGCCTACGGGGCCGTGGGGGCCACCTTCGGCGAAGCCGTGTTCTCCACCGGCATGACCGGCTACCAGGAGACCCTGACCGACCCGTCGTACCACCGCCAGGTCGTCGTGATGACCGCCCCGCACGTCGGGAACACCGGCGTCAACGACGAGGACCGCGAGTCCCGCACGATGTGGGTCGCCGGCTTCGTCGTCCGCGACCCCGCCCGGCTGCCCTCCAACTGGCGCTCCCGCCGCTCCCTCGACGACGAACTGGCCGAGCAGGGCGTCGTCGGCATCTCCGGGATCGACACCCGCGCCCTCACCCGCCACCTGCGCGAGCGCGGCGCCATGCGCGCCGGCATCTTCTCCGGCGACGACCTCGCCGACGAGGCCGCCCTGCTCGCCCGGGTCCGCGAGACCCCCGGCATGGCCGGCGCCGACCTGACCGCCGAGGTGACCACCGCCGAGGCGTACGTGGTCCCCGCGGTCGGCGAGAAGCGGTTCACCGTCGCCGCCGTCGACCTCGGCATCAAGGGCACCACCCCGCACCGCATGGCCCAGCGCGGCATCGAGGTGCACGTCCTGCCCGCCACCGCCACCGTGGAGGACATCCACGCCCTCGGTCCCGACGGCGTCTTCTTCTCCAACGGCCCCGGCGACCCCGCGACCGCCGACCACGCCGTCTCCCTGATGCGCGGCGTCCTGGACCGCGGCACCCCGCTCTTCGGCATCTGCTTCGGCAACCAGATCCTCGGCCGCGCCCTCGGCTTCGGCACCTACAAGCTGAAGTACGGCCACCGCGGCATCAACCAGCCCGTGCAGGACCGCACGACCGGCAAGGTCGAGATCACCTCGCACAACCACGGCTTCGCCGTCGACGCCCCGCTCGACCGGGTCTGCGACACCCCCTACGGCCGCGTCGAGGTCTCCCACGTCTGCCTCAACGACGACGTGGTGGAGGGTCTGCGCCTCCTCGACCGGCCGGCCTTCAGCGTCCAGTACCACCCGGAGGCGGCCTCCGGTCCCCACGACGCCGCCTACCTGTTCGACCGTTTCGTCTCCCTGATGGAGGGCCAGCGTGCCTAAGCGCACCGATATCCAGTCCGTCCTGGTCATCGGCTCGGGCCCGATCGTCATCGGCCAGGCCGCCGAGTTCGACTACTCCGGCACCCAGGCGTGCCGCGTCCTGCGGGCCGAGGGCCTGCGGGTCGTGCTCGTCAACTCCAACCCGGCCACGATCATGACCGACCCGGAGATCGCCGACGCCACCTACGTCGAGCCGATCACCCCCGAGTTCGTCGAGAAGATCATCGCCAAGGAGCGTCCCGACGCGCTGCTGCCCACCCTGGGCGGCCAGACCGCGCTCAACACCGCCATCTCCCTGCACGAGAGCGGCGTCCTCGACAAGTACGGCGTGGAGCTGATCGGCGCCAACGTCGACGCCATCCACAAGGGAGAGGACCGCGACCTCTTCAAGGACGTCGTCGAGGAGGTCCGCAAGAAGACCGGCCACGGCGAGTCCGCCCGCTCGGTCATCTGCCACTCCATGGACGAGATCCTCGCCGGCGTCGACGAACTCGGCGGCTACCCCGTCGTCGTCCGCCCCTCCTTCACCATGGGCGGCGCCGGCTCCGGCTTCGCCCACGACGAGGAGGAGCTGCGCCGCATCGCCGGCCAGGGTCTCGCCCTCTCGCCGACCACCGAGGTGCTCCTGGAGGAGTCCATCCTCGGCTGGAAGGAGTACGAGCTGGAGCTGATGCGCGACAAGAACGACAACGTCGTGGTCGTCTGCTCCATCGAGAACTTCGACCCGATGGGCGTGCACACCGGCGACTCGATCACGGTCGCGCCCGCGATGACCCTGACCGACCGCGAGTACCAGGTCCTGCGCGACATCGGCATCGCCGTCATCCGCGAGGTCGGCGTCGACACCGGCGGCTGCAACATCCAGTTCGCGGTCAACCCCGAGGACGGCCGGGTCATCGTCATCGAGATGAACCCGCGCGTCTCGCGCTCCTCGGCGCTCGCCTCCAAGGCGACCGGCTTCCCCATCGCCAAGATCGCCGCCAAGCTGGCCGTCGGCTACACCCTCGACGAGATCCCCAACGACATCACGCGCGAGACGCCGGCTTCCTTCGAGCCGACCATCGACTACGTGGTCGTCAAGGCGCCCCGCTTCGCCTTCGAGAAGTTCCCCTCCGCCGACTCCACGCTGACCACCACCATGAAGTCGGTCGGCGAGGCCATGGCGATCGGCCGCAACTTCACCGAGGCGTTCCAGAAGGCCCTGCGCTCGCTGGAGAAGAAGGACAGCCGCTTCACCTTCGTCGGCGAGCCCGGCGACAAGACCGAGCTGCTGCGCGAGGCGGTCCGCCCCACCGACGGCCGGGTCAACGCGGTCATGCAGGCCATCCGCGCCGGCGCCACCCCCGAGGAGGTCTTCGAGGCCACCCGGATCGACCCCTGGTTCGTCGACCAGCTCTTCCTCATCAAGGAGATCGCCGACGAGATCGCCGCCGCGCCCGAGCTGACCCGCGACCTGCTCGCCGAGGCCAAGCGGCACGGCTTCTCCGACCAGCAGATCGGTGAGATCCGCGGCCTGCGCGAGGACGTCGTCCGCGAGGTCCGGCACGCCCTCGGCATCCGCCCGGTCTACAAGACGGTCGACACCTGTGCCGCCGAGTTCGCCGCGAAGACCCCCTACTTCTACTCGTCCTACGACGAGGAGAACGAGGTCGCCCCGCGCGAGCGTCCCGCGGTGATCATCCTGGGCTCCGGGCCCAACCGCATCGGCCAGGGCATCGAGTTCGACTACTCCTGCGTGCACGCCTCCTTCGCGCTGAGCGACGCCGGGTACGAGACCGTGATGGTCAACTGCAACCCGGAGACCGTCTCCACCGACTACGACACCTCCGACCGGCTCTACTTCGAGCCGCTCACCCTGGAGGACGTCCTGGAGATCGTCCACGCCGAGCAGCAGGCCGGCCCGGTCGCCGGCGTCGTCGTCCAGCTCGGCGGACAGACCCCGCTGGGCCTCGCCCAGGCCCTCAAGGACAACGGCGTCCCCATCGTCGGCACGCCGCCCGAGGCGATCCACGCCGCCGAGGACCGGGGCGCCTTCGGCCGCGTCCTCGCCGAAGCCGGACTGCCCGCCCCCAAGCACGGCACCGCCACCACCTTCGCCGAGGCCAAGTCCATCGCGGACGAGATCGGCTACCCGGTCCTGGTGCGGCCCTCCTACGTGCTCGGCGGACGCGGCATGGAGATCGTGTACGAGGAGGCCCGGCTGGAGTCGTACATCGCCGAGTCCACCGAGATCGGCCCCTCCCGCCCGGTCCTCGTCGACCGCTTCCTCGACGACGCCATCGAGATCGACGTCGACGCCCTCTACGACGGGCACGAGCTGTACCTCGGCGGCGTCATGGAGCACATCGAGGAGGCCGGCATCCACTCCGGCGACTCGGCGTGCGCCCTGCCCCCGATCACGCTCGGCGGCTACGACATCAAGCGGCTGCGCACCTCCACGGAGGGCATCGCCGCCGGGGTCGGCGTCCGCGGTCTGATCAACATCCAGTTCGCGCTCTCCGGCGACATCCTCTACGTGCTGGAGGCCAACCCGCGCGCCTCGCGCACCGTGCCCTTCACCTCGAAGGCGACCGCGGTGCCGCTGGCCAAGGCCGCCGCCCGCATCTCGCTCGGCGCCACCATCGCCGAACTGCGCGCGGAGGGGCTGCTGCCCGCCGCGGGCGACGGCGGGGACCTGCCGCTGGACGCGCCGATCTCCGTCAAGGAGGCCGTGCTGCCCTGGTCCCGCTTCCGGGACATCCACGGCCGCGGCGTCGACACCGTCCTCGGCCCCGAGATGCGCTCCACCGGCGAGGTCATGGGCATCGACTCGGTCTTCGGCACCGCCTACGCCAAGTCGCAGGCCGGCGCCTACGGCCCGCTGCCGACCAAGGGCCGGGCGTTCATCTCCGTCGCCAACCGCGACAAGCGCTCGATGATCTTCCCGGCGCGCGAGCTGGTCGCCCACGGCTTCGAACTGCTCGCCACCTCCGGCACCGCCGAGGTCCTGCGCCGCAACGGCATCAACGCCACCGTCGTGCGCAAGCAGTCCGAGGGCACCGGCCCGAACGGCGAGCGGACCATCGTCCAGCTCATCCACGACGGCGAGGTCGACCTCATCGTCAACACGCCGTACGGCACCGGCGGCCGCCTCGACGGCTACGACATCCGCACGGCGGCCGTCTCCCGCGCCGTGCCCTGCCTGACCACGGTCCAGGCGCTCGCCGCGGCGGTCCAGGGCATCGACGCCCTGCACCGGGGCGAGGTGGGGGTCCGCTCCCTCCAGGAACACGCCGAGTTCCTGATCGCGGCCCGCGACTAGCACTCCCGAGGGGGACACCGGAGACGGTGTCCCCCTCCTCGTGGCGGCCCCCGCACACGGCCGCCCCCTGCGCTCACGACGCTTCCCAAGCCCCGCGCGGGCTTGCCGAGGACCCCTGGGACACCGACACATGTACACGCTCTTCTTCCGTCTGTTCTTCACCCGCATGGACCCCGAGGACGCGCACCACCTGGCCTTCCGCTGGATCCGCCGGGCCGCCCGCGTCCCCGTGCTGCGCACCTTCGCCGCCGCGCTGCTCGCGCCGCGCCACGAGGAACTGCGCACCGAGGCCCTCGGGCTGCGGATGCACGGCCCCTTCGGCCTCGCCGCCGGCTTCGACAAGAACGCGGTCGGTATCGACGGACTGGCCATGCTCGGCTTCGACCACGTCGAGATCGGCACCGTCACCGGCGAGCCGCAGCCGGGCAACCCCCGCAAGCGGCTCTTCCGCCTGGTCACCGACCGGGCGCTGATCAACCGCATGGGCTTCAACAACGACGGCTCGCGCGCGGTCGCCGCCCGGCTGGCCTCCCGCGACCCGGTGTTCCGGACCGTCGTCGGCGTCAACATCGGCAAGACCAAGGCGGTCCCGGAGGGGGAGGCCGTGGCCGACTACGTGAAGTCCGCCGAACGCCTCGCCCCGCACGCCGACTACCTCGTCGTCAACGTCTCCTCGCCCAACACGCCCGGACTGCGCGACCTCCAGGCCACCGAGGCGCTCCGGCCGCTGCTGAGCGCCGTCCGCGAGGCCGCCGACCGCGCGGTCCCCGCCCGGCACGTCCCGCTCCTGGTCAAGATCGCGCCCGACCTCGCCGACGAGGACGTCGACGCGGTCGCCGACCTCGCCGTCGACCTCGGCCTGGACGGCATCATCGCCACCAACACCACCATCGCCCGCGAGGGACTGGGCCTGCGTTCCGCGGCCCGGCTCACCCGCGAGACCGGCGGACTGTCGGGCGCCCCCCTCAAGGAACGCTCCCTGGAGGTGCTGCGGCGCCTGTACGCGCGCGTGGGCGACCGGATCACCCTCGTGGGCGTCGGCGGCGTCGAGACCGCGGAGGACGCCTGGCAGCGGATCCTGGCCGGCGCCACGCTGGTCCAGGGCTACAGCGCCTTCGTCTACCAGGGCCCCTTCTGGGCCCGCTCCGTCCACCGGGGCCTCGCCGCCCGCCTGCGGCGCAGCCCGTACGCCACCCTCGCCGACGCCGTCGGCGCCGACGTGAGGAAGACGGCATGACCGAGTCCTTCGGCGCACGCCTGCGCCGTGCCATGGACGAGCGCGGACCGCTGTGCGTGGGCATCGACCCGCACGCCTCCCTGCTCGCCGACTGGGGACTGGCCGACGACGTCGCCGGACTGGAGCGGTTCAGCCGCACCGCCGTCGAGGCGCTCGCCGGCCACGTCGCGGTCCTCAAACCGCAGAGCGCCTTCTACGAACGGTTCGGCTCGCGCGGCGTCGCGGTGCTGGAGGCGTCCGTCCGGGAGGCCCGGGAGGCCGGCGCGCTGGTCCTCATGGACGCCAAGCGCGGCGACATCGGCTCCACCATGGCCGCCTACGCCGAGTCCTTCCTGCGCCCGGACGCCCCGCTCTTCTCGGACGCGCTCACCGTCTCGCCCTACCTCGGCTACGGCTCCCTGAAGCCCGCGGCCGACCTGGCCCGGGAGAGCGGCGCGGGGCTCTTCGTGCTGGCGCTGACCTCCAACCCGGAGGGCGCCGAGGTGCAGCACGCCGTCCGGGCCGACGGGCGGACCGTCGCCGCGACCGTGCTGGCCCACCTGGCGGCCGAGAACGCCGGCCAGGAGCCGCTGGGCTCCTTCGGCGCGGTGGTCGGCGCGACCCTGGGCGACCTCGGCGCCTACGACCTGGACACGGGCGGTCCGCTCCTGGCGCCGGGCATCGGGGCACAGGGGGCGACCCCGGCGGATCTGCCGCGCGTCTTCGGCTCCGCGCTGGGCCGGGTGCTGCCCAGCGTCAGCCGGGGCGTGCTGCGGCACGGTCCCGCCCCGGCGGCGCTGCGCGGGGCCGCCGAGCGTCTGGCATCCGAGGTCAGGACGGTCGTGGGGGACGCGTAGAGTCAGGCATACATCCTCGAATCCGAGGCAATATGTCCTAAATGTCTGGCCTGACGGAGGCTGACCAGGACTTTTCCGCTGTTCTCGCTGACTCTGGCGGACTGGACCGCTAGTCTCCGTCGGGTGGGGGCGCCTCCCACGCCCCTCAAGACAGGGGAGGAACGGGCAAGCGTGTTGCTCGTGGCTCCCCGGGTGTGGGGCGACTAGGTTCCTCACCGGTCCGTATCCGACAGTTCGACATCCGAGGTGACGTAGGCGTGGCTCTTCCGCCCCTTACCCCTGAACAGCGCGCAGCCGCGCTCGAAAAGGCCGCCGCGGCTCGCCGGGAGCGGGCCGAGGTCAAGAATCGACTCAAGCACTCCGGCGCCTCCCTGCACGAGGTCATCAAGCAGGGCCAGGAGAACGACGTCATCGGCAAGATGAAGGTCTCCGCCCTCCTGGAGTCCCTGCCGGGCGTGGGCAAAGTCCGCGCCAAGCAGATCATGGAGCGGCTCGGCATCTCCGAGAGCCGCCGCGTGCGCGGTCTCGGCTCCAACCAGATCGCCTCGCTGGAGCGCGAGTTCGGCAGCACCGGCGGCTGAGTCCGGAGCACTCCGGATTACTGGAATAATCGCCGCATGGCTGCAACACCCCGGGGGACGTCCCCCGTACCTCCGGACGCACGTCCGCGGCTGACCGTGCTCTCCGGCCCCTCGGGGGTCGGCAAGAGCACGGTCGTCGCCCATCTGCGCAAGGAACACCCCGAGGTCTGGCTCTCGGTGTCGGCCACGACCCGTAAGCCCCGGCCCGGCGAGCAGCACGGCGTCCACTACTTCTTCGTCGGCGACGACGAGATGGACAAGCTGATCGCCAACGGTGAGCTGCTGGAGTGGGCGGAGTTCGCCGGCAACCGCTACGGCACGCCGCGCGCGGCCGTGGCCGAGCGCCTGGAGGCGGGCGAGCCGGTGCTGCTGGAGATCGACCTCCAGGGCGCGCGGCAGGTCCGCGAGTCCATGCCCGACGCCCAGCTCGTGTTCCTCGCCCCTCCCTCCTGGGAGGAGCTGGTGCGCAGGCTCACCGGCCGGGGCACGGAATCGGCGGAGGTGATCGAGCGCCGGCTCGCCGCTGCCCGGGTGGAACTGGCCGCCGAGCCGGAGTTCGACCGGACCCTGGTCAACACCTCCGTCGAGGACGTGGCCCGCGAGCTGCTAGCCTTGACGAACGTCATGTGATCGCGACAGGTCTGCGCACCGGCCGGTCACCCCGACTGCATCTTTCCCATCCATCGGAAGGTAGAGCGTGTCCTCTTCCATCTCCGCGCCCGAGGGCATCATCAACCCGCCGATCGACGAGCTCCTCGAGGCAACCGACTCGAAGTACAGCCTCGTGATCTACGCGGCCAAGCGGGCCCGCCAGATCAACGCGTACTACTCGCAGCTCGGCGAGGGCCTCCTCGAGTACGTCGGTCCCCTCGTCGACACCCACGTCCACGAGAAGCCGCTCTCGATCGCCCTGCGCGAGATCAACGCGGGTCTGCTGACGTCCGAGGCCGTCGAGGGCCCCGCCCAGTAGTATCTTCAGCCCGACGCTGACTTTTCCACAGGCCCGGCGGCCCCCCGCCGGGCCTGTGGTGTGTGATGGGGCTGTACGTTTTCCGAGGTCCTGTTCCGAGCTGCGGGGAGAGACGGTGGACAAGCCCGAGGTCGTCCTGGGAGTCAGCGGCGGGATCGCCGCGTACAAGGCGTGTGAGCTGCTGCGCAGACTCACCGAGTCGGGCCACTCGGTCCGCGTCGTGCCCACCGCGTCGGCGCTGCGCTTCGTCGGCGCCCCCACCTGGTCCGCCCTCTCCGGCCGGCCGGTCTCCACCGAGGTCTGGGACGAGGTCCACGAGGTCCCGCACGTCCGCATCGGCCAGCACGCCGACCTGGTCGTCGTCGCCCCCGCCACCGCCGACCTGCTCGCCCGCGCCGCCCACGGACTCGCCGACGACCTCCTCACCAACACCCTGCTCACCGCCCGCTGCCCGGTGGTCTTCGCCCCGGCCATGCACACCGAGATGTGGGAGCACCCCGCCACCCAGGAGAACGTGGCCACCCTGCGCCGGCGCGGCGCCGTCGTCATCGAGCCCGCCGTGGGCCGCCTCACCGGCGTCGACACCGGCAAGGGCCGGCTGCCCGACCCGGGCGAGATCTTCGAGGTCTGCCGCCGGGTGCTCGCCCGCGGCACCGCCGCCCCCGACCTCGCCGGACGCCACGTCGTGATCAGCGCCGGGGGCACCCGGGAGCCCCTCGACCCCGTCCGCTTCCTGGGCAACCGCTCCTCCGGCAAGCAGGGGTACGCCCTCGCCCGCACCGCCGCCGCCCGGGGCGCCCGGGTCACGCTGGTCTCGGCCAACGCCGCCCTGCCCGACCCGGCCGGGGTCGACGTGGTCCGGGCCGGCACCGCCGTGGAGCTGCGGGAGGCGGTGCTGCGTGCCGCCGCGGACGCCGACGCGGTCGTCATGGCCGCCGCGGTCGCGGACTTCCGCCCCGCCGAGTACGCCACGGGGAAGATCAAGAAGCAGGAGGGGCGCGACCCCGGGCCGGTCGCCCTCGTCCGCAACCCCGACATCCTCGCCGAGGTCGCCGCCGGCCGCTCCCGCCCCGGCCAGGTCGTGGTCGGTTTCGCCGCCGAGACCGACGACGTCCTCGCCAACGGCCGGGCCAAGCTGAAGCGCAAGGGCTGCGACCTCCTCGTGGTCAACGAGGTGGGGGAGCGCAAGACCTTCGGCTCCGAGGAGAACGAGGCCGTGGTGCTCGGCGCCGACGGCACCGAGACCCCGGTCCCGCACGGACCCAAGGAGGATCTCGCCGACACCGTGTGGGACCTGGTGGCGGCCCGCCTCGACTGAACCGCTCATTCCGCCGCGCCGCGCGCGGGTGAACGGGCCTGTTCGCGCGTGGCGCCCCTGGCCAAGCCCGTGCACGATTGGGCAGAATGCCCGTGCCGCAGGTCACAGCCCTCCCGAGAGCTGAGACGGGTGGGTCCGCGGCAGAGAGCGACCGATAAACTGTTCCAGGGCGTCGCCGGGTGCAGCTCCCCGCGCCGTCCGCCAATGATCAGCCAGCAGCCGCTGCAACCCCAGGGAGCGTTGTGTCCCGTCGCCTGTTCACCTCGGAGTCCGTGACCGAAGGTCACCCCGACAAGATCGCTGACCAGATCAGCGACACGATTCTCGACGCACTACTGCGTGAGGACCCGGCCTCCCGGGTCGCCGTCGAAACCCTGATCACGACCGGCCTGGTGCACGTCGCCGGAGAGGTCACGACCAAGGCGTACGCGGACATCGCCACGCTGGTGCGCGGCACGATCCTGGAGATCGGCTACGACTCCTCGAAGAAGGGCTTCGACGGCGCCTCCTGCGGCGTGTCCGTGTCGATCGGCGCCCAGTCCCCGGACATCGCGCAGGGCGTCGACACCGCCTACGAGTCCCGGGTCGAGAGCGCGGGCGAGGCACTGGACGAACTGGACCGGCAGGGAGCCGGCGACCAGGGCCTGATGTTCGGCTACGCCTCGGACGAGACGCCGACGCTGATGCCGCTGCCCGTCTTCCTGGCGCACCGCCTGTCCAAGCGCCTCTCGGACGTCCGCAAGAACGGCACCATCCCGTACCTGCGCCCCGACGGGAAGACCCAGGTCACCATCGAGTACGACGGCGACAAGGCCGTCCGCCTCGACACCGTGGTGGTCTCCTCCCAGCACGCCAGCGACATCGACCTGGAGTCGCTGCTCGCGCCGGACATCCGCGAGTTCGTCGTGGAGCCCGAGCTGAAGGCGCTGCTGGACGACGGCATCAAGCTCGACACGGAGAACTACCGCCTGCTGGTCAACCCCACCGGCCGCTTCGAGATCGGCGGCCCGATGGGCGACGCGGGCCTGACCGGCCGCAAGATCATCATCGACACCTACGGCGGCATGGCCCGCCACGGCGGCGGCGCCTTCTCCGGCAAGGACCCGTCCAAGGTCGACCGCTCCGCCGCCTACGCGATGCGCTGGGTCGCCAAGAACGTCGTCGCGGCCGGGCTCGCCGCCCGCTGTGAGGTCCAGGTCGCCTACGCGATCGGCAAGGCCGAGCCGGTCGGCCTCTTCGTGGAGACCTTCGGCACCGCCAAGGTCGAGCCGGAGAAGATCGAGAAGGCCATCGACGAGGTCTTCGACCTCCGGCCGGCCGCCATCATCCGCGACCTCGACCTGCTCCGCCCGATCTACGCCCAGACCGCGGCGTACGGCCACTTCGGCCGTGAGCTTCCCGACTTCACCTGGGAGCGCACGGACCGCGTGGACGCGCTGCGCAAGGCGGCGGGACTGTAGGACGGCCCCGACGGCGCGCCGCGCCGACGACACGGCGCGAGGCCCGGTGCCCCGACAGGGGTGCCGGGCCTCGCCCGGTTCCGGAGACGGGGCGCGGTGGGCCGGGCGGGGGCGGCGCGGTGCCGCCCCCGCCCCCGGCGGGGCCCGCGGTTGTCGGTCCCGTTTGGTAAGAATGCAAGCGTGAGCAGCGAGAACGGACCCCCGGAAGCCGGCGGTGAGGACACGCCGCCGGAGCAGCTCGCGCTCATCCGGGAGACCGTGCGCGCGGCCAGGCCGCCGCGGGCGAAGCCCCGCACCTGGCGCGGCGCGGCCCTCGCCAGGGAGCTGCCCGTCGCCCGCGTCCTGGTCGACAAGGGCGTCCTCCACCTCGACCGGTACTTCGACTACGCCGTCCCCGAGGAACTCGACGCCGACGCCCGCCCGGGCGTGCGGGTGCGGGTGCGTTTCGGCGCCGGGCGGCACCGGGTGCGGGACGGGCGGCGCGAGGGCGGCGGGCTCGTCGACGGCTTCCTCGTCGAGCGGCTCGCCGCGTCCGACTACTCCGGTCCGCTGGCCGCGCTGGCCCAGGTCGTCTCGCCCGAGCCGGTCCTCGACGAGGAGTTGCTCGGCCTCGCCCGCGCCGTCGCCGACCGGTACGCGGGCAGCCTCGCCGACGTGCTGCAGCTCGCCGTCCCGCCGCGCAGCGCCCGCGCCGAGCGGCGTCCCTCGCCCGAGCCGTTGCCGCCCCCCGAGGCCCCCGCCCCCGGCACCTGGGGGCGCTACGAACACGGCCCCGCCTTCCTCGCCGCCCTCGCCTCGGGAGCCGCGCCGCGCGCCGTGTGGAACGCGTTGCCCGGCCCCGAGTGGGCCGAGGAGCTGGCGCGGGCCGTCGCGGCGACGCTGGCCTCCGGCCGCGGCGCCCTCGTCGTCCTGCCGGACGGGCGGGCCGTGGCGCGGGCGGACGCGGCGCTGACCGCGCTCCTCGGCGAGGGCCGGCACGCCGTGCTCACCGCCGACGCGGGACCGGAGAAGCGGTACGCGCAGTGGCTCGCGGTGCGCCGGGGGGCGGTACGGGCCGCGGTCGGCACCCGGGCGGCCATGTTCGCCCCGGTGCGCGACCTCGGCCTCGTCGCCCTCTGGGACGACGGCGACGACTCCCTCGCCGAACAGCACGCCCCGCAGCCGCACGCCCGCGAGGTGCTGGTGCTGCGGGCCACCCTGGACCGGTGCGCCTTCCTGCTGGGCGGCTGGAACTGCACCGTGGAGGCCGCCCAGCTCGTGGAGACCGGCTGGGCCCGCCCGCTGATCGCCCCGCGTGAGCGGGTGCGCACCACCGCCCCCCTGGTGCGGACGGTGGGCGACACCGACCTGGCCCGGGACGAGGCGGCGCGCGCCGCCCGGCTGCCGACGCTCGCCTGGCAGGCGGCCCGGGAGGGGCTGCGGCACGGGCCGGTGCTGGTGCAGGTGCCGCGGCGTGGCTACGTACCGCGGATGGCGTGTGCCGTGTGCCGGACGCCCGCGCGGTGCGGGCACTGCGCGGGGCCGTTGCAGGCGCAGGAGTCGGGGGCGGCGCCGCGGTGCGGCTGGTGCGGGCGGGAGGAGGGCGGCCGGCACTGCCCGGAGTGCGGGTCCTTCCGGCTGCGCGCCCAGATCGTGGGGGCCCGGCGCACCGCCGAGGAGCTGGGGCGCGCGTTCCCGGCCGTGCCGGTGCGCACCTCGGGGCGGGAGCACGTCCTCGACACGGTGCCGCCGGGCCCTGCGCTGGTCGTGAGCACGCCGGGCGCGGAGCCGGTCGCGGAGGGCGGGTACGCGGCGGCGCTGCTGCTCGACGGCTGGGCGATGCTCGGGCGGCCCGACCTGCGGGCGGGTGAGGACGCCTTGCGGCGCTGGCTCGCCGCCGCCGCGCTGGTGCGTCCGCAGGGCGCGGGCGGCACGGTCGTGGTGGTCGCCGAGCCGACGCTGCGGCCGGTGCAGGCGCTGGTGCGCTGGGATCCGGCGGGTCACGCGGTGCGGGAGCTGGCCGAGCGGGCGGAGCTGGGCTTCCCGCCGGTCTCGCGGATGGCGTCGGTGGCGGGGCCGGCGGAGGCGGTGGCGGAATTCCTGCGCGCGGTGGAGCTGCCCGCCGAGGCCGAGGTGCTGGGCCCGGTGCCGCTCCCGGTCACGGCGGCGGGCAGCCCGCGCAGATCGGGCGCCCCGCCGCCGGGCGAGCACTGGGAGCGGGCCCTGGTGCGGGTGCCGCCGGGCCGGGGCGCGGCCCTCGCCGCGGCCCTGAAGGCGGCACAGGCGTCCCGGACGGCCCGGGGGAGCGCGGCCCCGGTCTGGGTGCGGGTCGACCCCCTCGACATCGGCTGACCCCGGCACGGGGCTCGGGCGGGTCCGCCGGGCCGGGGCCGGTGCGAGGGGGCGGCGGCCGTCGATCCGGTGGGCCGCCGGGGGGTGTCCGTGGCGCGGCGGGTGGTGCCTGACCGCCCGAGATGCCGGCCGTCGCCGCAGGTCCCTCGGGCGGCCGGGTCCCTCCTCCGCGCGGGGGACCGCTCACCAGGCGGGCGGGCGGATCGGGCCGGTCGGGCGGGCGCCGGCTCAGCGGGCGGTGGGCTCGGCCCGGTGAGCGGCCGGGGGCCGCCGCATGGCCCGGAGCGGTGCCTCACGTGGCCCCAGCCCCCGGGTGGTCCCGGTGATGCCCCGCGGTCCGGCGGCCCACCGGGCGCCGCTGATCGGCGTCCTCCGCGCCCCAGGGCCCCGCCGGGGGCCGGGGCGATCTGACGCCGTCGACGGCCCACCGGGCGCACCCGGAGCAGCGCCCCACGCGTGGCCCGCGGCGACGCGGCGGCCGGGACGTGGCCTGCGGCCGACTCGGTGACGGGCGGGGCGTCTTGCGCAGGCTGACGCCAACTCGGCGGCCGGGAGGGGGCTCTCGCTCGGCCGACGGTCACCGGGCGCACCCGGATCACTGCCTCACGGCGGCTCGCCGAGCGGTTCCGGCGCGGGCCCTCACGTGGCCCTCCGACCTGCCCGGCGGTCGGGACGGAGCCCTCACACGGCCTTCGGGGCACGGCGGCCTTCGGGTCGACCCGGCGGTCTCACAGGGCTCTCGCGGGGCCCGGGGCCGGAGGTCGGGGCCGGCGTCCCGCGCGGCCGGCACCGGCACGGGGGCGAAGCGTGCGCTTCGCGCGGACCGAAGTGTCAGCCGTTGCGTGGGGAGGGGAACGGGGCCGGGCGGGAGGGGTCGTGGGGGAAGGCCGGGCTGCCGGAGGTCGGCTGGGTCGGCATGGAGCGGGCCGCGGGGACCGTGGGGACGGGGCCCACGTTGACCCGGGAACCGGTGCCGGCCGCCTCCTGGGCGTGCTCGGCGGCCTCCGCGGCGGCGGCCTGCGCAGCGGCCCGGCGGGCGCCGTACCTGCGGTGCACGGCCTGCTTGGTGACACCGAGCGCCGAGCCCACCGCGTCCCAGGAGAAGCCGAGCGAGCGGTCGAAGTCCACCGCGGCCGTGACCAGCGTTTCGACGCTGTCCCGCAGTTCCTGGGCGAGCCGGACGGTCGGGGCGGGGGCGCGTCCGTAGACGACGAAGCCCGTCGCGGGGCCGGAGCGGCGCGGGCGGTAGACGTTGCCCAACTGGGCGGTGAGGGTGCGCAGTGCGTCCACCTGCCGGCGGACCCGCTCGATGTCCCGCACCAGCAAGTGCAGGCTGGCCCGAGCCTGGGCGTCGTGGGTTGCGTGGTCGGCCATGAACAAGCCTCTCGAACCGGCGTTGAAAGGGATCGGACCGCACGGGCGGTCCGGCGTGGTCAACTGTTGCTTGACCAACGCGTGGGCGCTCCGCTGGTCACGGTGTGGGGGCGTGGGAGCACATGTGCGCGCCCTCGCGGCCGGGTTGTGCGCCGCGCACCCGGGCGCGGGGTGTTCTCCCGCCCGCGTACCCGGGCGAGGGCGCCTTCCGCCCGCGCACCACTGCGCCGCCGCCGTGCGCGGGGCACCGGGCGCCGGGAGGCCGGCGGGCCCCGGCGGGCCGGGGCTCGTAGACTGGTGGGCCGCCCGCATCCGCCCCCGCCCGAGAGGCCCGTCCCCACCCATGAAGCTCGTCTTCGCCGGCACCCCCGAGGTCGCCGTCCCCGCCCTGGACGCCCTGATCGCCTCCGGGCGCCACGAGGTGGCCGCAGTCGTCACGCGCCCCGACGCGCCGGCCGGACGCGGGCGCCGGATGATCGCCTCACCGGTGGCCGAGCGGGCCGAGGAGGACGGGATCGAGGTGCTCAAGCCGGCCCGGCCCGGCGACCCGGAGTTCCTGGAGCGGCTGCGGGCCATCGCCCCGGACTGCTGCCCGGTCGTGGCCTACGGCGCGCTGCTGCCCCGCCGGGCCCTGGACGTCCCCGCGCACGGCTGGGTGAACCTGCACTTCTCGCTGCTGCCCGCCTGGCGCGGCGCCGCCCCCGTGCAGCACGCGCTGATGGCCGGGGACGAGATCACCGGCGCCTCGACCTTCCTCATCGAGGAGGGGCTCGACTCCGGACCGGTCTACGGCACCGTCACCGAGGAGGTCCGCCCCACCGACACCAGCGGCGACCTGCTCACCCGGCTCGCCTTCGCCGGTTCCGGACTGCTCGCCGCCACCATGGACGGCATCGAGGACGGCACCCTCAAGCCCGTGCCGCAGCCCGCCGACGGCGTCAGCCTCGCCCCGAAGATCACCGTCGAGGACGCCCGGATCGACTGGTCGGCCCCGGCGCTGCGGGTGGACCGGGTGGTGCGCGGCTGCACCCCCGCGCCTGGCGCCTGGACCACCTTCCGCGGCGAACGCCTCAAGCTCGTCCAGACCGCGCCCGCCCCCGACCGCACCGACCTGGCCCCCGGCCGTCCGGCGGTCGGCAAGAACAGCGTCCACGTCGGCACCGGCTCCCACGCCGTCGAACTGCTCTGGGTGCAGGCCCAGGGCAAGAAGCCGATGCGGGCCGCGGACTGGGCGCGCGGCGCCCGCGTCACCGAGGGCGAACTGCTCGGCGCGTGACCCGTGCCGCGGCGGGCGGGGGCGCCGACGTACGCTGGGGGCGCCTGTCATCCCACATCCGGAGCACCTTTTCGTGAGTCAGCAGCCCCGCCGTCCCCGCCCGCCCGGCAAGCCCTACCGCAGGCCGCGCAAGGACCCCGTCCGCATCCTCGCCTTCGAGGCGCTCCGGGCCGTGGACGAGCGGGACGCCTACGCCAACCTCGTGCTGCCGCCGCTGCTGCGCGCCGCCCGGGAACGGGACGGCTTCGACGCCCGTGACGCCGCCCTCGCGACCGAACTGGTCTACGGCACGCTGCGCCGGCAGGGCACCTACGACGCCGTCATCGCCGCCTGCGTGGACCGTCCGCTGCGCGAGGTGGACCCCCCGGTGCTGGACGTGCTGAGCCTCGGCGCGCACCAGTTGCTCGGCACCCGCATCCCGAGCCACGCCGCCGTCTCCGCCTCCGTGGAGCTGGCGCGGGTCGTGCTCGGCGACGGACGGGCCAAGTTCGTCAACGCCGTGCTGCGCAAGATCGCCGGAGACGACCTCGACGGCTGGCTGGCCCGCGTCGCACCGCCGTACGACGAGGACCCGGAGGACCACCTCGCCGTCGTGCACTCGCACCCCCGGTGGGTCGTCTCCGCGCTGTGGGACTCGCTCGGTGGCGGCCGGTCCGGCATCGAGGCGCTGCTGGCCGCCGACAACGAGCGGCCCGAGGTCACCCTCGTCGCCCGCCCCGGCCGGGCCTCCGCCGCGGAACTGCTGGCGGAGGAGGCGGCCGTGCCGGGCCGCTGGTCCCCGTACGCGGTGCGGCTGAGCGAGGGCGGCGAGCCCGGGGCCGTCGAGGCGGTGCGCGAGGGCCGCGCCGGTGTGCAGGACGAGGGCAGTCAGCTCGTCGCACTGGCGCTGGCCGCGGCCCCGCTGGAGGGTCCGGACCGGCGCTGGCTGGACGCCTGTGCCGGACCGGGCGGCAAGGCCGCGCTGCTCGGCGCGCTCGCCGCCGAACGGGGCGCCTTCCTGCTCGCCTCCGAGAAGCAGCCGCACCGGGCGGGGCTGGTGGCCAGGGCGCTGGACGGCAACCCGGGCCCGTACCGGGTGATCGCCGCCGACGGCACCCGCCCGGCCTGGGCACCCGGCGTCTTCGACCGGGTCCTGGTCGACGTGCCCTGCACCGGGCTCGGCGCGCTGCGCCGCCGTCCCGAGGCCCGCTGGCGGCGCCGCCCCGAGGACCTGGAGGGCTTCGCCCCGCTCCAGCGCGGGCTGCTGCGCGGCGCCCTGGAGTCCGTCCGGGCCGGCGGCGTCGTCGGCTACGCGACCTGCTCCCCGCACCTCGCCGAGACCCGGGCCGTCGTCGCCGACGTGCTCAAGCAGCACCCCGGCACGGAACTGGTCGACGCCCGGCCGCTGCTGCCCGGCGTTCCCGACCTCGGGGAGGGCCCCGACGTGCAGCTCTGGCCGCACCTGCACGGGACGGACGCCATGTACCTGGCGCTGATCCGCCGCACCGTCTGACCCCCGCACCGTCTGACCCCCGCACCGTCTGACCCCCGCACCGTCTGACCCCCGCACCCCGCCCGCCGCACCACCCCCCGGCGCCCCGCCCGCCGCCCGGCCCGGGTCGGTACCCGTACGAGGCCCCGGCCCGGGTCGGTACCCGTACGAGCCCCCGGTCCGGGCACCCGGAGGGGCGGGCGCGCGACGGGCGTCCTGTGGTCTGGACCGGGCACCCCCGCCGGGGGCCGGGCATGGCAGGCTTGGGGCATGGCCGCGCAGATCAACCCCAGCATCCTGTCCGCCGACTTCGCCCGCCTCGCGGACGAGGCACGGGCGGTGGAGGGAGCCGACTGGCTCCACGTCGACGTCATGGACAACCACTTCGTCCCGAACCTCACCCTCGGCGTGCCCGTCGTGGAGTCCCTGGCCCGTGCGACGGACACCCCGTTGGACTGCCACCTGATGATCGAGGCGCCCGACCGCTGGGCGCCGCAGTACGTGGAGGCGGGGGCCGGGTCCGTCACCTTCCACGTCGAGGCCGCCGCCGCGCCGGTCCGGCTGGCCCGCGAGATCCGGGCCAAGGGCGCCCGCGCCTCCATGGCACTGCGGCCCGCGACGCCGATCGAGCCGTACGAGGACCTGCTGCCCGAGCTGGACATGCTGCTGATCATGACGGTTGAGCCGGGCTTCGGCGGGCAGGCGTTCCTCGACATCATGCTTCCCAAGATCCGCCGCACCCGTGAGCTGATCGGCAAGCACGGACTGGAACTGTGGCTCCAGGTCGACGGCGGAGTGTCGGAGGCGACCATCGAGCGGTGCGCCGACGCGGGCGCCGACGTCTTCGTCGCGGGCTCCGCCGTGTACGGGGCGGCCGACCCGGCCGAGGCCGTCCGCTCCCTGCGCGCCCGCGCCGAGACGGCGACCGCCAAGGCGTCCTGGGCGTGCGACCACTGAGGAACCGGAACGTGAACGGCGGCCGTCAGGGCTGATCGAAAGCGCCGCATCTGCAAGGATGAACGGTGAATCCAGAGTGTGAACAGCAGTGAGGAGAACGCCGTGTCGGGTATGTCGGCGGGCCGTTCAGCCATGCGGATGGGACCCGCTGAGCTGGTCCAGGCGGCGGCCATGGCCCGCCGCTTCTACCTCGAGGGCAAATCCAAGATCCAGATCGCCGAGGAGTTCGGCGTCAGCCGCTTCAAGGTGGCCCGGGTCCTGGAGACCGCCCTCGAGCGGGACCTTGTACGCATCGAGATCCGGGTGCCGGCCGAGCTGGACGCCGAGCGCTCGGACGCCCTGAGGGCCCGTTACGGGCTCCGGCACGCCGTGGTGGTGGAGTCCCCGGCGGACGCCGAGGAGACCCCCGACCCCGAGAACCTGGGGGAGGTCGCCGCCGACCTGCTCGGCGAACTGGTCACCGAGGGCGACGTCCTGGGCCTGGCCTGGGGGCGCTCCACCATCCACATGGCGGCGGCGCTCGACCGGCTGCCGCCCTGCACGGTGGTCCAGCTCACCGGCGTGTACGACGCCGGGACCGCCGAACGCGGTTCGGTCGAGGCCGTGCGCCGCGCCGCACAGGTCTCGGGGGGCGACGCCCACCCCATCTACGCGCCGATGCTGTTGCCGGACGCGGCCACCGCGGCGGCGCTGCGCCACCAGACCGGGATCGCCCGCGCCTTCGAGTACTTCGACAAGGTCACGGTGGCCTGCGTCTCCATCGGCTCCTGGGAGCCGGGCATCTCCACGGTGCACGACATGCTCAGCGACGAGGAGCGCGCCCACTACGCGTCCCTCGGTGTCGCGGCCGAGATGTCCGCCCTCCTCTTCGACGCCGAGGGGCGCCGGATCGGACGGGACCTGGGGGAGCGGTGCATCACGGTCACCGCCGACCAGCTCCGCCACGTCCCCGAGGTCGTGGCGATCGCGGGCGGGCAGCGCAAGGCCGCGGCGATCGACGCCGTGCTCCGCTCCGGGCTGGTGACCAGCCTGGTGACGGACACGTCGGCCGCGGACTACCTCATGACGGCGGGCCCGGCGCCCAAGCCGACGCTCCAGCGGAACGACCCCGACGGGGTCTGATGCGGTACCGGCGCGCGCGGCGCGCGCCGACAGGGGGCCGGGGCCGGGCCGGGCCACGGCCCCGCAGGGGTCACCCGCGCCACCGGCGGGGCCCGTGGGACGCGGGGGACTGGAGATTCCTCCGAGACGTCCGTGCGTTCTCCTGGACGTTCCGCCCGGGACTGATCCGGCGTGCTCCGTGGGAGAATGAAGTACGTGCTCTTTCCCCCTGGCTGACCTGCCCGGGGGCCACCTCTGAACGACTGGGATGTGCAGCACGTGCGTTTCCTCAACGACATCCAGCCCTCGTACGACCTGACGTACGACGACGTCTTCATGGTGCCGAGCCGGTCGGCCGTCGGCTCCCGGCAGGGCGTGGACCTCAGCTCCCCGGACGGCACCGGCACCACCATCCCGCTCGTCGTCGCCAACATGACCGCCATCGCCGGCCGTCGCATGGCCGAGACGGTGGCCCGGCGCGGCGGCCTCGTGGTCATCCCGCAGGACATCCCGATCGAGGTCGTCACCGACGTCGTCTCCTGGGTGAAGAGCCGCCACCACGTGCTGGACACCCCGATCGTGCTGGCCCCGCACCAGACCGTCGCCGACGCCCTCGCCCTGCTGCCCAAGCGGGCGCACAACGCCGGTGTCGTCGTCGACGAGGGCCACCGGCCGGTCGGCGTGGTCACCGACGCCGACCTGAGCGGCGTGGACCGCTTCACCCAGCTCGAAGAGGTCATGTCCAAGGACCTGCTGCTGATCGACGCGGACCTGGACCCGGGCCGGGCCTTCGACACCCTCGACGCCGCCAACCGCCGCTACGCGCCCGCCGTGGACGCCGAGGGCCGCCTCGCCGGCATCCTCACCCGCAAGGGCGCCCTGCGCGCCACGCTCTACACGCCGGCCACGGACGCGAACGGCGGACTGCGCATCGCCGCCGCCGTCGGCATCAACGGCGACGTGGCGGGCAAGGCCGCGCAACTGCTGGCCGCGGGCGTGGACACGCTCGTCATCGACACCGCGCACGGCCACCAGGAGTCGATGATCAGCGCCGTGAAGCTGGTGCGCGACCTCGACCCGGGGGTGCCGCTGGTCGCGGGCAACATCGTCTCGGCCGAGGGCGTGCGCGACCTCGTCGAGGCCGGTGCCGACATCGTCAAGGTCGGCGTCGGACCCGGCGCCATGTGCACCACCCGCATGATGACCGGCGTGGGCCGCCCGCAGTTCTCCGCCGTGCTGGAGTGCGCCGCCGAGGCGCGCAGGCTCGGCAGGCACGTGTGGGCCGACGGCGGCGTCCGCCACCCCCGCGACGTGGCGATGGCCCTCGCCGCCGGCGCCTCCAACGTCATGGTCGGCTCCTGGTTCGCCGGGACCTACGAGTCCCCGGGCGACCTCCAGCAGGACGCCGACGGCCGCCTCTACAAGGAGTCCTTCGGCATGGCCTCCGCGCGGGCCGTGCGCAACCGCACCTCGGAGGAGTCGGCGTACGACCGGGCCCGCAAGTCGCTGTTCGAGGAGGGCATCTCCACCTCGCGGATGTTCCTCGACCCGACCCGCCCCGGTGTGGAGGACCTGATCGACTCGATCATCGCGGGCGTCCGCTCGTCCTGCACCTACGCGGGCGCCGCCTCGCTGGAGGAGTTCGCCGAGAAGGCCATCGTCGGCATCCAGAGCGCCGCCGGCTACGCGGAGGGCAAGCCCCTGCACGCGAGCTGGGTCTGACCGGGACCCGCCGGGGCCGGCGGCCCGACCCGTGGTCTACTGCGGGTACGGCACCCGCCGGTCCCGACGTACCGCCCCCGGAAGCGAAGTGAACCCCCCGCAGTGCTGAACGATCTCGACGAACGCATCGTGCACGCCCTCGCCGAGGACGCCCGCCGCTCCTACGCGGACATCGGGCACCTCGTCGGCCTGTCCGCGCCCGCCGTCAAACGGCGGGTCGACCGGCTGCGCGCCACCGGGGCCATCACCGGCTTCACGGTGCGAGTCGACCCCGCCGCCCTCGGCTGGCGCACCGAGGGGTTCGTCGAGATCCACTGCCGCGGCAACACCTCCCCGGAGACCATCCTGCGGGGCCTGGAGCGCTACCAGGAGGTCGTGTCCGCCTCCACCGTCACCGGGGAGGCGGACGCCATCGCCCAGGTCTTCGCCTCGGACATGCGGCACTTCGAACGGGTGCTGGAGCGGATCGCCGGGGAGCCCTTCGTGGAGCGCACCAAGTCGGTACTGGTCCTCTCGCCGCTGCTGCGCCGCTTCTCCTCGGGCTCGCCGACGTAGGCGCCGCCGGGCCCCGGGCGGACCGCCGCCGGGCCCCGGTGAGCAGGGGAAACGTCCGCCCGTACGCTCGGGAACGCCTCCCGGGCCGACCGCGCAACGAATCACCGGCGAGCGGCCGGAGGACGCAACGAACAGCCCGTCGGCGCGCAACGGCTCCTCCTTGTCCGGCCGGGCGCGCCGACCGTAGCGTCTAGGGCATCCCCGCCACCCCGTTCACCGGTGAGGTTCCCGCATGCGCACCGCCCTGTTCCAGAGCTCCGGCCGTCCCGGCTCCGTCGCCGGGAACCTCGACGCCCTCGACGAGGCCGCCGGCCGGGCCGCCGCCGCGGGCGCGGGGCTCCTCCTCACCTCGGAGCTGTTCCTGACCGGGTACGCCGTCGGCGACGGACTCACCCGGCTCGCCGAGCCCGCCGACGGCCCCTCCGCCGACGCCGTCGCGCGCACCGCCGCCCGGCACGGCCTCGCCATCGCCTACGGCTACCCCGAGCGGGACGGCGACCGGGTCCTCAACTCCGTCCAGTTGGTCCGCGCCGACGGCACCCGGCTCGCCAACTACCGCAAGACGCACCTCTTCGGCCCCCTGGAGCACGAGCACTTCACCCCCGGCGACCGGCCGGTCGTCCAGGCCGAGCTGAACGGCCTCACCGTCGGCCTGCTGATCTGCTACGACGTCGAGTTCCCGGAGAACGTCCGCGCCCACGCCCTGGCCGGTACCGACCTGCTGCTGGTGCCGACCGCGCTGATGCACCCCTTCCCCTTCGTCGCCGAGTCCCTGGTGCCCACCCGGGCCTTCGAGAACCAGCTCTACGTGGCCTACGCCAACCGGGCGGGGCACGAGGGCGACTTCGAGTTCCTCGGGCTCTCCGCCCTGGCCGGGCCCGACGGCACCTGCCGCGCCCGCGCCGGACGCGCCGAGGAGCTGATCGTCGGCGACGTCGACCCGGCGCTGCTGGCCGCCTCCCGCGCGGCCAACCCGTACCTGCGCGACCGCCGCCCCGGCCTGTACGCGGCCCTGGGCTGAGCCGGCGCCCGCCGCCCTGGCTCGCCCCTTCGGCCCCGCTCGCTGTTCCGGTCACACCCGTTTCACCCGTCCCACCGAGCCCTCCGGCTCGCCGCGCAAGGAGTCCGCAGCCCATGACGTCCACCGTGCCCCCCGCGCCCGAGCACGCCGACGCCCCCCGCCCGCCGATCACCATGATCGGCCCGGACTTCCCCTACGCCTACGACGGCTTCCTCGCCCACCCGGCCGGCCTCGGCCAGGTGCCCGCCACCGAGCACGGCACCGAGGTCGCCGTCGTCGGCGGCGGGCTCTCCGGCCTGGTGGCCGCGTACGAGCTGATGAAGATGGGCCTCAGGCCGGTCGTCTACGAAGCCGACCGGATCGGCGGGCGGCTGCGCACGGTGGGCTTCGAGGGCTGCGACCCCTCGCTCACCGCCGAGATGGGCGCGATGCGCTTCCCGCCCTCCTCCACGGCCCTGCGGCACTACATCGACCTCGTGGGCCTGGAGACCCGGCCCTTCCCCAACCCCCTCGCCGCGGCCACCGAGTCGACCGTCGTCGACCTCAAGGGCGAGACCCACTACGCCGAGACGCCGGACGACCTGCCCCGCGTCTACCGGGACGTGGCCGACGCCTGGGCCCGGTGCCTGGAGGAGGGCGCCGACTTCTCCGCCATGAACCGCGCCCTGCGCGAACGGGACGTGCCCCGCATCCGCGAACTGTGGTCCCGGCTCGTCGAACGCCTCGACGACCAGACCTTCTACGGCTTCCTCTGCGACTCCCCGGCCTTCTCGTCCTTCCGCCACCGCGAGATCTTCGGCCAGGTCGGCTTCGGCACCGGCGGCTGGGACACCGACTTCCCCAACTCCATCCTGGAGATCCTGCGTGTCGTCTACACGGAGGCGGACGACCACCACGAGAGCATCGTCGGCGGCTCCCAGCAGCTCCCGCTGCGCCTGTGGGAACGCGAACCGAGGAAGATCCTCCACTGGCCGCACGGCACCTCGCTGCGGGCCCTGCACCCCGGCGGCGAACCCCGCCCGGCCGTGACCCGGCTCCGGCGCACCCCGGACGGGGAGATCACCGTGACCGACGCGGACGGCGAGGACCGCGCGTACCGCGCCGTCGTCTTCACCGCCCAGTCCTGGATGCTGCTCTCCAAGATCGCCTGCGACGAGTCGCTGTTCCCCATCGACCACTGGACGGCGATCGAGCGGACCCACTACATGGAGAGTTCCAAGCTCTTCGTCCCCGTGGACCGGCCCTTCTGGCGGGACCGGGACCCCGAGACGGGCCGGAACGTGATGTCGATGACGCTCACCGACCGCATGACCCGCGGCACCTACCTCCTCGACGACGGACCCGGCCGGCCCGCCGTGATGTGCCTCTCCTACACCTGGTGCGACGACAGCCTGAAGTGGCTGCCGCTCTCCGCCGAGGAACGGATGGAGGTCATGCTGGCCTCCCTCGGCGAGATCTACCCGGACGTCGACATCCGGCGGCACGTCATCGGCCCCCCGGTGACCGTCTCCTGGGAGAACGAGCCCTACTTCATGGGCGCCTTCAAGGCCAACCTGCCCGGCCACTACCGCTACCAGCGGCGCCTGTTCACCCACTTCATGCAGGACCGCCTGTCCGCCGGGCACCGCGGGATCTTCCTCGCCGGGGACGACATCTCCTGGACGGCCGGCTGGGCCGAGGGCGCCGTCCAGACGGCCCTGAACGCGGTCTGGGGCGTGATGCACCACCTCGGCGGCGCCACCGACCCCGCCAACCCCGGCCCCGGCGACCTCTACGACGCCCTCGCCCCGGTGGAACTCCCCGAGGACTGACGGGCGGCCCCGCTACCGGGCCGCCTCCCGCGCACCCGGCCCGGACAGGGGCGTCAGCAGCATGTGGGCCGCGAGGCCGGTCGTCGTGTCCAGACGGTCCGCCAGCTCCCCGGCGATCCCGGGCCGGTCGCCCAGCGCCCACAGGGCGCGGGCCGCGCTCCAGGCGGCGTCCCGGGCCCGGTCCAGGCTCCACACACCGAGCAGGTGGGCCAGCGGATCGGCCAGGCGGAGCCGGTCGGGACCCGGGGTCAGCTCCTCGCGGATCCGCTCCTCCACCGAGGCGAGGAGATCGCCCACCCGGTCGAACCCGGCCTCCAGGTCGACGGGTTCGCAGCCGAGCGTACGGCAGGTGTCCACCACCGCCAGCGCCAGGTCGTGGCCCGCCTGCGCATGCAGGCCCGCCAGCGCGAACTGCGCGGGGCGTACGCCGGGATGGCGGCGGAACCGGAGCAGGGGCCGCCAGCACGCGGGCGGGCGGCGCCCCCCGTCCGGTGCGCCGAGGGCGGCGAGAGCGCGCTCCGCCAGCCGTGTGTCCAGGGCGCCCGCCGCCCGGACGGCGGGGAACGCGCCCTCCGCGGCCCTCCGGTCCGCCGCCTCGGCGGCCTCGGTGTAGACGCGGGTGAAGACGGCCACCCCGTCCCGCGCGGGCAGCGCCGCGCAGAGCGCGCGCAGCCGGGAGCGGGGCGGGTCCACCGTGCCGACGGCCGTGCCGACTTGTTCGCAGTGCGCCATGGCGGCAGGGTCGCAGCTTTAGGGTGGCGGCAGTGCCGGCGGTCCGACGCTTCCCCAGAACGGGGGAACGCGCCCGCCGTGCGGGGGAGGGGGACACCACGTGTCAGGGCACCGTGCCCGGCGCCGGGCCGATCGCCGGGCCGCACGCAGACGGGCCGCCCGGCGCGGCGCGATGGTCGCGGCGGCCTCCGTCGTGGTCGCCGCCGGCGCCGCCGCGGGGACGCTCTCCGCGCTGCGCGGCGACGGCCGTGCCGACGAGGCCCGCCCCGCGGTGACCGCCTCGCCGCGCCTGGAGGCCCTGCCGGTGCCGCCGCCCCTGCCGCCCTCGGCGACGCCGTCCGCCCCGGCCGCCCCGGCCACCCCCTCGCCCTCGGGGCCCCCGGCCCCGAGCGCCCCTTCCCGGCCCGCTCCCGACAGCACGCGGCAGCGGTCGGCGGCCACCGCCTCCGGCCTCTACCGGCATCCCCGCTCGCAGGTGCTCGACTGGGTGCGGGCCCACCCGGACGACCCGCGCCGGGCGGTCATCGCCTCCCGCATAGGCGACCACCCGGCCGCCGTGTGGTTCGCCGACCCCTCGCCGGCCACGGTCACGGCGCGGGTCCGGGAGGTGACCTCGGGCGCCGCGGCCGAGGGCCGGGTCCCGGTCGTCGTGCCGTACGCGATACCCGGACGGGACTGCGGCGGCCACTCCGGGGGCGGGGCGCCGGACCTCGCCGCCTACGACGGCTGGATCGACCGGTTCGCCGCCGGGCTGGGCTCCGGCGAGGTCATCGTGATCCTGGAGCCCGACTCCGTCTCCCAGGCCGAGTGCCTCACCGAGGGCGAGCGCGGCGCCCGCTTCGCCTCCCTGGCCCGCGCCGGGCGGGTGCTCAAGGCGGCGGCCCCGGGGGCCCGGGTCTACTACGACGCGGGGCACTCCGGCTGGCACGCGCCGGCCCGGCAGGCGGGGTGGCTGCGGCAGGCCGGGGCCGGCGCGGCGGCCTCCTCCGACGGTGTCTTCAGCAACGTCTCCAACTTCCACGCCACGGCCGACGAGATCGCCTACGACCGGGCCGTGCTCGACGCCCTCGGCGGACCGCCGGACCTGGGCGCCGTCGTCGACACCAGCCGCAACGGCAACGGCGCCCCGCCCGGCGGCCAGTGGTGCGACCCCGGCGGCCGGACTCTGGGCCGCGCCCCCACCCTCGCCACCGGCGAGCGGGGCATCGACGCCTACCTGTGGGTCAAGCTGCCGGGCGAGTCCGACGGCTGCGAGGGCCCGCCCGGCACGTTCAGTCCCTCGTACGCCTACGACCTGGCGCGCTGAGGCCCGCCACCGGCACGGCCGTCACCGCCCCCCGGGGCCGGAGCCGTGCGTACCGCCGTCGCCGCCGTCGCCGTCCGTACCGTCCCCGCCGTACGACGACGTGCCCTCGTCGAGCAGCGGTTCCTGCGTCTTGAGGTGGGCGGGGGCGAAGGCGCGCAGCGCGTGGTAGCCGGTGATGACGACCAGGGTGCCGAGCGCGATGCCGCTCAGGGAGAAGGTGTCGGTGAACGACATGCTGACGTTGCCGACGCCGATGATGATGCCCGCGGCGGCCGGCACCAGGTTCAGCGGGTTGCGCAGGTCGACCTTGGCGTTGATCCAGATCTGAGCGCCGAGCAGGCCGATCATGCCGTAGAGGATCACGGTGATGCCGCCGAGCACCCCGCCCGGGATCGCGGCCACGACCGCGCCGAACTTCGGGCAGAGGCCGAAGAGCAGGGCGAAACCGGCGGCGGCCCAGTAGGCGGCCGTCGAGTAGACGCGGGTCGCGGCCATCACGCCGATGTTCTCGGAGTACGTGGTGTTCGGCGGGCCGCCGACCGCGGTGGAGAGCATCGAGCCGACGCCGTCCGCGGAGATCGCCGTGCCCAGCTTGTCGTCGAGCGGGTCGCCGGTCATCTCGCCCACCGCCTTGACGTGCCCCGCGTTCTCGGCGACCAGCGCGATGACGACCGGCAGCGCGACCAGGACCGCCGACCACTCGAAGGACGGTCCGTGGAAGGCGGGCAGGCCGATCCAGTCGGCCTGGCCGACCGCGGAGAGGTCCAGCCGCCAGTGGTCGGTGAGCCGGCCGCTCGCGTCCACCGAGTGGATCTTCCCGAAGGCCAGGTCGAAGACCCAGGAGACCGCGTACCCGAAGACCAGCCCGAGGAAGATCGCGATGCGGGACCAGAACCCGCGCAGGCAGACCACGGCGAGCCCGGTGAAGAGCATCACCAGCAGGGCCGTCCACTGGTCCTGCGGCCAGTAGGTGGAGGCGGTGACCGGCGCCAGGTTGAAGCCGATCAGCATCACCACGGCACCCGTGACGATGGGCGGCATCGCGGCGTGGATGATCCGCGCGCCGAACCGCTGCACGGCGAGGCCGACCAGGAAGAGCGCGGCGCCGACCACGAGGACCGCGCCGGTCACCGTGGCGCTGGTGCCGCCCTGGGCCCGGATCACGGCGGCGACGCCGACGAAGGAGAGCGAGCAGCCCAGGTAGCTGGGGACCCGGCCGCGGGTGGCGAGCAGGAAGATGACGGTCGCCACACCCGACATCATGATCGCCAGGTTGGGGTCGAGGCCCATCAGGACCGGGGCCACGAAGGACGCCCCGAACATGGCCACCACGTGCTGGGCGCCGAGCCCGGCCGTGCGGGGCCACGAGAGCCGTTCGTCGGGGCGGACCACCGCTCCCGGGGCGGGTACCTTGCCGTCCCCGTGCAGCTTCCAGCGCACGCCGAGGTCCATGGTGAGGTTTCGCTTTCTCTGTACGGAGATTGACCGGACCATTGTCAGGGGTGGCCGTCGGTGGCCTGATCCGAGCCCCCGGATGATCGGCGACCCGCCCGGAAAGCGCGGCTGAGCGAGCGCTTAGGATGGGCGGACCCGTGCCCGCGGGTGTGCTCGCCGACCCGGTGAGCGGCCGGGGGAGGGCGCGCGCTGCCCGCCTCCCGGCAAGCCCCCCCAGCGACACCGGACCCCAGGAGGCCGCCGTGACCGCCGAAGCCCCCGCCGCCCCGGCCCGCGGCCGGCTCGTCCCCGTCACCGTGCACTTCGACGACCTGGACGCCCTCGGACTGCTGCACAACGCCCGCTACCCGCTGCTGGTCGAGCGGGCCTGGGTGCGGCTCTGGACCGAGCGCGGCTTCCGGTTCGAGGGCGACTGGGCGGCGGCCGGCGACGCCTGCAACGCGGTCCGGGAGTTCCGGATCACCTACGAGGCACCCGTCTCCCGGCCCGGCCCCCACGCCGTCCACCTCTGGCTGGAACGGCTCGGCACCACCGGCCTGACCTACGGATTCCGCTTCTGCTCGGCGGACGGCGCGACCACGTACGCCCACGGCACCCGGGTCCTGGTCCGGCTGGACCCCGCAACCCTGCGCCCCGCGCCCTGGAGCGACGCCTTCCGCGCCGCCGGCCGGGACCTGCTGCGCCCGGCGGGCACCGCACCCCGGAGCACGGACACACCGGGCGGCCCGGCCCGGACGGCCACGCCCTGACACCACCCCCGCCGACCGCGGACCGACTCGACGTGCGGGTGTGCGGGCCGAACGAGCTGATGACCACGCACCCGGCGACGTGCCGCGGGTGCGTCCGGCGTGCCCGTCGGCGGTGACCGCGCCGGGGGCGGGGAGCGGCGCGGTACGCGTCGGCACGAGCCGGGCGTGCGCGGTGTACGGCCGCCGCTCCCGGCTCGGCTCCCGTGGGCCGGTGCCGCGCGCCGTCGAGACCGTCCCCCTCGGGTCGCCGCTGCGGCGGTTCACCGGGGCCGGGCGGCTCGTACGGGCTCCGTCCACGGCACGACGGTGAGCCTCGACGAGGAACTCACGACGTCCCGAGCGGAGGGCCCGGCGCCGTGGAGCGACGCCTTCCGCGCCGTGGGCAGGGAACCACGGCGCCCGCGGGCACGGGTCAGCCGGCGTCGCCCCGGCGGGCCGCGATCCGCTCCGTCCCCGGCCCGCCGGCCACCGTGCGCCCGCGGTCCCCGGCCCGCAGAACCGAGGCGAACGCCGTCAGGCCGCAGGTCAGCGCGGTCACCAGGCAGAACGACACCATCAGGCTGGTCGCCTGGGCCAGCGTGCCGATCGCGCTCGGCGCCACCAGCCCCGAGGTGTACGTGATGGTGGCGACGC
Organism: Streptomyces sp. SCSIO 75703; assembly: GCF_036607905.1. NCBI lineage: Bacteria > Bacillati > Actinomycetota > Actinomycetes > Kitasatosporales > Streptomycetaceae > Streptomyces > Streptomyces sediminicola. The sequence goes on from NZ_CP144555.1 coordinate 5,738,845, forward strand.
CCGCGATGGCCAGGCTCGGGTTGGCGCCGCTGCGGCCGGCCGCGGCGAAACACAGCGGCACCACCACGGCGATGCCCAGCCCCATCAGCGCGAAGCCCGTCATGGCGAGCGCCGGCCGGTCCGCGAGGACGATGAGCAGCCCGCCCAGCGTCGCCAGCACCCCGCAGAACCGGACCGTGCGCACGGCGCCGAACCGGTCCACCACCGCGTCGCCGGCGAACCGGGCCACGGCCATGGTGAGCGTGAAGCCCGTCGTGCAGGCCGCCGCCAGACCGGCCGAGGCGTCCATCCGGTCCCGCAGGTAGACCGCCGACCAGTCCAGGCTCGCGCCCTCCGCGAAGACCGCGCAGAAGCCGACCGCGCCGATCAGCAGCGCCGACCTGGGCGGCAGCGCGAAGCGCGGCGGCGCCTCCTCGTCCGCCGACGGCTGGAGGTCCAGCACCCAGGCGCAGGCGACCAGGCCCGTCACGGTGAGCGTCGCCGCCGCCAGCGCGTGGTGCGTGCGGGCGTCCGAGCCGAGGTGGGCGGCGAGCGTCCCGGCGGCCGAGCCCAGCAGGGCGCCCAGGCTCCACATGCCGTGCAGCCCCGACATGATCGACTTGTCCAGGCGGTTCTCCACCTCGACGCCGAGCGCGTTCATCGCCACGTCCGACATGCCCGCCGTCGCGCCGAAGGCGAACAGGGCGGCGCACAGGGCGACCAGGTTCGGGGCGAGGGAGGGCAGGACCAGCGCCAGCGTCCACAGGGCCAGCAGTCCGCGCAGCGCCGTGCGGGCGCCGAAGCGGTGACTGACGCCGCCGGCCAGCGGCATGGCCACCGAGGCGCCGAGCGCCGGGAAGGCCAGCGCCAGGCCGAGCTGGCCCGCGCTCACCCCGGCGTGTTCCTGGATCCACGGCACGCGGGTGGCGAACGAGCCGGTGACCGCGCCGTGCACGGCGAAGACCGCCGCCACCGCGTACCGCGCCCGCGTCACCTCACGCCGCGCGCTGCCCCCTGTGCCCATGCCGGCCCTCCCGCTCCCCGTGTCCTCCGGTCGCCGCGAGCCCTCCGTGCCGGGGTCCGCGCCGCGCGGTAAACTATCAGGAACCCTGCCTGATAGATAGCTGACGGTCACGACCTCGTCCCGCCGACGATCTGGGAGGATCCCCGGCATGGCCGCATCCCCGAGCACCGCACGGGCTCTCAACGACCGGCTGGCCCTGCGCCTGCTCCAGCGGGAAGGGCCGCTGACGGCGGCGCGGTTGAAACAGCTCACCGGCCTGTCCCGGCCCACCGTCGCCGACCTCGTCGAACGCCTCACCGCCGCCGGGCTGATCGAGGTGGCGGGGGAGGCCCGCGAGCAGCGCCGCGGCCCGAACGCCAGGCTCTACGGCATCGTCGCGGACCGGGCGCACCTCGCCGCCCTCGACGTGCGCACCGAGAGCGTCGCCGTGCTCGTCTCCGACCTGCTCGGCCGCGTGCTCGCCGAGGCGTCCGTGCCGATCGGCGACGACACCCGCACCGGGCCCGCCGTGGAGCGGGCGGTGACGCTGGTCGAGCGGACGGTGAAGGAGGCCGGGGCCGAGCGGCTGCACACGGTCGGCATCGGGGCGCCCGGCCTGATCGACCCGGCCGGCGGCGAACTCCGGGACTCCTCTGGCCTGCCCGCGTGGCACCGCCGGCTGGTGGCGGCCCTCCAGGAGCGCTTCCCCGCGGCGCGGATCGGCGTGGAGAACGAGACCAACCTCGCCGCCCTCGCCGAGCAGCGCGACGGGGCGGCCCGGGACCGGGAGACCTTCGTCCTGCTCTGGCTCGGCCTCGGCATCGGCGCCGGGGTGGTCCTCGACGGCACCCTGCGGCGGGGCGTCTCGGGCGGCGCGGGCGAGATCGGCTTCCTGCCGGTGCCGGGCGTCGGGGGCCTGCCCTCGTCCGGCGACTGCCACGGCGGCTTCCACTCGCTGGCCGGCGCGGCGGCGGTGACCGCGCTGGCCGCCGAGCACGGGGTGGGCGCGGGCCCGGCAGACGACGCGGGTGGCCCCGCCGGGCCCGGGGCGGGCGGGGTCCGGGCCGGTGACGCCGTGAACCCCGGTGATCCCCCCGGGTCCGGTGCGGGCGCCGTCGCCCGCCCGGCGGCGGCGCGGATCACCCCGGAGGGCGTCGTCGAGCCCGAGCCCCGGGCCGCCGTGCTGGTCCGGGCGGCAGTGCGGGACCTCGGCGCCGATCCCGCCGCCGGGCGCTTCCTCGACGACCTCGCCGACCGGGTCGCCCTCGGCGCCGCCGCCGTCGTCTCCGTGCTGGACCCCGGGTGCCTGGTGCTGGCCGGCGAGATCGGCCGGGCCGGGGGCGAGGCGCTCGCCGCCCGCGTGCGGGACCGGCTGGGCCGGATCTCGCCGCTGGCCACCGAGGTGCGGCCCACCGCCCTCGGCGGCGGCGCGGTCCTGCGCGGCGCGTTGCTCACCGCCCGCGACCGCGCCCAGGACGTGCTGTTCGCGCCGCGGGCACCCTGACGCCGGGTGCCGGGAGGGCCGCGCCGGGCCCGCGAGCCGTCCGCCCGGCGCTTCCGGGGCCGGCTGCCTGGTGTTTTCGGGGTCGTGCGGCTGTCGTCTGCGGGGCCGGCTGTCCGGCGCCTTCGGGATCGTCCGCCGGTCGTCTGCGGGGCCGTCCCGCCCGGCGGCCCTCCCCGGCCGGGGAGGCGGGCGCCTGGCAAGCCCCTACGCCCGCCGGCCGCGGTCGCCGAAGCGCCCGGCCAGGTACTCCTCGAACGTCCGCTCGCCGACCGCCCGTTCCGGTGCCAGATGGCCCCCCGTACGGAAGCCCCGGTACGCCTTCCCGGCCAGCGGCACCCGGACCAGTGCCCGCCGCCGCCCCGTCGCCGTCAGATAGGCGCGGGCCAGCGACTCCAGAGTGCGCACCTCGGGGCCGCCCAGGTCGGGGACGCGCCCGGCCGGTTCGCCGGCCGCCAGCTCGGCCAGCCGGTCCGCGACCTCCGCCACCTCGACCGGCTGGTCGGACACCCCGGCCGGCAGCGGCATCACCGGCGGCCTGGACAGCATCCGCAGCACCTCGGTCACCAGCTCGTGGAACTGCGTCGCCCGCAGCACCGTCCAGCCCAGCCCCGACTCCTCGACCAGCCGCTCCACCGCCAGCTTCGCCCGGTAGTAGCCCATCGGGACCCGGTCCACCCCGACGATCGAGATGTACACCAGGTGCCGCGTCCCGGCCCGCCGCGCCGCCGCGATCAGGTTCGCCGCCGCCCGCTCGTCGCCGCCCCGGGGCGTGCTCGCGCAGTGCACGACCGTGTCCACGCCCTCCAGCGCCGCGTCCAGGGCGGGGCCGCCCTCGCGCAGGTCGACGGCGTACGGCTGGGCGCGGCGGCTCAGCACCCGTACCTCGTGGCCCCGTTCGCGCAGCCGCTCGGTGACGAGCCGGCCGAGGGTGCCGGTGCCGCCCGTGACCAGGATCGTGCTCATGCTGCTCAGTCCCTTCGGACGCGGGCACTCCCGGGCGGAGCGCCTCGTCTCCGTGGGACGCACCGGCCGGTGTGGACGTGACATGAGGGGGCGCCGGGCCCCGTGAACCGGCGCCGTACGCGTCCCAGTCTCACCGCGGCGGCACGGTGGCGCAGCCCGGCGCGGGCGGACCGGGGCCGGCGTGGGGAGGCCCCCCGGGGCGTCCACCGGGGCGTCTCCCCACGGGACGCCGCCCGGGACGCGCGGTCAGGCGCGCGCCCCGGGCGGCGTCGTCCTTGGGAGGCCCGGCGGCGGGCAAGGGCCGTCGTCACCGCCGCCGGGCCGGTCGCCTCCCGGAGGCGGGGCGGCCGCGGAGGCAGGCCGGGCCTCCGGACGTCGTGGGGGTTCCGTGCCGCTGAACCTAAAGAGGACTAGACCATTGCGTCAATAGGTATGGACCAAGTCGGGGTGCTGTGAGGCACTCCACACGCATCACCCGCATGGGTGAGCCGTGGTCGTGGCACACTGAGCCTGTACCAGAAGCAGCGCACTCCGGGGTCGGTGAAAGTCCGAACCGGCGGTTACAGTCCGCGACCCGGTCGCCTCCAGCGATCGGTTGACCAGGTGAAACTCCTGGACCGACGGTTAAAGTCCGGATGGGAGGCAGTGCGCGGCGAGCGGGCCCTCGTGCGCGCCGCCGAGTCCGGGACGTCCGTCGCAGACGGGTCCCGTCCGGTGTCGCCCGGGTGTTCTGTTCGTTCTCTCTGTCGTTCCCGACAGCCCCGGAGTCCGTGCCCGAAGAGGCAGGAGGACCCGGGAAGTGTTCACCGGAATCGTCGAAGAGCTGGGCGAGATCACCGCCGTCGAGACCCTCGACGACGCCTGTCGCTTCCGCCTGCGCGGCCCCGTCGTCACCCAGGGCGCCGCCCACGGCGACTCCATCGCCGTCAACGGCGTGTGCCTGACCGTCGTCGACCACGAGGGCGACGAGTTCACCGCCGACGTGATGGCCGAGACCCTGAACCGCTCCAGCCTCGGCGCCCTCGCCGTCGGCTCCCGGGTCAACCTCGAACGCCCCACCGCCGTCGGCGCCCGCCTCGGCGGCCACATCGTGCAGGGCCACGTCGACGGCACCGGCGAGATCCTGGAGCGCGAGCCGTCCGAACACTGGGAGATCGTGAAGATCTCCCTGCCCGCCGGCCTCGCGCGCTACGTCGTCGAGAAGGGCTCCATCACCGTCGACGGCATCAGCCTCACCGTCGTCGAGGCCGGCCCCGACTTCTTCACCGTGAGCCTCATCCCCACCACCCTCGCCCTGACCACGCTCGGCCTGAAGCAGCCCGGCGACCCGGTCAACCTCGAGGTCGACATCATCGCCAAGTACGTCGAGCGGCTCCTCGCCGGACAGGGGGACCCGCGGTGAACTGGCTCAACTCCGAGGCGTTCACGCTGTTCGACCAGCACATCAAGTGGTCGGACATGATCGGCAACGTGATCGGTCTGGCCGCCCTCGCCCTCGGCTGGCGGCGCTCGGTGTGGACCTGGCCCGCCCAGTTCCTCTCCGGCGTCATCCTCTTCACGGCCTTCGCCACCGCGCACCTCTCCGGCAGCGCGGGCAAGCAGATCGTCGTCATGGTCGTCGCCGCCTTCGGCTGGCGGGCCTGGACCCGGGGCCGCCGCCAGGCGCAGGACGGCTCCATCGCCGTCCGCTTCGCCACCTGGCGCGAGCGCGGCGCGCTGCTTGCCGGCGCCGCCCTCGGCACCCTCGCCGTCGGCGGCCTGTTCACCGCGGTCCCGGCCCTGTCCTGGGACCCCTGGCCGGACGCGTACATCTTCGTCGGCACCATCGTCGCCATGTACGCCCAGGCCCGCGGCATGGTCGAGTTCTGGTTCGCCTGGCTGCTGGTCGACCTGGTCGGCGTGCCGCTGAACTTCGCCAACGGCTTCGCGTTCTCCGGCTTCGTCTACATCCTGTACGGCGCACTCGTCCTGTGGGGCATGCGCGACTGGTGGCTGCGCTCCCGCGAGGTCGCGCGGCCCGTCCCGGAAGGAGTGCCCGCATGAACGCCATCCCCGCGCTCGACGGCCCCGACGGCTTCGACGACCTGCGGCTCGACCCGATCGAGCAGGCCGTCGCCGACATCGCCGCCGGCCGCCCGGTGGTCGTCGTCGACGACGAGGACCGCGAGAACGAGGGCGACCTCGTCATCGCCGCCGAGAAGGCGACCGAGGAGATCGTCGCCTTCATGATGAGCGAGTGCCGCGGCCTGATCTGCGCCCCCATGGAGGGCGAGGAACTGGACCGGCTCCGGCTGCCGCAGATGGTCGAGGACAACACCGAGTCCATGCGGACCGCGTTCACCGTCTCGGTCGACGCCTCCGCCGCCCACGGCGTGACCACCGGCATCTCCGCCGGCGACCGCGCCGCCACCCTGCGGCTCCTGGCCGGCGGCACCGCCCGCCCGGACGACCTGGTCCGCCCCGGGCACGTCTTCCCGCTGCGCGCCCGCCCCGGCGGCGTCCTCGCCCGCGACGGCCACACCGAGGCCGCCGTCGACCTCGCCCGCCTCGCGGGACTGCGCCCGGCCGGGGCCATCGTCGAGATCGCCGGGGAGGACGGCCGCATGCTGCGGCTGCCCGAACTCGTCCCCTTCGCCCGCAAGCACGGCCTGACGATCATCTCCATCGAGGACCTGATCGCCTACCGCCGCGCCGCCGACCCCACCGTGCGCCGCGAGGCGGAGGTCAGCCTGCCCACCCGGCACGGCGCGTTCACGGCGTACGGCTACCGCTCCACCGTCGACGGCGTCGAGCACGTCGCCCTCGTCCACGGCGACCTCGGCGACGGCCGCGACGTCCTGGTCCGGCTCCACTCCGAATGCCTGACCGGCGACGTCTTCGGCTCCCAGCGCTGCGACTGCGGGCCCCAGCTCGACGCCTCCCTCGACCGCATCCGGTCCGAGGGGCGCGGCGTCGTGGTCTACCTGCGCGGACACGAGGGCCGCGGCATCGGCCTGATGTCCAAACTGCGCGCCTACGAACTCCAGGAGCGCGGCCGGGACACCCTCGACGCCAACCTCGAACTCGGCCTGCCCGCCGACGCCCGCGACTACGGGGCCGGCGCGCGGATCCTGCGTGACCTCGGCGTGGGCACCGTCCGCCTGCTGACCAACAACCCGGACAAGGCCGCCGCCCTCACCCGCCACGGCATCGACGTCACCGAGCGCGTGCCGATGCCCGTGCAGGCCGGCGAGCACAACCTGCGCTACCTGCGCACCAAGCGGGACCGGATGGGCCACGACCTGCCCTGGCTGGACACGGTCCCCGCGGCCACCTGCACCGACCAGTGACCGGCCACCCACCGGCCCACCACCGACCGACCGACCGCCGAGCGGCACAGCACCGAGGAGACACGAGAACGTGAGCGGCAAGGGCGCACCCGAACTGTCCGTACGCGACGTGGGGGACCTGCGGGTCGCCGTCGTCGCCGCCCAGTGGCACGTCACCGTGATGGACGGACTCGTGGACGGCGCCCTGCGCGCCCTGCACGAGCTGGGCATCGACGAGCCGACCCTGCTGCGGGTCCCCGGCAGTTTCGAACTGCCCGTCGTCGCCAAGGTCCTCGCCGGCCGCGGCTACGACGCCGTCGTCGCCCTCGGCGTCGTCATCCGCGGCGGCACCCCGCACTTCGACTACGTGTGCCAGGGCGTCACCCAGGGCCTCACCCAGGTCTCCGTCGACACCGGCGTCCCCATCGGCTTCGGCGTGCTCACCTGTGACACCGAGGAACAGGCCCTGGACCGCGCCGGACTGGACGGCTCCAGCGAGGACAAGGGGCACGAGGCGGTGACCGCCGCCGTGGCCACGGCGGCCACCCTGCGTTCGGTATCCGAACCGTGGCGGCAGACCGGCCGGCACACCGCGTAAAGTGGGCGCCACCATGTCCAAGAAGACGTTCGAGGAGCTGTTCGCCGAGCTCCAGCACAAGGCCGCCCACGGGGACCCCGCCACCTCCCGCACCGCCGAGCTGGTGGACAAGGGGGTCCACGCCATCGGCAAGAAGGTCGTCGAGGAGGCCGCCGAGGTCTGGATGGCCGCCGAGTACGAGGGCAAGGAGGCGGCGGCGGAGGAGATCTCGCAGCTCCTCTACCACGTCCAGGTGATGATGGTCGCCCGCGGCATCTCCCTGGACGACGTCTACGCCCACCTCTGACCGCACCTCCCGCCGGACCCGTACACCCCCTCACGCGAAGGAAGCCGACCTCATGCTGCGCATCGCCGTCCCCAACAAGGGTTCCCTCTCAGGACCTGCGGCGGAGATGCTGCATGAGGCCGGCTACCAGCAGCGGCGCGAGTCCAAGGAACTGCAGATCGTCGACCCCACCAACGAGGTCGAGTTCTTCTACCTCCGCCCCCGCGACATCGCCATCTACGTCTCCTCCGGCCGCCTCGACATCGGCATCACCGGACGGGACCTGCTGGTCGACTCCGGGGCGCGGGCCGAGGAGATCCTCCCGCTCGGCTTCGCCCGCTCCACCTTCCACTACGCCACCAAGCCGGGCACCGCCCGAGGCATCGAGGACCTCGCGGGCATGACGGTCGCCACCTCCTACGAGGGCATCGTCGCCAAGCACTTCGCCGACCACGGCATCGACGCCTCCGTCGTCCACCTCGACGGCGCCGTCGAGACCGCCATCGAACTGGGCGTCGCCGAGGTCATCGCCGACGTCGTCGAGACCGGCACCTCGCTGCGCAACGCCGGCCTGGAGATCATCGGCGAGCCGATCATGACGTCCGAGGCGGTCGTGGTCCGCCGCACCGGCGGCACCGCGGACGAGGACGCCGAACCGAAGGTGCAGCAGTTCCTGCGCCGCCTCCAGGGCGTCCTGGTCGCCCGCACCTACGTGATGATGGACTACGACTGCCGGGTCGAGCAGTTGGAGAAGGCGGTCGCGCTCACCCCCGGCCTGGAGTCCCCGACCGTCTCCCCGCTGCACAACGAGGGCTGGGTCGCCGTCCGCGCCATGGTGCCCTCCAAGAACGCCCAGCGGATCATGGACGACCTGTACGCCATCGGCGCGCGGGCCATCCTCACCACGGCCATCCACGCCTGCCGCCTCTGAGCGCCACCCCCGGAGCCCCACCATGTCGGACACCCCGCAGGACACCACCCCCGTCCTGCCCGTCACCTTCCGGCCCGGCAGCACCCGCGCCGTCCTGATCGTCGTGGCCGCCGTCACCTTCGTGACCATCACCGCGATCGGGCTGCTGCTCAAGGGACTCGGACCGGGCGAGCGGCTCAGCTTCGCGCTGACCGCCCTGCTCCTGTCCGGCGTCCTGCTCCTGCTGGCCCGGCCCAAGGTCGTCGCCGACGAGAGCGGCGTCACCGTCGTCAACCTCACGGCCAAGCGGCGCCTCGAATGGGCGGAGATCCTCCGGGTCAACCTCCGCCCCGGCGACCCCTGGGTCTTCCTCGACCTCAGCGACGGCACCAGCCTGCCCGTGCTCGGCATCCAGCCCGGCATCGCCCGCCGGAGGGCCATCGCCGACGCCCGCGCCCTGCGCGACCTCGCCGAGGCCCACTCCACCGCCACGCCGGACACCCCGCACGCCTGACCGGGCGCCCCCGGTCCCGCCCCGGCGTGCCCGGGGGTGGTCCGGGGGGCGGTTCGGGGCCGTCCGCTCTGCCGCGGGCGGCCCGGTCGTGATTAATCTGGGAACGGAAGCCGCGGTCGTCGCGGTTCCGCCCCTGTCGTTCCGCCCGGTGCGCGGGGGTTCCTGCTACCCGAGGAGTGACTCCCTCCGGCGATGGACGGACCGTCCTGTAGTACCTGCGCCGCCCCCTGCCCACACCCTGCGGACCGTGCCCTCGCGGTGCGGGTCCCGGCGGAGGCGGCGGCATCATGACCACCCCCCTGCTGCTCCTGGCAGCCGCGTCCCTGCTCATCCTCGCCAACGGCTTCTTCGTGGCGGCCGAGTTCGGGCTGGTGACCGTCGAACGGGCGGACGCCGAACGGGCCGCCGCCGCGGGCGACCGGCGTGCCCGCCGGGTCGTCGCCTCCCTGCGCGAGCTGTCCTTCCAGCTCTCCGGCACCCAGCTCGGCATCACCCTCACCTCCCTCGTCGTCGGCATGCTCGCCGAACCGGCGCTCGCCCGGCTGCTGGACGGCCCCTTCGCCGCCCTCGGCGTCCCCGCCGGCGCCGTCCCCGGTGTCTCCGTGGTCGTCGGCATGCTGCTGGCCTCCGCCGTGCAGATGGTCGTCGGCGAGCTGGTGCCGAAGAACTGGGCGGTCTCCCGGCCGCTCCAGGTCGCCCGTTTCGTCGCCGGCCCGCAGCACGCCTTCGCCGGTCTCTTCCGCCCGGTGATCTCCGGCCTCAACACCGTCGCCAACCGCCTCGTCCGCCTCTTCGGCGTCGAGCCCGCCGAGGAGCTGGCCTCCGCCCGCACCCCCGGCGAACTGGTCTCCCTGGCCCGGCACTCGGCCCGCGCCGGAGCCCTGGAACAGGACACCGCCGACCTCTTCGTACGGACCCTGTCCCTCGGCGAGCTGACCGCCCAGCACGTCATGACCCCGCGCGTGCGGGTCAGCGCCCTGCACACCTCGGCCACCGCCGAGGACGTGGTCAACCTGACCCGCGCCACCGGCCTGTCCCGCTTCCCCGTCTACCGGGAGAAGATCGACGAGATCGCCGGCATGGTCCACCTCAAGGACGCCCTCGCCGTCCCCGTCCGCGAACGGCTGCGCACCCCGGCCGGCCGCATCGCCCGCCCGGCCCTGCTGGTCCCGCAGACCCTGCCGGTCCGGCCGCTGCTGGCCCGGCTCCGCACCGAGCAGCCCATCGCGGTCGTCGTCGACGAATACGGTGGCACCGCGGGCGTCGTCACCCTGGAGGACATCGTCGAGGAGGTCGTCGGAGAGGTCCGCGACGAGCACGACGACGCCCTCGGCGAGGCACCCGACCTCGCCGCCGCCCCGGCGGAGGACGGCAGCCCGGCCTGGGACGTCGACGGGAGCTGCCGCGTCGACACCCTCGCACGCATCGGCCTCGACGTGCCCGAGGGGCCCTACGAGACGGTGGCCGGCCTCGTCGCCGACCTGCTCGGCCGCATCCCCGCCGTCGGCGACCGGGTGGAGCTGCCCGGCTGGCGCTTCTGCGTCCGCCGCGTAGGCCACTACCGCGCCGAGCGCATACGCCTGGTGCGCACCGCGCCCGTCCCGGTGCCGGAGGCCGCCCGGTGAGCGCGCTGCAACTCCTCTTCGCCGCCCTGCTGGTCCTCGCCAACGGCTTCTTCGTCGGCGCCGAGTTCGCCCTCGTCTCGGTCCGCCGCAGCCAGATCGAACCCCTCGGCACCGCCCGCGCCCGCCAGGTGCTCCACGGGCTGGAACGGCTGCCGCAGATGATGGCCGCCGCCCAGTTCGGCATCACCGTCTGCTCGCTGACCCTCGGTGCCGTCGCCGAGCCCACCGTCGCCCGGCTGCTGGAGCCGGTCTTCGCGGGGATGCGGCTGCCGCAGGGCCTCGTCCACCCCCTCGGATACGCGATCGCCCTGGCCGCCGTGGTCTTCTGCCACCTGGTCATCGGCGAGATGGTGCCGAAGAACCTGGCGATGGCCGCCCCCGGCAAGGCCGCCCTCTGGCTCGGCCCCGGACTGGTCGCCTTCGCCCGCCTGTGCCGGCCCGTCACCGCCGCCCTCGACGCCTGCGCCCGGGGCGTGCTGCGGCTCTTCCGGGTCGAACCCCGCGACGAGGTGGAGACCGTCTTCACCAGCGAGCAGCTCAACCGGCTGGTGGAGGACGCCGGACAGGCCGGACTCCTCGACGCCGAGGAGCGGGAACGCCTGGGCGACGCCCTGGAACTGGGCACCCACCCGGTCACCGACGTGCTGCTGCCCCGCGAGTCGCTGGTCACGGTCAGCCCCTCGGCCACGCCGGGGGAGATCGTCGCGCTGACCGCCCGCACCGGCTACTCCCGTTTCCCGGTCGCCGAGGGCCGGGGCGCCTTCACGGGCTACCTGCACGTCAAGGACGTCCTCGACCTGGAGGACTCCGACCGGCCCGTCCCGCGGCACCTGTGGCGCCCGATGACGACGCTGCGGCCCGAACTGCCCGTCGACGACGCGCTCACCGTGATGCGCCGGGCCGCCACCCACCTGGCGCAGGTCGCCGACGCCTCCGGCACGGTGCTCGGGCTGGTCGCGCTGGAGGACCTGCTCGAACTGCTGGTCGGCGAGGTCCGCGACCCGGCCCACCGGCAGGCGCCCGGCATCACCCGCGTCACCGTGCGCGAACCGCGCGGCAGCGGCGCCTCGGAGGAGGTGCTCGCCGGCTGACGGGGGCGGGGCCGCGGGACGGCCGCCGGGTCACGGACCCGGCGACTCCTGCGGCCCCCGCCCCGACAGGACCTCCCCGTACGCCTGCATCAGGTCCGGCAGCCGCAGCGTCGCCAGGTCGTCCCGGGTCAGCGTGCCGGGGCAGACCGACAGCCGCAGGTCCCGGTAGGCGCAGCTCTTCTCGTACAACGTGCGCAGGAACCGCCCGTTGCCCAGCTCGTCGATCCACCCCTGGTCGACCACGTGCCCGGAGATCGAGCGCAGCTCCTCCAGCGCCTCCTCGTCCCAGGCGTCGCCGTTCTCGGCGGCGAGCACCTCGCCGATCGCGGTCAGCTCCACCGGCCGGTACGACGGGAAGTCCACCCGGGTGGTGAACCGCGAGGAGAGCCCCGGGTTGGCGGTCAGCAGGCGGTCCATGCCCTCCGGATAGCCGGCCAGGATGACCACCAGGTGGTCCCGGTTGTCCTCCGCCCGCTTCAGCAGCACCTGCAACGCCTCGTCGCCGTACGCGTCGCCCTTGCCGTAGCCGGAGTTGGAGAGCGCGTACGCCTCGTCGACGAAGAGGACGCCGCCGAGCGCCGAGTCGATCAGCTCGTTGGCCTTGACCGCGGTCTGCCCCAGGTACTCGCCGACCAGATCGGCCCGCTGCGCCTCCACCAGGTGGTCGCCGCCGAGCAGACCGAGGGCGTAGAAGACGCGGCCCAGGATGCGGGCGACCGTGGTCTTGCCGGTGCCGGAGGGGCCGGAGAAGACGAAGTGCCGCTTGGGCGGCTGGACCGGCAGCCCCTGACCGGCCCGCAGCCGCGCCATGTTCAACTGAGCCGAGAGCGCCTTGACCTGCCGTTTCACCGGCTCCAGCCCGACCATGCGCTCCAGCTCGGCGAGGGCTTCCTCGAGGAGGGCCGGATCGGTCGGTCCGGTGGGCGGCGAGGGGTCGGGGGTGTCACTCTTCTCCCGCACCGGCGGACCGGGCGGGGGCAGCGGGGCGGTGAAGGGCGGCTCCGGGTCCGACAGCTTCAGGTCGCGGCCCTCGCCGAACAGCGGGTCGAGCCCGTCGAAACCGTCGTACCCGTCCGCCCCCGGCCCGCCGGGCACGAACCCGAGGTCGGCCGGGTCCTCGAAACCGTCGCCCTCGGCGATGGCGGCGAGCCGTGCCGAGGTGTCCATGAAGGCCGGGTCGACCCGGTACACCGCCCGGTACAGCGGCAGGGCGGCGGCGCTGCGGCCGGTGCCCTCGTGCGCCCGCGCCAGCCAGTACCGCAGCTCCTTGCGCTGCGGCTGCTCGCTGCGGCACCGCATCAGCGCCGCCGCCAGCAGCGGCTCGGCCTGCCCGAACATCTCCAGCCGCACCCGTGCCATGCCGCTGAACAGGCCCGCCTCGATGCCGAGGAACCGGTCGTCGAGGAGCGGGTCGGTGTGCCGGACGAGCTGTTCCCAGTCCTTGACCAGGTAGGCGCGGCAGGCGTGCAGGAAGCGGACCTGGGGGTCGGCGTCCACGGGCGGCAGCCCGGCCAGCGCCCGGTCCAGCTCGGGGACGTGGCGGCCGTCCAGCCAGTGGGAGGCGTGCGCGAGCAGCAGGTCCCGCGGGCTCTCCAGTACCGGCTGCACCCACCAGCCCAGCCAGTACCAGGAATTGAGGGTGCGTCGGTGCCGGGCGCGCTGCTCGCCGAAGCGGTTCCGGTGCCGGAACATCCGCAGCAGCGCGGTGGTGGTGTCGACGCGCAGCGCGTGCAGGCCCAGCCAGCCGTCGGCCATGCCGGGGTCGATGCGCACCGCGGTGCGGAACTCCTCCTCGGCCTGCGGGTAGGCGCCCATGGTGTAGGCGTCCACCCCGCGCAGCCAGGCGAGGTCGGCGGGGGCCTGGGGCCCCTGCGTGCCGAAGTCCATGCCGTCCCCCACCAAGCGTGCCCCCGTCGGTTCGTCACCGGACCGCCGCCGGCCGGCGTCTCGGTCCAACCTCGGTGCCAGGCACCGCCGTTGCGCGCGCGACGGTCGCCGACGGCGCACCGAGGGCATGGTACCCGCGGCGGGCCCGCCCGCCGAAGGCGCCGGGGAGGCATGTTTCGCGCGGCGGGGGCGCGCGGGGCGCGCGCACCGCCGTCACCGAGGGTGACCCCCCGGCGCCGCGGAGCAGTCGCCGAGGTGGCCGCGGGCAGAACGAAGCCCCCGGTCACGGGGGAACAACCGGGGGCTTCGTGTCTTCGGGCGGCTCCCTGGGGCCGCTCATGGAGAACGTAAGACCTGTACGACCCCCGGGTCAAGCGGAGTTGAGGCACTCGGGCAAGTTGCCAGAGGGGGATCTTCACAAGTTCAACACACTGCGGACGGCCCGTCACCCTGCGTGAGGGAGAAGGCCGGAGCGCCGGTCGCGGCCGGCCCCGGAAGCACCTCGTAACCCCGCTCGCCCTGCCGCACCAGACCGTGCGCGAAGGGGCGCGAGGGGTCCTCGGCGAAGTGCCGGCGCTCCGCGGGGATCCACCCGTCCCAGAACGTCCGCTGCTCCGCGCCGTCGCGCGCCCGCCCGCGCGCCCACGCCTCCTCGCGCGGCAGTTCCATCCACAACAGCGCGGCCAGCCGGGGGCGCAGGGCGCGGCGGCCCGCGCCGACGCCCTCGACGAGGACCACCGGGGCGGGCGGCAGCGGCCGGGGCGGCCCGAAGCGCCGGGCCCGCCAGTCGTAGGGGCGGTAGTGCGCGGTCCGGCCGTGCCGGAGCGGTTCGAGCACCTGCTCCGCCAGGCGGCCGGTCCAGTCGAAGAGGGCGTCGTGGCTGGCCACGTCGTCCAGCCGGAGCACGGGCGAGCCGTCCAGCGCGGCGGCGAGCCGCCCGGCGAAGGTGGACTTGCCGCTGCCGGCGTGTCCGTCGACGCCGATCAGCCGGACGGGTCCGCAGGAGGGGGGAAGCCGGCGCAGCCGGGTGGCGAGAGCGTGGATGACGGGTCCTGGTCGTACGAAGGTGCGGTCTTACCTCCAAAACTCTACGGCGCCCGGCCCGGGGGCGCGGCGCCCGCCCGACCCGGCCGCCGAGGTCCGGCATCGGGGGGCGCAGTGGCGTGGCGGGCGGGCGCGTGCTGGCCGTGGCGGGCGGGGGCCGCCATAGTGGGCGCACCGCATTTCGCCCACGACCCGAACACCGACCCGAACACCGAAGCGCCGAACCACACACCGAACCGCACCGGACACCTGGGGGAGTTCCGCCCATGAGCAGAGCCCGACAGCCCTCCCGCCGCACCGTCCTGGCCGTCGCCGTGGCCGCCGCCGCGACCGGCGCCGCCCTCCCGGCCGCCGCCGAGGCCGCGCCGGGCGCGGGCGGAGGCCGCGGCCGCGCCCCGGCCCGCCCCGTCGACCACCGTTCCTGGACCACGGTCGGGGACTGGCGCGGCGGGACCGCCCGCGGCACGAGCACGGTCGCCGGCCCCCGGCCCGGCGTACGGATCGGCACCCCCGCCGGCACCACCACGTACACCGACCCGCACACCGGCACGTCGGCGCGCTGGGAGTACGCGACCTGGACCTCGCCCGTCCACCGCCTCGCCGTGCCCGCGACCGAGCTGATCGCCTCCTGGAACGCGCACACCCCGGACGGCACCTGGCTCCAGGTCGAGGCGCAGGGCACGTACACCGACGGCACCCGCACCCCCTGGTACGTGATGGGCCGCTGGGCCTCCGGCGACGCCGACATCCGGCGCACCTCGGTCGACGGGCAGGGCGACGGCCGCAGCACCGTGTGGACCGACACGCTCGCCGTCGACGACGCCTTTGGCGGTGAGCGCCTGGTCGCGCACCGGCTCCGGATCACCCTGCACCGCAGGCCCGGCACGAACGCCACCCCCACCGTCCGGCGGCTGGGCGTGATGGGCTCCGACGTCCCCGACCGCTTCACCGTGCCGGCCTCCACGCCCGGCGCGGCCGGCGAACTGCCCGTGCCGCGCTACTCGCAGGAGATCCACCAGGGCCAGTACCCGGAGTACGACAACGGCGGCGAGGCGTGGTGCAGCCCGACCTCCTCGCAGATGATCGTCGAGTACTGGGGCGGCCGGCTCACCGCCGGGCAACTGGCCTGGGTGGACCCCTCCTACGCCGACCCGCAGGTCTGCCACGCGGCCCGGCACACCTACGACCACCAGTACGAGGGGTGCGGCAACTGGCCCTTCAACGCGGCGTACGCGGCCACCTTCGACGGCATCCAGTCCGTCGTCACCCGCCTCGGCTCCCTCACCGACCTGGAGCGGCTGATCGCGGCCGGCATCCCGGCCATCACCTCCCAGTCCTTCCGGGCCGAGGAACTGACCGGGGCGGGGTACGGCACCGCCGGCCACCTGATGACCGTGATCGGCTTCACCGAGGACGGCGACGTGATCGCCAACGACCCCGCCTCGCCGTCCAACGAGGCGGTGCGCCGCGTCTACCGCAGGCGGGAGTTCGAGAACATCTGGCTGCGGACCAAGCGGTACAACGCCGACGGCAAGGTGGTGTCCGGCACGGGCGGCGTCTGCTACCTCTACTTCCCGGCGCGCCCCACCCCCCGCCAGCGCGAGGCGCTCGACGCGGTGGGCGTGCGCTGACCCGCGCCGCCCCCGGACCGACGGCCCCCGGCGTCTCGCCGGGGGCCGTCGCGGCTGTGAGCAAACTCTCCGCCGCGAAAGCCGCACGCGGTGGCAAGGTGGACGGGGCCACCCGGGGGATTCCGTCCACGTCCGAGAACAGCGAGAAGCCATGACCGCACACACCGCCGGCGCCGCCCGCCTCCGTACCGGAGGCCCCCGGGACGACGACGGTCCCGGGATCGTCGAGCACGTCCTGGGATGGACGCTCGTCGTGGTGACCGCGATGCTCGTGGTCCAGTTGGGCCTGCTGTGACGTGATCCTGGTGTGACCTGCCCCACGTTGCGACCTGCCATACTGCGGATGTCCTGTCGCCCGTAGGAGACCAGGGTCGAATTTGAATATCAGTCAACAGGGGGCCGGCGCCCGTCCCCGGGCGCGCGGCACCGAGCGCTCACTGGCCCGCCGTGCCGAACTCATCGCCATCGGGCGGAGGCTGTTCGCCCACACGTCCTACGACGCGCTCTCGATGGACGACATCGCCCGCCAGGCCCATGTCGCCAAAGGGCTGATCTACTACTACTTCCAGTCCAAGCGGGGCTACTACCTGGCGATCGTCCGGGACTCCGTCGCGGACCTGGTCACCAACGCGGCGAGCGGCACCGAACTGCCGCAGCGCGACCGCGTGGACCGCACGATCGACGGCTACCTGCGCTACGCGGAGCAGAACCAGGCCGCCTACCGCACGATCGTCAGCGGGGGCGTCGGCTTCGACACCGAGGTGCACGCGATCCGCGACGGGGTGCGCGAGGCGATCGTCGCCACCATCGCCGAGGGCGCCTACGGGCGGACCGACATCGGCCCGCTGGCCCGCATGGGACTGCTCGCCTGGGTGTGCAGCGTCGAGGGCGCCACCCTGCACTGGATCGGCCGCCCCGAACTCTCCCGCGACACCATGCGCGACCTGCTGGTGAGGACCCTCGGCGGCGCCCTGCGGGCCGTCGAGGAGATGGACCCGGCCTGCCCCGCCCCCGCCCCGGCCCGCCGGGACGCGTGAGGCGGGGCGGAGGCCGCCGTGGCGGACCTCCACCCCGCCGGGGGCGGACCGGGTGGTCAGCGGAGGGCGCGCATCAGTTCACCGTCCGCGGTGTCCCCGCTCAGCTCCCACAGGAAGGTGCCGCCGAGGCCCTCTTCCTCCTTGTAGGTCATCTTCGACGCGATGGTCTCCGGGGTGTCGTAACTCCACCATTCGTCACCGCACTTGGCGTAGGCGGTGCCGGCCACGGTGCCGGTCGCGGGGCAGCGCTCCTTGAGGATCTTGTAGTCCTCGATGCCGTCCTCGTAGGTGCCCTTGGCCGGCCCGGTCGCGGAGCCACCGGGCTCCGCCTGCGTCACACCGGTCCAGCCGCGCCCGTAGAAGCCGAGGCCGAGCAGCAGCTTGTCGGCCGGGATGCCGAGGCCCTTGAGCTTGTCGACCGTGGCGGTGGTGTGGAAGTCGGCCTGCGGGATGCCCTCGTAGGAGGTCAGCGGCGAGTGCGGGGCGGTCGGCCCGGCCGCGTCCCAGGCGCCGAAGAAGTCGTACGTCATCGGGTTGTACCAGTCGACGTACTGGGCGGCGCCCGCGTAGTCGGCCGCGTCGATCTTGCCGCCGGCGCCGGCGTCGGCCGGGATCGCCGCCGTCACCAGGTTGTCGGAGCCGAACGTGGCCCGCATCGCCGACATCACGCTCGTGAACGCCTCGCGCCCGCTGGTGTCGCAGGTCAGCCCACAGGCGTTCGGGTACTCCCAGTCGATGTCGATGCCGTCGAAGACGTCCGCCCAGGCGGAGTTCTCGACGAGGTCGTAGCAGGACCGGGCGAAGCCGGCCGGGTCCTTCGCGGCCTCGGCGAAGCCGCCGGACCAGGTCCAGCCGCCGAAGGACCACAGCACCTTCAGGCCGGGATGCTTCTCCTTGAGCCGGCGGAGCTGGTTGAAGTTGCCGCGCAGCGGCTGGTCCCAGGTGTCGGCGGTGCCGTCCACGGACTCCTGCGCGGTGTAGGCGCGCTCGGTGGCCGCGTACGAGTCGCCCATGGCGCACTTGCCGCCGGTGACGTTGCCGAAGGCGTAGTTGATGTGGGTCAGCTTCCCGGCCGACCCGGAGGTCTCGATGTCCTTGACGTGGTAGCCGCGGTCGTAGACGCCCCATTCGGTGAAGTAGCCGACCACCTTGGAGCCGGCCGCCTCCCGGTCGGGCCCGGCCGGTGGGGCGGCCGTTGCGGTACCGGCGCCGGCGAGCAGGCCGGCGCCGAGTGCGGCGGTGCACAGGGCGGACAGGAGCGTCCGCGCGGAGCGCCCCCCGCCCGGACGGCGCCGGAGGCGGTGAAGGGCGCGGGACAGGTACGGGACGTGCATCGGGTGTCTCCTCGTGGGGGGAAGAGGGAACGCGCGTCGACGGTCGGGGCCCCGCGGCCATGACTTCGGTGGCATGAACACGGAAACCCCGGTCGGTGCGCCACCGTAGGAGGACTAGACCAGTTGGGTCAATGGTGCGGACCAGTCCGGCCCGTCGGCGTCCGGAACCGCACCCCGGCCACTTTCGTGAAGTAAGCGCTCGTTAACTGGTGACTGCATGCGTCCGATCGGGCATACTCACTGCGCACAGCCGCTGGTCAGCCGCTTCCGAGACCCGGGGGTGCGAGCATCGGCCCAGCCCGAACGACCCGGCGGAACCGCCCCCACCCAAGGACCCGTCCGCCGATGTGCCCGACAGGGAGGAGAGCGTCGCCATGACCGACCGCGCCCCGCAGCCGGTGGACCGGCAACTGCCCACGGAGGAGGCCCGGGAGCTGATCGCCCTCGTCCGCGACATCGCGCGCCGGGAGATCGCCCCGCGTGCCGCCGAGGAGGAGGAAGCCGGCCGCTTCCCGCGCGAGGTCTTCTCCCTGCTCTCCGAATCCGGCCTGCTCGGCCTGCCCTACGCCGCCGAGCACGGCGGCGGCGACCAGCCCTACGAGGTCTACCTCCAGGTCCTCGAAGAGCTGGCCGCGGCCCGGCTCACCGTCGGCCTCGGCGTCAGCGTCCACACCCTCGCCTCCTACGCCCTCGCCGCCCACGGCACCAAGGAGCAACGGGCCGAGCACCTGCCCGCCATGCTCGGCGGCGGCCTGCTCGGCGCCTACTGCCTCTCCGAGCCGGCCTCCGGCTCCGACGCCGCCTCGCTGCGCACCAGGGCGGTGCGCGACGGCGACGACTGGGTGCTCACCGGCACCAAGGCGTGGATCACCCACGGCGGCATCGCCGACTTCTACACGGTGATGGCACGCACGGGGGTGGAGGGCCCGCGGGGGATCACCGCCTTCCTGGTGCCCGGCGACGCCGAGGGGCTGAGCGCCGCCGCGCCCGAGAAGAAGATGGGGATGAAGGGCTCGCCCACCGCGCAGGTCCACCTCGACGGCGTGCGGGTCCCGGACGCCCGGCGGCTCGGCGACGAGGGCCAGGGCTTCGCCATCGCCCTCTCGGCACTGGAGTCCGGGCGGCTCGGCATCGCCGCCTGCGCGATCGGCGTGGCCCAGGCCGCGCTGGACGAGGCGGTCGGCTACGCGGCCGGACGGCGCCAGTTCGGCAAGCCCGTCTCCGACTTCCAGGGGCTGCGCTTCATGCTGGCCGACATGGCCACCCAGATCGAGGCGGGCCGCGCCCTCTACCTGGCCGCGGCGCGGCTCAGGGACGCGGGGCTGCCCTTCGCCAAGCAGGCCGCGATGGCCAAGCTGCACTGCACCGACACCGCGATGCGGGTCACCGTCGACGCCGTGCAGATCCTCGGCGGCTACGGCTACACCGCCGACTTCCCCGCCGAGCGCTACCTGCGCGAGGCCAAGGTCCTGCAGATCGTCGAGGGCACCAACCAGATCCAGCGGATGGTCATCGCCCGTCACGTCGCGGGACCCGAGGGACGCTGAAGTCGCCGAGCCCGTACGGGGGCGCAGCGAGCCGGGTCCACTCCGGGTCGTGGCGCCCCGGAAGGGTGCGGCCGTGCTCGGCCCAGACCCGCATCAGCTCGCGGTAGATCGGCGGATCCTGCGGGGGCGGCGCCGGGGGACGCGCTCCGGCGGGCACCGGGACGAACAGGTGGTGCCGGTGCCCGGGGGCCGCGTAGGAGGGCCTGAGGGTCATACCCGGACAACGCGGTGACGGGCGACAGGTCACCCGTCCCGGGAATCGGGCGTGAGTTCGCGGACCGCCCGGCGCGGTGCCGGCGGTCCGGACGTACGTCTGCGTGAGGGGCCGACGCCACTGCCCCGCAAGGAGGCTGACGACCGGTCGGGAAGGTGGCGGGCGGCGGCCGGCCCGGGGGCCGTGCGTCCGCCCGCGTCACGCTCGCGGACCGCGCGGGCGCGGTCCGGCGCGGCGGAACGGTACGGAGCGGACCGCTCTCAGGCGGCCTGGGCCCGCATCACCGGCACCCGCATCGGACGCGAGCCCGGACCCCCGACGTGGGAGAAGGGCTGGGTCCGCCAGTCGAGCCCCCGAGGGAGCGTCAACAGCAGGGCGGTGTCCTGCTCGTGGGGCTGGAAGGACGCGTCGGCGGGCCGCGCGTCGGCGGCCTCGCGCCCGGTGCCGGTGCACACCGTGAGGCCGAACGGGTTCCACGGGGAGGCGCACAGCGCGTGCTCCGGAAGCGTCTCCTCGTCCGCCAGCAGCGCGATGGGCTGCGCGCAGTCCGGGCAGATCACCCGGTACATCTCGAAGGTGTCGTAGGCGTCGAGTTCCTCGTCGTCGTAGGCGTCCGGTTCGACGCCCTCCGGCACGGACTCGACGGGCTGGAGCCGCTTGGGCGTGGTGCGACCAGGGCGCTGAAGACTCTGCATGGGATTCTCCCCCTCGGGCTGGGGCCGTGAAGGCACTGCGGCCTCGACCACACCAAGCACTTCCCGTCCACCCTCGGCGGTAATCACGGGAACATCACGGGAGCCGCCGCAAACGTGTGGCGTTGGTCACACGCGGCGTCCGGGTGCCCGGTGCGGTGCGTTTGTCCCCCGTCCGGGCCCCGCGCGGCCCGCCCCGGGACCCCGCCGGACCGCGATCCGGCCGCGACCCGCGCCGATCGGTGTCCCGGGTGGTCAGCCGCACTGTAGGTTCTCCGCCATGGAGGAGCTGGACCGACAGATCGTGCAGCTGCTCGTCAAGGACGGGCGGATGAGCTACACCGACCTGGGCAAGGCCACGGGCCTGTCCACCTCGGCCGTGCACCAGCGGGTGCGGCGGCTGGAGCAGCGCGGTGTCATCCGCGGATACGCCGCGGTCGTCGACCCCGGGGCCGTCGGCCTGCCGATGACCGCCTTCATCTCCGTGAAACCCTTCGACCCCAGCGCGCCCGACGACATCGCCGACCGGCTGGCCGGCGTCCCGGAGATCGAGGCGTGCCACAGCGTGGCCGGCGACGAGAACTACATCCTGAAGGTCCGCGTCGCCACCCCCCACGAACTGGAGGAACTCCTCGCCCGGGTGCGTTCCCTGGCCGGGGTCTCCACCCGCACCACGGTCGTGCTCTCCACGCCCTACGAGGCCCGCCCGCCCCGTATCTGACCCCCGGCCGCGCCCGGCCCCGGCGCGGCGCCGCCCTGCGTGCCGGACGGCGGCGGCGAGGGGCGAGACTGGGGGCATGAGTGAGTCCACCGCCCCGTCCACCACCGTGCTGCTCCGCCGCGGCGAGGTGCACAGTCCCGCCGACCCCTTCGCCACCGCGATGGTCGTCGAACGCGGCCGGATCGCCTGGGTCGGCTCCGAGGGCGCCGCCGACGCCTACGCGGACGGCGTGGACGAGGTGGTCGACCTGGACGGCGCGCTCGTCACCCCGGCGTTCACCGACGCACACGTGCACACCACCTCGACCGGCCTCGCGCTCACCGGCCTCGACCTCTCCGCCGCCGCCTCCCGCGAGGAAGCGCTCACCCTCGTACGGGAGTTCGCCGCCGCCCGGCCCGGCGACCGGGTCCTGCTCGGCCACGGCTGGGACGCCTCCCGCTGGCCCGGCGGACTCCCGCCCACCCGCGCCGAACTCGACGCGGCCACCGGCGGCCGGCCCCTCTACCTCAGCCGCATCGACGTCCACTCGGCGGTCGTCACCACCGCGCTCCTCGACCTCGTCCCGGCCGGGGTGAGCCGCGCCGACGCCCCGCTGACCGCCGCCGACCACCACGCCGTTCGGGCTGCCGCCCTCGGCGCCGTCACCCCCGCCCAGCGCGCCGAGGCCCAGCGCGCCGCCCTCGCCCACGCCGCCTCCCTCGGCATCGGCACCGTTCACGAATGCGCAGGGCCCGACATCTCCTCCGAGGACGACCTCACCGGCCTGCTGCGGCTCGCCGCCGAGGGCGACGGCCCCCGCGTGGTCGGCTACTGGGCCGAACGGGACGTCGCCAAGGCCCGGGAGCTGGGCGCCCACGGCGCCGCCGGGGACCTCTTCGTCGACGGCGCGCTCGGCTCGCACACCGCCCGCCTGCACGCGCCCTACGCCGACGCCGGCCACACCGGCACCGCCTACCTGGACGCCGACGCGGTCGCGGCCCACGTGGCCGAGTGCACCGAGGCGGGCCTCCAGGCGGGCTTCCACGCCATCGGCGACGCCGCCGTCACCACCGTCGTCGAGGGCGTGCGCGCCGCCGCCGAGCGGGTCGGCCTCGCCCGGGTGCGCGCCGCCCGCCACCGCGTCGAACACGCCGAGATGCTCACCGGCGAGACCGTCGCCGCCTTCGCCGAACTCGGCCTCACCGCCTCCGTCCAGCCCGCCTTCGACGCCCTGTGGGGCGGGGACGACGGCATGTACGCCCAGCGCCTCGGTGCCGAACGGGCCCGCACCCTCAACCCGTTCGCCGCCCTGCTGCGGGCCGGCGTGCCGCTCGCCCTCGGCTCGGACAGCCCGGTCACGCCCCTCGACCCCTGGGGCACCGTCCGGGCCGCCGCCTTCCACCGCACGCCGGAGCACCGGGTCTCCGTGCGGGCCGCGTTCACCGCCCACACCCGCGGCGGCTGGCGCGCGGTCGGCCGCGACGACGCCGGCGTCCTGGTCCCGGGAGCCCCCGCCGACTACGCGGTGTGGCGCACCGGCGAGCTGGTGGTGCAGGCGCCCGACGACCGGGTCGCCCGCTGGTCCACCGACCCGCGCTCCGGCACGCCCGGCCTCCCCGACCTCACCCCGGGGGGCCAACTGCCCGTCTGTCTGCGCACCGTGGTGGGCGGCCGGACGGTCCACGTACGCCCGGCGGAGTGATCTCCACGGCCGACGGGGCGATGATCTTCGGTCCGGGCCGGACCGGAACGCCACCGCGCTGACCTGCGCTTTGATGGGAAAGCCGCAGGTAGAACGCCTGTTGACAGGCGGCGGCAGGTGACGGGTAGGTTCGGCCCAGTCCACCACCGGACGTCCGACCGGGGAACTCTCCGCGTACGCGCGGCGGTGCCGCCGGGTCAGGGACGGAGCGCCGCACCGGCGCACCGCCACTGGGAGCCAGGCGCAGCGCCAGCACCGCCGCGAGGGAACGTTCCGCCCGGTCGGGAGGTGTGACCCGGGTGGGGCCCGTCCGCTCAGTAGACAACGGCTCTCGGTCGATCCGCAGCCAGCGGGTCCCAGGCCGGCCCGAAGGGCGACGGGCCCCCATCCGCCGCGAAACGGCAGGAAGCGCTCCCCGTGCCCCCGGTTCCGGGACATCACGCGACCAACCGCACGTCCTGGCACGTCCGCGCAGGCCGCGGCCATTATGGTGGTCCCCTGCGTACGGACACGAAGGGGCAGCAGTGAGCGACGGCGACGGGACGTCCGCGGCAGCGGGCGGAGAGCGGCGGTTCGGCCCCCTGGGCACGACCTTGGTGATCATCCCGACCTACAACGAGGCGGAGAACATCAAGGCGATCGTCGAGCGCGTGCGCGAGGCGGTCCCCGACGCGCACGTCCTCGTGGCCGACGACAACAGCCCCGACGGCACCGGCAAGCTCGCCGACGAACTGGCCGCCGCCGACGACCGGGTCCACGTCCTGCACCGCAAGGGCAAGGAGGGCCTGGGCGCCGCCTACCTCGCGGGCTTCACCTGGGGCCTGGAGCGCGGCTACGGGGTCCTGGTCGAGATGGACGCCGACGGCTCCCACCAGCCCGAGGAACTGCCCCGTCTGCTCACCGCGCTCAAGGGGGCCGACCTGGTGCTCGGCTCCCGCTGGGTGCCCGGCGGCCGGGTGGTGAACTGGCCCCGCTCCCGCGAGATCATCTCCCGCGGCGGCAGCATGTACTCGCGCATCGCCCTCGACCTGCCGCTGCGCGACGTCACGGGCGGCTACCGGGCCTTCCGCCGGGAGACCCTGGAGGGGCTGGGCCTCGACGAGGTCGCCTCCCAGGGCTACTGCTTCCAGGTCGACCTGGCCCGCCGGGCGATCCGCGCCGGGTACCACGTCGTCGAGGTGCCGATCACCTTCGTCGAGCGCGAGCTGGGCGACTCCAAGATGAGCCGCGACATCCTCGTCGAGGCGCTGTGGCGGGTCACGACGTGGGGCGTGGGGGAGCGGGTCGGCAAGGTGCTCGGCCGCGACCGCGCCGCCGGGCCCGAGCATGCCGGCCGGCCCGAGTCCCTGCCCGCCGCGGAGCGGCCGGTGGCCGACGTGGCGGTGGCCGGGGAGGCGGGGGCGAGGGTGACCGAGGGCGTTGCCCCCGGCCCGGCGGAGCCCCCCGGCGGGGAGACCGGCGCAGCGGAGCCCCCCGGCGGGGAGAGCGCCGCCCGGAAGGCGCCCGCCCCGGAGGGGGCGGGGGGCACGTCCGCCGATCCGGCGCCCGGGGCCGTCGCCGGCCCCGCGCCCGGTTCCGACGCCGCGCCGGGTGACGGAACCGGTGCGGCGGACGGGAAGCCGGCGCGGACCTCCGACGGGGACACGTCCTGATCACCCCCTTATCCCGCACTGAGCCGGGTCCGGGCACACTGGAGACATGACGACTGGCGCTCAGACCCCCAGGCCCCCCGCCCGGCCCCGGCGCTCCCGGCTGCGCACCTTCCTGCCGTTGGGCATCGCCGCGTGGCTCGTGCTGGAGATCTGGCTGCTGACCGTGGTCGCCGGCGCCTCCAGCGGGCTGGTGGTCTTCCTGCTGCTGGTCGCCGGGCTGTTCCTCGGCTCCGTGGTCATCAAGCGGGCCGGCCGCCGGGCCTTCGCCAGTCTGACGCGGACGCTGCAACAGCAGCAGGCCGGGACGGCGCCCGGGGCCCGCCCCGACAGCGAGGGCAACGGGCTCATGATGCTGGGCGGGCTGCTGCTGATCCTGCCCGGACTGATCTCGGACGCGCTGGGCCTGCTGCTCCTGCTGCCCCCGGTCCAGAAGGCGGTGAGCCGCCGCGCCCAGCACAGCGTCGAGCGCAGGCTCCGCGAGGCCGGGCCCGGCACCTTCGGCGACGCCTTCCGCCAGGCCCGTATGCACCGCCCCGACGGCAAGGTCGTCCAGGGCGAGGTCGTCCGGGACGAGCCGGACGACACGTCCCGGGGGCCCCGCCCGCCCCTCGACCGCTGACCCACCGCCGGGCCCGGGTCCCCGTCAGGGCGCCCGGGGCCGCACCCGTCCGGGCGCCGCCTGCCCGGGCCGGGGCGCGGTCCGTGTCCGGGCATGACGAAACCGCGGGTGCCGTACGTGGGTCACGTACCGCGCCCGCGGTTCGCTCGCGTGGTGCCGAAACTCGCCTGCCCGTCAGGCGGACTTGCGGCTGTCCCGGGGATGAACCGCGATGTTCATCGCGCCGGAACGCAGAACGGCCAGCCGCTCCTCGAGGACCTCTTCCAGTTCCTCGCGGGTACGCCGCTCCATCAGCATGTCCCAGTGCGTACGCGCGGGCTTGGCCTTCTTCTCCTCAGGGCCGTCGCCGTCCACCAGGAGTGCCTGGGCCCCGCAGACCTTGCACTCCCACTCCGGCGGGATCTCCGCCTCGACCGAGAAGGGCATCTCGAAGCGGTGCCCCTTCTCGCATGCGTACTCCACGGCCTGGCGCGGGGCCAGGTCGATGCCGCGGTCCGTCTCGTAGCTGGTCACCACGAGACGCGTGCCGCGCAGAGCTCGCTCACTCATGAATCGTGCCTCCCGGGCTTGTCGCCCACAGGACAGGTGTCGCTGTCGTCGTCATCCGGTCAACGTCCGGGCGGCGGTAAAGATTCCCGTTCCGGCTCCCGATCCGGGCCCTGCGTCGCCGTCGCAGCCGCAGCCTTGTCAACCAGTGCAGTACCCGCCGGCGTCCGGTTTGTCACCTCTGTTGGGAGATGTGACATAGCGTTTCGGCACCTTTGACGCGCAGTAACGGTACGCCTGGCAGGCCAAACGCGTACACTACCGCCCTTTCGCGCCGAGTGCTAAATCCTTTCCGGTACGGGATTGCCCGCGTCGGCGATCGCCCGGCGCACCGGCACCCGCGCGAGCAGCGCGAAGCCCAGTACGAAGAACGCCACCAGGGAGAGGATCGCGTCCCGGTAGCTCCCGGTGAGCTGGTAGGTGAGGCCGAAGAGCAGCGGCCCCAGCCAGCTCATGCCCCGGTCGCTCAGCTCGTAGGCGGCGAAGTACTCGGCCTCCTTGCCCGGCGGGACCAGGTGGGAGAAGAGCGAGCGGGACAGCGCCTGGCTGCCGCCCAGGACCAGCCCGATCCCGGCCGCCAGGACGAAGAACCACGTCGGCGCGCCGGCCGGCAGGAAGTACCCGGCCGCCAGCGTGAGCGTCCAGGCGACCAGGGAGCCGAGGATCGTCCGCTTCGCGCCGTGCCGCAGGGCCAGCCGGCCCATCGCCAGCGCGCCCGCCACCGCCAGCACCTGCACCAGCAGCACCGCCACGATGAGCGTGGACTGGTCGAGCCCCAGTTCCTCGGAGCCGTAGACCGATGCCTGGGAGATCACCGTCTGGATGCCGTCGTTGTACACGAGGTAGGCGAGCAGGAAGTACAGGGTCAGCGGGCGGCGCCGCATGTCGCGGACGGTCGCCGCGAACTGCCGCAGCCCCGGCGGCGCCCCCTCCCGCGCGGGGGTCCGGCGGTCGCGCAGCCGGCGCAGCGGGATCAGCGCGAAGGCCCCCCACCACAGCCCGGCCGAGGCCAGACAGATCCGGACCGCCTGGCTCTCGGACAGGCCGAAGGAGTCGTGGGCGGTGTAGAGGACCAGGTTGGCGACGAGCACCAGGGACCCGGCCGCGTAGCCGAAGGCCCAGCCGCGCGAGGAGACCGCGTCGCGCTCCTCGGGCCGGGCGATCTGCGGCAGGTAGGAGTTGTACAGCATCATCGCCACGGACTGCGCCGCGTTGGCGACCACCAGGAGCAGGCCGCCCAGCAGATAGCGGTCGCCGTCGAGGAAGAACATCCCGGCGGTCGCCGCCGCCCCGGTGTACGCGGCGGCGGCCAGCAGTGGCTTCTTGCGCCCCGTCCGGTCGGCCGCCGCGCCCACCAGCGGCATGGCGAGGACGGCGACGACCACCGACAGGCTCACCGCGTACGCGAAGAACGATCCGGCGCGCACCGGGACGCCCAGGGGGTGGACGTACCCGTCGGCGTCCGCCGCGGCCTTGGCGACGGCCGTCAGGTAGGGCCCGAGGAAGACGGTGAGGACGCTGGTCGAGTAGACCGAGCAGGCCCAGTCGTAGAAGTACCAGCCCCGTTGTTCCCGTCGCCGTCCCTCGGCCCCGTCGGCCGCGTCCGTCCGCACGGTGTCGATGCCCACCCGCGCCCCCGCCTCCCCCGTCGGCGCGCCCCGCCCCGGATACCGGCCGCCCTCAGACCCAGACGCCCCGGTCCTCCATGACCCCGCGCAACGTGTCGATGTGATCGGTCATGATGCCATCCACCCCGAGGTCCAGCAGCCGGTGCATGCGGTCGGCCTCGTTCACCGTCCACACGTGCACCTGGAGCCCGAGCGCGTGGGCGGCGCGCACGAAACGGCGGTCGACCACCTGGATGCCGGACTGCACCTCGGGCACCTGCGCGGCCACCGCCGAACGCCGCAGGGCCGCCGGGACGCCCCACGAGCGCAGCCGCAGGTTGAGCACGCCCCGGGTGCCGTACGAGGTGGCCAGGCGCGGGCCGGCCAGCCGCTGGGCGCGGACCACGCGGGCCTCGGAGAAGGAGCCGACGCAGACCCGGTCCCAGGCGCCGGTCCGCGCGATCAGCTCCAGCAGCGGCGTCAGCGCCGCCTCCTCCTTGACGTCCACGTTCCAGCGCGCCTCGGGGAAGGCGTCGAGGAGGTCCTCGAAGAGGGGCACCGGCTCCACGCCGGCGACCCGGGCCCGCCGCACGGTCTGCCAGGTGAGGGCGCCGATCCGGCCGGAGCCGTCGGTCACCCGGTCCAGGGTCGCGTCGTGGAAGGCGACGAGCCGCCCGTCCCGGGTGGCGTGGACGTCGGTCTCCAGGTACCGGTAGCCCGCCTCCACCGCCCGCCGGAACTGCCGCAGGGTGTTCTCCAGGCCGTCCGCCGCTCCGCCGCGGTGGGCGAAGGCGAGGGGGCCGGGGTGGTCGAGGTAGGGGTGGCGTATCGGGGAGCTCACCCGGGCAGTATCGCGCGGTCGGGTGGACCGGCGGCAACGTCCGCCCCGCCCGCGGGTGCCGCGGGGACGGCGAACACGCGCAGGAACACCTGGGCGAGCGGGCCGATCGACACCGCGTAGAGCAGCGTGCCGACGCCGACCGTGCCGCCCAGCAGGAAGCCGGTGACGACGACGGCGACCTCGACCGCCGTGCGCACCAGCCGCACCGACAGCCCCGTCCGTTCGTTCAGCCCCGTCATCAGCCCGTCGCGCGGACCCGGCCCGAACCGCGCCGCTATGTACAGCCCGGTCGCCGCGCCGTTGAGGACGATCCCCGCCACCAGCAGCGTGATCCGCACCGCCATGGGGCGGGCGTCCGGCACCACGGCCAGCGTGAGGTCCAGCGCGGCCCCGATCACCAGCACGTTGGAGACCGTGCCGAGCCCCGGCCGCTGGCGCAGCGGGACCCACAGCAGCAGCACCAGCGCGCCCAGCACGGTCACCACCACGCCCATCGGCAGACCGGTGCGCTCGGCGACCCCCTGGTGCAGCACGTTCCACGGCTCCAGGCCGAGGCCGGACCGCACCAGCAGCGCCGAACTCGCGCCGTACAGCACGAGGCCCCCGTAGAGCTGGATCAGCCGTCGGCCGAGTCGCCGCTGTGTGGCCAAGGAGTGCCCCCCTGTGTGGTGGTAGTGGACTGCTGCGTGACACCCTGGGGGCCGAGAAGCACGGCCATCCATGGCCAATACGGGGAAGGTGGACTGATTTCCATGGCGCAGTGGACCTCGGCCGTGGGGGCGGTGCAGCTCGCCCGGCTGCTCGCCTCGCAGCAGGACCGGCCGGCCGGACCCGGCACCCGCAGACCGCCCGCCTACCGGGCGCTCGCCGACGGTATCCGGCTCCTGGTCCTCGAGGGCCGCGTGCCGGTCGCCGCCCGGCTGCCCGCCGAACGCGAACTCGCCCTCGCGCTGACCGTCAGCCGCACCACCGTCGCCGCCGCCTACGAGGCGCTGCGGACCGAGGGGTTCCTGGAGTCCCGGCGCGGCGCCGGGAGCTGGACCGCCGTACCGGCCGGCAACCCGCTGCCCGCGCGCGGGCTCGAACCCCTGCCGCCCGAGGCCCTCGGCTCCATGATCGACCTCGGTTGCGCGGCGCTGCCCGCGCCCGAGCCCTGGCTCACCCGCGCCGTCCGGGGCGCCCTGGAGGAACTGCCGCCCTACGCGCACACCCACGGCGACTACCCGGCCGGACTGCCCGCCCTGCGCGCGATGATCGCCGAGCGCTACACCGCGCGCGGCATCCCGACCATGCCCGAGCAGATCATGGTGACCACCGGCGCCATGGGCGCCATCGACGCCATCTGCCACCTCTTCGGCGGACGCGGCGAGCGCATCGCCGTCGAGTCCCCCTCCTACGCCAACATCCTCCAGTTGATGCGCGAGGCCGGGGCCCGCCTGGTGCCCGTCGCCATGGCCGAGGGGCTGACCGGCTGGGACGTGGACCGCTGGCGCCAGGTGCTGCGCGAGTCGGCGCCCCGCGTCGCCTACGTCGTCGCCGACTTCCACAACCCCACCGGCGCGCTCGCCGACGACGACCAGCGGCGGCGGCTGGTGGACGCGGCCCGTTCGGCCGGGACGGTGCTGGTGGCCGACGAGACCATGAGCGAACTGTGGCTCGACGACGAGGTCGACATGCCGCGCCGGGTGTGCGCCTTCGACCCGGCCGGGTCCACGGTCGTCACCGTCGGCTCCGCCAGCAAGGCGTTCTGGGCCGGGCTGCGCATCGGCTGGGTCCGCGCCGCCCCCGACGTGATCCGCAGCCTGGTCGCCGCCCGCGCCTACGCCGACCTCGGCACCCCCGTCCTGGAGCAGCTCGCCGTGAACTGGCTTTTCACCACGGGTGGCTGGGAGCAGGCGGTGGGGCTGCGGCGGGCGCAGGCCCGGGAGAACCGGGACGCGCTGGTCGCCGCCGTCCGGCGTGAGCTGCCCGACTGGGAGTTCGAGGTGCCGCGCGGCGGGCTGACCCTGTGGGTGCGTACCGGCGGGCTGTCCGGTTCGCGGCTCGCCGAGGCGGGGGAGCGGGTGGGCGTACGGGTGCCCTCCGGGCCGCGCTTCGGGGTGGACGGCGCCTTCGAGGGGTACGTGCGGCTGCCGTTCACGGTCGCCGGGGCCGTGGCGGAGGAGGCGGCGGTACGGCTCGCGGCGGCGGCCCGGCTCGTCCGCAGCGGCGGCGCGGGGGGCGGCGAGTCGCCCCGGACCTTCGTGGCCTGACCCGCGGGGGCGTTCGGCGGCTCGCGGGGGCGAGGTGGTGGCGGGCGCCGGGGAGCGCGCCGGACCGGGCCGGGCCGTGCCGGGGCCCGTGGGGCGGGGCGCGGTGGGGCCGGCGGGGCGGCCGGGCTCGCCCGGCGCGTACGGTGCCGCGCCGCCGGGCGTGTCGCGGACCCGGGGACGGGCGCGGCGGGGTGTGGCCGGGCGTGGCGGCCCGCCCGGCTCCGTGCGGCGCGACTCCCGCGGTGCCGGCGGCGGCGGGCGCCGGGCGTGTCGTGGGAGCGGAGACGTGCGGCGGGGGCGTGGCCGGGGCGGGGCGGGCTCGCCCGGGACCGGCGCGGCGCGCTCAGGCGCGCTCCGCGGCGACGGCCTCCGCGGGCACCGTCTCGCGCACGGGCTTCTCCGCCGGGACCGTCTCGCGCACCGGCGCTGTGTCCGGCGTGTCCTCGGGGGCCGCGGGGCACCTCTCGTCGTCCGGCGGTGCCGCCGGGCCGCCCGGACCGGCCGGTGGCCCCGACCCGTCGCCGGTCTTGCGGAGACGGGCCGTCGCCGGTTCCTCCTCCTCGGGGCCCGTGGCCCGTTCCCCGTCCGCCGGGGTGGTGCGCTGCGGGAGCAGGCCGAGCACGGCCTGCCGGTGGGCGTCGCTCGTCGCGTCGTCGTACGGGTCCGGCGTCGCCGGGACCTGGAGGCGGTGCACCGGTCCCGTGCCGAGCCGGGCGTAACCGCGGCCCGGCGGGACCTGTTCGACGGGCGTGGTGTGCGGGGGGACGCCCAGCGCGGCCGTCAGTTCCTCCGCCGAGGCCGGGCCGAGGACGACCCGCGCGCGCGTGTGCTGCCGTACGGGGTCGCCGAGGGCGTCCACGGCGTCGAGCTGGTCGGCGACGGCCACCGTCACGTTGGCCGCCCGGCCGTGCCGCAAGGGCACCTGGAGCAGGGACTGCGGGTCCCGGCGCCCGTCGGCGGCGGCCAGGTGCGCGAAGGCGCTCGGCCGGTCCACCAGCACCCACAGGGGCCGCCGGGTGTCCTCGGGCGGCGGCTGCCCCTCCTGGCGCGCCCGGTTCAGGGCGACCAGCCGGCGTTCCGTCTCGTGGGCCGCCCACTCCAGGCTGGTCAGCGCCCCGGTGAGGCCGCACTCCACGGCGAGGACGCCGTCCCGCCCGGTCAGGCAGGCGTACTCGCCGGTTCCGCCGCCGTCGACGATCACCAGGTCGCCGTGGTGCAGGGCCTGGAGCGCGATCGACCGCAGCAGCGTCGACGTGCCGGTGCCCGGCCGGCCGAGCACCAGCAGGTGCGGCTCCGTGGAGCGGACGCCGGTGCGCCACACCACCGGCGGCACGTCCCGCGACGCCGCGCCGTCGGCGCCGGGGGAGAGCGGGAGCGTGCGCTGCGTCCGGGTGGGGTCCGTGAAGCCGAGCACCGTCTCGCCCGGGGCGGTGACGAAACGCTGGGCGGCGATGTCCGTGGGCAGCGGCGCCAGCGCGGCGACGGAGAGGTGGTTGGCCTCCTCGTCCCACGCGAAGTGGTACTCGCGGCCCCGGCCCGCCTTCGCCGTCAGCAGGTGCTCGATCCGGGTACGGGAGTGCGCCTCCCCGTCGGTGAAGTAGGCCGGGTAGCGGATCACCAGGTGGGCGAAGCGCCCGTCGTCGTCGAACTCGTACGACGGGAACGCCTTCTCCCACGATCCCCCGTGGGCGTACAGCGGATCGGGGTCGTCGGGGTGCGTGAAGTACGGCACCAGCGCGTCGTAGAGCGAGCGCAGCCGCCGCGTCTGGTCGTCGTCGGGGCCCTCGGTGGCGGGCGGGGTGCGGTCCCGGCCCGTCCAGGCCGCCGCCCCCATCAGGGCGACGGCGGCCAGCAGCGGCCCGTACGGCACCAGTGCCACGACCAGGACCACCGAGGCCGCCAGGAACAGCAGCCCCCCGCGCCGGTCCTTGGGCGTCTCGGCCCATCTGCGCCGCCCGGCCGAGGCCAGCCGGCGCAGACCGCGGGCGATCGTGATCAGCGGCTGGAGGACGTCGGCGGCGCCGCCGGCCGCCGTCCTGGCCAGCTCCCGGCTCCGGGTGAGCTGCGCGCCACCGTTGCTCAGAATGCGGGGGAGGGGCCGCCGGGCCACTGGTGCCTCCTGGAAGTACGTGCTTGCGGATGTCGGGCTCGGGGGCGCTGCCGTCAGAAGTTGAGGCCGCCGAGCAGGCCCGCCAGGCTCTCCCCGCCCGCCTTGATGCTGGGGGCGATGGCCGTGCTCGCGAGGTAGAAGCCGAACAGGACCGCGACCAGCGCGTGCGACGCCTTCAGGCCGTCCTTGCGGAAGAAGATGAAGACGACGATGCCGAGCAGGACCACGCCGGAGATCGAGAGGATCATGTTGAGTTCTCCTGGTTCACGGGGGGACAGTCACCATGAGTGCTTCCAGGTTCACAGCATGTATCCATACGATAAAAGGTGCAAATGAGGGAAATCCCCTGAAATGAGCCCGAGTGGCCGAGCGGCCCGCCCGGCGCCGGACCGGACCGCCGTGCCGGCGCCGTCGCGCGCGGGGGCGCCCCGGGCGTGTCGGGCGTGTCGGGCGTGTCGGGTGAGGGGCCCCGCGAGCCAGTACCCTGGCGATTCACTCGCACGGCGGCACCGCTCGCCGTCGTGCGCACCCGCGGTTCCCCCACCTTCGTACGTTCGCAGTGAGAGGCGGTCCGGCCGATGAGTGAAGCCCCCGACCCCGAGGTCGTGGAGCTGGCGACCAAGATCTTCGATCTGGCCCGGCAGGGGCGGACCGAGGAACTCGTGGCCTACGTGGACGCCGGCGTCCCCGCCGACCTGACCAACGACCGCGGCGACTGCCTCGTCATGCTCGCCGCCTACCACGGCCACGCCGACGCCGTGCGCGCCCTGCTGGCCCGCGGAGCCGACGCCGACCGGGTCAACGACCGGGGCCAGACCCCGCTCGCCGGTGCCGCCTTCAAGGGCGAGACCGACGTGACCAAGGCCCTCCTGGAGGCCGGGGCCGACCCCTCCGCCGGCACCCCCTCGGCCGTCGACACGGCCCGCATGTTCGCCCGGACCGAACTGCTGGAGCTCTTCGGCGTCCGGTGACCGGACAGCGGCCGCGCACTCCCGGCGCCCCGGCGGGCGGCGCCGGGCGCGGGCCGGAGCGGACGCCCTGACCAGGCGGTCCGCTCGGAACGGCGGGGCGGCGGGGGCGCCGGAAATTTCGGTCGCGGCGGGAGTGACCGCCGGGTCATCATGGCGACGTGATTCACGGACGCGATGGCTGGGCAGGTGTTGCCGCACCGCGCGGGCCGTGATGCGGCCCCGCGGGGCCACCGACGAGAGGCAGAGGAAGATGGTCTACCACGAGCAAGAGACGGCGGGCACCCCGACGTGTTGTCGCACGGCCAGGTGACGAGTGGTCCCCGGTTCCGTCGACGCTTGATGTGAGGCTGTTTCCCATGTTCGATCCGGTCATAGCCCCCAGTGGCACGCTGCTCGGCCTGCTCCAGCGGGGGCGTGGCGACGGCACGCTCCACGCGCTCACCGCGCCCCGCGCGGAGGCGCTCGCGGCGCTGGACGCGTGCGTCCTCCACGACCCGCGCCACGACTGGCAGGTCGAGAACCGCTCCCTCTACTACGCCCGCCTCTACCTCGACCTGCACGGCGAACTGGACGCCGTCGAGGCCCACCTGTTCTCCCCCGAGGACGCCCTGGACCCCGAGGAGTCGCGCACCGGCCTGGCCCTCGCCGTCCTCGGCCACCTCGCCTCGTACGGCAGGCTGGACGCCCTCGGCATGCTGCGCCGCTACGCCGCCCACGGCGCCAACTGGGCCTGGGCCCTGGACGAACTGGCCCTGCGCGACGACGACGCCGGCCTGCGCGCCCTCGCCGCGCCCGTGCTCGCCCGCTTCCCGCGCGACGCCGAGGGCGAGGCCGAACTCGCCCGCACCGTGAGCGACGCCTTCGAGCCCCGCCCCTGGCGCCTGTGGGCCGACGATCCCCGCGCGTCGGTCGCCACGCGCGTGCGCGCCGCCCGGGAGGCCGGGTCCTTCGACCGCTGGCAGCGGCAGATGCGCTCCTGCGGACCCCGGCCCGGCTGGAGCGTGGCCGCCGTCCTCGCCTGGGCCCGGCAGGGCGTCGAGCGCGGCACCCCGCGCCACGTGCCGGCCGCCCGCTGCCTGATGGCCGTGGCCGGCCCCGAGGACCGGCCCGAGATCGTCGAGGCCGCGCGCTCGGGCCCCGAGGGCGCCCGCTGCACGGCCCTGCGCCACCTCGCCGACGCCAACGACCCCGACGCGCTCGACCTGATCGAGACCGCCGCGCTCACCGCCACCGGCCCCGTCGTGGAGGCCGCCGTCGACGCCTTCGAACGCATGCGCAGCCTCGCCGCCGTCGACCGGGCCCGCCGCTGGGTCCACCGGCCCGGCCCGCTCGGTGCCGCCGCCGCCCGCGTCCTCGCCTGCCGGGGCGGCGTCCAGGACCGCGCCCCGGTCCTCGCCGCGCTGCGCGACGCGGTACGCGGGGAGGGCCCCGACGCGTCGACGCTGTGGACCCTCGTCGACGGGGCCGGCCGGCTCGGCATCGGCTGCGCCGCGCCCGTACTGCGGCACGTGTACCGGGAGACCGCCTCCTCCCACCTGCGGGGCCGCGCCGCCCGCGCGCTCGCCGCCACCGACCCGTCCTTCGCCGCCGGGTTCGCCGTCGAATGCCTGTGGGACTGCGAGGAGAGCACCCGCGAGATCGCCGCCCGCTACGCCGAGACCGGCGACAGCCGCGTCGTCGAACGGCTGCGGCGGCTCGCCGCCGACCCGGCCGAGGAGGACGACGTCCAGACGGCCGTCCGCAGCCGCTTCGGCCCGGACGCCCCGGCGGTCTGAGGGCAGCCGCGGCGGGGTGGGCCACCGGAGGCACCGGCCGCCGGGCGCCGGGGTGACGCGGCGGGGCGGGCCACGGGCTGCCGGGGCGGCGGGCCGACGTCGTGGGGCCGGTGCCGGGCGGCGAGCCCGGCCGGCGCGGCGCGCGGGGCAGGGGCCGCCGGGTGCGCCGGCGCCCGGGGCGCGAGACGCCCGCGGGTCCCGCGACGGGCCGGGCCGCGCAACGCTCATGGGACGTTCCCCGCCCGGAAAGATCCACGTTGACGTGGCCACGTCCCGCCCGGCGAGAACACGGGTATGCGTGTCGTCATCGTCACCGAGTCCTTTCCCCCCGATGTGAACGGCGTGGCCCACTGCGCGCTCCAGACCGCCCGGCACCTCGTCGACCGCGGCCACGACTGCGTCGTGATCGCCCCGGCCCCCGCCTCCCCCTCCGCCGCGCACCCCCGGGACACCGGTGCGCCCTGCCCCGTCGTCCCGGTCCCCTCCCTCCCGCTCCCCGGCTACCCCCAGGTCCGGGTCGCCCTGCCCAGCAGAAAGGTCGCCGCCACCCTCGCCGGCCACCGGCCCGACCTCGTCCACCTGGCCGGTCCCTTCGTCCTCGGCGCGCGCGGCATGGCCGCCGCCTCCCGCCTCGGCGTCCCCGCCGTGGCCGTCTACCAGACCGACCTCGCCGGCTACGCCCGTACCTACATGGGCGCGGGCGAGGCGGTCGCCTGGCGGCGCATCCGCACCGTGCACGCCGCCGCCGACCTCACCCTCGCCCCCTCCAGCGCCGCCCTGCGCGACCTGCGCGAGCACGGCGTACCGCGCCTGCGGCTCTGGCCCCGCGGCGTGGACACCGACCGCTTCCGGCCGGGCCTGCGCGACGAGGCCCTGCGCCGCGAACTCGCCCCCCACGGCGAAGCGATCGTCGGCTACGTCGGCCGGCTCGCCCCCGAGAAGCGGGTCGAACTGCTGGCCGGCGTCTGCGCGCTGGACGGGGTGCGCCTCGTCGTCGTGGGCGACGGCCCCAGCCGGCCCGGCCTCGAACAGGCCCTGCCGGGCGCGGTCTTCCTCGGCCGCCGCACCGGCGACGACCTCGCCCGCGTCTTCGCCTCCCTGGACGTCTTCGCCCACACCGGGCCCTTCGAGACCTTCTGCCAGACCGTCCAGGAGGCCATGGCGAGCGGCGTCCCCGTCGTCGCGCCCGCCGCGGGCGGACCCCTCGACCTCGTCCTCCCCGGCCGTACGGGGCTGCTGGTGCCGCCGGGCGACGCGGCGGCCGTCCGGGACGCCGTGGCGGCGCTGGCCGCCGACCCCGCCCGGCGGGCGGAGTACGGCTCCGCCGGGCGGGCCACCGTCGAGGGCCGCACCTGGGCGGCCGTCGGCGACCGGCTGATCGGCCACTACACCGAGGTCCTCGCCACCCGGAGGGCGGTGCTGGCGGCGTGAGCGCCCTGCGGATCGTCCGGCTCGCCAACTTCGTCGCCCCCGCCTCGGGCGGGCTGCGCACCGCCCTGCGCGAACTGGGCCGCGGCTACCGGCGGGCGGGACACGAACCGGTCCTCGTCGTGCCCGGGGCACACGCCGACGACCGGCACACCGACCAGGGCCGGGTGATCACCCTCCCCGGCCCGCCGCTGCCGGGCACCGGCGGCTACCGCGTCCTGACCGGCAGGCGGAGCCTGGCCCGCCTCCTGGAGGACCTGGCCCCCGACCGGCTGGAGGTGTCCGACCGCACCACTCTGCGCTGGACCGGCACCTGGGCCCGCCGCGCCCGCGTCCCCGCCGTGATGGTCTCCCACGAGAGCACCGACGGCGTGCTGCGCGCCTGGGGGCTGCCCGGCGGCGCGGCCGGACGCGCCGCCGACGCCCTCAACCTGCGGACGGCACACGCGTACGCGCGTGTCGTGTGCACCACGGAGTTCGCCGAGCGCGAGTTCCGGCGTGTCGGCGCGCGCAACGTCGTCCGCGCCCCGCTCGGCGTCGACCTCACCGCACGGAACCCCTCCTCGTACGACGCCGCCCTGCGCGCCCGCCACGCGCGGGCGGACGAGGCGCTGCTGGTGATGTGCTCCCGACTGTCCGTGGAGAAGCGGCCCGGCACCGCGCTCGACGCGCTCACGACGCTGCGACGGCGCGGCGTCCCGGCCGTCCTGGTGATCGCCGGCGACGGCCCGTTGCGCGGGCGGCTCGCACGGTGGGCCGGCGACGAACGGCTGCCGGTGACGTTCCTCGGGCACGTGGCCGACCGGGCCCTGCTGACCGGACTGCAGGCGTCGGCCGACGTGTGCCTGGCCCCGGGGCCCGCCGAGACCTTCGGGCTCGCCGCGCTGGAGGCGATGGCCTGCGGCACGCCCGTGATCGGCAGCGCCACGTCGGCACTGCCCGAGGTGATCGGCGCGTCCGGGGCCGTCGCCGCCGACCACGGGGACGCCTTCGCCGACGCCGTGGAACGTCTCCTCGACCGCCCCGAGCCCCTGCGCAGGCAAGCCGCACGCGCGCGTGCCGAGTGCTTCGGCTGGGACCGGTCCGTCGCCGCGTTCCTCGCCGCCCACGACGCGCCGGCCGCCGCGTACCCGGCGGTCCGGGAGGGAGCGGCATGACCGGCGTGCGGTTCGTGGCCCTCGGCGACTCGCTGACCGAGGGCGTGGGCGACCCCGCCGCCGGCGGCCGGCGCGGGTGGGCCGCGCTGCTCGCCGCCGGACTCGCCCCGG
This sequence comes from Streptomyces sp. SCSIO 75703, assembly GCF_036607905.1. Lineage (NCBI taxonomy): Bacteria > Bacillati > Actinomycetota > Actinomycetes > Kitasatosporales > Streptomycetaceae > Streptomyces > Streptomyces sediminicola. Next base: position 5,777,462 of record NZ_CP144555.1, read on the forward strand.
AGCCCGCGGCCTTCACCAACCTCGCGGTCAGCGGCGCGCGGACCCGCGACGTCCTGGAGCGGCAACTGCCCGCCGCCCTCGCCCTGCGGCCCGACATCGTCTCCGTCGTCGTCGGCGTCAACGACACGCTCCGCCACACCTTCGACCTCACCGCCGTCGCCGCAGGCCTCGACACCGCCTACGCCGCCTGCACGGGACGCGGGGCGCTGCTCGTGACCGCCTGCCTGCCCGACCCCGGCGAACTGCTGCGGCTCCCGGGCGCGCTGGCCCGCCCGCTGGCCCGGCGGCAACGGGCCGTCAACGCCGTGGTCCACGCCCTGTCCGACCGCTACGACGCCGTCCACCTGCACGCCCGTGGCGACTGGACCCGGGACCGCGCCCTGTGGAGCGCCGACCGGCTCCACCCCGGCGAACGGGGACACCGCCAACTCGCCCTGCGCTTCCACGCGCTGCTCGCCGCACGCGGCGCCGCCACCGGACCGGCACCCTCGCCCGAGCCCGAGTTCCCCGCGCCCACCCGCTCGGCCCGCCTGCGCCGGCTCGCCACGGCCGGCACCGGCTGGGTGGCCCGGCGCTGCACCGACCTGCTGCCGCACCTGCTGGCCCTCGCCGCCGACGACCTCCGCCACCAGGCGCGCGGGACCACCGCCCGTCTCGACCACCGCGCGTCGGTGGCCGTGACCGCCGCCCTGGCCGCACTGTCTCCGCCGCCCCCGGACAGGCGTGCCCCGTTGCCCGGCGGGCCGGGCCCGGCCCCGGTGGCCGCGCGTCCGGGGCGGGCCTGACACCGTCCCGCGCGGATGCCGGCGGGCCGGACCCCCGGCGGGCCGCGCGGAAGGCACGCCCGTGCCGGACGCCCCGGCGTGCCCGTGCCCTCGGCCCGCACCGTGGCATACGCGGGCCCCCGGCGACGGCGTGCCGGGACCGTGTGCGCTCAGCCCGCCGCCGCGCCCCGGCGGCGCCGCACGGTCACGAAGCGGACCGGCGTTCCCGGCACCGCCTGGGCCGCCGCCGGGAGGTCGGCGGCGCGCACGACGCCGACGACCGGATAGCCGCCCGTCGTCGGATGGTCGGCGAGGAACACCACCGGGAGGCCGTCCGGCGGGACCTGCACCGCGCCGAGCACCATGCCCTCGCTGGCCAGTTCGCCCCGGCGGGACCGGCGGAGCGCAGGCCCCTCCACGCGCAGCCCGACCCGGTTGCTCGCGCCCGACACCCGGTACGCGCCGGTGACGAACGTCCGCAGCGCCCCGGCCGTGAACCAGTCGGCGCGCGGCCCCGGCACCACCCGCAGCACCAGTTCGGCCGGCGGACCCGGCTGCGGGGCGACGTCCACGCGCGCGTGGGGCACCCCGGGCCGCCCTAGGGGCAGCACGGTGCCGTCGGCCAGGGGCGGCGGACCGAGCCCGGAGAGCAGGTCGGTGGAGCGGCTGCCGAGCACCGGCTCCACCCGGACGCCCCCGGAGACGGCCACGTAGGCGCGCACCCCGCGCACGGCCGTGCCGACCTCCAGCAGCGAGCCGGCCGGCACGTCCACCGCCGCTCCCCAGGCAGCCGGGCGCCCGTCGACCCGTACCCGGCACGGGGCGCCGGCCACCGCCACCGTCACCGGGCGACGCGGGCGCAGGGCGCAGCCGTCGAGGGTGGTCTCCAGCACCGCCGCCCCGACGGGGTTGCCCACCAGCCGGTTGGCCAGGGCGGCCGCGGGCGCGTCGAGCGCGCCGGAGCGCGGCACGCCGAGGTGGGCGTGGCCCGGACGGCCCCGGTCCTGGACGGTCGTCAGGGCTCCGGCACGGACGACGAGGAGCGCACGGTCCGTCACGAGCGCCCCCCGCCCTGGCGGGGAACGAACCGCACGCGCGTGCCCGGCGACAGCAGCGCCGCCGGCACCCGTGCCGGGTCCCACAGCACGGCGTCCGCGGTGCCGATCACCTGCCAGCCGCCCGGCGACGCGCGCGGGTACACGCCCGTGTACGGGCCGGCCAGCGCCACGGCCCCGGCCGGGACGGCCGTGCGGGGCGTGTCCCGGCGCGGCACCTCGTACCGGGACGGCAGCCCGGTGAGGTACCCGAAGCCGGGCGCGAAACCGCAGAAGGCGACCCGGAACTCGACGCCCGCGTGGATGTGCCCCACCTCCTCTTCCGCCACGCCCCAGCGGGCGGCGACACCGGCCAGGTCGGGGCCGTCGTAGCGGACCGGTATCTCGACCGCGCGCGGCTCGCGCGGGGGAGCGGGCGGCACCCGGGCGGCGGTCAGTTCGCGCGCCAGGCGCTCCGGGTCGGCCACCCCGTCCAGCAGCACCGTACGGGCCGCCGGCACGATCTCCCGCGCCACGAGCGAGCCCGTTGCCCGGCGCCGTTCCAGCTCCGCGCGCAGCGCCTCGGCCGCCTCCCCGGAGGCCACCTCCACCAGCAGGGCGTCGTCACCGACCGGCAGCACGTTCACGCGAAGGCCACCACCCGCACCCCGGCGGCGGAGAGCCGTTCCCGGACCCGCCGGGCCAGTTCGACCGCGCCGGGCGTGTCGCCGTGCACGCACAGGGACCGCGCCCGCACCCGGACGCGGGCCCCCGACAGGGCGGCCACGGCCCCGCCCCGGGCCAGTTCCACCGAGCGTTCCACGACCGCGTCCGGGTCGGTGACCACGGCGCCCGCCTCCCCGCGCGGCACGAGCGTGCCCTCGTCGGTGTACGCGCGGTCCGCGAACGCCTCCTCCACGACCGGCAGTCCGGCCCGCCCGGCGGCCTCCAGCAGCCGCGAGCCGGGCAGCCCCAGCACCGGCAGCGCCCCGCCCGCCAGGAGGACGCCGTCGACCACCGCCGCGGCCTGGCCGGCGTCGCGCACCACCCGGTTGTAGAGGGCGCCGTGCGGTTTCACGTACGCCACGCGCGTGCCCGCCGCCCGCGCGAACACCTCCAGGGCACCGATCTGGTAGGCCACCTCGGCCGCGAGTTCGGCGGGCGGCACCTCCATCGCGCGCCGCCCGAAGCCGGCCAGATCGCGGTAGGAGACCTGCGCGCCGATCGTCACGCCGTGTCCGGCCGCCAGTTCGCACACGCGCCGCATGGTGGCCGGGTCCCCGGCGTGGAAGCCGCAGGCGACGTTGGCGCTGGTGACGACCGAGAGCAGGCCCGCGTCGTCGGTGAGGGTCCAGCGGCCAAAACCCTCGCCGAGGTCGGCGTTGAGGTCGATCGAGGTCATGCCCACCAGTCTCCCCACCCCTGCCCCGCGCCCACCCTGCGGGTCCCGGCCGGAGACGACCCGCGCCCACCCCGCGGGTCCCCGCCTGGGGACGACCCGCCCCACGCAACCGGGCCCCGGCCCGAGGACGACCGCCGGTCCCGGCCGGACAGATCCCGCCACCCCCCGGCCGTCCACCGGGCCGTGCCGGGGCCCGCTCCCCCTCCTCGGCCCACCACGCGTACCGCACCGGCGGGCGGACCGCCGCGGCCCGTCCGGCCGCCGCCCGGCCCCGCCCGTCCTCAACCTCCGTGCCGTACCGCCTCCGTCGTTCTTCCCGCCCCCACCCCGCCACCCGGTGGCTTCCGCGTCGTTTGGGTTGTTGTCAGATCGAGGATCTAGTCTGTGCACCGTGACTTCACCCGCACCACCGGACAGCGCTCCGCCCCAGCTCAGCGCGGGGCCGCGCCCTGCGCCGGGCCCGGCCGCCGACGAGGGCCTGGCCCGGCGGCTGCGCGCGCTCGCCTGCACCGCGCCGCTGCACGACCTCGACGCGCGCAAGGCCAACCTGGCCGGCGAGTTCTCGGTGTACGGGATGGCCGAGGTCGCCCTCGCCGCCATCGACCTCGTCACCCTCACGATGGACTTCGACACCGGCGCGGACCACGACCAGATCGTCGCCCGGCTCGTCCCGCGCGTCGCCGCCCAGGCCCCGACGCGGCCCCCCGCCGAGCACGAGCGCGTCGCCCGCTGGGTCCTGGAGAACCTGATCAACGTCGGCAGCGTCGACCGCGGTTTCCGCGCCGTCTACGGCACCTTCGCCGCGGACGGCACCTACGTGCGCCGCGACTACGACTTCAAGCTCATCGAAGAGGTCCCCGGCCCCGGCGGCACCGTCTACCTGCGCACCACCGACGAGGCGGTCAACGTGCTCGTCGGCGCCCTCGACACCGACGTGACCAGCGCCCAGATCGCCGCCGAGGTCAAACTGGAGGTGCTGATCAGCCGCGGCCGGCTCGCCGACGCCCAACTCGCCGCCGAACAGGCCCGGTACCGCACCGTGCAGTACTCCGAGAGCCTGCGCCGCGCCCTGGACGCCACCCGGCGCAACGTCCGCGCGGTCGACTGGCTCGGCGCCGTACCGGACATGATCGCCGAGGCCCTGGACCACGTCGCCGACCGGTACCGGCACGAGAACGCGATCCTGACCAACATCCGCAAGGCGCGCGACGAATCCGAGGACCCGGAGCAGAAGCGCCGCGCCGCCGAACTGGTCGACATCGTCAAGGACTGCATCCGCCGCCACACCCAGCTCCAGTCCCGGCTGCTGGAGGCCGGCCCCCTCTTCCGCGCCGAACAGGACCGGCAGGCGTTCGCCACCCTGCCCACCACCTCCGGCCTCGACCTGTACGGGCACCTCGTGGCCCCCGTCCTGCCGCTCCCCGTGGACCGGGCGCTGCGCGTCACCGACGCCTTCTTCGCCCGCGGCACCGGACCGCGCACCCCCGTCTCCGTCCGCGTCGTCGACCTCGTCGACCTGCTGCTCACCCCGCCCGTCGAGCGAGAGCACCTCGGCGCCGAGATGCCCGAGCCCGACCTGATCGCCACCCCGGACGACAGCCGCTTCAGCGAGGAGCAACTGGCCGTCGCCATGGAACTGCTCGACCTCCCGCACGACGCGCCCCGTCGCCTGTCCGGGCTGCTGGCCGACGCCCGCGCCCGCGACGCCGACCTGCCCCACCTCGTCGCCCTGCTCGCCGTCCACGCCGCCAGCCCGCCCGTCGGCACCGCCTACCGCCAGGGCGAACCGAAGCTCCTGTTCGCCGTCGACGACGGCACCGAACTGGACGACCCCGAGTTCGGCGGCGCCGACCTCATCGTCGGCACCGCCCTGCTGGACGCCGCCGGGATGGCCGCCGACCGGACGGAGGCGGCATGAGCACCGACCCCCAGCGCCACCCCCGGGACGACGAGGAGCACCGACCGTGACCGAGCACGCCGAGTGGCGCGAACCGGAGGCGGCCCCCGCACCGGCCACCGCCCCCGTCACGCCCGCCGACGCCGCCGACGCCGCGCGGCTGGTCGCCTTCGGCCTCCAGCCCAAGCTGCTGCCCGCCCGCGACCAGGAGTACGCCGAACTGCTGCGCCGCCACCGCGAGGACCCCGCCTTCGCGCGGCTCGCCGACGCCGTCGCCGCCGGACTCGGCCTGGTCGTCCTGGAGGTGTCACCGCGCGCGGGCATGGCCGTGACCGCGGCCGAGGACTCCGTCTTCGCCGTCCGCATGGGCGACTACGCCCGCCGCGCCGCCACCGACTCCGGCGACCGGTTCCTGCACGGCCTCGCCCACCTCGCCGTCGCCGCCCTCGCCTTCCCCCGGCCCGAGGACCTCGCCGACGACGGCTACATCGGCCGCGTCACCGTCAACGGCGTCGACGCCTTCGTCCGCCAGGCATGCCGCCGCCTGGAGGAACGCGCGGAGCGGGACGGCGAGAACACCGACCCCGCCACCGACGCCCCCGGACTGGAGGCCGCCTGGCGGATCTGGGCCCGGCGCAGTGCCACCGGCGCCACCAAGGACGCCCGCCGGCTCCCCGGCTCCACCACCGGCATCGTCGGCAAGGCCGTCGCCTTCCTCACCGACTCCGGCTTCCTCCAGCGCACCGGCGACGACGGCGGCGGCACCTACCGCACCACCGCCCGCTACCAGCTCCAGGTCCGCGACCTGGCCGGCGGCGCCGCCCTCGCCGAACTGCTGGACCTGGGCATCGTCCCCGTCACCGACGGCACCGCGACCCTGCTGCCCGCCGAGGACACCGACGACCTCGACCTGGTCGCCGACGCCGGACTGCCCTTCCACTCCTCCTGACCGCCCGCCCCCACGCCACGAAGCCATACGAGAGTCCGCCATGTACGAGCTGTCCCGGGTCCGCCTCTACTCCATCGGGCCGGCCGGCGCACGCTACGCCGACACCGTGCTCGACCTGCGCGGTGTCGGCGACCTCGTGCCCGACCCCGCCCCCACCCAGGCGGAGTTCTTCGAGGAGGAGCCCGTCGGCCCGCCCCGCCGGCCGGCCCCGGCCGGGGTGCTCTTCCTGGAGAACGGCGGCGGCAAGTCCGTCCTCCTCAAGCTGATCTTCTCCGTGATGCTGCCGGGCCACCGCAACACCCTCGGCGGCGCCAGCTCCGGCGTGCTGCGCAAGTTCCTGCTCGCCGACGACTGCGGGCACGTGGCCCTGGAGTGGCAGCACGTCCAGACCGGCGAGTGCGTGGTCGTCGGCAAGGTCAGCGAGTGGCGGGGACGCCAGGTCTCCAACGACCCGCGCAAGTTCGCCGAGGCCTGGTACTCCTTCCGCCCCGGCCCCGGCCTCACCCTGGACAACCTCCCCGTCGCCGAGGCCACCTCCGTGCGCCCGCCCGCCGAGGGCGTCTCCGGCGCACGGGGCAGGCGCCGCACCATGAAGGGCTTCCGGGACGCGCTCACCGAGGCCGGGAAGGTCTACCCGCACCTGGAGGCGCACTGGGAGGAGATCCACGACCGCTGGATCGAGCACCTCGGCGAACTCGGCCTCGACCCCGAACTCTTCCGCTACCAGCGCGAGATGAACGCCGACGAGGGCGAGGCGGCCGGCCTCTTCGCGGTCAAGAAGGACTCCGACTTCACCGACCTGCTGCTGCGCGCCGTCACCGACACCCGGGACACCGACGGACTCGCCGACCTGGTTGGCGGCTTCGGCAACAAACTGGGCCGGCGGGCAGAGCTGATCGCCGAACGCGACTTCACCGCCGGCTCCGTCGACCTCCTCGGACGCATCGTCGAGGCCACCGAGGCCCGCGCCCGCGCCCGCGAGGTCCACACCGCCGCCGAACGCCGCACCCGTACCCTCGCCCGCCGGCTCCTCGCCCGCGGCGCCCGCGAACGCCTGCGCGCCGGCGACCTCGCCCAGCGCGTCACCGCCGCCTCCCACGCCGTCACCCACGCCGAGAGCGACCGCGACCGCAGGGGCCTCATCGCCGCCGAACTCGCCTACCGGCACGCCTCCCTCGCCCTGACCGCCGCCGAGAAGGCCGCGGCCGCGCAGAAACGCGAACTCGCCGAAGCCCGTACGCTGCACTCCGCCTGGCAGGCCGCCGAGGCCGTCCTGCGCCACCGCGCCGCCGCCGACCGCGTCGCCCGCGTCTCCGCCGCCATCCAGGAAGCCGAACGCGACGCCGCCCCCGCCCTCGCCGCCCGCTCCCGGGCCGCCGTCGACCTCGTCCGCGCCCTGCACGCCGCGGCCGGCCGCGCCGAAAAGCACGCCAACGAGGAGGAGGACCGCTCCGCCGCCCTCCAGGAGGCCGGCGACGCCGCCCACCGCGACGCCACCACCGCCGCCACCGAGGCGCAGCGCGCCCGCAGCGAGGCCGGCCACCTGCGGCAGCGGCTCACCGAGGTGGAGCAGGAGACCGCCGAGGCGGTCCGCGCCGGCTGGATCGACGCCGGCGCCCCCGACGCCGACCCGGCGCGGGCCGCCCTCGCCGCCAGCGACGCCGAGAAGACGACCGTCGCCGCCTGGGAGGCCGCCCGCGAGGCCGCCCGCCGGGCCGGCGAACACGCCCGCGAGGCCGCCGCCGCCGAGTCCCGCGCCGAACTGACCGCCGCCCGCGCCGCGGACGCCGCCGCTGCCGCCGAACGCGCCCACGACGCCGAACGCCGCACCGCCGAGGCACTCGCCGCCGAGCCCCGTCTCGCGGACCTGCTCGGCCTCGCCGGCGACACCCGCGCCGGCATCCCCCAGCCCCGGCGGGACACCGACGGGGACCCGGCCGACGGGCCCCGGTCCGGCCCGAACGGCCTCACCGCCGAGGAACTCGACCGCTTCGCCGACGACCTGCGCGACCTGCTCGACGACACCGTCACCACCGCCGAACGGAACCTGTTCGACCTGCGCACCGCCGCCGCCGACGACTCCCGCATCCTCGGCGCCCTCGGCGACGGCGGGCTGCTCCCGCCCGGCCCCGACGTGCTGGCCACCGTCGAGTTCCTCGGCGAGCACGGCATCCCCGCGCTGCCCGGCTGGCGCTACCTCGCCCAGGCCGTCGACCCCACCGACCACGCCCGCGTCCTGGCCGCCCGGCCCGAACTCGTCGACGGCGTGATCATCACCGACCCCGACTCGCACGTCCGCGCGCGGGAGGCCCTCGGCGACGCCGCCCTGCTGCCCCGCTCCACCGTCGCCGTCGGCACGGCCGCCGCCCTGCTCGCGCCCGCCCCCGCCACCGGCCCGGACGACGCCGAGGTCTTCCTCGTACCGCCGAACCCGGCCATGCACGACGAACTCGCCGCCGACGAGGAGCGGCAGGCGCTGCGCGCGCGGGCGACGGAGCGGGACGAGGAGATCCGCCGGCTCGCCGCCCGCCTCGCCAAGGACCGCGAACTCGCCGCCCGCCTCGCCTCCTGGCGCACCGGCTGCCCCGCCGGACACCTCGCCGAACTCGCCCGGACCGCCGAGGAGGCACGCGCCTTCGCCGAGGAGACCGAGGCCGAGCTGGCCGAGGCGCGCACCCTGCGGGCCGAGGCCGAGGAGAACGCCGCCGAGGCCGGGGCGCTGCGCGACGAACGGCAGGAGACCGCGCAGAAGGCCCGCCGGGCCGCCGACGCCCTCGCCGGCCTCGCCTTCCGGCTGCGTGAACGCGCCGGCTGGCAGACCGCCCTGCGCGAACTCGCCGAGGACGCCGCCGAGGCGGAGGCCCGCGCCCAGGAGTGCCTGGAGCGGGCCCGCGCCGCCGACGAGGACCGCCGGGCGGCCCAGCGCGCCGCCGACGACGCCCGGCGCACCGCCCGCGCCCTGCGCGCCGAGCGCTCCGAGATCGCCGGCGCCCCCGACGACGTGCCCGAGGACGGCACCGACGCCCCGACGGCGTCCCTGCCCGCCCTGCGGGAGGCGTACCGGGCCGCGTCCCAGGTGTACGAGAAGGTCGGCGTCGGCGCCGACCTGCGCGCCGAACAGGCCCGCGCCGAGAGCGACGAGAGCGCCGCCCGCGCCGAACTGGACCGGCTGAGCAACAAGGTCCGCACCCGCGCCGGACAGCTCCTCGAATCGCCGGACGGCTCCGACGGCCCCTCCCGGCAGGCCGCCGCCGCCCGCGCCGAGGAACTGGTCCAGCTCCTGGAGACCCGGATGTCCACTGCCAGCGAGCAGCTCGGCCGGCTGCGCGGCGAGGCCGAACGGCACGCGCCCGAGGACGGCGACGCCCACACCGGACTCCCCGAGGACCTCGTCCCGCGCGACGCCGGGCACGCCCAGACCCTGCTGCGCACCGCCACCGCCGAACTGGCCTCCCGCACCGAGGCCCTGGCACAGGCCCGCGAGGCGCACGCCGCCCTGCTGGCGGACCACCGCGCCGCCGAGGACGCGGCCGGCGGCTTCGACGAGATCGCCGCGATGCTCCGCGACCTGCTGCGCGAACACCCGGCGGAGGAGGAGCGGGAGGAACCCGAGCCCTACCCGGGGACCCTGGAGGAGGCACGGCAGTCCGCCGCCGAGACCCGCCGGTCGCTGCGCGGCTGCGCCGCCGACCTCTCCGCCGCCGAGACCGCGGTGCGCGAGGCGAGCGACATCCTCGTCCGGCACGCCAACTCCACCCGGTACGAACAGGTCCGTACCCCCGCCCGGCAGCAGATCCGCGAACTGCCCGCCGCCGCGCTGCCCGAGCACGCCGACAAGTGGGCCGACGCCTTCGCGCCCCGGCTCCGCGTCCTCACCGACGAGCTGGCCCAACTGGAGCGCAACCGCGACTCGATCGTCGACCGGCTGCGCGGACTCGTCGAGTCCGCCCTCGCCACCCTGCGCTCCGCCCAGCGGCTCTCCCGGCTCCCCGAGGGGCTCGGCGAATGGTCCGGGCAGGAGTTCCTGCGCATCCGCTTCGAGGAACCCGACCAGGCCACCCTCACCGAACGGCTCGGCGAGGTCGTCGACGAGGCCACCAGCGCCGCCGTGAAGAAGAACTCCGACCTGCGCCGCGACGGCATGTCCCTGCTGCTGCGCGGGGTCGCCGCGGCGCTGCGGCCCAAGGGCGTCGCCGTGGAGATCCTGAAGCCGGACGCCGTCCTGCGCGCCGAGCGCGTGCCCGTCGGGCAGATGGGCGACGTCTTCTCCGGCGGCCAGCTCCTCACCGCCGCCATCGCCCTCTACTGCACGATGGCCGCGCTGCGCAGCAACGACCGAGGCCACGACCGGCACCGGCACGCCGGCACCCTCTTCCTCGACAACCCCATCGGCCGCGCCAACGCCACCTACCTGCTGGAACTCCAGCGCGCCGTGTCGGACGCGCTGGGCGTGCAACTGCTCTACACCACCGGCCTCTTCGACACGACCGCGCTGGCCGAGTTCCCGCTCGTCATCCGGCTGCGCAACGACGCCGACCTGCGGGCGGGACTGAAGTACATCAGCGTGGAGGAGCACCTGCGGCCCGGACTGCCCCGACAGGCGGAGGGGGAGGCGGAGTCCGTGCACAGCGAGATCACGGCGACCCGCACCTTCAAACGGCCCGCCCCGGCGGCCGGCTGACCCGGACGCGCCCACCGCCCGGCGCGGCGGCACCCGTCCGCCGGTCCGTCAGGGATGTGACAGCCGGCCCGTGCCGCCGCGCCGGCGTATCCGCTCCTGGGCGCGCTCGGCGGCCCGTGCCCGGCGTCGCGCCCGGCGTCGCTCGCGGCGTATGGCCCGCGCGGTGCTGCTGGGCACCGACACCACGCCGTGGCGCTGGTTCCACACCTGGCGGGTCACCCACACGTCCAGCACGCCCCAGGTCGCCGCCACCGTGCTCGCCACGCTGCTCAGCACCATCGGGAAGGCCAGCCACGATCCGGCCATGGTGCACAGGAAGGCCACCATCGCCTGGATGAGCGTCACCGCGACCACCAGCACCGCGCGCACCGCCGCCGTCCGCACCGGGTCCGGCAGCCGGCGCCGGCGGGCCGGCTCCTCCGTCCACAGCGGCCGGTACGCCGGCGGACGCTCCTGCTGCTCCTGCTGCTCCTGCTGCTCCTGGGGCTCGGGCCGGGCCGGGTGCTCGCGCTGCCGCGGCCGTCTGCCGTCCCCGTCCCCGCCCGCCGGAACATCGCGGTCCGGGGCGCCGGGCCCGGAACGGCCCGTCACCCCCCGATTCTCCGCGCCCCCGGGCGCCTCGCGCCGCTCCGCCGTGCCCATCGACATGTCACTCCCCACCGCCTGCAGACCGCACGCCCGTGTCCGAAGACCCGGCTCCCCACTGGCTGCCCGGCTTGCCTTGCTTTACGCCGCCCGGAGGCGTGACGCGGCTCCTGTGGCCGATTGTGCCTCCACGTCCCATGGAGAAGGACGAGCGGGACGCCTGTTTGATTCCCCTGGATGCCGCCGGTCGACATATTCCGGCCAACCGCAGGTCCCGCACGGCACATCGCGCCCACCCGGAGCCGTACCGGAACGCGCTCTCCCGGGCGATGATCTCATGGTATACCCGGACAAACATCCATCTCCCGGCAGGGGTACGGAGGTTCGCACTCCGGAAGGGCCTTCGAGTTACGCCCGTGTCAGTAGTAGGCTCGCGCCGTTTGTTGACCGACGTGTGACCCCCGGCCGGACGGGGGACGAGCTGGGGGAGGCCATGCGCTTTCGCGGGAAGTCGATCCGCCGGAAGATCGTGGCGCTGCTTCTCGTGCCGCTGGTGTCCCTCACCGCGATCTGGGCCTTCGCCACCGTCCTCACCGGCCGCGAGGCCGGCCGCCTGTTCAGCGTCTCCACCCTCGTCGAGAAGGTCGGCTACCCGGTCGAGGACACCGTCCGCGTCCTCCAGCAGGAACGCCGCCAGACCCTCGTGCACCTCGCCGACCCCCGCGCCTCCGACCAACTGGCCGCCCTCCAGCGCAGCCGCACCGCCACCGACGAGGCGATCGCCGAGATCCGCCGCAACGCCGCCGACGACAAGGTCCGCGACACGCTGGGCCGCACCGAGACCGACCGGCTGACCGCCGTCCTCGACGCCTTCGACGGCATCGGCTCGCTGCGCCGCAGCGTCGACGAGGGCACCGTCGGCCGGGCCCAGGCCCTCACCCTCTACAACCGCCTGGTGGACCCCTGCCACGTCCTGCTCTCCAACCTGCACGTCGTCGACGACGCCGGCCTGGACAAGCAGTACCGCGCCCTCGTCAACGTCGCCCGCGCCCGCGAACTGCTCTCCCGCGAGGACGCCCTCCTCGGCTCCGCCCTGATCACCGGTCACCTCACCCGCGGCGAGACCCGCGACGTCTCCGACCTGATCGCCCAGCGCACCGTGCTCTACGAGACCAACCTGCCGCAACTGCCCGCCGCCGACCGCGCCCGCTACGAACGCTTCTGGAAGAACGCCTCCTCCGCCCCGCTGCGGATGGCCGAGGAAGCCGCCGTCTCCTCCGGCGCCGACACCCCCCGCGGCATCACCGCCCAGAGCTGGGACCAGGCCGCCGGCAGCGTCCTCGACGAACTCGGCGACCTCGACGACCACGCCGCAGAGCGCTATCAGGACCGCGTCCGCCCCGTCGCCATGTCCGTCATCGCCAAGGCGGTCGTCGCCGGCGCCCTCGGCCTGATCGCCGTGCTCTTCTCCGTCTTCCTCTCCGTCCGCGTCGGCCGCGCCCTCATCCGCGACCTCAGGCAACTGCGCCTGGAGGCGCACGAGGCGTCCGGCGTCCGCCTGCCCGGCGTCATGCGCCGCCTCTCCGCGGGCGAACAGGTCGACGTCGAGACCGAGGTGCCACGCCTGGAGTACGACAAGAACGAGATCGGCGAGGTGGGCCGGGCCCTCAACACCCTCCAGCGCGCCGCCGTCGAGGCCGCCGTCAAGCAGGCCCGGCTGCGCGCCGGGGTCTCCGAGGTCTTCGTCAACCTCGCCCGCCGCAGCCAGGTCCTCCTCCACAAGCAGCTCACCCTGCTCGACACCATGGAGCGCCGGACCGAGGACACCGACGAACTCGCCGACCTCTTCCGCCTGGACCACCTGACCACCCGCATGCGCCGCCACGCCGAGGGCCTGGTCATCCTCTCCGGCGCCGCCCCCTCCCGGCAGTGGCGCAAGCCCGTCCAGCTCATGGACGTGGTCCGCGCGGCCGTCGCCGAGGTCGAGGACTACGAACGCATCGAGGTACGCAGGCTGCCGCGCATCGCCGTCACCGGCCCGGCCGTCGCCGACCTCACCCACCTGGTGGCCGAACTCCTGGAGAACGCCACCGTGTTCTCCCCGCCGCACACCGCCGTGCAGGTCGTGGGGGAGCGGGTCGCCAACGGCTTCACCCTGGAGATCCACGACCGGGGCCTCGGCATGACGGCCGACGCGCTGCTCGACGCCAACCTCCGGCTCGCGGAGACCCCCGAGTTCGAACTGTCCGACACCGACCGGCTGGGCCTCTTCGTCGTCAGCCGGCTCGCCCAGCGGCAGAACGTCCGCGTCTCCCTCCAGCCGTCCCCCTACGGCGGCATCACCGCCGTCGTCCTCATCCCCGACGCGCTGCTCACCGACGACGCCCCCGACACCAACGGCGTCGGCTTCCGCCTCGACCGGCCCCAGCACACCGCCGGGACACAGCGCGAGGGCGGCCGGCGCTCCGCCCTCGCCCAGGTCCCCTCGCCCCGCTCCGGACTCTCCGGGCCGCCGGCCGGCCCGGTCGAGCTGGAGGCCCCCGTCGACCTGGACGCCCTCGGCCGGCCGGTTTCCGCCCCGGACCGCGACGACGACGGTGAGCACGGCGGCCTGTTCCGCCCGCGCCGCTCCCTCGCCGCCGCCGAGGACGACCTGCCGCGCCGCGCCGGCCGGGGACGTGCCGAGCGCCCTGGTGACGACGCGGCCGGCGGCCCGGCCGAGGACCCGCCCGGCGGCCCCGTGCCGCTGCCGCGCCGCCGTACGCCGAAGCTCGTCAGCTCGCACGGGCGGCCCGTACCGGACCGCTCCGCCGCGCACGACACGCGCGCGGGAGGCCCCGGTGCGGACGACACGCCCGAGAGCGCCGACGGCGGACCCGGGGGAGCGGGCGACACGCCGGACCGGGCGGGCGGGCCGCCCCCGCTGCCGTCCCGCCGCCGGACGGACGCCGCCCGGCGCGAGGAGCCCGACGCGCTGCCCTCCCTCCCCTCCCGCCGCCGGACCCCCCGCCCCGGCGCCGGCACCCCGGGCGCCACGGGCGGCACCCCCGGCCCCGGCCTCCCGCCCGAGGACCCCGCCACCGGCACCACAGGCGCGCTGCCCCGCCGCGTCCGGCAGGCCAGCCTCGCCCCCCAGCTCAAGCGCGCCGCCGGCCGGCCCGCCGACCCGCCGGCCACCCCCGCCGACCGCGACGCCGACGAAGTCCGCAGCCGCATGGCCTCGTTGCAGCGCGGCTGGCAGCGCGGACGCCGGGAGAACGCCGCCGACGGGGACGCCCACGGCCACGGCGGGGCGCCCCGGCCGCCCGCACCGGCACCGACGGACGAGCCCGCACCGACATCACAGCCACCACCGACACCCCCGGCGCCGCAAGGACCACAGGAACCACCGGCGCGAGGGGAAACGCAAGGAATGAAGGGGGACGGTCGATGACCGCACCGAACACGACCGGCCACACCACGAGCGCGTCCCGGGAGCTCAACTGGCTCCTCGACGACCTCGTGGGCCGTGTCGCCAGCATCCGCAAGGCCGTCATCCTCTCCGGCGACGGCCTCGCCACCGGCGCCTCCGAGGACCTCACCCGCGAGGACAGCGAGCACCTCGCCGCCGTCGCCTCCGGCTTCCACAGCCTCGCCAAGGGCGTCGGCCGCCACTTCGAGGCGGGCAGCGTCCGGCAGACCGTCGTCGAACTCGACGACGCCTTCCTCTTCGTCACCGCCGCGGGCGACGGAAGCTGCCTCGCCGTCCTCTCGGACGCCGACTCCGACGTCGGCCTGGTCGCGTACGAGATGACCCTCCTCGTCAAGCGCGTCGGCGTGCACCTGGGCACCGCCCCGCGCTCCGAACCGCCCGCGGGCGGGTAGTGGGATGACATGAGCGCAGACGGTCAGGGAAGACACCACTGGTTCGACGACGAGGCCGGCCCCGTCGTCCGTCCGTACGCCATGACACGCGGCCGCACCACCAGCGCGGCCCAGCACCGCCTCGACCTCATCGCGGTGGTCGTCGCCGAACCCCACGCGGACGATCCGGAAGCGGACGCCTCCCTCGCCCCCGAACACGTGGACATCGTCGGCCTGTGCCAGGACGCCCCGCGGCCGGTCGCCGAACTCGCCGCCGACCTCGACCTGCCGATCGGGGTCGTGCGGGTCCTGGTCGGCGACCTCGTGGACGCCGGGCTCGTCCACGTGAACCGGCCCGTGCCCCCGGCCGAACTGCCCGACGAGAACATCCTGCGCGACGTGATCAGCGGCCTGCGCGCACTGTGAGGAGAACAGATCGATGATCTTCGGGCGTTCCCAGCGCGGCAAGCCCCCCGTCGAGCCCGTCACCCTCAAGATCCTGGTGGCGGGCGGCTTCGGCGTGGGCAAGACGACGCTCGTCGGCGCGGTCAGCGAGATCCGGCCGCTGCGCACCGAGGAAGTGCTCACCGAGGCCGGCCGGCCCGTCGACGACGTCAGCGGGGTGGAGCGGAAGCACACCACCACCGTGGCCATGGACTTCGGCCGGATCACGCTCCGCGAGGACCTGGTGCTGTACCTCTTCGGCACCCCCGGCCAGGAGCGCTTCTGGTTCATGTGGGACGAACTCTCCGAAGGCGCGCTCGGCGCGGTCGTCCTCGCCGACACCCGCCGCCTGGAGGACTGCTTCGCCGCCGTCGACTACTTCGAGCGGCGCTCCATCCCCTTCGTCATCGGCGTGAACTGCTTCGAGGGCGCCGCCCGCTACCCGGAGGAGACCGTACGCAAGGCGCTCGACCTCGACGCCGACGTGCCGCTCGTGATGTGCGACGCCCGCGACCGGGAGTCCGTCAAGGACGTCATCGTCGGCGTCGTCCAGCACGCCATGACCCAGTCCGCCGAACGCCGCCGCGCCGCCCCCTGACCCGCGCCGCAGCGTCCCGGCGCGGCCGCTTCCCCCTCACCCCCGCCGCCTGGTAGAGGCAGGGGACATGACACGCCTGTCCGTCGCCGTCCGCGCCCTGGCCGCCACCTTCGCCGCCCTGCTCGCCCCGGCCGCCCTCCCCCCGGCCACGGCCGGGGCGGCCCCCGGCCCCCGGGCGCCCGCGGACTTCGTCGCCCTGCGCGACGTCGACCCGACGATCCTCCAGGAGATCCGCTACGCCGGCCCGCACACCTTCACCGGCGAACCCATCGACGGCTACGTCGCCCCCGAATGCCTCCTCACCCGCCCCGCCGCCGAGGCCCTCCACCGCGCCCAGACCCGCCTGCTGGGCGCGGGCCACTCCCTCAAGGTGTACGACTGCTACCGGCCGCAGCGCGCCGTCGACCACTTCGTCCGCTGGGCAGCCGACCCCGCCGACCAGCGGATGAAGACCGAGTTCTACCCCGACGTCGACAAGGACCGCCTCTTCGCCGACGGCTACGTCGCCGAGCGGTCCGGTCACAGCCGCGGCTCCACCGTCGACCTCACCCTCGTCCGTCTCCCGGCCCGCCCGACCCCGCCCTACCGCCCCGGACAGCCCCTCGTGCCCTGCCACGCGCCCGCGGGCGAACGCTTCCCCGACAACTCCGTCGACATGGGCACCGGTTTCGACTGCTTCGACCCCCTCGCCCACACCCTCGACCCGCGCGTCGGCGGCACCCAGCGCGCCCACCGGCTGCTGCTCAAGGACGCCCTGGAACGCGCGGGCTTCGGCAACCTCCCCCAGGAGTGGTGGCACTACACCCTCCAGGACGAGCCCCACCCGGACACCTACTTCGACTTCCCCGTCACCGGCCGCTCCCCGGCCCCCGGCAGGCCCTGAGCGACCGCGCCGAACCCACCCTCCCGGGACCGGAGCATCCGCTACAGTCCGCCGCGTGTCCGAACCCCACGCACCTGTTCCCCCCTCCGTACCCGGCTCCCACTGCTCGCGGTGCGGAGCGCCCTACGGAGACCACGTCTCCGGCTGGCCCCGCGCCTGCCCCGCCTGCGGCACCGTCGCCTACCGCAACCCGCTGCCCGTCGCCGTCGCCCTCCAGCCCGTGTACGACACCCGGGGCACCGGCCTGGTCGTCATCACCCGCACCGTGGAGCCCGCGCGCGGCGGCGTCGCCCTGCCCGGCGGCTTCGTCGACGACCGCGAGGACTGGCGGCACGCCGTCGTCCGCGAACTCGGGGAGGAGACCCGCATCGAGGCGGCGAGCCGCGACGTACGCCTCGCCGACGCCATGAGCTCCCCCGACGGACACCTCCTGCTCTTCGGCCTCCTCCCCGAGCGCCCCGCCGACGATCTGCCCCCCTTCACGGCCACCGACGAGACCGGCGCCCGCGACCTGCTGCGGCACCCGGAGGAACTCGCCTTCCCCCTCCACACCCTCGCCGCCCGCGCCTGGTTCGAGGGTCGCTACACCTGACCGCCCGACCGGCCGGTCCCGGCACCCGCGGGGCGGCCCCTGGTGCGGATGTCGATCACATGGCATCGTCCCTGTCAGCCGCGTCACGCGCACACCCCAGCACGTGCGCGGAGGACGCACACGACGCGCACAGTCCGGGAGCCGCCCCATGCCGACCGAGAACCCGCAGCCGCTCTGGCAGCCAGACCAGCAGCGCATCGCCCAGGCACAGATCACCAGGTTCCAGAGCTGGGCCGCCGCACACCACGGCGCCCCCGCCGACGGTGGCTACGCCGCGCTGCACCGCTGGTCCGTCGAGGAACTCGACACCTTCTGGAAAGCCGTCACCGAGTGGTTCGACGTACGGTTCACCACCCCGTACGCGCGCGTGCTGGGCGACCGCTCCATGCCGGGCGCCCAGTGGTTCCCCGGCGCGACCCTCAACTACGCCGAGCACGCCCTGCGCGCCGCCGACTCCCGCCCCGGCGAACCGGCCCTCCTGCACGTCGACGAGAGCCACGACCCGCGCCCCGTCACCTGGGCCGAACTGCGCCGCCAGGTCGGCTCCCTCGCCGCCGAACTGCGCGCCCTCGGCGTGCGCCCCGGCGACCGCGTCAGCGGCTACCTGCCCAACATCCCGGAGGCCGTGGTCGCCCTCCTGGCCACCGCCGCCGTCGGCGCCGTGTGGACCTCCTGCGCCCCCGACTTCGGCGCGCGCAGCGTCCTCGACCGCTTCCAGCAGGTCGAACCCGTCGTCCTGTTCACCGTCGACGGATACCGCTACGGAGGCAAGGAGCACGACCGCCGCGAGACCGTCGCCGAACTCCGCCGAGAACTGCCCACCCTGCGCGCCGTGGTCCACATCCCGCTGCTCGGCACCGACACCCCCGCCGGCGCCCTCGCCTGGGACGGCCTCACCGCGAAGGACACCGAGCCCGTCTTCGAGCAGGTCCCCTTCGACCACCCCCTGTGGGTCCTGTACTCCTCCGGCACCACCGGCCTGCCCAAGGCCATCGTGCAGTCCCAGGGCGGCATCCTCGTCGAGCACCTCAAGCAGCTCGGACTCCACTGCGACCTCGGCCCCGGGGACCGCTTCTTCTGGTACACCTCGACCGGCTGGATGATGTGGAACTTCCTCGTCTCCGGCCTCCTCACCGGCACCACGATCGTCCTCTACGACGGCAGCCCCGGCTTCCCCGACACCGGCGCCCAGTGGCGCATCGCCGAACGCACCGGCGCCACCCTCTACGGCACCTCCGCCGCCTACGTCATGGCCTGCCGCAAGGCCGGCCTCCACCCCGGACGCGACCACGACCTCTCCCGCGTCCGCTGCGTCGCCACCACCGGCTCCCCCCTGCCACCCGACGGCTTCCGCTGGCTGCACGACGAGGTCCGCCCCGACCTGTGGATCGCCTCCGTCAGCGGCGGCACCGACGTCTGCTCCTGCTTCGCCGGCGCCGTCCCCACCCTCCCGGTCCACATCGGCGAACTCCAGGCCCCCGGCCTCGGCACCGACCTCCAGTCCTGGGACCCGGCCGGCGAACCCCTCACCGACGAGGTCGGCGAGCTGGTCGTCACCAACCCCATGCCCTCGATGCCGATCCGCTTCTGGAACGACCCCGACGGCAGCCGCTACCACGACAGCTACTTCTCCACCTACCCCGGCGTCTGGCGGCACGGCGACTGGATCACCCTCACCTCCCGCGGCTCGGTGGTCATCCACGGCCGCTCCGACTCCACCCTCAACCGGCAGGGCGTCCGCATGGGCTCAGCCGACATCTACGAAGCCGTCGAACGCCTCCCCGAGATCAAGGAATCCCTCGTCATCGGCGTCGAGGAGGCCGACGGCGGCTACTGGATGCCGCTCTTCGTCCAGCTCGCCCCCGGCGCCGTCCTGGACCGGGCCCTCCTCGACCGCGTCAAGCGGACCATCCGCGAGGAGTGCTCCCCCCGGCACGTCCCCGACGAGATCATCGAAGTCCCCGGCATCCCGCACACCCTCACCGGCAAGCGCATCGAGGTCCCCGTCAAGCGACTCCTCCAGGGCACCCCCCTCGACAAGGCCGTCAACCCCGGCTCCGTCGACGACGTCGACCTGCTCCGCTTCTACGAGGAACTGGGCCGGGCCCGCACCCGCGCCTGACCGGTCACCGAGCGCGCCGGTCACCGAGCGCGCCGGCCGCCCCGCCCGGCGGCCGGCGCCGCCCGGTTGTCAGTGCCCCCGGTTACGGTGAGTGAGCATTGGACACCGTGCACGGGGGGACACATGACACTCACCGACCAGACCATGCGGCGCGTCCTGCGCCGCGAGATCGCCGGGACCATCGGACTGCTCGCCGACGAGCACGACTTCCGCGCCATGCGCCGCTACCGCAGCTTCGCCTTCGACGACCACACCACCTACCTCCACCAGGTGGAGGCCCTGCTCCGGGCCCGCGACGGCCAGGGCAGCCACACCGCCGTCGCCCTCTTCGACCCCGAGGAGTACGCCGACTTCTGCGACCGCACCGGCCTCGACCCCGAGGCCCCCGCCAGCCGCAGCCGCTACACCGCCGAACTGGCCGTCACCGGACCCACCGTGCCCTACGCCGGCGAGCCCCTCGCCGACCTCGTCCCGGTCCTCGTCGACGAGGCCGTCCGGCAGGCCGTCCGCGAGTACACCTCCGGCCTGCTCGCCCGCCTCGGCGCCTGCGCCACCTGCGGCGAGGACCTCGGCCTGGCCGCCTTCCGCCGCGCCGGGGACCTCGTCCGACGCGTCCTCGACACCGCCCCGCCGGGCCACCGCCACCTGGTGTGCAGCGTCTGGGGAGCCGGGGAGACCCTCGTCTCCGTCCTCCACGCCGACGACGGCCCCGACGGACCCGAGCCGCCCGACGAGGCCGAGGCCCTGGAGTTCACCAGCGTCCTCGCGCTCGGCCTCGCCACCCACAGCCCCGGCGGACTCGTCCTGCGCGCCTGGGCCCCCGGCCGCCGCGACCAGGTCTACGGCTGGCGCCTGCGCGGCTACGGGCTCGAACCCCTCACCGCCGCCGAGGTCTTCGACGCCTACTGCACCGACGGCGACTCCGGCGACCTCATCCCACCCGAACCGGACGTCGACTACGGCGCCCCGCCCGGCCTCGGGGACGACGGGCCCGGACCGGGGCACCACCACTGACACGAAGGGGCGCCCCACCGCGGGTGGAGCGCCCCTGACCGTGCCGGCCCGACCGGCTACTCGCCCTACTCGCCGGACAGCACCGCCTGCGCCGCCGCGCGCGCCTCCTCGGCACTGTCGGCGGCGCGGGCGGCCGCCGCGGCCCGCTCGCACTGCGCCAGCGTGAACCTCGCCAGCGTCGCCCGGACGTAGGGGAGCGACGCCGCGCCCATCGACAGGGAGGTGACCCCCAGACCCGTCAGCACACACGCCAACAGCGGGTCCGACGCGGCCTCACCGCAGACACCGCAGCTCTTGCCCTCGGCCTTCGCCGCCTCGGCGGACAACGCGACCAGGTCGAGCAGCGCCGGCTGCCACGGGTCCTGGAGCCGGGAGACGGCGCCCACCTGACGGTCGGCGGCGAAGGTGTACTGCGCCAGGTCGTTGGTGCCCAGCGACAGGAACTCCACCTCCTGGAGGATCGACCGCGCCCGCAGCGCGGCCGACGGGATCTCCACCATGGCACCGAACTTCGCGTGCAGCCCGGCCTCGCGGCACGCCTCGGCGAACGCCCTGGCGTCGGCGCGGTCCGCGACCATCGGCGCCATGACCTCCAGGTACACCGGCAGTCCGGCGGCGGCCTCCGCCAGCGCCGCGAGCTGGGTCCGCAGCACCTCGGGGTGGTCCAGCAGCGAGCGCAGCCCGCGCACGCCCAGCGCCGGGTTCGGCTCGTCGGCCGGGGTGAGGAAGGCGAGCGGCTTGTCGGCGCCCGCGTCCAGCACCCGCACGACGACCCGGCCCTCGGGGAACGCCTCCAGCACCTGCCGGTAGGCGGCGACCTGCTTCTCCTTCGACGGCGCGTTCTCGCTGTCGTCCAGGAAGAGGAACTCGGTACGGAAGAGGCCGACACCCTCCGCCCCGGCCGCCACCGCGGCGGGCACGTCGGCGGGGCCGCCGACGTTGGCCAGCAGCGGCACCTTGTGACCGTCGGAGGTCGCGCCGGGGCCCGTCGCGGCGGCCAGCGCCGCCTTGCGCTCGGCGGCGTCGGCCTCCATCGCGGCCCGCTTCTCCGCGCTCGGGTTCACGAAGATCTCACCGGTGCTGCCGTCCACCGCGATCACGGTGCCCTCCGGCAGCTCCCCGGCCCCCGGCAGCGCCACCACGGCCGGGACGCCGAGCGCCCGCGCCAGGATCGCGCTGTGACTGGTCGGCCCGCCCTCCTCGGTGACGAAACCGAGCACCAGCGTCGGGTCCAGCAGCGCGGTGTCGGCCGGTGCCAGGTCCCGTGCGATCAGCACGTACGGCTCGTCGCTGTCGGGCACGCCGGGCATCGGCACGCCGAGCAGCCGGGCGACGATGCGGTTGCGCACGTCGTCCAGGTCGGCCACCCGCCCGGCCAGGTACTCGCCGGCGCCCGCGAGCAGCGCGCGGTAGGCGGCGAAGGCGTCGTACACCGCGCGCTCGGCGGTGCTGCCCACGGCGATGCGCCGGTCCACGTCGGACATCAGCTCGGGGTCCTGCGCCATCATGGCCTGCGCCTCGAGCACCGCCTGCGCCTCGCCGCCGGCCAGGTTGCCCCGCGCCGTCAGGTCGGCGGCCACCGCCTCGACGGCCTGGCGGGCACGCCCCTGTTCGCGCTCGGCGTCCTCGGCCGGGATCTGCTTGGCGGGCGGTTCCAGCACCGCCGTCCCCATGTGCCGTACCTCGCCGATGGCCACACCGTGGCTCACACCGACGCCTCGCAGCGTTGTCTCCATCTCACCCGTCCCGATCGTGCGGCGGATCCCGCCGCCGCGGTGGTTGTCCTGCCCGCCGTCGTCCGACGGCGCCGACGTCACGTACCGGACGTCACTGCCAGAGGAAGAGGCTCTCGCCGGCCTTGACGTCCCCGTCCTCGCGCAGTTCGGAGAGGGCCTCGGCCGATGCCTCCAGGGCGACGACCGGGCAGACGGGGGACTTTCCGGCCGCCTCGACCTCGACGGGGTTCCAGCGCACCACGGCCTGGCCGCGGGCGACGGTGTCGCCCTTGCTCACCAGCAGCTCGAAGCCCTGGCCGTTGAGCTGCACGGTGTCGATGCCGAGGTGGGTGAGCACCCCGTGGCCGTTCTCGTCGACGACGACGAAGGCGTGCGGGTGCAGGGAGACGATGACACCGTCCACGGGGGAGACGGCCTCGGAGGGCTCTCTCACGGGATCGATGGCGGTACCCGGGCCGACCATGGCCCCGGAGAAGACCGGATCGGGCACGGCGGCCAGTCCGATGGCGCGTCCGGCCAGCGGGGACGACACGGTGGTCATGGGAAGCCTCCCGGGGTGGAGATATATAGGGGCCGTCACTGCCTGTCCCGGACGGCGCACTGGGGAGCAGCGTATGTCATAGGAAGTACCGGTTCCGCACGAGTGGTCCCAATAGAGGTCTAGACCACACTCCCCATGGATTTGCACCTGTTCCGCGGCTCCGTGTACAGTCGTTACTCCTGCTTGAGGTTGAATGACGCCAAGGCGTCGTCGCCCCTGCGGGCACCCAACTCGTCAGATCCTATCTCCGGATCCGCTCCTGCATGCCCGCAGGAGGGTGGTCAGGGGGACCGGGAAACACTGATAGTGTGGGAAACATCGAAGGGAAGCGCCCGGAGGAAAGCCGGAGACAGTGTCTCGGGTGAGTACAAAGGAAGCGTCCGTTCCTTGAGAACTCAACAGCGTGCCAAAAGTCAACGCCAGATATGTTGATACCCCGACGTCGGGACTCTGTTCCTGATGTTGTGGTTCCTTTGAAATACACAGCGAGGACGCTGTGAACGGTCGGACTATTCCTCCGACTGTTCCGCTCCCGTGAAAAGCATTCACGGAGAGTTTGATCCTGGCTCAGGACGAACGCTGGCGGCGTGCTTAACACATGCAAGTCGAACGATGAACCACTTCGGTGGGGATTAGTGGCGAACGGGTGAGTAACACGTGGGCAATCTGCCCTGCACTCTGGGACAAGCCCTGGAAACGGGGTCTAATACCGGATACTGATCCTTCTGGGCATCCAGAGGGTTCGAAAGCTCCGGCGGTGCAGGATGAGCCCGCGGCCTATCAGCTTGTTGGTGAGGTAATGGCTCACCAAGGCGACGACGGGTAGCCGGCCTGAGAGGGCGACCGGCCACACTGGGACTGAGACACGGCCCAGACTCCTACGGGAGGCAGCAGTGGGGAATATTGCACAATGGGCGCAAGCCTGATGCAGCGACGCCGCGTGAGGGATGACGGCCTTCGGGTTGTAAACCTCTTTCAGCAGGGAAGAAGCGAGAGTGACGGTACCTGCAGAAGAAGCGCCGGCTAACTACGTGCCAGCAGCCGCGGTAATACGTAGGGCGCAAGCGTTGTCCGGAATTATTGGGCGTAAAGAGCTCGTAGGCGGCTTGTCGCGTCGGTTGTGAAAGCCCGGGGCTTAACCCCGGGTCTGCAGTCGATACGGGCAGGCTAGAGTTCGGTAGGGGAGATCGGAATTCCTGGTGTAGCGGTGAAATGCGCAGATATCAGGAGGAACACCGGTGGCGAAGGCGGATCTCTGGGCCGATACTGACGCTGAGGAGCGAAAGCGTGGGGAGCGAACAGGATTAGATACCCTGGTAGTCCACGCCGTAAACGGTGGGCACTAGGTGTGGGCAACATTCCACGTTGTCCGTGCCGCAGCTAACGCATTAAGTGCCCCGCCTGGGGAGTACGGCCGCAAGGCTAAAACTCAAAGGAATTGACGGGGGCCCGCACAAGCGGCGGAGCATGTGGCTTAATTCGACGCAACGCGAAGAACCTTACCAAGGCTTGACATACACCGGAAAGCATTAGAGATAGTGCCCCCCTTGTGGCCGGTGTACAGGTGGTGCATGGCTGTCGTCAGCTCGTGTCGTGAGATGTTGGGTTAAGTCCCGCAACGAGCGCAACCCTTGTCCCGTGTTGCCAGCAGGCCCTTGTGGTGCTGGGGACTCACGGGAGACCGCCGGGGTCAACTCGGAGGAAGGTGGGGACGACGTCAAGTCATCATGCCCCTTATGTCTTGGGCTGCACACGTGCTACAATGGCCGGTACAATGAGCTGCGATACCGTGAGGTGGAGCGAATCTCAAAAAGCCGGTCTCAGTTCGGATTGGGGTCTGCAACTCGACCCCATGAAGTCGGAGTCGCTAGTAATCGCAGATCAGCATTGCTGCGGTGAATACGTTCCCGGGCCTTGTACACACCGCCCGTCACGTCACGAAAGTCGGTAACACCCGAAGCCGGTGGCCCAACCCCTCGGGGAGGGAGCTGTCGAAGGTGGGACTGGCGATTGGGACGAAGTCGTAACAAGGTAGCCGTACCGGAAGGTGCGGCTGGATCACCTCCTTTCTAAGGAGCGCTTCTAGGCTGCTTCGGCAGTCCAGAGGCCAGTACATCGGCGAATGTCCGGTGCTGGTTGCTCATGGGTGGAACGTTGACTACTCGGCATGGTTCAGGATGGACCAGGCGCTAGTACTGCCCCTTTGCGGGGTGTGGAACGCTGATCTGGGCGGCTGATCGTGTCGGGCACGCTGTTGGGTGTCTGAGGGTGCGGTCGTGATGGCTGTGTCTTCGGTTGCTGGCCCCGGTATAGATCTGCTTCGGCGGGTTGTGACGGGTGGCTGGTCGTTGTTTGAGAACTGCACAGTGGACGCGAGCATCTGTGGCCAAGTTTTTAAGGGCGCACGGTGGATGCCTTGGCACCAGGAACCGATGAAGGACGTGGGAGGCCACGATAGGCCCCGGGGAGTCGTCAACCAGGCTTTGATCCGGGGGTGTCCGAATGGGGAAACCCGGCAGTCGTCATGGGCTGTCACCCGCTGCTGAACACATAGGCAGTGTGGAGGGAACGCGGGGAAGTGAAACATCTCAGTACCCGCAGGAAGAGAAAACAACCGTGATTCCGGGAGTAGTGGCGAGCGAAACCGGATGAGGCCAAACCGTATGCGTGTGAGACCCGGCAGGGGTTGCGCATACGGGGTTGTGGGATCTCTTGTTCACAGTCTGCCGGCTGTGAGGCGAGTCAGAAACCGTTGATGTAGGCGAAGGACATGCGAAAGGTCCGGCGTAGAGGGTAAGACCCCCGTAGTCGAAACGTCAGCGGCTCGTTTGAGAGACACCCAAGTAGCACGGGGCCCGAGAAATCCCGTGTGAATCTGGCGGGACCACCCGCTAAGCCTAAATATTCCCTGGTGACCGATAGCGGATAGTACCGTGAGGGAATGGTGAAAAGTACCGCGGGAGCGGAGTGAAATAGTACCTGAAACCGTGTGCCTACAAGCCGTGGGAGCGTCGGAGCAAGGCTTGCCTTGCTCTCGTGACTGCGTGCCTTTTGAAGAATGAGCCTGCGAGTTTGCGGTGTGTTGCGAGGTTAACCCGAGTGGGGAAGCCGTAGCGAAAGCGAGTCCTAATAGGGCGGTGGAGTAGCACGCTCAAGACCCGAAGCGGAGTGATCTAGCCATGGGCAGGTTGAAGCGGAGGTAAGACTTCGTGGAGGACCGAACCCACCAGGGTTGAAAACCTGGGGGATGACCTGTGGTTAGGGGTGAAAGGCCAATCAAACTCCGTGATAGCTGGTTCTCCCCGAAATGCATTTAGGTGCAGCGTCGTGTGTTTCTTACCGGAGGTAGAGCACTGGATAGGCGATGGGCCCTACCGGGTTACTGACCTTAGCCAAACTCCGAATGCCGGTAAGTGAGAGCGCGGCAGTGAGACTGTGGGGGATAAGCTCCATGGTCGAGAGGGAAACAGCCCAGAGCATCGACTAAGGCCCCTAAGCGTACGCTAAGTGGGAAAGGATGTGGAGTCGCAGAGACAACCAGGAGGTTGGCTTAGAAGCAGCCATCCTTGAAAGAGTGCGTAATAGCTCACTGGTCTAGTGATTCTGCGCCGACAATGTAGCGGGGCTCAAGCGTACCGCCGAAGTCGTGTCATTGCGATATGTACCTCTAACGGGGATCGTGATGGGTAGGGGAGCGTCGTCTGCCGGGTGAAGCAGCACCGGAAGGTAGTTGTGGACGGTTGACGAGTGAGAATGCAGGCATGAGTAGCGATACAAACGTGAGAAACGTTTGCGCCGATTGACTAAGGGTTCCTGGGTCAAGTTGATCTGCCCAGGGTAAGTCGGGACCTAAGGCGAGGCCGACAGGCGTAGTCGATGGATAACCGGTTGATATTCCGGTACCCGCTGTGGAGCGTCAAACATCGAGCATCGTGATGCTAAGGCCGTGAAGCCGTCCTGGATCCTTCGGGTGAAGGGGAGTGGTGGAGCCGCTGAACCAAGCGGTTAGTAGGTGAGTGATGGGGTGACGCAGGAAGGTAGTCCATCCCGGGCGGTGGTTGTCCCGGGGTAAGGGTGTAGGCCGTGAGGTAGGTAAATCCGCCTCGCAATAGGCTGAGACCTGATGCCGAGCCGATTGTGGTGAAGTGGATGATCCTATGCTGTCGAGAAAAGCCTCTAGCGAGTTTCATGGCGGCCCGTACCCTAAACCGACTCAGGTAGTCAGGTAGAGAATACCGAGGCGTTCGGGTGAACTATGGTTAAGGAACTCGGCAAAATGCCCCCGTAACTTCGGGAGAAGGGGGGCCATTCCTGGTGATGATCTTTTCGGTCTGAGCTGGGGGTGGCCGCAGAGACCAGCGAGAAGCGACTGTTTACTAAAAACACAGGTCCGTGCGAAGCCGTAAGGCGATGTATACGGACTGACGCCTGCCCGGTGCTGGAACGTTAAGGGGACCGGTTAGCTCCATTTCGGTGGGGCGAAGCTGAGAACTTAAGCGCCAGTAAACGGCGGTGGTAACTATAACCATCCTAAGGTAGCGAAATTCCTTGTCGGGTAAGTTCCGACCTGCACGAATGGCGTAACGACTTCTCGGCTGTCTCAACCATAGGCCCGGTGAAATTGCACTACGAGTAAAGATGCTCGTTTCGCGCAGCAGGACGGAAAGACCCCGGGACCTTTACTACAGTTTGATATTGGTGTTCGGTTCGGCTTGTGTAGGATAGCTGGGAGACTTTGATGCATGCACGCCAGTGTGTGTGGAGTCGTCGTTGAAATACCAGTCTGGTCGTGCTGGATGTCTAACCTGGGTCCGTGATCCGGATCAGGGACAGTGTCTGATGGGTAGTTTAACTGGGGCGGTTGCCTCCTAAAGGGTAACGGAGGCGCCCAAAGGTTCCCTCAGCCTGGTTGGTAATCAGGTGTTGAGTGTAAGTGCACAAGGGAGCTTGACTGTGAGACCGACGGGTCGAGCAGGGACGAAAGTCGGGACTAGTGATCCGGCGGTGGCTTGTGGAAGCGCCGTCGCTCAACGGATAAAAGGTACCCCGGGGATAACAGGCTGATCTTCCCCAAGAGTCCATATCGACGGGATGGTTTGGCACCTCGATGTCGGCTCGTCGCATCCTGGGGCTGGAGTCGGTCCCAAGGGTTGGGCTGTTCGCCCATTAAAGCGGTACGCGAGCTGGGTTTAGAACGTCGTGAGACAGTTCGGTCCCTATCCGCTGTGCGCGTAGGAGTCTTGAGAAGGGCTGTCCCTAGTACGAGAGGACCGGGACGGACGAACCTCTGGTGTGCCAGTTGTTCTGCCAAGGGCATGGCTGGTTGGCTACGTTCGGGAGGGATAACCGCTGAAAGCATCTAAGCGGGAAGCCTGCTTCGAGATGAGGGCTCCCACCCACTTGATGGGGTAAGGCTCCCAGTAGACGACTGGGTTGATAGGCCAGATATGGAAGCACTGTAAAGTGTGGAGTTGACTGGTACTAATAGGCCGAGGGCTTGTCCTCAGTTGCTCGCGTCCACTGTGTTGGTTCTGAAACCACGAACAGTCTTTGTTGGCTGGGTTTTATAGTGTTTCGGTGGTTATAGCGTAGGGGAAACGCCCGGTTACATTCCGAACCCGGAAGCTAAGCTCTACTGCGCCGATGGTACTGCAGGGGGGACCCTGTGGGAGAGTAGGACGCCGCCGAACTCCTTTTACAGCTCCGGCTCTTGGGCAATACGCCCCGAGAGCCGGAGCTTTTTCGCGTTGAGGTAGGCTCGGCGGGCATCATTGGCTCGTTTCCCCCAGGAGGCCCCCGCGTGGAGGTCCAGGAGACCCGCGTGCAGACCGACCGGGTCCTCACCATCCCGAACATCCTCAGCATGGCCCGCCTCGCCGGCGTACCGCTCTTCCTCTGGCTGATCCTCCGGCCCGAGTTCGGCGGCCCGCAGAGCGACGGCTGGGCCCTGCTGGTGCTGGCCCTCAGCGGAGTCAGCGACTACCTGGACGGGAAACTCGCCCGGCGCTGGAACCAGATCAGCAGCCTCGGCCGGCTCCTGGACCCCGCGGCCGACCGCCTGTACATCCTGTCCACCCTTCTCGGCCTCACCTGGCGCGAGATCCTGCCCCTCTGGCTCACCCTCGTCCTCCTCGCCCGCGAGGCCGTCCTGCTCGTGATGGTCGGCATCCTCCGGCGCCACGGCTATCCGCCGCCCCAGGTGAACTTCCTCGGGAAGGCCGCCACCTTCAACCTGATGTACGCCTTCCCCCTCCTCCTGCTGAGCGACGGAAGCGGATGGATCGCGTCACTCGCCGCTGTTTTCGGATGGGCGTTCGCAGGATGGGGTACAACGCTCTACTGGTGGGCAGGAGTTCTCTACGTGGTACAGGTCCGACGCTTGGTACGCGCGGACACCGAGGCCGACTGAACTCGCCGATTGCGCGGCCGGAGCGGCCGGATGGCCCGCGTGACAGAAGTGCGGGACAATCTGGAGGGGTGCAGGTCGGCCTGACCGTCGTCTCTCAGAGGAGGACGCTTCCGACATGAAGGCTGTCGTGATGGCCGGAGGCGAAGGCACACGCCTTCGCCCCATGACCTCGAGCATGCCCAAGCCGCTCCTGCCGGTGGCCAACCGGCCGATCATGGAGCACGTGCTCAGGCTGCTCAAGAAGCATGGGCTCAACGAGACCGTCGTCACGGTCCAATTCCTGGCCTCCCTCGTCAAGAACTACTTCGGCGACGGCGAAGAGCTGGGCATGGAGCTCTCCTACGCGAACGAGGAGAAGCCGCTCGGCACCGCCGGCAGCGTCAAGAACGCCGAGGAGGCGCTCAAGGATGACGCCTTCCTCGTCATCTCCGGCGATGCCCTCACCGACTTCGACCTCACCGACCTGATCAATTTTCACAAGGAAAAGGGCGCGCTCGTCACCGTATGCCTGACACGTGTCCCCAATCCGCTGGAATTCGGTATCACCATCGTTGACGACGAGGGCAAGGTCGAGCGGTTCCTGGAGAAGCCGACCTGGGGCCAGGTCTTCTCCGACACCGTGAACACGGGCATCTACGTCATGGAGCCCGAGGTCTTCGACTACGTGGAGGCCGATGTCTCCGTCGACTGGTCGGGCGACGTCTTCCCGCAGTTGATGAAGGAAGGCAAACCCATCTACGGCTACGTCGCCGAGGGCTACTGGGAGGACGTCGGCACCCACGAGAGCTACGTGAAGGCCCAGGCCGACGTCCTCGAAGGCAAGGTCGACGTCGACCTCGACGGTTTCGAGATCTCGCCCGGCGTGTGGGTCGCCGAAGGCGCCGAGGTGCACCCCGAGGCCGAACTGCGCGGACCCCTGTACATCGGGGACTACGCCAAGGTCGAGGCCGGCGCCGAGATCCGCGAACACACCGTCGTGGGCTCCAACGTCGTCGTCAAGAGCGGCGCCTTCCTGCACAAGGCCGTCGTCCACGACAACGTGTACGTCGGCCCGCACAGCAACCTGCGCGGCTGCGTCGTCGGCAAGAACACCGACATCATGCGGGCCGCGCGGATCGAGGACGGCGCGGTCATCGGCGACGAATGCCTCGTCGGCGAGGAATCGATCGTCCAGGGCAACGTGCGGGTCTACCCGTTCAAGACGATCGAGGCGGGCGCCTTCGTCAACACCTCCGTCATCTGGGAGTCCCGCGGCCAGGCACACCTCTTCGGTGCCCGGGGCGTCTCCGGCATCCTCAACGTCGAGATCACGCCCGAACTGGCCGTCCGGCTCGCCGGCGCCTACGCGACCACCCTGAAGAAGGGCTCCACCGTCACCACGGCCCGCGACCACTCGCGCGGCGCCCGGGCGCTGAAACGAGCCGTGATCTCCGCCCTTCAGGCCAGCGCCATCGACGTCCGGGACCTGGAGAACGTCCCGCTGCCCGTGGCGCGGCAGCAGACCGCGCGGGGCAGCGCCGGCGGCATCATGATCCGCACCACGCTCGGCGTGCCGGACTCGGTCGACATCATGTTCTTCGACAGCCAGGGCGCCGATCTGTCGCAGGGCAGCCAGCGCAAACTGGACCGGGTCTTCGCACGGCAGGAGTACCGGCGCGCGTTCCCCGGCGAGATCGGCGACCTGCACTTCCCGTCCAGCGTGTTCGACTCGTACACCGGCTCGCTGCTGCGCAACGTCGACACCGGCGGGATCGCCGAGTCGGGGCTCAAGGTGGTCGTGGACGCCTCCAACGGCAGTGCGGGCCTCGTCCTGCCCTCCCTGCTCGGCAAGCTGGGCGTCGACTCGCTGACCATCAACCCGGGCCTCGACGAGTCCCGCCCCACGGAGTCGGCCGACGTGCGCCGCTCCGGGCTGGTGCGGCTCGGGGAGATCGTCGCCTCCTCGCGCGCCGCGTTCGGCGTGCGGTTCGACCCCGTCGGCGAGCGGCTGTCCCTGGTGGACGAGAAGGGCCGCATCATCGAGGACGACCGGGCCCTGCTGGTGATGCTCGACCTGATCGCCGCCGAGCGGCGCAGCGGCCGGGTGGCGCTGCCCGTGACGACCACCAGGATCGCCGAACAGGTCGCCGCGTACCACGGCACGCAGGTCGAGTGGACGACGACGTCCCCGGACGACCTGACCCGTGTGGGCCGCGAGGAAGGGACCATCTTCGGCGGCGACGGCAAGGGCGGCTTCATCGTCCCCGAGTTCAGCAGCGTCTACGACGGCACCGCCGCTTTCGTCCGCCTCATCGGGCTCGTCGCCCGGACCCAGCTCACCCTCAGCCAGATCGACGCGCGCATCCCGCGGGCCCACGTCCTCAAGCGGGACCTGGCCACCCCGTGGGCCGTCAAGGGCCTGGTGATGCGGCGGGTCGTGGAGGCGGCCGGAGACCGCTTCGTGGACACCACCGACGGCGTCCGGGTCGTCGAGACCGACGGGCGCTGGGTGATGGTGCTGCCCGACCCCGCCGAGGCCGTCACCCACCTGTGGGCCGAGGGACCCGACGACGCCTCCGCCCAGGCCCTGCTCGACGAGTGGTCGGCGGTCGTGGACAGCGCCGGACGGTAAAACCACCCGCCACGCGCGCGTGCCGGACAAGTGTCCCCAAGGGGGCCTGTCCGGCACGCCGGTGGGCCCGTTCGGAGCAAGCGGCCCAGGCGTGCGACGATGTGCGGCATGCCGCAGCAACCCCCCGTTCGGAGCACATCCCCGCGGCGGCCCGCACGCCCGGACGCCTCCATGTCGTTGATCACCAACGTGATGGACCACAGCCTCGACGAGGGCTACGCCGAGGCGGCCGCGCGGAAGAAGGCCGAGGGCACCGGTGGGCTGCCGAAGACGTTCCGCTCCAAGCTCGGGCTAGCGGCCGGACTGGTGCTCGCCGCCTTGGTCGTCACCGTCGGCGCGGCCCAGGCACGGGTCGCCGCGCCCGTCGTCGCCAAGGAACGCGAGGAGCTGATCGACCGCATCGCGGGGGAGACCGAGGCCGCCGACACGCTGGAGAAGGACGTCGACGAACTCCGCGACGACGTCGACGCGCGTCGGCGCGAGGCGCTGGAGAAGAGCGGCGACAGCGACGGCTCCGACCTGGTCGGCGTGCTCGCGGGCGCCGTCGCGGTGCACGGGCCCGGGGTGAAACTGGTCGTCGACGACGCCAAGGACGCCACGGGCGGCGACGGACGGCCGCGCGGCACCTCCGGTTTCGCCGACACCGGCCGGGTCCGCGACCGCGACATGCAGCGCGTGGTCAACGGCCTGTGGGAGTCGGGGGCGGAGGCGATCTCCATCAACGGGCAGCGGCTGACGGCGCTGTCCGCGATCAGGGCCGCGGGAGACGCGATACTGGTCGACAACAGGCCGCTGGTGCCGCCGTACACGGTGCTCGCGGTGGGGGACGGCAGGCAACTCGCCACAGCCTTCCAGGACAGCGCCGACGGGCTGTACCTGCACGCGCTGCAGGAGAACTACGGCATCCGCACCGCCTTGTCGCAGGCGGGTGACCTCCGGCTGCCCGCCGCACCGAGCGTGATCGTACGAACCGCACAGCCGATAACCGAGAAGGGCACATCGTGATCGCCGTACTGGGCCTCGTCGTGGGAGTCGTGGCCGGCCTGTTGGTCCAGCCCGAGGTGCCGGCGGCCGTCGAGCCGTACCTGCCGATCGCCGTCGTGGCGGCGCTCGACGCGGTCTTCGGCGGACTGCGGGCCATGCTCGACGGCATCTTCGACGACAAGGTCTTCGTGGTGTCGTTCCTGTCCAACGTGGTGGTCGCCGCGCTGATCGTGTTCCTCGGCGACAAGCTGGGCGTGGGCGCCCAGCTCTCCACCGGCGTCGTGGTCGTGCTGGGCATCCGCATCTTCTCCAACGCCGCGGCGATCCGCCGGCACGTCTTCCGGGCGTGAGGCCGATGAGCGACCACGACGAGCGGCCCGCCGACCGCCTCCGCCAGGCCCTGCCCGACGAGGTGCCGCCCACCGACGCGCCCGGGAAGAACGGCCCGCCCGGAAAGGACGGCCCGGCGGGGAAGGACGAGCAGCCCGCCGCACCGGGGGAGGGCGCCCCCAAGGAGCCCACCGCGGCCCCGGACGCCCTGTCACCGGCCCCGGAGCCCCCGGCTCCGCTGACCGGCCGGGAGCGCCTGGTGAACGGCCTGTGGCCGCCCCGCGTCACCCGGGCCCAACTCATCGTCGCCCTGCTCCTGTTCGGCCTCGGCTTCGGGCTGGCCGTCCAGGTGGCGTCCAACAGCGGCGGCGGCAGCGCGCTGCGCGGCGCCCGCCAGGAGGATCTGGTCCGTATCCTCGATGAACTCGACGACCGCACCGAGCGTCTGGAGGATGAGAGGCGGGGCCTGGAGAAGCAGCGCGAGGAGTTGGAGAACAGCTCCGACCAGGCCGAGGAGGCCCGCAGGCAGACGCTGGAGAAGGAGCGTCAACTCGGCATCCTCGCGGGCACGGTGGCCGCGCAGGGGCCCGGCATCACGATGACGATCGAGGACACGAAGGGGACGGTCGAGGCGGACATGCTGCTCGACGCGGTCCAGGAGCTGCGCGCGGCGGGTGCCGAGGCGATCCAGGTGAACGGCGTGCGGATCGTGGCCGGCACGTATCTGACGGAATCGGGCAAGAGTGTGAGTGTCGACGGGAACAAGATCAACGCGCCCTATCGTTTCCTGGTCATCGGCAAGCCGCAGGACCTGGAACCGGCACTCAACATCCCTGGGGGCGTCGTGCAGACTCTCGAAAAGGAACAGGCCACCGTTACTGTGGAGCGGTCGAGCAAGATCATTGTGGACGCCTTGCGAGCGGCGAAGCGGCCTGACTACGCTCGGTCGTCCTCGCGGTGAACCGGTGGTGCATGCGCGGCGACCGGCGAGGGCATGAGGTTGCGGGGGGTCGGCGCACCGATTGGGTGGTGCGTGGTGGAAACTGTCTGGTGGAGACGGACGTTGTGAAGGTGTCCGGGTCGACCAGTACGTTCGGTAAGGGTTCGTCCTGCCCCACGGGCGGGTCTGTTTCGGTCAAGGGGAATCGCCCGTGAAGTTGTTTGCGAAGTTGTTCGGCAAGAGCCCGCGAGAGGGCCGCGACAACGCCACTGCCCGCCACCGCGCGGAGCAGCCCGAGGCGGAAGGCCAGCGTCCGCTGTTCCGGGACCAGGTGGCTGGTCCGGGCGGTGACACTTCGGGCGGCCAGGGCGCGGCGTCCGTTGACCCCGCGCAGTCCGGAGGCATAGGTTTCGGGCAATCGCGGCAGGAGGACTCCATGTCGGCCCTGGTCTGTACGAGGTGCGGAAACCGCAACGGGGAGAACAGCCGCTTCTGCTCCCACTGCGGCGCTCCGCTGCGTGGCGGGGCGGCTGCGGAGCGTTCCTCCGAGACGACGTCCACGATCTCCATCTCCGGCCTGGAGGCGTACGACGCCGAGGTCACCGGGCAGACGGCGATGCCGTCCCTGTCGCCCGAGGCGCAGGCGGCCGTCGACGCGCTGCCGCTGGGCTCCGCCCTCCTCGTGGTGCGCCGCGGTCCGAACTCGGGCAGCCGCTTCCTGCTGGACGGTGAGCTGACCACCGCGGGACGCCATCCGCAGAGCGACATCTTCCTGGACGACGTGACGGTCTCGCGCCGGCACGTGGAGTTCCGCCGCGGCGCGGACGGCTCGTTCACGGTGGCCGACGTCGGCAGCCTGAACGGGACGTACGTCAACCGGGAGCGGATCGACCAGGTCGCGCTGTCGAACGGCGACGAGGTGCAGATCGGCAAGTACCGGCTGGTCTTCTACGCGAGCCAGCGGGGCTACTGACTCTCCCCCGGACCCGGTCCGGGGGAACCAGGGAAGGTCCATGCTTCAAACACCGAGCGGTGGTGCCGGACACGGCACCACCGCCGCGGACAGTGGGCTGATGAGCATCGGCACGGTGCTGCACGCGCTGCGCGACGAGTTTCCCGACATCACCATCTCCAAGATCCGTTTCCTGGAGTCGGAGGGGCTCGTCGAGCCGCGGCGGACCCCTGCCGGGTACCGCAAGTTCAGCGCGCGCGACGTCGAGCGGCTCGGCCAGGTGCTGCGCATACAGCGGGACCACTACCTGCCGCTCAAGGCGATCCGGGAGCACCTGGACGCCGTGGAGCGCGGCGAGGCGGTGCGCCTGCCGTCCCTGGGCCGGCAGCGGGACGGTGAGTCCCCCGAGGCGCCCGACGAGGGGCCGACGGCCGCCCGTATCGGCCGTGACGAGCTGCTGGCCGCCGCCGGGATCGACAGCGGCGACCTGGAGGAGTGGGAGTCCTACGGGCTCATCGCCCCGCTGCCCGACGGGGCCTACGACGCCGAGGCGGTCACCGTGGCCGCGCTCGTGACGGAACTGGGGCGGTTCGGGATCGAGCCGCGCCACCTGCGGGTGATGAAGGCCGCCGCCGACCGGGAGGCCGGTCTGGTGGAGCAGGTGGTGGCCCCGCTCAGGCGCCACCGCAACCCGCAGACCAGGGCGCATGCCGAGGAGCGCACCAACGAGCTGGCGGGACTGACGGTGCGGCTGCACGCGGCGCTGGTGCGGACCGCCCTCGGGGTGCGCCTGCCCTGAACCCGCCGGGTCCCGGCCCGGATCTCTCCCACCCGTGCCCGGCCCGACTACCCAAAGGTCCCGGGCACGGCCTAGGGTTGCTGTGTGAACGAGCTCGATGTCGTAGGTGTCCGGGTCGAGATGCCCTCCAACCAACCGATCGTGCTGCTGCGCGAGGTGGGAGGCGACCGTTACCTTCCCATCTGGATCGGACCGGGGGAGGCGACGGCGATCGCCTTCGCCCAGCAGGGCATGGCTCCGGCGCGGCCGCTGACCCACGACCTGTTCAAGGACGTGCTGGAAGCCGTCGGCCAGGAGCTCACGGAAGTACGCATCACGGACCTGCGTGAGGGGGTCTTCTACGCCGAGCTGGTCTTCGCGAGCGGAGTCGAGGTGAGCGCCCGGCCGTCCGACGCCATAGCGCTCGCCCTGCGCACCGGAACGCCGATCTACGGCAGCGACGAGGTGCTCGACGACGCCGGGATCGCCATTCCGGACGAGCAGGAGGACGAAGTGGAGAAGTTCCGCGAGTTCCTCGACCAGATCTCGCCCGAGGACTTCGGCACCAGCAATCAGTGACCCGCGGGCCGCCTCCGGGCGGCCCCACAACCGGCCTCCGGGCACATTCGGCTAGCCTTTCCCCGCGGTGGGTCACGCGAAACCACTCGAAGGGTGATTATCACTCGGCGTGCCGAGTGTGGCGATCGTTGACGCACCCTTGGTGACTGCCTACCGTCGAGGAGGCAGGGTCAAGGACGGAGGTCGGCGTGAGGATCAGCGGCGACGGTACGGCTGGGGATGGCGCCGGCGGCCTCGGGGCGGGCGGACCGTACCCGCCACCGGGGGCCAGGCTCCGGCCGGGCGGGGGACACACCCCGCACGGCGGCAGGGCCGATCACGCTCCGCAGCGACCGACGGCCGTGCCCAGCGGCGGAGGAGCGACGGCCATGGCGACCGAGCAGATCGGCTACCGCGGGCCGACGGCGTGCGCCGCGGCCGGCATCACCTACCGGCAGCTCGACTACTGGGCCCGCACCGGGCTCGTGGAGCCCAGCGTGCGGCCCGCGCACGGCTCCGGCACCCAGCGCCTCTACAGCTTCCGCGACGTCGTCGTCCTGAAGATCGTCAAGCGGTTCCTCGACACCGGCGTCTCCCTCCAGAACATCCGGACCACCGTCCGTCACCTGCGGGAGCGGGGCTTTCGCGACCTGGAGCGGATGACGCTGATGAGCGACGGTGCCACGGTCTACGAGTGCACCTCGCCCGACGAGGTCCACGCCCTGCTCCAGGGCGGCCAGGGCATCTTCGGCATCGCCGTCGGCGTGGTCTGGCGCGACGTCGAGGGCGCCCTGTCGCAGCTCCACGGGGAGCGCATCGACACGGGGGAGACCCTCGTCGGGCACAATCCCGCCGACGAGCTGGCCCGCCGCCGGAACAGGGCGGTCTGAGGCCCCTGGGCGGCCCTGCGGGTCCCGGGCGGCACGACGGCGGCACCCTTGGCCGGGCCGGGGGCCCGCGGGCCTGAGCGCGCGGGCCGGGGGCCCGCGGGCCTGAGCGCCGTTGTCGGTGCCGTAGGGCAGCATCGGACCCGTGAGAGCCGCGCCCACGATCCTGCACCTGGACATGGATGCCTTCTTCGCCTCGGTGGAGCAGGCGTCGAAGCCGAGTCTGCGCGGGAAGGCCGTCGTCGTGGGCGGGCTCGGGCCGCGGGGCGTGGTCGCCACCGCCTCCTACGAGGCCCGTGTCTTCGGCGTGCGCTCCGCGATGCCCATGGGCCAGGCCCGCCGGCTCGCCCCGCACGCCGCCTACCTGGTGCCCCGCTTCGGGCTGTACCGGTCGATCAGCGAGCAGGTGATGGGGTTGCTGCGGGCGCTGTCGCCGCTGGTGGAGCCGTTGAGCCTGGACGAGGCGTTCGTGGACCTGGAGGCCGGCGGGGCCGCCTGGGACGCCGCCTCGGCGCGGGAGGCGGGGGCGCGGCTGCGGGCCGGCATCCGGCAGGCCACCGGGCTGACCGGCTCGGTGGGGCTGGCCGCCTCCAAGATGCTCGCCAAGATCGCCTCCGAGGAGGCCAAGCCCGACGGACTGGTGCTGATCGAGCCGGGCACCGAGCGGGACCTGCTGGCGCCCATGCCGGTGCGCACCCTGCCGGGCGTCGGGCCGGCCACCGGCGACCACCTGCGGCGGGCGGGCATCACCACCGTCGGCGAGATCGCCGAGGCGGGCGAGGACGAACTGGTGCGGCTGGTCGGCAAGGCCCACGGGCACGGCCTGTACGCGATGGCGCTGGCCCACGACGAGCGGCCGGTGGTCGCCGAGCGGGAGACCAAGTCGGTCTCGGTCGAGGACACCTACGACGTCGACATCCACGACCGGGTGCGGGTCGGGGTGGAGGTGCGCGGGCTGGCCGACCGGTGCGTGCGGCGGCTGCGCGAGGCCGGGCTGTCCGGGCGGACCATCGTCCTCAAGGTCCGCCGCTACGACTTCTCGACGCTGACCCGCTCCGAGACGCTGCGCGGGCCCACGGACGACCCCGCCGTGGTCCGGGAGGCCGCGGGGCGGCTGCTGGACACGGTGGACACCACGGGCGGGGTGCGGCTGCTCGGGGTCGGCGTCAGCGGTCTCGCCCACTACACGCAGGAGGACCTGTTCGCGCAGGCGGCGGGCGAGCGTGCCGACGAACCGGCCGCCGAGCCGGCAGAGCCCACCGGGCCGGCCGAGCCCGCGGGGCGGCCGGACGGGCGCCGGTGGCCGTCGGGGCACGATCTGCGGCACGCGCGGTACGGGCACGGCTGGGCGCAGGGCAGTGGGCTGGGCCGGGTCACGGTGCGGTTCGAGACGCCGTACTCCGGACCGGGCCGGGTGCGGACCTTCCCGGTGGACGATCCGGAGCTGGAGCCGGCGGAGCCGCTGCCGCTGGTCCCGCCCGGCAAAGGCGGAGGCGAGGGCGGAGGCGAGGGCGGGGGCGGCCCCGAGGCGACGGGCGCGTGACCGGCCGTGGGGGACGTCCGCCGGTGTGCGGCCTCTCCCGGGTCACCGGCCGGCTCCCGGCCCTGCGTGCCGTGCCCGCCCCGGGCCGGGTCAGGTGTCCTCGCTGCCCCGGCCGGCCAGGTTGCCGAAGTCGCGGTCCGGCGGCGGGGGAGGGGCGGCCACGTCGAGGCCGTAGTGGTGGTAGAGCTGGAGCTCCTGCTCCGGGGAGAGGTGGCGGCCGACGCCGAAGTCGGGGGCCTCCTTGACCAGGGCCCGGTCGAAGGGCACGCGCAGGGTGCCGTCCACGAGTTCGCTGGGCTCCAGGGGCACGAAGGCGTCTCGGCCGAAGAGCCCGGTCCGTATGGCGGCCCACTCGGGGATGCCGGTGGCGTCGTCGAGATAGACCTCGTCGATGGTGCCGATCTTGGTGCCGTTGCGGTCGAACGCCTTGCGGCCGATCAGGTTGCGCGGGTCGATGTCGGTACGCACGGGCCCTCCACTGGGTCGCACAGCATCCGGCGAAATCATCCGTAGCTCCTACGAAAGGGCACATTGGGGCGCACGGCCACTCGAAGCCCGGGATGTCCGCGGACCGGACCGGCCACCGGCCTCGCTGGTAGGCTGGCAAACGGCTGACGACCCCGTGCGGGAGAGTCCTCCGGGGGTCTCCGGAGGCGCCGAAGGAGCAACTCCTCCCCGGAATCTCTCAGGCTCACGTACCGCACGGACGAGGTCACTCTGGAAAGCAGGGCGGGTGTCGACGGCTTCCGCTCTCACCGACGGTGAAAGCCGGCGCCTCCGGGCGGCCCGGTGAAGCTCTCAGGTCGAGATGACAGAGGGGGAGGCCGTCCGGGCACCCGCGCCGTGGTGCCCCTCGAAGGTCGCGCAGACCAGGAGGCCCCCGCCATGACCGTCCCCCGCACGCCGCTCTCCGCGCTCGAAGCGGCCATGCCCTTCGCACAACGCCACATCGGACCCGACGCCGAGGCGCGGGCCAAGATGCTCGCCCAGGTCGGTTACGGATCGCTCGACGAACTGACGGCCGCCGCGGTCCCCGACGTGATCAAGAACGCCGACGCGCTGGACCTGCCGGACGCGCGCTCCGAGGCCGAGGTGCTGGCCGAGCTGCGCTCCCTGGCCGACCGCAACGAGGTCCTCCACTCGATGATCGGCCTCGGCTACCACGGGACCTTCACCCCGCCGGTCATCCTGCGCAACATCATGGAGAACCCGGCCTGGTACACCGCGTACACCCCGTACCAGCCCGAGATCTCCCAGGGCCGGCTGGAGGCCCTGCTCAACTTCCAGACCACGGTCGCCGACCTCACCGGGCTGCCGACCTCCGGCGCCTCGCTGCTCGACGAGGGCACCGCCGCCGCCGAGGCCATGGCCCTGTCCCGGCGCATGGGCAAGAACAAGAAGGGCCTGTTCCTCGTCGACGCGGACGCCCTGCCGCAGACCGTCGCCGTGATCCGCACCCGCGCCGAACCGACCGGTGTCGAGGTCGTCGTCGCCGACCTGAGCGAGGGCATCCCGGCCGAGGTCGCCGAGCGCGAGATCAACGGCGTGCTGATCCAGTACCCGGGCGCCTCCGGAGCCGTGCGGGACATCCGGCCGGTGATCGAGCAGGCCCACGGGCTCGGCGCCCTCGTCACCGTCGCCGCCGACCTGCTCGCCCTCACCCTGATCACCTCGCCCGGCGAGCTGGGCGCCGACATCGCCGTCGGCACCACGCAGCGCTTCGGCGTGCCGATGGGCTTCGGCGGACCGCACGCCGGCTACATGGCCGTGCGCGAGCGGTTCGCGCGCAGTCTGCCCGGCCGCCTCGTGGGCGTCTCCGTCGACGCCGACGGCAACCGCGCCTACCGCCTCGCGCTCCAGACCCGCGAGCAGCACATCCGCCGCGAGAAGGCCACCAGCAACATCTGCACCGCGCAGGTGCTCCTGGCCGTCATGGCCGGCATGTACGCCGTCTACCACGGTCCCGACGGGCTGCGGACCATCGCCCTGCGCACCCACCGCCACGCCCGCCTCCTCGCCGCGGGCCTCGCCGCGGGCGGTGTCGAGATCGTGCACGGCGCCTACTTCGACACGGTGACCGCCCGGGTGCCCGGCCGCGCCGCCGAGATCGTCGCCGCCGCCCGCGAGAACGGCATCAACCTGCGGTTCGTCGACGCCGACCACGTCTCGGCCGCCTGCGACGAGACCACCGGCCGCGCCCAGGTCGGCGGCGTCTGGCACGCCTTCGGCGTCGAGGCCGACATCGACGCGCTGGACGCCTCGACCGAGGACGCCCTGCCCGCGGCGCTGCTGCGCACCGACGAGTACCTGGCGCACCCCGTCTTCCACCAGCACCGTTCCGAGACCGCGATGCTGCGCTACCTGCGCCGCCTCGCCGACCGCGACTACGCGCTGGACCGCGGCATGATCCCGCTCGGCTCGTGCACGATGAAGCTGAACGCCACCACCGAGATGGAGCCGGTGACCTGGTCCGAGTTCGGCGGCCTGCACCCCTTCGCGCCGGCCGACCAGGCGCAGGGCTACCTCACCCTGATCCGGGAGCTGGAGGAGCGGCTGGCCGAGGTGACCGGGTACGACCGGGTCTCGCTCCAGCCGAACGCCGGCTCGCAGGGCGAGTTCGCCGGACTGCTCGCCGTCCGCGGCTACCACCGCGCCAACGGGGACGAACAGCGCACCGTCTGCCTCATCCCGTCCTCCGCGCACGGCACCAACGCGGCCAGCGCGGTCATGGCCGGCATGAAGGTCGTCGTCGTCAAGACCGCCGAGGACGGCGAGGTCGACGTCGACGACCTGCGCGCCAAGATCGAGCAGTACCGCGACGAGCTGGCCGTGCTGATGATCACCTACCCGTCGACGCACGGCGTC
The DNA here is from genome assembly GCF_036607905.1 of Streptomyces sp. SCSIO 75703. Lineage (NCBI taxonomy): Bacteria > Bacillati > Actinomycetota > Actinomycetes > Kitasatosporales > Streptomycetaceae > Streptomyces > Streptomyces sediminicola. The sequence goes on from NZ_CP144555.1 coordinate 5,819,404, forward strand.
TTCGAGGAGCACGTCGCCGACATCTGCGCCCAGGTGCACGAGGCGGGCGGCCAGGTCTACGTGGACGGCGCCAACCTCAACGCGCTGGTCGGCCTCGCCAAGCCCGGCCACTTCGGCGGCGACGTCTCGCACCTGAACCTGCACAAGACCTTCTGCATCCCGCACGGCGGCGGCGGCCCCGGCGTCGGCCCGGTGGCCGTGCGCGAGCACCTGGCGCCGTACCTGCCCAACCACCCGCTGCAGCCCGGCGCCGGCCCGAGCACGGGCGTGGGTCCGGTCTCCGCGGCCCCGTGGGGCTCGGCGGGCATCCTGCCGATCTCCTGGTCGTACGTCCGGCTCATGGGTGGCGAGGGACTCAAGCGGGCCACGCAGGTGGCCGTGCTCTCCGCCAACTACATCGCCAAGCGCCTGGAGCCGCACTACCCGGTCCTCTACACCGGCCCCGGCGGCCTCGTCGCCCACGAGTGCATCATCGACCTGCGCCCGCTGACCAAGGCCACCGGCGTCAGCGTCGACGACGTCGCCAAGCGGCTGATCGACTACGGCTTCCACGCGCCGACCATGTCGTTCCCGGTGGCGGGGACGCTGATGATCGAGCCGACCGAGTCCGAGGACCTGGCCGAGCTCGACCGGTTCTGCGACGCCATGATCGCCATCCGGGCCGAGATCGAGAAGACCGGCTCCGGGGAGTGGCCCGCCGACGACAACCCGCTGCGCCACGCGCCGCACACGGCCGCCGCGCTGGCCGGCGACTGGGAGCACGCGTACACCCGTGAGGAGGCCGTCTTCCCGGCCGGGACGCCGACCGCCGACAAGTACTGGCCGCCGGTGCGCCGGATCGACCAGGCCTTCGGCGACCGCAACCTGGTCTGCTCCTGCCCGCCGCTGGACGCCTACGAGGACTGACCCGGGAGGGCCCGGACGGAGGGGCCCCGCCCGGCCGCGCGACGGCCGGGCGGGGCCCCTCGCCGTCAGCCGGTCGCCAGCGACACCTCGGTCGACTTGATCAGCGCCACGACCGGCACCCCGGCCGACAGCCCCAGTTCCTCCACCGCCTCCCGGGTGATCACGGCGGTGAGTGCCGCGCCCTGGGCGTCGACCTTGACGGAGGCCATCGCGGTGCCCGCGGTGACGCCGGTGACCGTGCCCGGGAGCAGGTTGCGGATGGAGAGGCCGTCGACCGGGGCGGTGGCCAGGGAGACCTCGGTCGACTTGACCAGGGCGCGCACGGCCGAGCCGGGGACCAGGCCCAGCCCCTCCACGGACTCCCGGGTGATCGCCGCGGTGAGTTCCTGGCCGCCGGCCAGGCGGACGCGGACCGTCGCCATGGCCTCGCCGGGGAGGACGGCGGTGACGGTGCCGGGGAGCTGGTTGCGGATGCTCAGGCTCATGAGGGCGCCTCACTGACGAGTCGATTCGTGTGATATGTCCGTAAAGTGTGCTCACCGTAACCCGGGGGACGCGTGCCTCCCGGGACGTGCGGGCCCGCGTCGCCACAGGGCGCGGACCGGGGGCTCACGGCCCGGCCGCGCGCCCGCCGCGGGCGTCACCCGCGCGCCCTCCCCGTCGTGGCGCACCCGGCCCGGCGCCGTCAGAGCGGTATCAAGGGCGGACGGGCCGCCGTAAGGGACACATCAACGGCGGCCGTTCCCGGTCCGGCAGCGGATTTCCTCGGACCGTACGCCCGACCCGCCGACCCGACCCGGGAGCGCACGATGGCCGACGCGGCCTATCTCACCGTCACGATCGCGGTCTTCGCGCTCGTGGCCCTCGTCGCCCGCGGGGTGACGAAACTGTGACCGCCCAGACCGTCGAGAACATCGTCGGCCTCGTCGCCGCCGTCGCCCTGCTGGGCTACCTCGTCCTCGCCCTGATCTTCCCGGAGAGGTTCTGAGCGCCGCGATGGGTCCCGTCACCGCCGGCGTCCTCCAGGCCCTCGCCCTCCTCGGCGCCCTCGCGCTCGTGTACGTCCCCCTCGGCGACCACATGGCCCGGGTCTACTCCTCCACCCGGCACCTGCGCGTCGAGCGGTGGATCTACCGGGCCGTCGGCGCCGACCCCGACACCCGCATGCGCTGGCCCGCCTACCTGCGCGCCCTGCTCGCGCTCTCCCTGGCCGGGGTCCTCCTGCTCTACGCGCTCCAGCGCCTGCAGGGCGTGCTGCCGGGCTCCCCCGGCTTCGCCTCCGTCCCGCCGGCGCAGGCGTTCAACACGGCCGCGTCCTTCGTGACCAACACCGACTGGCAGTCGTACGCCGGGGAGGAGACGCTCGGGCACGTCGTGCAGACCGGCGGCCTCGCGGTGCAGAACTTCGTCTCCGCCGCCGTGGGCATGGCCGTCGCCGTCGCCCTCGTCCGGGGCTTCGCCCGCACCCGCACCGCCGAACTCGGCAACTTCTGGGCCGACCTGGTGCGCGGCGTGGTCCGCGTCCTGCTCCCGCTCGCCGCGGTCGCCGCGCTCGTCCTCGCCGCCTGCGGGGTCGTCCAGAATCTCGCCGGCGTCCACGAGGTCGGCCAGTTCACCGGGGGCGCCCGGCAGTGGAACGGCGGCGCGGTCGCCTCCCAGGAGGCCATCAAGGTCCTCGGCACCAACGGGGGCGGCTACTTCAACGCCAACAGCGCCCACCCCTTCGAGAACCCGACGCCCGTCACCAACCTCTTCGAGGTCTTCCTGATCCTCGTCATCCCGGTCGCCCTGACCCGCACCTTCGGCGTCCTGGCCGGTTCGGCGCGGCAGGGCTACGCGATCCTCGCCGCCACGGCCGTCATCTGGGCCGGGTTCCTCGCGCTCATGATGTGGACCGAGTTCGCCCACCGCGAGGGCGCCCTGCGCATCGCGGGCGGTGCCCTGGAGGGGAAGGAGGTGCGCTTCGGGGTCGCCGGGTCGGCGCTGTTCGCGGTGAGCACCACGCTCACCTCCACCGGCGCCGTGGACTCCGCGCACTCCTCGTACACCGGCTTCGGCGGCGGGATCGCCCTGCTGGGCATGGCGCTCGGCGAGATCGCGCCCGGCGGCACCGGCTCCGGCCTCTACGGCATGCTCGTCATGGCCGTCATCGCCGTCTTCCTCGCCGGACTGATGGTCGGCCGCACCCCCGAGTACCTGGGGAAGAAGATCGGCCCCCGCGAGATCAAACAGGCCGCCCTCTACCTCCTCGTCACCCCCGCCCTGGTGCTCGTCCTCACCGCCCTGTCCATGGCCCTGCCGACCCCGCGGCACGCGATGCTCAACCCGGGCGCGCACGGCTTCACCGAGGTGCTGTACGCCTTCACGTCCGCCGCCAACAACAACGGTTCCGCCTTCGCGGGGCTGGACGCGCACACGGACTGGTTCGACACCACGACCGGACTCGCCATGCTCCTCGGCCGCTTCCTGCCGGTCGTCTTCGTCCTCGCCCTGGCCGGATCGCTGGCCGGCCAGCAGCCGACCCCGGTCACCGCGGGCACCCTGCGCACCGAGAAACCCCTGTTCACCGCGTTGCTGGTGGGCACCATCCTGATCGTCGGCGCCCTCACCTACGTCCCGGCGCTCGCCCTGGGCCCGCTGGCCGAGGGGCTGGCGCGATGACCGGCCCCCGAAGGAGGTCCGAGGAGCACATGACCGCGTCCGCGCCCGCCACCCCGCCGCACCGCCGCAGGGCCCGCGCCCACCACGCCGCCCGGCGCCAGGCCGGCCCCGGCTCCCTCGGCCCGGCGCAACTGGCCGCGGCGCTGCCCGACGCGCTGCGCAAACTCGACCCCCGGGGGCTGCTCTCCTCGCCGGTGATCTTCGTGGTGTGGACCGGCTCGGTGCTGACCACCGCCTTCTCCTTCACCGACCCCGGCGACTGGTTCGGCTGGACCATCAGCGCCTGGCTCTGGCTGACCGTGCTCTTCGCCAACCTCGCGGAGGCGGTGGCCGAGGGCCGCGGCAAGGCCCAGGCCGACACCCTGCGCCAGGCCCGCTCCACCACCGTGGCCCGCAAGGCCGACGGGAGCACGGTGCCGGCCACCGAACTGCGCGTCGGGGACCTGGTGGTCTGCGAGGCCGGGGACGTGATCCCGGGCGACGGGGACGTCGTCGAGGGCGTCGCCTCGGTCGACGAGTCCGCCATCACCGGGGAGTCGGCCCCGGTCATCCGCGAGTCCGGCGGCGACCGCAGCGCCGTCACCGGCGGCACCCGGGTGCTCTCCGACCGGATCGTCGTCCGCATCACCACGCGGCCCGGCGAGACCTTCATCGACCGCATGATCGGCCTGGTCGAGGGCGCCGCCCGGCAGAAGACCCCGAACGAGATCGCGCTGAACATCCTGCTCGCCTCGCTGACCATCGTCTTCCTGCTGGCCTGCGCCACCCTCGCCCCGTTCGCCGCCTACGCGGGCACCCGGCTCACCCTGGTCGTGCTGGTGGCGCTGCTGGTCTGCCTGATCCCGACGACCATCGGCGCCCTGCTCTCCGCGATCGGCATCGCCGGCATGGACCGCCTGGTGCGCCGCAACGTGCTCGCCATGTCCGGCCGCGCCGTCGAGGCCGCCGGCGACGTCTCCACGCTGCTCCTGGACAAGACGGGCACGATCACGCTCGGCAACCGGCGGGCGGCGGGGTTCGTGCCGGTGCCCGGCGGCCGGGAGGCGGAGGTGGCGGAGGCGGCGCTGCTCTCCTCGCTCGCCGACGAGACGCCCGAGGGCCGCTCCATCGTCTCCCTCGCCGAGGACGCGTACGGGCTCGGCGACCGGTACCGGGAGCGGCCGGCGGGCGCCCGGTGGATCGCCTTCTCCGCGCAGACCCGCATGTCCGGCGTGGACCTCGACGGCCGCCGGGTCCGCAAGGGCTCGGCGGACGCCGTCGCCGCGTGGGTGGGCCGGCTCGGCGGCCGGGTCCCCGAGGGGCTGCGCGAGCCGGTCGAACGGATCGCCACGGCCGGCGGCACCCCGCTGCTGGTGGCCGTCGAGGACGAGCACGGCGCCCGGGTGCTCGGCGTGATCCACCTCAAGGACGTCGTCAAACCGGGCATGTCCGAGAGGTTCGCGGAACTGCGCCGCATGGGCATCCGCACGATCATGATCACGGGCGACAACCGGCTGACCGCCGAGGCGATCGCCCGGGAGGCCGGCGTCGACGACTTCCTCGCGGAGGCCACCCCCGAGGACAAGATGACGCTGATCAAACAGGAGCAGGCGGCCGGGAAGCTGGTCGCCATGACCGGCGACGGCACCAACGACGCTCCCGCGCTCGCCCAGGCGGACGTCGGGGTGGCCATGAACAGCGGCACCTCGGCGGCCAAGGAGGCCGGCAACATGGTCGACCTCGACTCCGACCCGACCAAGCTCATCGAGGTCGTCGAGATCGGCAAGCAGTTGCTCATCACCCGGGGCGCGCTGACCACGTTCTCGGTCGCCAACGACGTCGCCAAGTACTTCGCGATCATCCCGGCGCTCTTCGCGGCCGTCCATCCCGGACTGGAGAGGCTGAACGTGATGCGGCTGGCCTCGCCGGACTCGGCGATCCTCGCCGCGGTCGTCTTCAACGCGCTGGTCATCGTGGCCCTGGTACCGCTCGCGCTGCGGGGTGTGGCCTACCGGCCGGCGAGCGCGGACCGGATGCTCCGGCGCAACCTCGCCCTCTACGGACTCGGCGGGCTCGTCGCGCCCTTCGCCGGCATCAAACTCATCGACCTGCTCCTGTCCCTGTTCCCGGGGCTGTGACGGCCCCCGAAGCCCCCGGGCCGTCGACGGCCCCGAAAGCGTGGTGATCTCCGTGAACGCCTCGGTCTCCTCCACCGTCCGCCTGCTCGGGGCGGCACTGAGGGCACTGCTCGCCCTGACGGTGCTGACCGGCGTCGTCTATCCGCTGGCCGTCACGGGGGTCGCCCAGGGCCTGTTCCCGGGCCGTGCCGACGGCTCGCGGGTGTCGGCGGGCGGCCGGGTCGTCGGCTCCTCGCTCATCGGGCAGTCCTACGACCTGCCCGGCGGCACGCGCCCCGACCCCCGCTGGTTCCAGGGCCGGCCCGCCGAGGGCCTGGCGGAGAACACCCTCAACACCCGCTACCGCCTCCTCGTCTCCGGGGCGACCAACCTGGCGGCCGACAACCCCGTGCTCATCCGGCGGGTCGAGGAGGCCCGCGCCGCCGTCGCCCGCTTCGACTCGGTGCCGGGCCACCCCGTCCGGCCGTCCGACGTCCCCGCCGACGCGGTCACCTCCTCCGCCTCCGGCCTGGACCCGCACATCTCCCCGGCCTACGCCCACCTCCAGGTGCGCCGCGTGGCCCGGGAGAACGGCCTTCCCGCCGGCCGGGTCCGGGCGCTGGTCGAGCGGCACACCGAGGGCCGCGACCTCGGCTTCATCGGGGAGCCGCGCGTCAACGTGCTCGCGCTCAACACCGCCCTCGAGGCGCTCGCGGCGAAGGGCTGACCGGGCCCCGGGGGCGGGACCGCCGTCGGCCTGTCGCCGGGACGGTGCACGCAGAGTACCGCCCAACGTTCGCCAGCACGGCCGAAAGTTTCGGCTGCTTTCCGCTCGGTTCGGGCTGTCGGGCCCCTCCTGTGGCGCCCACGGCCAGATTCATCGCGTACAAGGGCTTGCCACGGTTTGAAGCCTGTCTCTAGGGTGCGGCATCAACGCAGCTTTCTGGATTTCCTCCGAAACTTTCGGAACGCATCAGCGGACGGTCGTTCGGACGCCGTCCCGTACCCAAGGAGCGCATGATGGGCGACCCGGCACTGTCCCGCCGCAACTTCATGGCGGCCTCCGCCGCGGCAGGTCTGGGCATGACCGCACTCAGCGGCTGCGGCGGCGACTCCGACGCCGGCTCGTCGGGGACGACCACCGTCGAGTGGTGGAACATCTCCACCACCCAGCCCACCAAGGACGTCTGGGACGCGCTCGCCAAGCGGTTCGAGGCGGAGAACCCCAAGGTCAAGATAAAGATCGTCCAGTTGGAGAACGACGCCTACAAGGCGAAGATGACCGCCCTGACCGCCTCCGGGAAGCTCCCCGACATCTTCCACACCTGGGGCGGCGGGGTCCTGCGGCAACAGATCGCGGCGGACCTCGTCGAGGACCTCACCGAGCGGACGAAGCCGTGGGCCGAGGGGCTCCTGCCGGCCGCCAAGGAGCCCTACCTCGTCGACGGCGCCGTGTACGGCATCCCCTTCGACATCGGCATGGTCGGCTTCTGGTACAACAAGGCGCACTTCGAGAAGGCCGGCATCAGCACGCCGCCCACCACCTGGAGCGGCTTCCTCGACGCCGTACGCGCCCTCAAGTCCTCCGGCACCACCCCCATCGCCCTGGCCGGCAAGGAGAAGTGGCCCGGCATGTACTACTGGGCCTACCTGGCGATGCGCACCGCCGGCGCCACCGCCCTGCAGAAGGCAGGCGACGACAAGGACTTCACCGGCGACGACTTCGTCCAGGCCGGACAGCACCTTGAGGAACTCGTCGACCTCCAGCCCTTCCAGAAGGGGTTCCTCGGCGCCGCCTACTCCACCCCCACCGGCCAGGCCGCCACCGTCGGCAACGGCAAGGCCGCCATGGAGCTGATGGGCCAGTGGGCCCCGGTCGTCGAGGCCGACGCGGGCAAGGGCCTCGGCGACGACCTCGGCTTCTTCCCGTTCCCCGCCGTGGAGGGCGGCAAGGGGGCGATCACCGAGGTCTTCGGCGGAGGCGGGGGACACGCGCTGCGCCGGGGCGCCCCGCAGGCCGCCGTCGACTTCCTGAAGTTCTTCGCCTCCGCCGCCACCGACCGCGAACTCGTCCGCGAGACGGGCGTGCTGCCCGTCGTCCCGGCCGCCGAGGACGCCCTCGCCGACCCCAACCTCCGGGCCGTCCAGCGGCAGCTCAAGGGCACCACCGGCTTCCAGCTCTACCTCGACCAGGCGTACGCCCCCGCCGTCGGCCAGGAGGTCAACGACAGCGTCGCCGCGCTCATCGCCGGCTCCAAGTCCCCGCAGCAGGTCGCCGAGTCGATCACGAAGACGGCCAAGGAAGAGCAGTAGCCCACCATGACCTCCACCTTCCTGCCGGACCGGCGGACCGGCCCCGCCGACCCACCGCCCCCGGCCGCCGGCCCGGACCGGGGGCGGGCCCGGCGCCGCGCCGCGCACTGGCTCACCGCGGTCGGCTTCCAGGTCCCCGCGCTGGTCCTCTTCCTGGTCCTGGTGCTGCTGCCGATCCTCTTCGCGCTGTACGCCGCCTTCTTCCGCTGGGGCGGCTTCGGCATGCCGTCCGACTACGTCGGCACCGAGAACTTCAGCCGGCTCTTCGCCGACCCGGTCTTCCTCGGCGACCTGTGGCGCTGCCTGCTCCTGGTCGTCCTCTCCGTCGCCCTGCAACTGCCGTTCGCGCTGGCCATGGCCGTCCTGCTGAACCAGCGGATGCGCGGCCGGGCGGTGTACCGGATGCTGTTCTTCGCGCCGTACGTGCTGTCCGAGGCCATCACCGGCGTGCTCTTCAGCATGATCTTCGCGCCGGGCGACGGCCTCGCCGACCAGATCCTGGGCGGCGTCGGCCTGGAGGGGCTGGGCGGGGAGTGGTTCGCCGATCCGTCGATGGTGATGGCCACCCTCTTCCTGGTGATGACCTGGAAGTACTTCGGCTTCCACATGATGCTCTACCTGGCCGGACTCCAGTCCATCCCGAAGGAGTTGAACGAGGCGGCGCTCATCGACGGCGCCAACGCCTGGCAGCGCCTGCGCAGCGTCACCCTGCCGCTGCTCGCGCCCACCCTGCGGATCAGCGTCTTCCTGTCCGTCATCGGCGCGATCCAGCTCTTCGACCTGGTGTGGGTGATCACCCAGGGCGGGCCCGACCACCACTCGGAGACCATGGCGGTGACCCTGTTCCAGTTCGGGTTCAAGCGCTACCAGGTCGGCTACGCCAGCGCGATCAGCGTCGTCATGTTCGGCATCAGCCTCGTCTTCGCCCTCGCCTACCAGCGGTTCGTGCTCCGGCGCGATCTGCAGGGGGCCACCACGACCATGCGAGGAGGCGGCACGTGACGCTCGCCCGCAAGACCCTGCCCGAGCGCCCCGCCCCGGAGCCGGTCCCCCCGGCGGGCGCGCCGGGGCGCGGCCGGCGGACCGGCCGGGCCCTGCCGCTGCACGTGGTGCTGGTCGCCGTGGGCGCCGTGATGGCCGTCCCGCTGCTCTACGCGGTGCTGTCCGGTTTCAAGTCCACCGACCAGCTCTCCCGCAACCCCGTCGGACTGCCCGACCCGTGGGTCGTCTCCAACTACACCGACATCCTGGCGTCCGGCTCCTTCTGGCGGCTGGTCGGCAGCAGCACGCTGATCGCGGTCTCGACCACGGTCCTCGTCGTCGCGGTCTCGGCGCTGGCCGCCTTCTCCTTCGCGCGGTTCGCCTTCCGCGGCCGGGAGTTGCTGTTCACGCTGTTCACGATGGGGCTGATGTTCCCCTTCGCGGTCGCGGCCCTGCCCCTGTTCCTGCTGCTGCGCTCCCTCGGACTGCTGGACAACCCGCTCGGGGTGATCCTGCCGCAGGCCGCCTTCGGGCTGCCGATGACCATCATCATCCTGCGCGGCTTCTTCCGCGAGATCCCCGGCGAGCTGGAGGAGGCGGCCACGCTGGACGGCTGCGGTCCCTTCGGCTTCTTCTGGCGGGTGCTGCTGCCCATGGCGCGGCCCGCCCTCGGCACGGTCTCCGTACTGGCCGTGGTCACGAGCTGGAACAACTTCTTCCTGCCGCTGCTGGTCTTCACCGAGTCCACCTGGTGGACCATTCCGATCGGTGTGCAGCAGTTCCAGGGCCAGTACGCGGCCGACACCGCCCGGGTCTTCGCCTACCTGGTGCTCGCCATGGTGCCCGCCCTCGCCTTCTACTCGCTCGCCGAACGCCAGCTCGTGGGGGGCTTGGCGGCGGGGGCCACGAAGGGGTGAGGGGCGGGGGCGTTCTCGTACCGGGCACGGGAATGTCGTACGGGCGGCCGTGGTCTGGCCGCCTCGTGCTCAGACCGAGGTGAGCGGGCGGTGCGGGGCGATGACGCGCCCGTCGGGCAGCAGCTCGCCGGTGTCCTCGAAGAGGACGACGCCGTTGCAGAGCAGGCTCCATCCCTGCTCCGGGTGGTGGGCCACGAGCCGGGCGGACTCCCGGCCGGGGGAGCCGGCGGACGGGCACGGCGGCCGGTGCGGGCAACCGGGCCCGCCGGCGCGGTGACCGCGCTCGTGGCCCCCGCCGGTGCCGGCCTCGTGGCGGGACGCGGTGGTGCCGTCCTCGCGGTCGGACGCGGTGGTGTCCGTCCCGCGGCGCGGTGCGGTGGTGGCCGCCTGGTCGTGTGCAGGGTCCTTCATGCTCGCCCCCGTGGTGGTGGGTCCGTCGCCACCAGTGTTGTCCCGGAGGGCGGCGGTCCGCAGGCTTTTCGCGGTACCGCCGCCCTCCGGGGGGAGGGCGTCACCCGCGCGTGCGGCGCGTTCACCCTCCCCTGTCACTCGTCACCCGGGTGCCCCGTCGTCAGGCGGCGGGGGAGCGCAGCAGCCGGGCCGGCCGTACGCGGTGGGACAGTACCGGGAGGAGTTCGGCGACCCGGTGGGGACGGTGGGCAGCGACGCCGGGCGGCGCCGGGGCGAGCGGCACCAGCAGGTCCCCGGCCTGCGGGTGGCCGCCCGCAGGGTCGGCCGTACGGTCGCCGTGCAGCCACAGCGCGAGCATGTACAGCCCCGGGATCGACAGCAGCCGGGCCTGGTAGGGCTGGCCCAGCGCCTCCGCCTGGCGCAGGGCGCGCTCGGTCGAGGCGAGGTACGGGCCCTCGAAGAAGCGGGAGAAGGCCCAGCCGTCGGCGGTCGGCACGGTCTCCGCCGCGGCGACCGCGCGGTCGCCGGCGCGGATCAGGAACCGCCAGCCGGCCAGGCGGGTGGCCGTCACCCCCTCGGGGGTCGTCCCGTCCAGCACGTGCACGGGAAGCGGCAGGTCGGGCGTCAGCGGTCCCTGCGCGGCCAGCAGGGACGGGGTGCGGGCCTCCCGGACCGCGGTGGGCGACGACAGGGCGGTCAGGACGGAACGCAGTGCGGGCGCGGGAGCCGGGGGGACGTGCAGCGGCATGGTGGGTCGCCTCTCATTCGAAGGCACGGTGGCGCGAGGGCGGGGCGGACGACGCTGTCAGCACACGGGGTCGCGAAGGCAGGGACCGGGGTCCGGGACGGGCCGAGACGTGGACGGGTGCGTGCCGGTCGCCGGCTCGCCGGTGAGAACCTCGGCCGTGGGCGCCGGTCCTCTGCCCTGCCCGGAGTTTATACGACATATGTTCAGGGCGTGTTTCCACTAGCCGTTCCGGGCGGCCGGAACAAGGGCCTATCCGGTCGTCGATTTGCTGTAATAAATCCGGATTCCACGGCGGCGGGGCGGCGATGACCTCGGGGAATGACGGCGGGCCGGTCGGCCTGTAGTCATCGGCGTTTTTCACGAGTTTCCGTACTCCGCGACCCGCCGGCCACCGTCATGCCTAGTGAATGTGCCAGCGGTCACACCGCATCAGGGTAGCGGGTGCCGGACGGTCGCGGGGACGTTATCGATCGCTTCCGCTGGGCATCATCCACCCTGACCGGCACATCGGCGGCCGGCTCCTCCGCCCACCGCTTTGAGAAGGGACTCTCTCATGGGAGAGAAGGTCGTGGCAGGTCAGTTCGACCTGTCCGATCGCCAGCGCTACCGCGACAAGCTCCAGCGATGCCTGACCGGCCTGGAGCGGCTTCTGGCGGAGAAGCGGTTCGACCGCCCGAAGAACCTGATGGGGCTGGAGATCGAATTGAATCTCGTCGGAGCCGACGGGATGCCGAAAATGCTGAATGCCCAAGTGCTCGAACGCATCGCCAGTCGCGACTTCCAGACAGAACTCGCCATGTTCAATCTGGAAGTGAACATAGCTCCACACCGTTTGGGGGGCCGGGTTTTCGACCGGCTGGCGGAGGAGATCCGGACGTCACTGGCATATGCCGACCGGAAAGCCGGGGAGCTGGACGCCGCAATCGCGATGATCGGTATTCTGCCGACCCTCGACCGCGACGACCTGGTCTCCTCCAACCTCTCCGCCGTCGACCGCTACGCACTGCTCAACGCGCAGATCGTGGCCGCCCGCGGCGAGGACTTCACCCTCGACATCGACGGCGTCGAACACCTCGTCTGCACCTCGAAGTCCATCGCCCCCGAGGCCGCCTGCACCTCGGTGCAACTGCACCTCCAAGTCACCCCGGAACGTTTCGCCGACGTGTGGAACGCGGCCCAGGCCGTCGCCGCCGCGCAGATCGCCGTCGGCGCCAACGCGCCCTTCCTGTTCGGCCGCGAACTCTGGCGCGAGTCCCGGCCCCCGCTCTTCCAGCAGTCCACCGACACCCGCCCGCCCGAACTCCAGGCCCAGGGCGTCCGCCCGCGCACCTGGTTCGGGGAGCGCTGGGTGACCTCGGCGTACGACCTCTTCGAGGAGAACCGCCGCTACTACCCGGCGCTCCTGCCCATCTGCGACGACGAGGACCCGCTGGAGGTCCTGGACGCGGGCGGCGTCCCCCGGCTGGCCGAACTGGTGCTGCACAACGGCACCGTCTACCGCTGGAACCGCCCCGTCTACGACGTCGCCGACGGCGTCCCGCACCTGCGGGTGGAGAACCGCGTCCTGCCCGCCGGGCCCACCGTCACCGACGTCATCGCCAACGCGGCCTTCTACTACGGCGTCGTGCGCGCGCTCGCCGAGGAGCCCCGGCCGCTGTGGACCCGGCTGCCCTTCGCGTCCGCCGCCGCCAACTTCGACGCCGCCTGCCGCCACGGCATCGAGGCCCGCTTCGCCTGGCCCCGGCGCGGCCGGCTGGGCGGCATGGCCGAGGTCGACGCCGCGGACCTCGTCCGCGAGGAACTGCTCCCGCTGGCCGCGGCCGGGCTCGACGCGTGGGGCGTGGAGCCGGCCGACCGGGACCTGTACCTCGGTGTGATCGAGGAGCGCTGCCGGCGCCGGGTCAACGGCGCCACCTGGCAGGCGGCCACCTTCCACGCGGCCCGCGAGGCCGGACTGTCCCGGGAGGAGGCGCTGGCCGCCACGACCCGGCGCTACCGCGAGCTGACCAACCGGGGCGACCCGGTCCACCTCTGGCCCGTCGGCCTCCCCGAACCGGTGCCGCTCGGCGGCTGACGGGGGCGGCCGGAGAAGCGGGAGCGGGAGCGGGGCGCGCGGTGATCGCCGGGCTCCCGGGCCGCTCGCGGCACCCCGGTGCGCACCGCCGCATACTGATCGGGCAAGCTCTGACGTCCCGGCAGAGATCAGGTGTGCATGGCGGAGGCGGGCGCGGTGGCCGATTCACTCCCTGAGGGCTCGACCCCCCAGGACCGTACGACCCCTTCGTCCGGGGCGGCGTCCCCCCGGGAACGGCTCACCCGGCGCACCCTGCGCGACGAGACACTGCTCGTCCTCGCCCTCTCGCTCGGGGCCAGCGGCGTCTCCGCCCTGATCAGCTTCATCGGCTCCGTCACCCGCCCCGGCGGGCTCAGGGACCAGGCCGCCACCCTGAACGCCTCCGCCGCGCCCGGCCGGCCCTGGCTCGACCTCGCCTGGCAGCTCTTCGGCATCACCACGGCGCTGGTCCCCGTCGCACTCGTCGCCCACTTCCTGCTGCGCGAGGGCGGCAGTCTGCGCACCCTCGGCTTCGACCGCACCCGCCCCTGGCCCGACCTCGGCCGCGGGGCTGTCGTCGCCGCCGTCATCGGCAGCACCGGCATCGCCTTCTACCTGGCCGTCCGCGCCCTCGGCTTCAACCTCACCGTGGTCCCCGAGGCGCTGCCCGGGGTGTGGTGGAAGTACCCCGTGCTGCTCCTCTCGGCGGTGCAGAACGCGGTCGTCGAGGAGGTCATCGTCGTCGGCTACCTGCTGCGCCGGCTCGGCCAGAGGGGCTGGACGCCCGTCGCCGCGCTCGCCGGAAGCTCGCTGCTGCGCGGCTCGTACCACCTCTACCAGGGCATCGGCGGATTCGTCGGCAACGTGGTGATGGGCGTCGTCTTCGTCCTGCTGTACCGGCGCTGGGGCCGGGTGGGCCCGCTGGTGGTGGCCCACGCGCTGCTCGACATCGGGGCCTTCGTGGGCTACGCGCTGCTCGCCGGCAAGGTCGGCTGGCTCCCCACCGCCTGACCTCCGGCAGAGGGGCGTACGAGCTGCCCGTACGCCCCGTTCCCCTGCCCCTTCCCGCACCGTCCTGTGCCGGAGGGCGCGCGGGCTTCGGCTACGCCAGCAGCTCGCCGTCGATCACCGTGACCGCGCGGCCCCCGAGCAGCGTGCGGTCGCCGCGCAGTTCGGTGCGGACGTGGCCGGAGCGGGGTGACGCCTGGAGGCCGGTGAGGACGGGCCGGCCCAGCCGCGCCGACCAGAACGGGGCGAGCGCGGTGTGCGCGCTGCCGGTGACGGGGTCCTCGTCGATGCCGACGTTCGGGAAGAAGCAGCGGGAGACGTAGTCGTGGCCGAGGGAGGGGTCCTCGGCCGGGGCGGTGGCGATGACCCCGCGCGCGGAGTAGGCGGCCAGCGCGCGGTGATCCGGCGTCAGCGCGCGCACGGTGCGCTCGTCGGCCAGCTCGACGAGCAGGTCCCCGACCGACGGTCCGGTGTCGAACACCGCGCGGGGCTCGGCGCCCAGCGCCGCGGCCACGCCGTCCGGGACCCCGGCCGGGGTGAGCGGGGCGGTGGGGAAGTCCAGGGTGACCGAGCCGTCCGCCTCCGCAGCGGCGGTCAGGACGCCGCTGCGGGTGGCGAAGCGGACCGGGCCCTGGTGGGCGCCGGTGGTGCGCAGCACGTGGGCCGTGGCCAGCGTGGCGTGGCCGCACAGGGCGACCTCGGTGACGGGGGTGAACCACCGCAGCGCCCAGTCGGCCTCGGCGTCCTCGGGCAGGGGGTGGGCGAACGCGGTCTCGGCGTGGTTGACCTCCAGGGCGATCTTCTGGAGGCGTTCGTCGTCCGGGAAGGCGTCGAGGAGCAGGACTCCCGCGGGGTTGCCGGCGAAGGGGCGGTCGGTGAAGGCGTCGACGATTCGGATACGCATCCCCCGACGCTAAGCGCTCGGCGCACCCCCGTCCCAAGGCCACCTCGACACCTCTGGCCCCTGGCGGGGACCGGCTAGGGGAGGGGCTTGCCGGGCCAGTTATGCCGATATATCGTTGAGGCATCGCGAATAGGTCGCGACTGATCAACGACTGGATGGAGTGATGATCATGCACAGCCACGGATACGAGCGTGGACACGGTGGACACGGCCGCGGGCGCGGCCACGAGGGCCCCTTCGGCGGGGGCGGTCACGGCGGCTTCGACGGCCGGCGTGCCGCCTTCGGACCCTTCGGGCCGGGTGGCCACGGCGGCCCCTTCGGGCCCGGTGCCGGACCGTGGGGCGGACGCGGGCGCGGAGGCCCCCGGGGCAGGGCGCGGCGCGGCGACGTGCGCGCCTCGATCCTCGCCCTGCTGAAGGACCGGCCGATGCACGGCTACGAGATGATCCAGGAGATCGCCGAACGCAGCGGCGGGGCGTGGAAGCCCAGCCCCGGCTCGGTGTACCCCACCCTCCAGCTCCTGGAGGACGAGGGCCTGATCGTCAGCGCGAGCGAGGGCGGCAAGAAGCTCTTCTCGCTCACCGAGGCCGGCCGCACCGCCGCCGAGGAGGGCCCCGAGGCTCCCTGGGAGGACGCCGGCCGCGGTGTCGACTGGGAGGCCCTGAACGACATCCGGCAGGCCGGATTCGGCCTGATGGAGGCGTTCGGGCAGGTCTGGAAGACGGGCAGCAAGGAGCAGCGCGAGAAGGCCCTCGCGGTCATCGGTGACGCCCGCAAGAAGCTGTACCTGATCCTCGCCGACGAGGACTGACCCGGCGCCGGCGCCGGGTGGCCCCGGCGCCCCGCGGGGGCGCCCTCGCGCGCCCGCCCGGGACCTGCTCTCGGGCATGGCCCCCGAGCGGCGCGCGCCTCCGCCCGGGGGACGGTTGGTGCTCCCGGCGCAAGGCGGCTCGCCAGGGGGATGGAAAAACGGCCTGATCTCCTCCGTAAGGAGGAGATTCCGGCCGCCGGGTCCACTTCGCGCGGGACGCCGGAATGCTCCCCTTCGGGGATGACCCGGCGCGATCCGCTTGATGAGGTGGAGGACGTGCAGCCCCGTATCCCCCGGCAGCCGGCCGGTGAGCAGGACGGCCGGAGCCCCGAGCCCGCCGTCGCCGAGGCACGGCTCGGCGCGGACCTGGAGTACGTCGTCTCCGCCGCCCGCCGCCGCGCCCTGCGGGACGGCGACCGGCAGATCGACACCGCCCACCTGCTGCACTCGCTCCTGGAGCACGACGCCGAGGTGCGGGCCGCCCTCGGCGACGGCCCGGTGATCGCCCGCCTGCTCGGCTACCTCGTCCAGCGCAGCATCGGCTACGGACTGCGCTGGCGGAGCACCGTCGAGGACTCCGGCGCCCTGCCCGTGGTGAGCGAGACGGCGGGCTTCTCGCCGCTGGCCGCGGCGGCCCTGGAGGACGCCCTCGCCCGCGCGGCCCGCCGGGGCGCCCCGTGCCCGCTCGGACGCGACCTGCTCGCCGCCCTCGTCGCCCACCCCGAGGCGCGCGCCGTCGATGTGCTCGCCCGCGCCGCCCTCGACGCCCGTACCGTGCGCGCCCGCGCCGACGGGCAGGCGGAACCCGCGCCCTGACCCGCCCGCGGATGCCGGGCGCCGCGCCCGTACCGTGTCGACGGCCGGTCCTCGCGGGCCCGCCCGCCCGGCCGGAGGCCGCGCCGCCCGCCCCGGCACGCCGTCCGCCGGCGGTTCCGCCCCGTCCATTCGGCGAGACAGCAGCCATGCGGGGTGACGCTCATGTCGTCCCCTGTCATCATGTGCCGGTGCATACGACTGACAGCGCTCGCGGCAGCGCGGGAAGGGGCGTGGGACTGGGTCTCGCGCTCGTCTCCGCCCTCGCCTTCGGAGGCTCCGGCGTCGCGGCCAAGCCGCTGATCGAAGCGGGCCTCGACCCGCTCCACGTCGTCTGGCTCCGGGTGGCCGGAGCCGCCCTGGTGATGCTGCCGCTCGCCGTCCGCCACCGCGGTCTGCTGCGCCGCCGCCCCGGACTGCTGGCCGGCTTCGGCCTGTTCGCCGTCGCGGGCGTCCAGGCGTGCTACTTCGCCGCGATCTCCCGTATCCCCGTCGGCGTCGCCCTGCTGGTGGAGTACCTGGCACCCGCGCTGGTGCTCGGCTGGGTGCGGTTCGTGCAGCGCCGGCCGGTCACCCGGGCCGCCGCGCTCGGCGTCGTCCTCGCGGTCGGCGGGCTCGCCTGCGTCGTCGAGGTCTGGGCGGGGCTCGGCTTCGACGCCCTCGGCCTGCTGCTCGCGCTCGGCGCCGCCTGCTGCCAGGTCGGCTACTTCGTCCTCTCCGACCAGGGCGCCGACGCCGGTGAGGAGGCACCCGACCCGCTCGGCGTCATCGCGTACGGGCTGCTCGTCGGCACCGCCGTGCTCACGGTGATCGCCCGCCCCTGGGGCATGGACTGGTCGGTGCTCGGGCGGACCGCGTCCATGGACGGCACGCCCGTCGCCGCCGGCCTGCTGCTGGCCTGGATCGTGCTCCTGGCCACCGTCCTCGCGTACGTCACCGGGGTGCTCTCCGTGCGGCGGCTGTCACCGCAGGTCGCGGGGGTCGTCGCGTGTCTGGAGGCGGTCATCGCGACCGTGCTGGCCTGGGTGCTGCTCGGCGAACACCTCTCCGCGCCGCAGATCCTCGGCGGACTGGTCGTCCTCGTCGGCGCGTTCATCGCCCAGTCCTCCGCACCGGCCAAGAACCCTCCGGACCCGGTGGCGAGCGGCGGGCCCGAAAGGGAGTTGTCCCGCCGGGGAACGGCACCCTAGGGTGCCCGGCATGCATTCGGACCTGCTCCTCCTCTCGCCGCCGGCCGCCTGAGGCGGGCCCCGGCGACCGCCCGGCGCGGGCTTCGCCCCGCCGGGCGCACGGCGCTGCCCGCGGACGCCGTCCCCGCGCCCCACGGGGCGCTTCCGACCACCGCGCCTCCCGCGCGTCTGCGGAGTGAGAAACGTGTCGAATGCCTCCTCAGGTCTGCCCGTCGGGCGGGGCCTGCTCTACCTGGTCGTCGCCGGTGTCGCCTGGGGCACCGCGGGAGCCGCCGCCTCGCTGGTCTACCGGACCAGCGACATGGGGCCCGTCTCCCTGTCCTTCTGGCGCTGCGCCCTCGGGCTGGTGCTGCTGGTCGCCGCCCGGCCGCCGCGCCCCCGCCGGAAGGCCGCCGTCCGTGAACCGTCCGGCACGCGGGTGCTGCGCGCCGGGGTGACCGGGGTGGGCCTCGCGGTGTTCCAGACCGCCTACTTCGCCGCCGTGGCGTCCACCGGACTGGCCGTGGCCACCGTCGTCACCCTGGGCGCGGGGCCGGTGCTGATCGCGCTCGGGGCCCGCCTGACGCTCGGCGAACGGCTGGGCCGGGGCGGCACCGCCGCCGTGGCGGGCGCGCTCGGCGGGCTGGCGGTGCTGGTCCTCGGCGGCGCGGACACCACCGTCCGGCCCTGGGGGATCGCCCTCGCGCTGCTGTCCGCGGCCGGGTACTCGGCGATGACGCTGTGCACCCGGCACTGGGGCCGCGACGGCGGGGCGGACGCCTCCACCACGTCCGTCGGCGCGTTCGCGGTGACGAGCCTCCTGCTGCTGCCCCTCGCCCTCGCCGAGGGGCTGGTCCCGCACACGGGGGACCCCGTCCGGCTGCTGTGGCTGCTGGCCTACGTCGCCGCCGTGCCGACCGCCCTCGCCTACGGCCTGTACTTCGCGGGCGCGGCCGTGGTCCGGTCGGCCACCGTCTCGGTGATCATGCTGCTGGAGCCGGTCAGCGCGGCGGTGCTGGCCGTCCTGCTGCTCGGCGAACACCTCACGGCGGCCACCGTGGCGGGGACCCTGCTGATGCTCGGCTCGGTCGCGGGGCTCGCGGTCGCCGAGGCGCGCGAGGCCCGCTCCCGTCCGGCACCGGCCTGACGGCGGGGGTACGGGGCGCCGGGGTTCCGGGTGTCCGGTGTCCGGGCCCGTCCTTGCACCCGTCCCGGTGGCGGGGGGCCCGGGGTTCCGGGCGCGTGGTGCCGGTCCTGCCGCCGTGGCGCGTGCGCGCCCCGGTTCCGTTCGCCGTGACACCCGCCCCGGTGGCGGCGCCGCACCGTGACCACGTTCCGGCCGCGGGGCCCTCGCGGTGACGCCGGCCGCCGGGCTGTCCGGTGCGGCGGCCGGCGTCAACCCGCCGTCAGGTAGGCGGGCAGCGGCGTGCCCGGGGCCAGGCCGGGGTCGGGGACCGGCGCCTCGTAGCCCGTGCGGAGCGGGACCAGTCCGGCCCAGTGGGGGAGGGCGAGGTCCTCGGGCTCGTCGTTGACCCCGCCCGTGCGCAGCTTGGCGGAGACCTCGGCCAGGTCCAGGCGGAGCACGGCGGTGGCGGCCAGTTCCTTCTTGTCGGCGGGCCGGGAATCGCGGGAGCGGCCCGGCACCGCGTGGTCGACCAGCGCGTCGAGCGCGGCGCGCTTCTCCTCCGCGCCGGTCACGTCGCGGGCCGTGCCGTGCACCACCACGGAGCGGTAGTTGACCGAGTGGTGGAAGGCGGAGCGGGCCAGCACCAGCGCGTCCACGTGCGTGACCGTCAGGCACACCGGCAGCCCCGGAGCGGACCCGGCCGCCATCCGCAGCGGGCGCGAGCCCGTCGAACCGTGCACGTAGAGCCGTTCGCCGACCCGGGCGTACAGCGTGGGCAGCACCACCGGGGCGCCGTCGCGGACGAAGCCGAGGTGGCACACGTACCCCTGGTCGAGGATCGCGTGCACCACGCTCCTGTCGTACGCGGCCCGGCCGGGGGAGCGGGTGGGGACGGTGCGGCCGGTGGGCGCGTAGGGCGGGGCGGGCGGTGGCGTGTCGCCGGGTCCCTGCATGGCGCTCTCCTTTGTATTAGTGCATACTGTACTTTGTGCTAGGAGAGTATCGGATCAGTGGGCGGGGTGCGGCGGAGATTTCCGCGAGCATCGAGGACGCCGTCGGCGCCGGGCGGCTGGAACCGGGGCAATCGCTCCCGCCGATGCGGGAGTTGGCCGCGCGGCTCGGGGTGAACCCGAACACCGTGGCCGCGGCCTACCGCACCCTGCGCGACCGCGGGGTCATCGAGACGGCCGGGCGCCGAGGCAGCCGTGTCCGGACGAAACCGGCCACGACCGGACGCGAGTTCCTGCGGGTGGAGGTGCCCGAGGGCGCCCGCGACCTGTCCGACGGCAACCCGGACCCGGCGCTGCTGCCCGAACTGGGCCCGGCGTTCGCGGAGGCGGCGGCGCGGGCCGACCGGGACCCCGTGCTCTACGGACACGCCCCCGAGGAACCGGAGTTGCTGCGCCTCGCGCGGGCCGAGCTGGACGCCGACGGCGTGCCGGAGGGGCCCGTCGCCGTCACGTCCGGCTCACTGGACGCCATGGAGCGGGTGCTCGCCGCCCACCTCAGGCCCGGTGACGCGGTCGCCGTCGAGGACCCGGGCTGGGGCGGCCTGCTCGACCTCGTGCCCGCGCTCGGCCTGCGTCCCGTCGCCGTCGGCGTCGACGACGACGGTCCCCTCCCCGACGACGTGCGCCGGGCGCTCGCCGCCGGCGCCCGCGCCCTGGTCGTCACGGACCGCGCGCAGAACCCGACGGGCGCCGCCCTCGGCGCCCCCCGCGCGGACGCGCTCCGGGCCGTGCTGCGGGAGCATCCCCGGACCCTGCTCATCGAGGACGACCACGGGCACCGGATCGTCGACCTCCCGCTGCACACCCTCGCCGGGACCACCCCCGCCTGGGCCTTCGTCCGCTCCGCCGCCAAGGCCCACGGCCCCGACCTGCGGCTCGCCGTGCTCACCGGGGACGCCCGCACCCTCGACCGGGTGCGTGGCCGCCAGCGGCTCGGGCCCGGCTGGGTCAGCCTCCTCACCCAGCGGGCCGTGGCCAGGCTGTGGGCCGACGGCGCGGTGGACACCCCGGCGGTGGCGGCGGCGTACGGGCGGCGCCGGGACGCGCTGCTCGGCGCCCTCGCCCGGCGCGGGGTGACCGCGTACGGGCGGACCGGCCTGAACGTGTGGGTGCCGGTGCCCGACGAGACCGGCGTCGTCGCCCGGCTGCTCGGGGAAGGGTGGGCGGTGGCGCCCGGCGCCCGCTTCCGGGTGCAGTCGCCGCCCGGCGTCCGGATCACCGTCTCGACCCTCACCGAGGAGGAGACCGGGCCCCTCGCGGACGCGGTGGCCTCGGCGCTGGGGGCCGGGCGGGCGCACAGCCGAGGCTGAGCGTGCCGGGGCGGCTCCACGGCCGCGGCTGAGCACGGTCACGGGGGAGGGGTGGGTCCACACGGCCGCGGCGGGGCAAGACGCCGGGGGGCGGCGCGGTGGGGCGCTCGGCACGCCGCGCGCGGGGTGCGGGGGACGCACTGCCACGTGAGGTGCGTGGGGCACGCTTCGCGCGAGGGGCGCGTGCGCCGGGTACCTGCGGGGCGCTCAGCGGGGTTCGCCGGCGGCCTCGGGCTCGGCGCGCGCCCCAGTCCTCTCCGGCCCGCCGGCCCGGGGACCGGAGCCCTGTGCTCCGCCGCTCCGCAGGCAGGCACCCTCCCGACCGGTGTCCCCGGGGGCGCGGTCGGCGGACCGGCCCGCGCGGGCGGCCCCCGGCCGTGCCTGCGTCAGCGCGGCACCCGCCAGGACGACGAGCGCGCCGGCCGGTGTCGACCAGGACAGCGGCTCGCCGAGCAGCGCCACGCCCGCGACGGTGGCGATGACCGGGATGAAGTACGTGACCATCTGGGCCGTCGTCGGCCCGACCTCGGCCACCAGGTCGTACTGGATGAGGAAGGCGAGCCCCGTGCCGAGGACGCCCAGCGCCGCCACCGCCAGCAGCGGCACCGCGGGGAAACGGCTCGGCACACTGGTGAACAGTGGTGTCACCACCGCCAGTTGCGCGGTCGCCGCCAGCAACTGCCCGCCGGTCAGGGAGAGGTGGGAGTGCCGGGAGCCGGCCAGGGTGCGGCGGACGTAGATCCAGCCGACCGGGTAGCAGAGCGAGGCCAGCAGAGCGCAGGCGGTGCCCGTGACGTCCAGGCCGTGGAAACCCTCCCAGACGCCCAGGACCGTCAGCACGCCGAGGAAGCCGATGCCGAGGCCGGCCACCCGCACCCTGCTCGGCCGGTCCTCGGAGAGCGCCACCAGCGACAGGAGCATGCCCCACAGCGGCGAGGTCGCGTTGCAGATGCCGGCCAGCGAGGACGGGATGGTCAGCTCCGCGTACGCGAACAGCGTGAACGGCAGCGAGTTCAGCAGCAGCCCGGCCACCGTCAGGTGCGCCCAGGTCCGCGCCCCGCGCGGCAGCCGCTGCCGCCGCAGCGCCATCACCGCGGCCAGCACCCCGGTACCGAACACCAGCCGCCCCAGCGTGACCTGGAACGGGACGAACGCCTCCGTCCCCACCTTCATGAGCAGGAAACTGAACCCCCACACCAGGGCGAGGACCGCGAAGCGCAGCCTCCAGTCGAGGGCGCGGCGAGGGGCGGCGGAGGACGGGGCGCTGGTCATGGGGACACGATGCGGCACCGCATCCTCGTAGCACAATCGATAAATCGAACGCGGTATCTCGTAGCATCGCTTACATGTTGAACCTGGAGCGCCTGCGCACCCTCGACGCCCTCGCCCGGCACGGATCGGTCAGCGGCGCCGCCGAGGGACTGCACATCACCACCTCGGCCGTCTCCCAGCAACTGGCCAAACTGGAACGCGAGGCCGGGCAGAAACTGCTCGCCAAGAACGGCCGGGGCGTACGCCTCACCGACGCCGGACGGCTGCTCGCCGAACACGCCGCCCGCATCCTCTCCCAGGTCGCCCTCGCCCAGTCCGAACTGGACGCCCACCGCGGCCAGGTCGTCGGAGAGCTGCGGCTGTCCGCCTTCCCGACCGCCGCCCGCGGGATCCTCCCCACCGCCCTCGCCGCCCTGCGCGCCGCCCACCCCGCGCTGCGCATCCGCTCCCGCGAACTCGAACCCGAGCGCGGCATCGCCGGCGTCGTGCGCGGCGACCTCGACCTGGCCGTCGTGCTCGACTGGTACAACAAGCCGATGCCGCTCCCCGACGGCCTGGTCAAGGCACCGCTCCTCGACGACCCCGCCGACGTGGCCCTCCCCGCCGGCCACCGGCTCGCCGGCCGCGAGGAGGTGGACCTCGCCGAGTTCGCCGAGGACGAGTGGATCACCTGGGGCGAGGGCGAGTTCTGTCACGAGTGGCTGATGTTCACCCTGCGCTCGCAGGGCATCGAACCGATCGTCGGCCACCGCGCCGCCGAGACCCACACCCAGCTCGGGCTGGTCGCGGCCGGGCTCGGCGTCTGCGTCGTGCCGGTGCTCGGCCGCCATCCGATGCCGCCCGGCGTGGTCACCGTGCCGGTGCGCCGACGGGTGCGCCGGCACGTGTACGTCGTCTGGCGCGCGGACGCCGACCGCCGCCCGTCGATCCGGGCGGCGGTGGCGGCCCTGCGCGCGGCCGCGGAACGCGTCGACGGCCCCCGGGGCCCCGCCCCGGGTGAAGGTCCGGGAGAAGGCTCCGGGAGGCCGTCCGCGGGAACCACCGCGACGCCCGGAGGAGGCGCCTAGAGCGACGACAGCTTGCGGAAGTCCCAGGACACGGTCTTCTCCGGCGTCAGCCGCAGCCAGGCGTGCCGGCCGTCGTGCGGCATCTCCTCCATGCCGAAGTTCTTCCGGGCGAACAGCGCCTCCGGCAGGTCGAGTTCGGCGCACAGCTCCCCGGTGCGCGGGGACTCGCCGACGAAATCGACCCGGCCGGAGAGTTCCGCGCCCCGCAGTTCGTGGTACTCCTCGCCCGTGTCGATCACGACGGCCACCCGCGGATCGCGCCGCAGGTCCGTCCAGCGCCGGCTGCGCACCACCGAGTACAGCCAGATCGAGGTCCCGTCCCACAGGAACCAGAGGGTGCTCACGTGCGGGGCGCCGCCGGCCGAGACCGTGGCGACCCGGCAGGTGCGCTGGGTGGTGAGGAACACGTCCAGCTCACCGGGGGTCATCATGATCTTCCGGCCCCGGCGCTGGGTGACGGTCATCGCTGTTCTCTTCCTCTCGGTTGCCCCGTCTCGTGGGTCCGGGCCGCCCGGCCCGGACCCGGCCCGGCTCAGGCGAGCAGGATCGCGTCACCGTCGACCGTGATGGCCACGGGCGGCAGCGGCTTGCGGGCGGGGCCGCCCCGCACGCTGCCGTCGGAGATCGAGAAGTCGCTGTTGTGGCACGGGCAGTTGATGACGCCGTCCGCGACGCCGCCGACGGCGCAGCCCTGGTGGGTGCAGGTCGCCGAGAACGCCCTGAACTCGCCCGCCGACGGCTGGGTCACCACCACCTTCCGGTCGGCGAAGACCTTCCCGCCGCCCTCGGGGATGTCGGCGGTCGCCGCGAGCGCGTCCCCGGCCCGGCCACCGCCCGCCGTGGACGCCCCGGCGGAGTCGTCCGCCGGCTCCTGTTCGCCGCCGCACGCGCCGAGCGCGACGGCGAGCCCGGCAGCTCCGGCCGCCGCGACGACGGTACGGCGGGCCGGACCCGCGGCAGGGTGGAACGATGCGCTGCTCATGCCGGTTTCCCTCCGGATGGACACCTGGTGATCGCCGACAGGTACGGCCCGGGAGGGCCCGGTGTTCAACGCGCCGCTCCCCGCCCCGGCCGGCACACCCCGCGCCTGTCCACCCGGGCGCGACGAGCGAGGAAGCGGGACACCGCCCGGTGCGCTCCCGCGGCGGCGACGGAGCGGTCCCGGCGGACGGGGTCCGAACCCGTGGCCGAAGCGCCTGGCGACGGGGCCGGCCGGCTGCCACGGGGTGATTCCCTTTCCGGGCCGGAAGGCGCGTCATCATCCGGCCCGGATTCTTCGGGGCGGCCGGAAAAAAAGAAGTCGCATAGTTGATTCATGTACGGATGTATGTGCGGTGATGGTTGACGGTTAATTCATGTGCGGCGATGTGCGGCGATGTGCGGCGCGGGGGCGTAAGGCTGGACTCGGCGCACCGATCGCCTCTCGCGCAGCGGTGCGGGAGCGGCTCGTCCGATGCCCTCGGCCCGCCCGGTTCCCCGGCGGGAATCCGGCCGCCGGGCCCGGGCCGGACAACTCGCGCGGACCGCGTGCGCCACGGTTCCAGCCGTCGCCCCGGCCGGCCGCGATGCCCCGATACACGCAGGTCGGCAGGGTGCGGGAGCCCGGGAAGGCGGCGACCGCCGTTCGCGTGAAGTCTGCGGGGGAAGATGCCTGGCCGTGCTCCCCGGGCCTCACCGCGACGCGGGAAAAAGGGGAATGCGGTCTCCGGGGCGCATCGCTCCCGACGTCCTTCGCGCCGTTACGGAACACCTGTTCCCGGGGGCGCGCGGCGATAGGGGTTCCGCTTGATTCACCCCTTGTGCTTTCGCTCTGCGCCGGTGGGCATCTCCGGGTGTCGCAGCACGCCCGTGCGCCCGCCGCACCGGCTTCTGTCCGTCGGGACTGGGTCATACCTTCTTACCGAAGGAATGATTCAGCCGGTGGTCCTCGCCGTCGAGAGGGACGTGAATGACGAGCCACGCAGCCGAAATCGACCTCGAAGACCTGCTCCGCCGGACGCTGGACGCCACCGGCGAGAGCCCGCGCTGGACCATCGACGCGGACGAGATGTGGTGCCGCCTCACCCCCCGGTCGGCCGCCTCACGCAAGCAGGGCTGGAAACTGCACGTGTCGGCGACGTCCGTCTCCGCCCCGGCCGTCCTGGCGAAGGCGCTGGACGTGCTGCTGCGGGAGGAGTCGGTGTTCAAGTACGCCCGGACCCTGGAACAGGTACGGGCGCTCAACTCCCGTGCCACGCCCCGGGGAAGCTCGGGCAAGTTCCTCACCGTCTATCCGCGCTCCGACGCCGACGCGGCCCGGATCGCGGCGGAACTGCACAGGGCGACCGAGGGGCTGGCCGGCCCGCGGATCCTGTCGGACCAGCCCTACGCCGCGAACAGCCTGGTGCACTACCGCTACGGCGCCTTCGTCGGCCGGCGCCGGCTCTCCGACGAGGGCCTGCTCGTGTGGTTCATCGAGGACCCGGACGGCAACCCCGTCGAGGACAAGCGCACCGGCCGGTACTCCCCGCCCGCCTGGGCGGTGAGTCCCTTCCCCGCCTCGGTACCGGCCCCGAGGCGCACCGGGAAGGCGCCGGCCGGACCCGTCCTGCTGGGCGGACGCTTCTCGGTACGGGAAGCGATCCGCCACACCAACAAGGGCGGCGTGTACCGGGGGACGGACGTCTCCACGGGCGGGCCCGTGGTCATCAAGGAGGCCCGGCCGCACGTCGAGGCCGACGCCACCGGGGCCGACGTGCGCGACTGGCTGCGCGCCGAGGCCCGGACCCTGGAGAAGCTGAGCGGCACGGGCCTCGCCCCCGAGCGCCTGGCGATGTTCGAGCACGGCGGGCACCTGTTCCTCGCCCAGGAGGAGATCCCGGGCATACCGTTGCGGAACTGGGTCGCCGAGCACTTCCGTGACGTCGGCGGCGAGCGCTACCGCACCGACGCCCTGGCGCAGACGGAGAAGTTGGTGGACCTCGTCGCCGCGGCCCACGCCCAGGGCTGCGTCCTGCGGGACTTCACCCCCGGCAACATCATGGTCGGACCGGACGGTGAACTGCGCCTCGTCGACCTGGAACTGGCCGTCCTGGAAGGCGACGCCGCCCTCCCGACGACCGTGGGGACCCCGGGCTTCAGCGCTCCCGAACGGCTGTCGGACGCGCCCGTCGCGCCGAGCGCCGACTACTACAGCCTCGGCGCCACCGTGTGCTTCGTGCTCGCCGGGAAGGTGCCGAACCTGCTCGCCGAGGAGCCGGCCGGCCGGGCCCCGCAGCAGCGGCTCGCCGCCTGGCTGGACGCCTGCGCCGGCACGCTCCTGCTGCCGGACGGCATGGTCGAGATGATCCTCGGGCTGATGCGGGACGATCCCGCCGAACGCTGGGACCCGGCCGGGGCGCGCGCCGCCCTGCGCCGGATGGACCGGGGCGTCGCCGGGCGCCCCGTCGCCGTCCCGGCCCGCGCGGACGGACGCCACGACGCGACGCGGGCCGCGGTGGCGGGCATCGTCGACCACCTCGTCGACTCCATGACCCCGCAGGACGAACGGCGGCTGTGGCCCGTGTCCACCGTGGCCGGGGAGACCGACCCCTGCACCGTGCAGCAGGGAGCGGCCGGCGTCCTGGCGGTCCTGACCCGGTACTTCGAACTCACCGGCGACGCGCGCCTGCCGGAGCTGATCTCCACCGCGGGCCACTGGACGGCGGCCCGCACCGGCACCCGCTCCACCCGCCCCGGTCTGCACTTCGGCGGGCGGGGCACCGCCTGGGCGCTGTACGACGCCGGCCGCGCCATCGGCGACCGCGCCCTCATGGACCACGCGACGGCTCTCGCCCTGGCACCGCAGGAGCCGACGCCCAGCCACGACGTCACCCACGGCACCGCGGGGAGCGGACTCGCCGCCGCACACCTGTGGCACCGCACCGGCGACCCGCGATTCGCCCGGCTCGTGACGGACGCGGCCGACCGTCTGGCCGCCGCCGCCCGCCGCGACCCGACCGGGGTGAGCTGGCCGGTCCCCGCGGAGACCCTGTCCGGGCGAGAAGCCTCCGAGGAGGTCGGCAAACGCTATCTCGGCTTCGCCCACGGAACCGCCGGCATCGGGTGCTTCCTCCTCGCCGCGGCGGCCGTCTCGGACCGCCGGGAGTACCGGGACCTGGCCGTGGCGGCGGGGGAGGGCCTGGCCGCCGAGGCCGTGCGGATCGGCGAGGCCGCCCAGTGGCCGGCCCAGGCCGGTGGTGTGCCCACGGCGCCGTACTGGTGCCACGGCTCGGCGGGCATCGGCTCCTTCCTGCTCGGACTGTGGCGGACCACCGGGGACGACCGCTACGGCCGGCTCGCCCGCCAGGCCGCACGCGCCGTGGTGGAGCGCGCCTCCCGGGCACCCCTGACCCAATGCCACGGACTCGCGGGCAACGGAGACTTCCTCCTGGACGTGGCCGAGGCCACGGGGGACTCCGTCCACCGCACGCGGGCCGAGGAACTGGCCCGCCTGATCGTCGCCGAACGGGCCCACCGCAACGGTCACGTCGTCTTCCCCAACGAGTACGGGGGAGTTTCGACCGGCTGGAGCGACGGGTCCGCGGGGATCCTGGCGTTCCTCCTGCGGACCCGGCACACCGACTCCCGGCACTGGTCGATCCACCAGCCGGGCTGAGCGGCGGGAACCCCCGCCGCCGACACACAGAGAGGGAGACCGCCATGGAGAACCGTGACCTCGAACTGCTGGCCGAACTGCACGCCCTTCCGGAGACCGACCCGGTCGGCGCCGACGGAGCGGTCGCCGCGACCTGCGAGTGCGTCGGCCTGCTGACGCTCCTCAACACCGTCTGTATCGGCATCAGCTGCGCCTGACCGGCCGATGAGCCCTCCGGCTCCGGTCCCGGCCGACGGCCGGGACGACGGAGGTCGTACCGGGGACCCGCCGAGTACCGCTCCCGGCGGGCCGGGAGCACTCGGCGTCCGCGCCACGACCTGAACCGGGGCAGGACCACAAGGGCCTGAACGTCTCCGGCCGGCGGCCCAGGCGGCCGTCGGCCGGAGCACGCGCCCGGCGGGGGAGCCGTTCACCGTGCCGCGCCGGGACCCGGGCGGCCCGCCCGTGAACCGTCGCCCGCCGAGTCCGCAGACGACACCCCGGCAGACGAGGACCTTACGATGCAGCCGAGATCCGGTGGCGACGCCCCCGCCCGGACCCCCCTCCTGACCGCCGCCTCCACGGACGCGGCCCCCACGGCACCCGACGCCACGCCACCCGCCCCCACGGGACCCGCTCCCGAGGAGGCGTACGCCATCAGCGCCCGCGGCCTGGTCAAGACCTACGCGAGCCCCGACGGCACCCCCACGCACGCCGTCCACGGCCTGGACCTGGACGTGCGCCAGGGAGAGACCTTCGCCTTCCTCGGCCCCAACGGCGCCGGGAAGTCCACCACCATCGCCCTGCTGTGCGCCCTGGCGCGCCCCACCGCCGGCCGGGCCACGGTGGCCGGCGCCGACGTGCTCGGCCGGCCGGACCGGGTGCGGCAACAGGTCGGCATCCTCTTCCAGCACAGCGCCCTGGACATGGACCTGACGGCCGAACAGAACCTCCGTGTCCACGGCCGCCTGTACGGAATGAGCCGTCGCCACGCGCGCCTGCGCATCACCGAGACCCTCGACGCCGTCGGACTGGCCGACCGGCGGCGAGCCCCGGTACGCACCCTGTCGGGTGGTATGCGACGACGCCTGGAACTCGCCCGCGGCCTGCTGCACGCGCCCCGGGTCCTGTTCCTGGACGAGCCGACCACCGGCCTGGACCCGCACGCCCGTGCCCAGGTCTGGGAGCACCTGCGCGACCTGCGCGACCGGTACGGCACCACCCTCTTCCTCACCACCCACTACCTGGAGGAAGCGGAGAACTGCGACCGGCTCGCCATCATCGACCGCGGACGCCTGGTGGCCCAGGGCACGCCCTCCGCGCTGAAGGGCGCGATCGGGGACGACCGGGTGGTGCTGCGCACCGGCGACGACCTGGCGGCGTACCACGTCGTACGCCGGACCGCCCCCTCCGGCGCCCGCGCCGCCCCGGACGCCGACGGGATCCACCTGCGCGTGCCCGACGGCAGTTCATGGATCCCCCGCCTGTGCGCGGCGCTCGAGGCCCACGGCATCACCGTGCACGCCGCCTCCGCGACCCCGCCCACCCTCGACGACGTGTTCTTCCACCACACCGGCCGCAGCATCCACGCGGGACGGCCCACTGCGCCGCCCGCCCTCGGCGGGACCGGCCGGGCCTCGGCGCCCGGCTCCGCCGGGCCGGACCGGGCCACGGCGCCGGCCGAGGGGCGCCCGTGAGCACCTCCGCCCCGCGGGCCACCGAAGCCCCGTACGCCCCGGACTCCTCCGGCGGCCCGGACCCCGCGCCGCCGGCCCGCCTGCGCCGCGAACTGCGCGCCGTCCACGCACTGGTCCACCGCGACCTGCTGCGCCTGTCCTGCCAGCACACCCACACGGCCCTGATGCTGATCCAGCCGGTGCTCTACCTCTTCGTCCTCGGCGGCGGACTGGCCGCCCTCATCCCCGAGTCACGGCTGGGCGTCGGCTACCAGGCATACCTCTTCCCCGGCATGCTGATGATGACCGTCCAGACGCCGGCCATCATGGTCGGCATCCGCCTGATCACCGACCGCCAGAGCGGCTATCTGCGCGAACTGCTCATGGCCCCGGTACGCCGCTCTACCCTCCTCCTGGGGAACTGCGCGGGCGGCACCCTGGTCGCCGCCGTCCAGGGCGCCGTGCTCCTCGCCCTCGCCGGGGCGGTCGGCCTGCCCTACGACCCGGTCCTCCTGGCACTGCTCCTCGCCGGCATGGTCCTCGCCTCCTTCACCATCACGGCCCTGTCCCTGGCCCTCGCCGTGACCCTGGGCCGCCCCGAGGTGTTCCACATGCTGCTGGGCCTGGTGATGATGCCGCTGCTGTTCCTCTCCGGCGGATTCTTCCCCCTGCACGCCCTGCCGGGCTGGGCGCAGACACTGGCCGCCGTCAACCCGCTCGCCTACGGCGTGGACCTGCTCCGGCGGAGCATCGAACTGCGGGTGCCCGACCACGTGGCCGCGACGGGCATCGCATGGTTCGGCCGGCAGCCGCCCCTCCCGCTGGAAGCCGCCGCCCTCCTCGTCACGGGCGCCGTGGCGCTGCTCTGGGCCGCCCACCGCTTCGGGCGCCCGGAGTGACACGGACCGCGCCCGGAGGGACACGGGCCGGGCGGCGTACGGCGGCCCCTCTGCGGCTGTCCGGCGCCCCGAGGGGCCGCCGACGGGACGAGCCGGCCCCGGGAGGAAGGCCGACGAGGGCGGGACCGGGAGATCGCGTAGCCTGGCGTAATGCTGACCGGGGTCGCCGCCACTCGCTACATCACCGCCCTGCGTGAGGGCGGGTCCCTGCCGGGGCTGATCGAGGCCGACGACCTCGGGACGTACGTGCTCAAGTTCACCGGGGCCGGGCAGGGGCGGAAGACGCTCGTCGCCGAGGTCGTCGCCGGGGAACTGGCCCGGCGGCTCGGCTTCCGGGTGCCCCGGCTGGTGACCGTCGACGTCGACCCGGTGCTGGGTCTCGGCGAGCCCGACCCGCAGGTGCAGGACCTCCTCAAGTCCAGCGCCGGCACCAACCTCGGCATGGGCTTCCTCTCCGGCGCCCTCGGTTTCGACCCGCTCGCCTTCCCGGTGAGCCCCGAGGAGGCCGGCCGCGTCGTCTGGTTCGACGCGCTGGTCAACAACGTCGACCGCTCCTGGCGCAACCCCAACCTGCTCTGGTGGCGCGGGGAGCTGTGGCTCGTCGACCACGGCGCCACACTCATCTGGCACCACCACTGGCCCGGCGCCGACGCCTCCGCCGCCCGCCCCTACGACGCCCGCGACCACGCCCTCGCGCCGTTCGCGCCGGACGTCGCCGCCGCTGCCGCCGCCCTCGCGCCCCTGGTCACCGAGGACCTCCTCGCCGAGGTCACCGCCGAGATCCCGGACGCCTGGCTGGAGGGCGAACCGGGCTTCGACACCCCGGACGACCTGCGCCGGGCCCACGCGCGGCCGCTGCTCGCCCGAGCCGCCACCGTCCACGAACACGTCCGGCACGCCCAGGAGGAGGACCGGTGAGCGACCGGCACGTCTTCGAGTACGCGCTGCTGCGGGTCGTGCCCCGCGTCGAACGCGGCGAACGCGTCAACGCCGGGGTCCTCGTCTACTGCCGGGCCAAGGAGTACGTCGGCGCCCGCACCCACCTCGACGAGGCCCGGCTCCTCGCCCTCGACCCCGGCGTGGACCTGCCCGGGGTGCGGGCCGCGCTGCGCGCCGTCGAGGGCGTGTGCGGCGGCGGCGACCTCGCGGGCCAGGCGGCCCCGGACGAGCCCGGCCGCCGTTTCCGCTGGCTGATCGCGCCCCGCTCCACGATCCTCCAGCCCGGCCCCGTCCACACCGGCCTCACGGCCGACCCCGCGGCCGAGGCGGACCGCCTCCTGGACCTGCTCGTCCGCTGAACCGGGGCGGACCCGGCGCCGCCGGGTGCCGTCGGCGGTCGGGGGAGACCGAAAGGGCGCCGGACGCCACCGGCGCCACGGGGGCGCCCGGCGCCGAGGCACGACCGATGCCCCGGGGACGGCGCCCCGGGCCGCCCTCAGCGCCGGCGGCGCCACCGGATCACGTAGCCCGCGGCGAGCGCCGAGCCGAGCACGAAGGTGAGCCCGATACCCACGTCGCGGTCGCTCGGCCCGCTCTTCGCGGCACCGCCGACCCCGCCCCGCACACCGCGCGTCGGCGCCACCGGACCGGAGGCGTCCGGAGCCGGCACGGCGGCCGGGGGCGCGGTGGCGGCGGGCAGCGGCCGGGAGGTGGCCGAGAGCGACGGGGGCGAGGCGTCCGCCGCCGCGCACCGAGCCGTCCCCTCCGCGTCGCGGCACTCCGCGCCGTCCGCGTGGGCGGGCGCGGACGGCAGGGCGAGCGCCGCGATCAGGGCGGCGGTGCCGGCGGCTCCGGTACGACGGCGCATGGGCGTCTCCTCTCCGGCGGAAGGGCTCGCCCTGCCGACGCTAGGTGCGCCGTGCCCGCGCGGCGCGCGGCGTTGCGCCGGCCGGGGGAAGGGGCGGGCGGGGCGGCAGGTGCCGCCGGCCGCCCCGGCAGAGCCGCCGGGGCGGCCGTCCGACGGGGTAATGGATCACACCCGGGAGGTGTCCCGTTGACACCGGGTGCCAGGGCTTCTAGCGTCACGTACGCGGAAGGTACTAAGCGGTCGCTCACCGCGGCGCCCGGCTCCGCACGGCCGCATCCCCAGGACGAGGAGAAGCAGCAATGTCCACCACTGAGCAGCGGGTCGCCGTCGTCACCGGAGCCGCGCGCGGCATCGGTGCCACCACCGCCGTACGCCTGGCCGCCGAGGGCCGTGCCGTCGCCGTCCTCGACCTCGACGAGGCCGCCTGCGCGGACACCGTGGAGAAGATCACCGCGGCCGGCGGCACCGCCCTCGCGGTCGGCTGCGACGTCTCCGACGAGGCGCAGGTCGAGGCGGCCGTCGCCCGGATCGCGGCGGAACTGGGCGCCCCGGTCATCCTCGTGAACAACGCGGGCGTGCTCCGCGACAACCTGCTGTTCAAGATGAGCGCCGCCGACTGGGACACCGTCATGAACGTGCACCTGCGCGGCGCGTTCCTCATGACGAAGGCGTGTCAGAAGCACATGGTGGACGCGCACTTCGGCCGGATCGTCAACCTGTCCTCCTCCTCCGCGCTCGGCAACCGCGGCCAGGTCAACTACTCCGCCGCCAAGGCCGGCCTCCAGGGCTTCACCAAGACCCTCGCCAAGGAACTCGGCAAGTTCGGCGTCACCGCCAACTCCGTCGCCCCCGGCTTCATCGCCACCGACATGACCGCCGCCACCGCCGGGCGCATCGGCATGGGCTTCGAGGACTTCAAGGCCGCCGCCGCCACCCAGATCCCGGTCCAGCGCGTCGGCGAGCCCGAGGACGTCGCCAACGCCATCGCCTTCTTCACCGGCGAGGCGGCCGGCTTCGTCTCCGGCCAGGTGCTGTACGTGGCCGGCGGGCCGCTCGACTAGGCATCCCCACACGGCCACGGCGCCGCGGGCGGGGCCCCGGGCGTGGCCGGCAGCCGTATCCAGAGGGACTCACAAGGACAGACGGGAACATGACTTCCGTGGAACTTTCGGGCAAGGTCGCCCTCGTCACCGGCGCCAGCCGAGGTATCGGCTACGGCGTCGCCGAGGCGTTCGTCGCGCGCGGCGACCGCGTCTGCATCACCGGCCGCAACGAGGACGCGCTGAAGGAGGCGGTCGACCGGCTCGGCGCCGACCGGGTCATCGGTGTCGCCGGCAAGGCACACGACGAGACACACCAGGCCGCCGCCGTCGAGCGTGTGATGGAGGCGTTCGGGCGTGTCGACTTCCTGGTCAACAACGCGGGAACCAACCCGGTGTTCGGCCCGATGGCCGACCTCGACCTGGGCGTCGCGCGCAAGGTCTTCGAGACCAACGTGATCTCGGCGCTCGGCTTCGCCCAGCGGACCTGGCACGCCTGGCAGAAGGAGAACGGCGGCGCCATCGTCAACATCGCCTCCGTCGCGGGCATCGCGCCCTCGCCCTTCATCGGCGCCTACGGCGTCAGCAAGGCCGCGATGATCAACCTCACGGCGCAGCTCGCGCACGAGTTCGCGCCCGGGGTACGCGTCAACGCCATCGCCCCGGCGGTCGTCAAGACCAAGTTCGCCGCCGCCCTGTACGAGGGGCGCGAGGCGGAGGCCGCGGCCGGCTACCCGCTCGGCCGGCTCGGCGTGCCCTCCGACATCGGCGGCGCCGCGGCCTTCCTCACCTCGGACCAGTCGGACTGGATCACCGGTCAGACGCTGGTCGTCGACGGCGGCGTCTTCCTCAACGCGGGCATGGGCTGACCCGCCGCGCACCTGCCCCCGGCACGGGTGTCGCCGCCGCGCGCGGGCGGCACCCGTGTCCGTCTATCGGACCCTCGTCACCGTGACAACGTAGTCATCTCGAAATGATCAAAACCGCTGTTCAGCCGGGGTCCAGCGTGTGTGGCGCTGCGGTATGGTCTGCCGACTCTTGGTACGGCCGATCGAGGAGCGTGCGCGTGTTCAACCGGAGCCGATGCCTGCGGCGGGTGGCCGCCATCGTGTCCGTGGCGACGTTGGCCGGCGGCTGCGGCATGCTGTCCTCGGGCGACGCGAACGACGAGGACCCCATCGTCGTCGGCACCACCAGCCCACCCAGCACCCTCGACCCGGCCGCCTCGTGGGACGGCTCCTGGGAACTGTTCCGCAACGTCTACCAGACGCTGCTGAGCTACCCCAACGGCGCGACCCTCCCCGAGCCGGACGCCGCCGAGGAGTGCGGCTTCACCGACTCCCGCAACCAGGTCTACCGCTGCACGCTGCGCAAGGGGCTGACCTTCTCCAACGGGAAGCCGCTCGACGCGCGGGCCGTCAAGCACTCCATCGACCGTATCGGCAAGATCGACGTCAACGGCGGCCCCGCGGGACTCCTCGGCAGCCTCGACAGCGTGCGGGCCGAAGGCGACCGCGAGGTGGTCTTCCAGCTCTCCAAGCCCGACGCCACCTTCCCGTTCGTCCTCGCCACCCCCGCGATGGCCATCGTCGAACCCGACGGCTACCCGGCGGGACGGCTCCGGGACGACGGCCGGGTGGTGGGCTCCGGCCCGTACACCCTGACCGCCTACCAGGAGGGCCGGCGGGCCGAACTCGTCCGCAACGACCGCTACAAGGGCTTCGCCAAGCTGCGCAACAAGGCCGTCACCATCCGGTACTTCAAGGACTCGGCCGAGATGGTGAAGGCGCTGCGCGAGCGGAGCATCCAGGTCACCTACCGCGGTCTGGCCGCCGACGACGTCGTCACCCTCCAGGGCCGGGCCGGCCGGGACGAGAACATCCAGCTCGTCGAGGGCAGCGGGTCCGAGATCAACTACCTGGTCTTCAACCCCGAGGACCCCTGGGCGGGCCGCAAGTCCGTCCGCCAGGCCGTCGCGCAGATCGTCGACCGGGCGCTGATCGCCCACGAGATCTACCAGGACACGGTCGACCCGCTGTACTCGATGGTCCCCAAGGGGCTGACCGGCCACACCACCGGCTTCTTCGACGACTACGGCGACCCCAGCGTCGACAAGGCCCGCCGCATCCTCGCCGAGGACGGCATCACGGAGAAGGTCCCGCTGACCCTCTGGTACACCACCGACCGCTACGGCTCCGAGACCGCCCTGGAGTTCAAGGAACTCAAGCGCCAGCTGGAGGCGTCGGAGCTGTTCACGGTCAAGCTGGAGAGCCGCCCGTGGAAGACGTACGTGGCGGGCTACCAGAAGGGCGAGTACCCGGTCTTCGGACGCGGCTGGTCCGCGGACTTCCCGGACGCCGAGAACTTCATCGCGCCCTTCGTCGGCGAGCAGAACGCGCTCGGCACGCCCTACCTCGCCCCGGAGATCACCGACAAGCTGCTCCCCAGCTCCCGGCGCGAGAGCGATCGCGGCATGGTGCACAAGTCGTTCCGGCGGGCGCAGGAGATCCTCGTCGACGACGCGCGGCTGCTGCCGCTGTGGCAGGGCAAGCAGTACGTGGCCGCCAGCGCGGACATCTCGGGCGCCGAACGCGCCCTCGACCCCTCGACGATCATGACGATGTGGCAGCTCTACCGGAAGACGAGCTGGTAGCGGGCCCGTTCCGGGCCGTGGTGGCCCGCCGGGCGGACCGCGCGGCGGATTGTCGGTGGTCGCCGGTAGGTTCGGGGAACCGGAAGCCACCGCACAGCGTAAGGAAGTTGACGTGACCGACATCGCCATGCTGCCCGAGTCCTGGCGCGAGGTGCTGGGCGGCGAACTGCGGCAGCCCTACTTCAAGGAGCTGATGGAGTTCGTCGAGGAGGAGCGGGCGAACGGCCCCGTCTACCCGCCCCGCGAGGAGGTCTTCGCCGCGCTGAACGCCACGCCGTACGACCGGGTGAAGGTGCTGGTCCTCGGCCAGGACCCCTACCACGGCGAGGGGCAGGGCCACGGCCTGTGCTTCTCCGTCCGGCCGGGCGTCAAGGTGCCGCCCTCCCTGCGGAACATCTACAAGGAACTCCACGCCGAGCTGGGCGTCCCCGTCCCGGACAACGGGTACCTGATGCCCTGGGCCGAGCAGGGCGTCCTGCTGCTCAACGCGGTGCTCACGGTCCGGGCCGGCGAGGCCAACTCGCACAAGTCGCGGGGCTGGGAGCTGTTCACCGACGCGGTGATCCGCGCGGTGGCGAACCGGCCGGACCCCGCGGTGTTCGTGCTGTGGGGCAACTACGCGCAGAAGAAGCTGGCGCTGATCGACGAGACGCGGCACGTGGTGGTCAAGGGGGCGCACCCCTCGCCGCTGTCGGCGAAGAAGTTCTTCGGCTCCCGCCCGTTCACGCAGATCAACGAGGCGGTCGCCCGGCAGGGCCACGAGCCGATCGACTGGACGATCCCCCACCTGGCCTGAGCCCGCGGGCGGGCCGGCGCCCCGGCCGGCCCGCCCCCTGCGCGTCGCGCGGTCGCCTGCCCCGGATCGCCCCCGCCTGCGGTTAGCGTCGTCGCAGACAGCGACGAGGGCACGGAGGACGCGGTGGCCAGGGGACAGGAGCAGTCGGCGCCCGATGCCGTGCTGACGCGGATCGGCCAGGTCGTCATGCTGCACCACGCGGGCGACCGCGAGGAGGCGCGCGACCGTCTGCTCGGGCTGTGGGCGGAGGTCGGCGAGCACGGCGACCCCCTGTACCGCTGCACCCTCGCCCACTACCTGGCCGACACGCAGGACGACCCGGGGGACGAGCTGGCCTGGAACCTGCGTGCCCTGGCCGCCGCCGAGGAACTCGCCGAGGACCGGTGCGGCGGCCCGCGTCCGGGCGCTTCGGCGGCGCGCGCCCTGTACCCCTCGCTCCACCTCGACCTGGCCGCCGACTACCTCCGCCTCGGCCGCCACGGCGCCGCGCGCGGCCATCTCGGCCAGGCCCGTCGCACGGCCGCCGCCCTGCCCGCCGACCGGTACGGCGACCGGGTGCGCGCGGCGATCGACCGTCTGGAGGCCCGCCTCGACGACGAGGACCCCACCCCGGACGGCCCGTGGCGCGCGCCGCGGCAGCGGCCCTGAGCCGCCCGGCCCCGGGCAGGAGCCCGGCGAACGGCCGGTCCGCGGGGTTCAGTTGCCGTAGGCCCGGTCGCAGATGACCGCTTCCGGACTGTCCGGCTGCCAGCCGCCGAACCGTTTGCCGAGCGCGCAGAGGTCCGCCGTCCCCCCGCCCGGTCCGCCCTGCGGGGGCACGGCGGGGAGCGTGGCGCGCGGCGCCGGCGTGCCGGCGCCCTGACCCTGCGGTGCCTTCGACCGTGGGGCCCGGGGCGGCGGCACGGCGGCCGGGCCCTCGCCGCCCGGCGGAGCAGCCGGGGTGGTGGCCCGCTCGGCGGCGGGGGAGGGACCGGTCCCCTCCAGCGCCTCCCGGGCCGGGCCCTCCGCGGGCCACGGTTCGGCGGAGCCGTCGGGACGCGGTGCGGTCGTGCGCGTACCGGGACCCGTGGGGGAGCCGGACGGAGAGTGGACCGTCGTACAACCGGCGAGGGCCGAGACAGCCACGGTCACCAGAAGCGTTGCGGTGGTCGTCGTTCGATGCACGCGGGTCACTCTGGCGGCTCCGGCGCCGCGCGCGCCGCCGGACAGGCACACTGTGCCCCTCACGGGTGATGTCCGCCCCCGTACGGAGGGCGCCGCGACCACGCGGGGTGACGCGCGGGCCTGCCGGGCCCCGCCGGGCGGATCGGCGGACGGGCGGACGAGTGGACGGCCGGGCCCGGGGCGGCCGTCGGTGGGTGGTGCCAGCCGCCTCCCGGACGGCGTGTCCCGCCGGGCTTTCGCGCCCGGACGGTGTGTCGGGGCGGGCCCGGGCGCGGATGCGTCGTCCCGGTTTCCGGGGCCGCGTCAGTCCGGTGCCATCGTGGCGAGCAGTTCCCGCAGGCCGGTGCGGAGTTCGTCCAGGGCGGGCGGGGCGGCGGCGAGGGAACCGGCGACGCCGGAGAACAACAGCCCGTCGGCCCAGGCCACGAGCACACGCACGTGGCGGGCGGGGTCGGGGGAGCCCAGGGCGGTCACCATGGCCCCGAGCTGCTCGCGGAAGCGGGCCCCCGCCGCGTCGAAGTGGATGCGCAGCTCGGGCCGGCGGGTGGCCTCGAGGGCCAGTTCGTAGCGGGCCAGCGTCAGCGCGCGGTTGCCGGTCATCGCGCGGTGCGTCGCCAGCGCGAGCGCCTCCACCAGGGCCTCCACGCCGTCCCGCGGATCGGGCATCTCGTCCAGCGCCAGCACCCGCGCCTCCCGGTCCGCGAGCCGTCGTACGGCCAGTTCCAGCAGCGCCTGGCGGGTGCGCGCGACGTTGGAGGTCGAGCCCTGCGGGAACCCGGCGGCCTCGTCGACCGCCCGGTGCGTCAGCCCCCGCATACCCCGCTCGGCCAGCAGGGCGAGCGCGGTGTCGGCGACGCGATCGGAGCGGGCGGGAGGTGCGGACATGGCCGCCAACCTATCCGACCTCCCCGAGGAACTACGTCCGTAGTACAGTCGTGACGAGGTCTACTACGCCTGTAGTGAAGGAGGATCATGGCACTCCCACGGCACGCCGTCGTGATCGGCGGCGGCATCGGCGGGCTGACCGCGGCGGCGGCCCTGCACCGCGGCGGCCTGCGCGTCACCGTCCTGGAACGGGGCCCCTCCCTCCAGCCGCCCGGCGCCGGCATCTCCCTGTCGCCCAACGCCCTGCGCGCCCTCGACGTGATCGGCCTCGGCGACGAGGTCCGCTCCCTCGCCGCCTGGCAGGGCGACGGCGGCCTGCGCACCCCCGGCGGGCGCTGGCTCTCGCGCTCCGACGCCGCCGCCGCGGCCGAGCGTTTCGGCGGCCCCCTGGTGCTGCTGCACCGCTCCACCCTCGTCGGCCTCCTCGCCGGCCGTCTGCCACCCGGCACGGTCCGCACCGACGCCGACGCGGACGTCGCCGACCCTGGCGGCCCCGGCCGGCCCGCCCGGGTGCGCACCCCCGACGGCGAGATCGAGGCGGACCTCGTCGTGGCCGCCGACGGCATCCGCTCCGCCGCCCGCGCCGTCCTCTTCCCGGGCCACCCCGGACCCGTCTACTCCGGCTTCACCACCTGGCGCGTCGTCATCCCGCTGCCCGGCGTCGCCTTCGCCTCCCACGAGACCTGGGGCCGCGGCCGGATCTGGGGCACCCACCCCCTCGGGGACGGCCGCGTCTACGCCTACGCCGCCGCCGTGACGCCCGCGGACGGCCACGCCCCCGACGACGAGAGGAGCGAACTGCTGCGCCTCTTCGGCGACTGGCACGAACCGGTCCCCGCCGTCCTCGCCGCCCTGCGCCCCGAGGACGTCCTGCGCCACGACGTCCACCACCTCGCCGAACCCCTGCCCGCCCTCCACCGCGGCCGGGTCGCCCTCGTCGGGGACGCCGCGCACGCCATGCCGCCCAACCTCGGCCAGGGCGGCAACCAGGCCGTCGAGGACGCCGTCGTCCTCGCCCACCACCACGACGACCTCGCCGCCTACACCGCCGCCCGGCTGCCCCGGACGACGGCCGTCTCCCGGCAGGCCGTCAGGGTCGCCCGCCTCAGCCTGCTGACCGGCCGGACCGGCGTCGCCGTACGCGACGCCGCGATGCGGCTGCTGTCCCTGGCCGGGCCCGCCCTGTTCCTGCGCGGCTTCGACGGCATCGCCGACTGGCGTCCGCCGCAGCGGCCGTATGCTTCCGAGCGGACCCAGGCCGGATAGTGTCGAAGGAGAACACCCCGTGAAGGTCGGCTGCATCGGACTCGGAGACATCGCGCGGAAGGCGTACCTGCCCGTGCTCGCCGTCCTGCCCGAGGTGGAACTGCACCTGCACACGCGCACCCCCGCGACGCTCACCCGCGTGGCCGACTCCCTGCACCTGCCGGCCGGCCGGCGCCACACCCGCCTCGACGCGCTGATCGGCCAGGGCCTCGACGCGGCCTTCGTGCACGCGCCGACCGCCGCCCACCCCGAGATCGTCACCCGGCTCCTGGAGGCCGGCGTCCCCACCTACGTCGACAAGCCCCTCGCCTACGAACTCGCGGACTCCCGCCGCCTGGTGGCCCTCGCCGAGGAGCGCGCCACCAGCCTCGCCGTCGGCTTCAACCGCCGCCACGCCCCCGCCTACGCGCAGTGCGCCGAGCAGCCCCGCGACCTGATCCTCCTGCAGAAGAACCGCACGGGCCTGCCCGAGGACCCCCGCACCATGGTCCTCGACGACTTCATCCACGTCGTCGACACCCTCCGCTTCCTGGTCCCCGGCACCGTCGACGACGTGACCGTGCGCGCCCGCGTCGAGGACGGGCTGCTGCACCACGTCGTCCTCCAGCTCGCCGGTGACGGCTTCACCGCGCTCGGTGTCATGAACCGGCTCAGCGGGTCGGCCGAGGAGATCCTGGAGGTGTCCGGCCAGGACGCCAAACGCCAGGTGGTCAACCTCGCCGAGGTCATCGACCACAAGGGTCAGCCGACCGTGCGCCGGCGCGGCGACTGGGTGCCGGTGGCCCGCCAGCGCGGGATCGAACAGGTGGTCCTCGCCTTCCTCGACGCCGTCCGCGCGGGCGAGGTGCTCAGCGCCCGGGACGCGCTGGAGACCCATGAGCTGTGCGAGCGGGTGGTGCGGGAGGTGCTGGAGCCGGCCGCCTGAGCCGCGCCGCCCCCTCGGCCACGCCCCACCCCGCCAGCGCCAGCAGCGCTCCGCCCACCGGCCAGGGGCCGTACCGCACGTACACCGTGGTGCCGCCCCGCGCGAGCGGCACCTCGTAGACCTCGGCGGTGCTCGCCCCCGTCCCGAGCCACGGACCGACCCGTTCGCCGCGCCCGTCGTAGACGGCGCTGATTCCGGTGAGCGTCGCGTGCACCATCGGGCGGCCCGTCTCCGCGGCGCGCAGCGCCGCGAGCGAGGCGTGCTGCGCGGGCGCCGCGGTGTGCTGGAAGGTCGACGTGGACGACTGGGCCAGCAGCAGCGCGGCCCCGTCCCGGGCGAGCCGGCGGCTCATGTCCGGGAAGGCGCTCTCGAAGCACACCAGCGGCCCGATCCGCAGCCCGTCCCCGGTGTCCATCACCACCTGCCCGGTACCGCGCCGGCGGTCCTCGTCGGCCGCCTTGCCGACGGAGGTGGCCCAGCCGAGCAGCGAACGCGCCGGGACGTACTCCCCGAACGGCACCAGCCGCATCTTGTCGTACCGGTCGCCGGTGGGGCCGCCGGGCCCGACGAGGAGCGAACTCTTGTAGATGCCGGGCCGGTCGGAGCGGCGCGCGTCCACGTTGACCAGGAGGTCCGCGCCGGTCTCCCGGGACAGCGCGGCGAGCCGGCGGGCCAGGTCGGGGCGGTCCGCGAGGTCGTGGCCGACGCTGCTCTCGCCCCAGACGACCAGGTCCACGTCCCGGCCGGCCAGGTCCCGGGTCAGCCGCTCCTGCCGGTCGAAGCGGCGCTCGGCGCTGTCCGGCCCGGTGACGATCCCCGGCTGGACCACGGCGACCGAGGCCCGTGCCCCGCTCTGCGGGCCGGGCGCCCACGCCCACGCCGACGCGGTGGCGGCGCCCGTGGCCACCAGCCCGGTCAGCGCGGCCACCCGCGCCCGGCGGTGCGCGATCAGCACGGCGACCGCGGTGTTGACGGCGACCACCAGCGAGCTGAGCAGCCACACCCCGCCCACCGAGGCGAGCCGCAGCGCCGGGGCGGCCTCCCACTGACTGGCGCCGAGCATCCCCCAGGGCCCGCCGAGCCCCTGCCAGGAGCGGACCAACTCCACCGCCAGCCAGCCCGACGGCACCACGACGAGCCCCGCCGCGACCCGCCCCGGCGTGGCGGACGCCCCGAGGAACCGGCGTACGAGCAGGCCCCAGGGCGCCCACAGCGCGCCGAGCAGCGCGGCGATCACGAAGGTGAACACGTGCAGGCTGGGCACCAGCCAGTGGTGCATGGCCAGCATGAACGCGAACCCGCCGAGCCAGCCCTCCCGGGACGCCGCCCGGCCGTCCGGCGCGGAGGCGGCCAGCAGCAGCCACGGCACCAGCGCGACCCAGGCCCACCACCACAGGCCCGGCGCCGGGAAGGCGAGCACCGGCAGGGCACCGGCGAGCAGGGCGGCGGCCGGGCGGCGCCACGGGGAGGCGGTCCAGGGGCCGAGCTTTCTCATGGGGCCCTTCCTACCCCGGGACGCGCCCGGCGTGCGCCCGCGGCACGACCCCGCCGGCCGGCATCGCGCCCGGCGCGTCCCCCCGATGCGCCGGATGCCTCCGGTCCGGGAGTGTCCTAGGTGGGCCCGATGCCTCCGGTCCGGGTGCGCACCGATCGGCCGGAGCCCCGGCCCGGCGCGTGACCGGCCGGCCGGACGCTCCCGGCCCGCCCCGGTCACTCCACCTCGACGCCGAAGCCCACGACGCGTTCCTCGAGGCCGCCCCGGTTGTCCCCACCGCCGGGTGGGGCGGGGCTACTCCAGCCGGCGATCGCACGGGGCGTATCCACGCCTCGCGGGCGCCCTGCCGCGCGGAGGACGGTCTTCCCGGCGGCCGGAAGGCGCCGGGGGTGGCGGGGGCCGGCCGTGCGCCTCTAGGGTGAGCGGCGACGATCGATGATCGATCAAAGGTGCGGCGCGGTACTCCCGGACTCCGGGAGCCGTCCACCGCGGACCGGTGTGGAGGTGGGGCATGGCACGTCCTGTCACGGTGGTGACCGGCGGCAGCCGCGGGATCGGCGCGGCGGCCTGCCGTCGTCTCGCGGCCGACGGACACGACGTCGCGGTCGGCTACGTCCGGGACGCGGCGGCGGCCGACGCGGTCGTGGCGGCGGTGGCCGAGGCCGGCGGGCGGGCGCTCGCGGTACGGGCGGACACCTCCGAGGAAGCCGACGTCGAGCGGCTCTTCGCCCTGGCGGAGGACCGGCTCGGCCCGGTGACCGGCCTGGTCAACAACGCCGCCGTCACCGGGCCGCTGGGCCGCCTCGCC
The DNA here is from genome assembly GCF_036607905.1 of Streptomyces sp. SCSIO 75703. Taxonomy (NCBI): domain Bacteria; kingdom Bacillati; phylum Actinomycetota; class Actinomycetes; order Kitasatosporales; family Streptomycetaceae; genus Streptomyces; species Streptomyces sediminicola. The sequence goes on from NZ_CP144555.1 coordinate 5,863,009, forward strand.
GACACCGGCACCGACACCCTGCGCCGGGTCGTGGACGTCAACCTGCTCGGCGCGCTGCTGTGCGCGCGACGGGCGGCGCAGCTCATGACGGCCCGGGGGAGCGGGGTGATCGTGAACGTCTCCTCGGGCGCCGCCACCCTCGGCAGCCCCGGCGAGTACGTCCACTACGCAGCGACCAAGGCCGGCGTCGACGCCCTCACCCTCGGCCTCGCCAAGGAACTCGGCCCGGACGGCGTGCGGGTCAACGCGGTCGCCCCCGGCCTCGTCGACACCGACATGCACGCGGCCATGGGCGACCCGGACCGGCCCGCGCGGATGGCGCCGGGGGTGCCGCTGCGACGGGCGGGGCGGGCGGAGGAGATCGCGGCGGCGATCGCGTGGCTGATGTCCGGGGAGGCGTCCTACGCGACCGGTACGGTGCTCCGGGTGGCGGGCGGGCGCTGAGATCCGGCGCGGTCGAGCCCCCGGCGGGCCGCGGTCGTCCGGCGGGACGGCCACCGGCGGCGTCCCGGCCGCGCGGCCGGGGCCCCGGGCCCCGCCGGGTCAGGCCGCCTCGACGACCTCCCCGCGCGTCGCCGCCGCCCACTCGACCACCAGCAACTCGTACTCCACGCGCTCGTGGGCGGACAGGGTGCCGCCCGCCCGCCGCCACAGGGCGCGGATCTGATCGTTCAGCTCCGCGGCGGAGCGCGCGGAACCAGGGGCCAAGGAATCGGGGGACATGCGGACAAGCCTAGGGGCAAGCACTGACACTCCGCTACCGGACGGCTACGCGGCCCCGTGTCAGCCCGCGGACTCCGCCGCGTGCGGGCTGAGGACCCCCGCCGTGACCAGGACGATGATCAGGATGCCGAGGGCGATCCGGTACCAGACGAACGGCATGAAGCTCTTGGTGGAGATGTAGCGCATGAACCACGCGATGACCGCGTATCCGCTGGCGAAGGCGACGACCGTGGCGAAGAGCGTCGGTCCCCAGGAGACGTGGTCGCCGTCCATGGCGTCCTTCAGCTCGAAGATCCCGGAGGCGAGCACCGCCGGGATCGCCAGCAGGAACGAGTAGCGGGCCGCGGCCTCGCGCCGGTAGCCCATGAACAGGCCGCCGCTGATGGTCGCGCCGGAGCGGGAGACGCCGGGGATGAGGGCCATCGCCTGGCAGAGCCCGTAGACCAGGCCGTCGCGGACGCCCAGGTCCGACAGTTCCTTGCGCTGCTTGGGCGCGCGGTGCCGGCCGCCGCTCTCGTCCCGCGCCGCCATCCGGTCCGCGACGCCGATGATCACGCCGACGACGATCAGCATCGTCGCGGTGATGCGCAGATCCCGGAACGGCCCCTCGATCTGGTCCTTGAGGGTCAGGCCGAGGACCCCGATCGGGATGGAGCCCACGATGACCAGCCAGCCCATCCGCGCGTCCGGGTCGTGACGCATCTCCTTGCTGGTGAGCGAACGCGTCCAGGCGGCGAGGATGCGGCCGATGTCCTTGCGGAAGTAGATGAGGACGGCGGCCTCCGTGCCGATCTGCGTGATCGCCGTGAAGGCCGCGCCGGGGTCGTGCCATCCGGAGAACGCCGCCGTCAGCCGCAGGTGGGCGCTGGAGGAGACGGGGAGGAACTCGGTCAGCCCCTGGACGAGCCCGAGGATGAGGGATTCAAACCAAGACATGAGGGTGTGGAGTCCAAGTGCCGGTCGCGGAACGTCGGTGGACACACCTGTACGGCGCATGCGGTGATCGCGACCGAGCGTGTCGTGGGGCAGCGTAGCGCCCCAAAGTGACCAGAAGGTGACAGGGACGACCAGCTCCGCACCGTCGCCCCGCCCGCCCCGCCGGGCACGGTGTCGCACCGGGCCCGGCCGGCACCGGAACGCCGGCGGCCCCGCCCGGGTGTGGCGTCAGGCGCCGGGCAGCCGGTGACGCCTGCGCCAGGCCACCACCCCGCCCGCCACCGCGGGCAGCGTGATCACGGCCAGCGCGATCAGGAAGGCGGGCGACGTCGGCGTCGACGCGCGGGCCCCGGCGACGGCGTAGGCGGCCGTGTTGGGCACCGAGCCCACGGCCGTGGCCAGCAGGAACGGCCCCAGGCGCATGCGGGAGACGGCCGCGCAGTAGTTGGCGGCGGCGAACGGCACCCCCGGGAAGAGCCGCGCCGCCAGCATCGAACGGAAGCCGTGCCGGCTGAGCTGCCCGTCCGCGGCCTTCAGCCATCGGCCGCGAAGCAGCGGACGCAGCGCGTCCTGGCCCAGCGCACGGCCGAGGCAGAAGGCGAACCCGGCCCCGAGCACCGTGCCCGCGAGCGCCGAGCAGAGCCCCACGGAGGAGCCGAACAGGGCGCCGGCCGCGAGGTTCAGCAGCGGGCGCGGTACGAAGGCGACGGTGCACACCCCGTACGCCAGCGCGTAGGCGAGTGCCGCCGCCGCGCCGCCCAGGTGCGGCGGCCCGCCCTCGGTCAGCACCCGCTGCGGCTCGAACACGAGCATCGCCGAGGCCGCCGCGGCGAGCAGCGCCACCAGCAGCGACAGACGGGACCAGGGGGAGAGCACGGCTCTCGTCACCCGGGCGGCGAAGCCGGCGGGCACGGGCGCGGCGGCGGTGGTGACGGCGAGTTCCGGTGCGGCGGCGTGGGGAGACGCCGTGACGGTGCCCCCAGGGCGGGTGTGGGCATCGAGCATTCGGCGACAGTAACCGACCCGTGTGACCGATCGCCGTAGGGTGCGTCTCAGGAACGTGACGGAGCGGTGGCCGGGGCGGACCGGGCACCCCGGCACAATGGGCGCGTGAACGAGTCCCTGCCCGTCGTCCGCGCCGTCGACCACGGCACCGCCAAGCTCCTGCCCGACGTCGACCGCCGCCGGGCCTGGCTGCTCACCGTCGACGGGGCGGTGCAGTCCTACGTGGACCTGGACGACCCGGCGCACCTGGAGTTCGAGTACGCGCTGCGGCTCGGGCACGTCCTCGACACCGCGGCCGAGCCGGGGCGCGCGCTGGACGTGGTGCACCTCGGCGGGGGAGCGCTCACCCTGCCCCGGTACGTGGCCGTGACCCGGCCGGGCTCCCGGCAGGACGTCGTGGAGGCCGACCGGGGCCTGCTGGACCTGGTCGCCGAGCACCTGCCCCTGCCGGACGGCTCGGGCATCGTCCCGCACGCCGCCGACGCCCGCGCCTGGCTGGAGGCCGCGCCCGCGGACTCGGCCGACGTCCTGGTCGCGGACGTCTTCGGCGGCTCACGGGTGCCGGCCCACCTGGCGACCGCCGGCTACGCGCGCGAGGCCGAACGCGTACTGCGGGCCGACGGCGTCTACGCGGCCAACCTGGCCGACGGGGCGCCCTTCGCCTTCCTGCGCTCGCAACTCGCCGGGTTCGCCGCGCTCTTCGCGGAGCTGGCGCTCATCGCCGAACCGGGGGTGCTGCGCGGGCGCCGTTTCGGCAACATGATCCTGCTCGCCTCGCACCGCCCCCTCGACACCGCGGGGCTGGCCCGGCGGACCGCCGCCGACGCGTTCCCGGCCCGGGTCGCACACGGGGCCGCCCTGCGGGAGTTCGTCGGCGACGCGCTGCCGGTGCCGGACGAGGAGGCCCGGCCGTCGCCGGAGCCGCCCGCCGGAGCGTTCGGCATCGGCTGACGGCCGGGTCCGGGGCGCCGTCGGCCGGCGGCAGGGCCCCGGGGCGCCGTCGGCAGGGCCCCGGGGCGCGGGCGCCGGTCAGGTGCCGGTCGGCGGTTCCTCGGTGAGGCGCACGGTGCTCAGGATCTTCCGCACCGTCTCCTCGGGGATCTCGTCCTTGACACCCTTGGCGCCGTACAGGTTCCAGGTGACGAAGTCGCCCGCGCCGTTCTTGAAGGCGAAGGTGATGGCCTTGCCCTCGCTGTCGCACTTCCCCTTCTGGGGCGTGCCCTCCGAGTGGGCGGTGGCGAGGCTGCCCTCGATGCCGGAGGCGGTGGTGTACGGCTTCGGCTTCTCCTGCTTGACGCTCTTCTTGTCCGGCTGGGTGTAGCCGCCGAAGATCCACCACGGGACGCGGGTCTGGGCCGCCATGTCGGTGTCCTTGGCGCCGTTCTCCCCGCGCGTGCCGGCGGTGGCGAGGGCCGTGGTCTCCTTGCGGCCGTCCTTGTCGTCGTCGGACGTGCACCACTCGGACTTGAGGTAGGCCGGCGCGGTGACGCTGGTGCGGTCGAACGTGCCGTCCTCCTTCTCCCACTCGAAGCCGACGCTGGTGCCGGGCCTCTCGATCTCCCAGTCGGCGGGGACGTCGAACATGGTGCCGAAGCGCGGGTTGGCGACGACCTTCCAGCCGGGGACGGTCGCCTCCAGCTCCCCGTCGCCGCGCGGGTTGTCGTCGGAACCGGATTCGCTCGGGTCGGCCTCCGGGGAGGCGGACCCGCTCGCGGACGCACTGGTGCTGGGCTTGGTGTCCTTGCCGTCCGCCGTGTCGTCCTTGTCACCGCCGAGCACCAGGAACCCGGTCACCCCGGCAGTCACCACCACGGCGAGCGCTGCGACGATCGCGACCAGCTTCGTCCGCTTGCCGCCGCCGTCCCCGCCGCCGGGCAGCGGGGCCCCCGGCACCGTCGGAGCCCCCCACTGCGGCTGCTGCCCGTACGGTCCGGACTGTGGGTAGCCCGGCTGCTGATACGGATTCGGCTGCTGGTACCCCGGCTGCTGGTACGGGTTGTTCTGCTGCGGGTTCTGCTCGCCCCCGGGCGGCTGCTGTCCTGGCCACATGAGTGGTCACCCTAATGCGGCCCAGGACACGATTCGGTCACCGGGCCTTGTCAGGGACGTACCGAAACGGGACGGCTCCGTCCCGGGAGCCCCGCCGTCCGGGCCACCGGGCCCGGCCTCTCCCGGCCGTCCGCACCCTTGGGTTCCGGCCACCGGGCCCCGGCCCCGCGGCTTCCCCGGCCCTCCCCGGGCGACGGTCCCCCGAGGTCCCTGGCCCCCGGAATCTACTCGTGGGTAACATGTGGGCATGAGCGCAGACGAGATGTCGGTCGGCGAACTGCTCGCCGCCACCGTGCCGATGGTCCGGACCCTGAACCTCGCGTACCTGGAGACCACCCCGGAGAAGGCCGTCCTGCGCCTTCCGGACCAGAGCGAGTACCGCAACCACGTCGGCGGCCCGCACGCCGGCGCCATGTTCACGCTGGCCGAGTCCGCCAGCGGCGCCATCGTCCTCGCGGCCTTCGGCGACCAGCTCGCGCGCGCCGTGCCGCTGCCCGTGCACGCCGAGATCGCGTTCAAGAAGATCGCGCTGGGCCCGGTCACCGCCACCGCCACCCTCGGCCGCCCGGCCGCCGACGTGGTCGCCGAACTGGACGCCGGCACCCGCCCCGAGTTCCCCGTCGGCGTGGTGATCCGGCGTGAGGACGGCGCCGTCACCGGCGAGGTCACCGTCGTCTGGACGCTGCGGCCCAACGGCTGACCCCCCGCCACCCCTTCCACGCCCCCCGGCACCTGCCCGGGGGCGTCGCTCCGGCGACCCGGTAGGCTTCCCGGGTGCGCCGCGGTCGCGGCGCACCCGGGAATCGGCAGGGACGCGAAGCGGAGGAAGCGGCGTTGCACGTCCAGGAATGGCTCGACACGGTGCCCGCGGCGGCCGTCTACGCGGTCGTCGGAGTCGTCATCGGCCTGGAGAGCCTCGGTATCCCGCTGCCGGGCGAGATCGTCCTCGTCTCGGCCGCCCTGCTCTCCTCCCAGCACGGGGGCGTCGACCCCGTGATCCTCGGCACCTGCGCCACCGTCGGCGCGATCGTCGGCGACTCCATCGGCTACGCCATCGGCCGCCGGGGCGGCAGACCGCTGCTGGCCTGGCTGGGCCGGAAGTTCCCCAAGCATTTCGGCGAGGGGCACATCGCCACCGCCGAGCGGTCCTTCGACCGGTGGGGCATGTGGGCCGTGTTCTTCGGCCGGTTCGTCGCCCTGCTCCGCATCTTCGCCGGCCCGCTGGCCGGTGTGCTGCGCATGCCCTACTGGAAGTTCCTCATCGCCAACGTCTTCGGCGGCATCCTCTGGGCGGGCGGCACCACCGCCGTCGTCTACTACCTCGGTGTCGTCGCCGAATCCTGGCTGAAGCGCTTCTCGTGGCTGGGCCTGGTGGCTGCCGTCCTCGTCGGTGTCGGCTCGATGCTGTTCGTCAAGCGCAAGGCCCAGCGCGCCACGGCCGAACGGGAGGCCGCGGCGGCGGCAGCGCCGGCCGGCGCCGAGACGCCGGCCGGCGCCGGGAAGGCCGCCTCCTCCGACTGAGTACGCGAGGCCCAGGCCACCCCGTCGGCTCCCGCCCGCGCCGGACGGGGGCCGGCCCTCTGCCCGGCCCGCCCCACCCTCCGGGCCGAGCCCCACGGCGCCCGCCTCACGCCCCGGTGTCGCCGCCCCCGGCCCCCTCGTACACCTCGCGGTGCGCCTTCGCCAGGTCGGCGTACATCGTCCCGTTCAGGGTGATGCCCTGGCGCTCCTCCTCGGTCAGCTCCCGGCGCACCTTCGCCGGGACCCCCGCGACCAGCGAACCGGGCGGCACCCGCATGCCCTGCGGGACCAGCGCCTGCGCGGCGACCAGCGAGCCGGCGCCGATCACCGCGCCGTTGAGGACGGTGGCGCCCATGCCGATCAGGCAGTCGTCCTCGACCGTCGCGCCGTGCACGACCGCGTTGTGCCCGACGGAGACGCGGGCGCCGACCGTGACGGGGAAGCCCGGGTCGGCGTGGAGCGTGCAGTTGTCCTGGATGTTGCTGCTCTCCCCGACGGTGATCCGCTCGACGTCGCCGCGGAGCACCGCCCCGTACCAGACGCTCGCGCCCGCCCGCAGGGTCACGTCCCCGACGACCGAGGCGGTGGGCGCGGTGAACGCCTCCCCGTCCACCTCGGGCCGCCTGCCGCCGATGCCCGTGATCAGCGCCCTACGCTCCATCGTCCGCCTCCTGGTCCGGTGATGTACCGCACGGTACGCCACCGGGTGGGGTGAAGATCACAGACCGTCGGCGCCGCCCCCGCACCGCCCGCGGACTACGGTGAGCGGGTGCCGAAGCGCAAGAACACGTTCTCGTCCCGGGCCGGACTGCTCGCGCAGCGGGCCGTGCACGCCGGCTGGGCGTGGGTGCAGCGCACCGGCTCCGTCACCGCCGCCCGCCCCGGACGGTTCCGCTTCCGCGCCCTGGGCGCCGGCACCCGGCTCGCCTTCCCGCTCGGCACGGTCTTCGGCGAGCCCTGGATCGAGGTCGGCGCCCACTGCATCATCGGCGAGCAGGTCACCCTGACCGCCGGGCTCATGCCCGACCTGGACCTCGGCCCGGACGCCATCCTGCGCATCGGGGACGGCGTCGTCCTCGGCCGCGGCAGCCACGTCATAGCGGACACCACGGTCACCATCGGCAGCGACTGCTACGTCGGCCCCTACGTCTACGTCACCTCGACCAACCACTCCTACGACGACCCCCACCAGCCCATCGGCAGGCAGTGGCCGCGCATGGAGCCGGTGGAGATCGGCCCCGGCTGCTGGATCGGCACCGGCGCGGTGGTCCTGCCCGGCGCGCGGATCGGCCGGAACGTGGTGGTGGCCGCCGGTGCCGTGGTCCGCGGCACGGTGCCCGACCACGCCGTGGTCGCCGGGGCACCGGCCCGGGTCGTCCGCCGCTGGACCCCCGCCGACGGCTGGCAGCCGCCCCTGCGCACCCCGGCCCCGGTGCCGATACCCGAGGACGTCACCCCGGACCAGTTGCGCGCCCTGTCCGCGCTGGACGACGAAGCCGTCGCCCACCTGGCCACCCTGCCCGACCCGGCCCCGGCTCCGCCCCAGGTGCCGCACCCGGAACTGGAGACCGAGGGCTGAGAGGGCGGCGGTCGCGTGTCCGCGGCGCCCGGTCCGGTGCCCCCGCCGGATCCGGACCCCGGTGACCTCGTGCCCGGCCGACCCGTCGTCCGGTGCGGGGCGGAGGGGTCAGGTCAGTAGAGTGGACCGAGTCATCCACCACACTGGACGGAATGTGTCGGACCTCGATCTGCTGACCCAGTCCCTGGCCCGCAACGTGAGGCGCTGGCGCACCGAGCGCGGTTTCACCCTGGAGGCGCTCGCCGCGCGGGCCGGTGTCAGCCGCGGCATGCTCATCCAGATCGAGCAGGCGCGCACCAATCCCAGCCTGGGCACCGTCGTCAAGATCGGCGATGCCCTCGGCGTCAGCGTCACCACCCTGCTCGACTACGAACAGGGCCCCACCGTCCGCATCGTCCCCGCGGGCCAGGCCGTACGGCTGTGGGACACCGACGCCGGCAGCTTCAGCCGGCTGCTCGCGGGCGCCGAGGCCCCCGGCCCGCTGGAGATGTGGGAGTGGTGTCTCATGCCCGGCGAGAGCAGCCCCTCCGACCCGCACCCCGCCGGCACCGTCGAACTCCTGCACGTCACGGCGGGCGAACTCACCCTGACCCTCGACGGCGTACCGCACCGCGTGCCCGAGGGGGCCAGCGCCTCCTTCGGCGCCGACTCCCCGCACACGTACGGGAACGAGGGGCCCGGACCGATGCGGATGATCATGGCGGTCTCCGTCCCGCCCGTCCGCTGAGACGGACGCGGGGGCCGGCCGTGATCGGCCTGACCCGCGTCCCCGCCGGCGGCGGACGGCGGCGCGGCGCGCCGCTGCCTCCCGGCGAGGCCCCGCCGAACTGCCGGGCGCCGTCGTCCCGGAGGGCCGGCGTCGCCGTCCCTCACGCCGGGCCGTGGTGGGCGAGCGCCTGATGCGGGTCCGCCTCGCCCGCCGCGAGCGCCGGATCGGCGTGGACCAGGGCCGCGGTGAGCCGGGGCACGGCGTGCAGCAGGGCGTGTTCGGCGGCGACGGCGACGTGGTGGGCCTCGCGCACCGTGGCCTCGCCGTCCACCACCACCGCCACCTCGGCGCGCAGCCGGTGCCCGATCCAGCGCAGCCGCAGCTCACCCACCCCGTGCACGCCGGGGACCGCGCGGAGCGCCTGTTCGGCGCGGTCGACCAGGACCGGGTCGACGGCGTCCATCAGGCGCCGGAACACCTCGCGCGCCGCGTCCCGCAGCACCAGCACGATCGCCGCGGTGATCGCCAGCCCCACCACCGGGTCGGCGTACCGCCAGCCCAGTGCCGCGCCCCCGGCGCCCACCAGCACGGCCAGCGACGTGAAGCCGTCGGTACGCGCGTGCAGGCCGTCGGCGACCAGTGCGGCCGAACCGATCGACCTGCCGACCCGGATGCGGTGACGGGCCACCCACTCGTTGCCGGCGAAACCGACCACGGCCGCCGCGGCGACCGCGGGCAGGTGCTGCACCGGGCGCGGGTCCAGCAGCCGGTCCACCGCCGCCCACCCCGCGAGCAGCGCGGACGCGGCGATGGCGAGGACGATCACCACACCCGCCAGGTCCTCCGCCCGCCCGTACCCGTAGGTGAAACGCCGGGTCGCGGCGCGGCGGCCCAGCACGAAGGCGAGTGCCAGCGGCAGCGCGGTGAGCGCGTCCGCCGTGTTGTGCACGGTGTCGCCGAGCAGCGCCACCGAACCGGAGACCGCCACCACGACCGCCTGCGCGAGCGCCGTCGAGCCGAGCACCGCCAGCGACACCCACAGCGCCCGCAGCCCCCGTGCCGAGGACTCCAGCGCGGGATCCAGCCGGTCGCCGCCCGCGTGGGAGTGCGGGGTGAGCAGCCGGCGCAGACGGCCGGCGGGGCGGTGGGCGTGGCCGTGCGGATGGCCGTGACCGTGAGCGCGGGGGCCGTCTTGGCCGTGCGGGCGGGCGGGGGAGCGGTGGTGGGCGTGGCGGGGGTGGGGTCCGTCGTCGTGGTGCCGGTGCGGGTCGCTCATGGGGTGCCCCTTCCGGTGTGCCGGTGCGATCGGTGGACGCCGGACGCCCACGGCGCCATTATGTGCGCATGAGCGCACGCATGCACCTGTCAACCGCGCATCCTGCGCACCTGCCCGTAGCGGGCGAGGAGCGGATGGCGCGCGCGGCCGACCTGCTCGCCCTGCTCGGCGACCGCACCCGCCTCGCCCTGCTGCACGCCCTGACCGGCGGCGAGGCCGACGTCACCACCCTCACCGAGGTGTGCGCGGCGGCCCGGCCCGCGGTCAGCCAGCACTTGGCGCGGCTGCGGCTGGCCGGCCTCGTGGACACCCGGAAGGAGGGGCGCCGGGTGGTCTACTCGCTGCGCGACGGGCACCTGCGCCGCCTGATCGCCGAGGCGCTGAACGTGGCCGACCACCGCGTCGCCGGCCTGCCGCCGCACGACTGACCCGGCCCCCCGGCCGCGGGAATCCCCCGGGCGTACGGGTCGTTGACCGGGCGACGGGGCGCCCGCCCCGGCCCACGAGCCCGAGGAGGCCACCCGTGTACGGCGACGAGGAGACGGTCCGCAGGATTCTCACCGAACGGGGCGACACCTGGGCCGTGGTGGGCCTGTCGTCCAACCGGCAGCGTGCCGCGTACGGCGTCGCCGAGGTGCTCCAGCGCTTCGGCAAGCGGATCGTGCCGGTCCACCCCAAGGCCGAGACCGTGCACGGAGAGCGGGGGTACGCGTCCCTCGCGGACATCCCCTTCGCCGTGGACGTCGTCGACGTCTTCGTCAACAGCGAACTGGCCGGTGCGGTCGCCGACGAGGCGGTGGCCAAGGGTGCCGGGGCGGTCTGGTTCCAGCTCGGCGTCGTCGACGAGGCCGCCTTCGCGCGGACCCGGGCGGCGGGCCTGGACATGGTGATGGACCGCTGCCCCGCGATCGAGATCCCGCGCCTGGGGGCGTGAGCGGGCCGAGGGCAGCGACGTGCGACGTGCGACGTGCGCCCGGGTCGGCGGCAGCGGCGTGCGCCGGGTGCGCGCGTTCGCCGTGCGGCCCGGCGCCGGTCCGCCTACGCTCGCCCCGTGCTGCGCATCATCGACGCCCGGACCGGAGAGCCGCTTCCCGCCACGTCCACCCGCAGGGGACCGGCGCGGGTCGAGGTGCACGCCGTGCGCCGGGACGCCACCCAGTGGCGGGTCCTGCTCGTCGCGGACCTGCTCGTCCGTGCCCTGGAACTCGACGCCACGCCCGTGTGGTCCCTGCTGACCGGCCCCGGGGCGGACGCCGCCGCCCGGGCCGACGCGGCGGCCCTCGGCGTCCGGCCCTTCGAACCCGCCCGGGAGCCGGCCCCCGGCCCGGCCGCCGTGGCCCGCGTCCTCCACATCGTGCGCGAGGGCGACCCGCTCCCGGACGCGCCGACCATCGCCGTCGCCCCCGTCGCATCCGACGACCTCGTCCGCATCGGTTCCGCCGAGCCGTCCGTCGTCCGCCTCGCGCTGCTCGAACACCATCACCACGCGCGCGTGGTGCTCGACACCGCCGCCCTCGACGCCGCCCGTGACACCCTGAAGCGCTGGCGCCGCGCGGTCGCCGGCTGGGCCCGGCAGCCCTCCCGCCCGATCCCCGGCCCCGTACGCGACCGGCTGAGGGCGGCCTGGGAGGACGACCTCGACGCCCCCGGCGTCCTGGACGTCCTGCGCCGGGCGGAGACCGACCCGGACCTCGCCGACGGCGCGCGCTTCGAGGTCTACGCCCACACCGACCGCTTCCTCGGTCTGGACCTCGCCGGCGAGGTCGGCTCCGTCTGACCGGACCCGCCGGCCGCCCCGGCACGCCGAAGCACACCCCGGGACGACGGCCCCGGCGGGCGCCCGACGGCGACCGCATAGGCTGGCCCGATGCAGGACGAGTACCGGACGGTCGCCCGCGCGGGCGTGCACGAGACCGAGATCAACCGCTCGCGCTTCCTGTGCGCCCTGGCCCCCGCGGCCACCGAACGGGAGGCACAGGAGTTCATCGCGGGCGTACGCAAGGAGCACGCGGACGCCACCCACAACTGCTGGGCGTACGTGATCGGTGCCGACGCCGCCGTGCAGAAGGCCAACGACGACGGCGAACCCGGCGGAACGGCGGGCCTCCCCATGCTCCAGATGCTGCTCCGCCGCGACATGCGGTACGTCGTCGCGGTCGTCACCCGCTACTACGGCGGCGTCAAACTCGGCGCGGGCGGCCTCATCCGCGCCTACGGAGGGGCCGTCGGCGAGGCGCTGGACCACGTCGGCACCCTCACCCGGCGCCGCTTCCGGCTCGCCACCGTGACCGTCGACCACCAGCGCGCGGGCAAGGTGGAGAACGACCTGCGCGCCACCGGCCGCGCCGTCCGCGAGGTGCGCTACGCCGAGGAGGTCACCATCGAGATCGGCCTGCCCGACGCCGAGGTCGACGCCTTCCGCGCCTGGCTCGCCGACGCCACCGCGGGCACCGCCGTCCTCACCCTCGGCGGAGAGGCGTACGGAGACGCCTGACCGCGTCCCCACCGCGCACCGGGCGCCCCACGCGGACCCGCCGCCGATCCGCCCGCGGCGCGTCGGCGGCGGTGAGGACAACCCCGATGGGCCTCGTATCGTCATCACGTCATGCGCGGCGGGTCCGGGGGCGCCCGGCCGGGGCCGGTCGCCGTGAACGGTCCGCCATGCCGTATTCGGCCAGTCCCGATCGCTTCGTGCCATTCGCGGCCGACACGCCGTCGCCGCCGCCGGGACGCGGCTACACATGACAGGGAACGGCGCGCCGCCGTTTTCGCGTGGGGCCGGCCGGCGGGGGAGGTCTGGACGGGTGCTGACCATCAACGTGGCGGTACTGCTCGCGGTCGTCGTGGTCCGGCGGCCGACGGAGGCCCGCAGCCGTTCCGGCGGGAAGCCGACCGTCGTCACCGTCCCGGACCCGCGCGTCCTGATCGCGCCCGCCCCGGCGGGCCGGGGGAGCACGAACGTCCTCGGCGCACTCGCGGGCGGCAGCACGCGGGCCGGCCGGTGAGCCCCCGCGCCCGCAAGGGGCGGCCGGTGTCCCGGCGGTCACCGGCGCGACGGCGCACCCGCGGGCCCGGCCGGCCGGGAGGGCGGCGCCGGCCGGACGACCGGGCGGCCGGGTTCCTCGTGGCCGCGGCCCTGGCCGTCGCCTTGGCGGCGGCCGTCGTCGACTGGCTGCTGACCCACTGGTGGGTACCGGCCGGCGCCGGGGTGGCGGCGGTACTCACGGGAGCCGCCCTGCTGCACCGCAAGCGGCAGCGTGCCCGGTGGGAGGCGGTACGCGCGCGGGGCCTGCGGTACGCGCTGGAGCACCTGGACGCGCTCCACCACACCCGGTTCGAGGACGCGGTGCGGGACCTGATGCGGCGCGACGGCTGCCGGGACGCGACCCGCGTCGGGGGCCGCGGCGACCTGGGCGCCGACGTGAAGGCGACCGACCCGTTCGGGCGGCGCTGGGTCATCCAGTGCAAGCACCGCCGTCAGGGTCTGGCCGGCTCCGCGGTCGGCACCCCCGACCTCCAGGTGCTCAACGGGACCGCCCGCCCGGTGCACGGCGCCGACGTCGCGGTGATCGTGACCAACGGCCGGGTGACCGCACCGGCCGTGACCTTCGCCCGGCAGCAGCGTCTCCACGTCGTGGACCGCCACACCCTCGCGGCCTGGGCGTCCGGTTCGCGCCCCCTGTGGGACCTGCTCGCCGCCGTCCCCGCGCCCCGCGGGCGCACCGGCCCCTCCTGAGCCTCCGCACGGGGAGCGATCCGGGGTTCCCGCCCCGACGGCCCGGGCCCGGGACCGGGACCGGTGCTCTCGCCCCGACCCACGCCGGGCGGGTTCCTCGCGGCCGGTGAGCACGGCGGCGGGGCAGCGCGCGGCGTGGGGCCGTCGGGTGTGCGGCCGGAGTCCTCGACGACCGTGGCGAGGAGGCTTGCGCACCGGGGCACCACGGCTTCGGCGTCGAGGGCGGACGGACGGCCCGCCCGGCGGGCAGCCCCTCGCGGGCGGGTCTTCCCGCCGGAGGCGTCGCGCGGTCACTCGGGCACGCCGCCCTCCCGGCCCCCGGCCCCCGGGACCTCATGGGCGCCCGGCACCGGGTGTCGGACCCCGGTGGCAGACTGAGGGCCGTGGTGGAGCAGGTACGGGCGGGCGTCAGCGTGGTCGGCGCCGACAAGGGGGACCATGCCGGTTCCAGGGGCGGAAGAGGGGAAAGCATGCGGGTCGGAGTGGAGCCTTGAGAATCCTGCACACATCCGACTGGCACCTCGGCCGGTCCTTCCACCGGGTGAACATGCTCGACGCCCAGGCCGCGTTCGTCGGGCACCTGGTGGCGACCGCGCGGGAGCGGGACGTCGACGCCGTGGTCGTCTCGGGCGACGTGTACGACCGGGCGGTGCCGCCGCTGGCCGCCGTCGAACTGTTCGACGACGCGCTGCACCGGCTCGCCGGCCTCGGCGTGCCCACGGTGATGATCTCCGGCAACCACGACTCCGCCCGCCGCCTCGGCGTCGGCTCCGGACTCCTCGACCGCGCCGGTGTCCACCTGCGCACCGACCCCGCCGGCTGCGGCACCCCCGTGATCCTGGAGGACGCGCACGGCCCCGTGGCCTTCTACGGCCTGCCCTACCTCGAACCCGCCCTCGTGCGCGCCGAGTTCGGTGTCGGGAATGCGGGGCACCAGGCCGTGCTCGGCGCCGCCATGGACCGGGTCCGCGCCGACCTCGCCGGCCGCCCCGCCGGCACCCGCTCCGTCGTCCTCGCCCACGCCTTCGTCACCGGCGGCGAACCGAGCGACAGCGAACGGGACATCACCGTCGGCGGAGTGGCCGCCGTGCCCCTCGGCGTCTTCACCGGCGTCGACTACGTCGCCCTCGGCCACCTGCACGGTTCCCAGGCCCTCACCGAACGCGTCCGCTACTCCGGCTCCCCGCTGCCCTACTCCTTCTCCGAGGCCGCCCACCGCAAGAGCATGTGGCTCGTCGACCTGGACGCCACCGGCACCGTCACCGCCGAGCGCGTCGACTGCCCGGTCCCGCGCCCGCTGGCCCGGCTGCGCGGCACCCTGGACGACCTCCTCGCCGACCCGCTACTGGCCCGGCACGAGGACGCCTGGGTCGAGGCGACCCTCACCGACGCGGTCCGGCCCGCCGACCCCATGGCCCGGCTCACCGCCCGTTTCCCGCACACCCTCAGCCTCGTCTTCGCCCCCGAACGCGACCCCGGCGACCCCGCCGACTCCTACGCCCGGCGGCTGGCCGGGCGCGACGACCAGCAGGTCGCCGAGGACTTCGTCGCCCATGTGCGCGGAGCCGGCCCCGACGAGCGCGAACAGCGGGTGCTGCGGGACGCCTTCGACGCCGTACGCGCCGACGAGACGCTGCGGGAGGTGGCCCCGTGAGGCTGCACCGGCTCGACCTGACCGCCTTCGGCCCCTTCGGCGGGACGCAGAGCGTCGACTTCGACGAACTGTCCGCCGCCGGGCTCTTCCTGCTGCACGGTCCGACCGGCGCCGGCAAGACCTCCGTCCTCGACGCCGTGTGCTACGCGCTGTACGGCTCCGTCCCCGGCGCCCGGCAGTCCGGCCAGGGCGCGACCCTGCGCAGCGACCACGCCGCCGCCGGTATCCGTACCGAGGTGCGCCTCGACCTCACCGTCGCCGGACGGCGGCTGGAGGTCACCCGGCAGCCGCCCTTCGAACGCCCCAAGCGGCGCGGCACCGGCACCACCGTCGACAAGGCCCAGAGCGGGCTGCGCGAGTACGACGCCGCGGCCGGTGCCTGGAAGGACCTGAGCCGTTCCCACCAGGAGATCGGCGAGGAGATCACCCAGCTCCTCGGCATGAGCCGCGAACAGTTCTGCCAGGTCGTCCTCCTGCCCCAGGGCGACTTCGCCCGGTTCCTGCGCGCCGACGCCGAGGCCCGCGGCAAACTGCTCGGCCGCCTCTTCGACACCCGGCGCTTCGCGGAGGTCGAGAAGCGTCTCGCGGACCGGCGCCGCGGTGCCGAGGCCCGGGTGCGGGAGGGTGACGCCGCGCTGCTGGCCGACGCCCACCGCATGCAGCAGGCCGCCGGCGACGTCATGGAGCTGCCCGAGGCGGCGCCGGGCGAACCGGGACTGGCCGAGGCGGTCCTCGGCGCCGCCGCCGTCGCCCGCAGCACCGCCCGCGAACAGCTCACCATCGCCGACCGGTGGCTCGCGGCGGCCGAGTCCGCGCACGCCGCCGCCGAACGCGACCTCGCCGACACGCGCGAACTGCACCGCCTCCAGCACCGGTACGCCGAGACACGCCGACGCGCCGCCCGGCTCGCCGAACGCGCCGACGCCCACCGCGAGGCGCAGGAACGCCGGGAGCGCGCCCGCCGCGCCGAGACCGTCGCCCCCGCGCTGGAACTGCGGGACGCCACCGACACCGAGCACCGGCGGGCCGCCACCGCCGAGACCCACGCGCGTGCCCGGCTCCCCCAGACCCTCGCGGACGCCGGCGCGGACGCGCTGGCCACCGCCGCCCGCCGCGCCGCCGAGGACCTGGGCGCCCTGGAGCCGGCCCGCCGCGCGGAACGGCGCCTGACCGCCCTCCTCGCCGAACGCGACACGCTCGACCGGCAGGACGGCTCCGACGAAGACCTCCGGCACGACGCCGAGAGCTGGCTCGACGACTGGGAACGGACCCGCGCCGGCCTCCAGGCCCGCGTCGACACCGCCCTGACGGCCGTGACCCAGGCCGAACAGCTCGCGGCCCTGCGCGAACCCGCCCAGCGCCGGCTGCGGGCCGCCCGGGACCGCGACCGGCTCACCGCCGACGCCGAAGAGGCCCGGCGGCGCTTGCTCACCGCCGCCGAAGAGGCCGCCACCGCCCGCGACCACTGGCTCGACCTCAAGGAACAGCGGCTCCGGGGCATCGCCGCCGAACTCGCCGCCCACCTCACCGAGGGCCGGCCCTGCGCGGTCTGCGGCGCCACCGAACATCCCGCCCCCGCCCGCAAGGACGCCGGGCACATCGACCGCGACGCCGAGGAACACGCCCTCGACGCGAGCCGACGGGCCGACGCCGCGCGCGCCGCCGCCGCACAGCACGAGGCCACCGTACGCACGGCCCTGGCCGCCGCGACCGAGGAGGCGGGGGACACCCCCACCGCCGAACTGGCCGAGCGCGCCGCCGCCCTGGAAGGCCGGCACGCGCGGGCCCGTGCCCTCGCCTCCGGGCTCCACGCCGCACAGGAGGAACTGCGCCGCGCCGAGGCGGAACGCGAACAGCGCGTCGAGGCCCGGCAGCAGGCCGCCGTCCGCGCCGCCGCCCGCGTCGGCACGCGCGACCGGCTGGAACGGGAACTCGCCACGCTGGAGGAGGAGCTGACGCGAGCCCGCGCCGGCGCCGACAGCGTGGCCGAGCGCGCCGGACGGCTGGAGCGCCGGGCCGCCCTGCTCACCGAGGCGGCCGACGCCGTCCGCATGGCGGAGGACACCGCCCGGCGGCTCAAGGACGCCGACGCCCGTCTCGCCGACGCCGCCTTCCGGGCCGGTTTCGACACGCCCGTCGAGGCCGCCGCCGCACTCCTCGACGACACCGCCCACCGCGAGCTGCAACGCCGCCTGGACGACTGGCAGCACGAGGAGGCCGCCGTCCGCGCCGCCCTCGCCGAACAGGACGCCGCCGACGCGGCCCGGCGGCCCGAAGCCGACCTCCCCGCCGCCGAACGCGCCGTCGCCGACGCGGCCCGGCGGCTGCGCGAGGCAGCCTCCGCGCGCGACGACGCCGCCCGTCGATGCGCCGAACTCGACCGGCTGTCCGCGCGCGCCACGGAAGCCGTCCGCCGGCTGGCCCCGCTCCGCGAGGAGTACACGCGCGTGGCCCGGCTCGCCGCCCTCGCCGCGGGCACCTCGGCGGACAACGAACGCCGGATGCGGCTGGAGTCGTACGTGCTCGCGGCCCGGCTGGAGCAGGTCGCCGCCGCCGCGACGGCCCGGTTGCGGCAGATGTCCTCCGGCCGCTACACCCTCGTCCACTCCGACGACCGGGCCGGCCGCGGGCGCAGCGGCCTCGGCCTGCACGTGGTCGACGCCTGGACCGGCCGCGAACGGGACACGGCGACGCTCTCCGGAGGCGAGACCTTCTTCGCCTCCCTGGCCCTCGCGCTCGGCCTCGCCGACGTGGTCACCGACGAGGCCGGCGGGGTGCGGCTGGACACCCTCTTCATCGACGAGGGCTTCGGCAGCCTCGACGAACAGACCCTCGACGAGGTCCTCGACGTCCTCGACTCGCTGCGCGAGCGGGACCGCAGCGTCGGCATCGTCAGCCACGTCGCCGACCTGCGGCGCCGCGTCCACGCCCAACTGGAGGTCGTCAAGGGCCGGTCGGGCTCGACGCTGCGGCAGCGGGGAGCGGACTGACGGTCACCCCGCCGGGCCGCCACACAGGAGGCGGTCGGGGCCGGGAGCCGTCGCCGGCCGGCGGCGCGGGCGACGGCACCCGTGCAGGCCGCGTCACAGGGCGCGAGACGCGGAGCCGGGCGTGGTGCGGTGGGCGGACGACGCGGCCGGCCCGGCGACGCCTGCGGCGGCCGCGACCCCCGTACGCGTCGGCCCGCACCCCGGCCGGTACGCCGTCCGCCCCCCCCGCGGCACGCCCCGGACCGGAGACCCGGCTCACCGTCGTCCACCTCGGACGGCCCGCCGACGGCCGGCACCGGGCCGGCACCGGGGCGCCCCGGGCGTCCCGGTGCCGGCGGCGGCCCGTCGGCCCCGCGCGTGGCCCGCCACGGACGGGGCGCGACGGGCCGCCGCGCGGGCCGGTTCAGAGGCGCGACAACTCGTCCACCAGGTCGTCCAGACCGAGGGAGCCCTGCGAGAGGGCCGCCATGTGCCACGCCTTGGGGTCGAAGGCGTCGCCGTGCCGCTCCCGCGCCTTCTCCCGGCCCAGCAGCCAGGCGCGCTCCCCGAGCTTGTAGCCGATCGCCTGCCCCGGGATCGTCAGGTAGCGGGTCAGCTCGCTCTCCACGAAGTCCGCCGGACGGCTGCTGTGCGCGCCGAAGAACTCCTGCGCCAGCTCCGGCGTCCACCGCTCGCCCGGGTGGAACGGCGAGTCCGCCGGGATCTCCAGCTCCAGGTGCATGCCGATGTCGACGATGACCCGCAGCGCCCGCATCATCTGCGCGTCCAGGTACCCGAGCCGCTGCTCCGCGTCCGTGAGGAACCCCAGTTCGTCCATGAGCCGCTCCGCGTACAGCGCCCAGCCCTCGGCGTTGGCGCTGACCATGCCGACCGACGCCTGGTAGCGGGAGAGGTCGCTCGCCACGTGCGCCCACTGGGCGAGCTGGAGGTGGTGGCCCGGCACGCCCTCGTGGTACCAGGTCGACACCAGGTCGTAGACCGGGAAGCGGGTCTGGCCCATCGTGGGCAGCCAGGTCCGGCCGGGCCGCGAGAAGTCCTCCGACGGAGGCGTGTAGTAGGGGGCCGCCGCACTGCCCGGCGGGGCGATGCGCGACTCCACCTTCCGGACCCGCTCGGCGAGTTCGAAGTGGGTGCCGTCCAGCGACTCGATCGCCTGGTCCATCAGGCCCTGGAGCCAGTCGCGGACCTCGTCGACCCCCTCGATGTGCCGCCCGTGCTCGTCCAGGTGCGCGAGCGCCACCCACGGCGTCCCGGCACCGGGCAGGACCTTCTCCGCCTCCTTCCGCATCTCCGCCAGGAGCCGGTGGTACTCGGCCCAGCCGTACGCGTACGCCTCGTCCAGGTCCAGGTCGGTGCCGTTGAAGTAGCGCGACCAGCGGGCGTAACGCTCCCGGCCCACCGTGTTCGGCGCGTCCTCGACCGCGGGCGCGTACACGTCCCGCATCCAGTCCCGCAGCTCCACCACGGCCGCGGTCGCGCCCCGCGCCGCCTCGTCCAGCTCCGCGCGCAGCGCCTCGGGGCCGGCCGCCGCGAAGTCCTCGAACCAGCCGCGCCCCTCCCCGGTGTCCGCCCACTCGCCGAGCTGTCCGACGAAGGTGGCGGTCGGCCGGGGCGCCGCGTACAGCCCGCGCTCCAGGCCCAGCGCGAGGGAGGCGCGGTAGCCCGCGAGCGCGTCCGGCACCGCGCGCAGCCGCTCGGCGATCCGCGCCCAGTCCTCGTCCGTGCCGGTCGGCGTCACCGTGAACACCTCCCGCACCGAGTGCGCGGCGGTGCCCATGTTGCCCACCGAACGCAGCCCCTCGTCGGCCTCGTGCACGGCGAGTTCGGCGGTCAGCCGCTCGCGCAGCAGCCGGGCGCAGCGGCGCTCCACGTCGCTGTCGCCGCCGGGCCGGCGCTCCGCCTCGTCGAGCCGGGCGAGGGTGGTCCGGGCCAGTTCCGCCAGGGCCTCCTGCCCCGCGGGGGAGAAGTCGGGCAGCCGTCCGGAACTCTCCTGCACGCCGAGGTAGGTACCGGTGACCGGGTCGAGGGCGATGAGGTCGTCGACATAGGCGTCGGCGACCTCGCGGGGCAGCGGGCTCTTCGTCTCTGACATGCGGACATCCTCGTACGGATAGCGGTGCCGCGTCAGCCCGCCGGGGACGGTCGCGGCGCCCCGGTGCCCGGATTTCGCTCAGGGCGTGGCGGGTGGCAGCAGCGGCCCGCACTCCCACTGCTGGAAGATCAGCCGTGTCTCCACCCGGGCCACCTCGCGCCGGGACGTGAACTCGTCCAGTACCAGCCGCTGGAGGTCCGCCATGTCCGCGACGGCGACGTGCACGAGGTAGTCGTCCGGTCCGGTCAGGTGGAAGACCGTCCGTGACTCCGGCAGCGCCCGGATGCGGTCGACGAACGGACCGACCAGTTCCCGCCGGTGCGGGCGCACCTGCACCGACAGCAGCGCCTGGAGCCCGCGCCCCAGCCTCGCCGGGTCCAGCTCCAGCCGGTGGCCGAGGATCACCCCTGCCCGCCGCAGCCGGGTCACCCGGTCCAGGCACGTCGACGGGGCGACCCCCACCTGCGCGGCGAGGTCCCGGTAGGTGGTCCGGGCGTCGTTCTGCAACAGCCGCAGCAGATGGAGATCGACCGGATCGAGTACGACGGAATCGGCCATCGGCCGAACGTAGCACGGCATGCCGCCTCGGCGGCCCGGCCGCTGTTCACCCTTCGGCCATGGACACTGCGCGCACGCCCACGCCATCCGCCGACGACGTACGCTCCACCGCGCCCCGGGGCCGGGCCCTGGCCACCGAGGCGGTGCACGCCGGCCGCGACGACCTCGCCGGCCGGGGACTGCACGCCCCGCCCATCGACCTGTCGACGACGTACCCCTCGTACGACAGCCGCGGCGAGGCCGCCCGCATCGACGCCTTCGCCGCCACCGGCGCCGACCCCGACGGCCCGCCCGTCTACGGGCGGCTCGGCAACCCGACCGTCGCCCGCTTCGAGACCGCCCTCGCCCGGCTGGAGGGCACCGAGTCCGCGGTCGCCTTCGCCAGCGGCATGGCCGCGCTCAGCGCCGTCCTGCTCGCCCGCGCCGCCTCGGGACTGCGCCACGTCGTCGCCGTACGCCCCCTGTACGGGTGCAGCGACCACCTGCTGACCGCCGGCGTGCTCGGCACGGAGGTCACCTGGACCGACCCGGCCGGCATCGCCGACGCGCTGCGCCCGGACACCGGTCTGGTGCTGGTGGAGACCCCGGCCAACCCCACTCTCGCCGAGGTCGACCTGCGGGCCGTCGCCCACGCCTGCGGCTCGGTGCCGCTGCTCGTGGACAACACCTTCGCCACGCCGGTCCTCCAGCGCCCCGCCGAACACGGCGCCCGGATCGTGCTGCACAGCGCCACCAAGTACCTCGGCGGGCACGGGGACGTGCTGGCCGGGGTCGTCGCCTGCGACGAGGAGTTCGCCGGGGCCCTGCGGCAGGTGCGCTTCGCCACGGGCGGCGTGCTCCACCCGCTCGCCGGCTACCTGTTGTTGCGCGGGCTGTCCACCCTGCCGGTCCGGGTGCGCGCCGCCTCCGCCAACGCCGCCGGCCTCGCCCGGCGCCTCGCCGCCGACCCGCGCGTGGCCCGCGTCCACTACCCGCGGCTCGGCGGCGCGATGGTCTCCTTCGAGGTCCACGGCGACCCGCACGAGGTGATCTCCCGGGTCCGCCTGATCACCCCGGCGGTCAGCCTGGGCAGCGTCGACACGCTCATCCAGCACCCCGCCTCCATCAGCCACCGCATCGTGGACGCCGACGACCGGCGCGGCGCCGGGGTGAGCGACCGGCTGCTGCGGCTGTCGGTGGGCCTGGAGGACGCCGACGACCTGTGGGCCGACCTGGACGCGGCGCTCGGGGAGCCGGCGTCGGCCGACGGTGGCGCCGGGGTCGCGGAGGCCGAGGGGGCTGCCGGGGCCGGCGGGCCCGGCGGGGCCGTCGATGTTGTCGAGGCGCGGCCGGTGGCGGCCGGGTGAGGTGATCCCGGTCAGTCCCGGCCCACCCGTTCCCCGTACGGGAGGCGCGGCGGAGCCGGGACCGCGTCGAGGCGGGCGGTGAGGACGAGGGTGCCCTCCTCGACCCGGTAGTCGAGGGGGAGGCCCAGCCCGCGCATGGCGGCGACCATCCCCGTGTTGGAGGCCCGCGTCACGGCGTACACGCTCGCGCAGCCCGCCTCGACGGCCATCTCGACCAGCCGGGCCAGCAGGGCGCGGCCGATGCCGCGCCGCTGCCACTCGTCCTCGACGAGCAGCGCGACCTCCGTCTCGTCCCCGTCCCACAGCAGATGGCCGAGGGCGACGATCCGCCCCGGGCCCGTGCGCGCGGCGACGCTGCGGCCGTGGTGCGGACCGAGCAGGTGGCGCAGGTACCGGTCGGCGTCCCCGGCGGGGCCGTGGTAGCGCAGCCCGAGGGTCCGCGCCGAGCAGCGCCCGTGCATCGCCTTCGCCGCGTCGAGGTCCTGGGCGCCGGCCCGGCCCAGGGTGGCACCGCTCCGGGGCAGGGCCGTCGCCTCCCGGCCGGCCGGAGCCCGGGGGCCGAGCCGGGCGTCCAGCGCGACCAGGGCCCTGGCCCGCGCGAACTCGGCCGGGGTGAACGGCGGATGCGGCCGTTCCACCCTGATCACCCCGCCGTCCGGGGCGCGCAGCCGCAGCACCGTCTCCCCGAACTCGCCCTCCTCGGGGACGTCCGGTTCCCCCGACACGGGGGCGGGCCGGGTCCGGATGCCGCACCGGCCGATCAACTGGCGCAGCGCCAGCGGGAGTTCGGTGGAGTCCAGCGCCGTGCGGGCCGCGAGGCCGAGGACCCGGGCCGGGGTGTCCACCAGGTCGTGCGCGTCGGCCCGCTCGGTCCAGGTGTCACTTCCGCCCGCCACCGACGCCACCCGGGCCAGCCCGGCCCCCGACAGCGTCCCGGGGGCCCGGAGCAGGAACTCGTCCACCGTGCCCTCGGCCAGGGGGTGCGTCTGGAGGCTCAGGATGTCCACTCCTCGGTCGGCGAGCGCCGCGCACAGCGCGGCCAGCGATCCCGGTGTGTCCCGCACGGTCGTCCGCATCCGCCACAGGACGCCGCCGCCGGCGCCGGCGCCGTCCGCGCTTCCGTGCCGGGCGCCCGTGTGGGCGGGCGCGGTGTCGGCCGTGGCGTGGGCGGACGCGGTGGTGCCGGTCGCCGGGCGGGCGGGGAGCGGTTCGGTGCGGTCAACGGTACGGCTGCCCGGCCCGGAGCGGGCGCCGCCGGTGTCCGCCCCGCCCGTGCCGTCCGTGGGCCGTGCGGACCGGCGGCGCCGGGCCCGCCGGGCGGAGCACGCCGCCGTGGCGAGGAGCGCGAGCACCGAGGCGACGAGCATGACCGGGACACCGGGGCCGTACTCGACCGCGTGAGTCACGACGTCCGTCACCACAGTCATGTCTGGGCTCATGCCTCCACGGTGGACGAACCGTGTTGCCTGATCGAGAACGCCCTGTGACCGATGGGTTAATCGCCCATCCGCGGCCTTTGCCGACCATGTCGGCGGTATGAGTGCCCGGTGGCCCGGTGGCCCGGTGGCCCGGTGGCCCGGTGGCCCGGTGGCCCGGTGGCCCGGTGGCCGCGGCGCCGGCCCTCACACGGCGGCCACCTCCTCGGCCCGCGCCCCGCCCGCCGGTGCCCCGTCCGTCAGCGCGTGGCGCAGCCGCCGGGCCTGGGTGACCAGCCGGGACGCGCCGCGCCGGTCCGCCGCCCGCGCCAGGTGGGGCAGGTCGCCGCGGGCCCCCGTCCGCTCGGCGCACTCGGCGGCCACGGCCAGCAGGTCCCCGAGACCACGGGCCGGCACCGACGCGTCGAGGTCCGCCAGCAGGCCGGGCAGCGCCCGGCGCAGCACGAGCCACACGGTGCGGTGCGCCCCGGTCGCCGCGGCCGTCCGCAGCGCGTCGGCCGCCCGCAGGGGCTTGACGGCCCCGGACCGCACCAGTTCCCCGAGGTCCGCCCCCAGCCGCGCGTGGTCGAGGCCGCCGCGCGCCGCGAGCACCAGCAGGGCGTCGACGCCGGCGAGGCGGTCCTCGGCGTGCCGCGCCCCGAGCCCGTACGCCAGGCACAGGTGCACGGACTCGCCCGCCGCGCCTTCCGCCTCCACGAGACGGGGGAGTATCGAGCAGGGGCCCCGCTCGTCGTCCACGGCGGCCATGGACAGATCGCGCAGCATGCGCGCCGCGACCAGCTCGGGCTGCTCGGGAAGCAGGCCGAGCCAGTGCTGACGGGCCCCGCTGTACCAGTGGTAGCAGTAGCCGCGGGCCAGGCTCGCGCCGAGCGGGGCGCGCAGCAGGCTCAGTGGTTCGGGGAGATTGTCGGGCAGTCCCGTGGCCGCCTCCGTCTCGACCAGGACGCGGGTGTCGTGGGTGAGGCGGGTGACCCGCGGCAGGGGCCCCTCGGGCGCGGTCAGCCAGGCCGCGAGGCGCGTGCCCTCCTCGGTGCCCAGCGCCGCCGCGCGCTCCGCCGCCGCTCCGGCCGCCGTACGGTCGGCGCGGCGCACCCGCAACAGGGCCTGACCGAAGTCGACGGGGGCGATCCGCGTGCCGAGGCGGCGGCAGGTCTCCAGCCGGTCCACCAGCTCGCCGGGCTCCAGCACTCCGGTGCCCCAGGACGGCGTGGCGAGCAGCAACGGCAGCGGGTCGTCGATCAGCCGCCGGGCGATCTCCTCGAGCCGAGCCTCGAAGGGCCGGGCCAGGGAGCCGTGCGGGCAGGCGGTGTCCGGGGACGGCTGGCGCCGGATGCGCGCCGCGCCGGTCAGGGTCGCCAGCAGGAGGTCGAACCCACCGCCCGAGTCGAGCGGGACGTGGCGTCGTTCGAAGGAGGAGGCCACCTCGTGCCGGTCCCGGAACCGCCGGGGGCCGGCCCACCAACGGCGGCTGATCACCGGTTCGAGCGCGCTCAGCAACTCCTCCCGGTCCCGGTGCGCGTGCCGGACGAGGCCGTCCAGCGCGCGTTCGAAGGTGGCGACGTCCCCGCCGGACGCCAGCAGCGCGCCGATCTCCTCGGCCAGCTCGACCGCGGACCCGGGCGCCGGGGCCAGGCGGACCGGCCGGGGGACGGGAGGCAGCACCTCCGTGTGCCCGGCCGGCTCCTGGGCCGCGGGCGTCACCCCCAGGGCGCGGGCCGCGCGGGTGCGCAGGGCCGGGACCAACCCCCCTGCGGCCTCGGCGAGACCGGCCCGCAGCTCCGGGGCGGCGGCCTCGCCGAGGTGCCGCTCGACCAGCTTGAGCGCCCGCTCCTGGAGGTCGGAGTCCTCGTGCCCGAAGACCTGGGCGACGGCCGGCAGCACCTCCCCGGCCGCCGCCGGGTCCCGGGTCAGCACCTTGCCGAGCAGCACGAGCTGCGCCCGCACGAGTTTGCGTTCCGGACGGAACAGCACCGCCTCCGTCAGCTCCGTCAGGTGACGCGGCGACACCTCGCCGTCCAGGGCGAGGGCGCCCAGCACCGCCTGGGCGTGCGCGGCGACCGGTGCCGGCCCGTCCGAGGCCAGGGCCAGCCAGTCGGAGATCCGCCCGCGCTCCTCCTCCCGGGTGAGCGCCAGCTCCCGCAGCAGGCGCAGGAAGACCCGCTGGTCGACGAGGTTCCCCCCGCGCAGCAGCCGGGCCACGCAGGCGTCGACCGTCGCCGCCCGGTCGAGCGTGCCGTCGGCGACCAGCCGGTACAGCGACCCGATCCAGGTGTCGGGGCCGTCGCCGGACGGCCAGTCCAGCCAGGAACCGAGGCCGTCGGTCCGGAAGAGCGCGGCCACCAGCTCCCTCAGCCGTGGCTCCGCGCGGAGCCGGTCGAGGAGCGTGTCGTCGCGCCGGCCGGCACGGTTCACCGAGTCGACCCAGGCCCGCACGTACGCGTCCGTCGTCGGTATCGGGGCGCCGGAGAGCCGTGCCAGCCCGGACATCAGCTCGTAGGGGACCCGTGCCGTGAAGGGCCGTGCGGCGAGCCGCCGCACCACGTCGGCGAGCCAGCGGGGCTCCCGGTCGCCCAGGATGTCGATCAGTACCGCGGGCCGCGCCTGCGACCAGCGCATGTCGCTCGCCGCGAGCCAGCTCGACACGGCGACCGCGCCCGTCTGGCAGGCGGCGCCCGCCGCGTGCAGCGCCGGATGGGCCCGGCGCACCTCCGCCGACCAGCGGGCCGCCCTCAGCTCCCCGCGCAGCTCCTTCAACGCGGGGAACAACGCCCGGCGTTCGGGGTCGGTCATGCCGTCGAGCAGGCGCACCACCTCCGTCGTCCGGCCGGCCCGCACCGCGTCCAGCACGGCCGCGGCCACCGGGGCCGGAGCGGCCGTCGTGGGCGTCGCCTTCGCCGCCGTCGTCATCACGCGTTCTCCCCGGTCCCGATCGCCGTCTTCCGTGCCGCGGCACCACGCCGCGCCATCCGCACCGCCAGCGCGTGCTTGCAGGGGCCGCGCCCGCCCCGGTACGTGGCCCACCACAGGCAACTGCACGTCAGCACCCCGCCGGCCTCGCGCACCCGGTGCACGTGGCCGTCCTCGGCGGTCACCGTCCCCACCGCGCCGTCCAGCGTGACCGCGCCCGCCGCCACCAGGGCCTGGGCCGAGCGCAGCCGGGGGTTGTGCCGCTCCACGCGCCCCGCGTCGTACGGCAGCTCCCGGTGGAAGTAGGCCGCCTCCGCCGGGTCGTAACCGACCCGCCCCGAGGTGCCCAGGCGGACCAGCGCGGCGCGCACCCGCTCGGCGCGCAGGCCCGAGGCGGTGGCGAGGTCGGCGATGTCGATGCGGGGCTCCCAGGCGAGGAGCACCGAGACCAGCTCGGCGTCGTCGGCGGCCTCGTCGGTGGCGAGGGCGTCGAGCACCCCGCCCTCGCCGGAGAAACCGCGCGAGGCGTCCGGGGACACGGTGAGCGTCAGTCGCATCCCCGGCAGGACCAGCTCCCATGCGGAGGCGGTGGCCGCCGAGCCCGGCGTCGTACGGGGCCCGTAGACCCGCAGGGACGTCGCGTGACGCAGGGCGCGGCGCAGGGCGACCAGCCGCTCGGGGCCGGGCAGGCAGACCGCGCCGGGCACGGCCCGGGTGGTCGGCCGCAGGGTGCGTCCGGACGGCACCACCCACCGCGGGGCCGCCGCGGTGCTCTTGCCGCCGCCCGGCAGCGAGCGCAGGAAGCGGACCGCCTCGGCGGCGTCCAGCTCGGCCCGGAGATCGAAGCCGGCCGCGATCACCTGGGCCTCGGCGAAACCGCGCAGCCACCGGTCCGGCAACGGCACCTTCTTCTCCACGACGGGCCCGTCCAGGGTGGTGACGGCCAGCTCCTCCGGGCCGACCCGCAGGTGCAGGGGATCGTCGGCGCCTATGCGCGACAGGGCCTCGCGCAGTGGGTCGTTGACGTCGACGTTGGTCGTGCCGTGTCCCACCTCGCCGCCGTCGAGGCCCGCCTCCAGCACGTCCAGGCGGGCGTACACCCCGCCGCAGCCGGAGAAGGACTCGAAGCGGAGCCGGTCGCCGTTGCCCGTCACCACCGGGTCCAGTGAGGCGCGCAACTGCGGCTGGTAGTAGCGGGCGGCGGCCACGTCGGCCACCGCGAGCAGCGCCGCCGACGCCTTCTGGGGCGATGTCAGGAAACCCGCGAAGAACCGGGGATGGTCCACCGTCCCGGACGGGGTCGCCCCCTGGGAGGTCTCCAGTCCCAGGCGCTGTCCGCCCGCGGAGGAATCCAGCACGGAGGGTCGTCGATAGGCCACGGCCTGCACAGATCGCGTCATGGGAAAACCGTAGGGACGACCACTGACAACGTGCTCCCACCTGCGGAAACCTCCCTGTGGGAGGAGAGGTTGGCAGGTGCCGGGAGCGGACGGGGCGTCACCGCGACGGCGGGGAGGGGCGATCCGGCCCGAGCCGCCCACCCGGCACGCGTCGAGTGGAGCAGCGGATGGCCGTGAGGGGACGTGGAGGGAAACGCGTCGACGCGGACTGGCGCCGATCGGCACGGACTGACGTCGATCGGCGCGGACCGAAGCGGATCGGCACGGTCCGTGGCGGGTCGGCACGGTCCGTGGCGTCGACGCGCGCCCCCAGCGCGCCGCCCCGCCCCGACACCCTCCCTGCGCCCGCGCCCCGCCTACAGCCCGCCCGCTCCGGCCGCCGCCGGCCGCGCCCCGGCGGCGCCCGTGTCCCCGCCCGCCCGGCTGCCGTCCAGCACCACGCGGGTGACCAGCGCCGGGTCGTCGCTCATCGGGACGTGGCCGCAGCCGCGCAGCCGCACCAGCCGCGCCCGCGGGATCAGGTGCTTCGCCCGCACCCCCTGTCGCGGCAGCAGCAGCCGGTCCCGGTCGCCCCACGCGACGGTGACCGGGATGCCCGGCAGGACGCCGGTGAAGCGGACGTCCCGCCCCGAGCGCAGCGTCTGCGCGAAGCCCTCGGCACCGGCCAGCGCCAACGTCTCGGCGACCACCGCCTCCGGCGCGCGCTGCCCGGGACGGGCGTAGATCGTGCTGGTCAGGGCGGTGCGCCCGGGGGCCGTGCGGGACAGCCGCTCGACCAGGGGCAACGGCATGCTCCGTGCGGCGTACCGCATCCCGCGCAGCACGCCGAAGGCGTAGCGCCGCTCGGCGGGCGACCAGAAACCGGCCGGGGACAGGGCCGTCACCGACCGGGCGAGTCCGGCGCCCCCCAGCTCCAGGGCGAGCAGGCCGCCGAGCGAGTTGCCCGCCACGTGCGGCCGGGCCACGCCGGCGGCCTCGCAGAAGGCGCCGAGCACGGCGGTGACCGTCGGCAGGTCGTAGTCGAGCCCGTGGGGCAGGGCGGGGGAGTCCCCGCAGCCGGGGAGGTCGACGGAGATCACCTCGCGCTCCGAGGCGAGGGCCCCGGCGACCGGGTCCCAGGCCTGCCGGTGGTGTCCGATGCCGTGCAGCAGCAGGAGGGGTTCGCCGGAGCCCACGCGCGTGTGGGAGAGCGTGACGGGACGCGGACCGTGGGCGCTGGGGACGGTGAAGGAGAGCGTGGCGGACATGGGACTCCTCGCCGGGGACGCGCGGACGGCGACCTCGCGGCGGCGGGCCGCGGGGACAGGTCGCAGAGACAGACTGTCAGCAAGGGCTACCGGCGGGTAGTCCCGAGGGCTTCCTTTCCGGCCCGTCCCGAACGGCCCGTCGCGCGAAGGCGGTTCCGCCTGGACACGACCGGGGCGGTTCCGCTGGGATGGGAGCGTGACCACCGACACCGCGACCGACGTCTTCGAAGAGCACCGCCCCGTCCTCCTGGGTGTCGCCTACCGCATGCTGGGCCGTCTGGCCGACGCGGAGGACGTGGTCCAGGACGCCTGGCTGCGCTGGTCCGCGAGCGACCGCGACGACGTCCGCGAACCGCGTGCCTACCTGGTGCGCGTCACCACCCGCCTCGCCATCGACCGGCTGCGCCAGGTCAGGGCCCGCGGTGAGACCTACGTCGGCCCCTGGCTGCCCGAGCCGTACGTCACCGACCTCGCGGCCACCGAGCCGGACGCGGCCGAACGCGCCGTGCTCGCCGACTCCGTCTCCCTCGCCGTCCTCGTCGTCCTGGAGTCGCTGTCGCCGCTGGAGCGGGCGGTCTTCGTGCTCCGGGAGGCGTTCGGCTACCCGTACGCCGAGATCGCCTCGATGCTGGAGCGGACCGAGGCCGCGGTGCGTCAGCTCGCCGGGCGGGCCCGCCGGCACGTGGACGAACGCCGGCCACGGTACGACGTGGACCCCGAGCAGCGCCGGGACCTCACCGAACGGTTCCTCGCCGCGGCGGGTGGCGGCGACCTCGCCGGCCTGCTGGCCCTGCTCGCGCCGGACGCGCGCCTGGTGGGCGACGGCGGCGGCAAGCGGCGGGCTCCGGTGCGCGCGCTGGAGAGCGCCGACAAGGTGGGCCGGTTCCTGATCGGCGTGGCGGGCCGGGGCACCTGGGACACGATCCGCCACCTGGAGATCAACGGCGGCCCCGCCGTGCTGGTGCTCGCCGGCGGGCGGCCCGACAGCGTTGTCCAACTGGACGTCGCCGAGGGACGCGTCCAGGCCGTCTACATCATCCGCAACCCGGACAAGCTTCGCTTCCTGCCCGCCGGCTGACCCGTGCGGCCCCGCCGCGCCCCGCTCCGTACGGCGGCCCCGGGGGCCCGCGGTCACGTGCGAGAGGGGCGCGCGAACACCGTGTGAACACTGGGGCGCCGCGCCCCCGTCCGGCCCGTACGGGATCGAGGATTGGTCTTGACCAAGGATGTGGGCCGTCTTATCGTCACTGATAACTGAAACAACCTTTCATAAACAAGGGCGCCAAACAGCAGCCGTACCACGGCGATTGCGGAGGACAGGGTGGGGACCACGCAGGTCGACTCGCTGCCGGAACCTAAGTACTGGCACCTCAGGACGGTGCTGACCGAAGCGCTGGACTCGGAGTTCGCGGTGGGCGAGATCCTGCCCAACGAGCGGGACCTCGCCGCGCGGTTCGGCGTCGCCCGCGCCACGCTCCGCCAGGCCCTGGAACAGCTCGAACTGGAAGGGCGGCTCCAGCGGCGGCGCGGGGTGGGCACCACGGTCGCCCCGCCCCGGATGGGCGTCGCCGTCGGCACCAGCCGGCACACCTGGCCCGGGACGCCCGACGACGCCTGGGACCCGGCCGACTGCGTGCGGGAGACCCCGCCGGCGAGCGTGGCCGACGCGCTCGGCATCCGCCCCGGCGACGTCGTGTACACCGTGCGCCGCTCCCGTGTGACCGACGGACAGCCGGTCGCCGCCGAGTCGCTCTACATCCTGCCCTCCTCGGTGCCCGGCCTCTCGGACGTCGACGCCCCGTCCGGTCCCGCCCGCGCGCGTGCCGTGCTGCGCGAACTCCAGCGCCTGGAACTGGAGCGGCAGGAGAGCGACGTCGAGCTGGGCTCGGCCCGCGCCGAGCACGCCAAGGCGCTGGACCGCCTGCCCGGAGCCCCCGTTCTCGTGGTCACCACCCGGTACCGGGCCGACGGCCGGACCACCGCGCTCTCCGTCGCCACCTACCGCGCGGACACCTGCCGGCTGACCTTCGGCGACCTCGGCGACGTGGAGATCCACCACCAGGCGGCCCACCCGCGGGCGTCCTGACCCCTCGGCACCCTCCCGGTGCCCCCGCGGCGCCCCCGTCCGGAGTCCCAGGCGGTGGTCAGCGGCGTGCGGTGACGCCCTCCACCGCGAACAGTTGCCCCTCCACGTGATCGAGGGCCAGTCGCAGCGCCCCGGTGGCCACCGCGGCCTCGCCGAGCAGCGACAGAGTCACCTTCGGCGGACGCAGACAGTAGCGGGCCAGCTCGCGGCGCAGCGGCTCCAGCACACCGTCCAGCCCGGCCGCCCAGCCGCCGATGACGACCAGTTCCGGATCGAGGGCCAGCACCAGCGCCGCCACGTCGTGCACCAGCCGCTGGATGAAGCGGTCGACGGCGGCACGGGCCCGCAGGTCGCCCTCCCGGGCCTGCCGGAACACCACCGCCACGGCCTGCTCGTCCAGCGGGTCCAGCGGCTGGTCGGTCGTGGACAGCAGCGTCTCGGGCGTCACGCCCCGGCCCAGCAGGTGCAGCGCGCCGATCTCGCCGGCCGCCCCGCCGAAGCCCCGGTGCAGCCGCCCGCCGATCAGCGCGCCGGCCCCGGGGCTGAGCCCCGCCAGGACGAACACCATGTCGTCGCACTCGGTGGCCGAGCCCTTCCAGTGCTCGGCCACCGCCGCCGCGTTCGCGTCGTTCTCCACCAGCACCGGGCACTTGAAGGAACGCCCCAGCCGTTCGCCGAGGCGCAGCCCCGTCCACTCGGGCAGGGCGGTGCTCAGCCGCACGGTGCCGTCCGCCTCGACGATGCCGGGCGTCGCCGCCCCCACGGCGCGCAGCGAACCGCGCGCCACACCGGCCCGGCGCAGCAGTTCGGCGATGGCGGCGCGCAGCCGCTCCAGCCGTTCGTCGGCGGAGGCGGTCTCGTCGACCTCCTTGGCCTGGGCGCCGATCACCCGCCCGTCGAGGCCGGACAGGAGCGCGGCGACCCGGTGCGGGCCGATCTCCAGGCCCAGCAGGTGCCCCGCCTCGGCCCGGAACCGGAACCTGCGCGCGGGACGTCCCTGCCGGCGGGCCGCGCCCTCGTCGGCCGCCTTCTCGACGACGAGGCCGGCCGCGATGAGCCCTTCGACCACGCCCTCGACGGTGGGCCGGGACAGCCCCGTCACCCGGGTGATCTCGGTCAGTGTCGCGCAGTCCGTGGCACGCAGCGCGTGCAGCACCACCGCGGAGTTGATCCTCCGCAGCAGCGAGGGGTCGCCACCGGTCAGCCCGCCCACTGTCCGTCCTCCCAGTTGGAGCGCGTGTTGGCCGGATCGTACTCGTCCGGCGGCACCCCGGCGAGCGCCGGTCCGCTCCCCGGCCCCGCCGCCCCTCCAGGACCGGGCCGGTGGGCGACGATCACGGCCCGGGGGCGGCGCATTGCCCAACGTGGCCTGAAACGGGCCCATATGGGCCGTGCCTACCGCTCCGCGGGGCGCCGGCCGGGCTGACGCGACGCCAATTGTCGGTGGCGGCCGGTTTACTGGACGGCATGGACATCGCGCAGCGTCTCGCCGCCCTCGACGAGCTGTGCTTCCGGCCTCTGCCGGCGGAGCACGGCGGCCCGCCGGGCTCCGGGTACCACGTGGTCGTACTGGAGAGCACCCGGGGGCTGCGCGGCGGCGGCCCGTCCGGGCGCGCGGTGACGCGGGAGCAGTACGCGGCGTACCGCGACGCCCTCCACGAACGGCTCGCCGTCCGCTGGGGCCCCTCGGACCCGTGGAACCTGGACACGGTCCTGCTGCGCACCGCGGACGAGGAGATACCCGAGCCGTGGGCGGGTCTCGCCCGCCGCGCCCGGATGGCCTACCTCTGGGAGGCGGCGGACACCGGGCGCTGGATCGCGCTGGCCGTCGCCGACCGCGACGACGGCGACGAGATACGCCTCCTGGCCCTCGCCACCCCGACGGCCCCGCCCTGAAGAGCCGGCCCGCGGCCGGGGGCGCCGGCGCGGCCGGGGACGCGGCACTGCCTCGGGCGCCACGGACCGGGGAGGGCACCCCGGCCGGGGCCCGTGCGGACCCCGCACCGGCCCCCACCACACCGGCCCCCACCACACCGGCCCCGGAACGCGCCGGCCGCCCTGCGCTCGGACCACGCGGGCCGAGCGGGGGCGGCCGGCGACCGGTCCGGCGGGAGAACGGGCGTCAGAGGATGGCGCCGGGCGTGTACCCCGCGGCCTCCGGACGCTGCTTGACGATCTCCTCGATGCGGGCGACGACCTCCGCCACCTGGCCGGACGCCGCACCCGTGAAGGACAGCTTGTCGGCCATCAGCGCGTCGAGCCCCGCCCGGTCCAGCGGGATGCGCTCGTCGGCGGCGAGCTTGTCGAGGAGTTCGTTGCGCTCGGCGCCCCGCTCCCGCATGGCGAGCGCGGAGGCCACCGCGTGCTCCTTGATCGCCTCGTGGGCGACCTCGCGGCCCACGCCCGCGCGCACCGCGCCCATCAGCACCTTGGTGGTGGCGAGGAACGGCAGGTAGCGGTCCAGCTCCCGGGCCACGACGGCCGGGAAGGCGCCGAACTCGTCGAGGACGGTCAGGAAGGTCTCCAGCAGCCCGTCCAGCGCGAAGAACGCGTCCGGCAGCGCCACCCGGCGCACCACCGAACAGGACACGTCGCCCTCGTTCCACTGGTCGCCCGCCAGCTCGCCGGTCATCGACGCGTAGCCGCGCAGGATCACCATCAGCCCGTTGACGCGTTCGCAGGAGCGGGTGTTCATCTTGTGCGGCATCGCCGAGGAGCCGACCTGGCCCGGCTTGAAGCCCTCCGTGACCAGTTCGTGCCCGGCCATCAGGCGGATCGTCTTCGCCAGCGAGGAGGGCGCCGCCGCGAGCTGCACCAGCGCGGTGACGACCTCGTAGTCCAGCGAGCGCGGGTAGACCTGGCCGACGGAGGTGAAGGCGCGGGAGAAGCCGAGGTGGCCGGCGATGCGCTGCTCCAGCTCCGCCAGCTTGCCGGAGTCGCCGCCGAGCAGGTCCAGCATGTCCTGCGCCGTGCCGACCGGGCCCTTGACGCCGCGCAGCGGGTAGCGGCCGAGCAGCTCCTCCACCCGGCCGTAGGCGACCAGCAGCTCGTCGGCGGCGGTGGCGAAGCGCTTGCCGAGCGTCGTGGCCTGCGCGGCCACGTTGTGCGAGCGGCCGGCCATGACCAGCTCGCCGTACTCACCGGCGAGCTTCCCCAGCCGGGCCAGCACGGCCACCGTGCGGTCGCGGACCAGCTCCAGCGAGAGCCGGACCTGCAACTGCTCGACGTTCTCGGTGAGGTCGCGGGAGGTCATGCCCTTGTGCACGTGCTCGTGCCCGGCGAGGTCGTTGAACTCCTCGATACGGGCCTTCACGTCGTGCCGGGTGACCCGCTCCCGGTCGGCGATCGAGGCGAGGTCGACCCGGTCGAGGACGCGCTCGTAGTCGGCGAGCGCGGCGTCGGGCACCTCGACGCCCAGGTCCTTCTGGGCCCGCAGCACGGCGAGCCAGAGCTGCCGCTCCAGCCTCACCTTCTGCTCGGGCGACCAGAGCGTGGCGAGCTCGGTGGAGGCGTAGCGTCCGGCGAGGACGTTCGGGATGCGGGGCTTGGCGGGCGCAGGAGTCACGTGCACGGAGTCTACTGACGATTCGCGCAGGCCGGCGGCCCGGGCCCGTTCGTGGGAAGCCACAAGGCGCGCGGTGTCCGCGGGGCGGTCAGGCGGGACCCTCGTAGGGGAGCAGTTCCGGGCGCTTCGGGGGCAGGCCGTCGCCGGAGGAGCGGCCGGTGAGGCGGCGGCCGATCCAGGGCAGCAGGTGCTGCCGGGCGAACCGGACGTCGGTGACCCGCCGCGCCACCCAGCCCGGGGGCGGGGTCGCCGGGGGCGGGGTGTGCCACCGGGGGTCCTCGGGCGGGTAGCCGAGCCCCTGCCAGACGGCCTCCGCGACCCGCCGGTGCCCGTCCGCGGTCAGGTGCAGCCGGTCCACGTCCCACAGCCGCGGGTCGGACAGCGCGGGCGCCCCGTACAGGTCGACGACGACGGCGCCGTGCCGGGCGGCCAGGTCGTCGACGCACGCGAACAGCGCCTCCATGCGCGGCCGGAACCTCTCCAGTACCGGACCCTGGCGGCCGGGGCTGCGCATCAGCACCAGTTGCCGGCAGTTCGGCGCCAGCCGCTCCACCGCCTCGGTCAGCCGGGCACGCACCAGGCCCATGTCACAGTTGGGGCGCAGGGTGTCGTTGAGGCCGCCGACGAGCGTGATCACGTCGGCTCCCATGGCGGCGGCGACGTCCACCTGTTCGTCGACGATCTGGCCGATGAGCTTCCCGCGCACGGCCAGGTTGGCGTACCGGAACCCGGGGGCGCGGGCGGCCATCCGCGCCGCGAGGAGGTCGGCCCAGCCCCGGTAGGAACCGTCGGGCAGGAGGTCGGACATGCCCTCCGTGAAGGAGTCGCCGACGGCGACGAGGCTGCTGTGGGTGGGGTTCGTCTGCATGGCGCCACCGATGGTAACGCGGCTCCATACCTGTCGGTCGGTCACCCCGTCCCGGCCCGGGAAACCCCAGGGGCGCGTGCCGGGAACGGTCCGCGGTGGGCAACCGCCCGCCGACCGGACCCGCCGTTCAGACCCCCTGCCCGAACAGTTCCCGCAGCACGTCCTGCATCGTCACCAGCCCCGCAAGCCGGCCGTCCGGGCCCAGGACCGCGGCGAGATGGGTCCGGCTGCGCCGCATCGCCGTCAGGACGTCGTCCAGCGGAGTGCTCTCCCGGACCCGGGCGATCGGCCGCATGTCCCGCAGCGGGAACGGCGCGTCCCGAGGGAAGGCGTCCAGCGCGTCCTTGACGTGCAGGTAGCCCACGATCCGCCGTCCCTCGTCCACCACGGGGAAACGGGAGAACCCCGACTCGGCCGACAGCCGCTCCAGCCCCTCCGGAGTGATGCCCACGCGCGCGTGCACCACCTGTGCGAGCGGCAGCACCACGTCCCGCACCGGCCGCCGGCCCAGCTCCAGGGCGTCGTGCAGCCGTTCGCGCGCGCGGTCGTCGATCAGCCCCGCCTCGCCGGCGTCCTTGACGATCTCGGCCAGTTCCGTGTCCGTGAAGGTCGCCGCCACCTCGTTCCTCGTCTCCACCCGCAACAGGGCCAGCAGGGCGTTGGCGAAGGCGTTCACCGTGAAGATCACCGGGCGCAGCGCCCGGGAGAGCGCCACCAGCGGCGGACCGAGCAGCAGCGCGCTGCGCACCGGCTCGGCCAGCGCGATGTTCTTCGGCACCATCTCGCCCAGCAGCATGTGCAGGTACGTCGCCAGGGTCAGCGCGATCACGAAGGAGACCGCGTGTCCGGCGCCGGAGGGTACGCCCAGCGCGTGGAACACCGGTTCCAGCAGGTGCGCGATGGCCGGCTCGGCCACGATGCCGAGGACCAGCGTGCACAGGGTGATCCCGAGCTGGGCCGCCGCCAGCAGCGCCGACACGTGCTCCAGTCCCCACAGCACGCTCCGCGCCCGCCGGTCGCCCTCCTCGGCGTACGGCTCCACCTGGCTGCGGCGTACCGAGATCAGCGCGAACTCGGCGCCCACGAAGAAGCCGTTGACGACCAGCGTCAGCAGGCCGACCAGCAGTTGCACGGCGGTCATCGTCCGCTGCCCTCCTCGTCGCCCTCCTCCGGCGCCGGCGGGGCGTGCAGCAGCACACGGGCCGCCCGGTGCCCCGGGGCGTCCACGACGTCCAGGCGCCACCCGGCGACCTCCAGGCTGTCCCCGACCTCCGGGATGCGCCCCAGCACGGCCGCGACCAGCCCCGCGACCGTCTCGTAGGGGCCGTCGGGCACCCGCAGCCCGAGGCGCGCGAGCCGGTCCACCCGGGCCGCGCCGTCCGCCCAGTACAGGGCACGGCCCTGCTCGTCGGTGCCGGCCGGGTCCAGTTCGGGCGTCTCGTGCGGATCGTGCTCGTCGCGGACCTCGCCGACGACCTCCTCGACGATGTCCTCCAGCGTCGCCACGCCCGCCGTGCCGCCGTACTCGTCGACGACGACGGCCATCGTCCGGCGCCCGGAGAGCCGTTCCAGGAGCCGGTCCACGGTCAGCGTCCCCGGCACGAGGAGTGGCTCGCGCATCAGTTCCGCGACCGGCGTCCGGGACCGGCGGTCGGCGGGCACCGCGAGGACGTCCTTGACGTGCGCGGTGCCCACCACCGTGTCCAGCCCGCCCCGGTGGACGGGGAACCGGGACAGTCCCGTGGCCCGCGACGCGTCCGCCACGTCCTCGCAGGTCGCCCCCTCCTCCAGGGCCACCACCTGGACGCGCGGCGTCATCACGTTCTCCGCCGTCAGATCGGCCAGGTTCAGGGTCCGCACGAACAGCTCGGCCGTGTCCGCCTCCAGCGAGCCCTCCTTCGCGGAGTGCCGGGCGAGGGCCGCCAGCTCCTGCGGCCCCCGCGCCGACGCCAGTTCCTCGGCCGGCTCCACCCCGAGCCGGCGCACCACGCGGTTGGCCGTGTTGTTCAGGTGGGTGATGAACGGCCGGAACGCGGCGCTGAACAGGCGCTGCGGAGGCCCCACCCGTTTCGCCACCGCCAGCGGCGAGGAGATCGCCCAGTTCTTCGGCACCAGCTCGCCGACGATCATCAGGAAGACCGTCGACAACGCCGTGCCCAGCACCAGTGCCAGCGAGGTCGCCGTCGAGCCGGTCGCGCCCAGCGCCCTCAGCGGGCCCCGCAGCAGCGCCGCGACCGAGGGCTCGGCGAGCATGCCGACGACCAGGTTGGTGACCGTGATGCCGAGCTGCGCCCCGGACAACTGGAACGTGAGCTGCCGTACCGCCTTCAGGGCACCGGCCGCCCCCCGCTCACCGCGCTCGGCGGCCCGTTCCAGCTCCCCGCGCCCGACCGTGGTCAGCGAGAACTCCGCCGCCACGAAGGCACCACAGGCCAGCGAGAGCAGGATCGCCACCAGCAGCAGGAGCACTTCGGTCATCGGTCACCTCCGTCCCATGATCGGCCAGGACGCGGAGGTTCGCGCGGCGTCGTGCCCCGGCCGCCCGGCCCGTCGGCCGGTGAGCGGCCTCGCCCCGCGGCGCCGCTGCCCTTCCGGCGCGTACCCGGCGGCCCGCCGCGCATGCCGCGCCGCCGCGCCATCGGGTCACCGCCGCCGGCACCACCGGGCCCTCCCCCCGCCGCCCGCCGGGACGTACGAGACGCTCCTCGGCGGCGGCGCGGAGAGCGGGCCAGGTCCCGTGGCGGCGCCGGTCCGGGGCGGTACGCCCGTCATCCGTGCGGGTGGCGCGCGGGCCGTGGCACCCCGGCTCCCCACCCGGCCCGGCCGGGCACCGGCCGGCGCCTACAGGGGTCTGACCCAGCGTCGCCAGTGATCCTCCCGGTGGTACCCGGCCGCGGCCCACGTCCGGTGGGCCTGCTCGTTGGCCTCCAGGACCATCGCGTCGACGCGCCGCCCGCCGAGGGCCGCGAAGCGTCGCCCGGCGGCGCGCAGCAGCGCGGTGGCGATCCCCTGGCGGCGGTGGTCGGGGTGGACGGCGAGCCGGTAGGCGGAGCACCGCCATCCGTCGAAACCGGCGATGACGGTTCCGGTGAGGACGCCGTCGCGCTCCGCGAGGAGCAGGGCCTCGGGGTCGCGCGTGATGAGGCCGGCCACGCCGTCGTGGTCGTCGCTGATGCTCGTTCCCTCCGCGGCCTCGCGCCAGAACCGGAGCACGGTGTCGACGTCCGAGAGGACGGCGCAGCGGATGTGGAGATCGCTCATGGAGGGGAGCCAAGCAGAACGCCGCTCCGTCTGGCGAGCGATTTCCGCGCCCCGGGCGGACGACCGGCCGCTCACCGCCGTCGGCGACCGAGCAGGGTGCCCGGACCCCGTGCCTGCCGGCGGAGGGCATCGGCGCCGTACTCGCCCGGCCCCCCCGCCGGCCCGCCCCACGGCGTCCTGCGACCGGACACACCCGTCGCCGAGATCACCGGCGACGGAGTGCCGCTGGGGGCCGGCGGCGGGGTCCCCGCGAGGACCGTGGCGGTGGCGACGGCCCCGGCGACCGCCCCGCCCGCTGCCGGACCAGGCCGGGCCGGACACCCGTACGGCCACCACCTGCCACCGCGCAGCCGACGGCGCCCCGATGACGGAACCGGCCCGCGTGGTGGACGGACGGCCGCACGGTGCGGAACCCTGCGCTCCAGGCGGTGGTCCCACCACGCTCGTGCCGTGCGGTGCCGGGCACCGGCGGGTCTGCGGCACGCGGGCCCCCACGCATGCGGACCCCCGTACGCGGCCCCCCGTACGCGGACCCCCCGTACGCGGGCCCGGCACGTGGTACCCGCCGGGCCGGGGGCCGCGCAGCCCGCCCGTGCGCCTACGTCCCGTCCGCCTCCCGCCACGCGGTGCCCAGCACGCAGTGCGACGTGGGCAGCGCCGGTCCCCGCTCCGGGAGGAGCATCCGCCGGTAGGGGCCCAGCGTGAACCCGGCCGCCCGCAGCGAGGCGACCGGATCGCGGGCGACATGGCAGCCGCCGGCCAGCACGGGCCACAGGGTCAGGTCCAGGGCGCGCTGGGTGAACCGCATCGCGGGCCCGCCGCCCCGCCCGTGCTCGAAGAACCGCACCTCGCCCCCGGGCCGCAGCACCCGCCGCGCCTCCGCGAGCGCCCGCTCCACGTCGCGGACGCTGCACAGCACCAGCGACACCACCACGGCGTCGAACGCCTCGCTCTTCACCGGCAGCGCCTCCGCCGCGCCCGGCACCACGTCGACCGGCACCCCGGCGCGCAGGGCGGCCCCGACGGCCAGCCGCCGCAGCAGCCGTTCGGGCTCGATGGCCACGACCTCCGAGACGGTGCGGGGGTAGTGCGCGAAGTTCAGGCCGTTGCCCGCGCCGACCTCGAGCACCCGCCCCGACAGCCCGGCGAGCATCCGCTCCCGCACCCGGCCGAGGCCCCACCGCGTCTCGGCCCGCACACTGACGCGCGCGTAGCGCCGGGCGAACACGGGGTGGTGGACGGCGTCCCCGGGCGCGCGGGACCGTCCGGTACGCCACGCCATCGGACCTCCCTCTCCGAACGGGTCCTTTCCCCGGAGTGTCCCCCGGCGAGCGCGCCCGCACGCCGCTGAAGAGAGGTGTTCGGCGCGCACCGCGCGCCGTCCGTGCCCCGAAGCGCCCCCCGGTCGGTCAGCGTCCTTCCCGCGCCCGGAAAACCCCCGCGTCCCACGTGCCGTGGAGCCGGGGCGCCAGCCACCCCGGCGCCGCCCGGCGGAACGCCGCCGGTGTCCGGAGGCCCGCGCCCTCGGGGAGCGCGCCGAGCAGCGGGGCTCCGGCCACCTCGGGCAGGTCGGTGAGGTTGCAGCGCGCGGCGAGGTCCGGGCCGGCGGGCCAGCTCCCGATCACCAGACCGGCCTGCTCCAGCCCCCGGCGGCGCAGTTCACGCGCCGTCAGCTCCGTGTCGTTGAGCGTGCCGAGACCGGCCCGCACCACGACCAGGACCGGCGCCGTCAGCAGCCCGGCGGCGTCCGCCAGGGTCCCGCCGTCCGCGTCGAACCGCACGAGCAGCCCGCCCGCCCCCTCCACCAGCACCAGATCGTGCTCGGTGGCCAGCTTGGCCGCGGCCTCGGCCACGTCGTACGGACGCACCGGCGCCCGCCCTGCCCGCCGCGCGGCCGTCCCGGGTGCCAACGGTTCCGGATACCGGGCGACCTCGGCCGCCGTGACCGGCCCCGCCAGCCGCGCCGCCTCCGCCGCGTCACCGGCCTCGCCGGGCCCCACGCCGGTCTGCGCCGCCTTCAGCACCGCCACCGACCGGCCGGCCGCCACCGCCGCCGCGGCCAGCGCGGCCGTGACGACCGTCTTGCCGACCTCCGTGCCCGTGCCCGTCACCACCAGGAACGCCATGTCAGCCCTCCCGCGCCGCCGCGCGGACCGCCCGCGCGATCCGCGCCACGTCCTCGTCGCCCGTGACGTACGGCGGCATCGTGTACACCAGGTCGCGGAACGGGCGCAGCCACACGCCCTCGCGCACGGCCGCCGCGGTCGCCGCCCGCATGTCCACCTCGTGGTCGAGCTGGACGACCCCGATCGCGCCGAGCACCCGGACGTCGCGCACGCCCGGCAGCTCCGCCGCGGGGGCCAGCCCCTCGCGCAGCCCCGTCTCGATGCGGGCGACCTCGGCCCGCCAGTCCTGGCCCAGCAGCAACTCGACCGAGGCGCGGGCGACGGCCGCCGCCAGCGGATTGCCCATGAACGTCGGCCCGTGGGCCAGCACCGGCACCTCGCCGCGCGCGATGCCCTCGGCCACCTCGGCGGTGCACAGCGTCGCCGCCATCGTGAGGTAGCCGCCGGTCAGCGCCTTGCCGACGCACATCACATCCGGCGTCACCCGTGCGTGCCCGGCCGCGAACAGGGCGCCGGTGCGCCCGAAACCGGTGGCGATCTCGTCGAACACCAGCAGCACGCCGTGCGCGTCGCACGCCTCGCGCAGCACCCGCAGGTACGCGGGGGAGTGGAACCGCATCCCGCCCGCGCCCTGCACCACCGGCTCGACGATCACCGCGGCCAGTTCGCCGGCGTGCCGCTCGACCGCCGACCGCAGGTGGTCCGCGTACGCCTCCTCGTACTCCTCTGGCGGCGCGTCCGCGAAGACCTGGCGGGGCAGCACGCCGCCCCACAGCTCGTGCATGCCGCCCTCGGGGTCGCACACCGACATGGGGTGCCAGGTGTCGCCGTGGTAGCCGCCGCGCCAGGTCAGCAGCCGGCGCTTGGCCGGCCGGCCCAGCGAACGCCAGTACTGGAGGCACATCTTGACGGCGACCTCGACGGAGACCGACCCGGAGTCGGCGAGGAAGACGTGCTCCAGTCCCTCGGGCGACACGTCCACCAGGAGCTTCGCCAGCCGTACGGCGGGTTCGTGGGTGAGCCCGCCGAACATCACGTGGCTCATCCGCTCCAACTGCTCGCGGGCGGCCTCGTTGAGCACCGGGTGGTTGTAGCCGTGGATCGCCGACCACCAGGACGCCATCCCGTCGACGAGTTCCGGCGAACCGTCGGCGGGCCGCAGCCGCACCCCGCTCGCCGACTCCACGACGAGCGGGTCCTGCCGGCCCGGCATGGGGCCGTACGGGTGCCAGACGTGCCGCCGGTCGAGGTCGAGCAGCCCGGCCACGGTGAGGTCAGGCATTGGGCGCGAGGTCCGTTCCGGCGCCCCGCCGGCGCACCGCGACCAGGTCGGTCCGGGCCTCGCCCGCCGCCCGCGCGGGGCCGGGAGCGGCCTCGGCGGGACGGGACTCCGCCCCCGCCGCACCGGAACCGCAGGGTCCGCACCCCGCGCCGGATGCGGCACCGGTCCCCGTGCCGCCCGCGCCGGAGGCCGCGCCGCCCCCCGTGTCCGCCGCGCCGGCCGGGGAGCCGGAGCCCGCCCCGGCCGTACCGGAGCCGTGGCCGGACCGCGCCCCCGCCTCGCCGGAACCGCACGGTCCGTCCGCATCGGCAGGTCCGCCGCAGCCGTCCGCGCGGTGGGCCGGCAGCGTCGTCTCGCCCGCGCCCTCCACCTCGAAACCGGCGTCCGCGATCATCTCCAGGTCGGCCTTGCCGGCCTGTCCCTCACTGGTCAGGTAGTCGCCGAGGAAGAGGGAGTTGGCCAGGTGCAGGGCGAGCGGCTGGAGGCTGCGCAGGTGCACCTCGCGCCCGCCCGCGATGCGCACCTCCACGTCGGGGCAGACGAACCGGGTCATCGCCAGGATGCGCAGGCACCGCTGCGGGGTGAGGTTCCACTCCTTGGCGAGCGGCGTGCCCTCGAACGGGATGAGGAAGTTGACCGGCACCGAGTCGGGGTCCAGCCCGCGCAGCGAGAAGACCACGTCGACCAGGTCCTCGTCGCTCTCGCCCATGCCCGCGATCAGACCCGAGCAGGCGGAGAGCCCCGCCGCGTGCGCCCTGCGCACCGTGTCCACCCGGTCGGCGTACGTGTGGGTGGTGGTGATGCCCGCGTAGGCCGCCTCGGAGGTGTTGAGGTTGTGGTTGTAGGCGTCGGCGCCGGCCTCCCGCAGCCGTTCGGCCTGCCCGTCGGAGAGCAGCCCGAGACAGGCGCACACCTCCACGTCCTCGTGGTGGTCCTTGATGGCCCTGATCGTCTCGGAGACCCGGTCCACGTCCCGGTCGGTCGGACCGCGCCCGCTGGCCACCAGACAGACCCGTTTGGCGCCGCCGGAGACGCCCGCGGTGGCGGCCTCGGCCGCCTGACCGGGCTTGAGCCAGGTGTACTTGAGGATGCCGGCCTCGGAACCCAGCCGCTGCGAGCAGTACGAGCAGTCCTCGGGGCACAGGCCCGACTTGAGGTTGACGAGGTAGTTGAGTTTCACCCGGCGGCCGAACCAGTGACGGCGCACCTTGCCGGCCGCGGCCACCACGTCGAGCAGTTCGTCGTCGGACGTGGCGAGGACGGCCAGCGCTTCCCCGCGGGTCGGCGTCTCGCGCCGAAGCCCCTTGTCCACCAGCGTGTTCAGCAGGTCCATGAGAGCCGATCCTGTCGTACGGGACGGCCTCGGGCCAAGGAGACTTCACACAACCCTGACCGATCACCGTGTGGGTATCGCCACACCTCGTACCCCCGTCCGGACCGCTAGTCTCTGTTCACTGCCTACAAAAACCGCCTGCTGACCGCGGTGACGCGAGCCCGGAGGACCACCCATGGCGTTCGGCTGGATCGACGAGCGGCGCCGGGCGCGGCACCGGGCCGGACTGGTGCGCACGCTGCGCCCCCGGGCACCCGGCTCCCCGCTGCTGGACCTGGCGGGCAACGACTACCTCGGCCTGTCGCACCACCCCGAGGTGGTGGAGGGCGCGGCCCGCGCCGCACGGGTCTGGGGCGGCGGTGCCACCGGCTCCCGCCTGGTCACCGGCACCACCGAGCTGCACACCGAACTGGAACGCGAACTCGCCGCGTTCTGCGGGTTCGAGGCCGCGCTTGTCTTCTCCTCCGGGTACGCGGCCAACCTCGCCGCGGTGACCGCGCTGGCCCCGCACGGCTCCCTGATCGTCTCCGACGCGGGCAACCACGCCTCGCTGATCGACGGCTGCCGGCTGGCCCGCGGCACGACCCGGGTCGTCGCCCACGCCGACCCGGAGGCCGTCGGCGAGGCGCTGCGCCGCCACGAGGGCCCGGCGGTCGTGGTCTCGGACACGGTCTTCTCGGTGGACGGGGACGCGGCCCCGCTGGCCGCGCTCGCCGGGGTGTGCCGGGAGCACGGCGCCGGTCTGATCGTCGACGACGCCCACGGCTTCGGCGTCCTCGGCGAGGGCGGCCGGGGCGCTCCGCACGCGGCGCGACTCGCGGGGGCCGAGGACGTGGTGGCGACGCTGACGCTGTCCAAGTCGCTCGGCAGCCAGGGCGGCGCGGTGCTCGGCCCGGCGCGGGTCGTCGACCATCTGGTCGACACGGCGCGGACGTTCATCTTCGACACCGGTCTGGCCCCGGCCGCGGTGGGGGCGGCGCTGGCCGCGTTGCGGCTGCTGCGGGGCGAACCGGAGCGCGCGTCGCGGGCCCGCGCCGTCGCGGGCGCCCTGTACGCCGGGCTGACGGCCGCGGGTCTGGAAGCGGTGCGTCCGGACGCCGCGGTCGTCTCCGTGCGCGCGCCCTCCCCGGAGCGCGCGGTGCGCTGGGCGGCGGACTGCCGTGCGGCGGGCCTGGCCGTGGGGTGCTTCCGCCCTCCTTCCGTGCCCGACGGGGTCTCACGGCTCAGGCTCAC
Organism: Streptomyces sp. SCSIO 75703; assembly: GCF_036607905.1. Taxonomy (NCBI): domain Bacteria; kingdom Bacillati; phylum Actinomycetota; class Actinomycetes; order Kitasatosporales; family Streptomycetaceae; genus Streptomyces; species Streptomyces sediminicola. The sequence continues at coordinate 5,907,927 of NZ_CP144555.1, forward strand.
CGCCCGTGCGGACCTCTCCGGGGGGCAGGTCGAGCGTGCGGTGCGGGTGATCGGCGAAACGCGGCCATGAGTCGGCGTGCACGGCCGTGTCCCGCCCGGCGGGGTCCCTAGGAACCGGTCCCCGGCAGGGTGCGGGCGGCGCCGGCGGTGAACGACGTCCAGCTCTCCGGGGAGAAGAGCAGGGCGGGTCCGGCCGGGGCCTTGGAGTCGCGCACGGCGAGCCGTCCGGCCCAGGGGCCGGTCGACGGCCGGGCCGTCTCCACGCAGTTGTTCGCTCCGGTGCTGTAACTGCTGCGCAGCCACGCGACGTCGTGCAGTGCGGTGCACGGGGTGCTCGCGGTGCCGGTGGGGGTGTTCCGAGGAAGTGCGGACATGGTGCCTCCTTACGCGCCTGCCGCTGTCGCGGCGATGTAGTCCAACGAGTCCTCGGGCGAAAGGGCATGGGTGACCAGGGCGTCGAAAGCCCCTGAGTACGCCTCTAAGTCTTCTTTCCGGTCCAGATAGACGCTACTCGTCAAGTGGTCAAGAACGACCACGTCGAGATCGGAAGTGTTCGAAAAGGAAAAGATGACGAAAGGGCCGGTGACGCCGATGTGCGCCCCGGCGGAAAACGGCAGCACCTGGAGCCTGACGTGCGGCAGACGTGCCGCCTCCACGAGCCTCGTCAACTGGCGGGCCATCACCCCCGGGCCGCCCACCTCCCGGCGTAGCACCGCCTCGTCCAGGACCGCGTGCAGCGTGAGCGGCTGCTCCGCGCGCAGTACGTCCTGCCGGGTGAGGCGGACCTCCACCAGCGTGTCGAGCCGGTCCTCCGGCTCCCCGTCCACCGCCGCGCGCGTCACGGCGCGGGCGTACTCCGGCGTCTGCAGCAGCCCCGGCACGACCGTGGTCTCCAGGGTGCGCATCGCGCCGGCCTGCGACTCCAGGCTGATGAAGTCCCGGTAGGCCGGCGGCAGCACGCCCCGGTAGGCGTGCCACCAGTGGTGCCGGCCCCCGGGGTCCTCGGAGCCGGCCAGCGTGGCCAGCAGGTCCCGCAACCGCGGGTCGTCCACGCCGTACGCGTCCAGCAGCAGCCTGACGTCGGCGGGCTTGGCCCCGCTGGTGCCGGTCTCGATGCGGCTGACCTTCGACTGGTGCCAGCCCACCAGGCCGGCCGCCTCACCGCTGGTGATCCCCGCCGATGTCCGCAGGGCGCGCAGTTCCGCGCCCAGTTTACGGCGTCGCACCACGGGGCCGTGCTGCATGGGCCACTCCCTTACTTCTCAGGGGCCGCCCAAATACGCTCTGCCGTCGCAGAGTTCACCGCTTCGAGCGACAGATATATGCATAACTTGGTGGATCGGCGCCCTCGGGGGTGCGTTGATGGCACTCTGGCGGCGAAGCACCAGTCCGGGACCGTACTCCAACCGTCCGCTCCGTGTCGGACCGCGGTCCCGTGGGAAAAGGACGGCGTCGCCATGGCAGACCATCTGGAAGCATCCGTCACTCTGCCGAGCGATGCGGTCTCGGTGGCCGCCGCGCGCACCCACGTGATGGGCACGCTCGCCGAGTGGGGCCTGCCCGCCGGGGCGGAGCTGGCCGAGACCGTCCGGCTCGTCGTCTCCGAGCTGGCGACCAACGCGGTCCAGCACACGCTCGGGCAGTCGCCGACCTTCACCGTGGACCTCGGGCTCGACCACGAGGGGTGGCTGCGGGTCGGCGTCACCGACAGCCACCCACGGCTGCCCAAACGGCTGCCGGCCGCCGTCCAGCAGGACAACGGCCGGGGCCTGGTGATCATCCGTTCGCTCACCGCGGAGTGCGGCGGACGGCTCAGGATCCGGCGCACGCGCGAGGGCGGCAAGACCGTCTTCGTCGAACTGCCCTGGCCGGTCCCGCTCGGTCCGGCGGGGCCGGCCGCGGACACCCTGCCCGTCGGTCAGGGTGCCGGACGGGAGACGGCGCGGACCGCTGAGCCGCGGGGCTGAGGCCCGGTACGGCCGCGGCACCGGCCGGCCGGCGACGGGACACCGGTGGCGGCGCGCGGCGACCGGTCCGCGTGCCGAGGTACGGAGGCGCCGTCGCCGCGCCCCGGGCCCGGGGCCGCCCGTGGCGCGCGTGCGTTCCGGTCCGGCCACGGTGGTGACGGCCGGTCAGGGGGCCGCCCCCACCGCGTGCCGGATCACTTGACCCGGCCGTACCAGACGCTCTTGGTCCAGATCTTCTGCAGGCGCACCACGTCCCCGGTCTTCGGGGCGTGCCAGATCTTGCCGCCGCCGGCGTAGATGCCGACGTGGTAGACGCTCCGGCCGGAGTGGAAGAAGACCAGGTCACCGGCCTTGCGACTGCCGGAGGAGATGTGCCGGGTCTTGTTGTACTGCTGGGCGGCGGTACGCGGCAGCTTCTTGCCGGCCTTGTTGAAGGAGTACAGCGTCAGCCCGGAGCAGTCGAACCTGCCAGGACCCGTGGCGCCCCACTGGTAGGGGGAGCCCTTCTTGGAGGCGGCGATCTGTACCGCCTTGGCGGCGTGGGGTGCCGCGGCGGCCTCGGAGGCGGCGCCGGGGATCACGACGGAGCCGCCGACGGCGGCGAGGGTGAGGGCCGAGGCCGTACCGGCACGGGCCATGAGCGACGGGACACGATTGAGCGCAGACATGCGCAACCCTTCGTCAGCCGCCTGTGAAGGATGACCTGTCGGATTCGGGCTGGCGAAGTTGCCCGGCCGCACGTGTGCGGCTTCACCCCAAGGGCTGCTCGGCCCGGCCGTGGCGCGACCGTGCCGGCGACCCGTCGTGCTCGGGTCCTCCACTCCTGCCGATCCACTTCTGTCGACCGGTCGTCCGGGCGGCGGCAGGACTCGGCGTCCACCCGGACCGCCCCGCCGTGGTGGCGGGGGCTTGTCGTCCGAGACGGATCTTGTCCCATCGGAGGACCGAAAACTCCTCGCACAGGTGTGGCTGTGTTGTTACTCACCACTGGCCTGTTCGGGTGGACGGGCCGGTGCCCCGGGTGCCGCCGGGCCCCTCCGGGAGGCCCGGACCAGGAGCGGAACGCGGCATTCCGGCTCCATGGGGCGGGCCGTCGCGCAACCGCGGGGGGACGAAGGAGGGAGGTGATTCTCCACCGAAAGGGGGGAGACCGTTCGGTCCGTTCCACCACCGGGCCGGAGTAGGCCCGAGCCCCGCCCGGTGCCGGCCGGCCGCGCCCCCGACCACCTCCCCCGCGCGGCCCTCGCCGTTCCTCGCCGTTCCTCGCGGCCACCGTCCCGGGTGGCCCGCGCTGCCCGTGACCGGGGCGCGGGGGTGGGTCAGACGTCGTCGGGCGGGAGGGTGACGCGGGCCGTGCGCCGGTCGCCGTCGAGTACCCGCAGCGCCCGGACCAGGGTGGCGGTGTGGAATTCCGTCTCACCGCGCCGGTGCATCAACGCCAGTGCGTCCCGCAGGCCGGCCGCCTTGCCGACCAGTGCCTGGGCGGCGCGCAGCCCGCGGTACGTGTCGCCGTCCCGCGTCGGGTTGACGCGGCCCAGCAGGTCGACGACGTCCAGGTAGCGGTCGATCACCTCGGCCTCGGCGCGCGTCAGCGCGGGCAGCGGCGGCGGTTCCGGGGACGGCATCCGCGGCTCACCTTCCCCCGGGAGCGCGGCGCACCGTGGTGCGGGCGGGGACGATCCGGTCCGCCAGCCCGTAGGCCACGGCCTGCCGGGCGTCGAGGACGGTGACGTGGTCGAGGTCCGCGCTCACCCGGTCCGCGGCGCGTCCGGTGTGCCGGACGAGGATCTCCTCCACGAGGGCGCGGAGCCTGCCCAACTCCTCGGCGCGCACGGCCAGGTCGCTCGCCGTGCCCTCGATCGGCTCCTCGGCCGCGGGCTGGCGGAGCAGCACCCGTGCCCCCGGCAGGACGGCCCGTTTGCCGGGGGTGCCGGCCGCGAGCAGCGGGGCGGCGGCCGGCCCGGCCTGGCCCAGACAGATCGCCTCGATGTCGCAGGTCACGAAGCGGAGCGTGTCGTAGATCGCGGCCATGGCGGTGAAGGAACCGCCGGGGGAGTTGAGATACAGCGCGATGTCCCGGTCGGGGGCCCGGTGCTCCAGCAGGAGGAGCTGGGTGATCACGTCCTGCGCCGAGATCTCGTCGATCGGCGCCCCGAGCATGATCACCCGTTCGTCCAGCAGCTTCGCGTAGGGGTCCGTCACCCGTTCCCCGAGGCTCGTGCGGTCGCGGAACTCCGGCAGGACGGTACGGGCGGACGCTCGGGACATGGGGGAACCCTTCCTCGTGGCGGAACCGGGCGGCGGTGCCCGTTCACGCCGGCTGCGACGCTGAGAGACCGTAAAAAATGTACAGGACGTACGTTCTGGGGGAGTGGGGTTCGCCGTTCGCCCGCAGCGGAAGGGAGGGTGGGCGAACCGTAAGCTGGAGCCATGGCCTACGAGATTCCGGTGACGCGAGCCAGGGCCGAGCTGGCCGACCTGATCAACCGCGTGGTGTACGGCGGCGAGCGCGTCGTCGTGACGCGGCACGGCAAGCCCCTGGTCGCCCTGGTGTCCGCGGCCGATCTCGAACGGCTGGAGGAGCGGCAGGCGCAGGCGCGGGAGACGCCGCGGGAGGAGGGGGAGGCGCCGGAGATCGTGAGTTCCGTCTCCACCGTGCGCGATCTCCCGGCCTCGGCACCGCGCGAGCGGCAGCGCTTCGGTATCGCGGCGGAGCACCGGGGACCGAACCCGGCCTGATCCCCGCCCCGGCGCGGACCCCCGCCGTGGCCGGTGCCGCAGGGCGGCCTCGCTCACCAGGAGAAGCGGCGGCGCGTGCTCCTCCTGCTCCAAAGCCCGACCGCCTGGCGGTGGACGGTGCCGGTCGTGCTGCCCGATGCCGGCTGCGGCGGCCTCGGTGACGGCGCGGACGCCTCCCGCGCTCCGGCAGTCGGCCGCTCGGCGATCCGCCGTACCGGCGGCGGATCCCACGGCGACCACCTACGGCCCCGCCGCGCAGCCGGAGCCCGTGAAGCCGGGCGAGGCGGCGTTCCGGCGGGACCTGCGACGCGGGCTCGATGAGGCCGGACTGCCCGCGCCGCTGTTCAACCACCCCACGGGCGGGGACGTGTGGACGCAGGAAACGCGTTCCCCCTGCTCCGCGGGTCCGGTACGGGAGTGATCCAGCAAGTACGCCGCCCGGCGCGTCGGCGCCGACGACAACCAGTACTACGGTTCCTTCAGCTCCTCCGGGAACTTCGGCACCCTTCCGCCCTCCAGCCGGCGCGGCCACGACCACCCGGTCGGCAGGGTCCTCACCGACGGGCCACGCGGGGGGTGGGGCTGGCAGGTTCGCGTGCCCCTCCCCCTGCCCCGGACCACGGCGGCGGATCGCGGCCCGCGCGACCGGAGGAGTCCGGCGTCCGAGGAGACGACCGCCGTATGACCGTGCGGCCCGGCCCCAGCCCGCAGATCACCGCACGCGTGCTGCACCGACTGGCTCCGCCGGACACCGGACCAACCCCGTGCCCGCCCTCGGAACCGTTGACCCGACGCGAAAAGGAGGTGGCGGCGCTGATCGCCGCGGGGCTGACGAACACCGGGATCGGCGAAGAACTCGTCGTCTCCCTCGCCACCGTCAAATCCCATGCGGCCCACCTCCAGCGCGAGCTGGGGGTTCGCAACCGTGTGGGGATCGCCGCGTGGGCATGGCGGACCGGTCTCGCACCGACCGAAAGACCCTGGACGTCACGAAGGCGCCGCGTGACAGCGGATGGTCACCGTCCGGTGCGGGCTCCACCGCCGCTCGGCCGCGGCCAACAGCTCCCGGCCCGGCCGCTCGTACCAGGCTGCCGCCGCGGCATCGAATGCGACGACGTCGGGCACCGGGCGGGGGCCACGGCGCCGCGCCTTCTCCACTGCTCGACCGATCGGCGGGGCGCCGGTCCCACGAGCGGTCCCCACAAGCCGCCCCGCACGCAGGCCGGGTGCCGTCCCAGCGTGCCCGCTCGCACGCCTGACGTGGCGGCGTCGGGCGCGTCGGACGGCGGGTGCCGCGGGTGCCGGGCGGGAGCCGGCTCGTTCGTGGTGCCGAGGGTGGTCCCGGCGAGAGGGGTGGACCGCTCGTGGCGGGGCGGTGAAAGAACCGCGGAGGCATGTGAAGGTCGTGAGTACATGCCGAAAGGGACCGATATCAGGGTTCGTCGAAGCTCATCACGAAAATGACGTGGCGAAAGCATTCTACTCCGATCGACCCCTGTGAATCCAACCGCGCTTTTTGAACACGGGCGTGGCATAGGGGATCATTTTTGTGTGTTACATCTAGAGCCGTCGCGATGACCGCGGCACCGGGCCGGTCGGTCCGGCGTGAATTTCTGTGAGGTGGTACGTGCAACTGACCCCGCACGAGCAGGAGAGACTTCTGATCCACGTGGCCGCGGACGTGGCCGCCAAGCGCCGTGCCCGAGGCGTGCGCCTCAACCATCCCGAGGTGGTCGCCCTGATCACCGCGCACATCCTCGAAGGCGCCCGGGACGGCCGCACCGTCGGTGAACTCATGGAGTCCGGGCGGCAGGTGATCGCCCGCCACGAGGTCATGGAGGGCATACCGGAGATGCTCCACGACGTGCAGGTGGAGGCCACCTTCCCCGACGGGACCAAGCTGGTCACCGTGCACGAGCCGATCGTGTGAGGGGGAGGACAGCGATGATTCCCGGAGAGATCCTCTTCGCCGACGAGCCGGTCGCCGTCAACGAGGGGTGCGAGATCACCCGCCTGACCGTGCTCAACACCGCCGACCGGCCCGTCCAGGTCGGCTCCCACTACCACTTCGCCGAGGTCAACCCCGCGCTCGACCTCGACCGCGCCCTCGCCCGCGGCAAGCGGCTCGACATCGCCGCCGGCACCGCCGTCCGGTTCGAGCCCGGCATCCCGGTCGACGTCGCACTCGTGCCGCTGGCCGGCGCCCGCGTCGTGGCGGGCCTGCGCGGCGCCATCGGAGGTGCCCTCGATGCCTGAACTGTCCCGCGCGGCCTACGCCGACCTCTTCGGACCGACCACGGGCGACCGCGTCCGCCTCGCCGACACCGACCTCCTCGTCGAGATCGAGGAGGACCGCAGCGGCGGCCCCGGCCGCTCCGGTGACGAGGCCGTCTTCGGCGGCGGCAAGGTCCTGCGCGAGTCCATGGGCCAGTCCCGCGCCACCCGCGCCGACGGCGCCCCCGACACCGTGATCACCGGCGTCGTGATCCTCGACCACTGGGGCGTCGTCAAGGCGGACGTCGGCATCCGCGACGGCCGGATCACCGGCATCGGCAAGGCCGGCAACCCGGAGACCATGGACGGCGTCCACCCCGACCTCGTCATCGGTCCCGAGACGGAGATCATCGCCGGCAACGGCAAGATCGTCACCGCCGGCGGTATCGACACGCACGTGCACTTCATCGCGCCGACCGTCATCGACGCGGCCCTCGCCTCCGGCATCACGACCCTCATCGGCGGAGGCACCGGCCCCGCCGAGGGCAGCAAGGCGACCACCGTCACGCCCGGGGCCTGGCACCTGGCCCGGATGTTCGCGGCCCTGGAGACGAGCGCCGTCAACATCGGCCTCATGGGCAAGGGCAGCACCATGTCCAAGGAGTCGATGCGCGACCAACTGCGCGCCGGCGTCCTCGGGTTCAAGGTGCACGAGGACTGGGGCGCCACCCCCGCCGTGATCTCCGCCTGCCTGGACGTGTGCGACGAGTCCGGCGCCCAGCTCGCCATCCACGCCGACACCCTCAACGAGGCCGGGTTCGTCGGCGACACCTTCGACGCGGTCGGCGGACGCACCCTGCACGCCTTCCACGTGGAGGGCGCCGGCGGCGGCCACGCGCCTGACATGATCACGGCGGTCTCGCTGCCGAACATGCTGCCCGCGTCCACCAACCCGACGCGGCCGCACACCGTCAACACCGTCGAGGAACACCTCGACATGCTGATGGTCTGCCACCACCTGAACCCCGCCGTCCCCGAGGACCTGGCCTTCGCCGAGTCCCGCATCCGGCCCAGCACCATCGCGGCCGAGGACATCCTCCACGACATCGGGGCCATCTCGATCATGTCGTCGGACGCCCAGGCCATGGGCCGCATCGGCGAGGTGATCCTGCGCACCTGGCAGACCGCGCACGTGATGAAGCGCCGCCGCGGTCACCTCCCCGGCGACCTGCGGGCCGACAACCACCGCGCCCGCCGCTACGTCGCCAAGTACACGATCAACCCCGCCGTCGCGCAGGGCATCGACCACGAGGTCGGCTCGGTGGAGACCGGCAAGCTCGCCGATCTGGTCCTGTGGGACCCGCGGTTCTTCGGCGTGAAGCCACAGGTCGTGATCAAGGGCGGGCAGATCGCCTACGCCCAGGTGGGCGACCCGAACGCCTCCATCCCCACCCCGCAGCCGATCCTGCCGAGGCCCATGTACGCCACCCTCGGGCGCGCACCCGCCGGCAACTCGGTGAACTTCGTGACCGAGACGGCCCTGGCGGACGGACTGCCCGAACGCCTCGGCCTGGGCAAGGAGTTCGTGCCGATCCGCTCCACCCGCGGGCGCACCAAGGCCGACATGCGGGAGAACGACGCCCTGCCCCGGGTCGAGGTCGCCGCCGACTCCTTCGCGGTGACCATCGACGGAGAACTCGTCGAACCCTCCCCCGCCGCCGAACTGCCGCTGGCCCAGCGGTACTTCCTGTTCTGAGCGCCGGCATGAACCGTGCCGCGCTCCTCGTCCTCGCGGACGGCCGCTTCCCCGCCGGCGGATACGCCCACTCCGGCGGGGCGGAGGCCGCCGTCAAGGCGGGACGCATCACCGACACCGCGAGCCTGGAGGACTTCTGCCGGGGGCGGCTGCACACGAGCGGGGCCGTCGCGGCCTCGCTGGCCGCCGCGGCCGCGCTCGGCCTCGACCCCGGCGCGCTGGACCGGGCCGCCGACGCCCGCACGCCCTCGCCCGCCCTGCGCGCGGTGGCCCGCAGGCTCGGGCGGCAGCTCGTCCGGGCCGCCCGCGCCGCCTGGCCGCACCAGCGGCTGGACGCCCTGGTACGGGACTTCCCCAAGGGCGCCCACCAGCCCGTCGCCCTCGGCGTCGCCGCCCACGCGGCCGGCCTCGGCCCCGAGGACGCCGCGTACTGCGCCGCCTACGAGGCGGTGAGCGGACCGGCGACGGCCGTGGTCCGGCTGCTCGGCCTCGACCCCTTCGAGGCCACCGCCGTCCTCGCCCGGCTCGCACCCGACGTGGACCGCGTCGCCCACGAAGCCGTCGCCGCGGCCCACCGCGCCGCGAGCGAGGGCACCGACGCCCTGCCCGCGCGCTCCGCGCCGCTGCTGGAGATCGGCGCCGAGGCCCACGCGGCCTGGCCCGTACGGCTGTTCGCGTCCTAGACCGGGCCGTCGACGGCCCGCACCCACCCCGAGGCCCGGGAACTCCCGGGCCCCCACACCCCGGGCTCGCCCCTGCCCGCCGCGGGCCGGCACACGACGTGCCGCGCCCCGGCCCGCGGGGCCGCCCCACGAGAACCGGAGTCGCACCATGCACCTCGGACACCACCACGACGGCCCCGCCGCCGTCTCCGCCGACGCCCACCGGCCCGACGGCACCCGCCGCGCGCTGCGCATCGGACTGGGCGGACCCGTCGGTACCGGCAAGACGGCCACCGTCGCCGCGCTCTGCCGCGCCCTGCGCCAGGAACTCTCCCTGGCCGTCGTCACCAACGACATCTACACCCGCGAGGACGCCCGGTTCCTGCTCCGCGAGGCCGTGCTGCCGCCCGAGCGGATCACCGCCGTGGAGACCGGCGCCTGCCCGCACACCGCGATCCGCGACGACATCTCCGCCAACCTGGAGGCCGTCGAGGACCTGGAGGACGCGGTCGGGCCGCTCGACCTCGTCCTCGTCGAGTCCGGCGGCGACAACCTCACCGCCACCTTCTCCAAGGGCCTCGTCGACGCACAGGTCTTCGTGATCGACGTGGCCGGCGGCGACGACATCCCCCGCAAGGGCGGCCCCGGCGTCACCACCGCCGACCTGCTCGTCGTCAACAAGACCGACCTCGCCCGGTACGTCGGCTCCGACCTGGAGCGGATGGCCGCCGACGCACGGGCGCAGCGCGGCGACCTGCCCGTCGTCTTCCAGTCGCTGCGCGGCGAACGGGGCGTGCGGGACGTGGCCGACTGGGTCCGCGCCCGGCTGGCCGCGTGGACGGCGTGAGCGCGCCGGGCGGCGTACGGGCGAGGGCCGAGATCCTCGCCCGCGGCGACGGGAGCGGACGTACGGCCCTGCCGCTGCTCGCGGGGGAGGGGCCCCTCGCGGTGCGGCGGACCCGCGGCACCGGCGCCGGGGCCCGGGTCCTGCTCGTCGGCGCCATGAGCGGGCCGCTCGGCGGCGACCACTTCACGGTGACCGCCCGTGCGGCGGCCGGGGCACGGCTGAGCGTCGGCTCGGCCGCGGCCACCCTCGCCCTGCCGGGGCAGGACCGGGCCGGAGCCCGCTACGAGGTCCGGCTCACCGTCGACGACGACGCCGAACTGCACTGGCTGCCCGAGCAGTTGATCTCCGCTCACGGCAGCGACCTGTCCGTGGACACCCGCGTCGACCTGGCGCCCGCCGCCCGGCTGGTGCTGCGCGAGGAGCAGGTGCTGGGCCGCTCCGGCGAGGAACCGGGGCACCTCTCCAGCCGTCTCACCCTGCGGATCGGCGGACGACGCCTCCTGGACCAGGAACTGGCCTGCGGACCGGGCGCCCCGGCCGGCTGGGACGGTCCGGCCGGACTCGGCGGCCACCGCGCCGTCGGGCAACTCCTCGTCGCCCGTCCGGAGTTCGCCACCGACCGGCCCGGTCCCCGGGTACCGTCGGAGGGCGTGGCCGTGCTGCCGCTGCCCGGGCCGGCGGTGCTGGTGAGCGCCGTGGCGCCCGACGGGCTGCGACTGCGCCGCCTGCTGGACGAGGCGCTCGCGTCCCTGGGCTGAGGCCCGCCCGCCGAACACGGCTCTCCGTTTATCGGATTGGCAAAGAAGTGAGGCCGCCCCTGTTCCCGGGGAACGCCCAGCCACCAGGATCGGTCCTCGTGCTTGTCATGTCAGCAACGTGTACGGGGAGGGTCACTTGAGGAAGACAAGGCTGCACCGGGGGACCGGCCGGGCCGGCGCCGTCGGAGCGCTCGTCGCCGCCACCCTGATAGCCGGGACCGTCGTCGCGCCCGCCGCCGGCGCGGTCCCGGCCGCGACCTCGCAGGGACAGGGCCGGGACCGCGAGGCACGCGGCGTCGAGATCGCCGCCGCCCGCGCCGCCCGGGCCGGCGTCGACTGGCGGGACTGCCCCGCCGACTGGAACCTCCCCCGCCCGATCCAGTGCGGCTGGGTCACGGTCCCCGTCGACTACGCCCGGCCCGACGGCCGCCAGATCGACCTGGCCGTCGACCGCGTCGCGGCCACCGGCACCAAGGCCGAGCGCCAGGGCGCGCTGGTCTACAACCCCGGGGGACCGGGCGGCTCCGGCCTCCGCTTCCCCACCCGCGTCACCGGCAAGAACGCGGTGTGGGCCAACGTGGCCAAGGCGTACGACTTCGTGGGCTTCGACCCGCGCGGCGTCGGCAAGTCGGCGCCCATCTCCTGCGCCGACCCGCAGGAGTTCGCCCAGGCGCCCAAGCCTGACCCGGTGCCCGCCTCGGAGGCCGACAAGCGTGCCCAGCGCCAGCGGGCCCGCGCCTACGCCGAGGGCTGCCAGGAGCGCAGCGGCGACCTGCTGCCGTACCTGACGACGCCGAACAGCGCCCGCGACCTCGACGTCATCCGCGCCGCCCTCGGCGAGCGCCGGCTCAACTTCCTCGGCGTCTCCTACGGCACCTACCTCGGCGCCGTCTACGGCACCCTCTTTCCCGGCCACGTGCGCCGCATGGTCGTCGACAGCGTCGTCAACCCCTCCCGGGAGAAGATCTGGTACCAGGCCAACCTCGACCAGAACGTCGCCTTCGAGACCCGCTGGAAGGACTGGCAGGACTGGGTCGCCGCCCATGACGCCACCTTCCACCTCGGCACCACCCGCGCCCAGGTCCAGCAGCACTGGCTCACCCTGCGCGCCACCGCCGCCAAGGAGCCCCTCGGCGGGGTCGTCGGCCCCTCCGAGCTGATCGACTTCTTCCAGAGCGCGCCGTACTACGACTCCGCGTGGGTGCCGGTGGCCACCGTGTTCTCCCGGTACGTCGCCGGCGACACCCAGGCGCTGATCGACGCCGCCGCCCCCGACCCCACCGACACCGCGGGCAACGCCGCCGCGGAGAACGGCAACGCCGTCTACACGGCCGTCGAGTGCACGGACGCCAAGTGGCCCACGAACTGGCGCACCTGGGACCGGGACACCACCCGGCTCCACCGCGACCACCCGTTCATGACCTGGGCCAACACCTGGATGAACCTGCCCTGCGCCACCTGGCCGGCCAAGCAGCAGAACCCGCTCGACGTGAAGACCGGCAAGGGACTGCCGCCGGTCCTCATCGTCCAGGCCGAGCGGGACGCGGCCACCCCGTACGCGGGCGCCCTCGCCCTGCACCAGCGGTTCAAGGGCTCCCGCCTGATCACCGAACGGAACGCCGGTTCCCACGGCGTCACCGGCCTGGTCAACCCCTGCGTCAACGACCGGGTCGACACCTACCTGCTCACCGGCAGGGTCGACGCCCGCGACGTGACCTGCGCCCCGCACGCCACGCCCAAGCCGTGACCCGGGAGCGGACGGGGGACGAGTAGCCGGGCAAGCGGAGGGGGCGGCCGGTCGCGTACCGGCCGCCCCCTCCCGCGTCCGCCCCGGACCGCCGGTGCGTCACGGGCGGCCGGGGCCTCGCCGCCTCCTCGGCCGTCACCTCGCGTACCGGTCCACCCACTCCTGGACCCACAGCGTCCCGACCGCCCGCACGATCTCGTCGGTGACCGCGCGCGGCACCGCCTTGCCGTGCCCGTCCCGGCGCGGCGGGAGAAGTCCGGCGGCGGGCCGCGGCGATGACCACGGGGTGCGCCCGGGGCGGCCCGCGCCGCCGGTCGTCCCCACGTCCGCGGTCAGCGGCCCACCGGGTCCTCCCAGGCGCCGTCCCCCGGAGCCGTCAGGGCCAGGTGGCCGCCGTCGTCGAGGGGGGTCGGCACGGTGAGCGTGGCGACCTGCCCGGTGGCGTCGAAGAGGTGGATCTCGCCGTGACCGCCACGGGTGACGGCGGTGAACGGGGCGCCCGGCGAGGAGGCCACGGCCCGACGCTGCACCCCGTCCCACGGTGTCCCGCCGGGCCTCGGCGCGCCGTCCATGGGCGGCAGGGGGTGCCGGGCGCCGACGCGTGGCCCGCCGCCCGGGAGTCCGGCCGTCAGCAGGATCAGTTCGTCGCCGTCGGGGTGCACGCGCGCGTAGGCCACGTGGTGCGCGGCGACCGCGAGTCTGAAGACCAGTCCCGGGCCGAGCGGCAGGCGGCCGGTGCGGCCCTCGTCGAGGGTGTGGAACCAGGCGTCGTTGGTCCACTCCGGCCAGCGCCCCGGGTCCGTGGGGCCGCCGCGCACGCACGACCACAGGATCCGCCGCACGGGATCGAGCCGCAGGTAGTAGCCGCGTCCGGGCCCGGCCCAGGGGATCGGCTCCTCCATCAGCAGCCGGTCGCCGTCGCGCCGGGCCCGGTGCACTCCGGAGGACCCGGCGGCGAACAGCCGCCCCGTGAGCCGGTCGTAGGCGTCGCCATGGCCGTCGTGGTCGGGCAGCTCCGTCTCGTACGCGGGTACCGCGGGGGGAGCGGCGGGGGCGGCGTCCTGGAGGTCGTCGTAGCGGTACGTGGTCAGCGTGCCGGGCTCACGGTGCCGCAGGACGACGAGCGGGCCGCCGGAGCCGCACATCACCGTCACGCCCGGTTCGCCGGCCCGGGTACGCACCCGGACCGACCTGCCGCGGTCGAGGTCGACCGTGGTCAGCAGATCGGACCACGGCTCCCAGTTGCGGCCCAGACCCGTGGTGACCGCGAGCCTGCGGCCGGAGGTGTCGGCCGCGAGGTGTTCGGCCGGAGTGGCCACCGGCGCCGTCGCCGCGACCAGCGGGCGTCCCACGTCCGGGCCGTACGGGTCGAGGACGACGAGCTCGCCGGCGAGGTCGTCGACGAACGCCCAGCAGCCGCCCGGAAGGGCGAGGAAGCCGGCGTGCTCGGCCAGGTGCCGGCCCTCCACGACACCCGTCACCCGGCCGTCCGGCAGGTTCAGCACCCTGATGGATCCGGCGACTTGATCGGCTGTCAAGAGGCGCGGGGCGAGCGGCATGGCGGGACTCCCGGGGGTGGGGGAACGAAGAGGTTATTAGGAATGATTATCATGTGCCTTCGTGTGGTGGGGGAACGGCCCGGGGTGCCTCCGCCTCGCATCCGGATCCGCCCCGGGATCGTCACGGAGAGCCGAGAGTCGTATGTCACGCAGAATGCTGTGGGCCGTTCGCCGCTGTGCCGCCGCGGCCGTCATGGGGGCGCTGCTCGCCGGCTGCGGACCCACCGCCGCCGGGACCGGCGGCAAGGGGGGCGGCGGTACGGGGGCCCGGACCGAGGTGAAGGTGGAGCCCATCGAGGCCGCCCGCTCCGTCACCGATGTCAAGGGCGTCACCGTCGCCACGAAGGCCCCGCCGCGGCGCGTGGTCTGCCTCGTCGCGCTCTGCGACGACATGCTCACCGAACTGGGCATGACGCCCGTCGCCACCAACTCCGCGCTGCTCGCCCACCCGAGGTTCCTGGGCAAGGAGAAGGCCGCGACGATACCGGTCGTGCCGGGCGGCTTCCTCGCGCCCGAGGCCGAGGCGATCCTCTCCCACGAGCCGGACCTCGTGATCGGGCTGAAGGACACGCACGGCAAGCTCGCGCCGGCGCTGAAGGGCGCGACGGTGTTCTGGCCCGTTCAGCCGGACAGGTGGGAGGACAGCGTCGGCTACCTGCGCGACCTCGCCGCCCTCACCGGACGCACCGCCCAGGGTGAGGCGGCCGAGCGGGCGTTCCGCGCCAAGCTCGCCGAGGCCGAGAGCAGCAAGAGCGACAAGACGGCGCTCGTCATCTTCGGCGGCGACGAGAACTTCGGTGTCGCCACGCCCGGCAACGACGTCGCCGCCGGGCTCCTCCCCAAGATCGCGCACTACCCGTGGACGAGCCGCGGCGTGGACGGGACGTACAGCATGGAGGAGATCCTCGCCGCCGATGTCGACGTGCTGTTCGTCGAGACCCTCTCCTTCGGCGGCCCTTCGGAGGGCAAGCTCTCCGACAAGCTCGCCGGGAACCCGCTCTGGTCGCGCATCCCGGCCGTCCGGAACGGCGACGTCCACGAGGTCGACTCGGAGGCGTGGGCCAAGGGCCGCGGCACCCGGTCGCTCGGCCTCGTCCTGGACGAGGCGACGGCAGCACTGAGGTGACCGGACAAGGAACCGTGCGCCGGGTCGGCGCGGCCGTCGCGGTGTTGGTGGCGGTCGTCATGAGCGCGTTGTGCCTGGGTACGCCCTATGTGCCGCCCTCCGCACTCGCCGGCGTGCTCGGCGGGGACGGCCTCGCCGGTGTCGTCGTCACCGAACTGCGGCTGCCCAGGCTCGTACTGGCGCTCGTCGCCGGTGCCTGCCTGGGCGCCGCCGGGCTGGTCCTCCAGGAGGCTCTGCGCAATCCGCTCGCCGTCCCCGAGATGCTCGGCGTCTCCGGCGGGGCCGCGCTCGGCGTCGCGGCCCCGCTGGTCCTCGCCCTGACCGTGCCGCTCGCGGCGCAGCCGCTGCTCGCCATCGGCGGTGCGGCGCTCGGCGGTTTCCTGACCCTGCTCGCCGCCGGGTTCGGGCGCAGCCCCTCGGCCGTGCTGCTCACCGGCGCCGCCGTCGCCGCCGCCCTTCAGGCCGCGCTGCTCGTGCTGATGGTCCTGGCCGACCAGCTCGACCTCCAGCTCATCTACCGCTACCTGCTCGGCAGCCTCTCCGCCCGGACCTGGGACGACGTGACGGGCCTCGGGCCCTGGCTGCTCATCGCCGTTCCGGCGCTGGTCCTGTGCGCCCCGGTGCTGAGCGTGCTGCGGCTCGGCGACGACGACGCCCGTGCGCTGGGCGTACGGGTACGGCGGGCACGGCTGGCCGCGCTCGCCATCTCCGTGCTGCTCATCGCGCCGGTCGTCGCCGTGTGCGGGCCGGTGGCCTGGGTCGGGTTCCTCGCCCCCCACCTGGCGCGCCGGTTGCGTCCGGGCTCGGACGCGGTGGACCTGCTGCCGTGGTCGGCGGTGTGGGGCGCGCTGGTGGTGGCCTGCGCGGATCAGCCGGCGCGGCTCGCCCTGGCGCCGACCGAGACCCCGGTCGGCGCCTGGACGGCCCTGGTCGGCGTCCCGGTGGGCGTCGCCCTGCTGAAGGCGGGCCGCCGATGACGTACACGCGGATCCACGCCCGCCGGACCGCCGTGCTGGTGCTGCTTGTCGCCGCCGTGGCGGCTGCCGGACTGTGCGCCGGACGGGCGCTGTCGGTCCCCGGCGTCTGGGAGGTGCTGAGCGGCGGCGGCGATCCCATGGCCCGGCACATCGTGCTGCACCTGCGCCTGCCGCGCACCCTGGTGGCGCTGGCGGCGGGCGCCTCGCTGGGTCTGGCCGGCACGGTTCTGCAGTCGGCGCTGCGCAATCCGCTGGCCGGGCCGGAGGTCACCGGTGTCACCCCGGGCGCCGTCCTGGGCGCGGTGACCGCGAGCGGGCTGGGGCTGGCGGGCTGGGACTCCCCGGCCGCGGTGGTGGCGGCCGCGTGCCTGGGCGGGTTCTCGGGGGCGGGGCTGCTGTGGCTGCTGGCCGGGCGGGAGAGGGGCGACGCCACGCAGATGGCCGTGAACGGCGTGCTCGTCTCGGCGGTGCTCGCCGGATCGACCGCCATGGTGTTGCTCGTCGCCCCCGGCGAGCTGGGCAGCGTCGTCCAGTGGCTGGTCGGCTCCACCGAGGGCCGGGTGTGGGCCCACTGGCGCCTGCTGTGGCCCTGGGCGACCGCCTGGGCCGTCGCCGCCTGTGCCCTGGCGGCCCCGCTGACCCTGCTGCGCTGCGGTGACGAACAGGCCGCGGCGGCCGGGCTGAACACCGGACGGGCGAGGGCCGCGGGCCTGGTGTGCGCCGTGGCGCTCACCGCCGGGGCGGTCTCGGCCGTCGGCGCGCTCGGCTTCGTCGGGCTGTTCGTACCCCACTTGGCGTTCGCCCTCTTCGGGGCGGACCTGCGCGCCGCGCTCCCCGGGGCGGCGCTGGTCGGCGCCGTCGCGGTGGGCGCCGCGGACGCGGGTGCCCAGTGGCTGTCCCGGGCGGCCGCCGCCGCACTGGACATGGACCGGCTGAGCATCCCCGTCGGGGCGCTCACGACCTGTGGTGGCGCGGCGCTGCTGCTGATCGTGGCACGCCGCCGCACCACGAGTGAGGAGTGAAGGTGGACGTTGTCACGGAAGTCGAGACCAGGGGCGCGATACGGGTCGAAGGGCTCCGTTTCGGCTATCCGGGCCGGGAGGTCCTCGACGGGATCGACCTGGGCGTCGCCACCGGCGAGCTGGTCGCCCTCGTGGGCCTCAACGGCTGCGGCAAGAGCACCCTGTTGCGGCTCTGCGCCGGCCTGCTGAAACCGGCCGCCGGGCGGGTGCTGCTCGACGGTGACGACCTGCCCCGCCTCTCGCGGCGGGCAGCCGCCCGCCGGGTGGCCCTGTTGCACCAGCAGGCCCCCCAGGTGCCGGGCATGACGGTACGTCACCTGGTGCGCCAGGGCCGGTACGCGGCGCGGGGGCCGCTCGGCATGCTCCGCGACGGTGACGACGCGGTGTGCGCCCGGGCGATGGCGGATGTCGGAGTGACCGAGTGGGCGGACCGGCCGGTGGACGCGCTCTCGGGCGGTGAGCGCCAGCGCGTCCGGCTGGCCATGGCGCTCGCCCAGGACACCCGCGTCCTGCTGCTCGACGAGCCGACCACGTACCTGGACCTGCGTCACCAGCTGGAGGTCATGCAGACGGTGGTACGGCTGCGCGAGGAGCGCGGGCTGACGGTCGTGATGGTGCTCCACGACCTGGGACACGCGGCGCGGTTCGCGGACCGGATCGTGGCGCTGCGGCATGGCCGCGTGGCGGCGGACGGCCCCCCGGCCGAGGTGGTCACCCCGGCTCTGCTGGCCGAAGTCCTGGGCGTGGCGGGCCGGGTGGGCCGCGACCCGGAGGGGGGCTGGCCGGTGTGTTACCCGGATCACCCTCTCCCCCGAGGGTTGCGAAATGACAATCATCTTCATTAGTGTCGCTGTTGCGTCGCCGGTCCGGCGGCGCGGTCAACCCGTACTGAGCGGAGGCTCGTTCATGGAGCAGGACAAGGTGTTCACGCCGATCGCGGAGCAGGGACAGCTCGCCCACCTGTCGGCGACCCACTCCAACGCCCTCGTCGAGAACCCCTTCGACGACGCCGTCGAGGTGGACGCGGACAAGTAAGCCCGTCCGCGAACCTGGGCCCGCCCGGAACACCTTCCCGGGCGGGCCCGCCCAACCCCTTCACCCCCTTGTTCCCCTCGGAGGAATACTCGTGGCCACCGTGCGGCTCGCACCCGGCGTCGTCCTCGTCACCGTCCCCAGGCGGGGCCTCGCCGTCCGCACGCCCGACGGAAGCTTCCTGCGGGTGAACACGGGCACGGTGGGCGAGCGGGAGTTCCTCACCCACCTCGCCGACGGTGGTCCCGGAAGCCCCCGACTCCTCGCCCTCGAAAGGGCCTTCGAGGAGGCCGGCTACACCACCCGCACAGCGGCGCCCGCCCCGCTCGACGGGCGCACCGTGGTCGTGCTCGGCGATCCCGAGCTGACAGGGCCGCTCACCCGGTGCGTCCGTGACGCGGGAGCCACCGTGCGCAGCGACTTCCGCATCGAGGACCCCCACCGCACCGCCCTCGTCTGGTGCCTGAACAGGCCCGCCGCCGAAGGCATCTGGGAAGAGGCCGACGAGCTGCCCCAACGCGGCGCGGCCTGGCTTCGCTGCCACCGCGAGGGCGCCCACGCCTGGCTGGAGCCGCTTGCCTGCGCGCCCGGTGACGTCACCTCCGCGCACGTACGGCTGCGCCGGCTCGCCGCGACCCCCGCCCACCGCGAGCTGTCCGCCTACTGGGCCGGCCACGCCACCCCCGACGAGGCCCCCGGTCACTCGCGGGCGTCGGCCGCGCTCACCGCGGCACTGCTCACCGCGGACCTCATCGCCTGGGCGAACGGCGCGCCCCTGCCCGTGCGGCGCCGGCTGCGCCGCATCGACCTGCGCGACCTCACCATGACCGAGCACCCCGTCCTGCCGGTACCGCGCGTCGCCCCGCTGGACCCCCGCCGATGACGATCACCGTCCCCATCGACGGCCTGGCGACCGACGTCTGCCTCCCCCCGGCTCCGGGGCCCCACCCCACCGTGGTCATCCGCACCCCCTACGACCGCCGCCAACACCGCGCCGAACTGCGCGACTGGGCCGCCCGAGGCTTCGCCGCCCTCGCCCAGGACGTACGCGGCCGACACGCGTCGGACGGCGACTGGCACCCCTACGGCGCCCACGAACCCCAGGACGGCGAGACGACCCTCCGCTGGATCCGCGCCCAGCGCTGGAGCGACGGCCGCGTGGTCGCCGCGGGCGCCTCGTACGCCGCGCACTGCGCCCTCGTCACGCCCGGTGCCGACGCGGTGATCGCCGCCGTTCCCGCCCTCGGACTCGCCGAGACGGCCCGCGAGACCACCGGCCCCGAACGCCTCCAGGCCCGCGTCGGCTGGTGGTCCCGGCACGGTGCCCGGCACACCCGCACCCCGAGGGCGCTGGAACACCTCCCGGTCAGCGACATCCTGGACCTCCCGCAGTGGCCCGCCCTGTGGCACGCGCCCCGCCGCGTCCTGCCCGGGGCCCGCGTGCCCCTGCTCTGCGTCGGAGGCAGCCGCGACCCGTTCGCCGAGGACACCATCCGGCTCTGGCGGACCTGGCCCGGCCCCGCCCGGCTGCTGCTCGGCCCCTGGGGCCACCGGCTCACCGCCGAACCGGCACCCGAGGCACGCCCCGGCCACCGGCTCAACCTCGGTGAGATCCACACCGGCTGGGCCCGCGCCGCACTCGCCGGCACCCTCGCGGGCCGGACCGGCGCGATCGCGCTCGGCGGCAGCGACCACTGGTGCCGCCCCCGACCCGGCCACCTTGCCCCGCTCGCCTTCGGCACCCGTCTGCGTCTGCTGAACGGCGCCGACTTCGTCGCCGACCCCCACCACCCGGTCCGCTCCGACGACCTGAACGTCCCCGCCCGGGGCACCCCGGACCGCTGCCTGCTGCTGTCACCACCCCTGCCGCGCCCCCTCGACATCCTCGGCCCCGCCGCGGCCCGGCTGGACGCCCTCGCCGACGCTCCCTGTGCCGACTGGGCCGTACGGCTCGTCGCGCTCGACCCGGCCGGCCGGGCCGAACCGCTCGCCACCGGCATCGTGCGGCGCACCGAACCCGGGCCCTTCACCGTCCCGCTCGGACACCTGGCACGCCGCC
Source organism: Streptomyces sp. SCSIO 75703 (assembly GCF_036607905.1). Taxonomy (NCBI): domain Bacteria; kingdom Bacillati; phylum Actinomycetota; class Actinomycetes; order Kitasatosporales; family Streptomycetaceae; genus Streptomyces; species Streptomyces sediminicola. The sequence goes on from NZ_CP144555.1 coordinate 5,928,392, forward strand.
TGCGCGCCGGGACCCGGCTCCGCCTCGAAATCGCCGGCCACCACTTCCCGGCGCACGCCCGCAACCCGCACACCGGCGAGGACCCGGTGACGGCCACCCGCCTGCTGCCCTCCCACCGCACCGTACGCACACGCGGCAGCGCCCTTCGCCTCCCTGTCGTCCGGGGCATCCGCCCCCTCGATCCCGCCCAGGAGATCCAGACGTGACCATCGAATCCCTCGCGGACCCCGTCTGCGGGCTGATACGCGGCGTCGAGCCCGTACCGCACCCCACCGGAGCCCCGCCCCGCTACACCGCGATGACCGCCGACGTCTCCGACGCCCGCCGGTTCGGCGCGTGGCCCGCCGACCGGGTCTCGCTCGGCACCACCTTCGGCGACCCCGCCGGCGCACGGATCGCCGCCATCGCCGAGGCCGTCGAACGGTACTGCGGCAACCGAGTGCCCCCGCAGGGCCACCCCGACGCGCCGCGTCGGGCCACCGCCGCCGAACTCACCGCCGAGGGAAGGCGCCTGTACGGCCCGAGCGACGTCCCGGCCTACGCCCCCTGGCAGTACGCACGCGCCGACTTCCCCTACCGCCCCCTCACCCCCGACACCCCCGCCCTGTGGGCCCGCGGCACCGAGGACGGCGAGGAGTGCTGGGCGCCCGTCGCCCTCACCCACCTCAACTGGCGGCAGGGCGAGCACCGCCTGCTCCCGCGCACCCACCACCTCAACTACGCGGGCATCGCCACCGGACAGGGCCTGGACGACGCCGTCGAACGAGCGCTCCTCGAAATCGTCGAACGCGACGCCCTCGAACTGTGGTGGCACCTCGACGGCCCGGCCCGCGGCATCGACCCCGCCAGTGTGCCCGGCCTGCTCGACGACCTCGCCGGCACCGACCTCGACGTGTGGATCGTCGAGATGCCCTCCGAGTTCGCCCCGTGCATGGCCGCACTCGTCCACGATCCCGCCCGCGGCATCCACGCCGCCGGTTTCGCCTGCCGCCACGACCCCGCCGAAGCCGCCCGCAAGGCGGTCCTCGAAGCGGTCCACACCTGGGTCTTCACCCAGGGCACCACCGACGCCGACGGCTGGGTCTTCCAGGCCGTCGACGCGGGCATGCTGGCCCGCGGCCTCTACCTCGACCACCGGCCCGACCGGCGCTACCTCGACGCCTGCGGCGAGGACTTCGCGGCCGTACGCGACCTGGGAGCCCACGTCCAGGTATGGCTCGACCCGCGCATGGCCCCCTACGCCCGCCGCTTCACCGACCCGGCGCTCGGCACCGTCCCCGTCACCGCCATCGCCCCCACCACGCCCTCCGCCCTCACCTCCCACCTCGCCGGCCACCGCGTGATCACCTTCGACCTGACCACCGAGGACATCCGTGAAACGCCCCTGCGCGTCGCCCGCGTCCTCGTGTCCGGCCTCATCCCGAACCAGCCCGCGGCCTTCGCCTACCTCGGCTGCCCGCGCTTCGCGGAGCAGGCGCTGTCCCGACGGTGGCGCACCAGCGCGCCCGCCGCCCCCACCGACTTCACCCTCGCCCCGCCGCCCCACATGTGATGACGTCCCTCCACACCGCCCTCGCCCTCGCCCGCCGCGGACAGCCGCCCGGCCCCGACATCCCGGCAGGCCACCAGGTCACCCCGTGGCCCGGGGAGCCCCACCCGGTCCCGCCGCGCCTGGACCGGCTCCTGCGCCTGTCACTCGGGGGCGGCCGGCTGCGCCCCGCGGCCTCCGCCGGCGCCCTGCACCCGGTCAACACCCATCTCCTCCTGGGCCCCGACAATACGGTCCCGCCCGGCCGGTACGCGTACGACCCCGTACGGCACCGCCTGCTCGCGCGCGGCACCGTAACCGCCGGCGCGCCGCCGGGCGCGGTCGCCGTCCTCACCGTCACCGCGCGGCGCACGGTCTCCCACTACGGCCATCGAGCGTGGCCGCTGCTGCTCCTGGACACCGGGCACGCGACCGCCGCCCTCGCCCTCGCCGGTGCGTCGCACTGGTGCCCGGACGCGGACGTCACCCTCCTCGCCGCAGCGGCGGGCCTCCCGCCCGACTGGCACGGAGCCGAGCCGGAACACCCGCTCGCGGCCGTACGGCTCACCCCCGGGCCGGCCGACGCCCTCGACCACTGGGCGGCCCACGCCCCCGGCGCCCCGCCCCTCCCGACGTCCCACACCCCGCCGCCCGTGCTCCGGGAGGCGTGGCGCCTCCTCGGTTCCCTGCCCGGCACCACGACCTGGCGCCCCACAGCGGCTCCCGAACTGCCCGACGCCACCCTGACGTCCCGCCGCAGTGCGCAGCCGCCCTTCCCGGGCGTGCCCGCCCGGACCCTGCTGGAACAGGTCCTGGCGACCGCCCGCCGCACAGCCCCGGTCCCGTGGCGCCTGCTGACCGCCCGCCCCCGGGGCACAGCGGCGGCTCCCGCAGGCGAGGCCGCGCCCGCGGACCTGGCCGCCCGGGCCGCGGGCCAGTCACTGCTCGGACAGGTGGGCGCCCTGCTCGTCGCGCACGGCTGCCCCGACGACGCACCGCCCGCCCGGGTGCGCCGGGACCACGTGCTCGCGGGCCACGGTGCCGGCCTCGCCCAAGCGGTCGCCACCCACCTCGGCCTGGCCTCGCGGCCCATCGGCTCCTGGCAGCACGGCCCCTGCGGCCCGCCCCACATCGTCCACGCCCTCGCGCTGGGCGTCCGCACACAGCCCCCAGAAGGGACCGACCGGCCATGATGGTCCACCCGGAACTGCTGCGCGCCGCACGGATCGCGCGAGGCCCCCTCCTCGGTGCCACCGCTCTGCTCGGCGCCGTGGCGGTCACCCACCTCGCCCAGGCGGTGCTCCTCGCTCTGGCCCTGGCCCGCATCGCGCGCGGTGAGGTCTCCGCCCTGCCCGCCCTGCTGGCCGCGGTCCTCGCCACCGTGGCCGTCCGCGCCGTCCTGGGGCACCGCCAGCGCGTCCTCGCCGTCCGCGCCGGGGCACGCGTACGGATCGGCCTGCGCGACGAACTCCTCGCACGCCTCGCCGCCCTCGGGCCGCTGCGCGGGGCGGACCACCGCGCGGGAGCCGTACGCGCCACCCTGGTCGACGGTGTGGAGGGCGTCGACGCGTACATCTCCCGCTACCTCCCCCAGCTCGCGGTCACCTGCGTCCTGCCGCTCCCGCTCCTCGCCGCCGTCGCCGCCGTCGAACCGTACGCACTGCTCGCCCTCACTCCGGCGCTCCTCCTGGCCCTCTTCGCCCCGCGCTGGTGGGACAAGCTGCTCGCCCGCCGCGGTCGGGAGCACTGGGGCTCGTACGAGGCGCTGTCCGCGGACTACCTGGAGGCGCTCCAGGGCATGCCGGCGCTGCGGGCCGCCGGCGCGGTCGCCCGCACCCGAGCACGCCTGGAGGAGCGTTCGGCGGCGTTGCACCGTGCCACCGTCGCCAAGCTGCGGGTCTCACTCGTCGACACCGGCATCACGGACCTGGCCGTCCAGGGCGGCACGGTCGCCGCCGCGCTCGTCGCCTGTGCCTCCGCCGCATCCGGCCGGACCGCCGCCACCGGCACCTACCTCGTCCTCATGCTGGCCTCCGAGTGCTTCCGCCCGATCCGGGACCTGTCGCGCGAGTGGCACGCGGGCTACCTCGGCCTCTCGGCCGCCGACGGCATCACCGAACTCCGCACGGCGCGACCAGCCGTACGCGACGAAGGCACCGAGCCGGCTCCGCGCCAACCGCCCGAGATCCGCTTCGACGACGTGAGCTTCACCTACCCGGGCACCGCGGGCCCCGCGCTGCGCGGGATCACGTTCACCGCCGACCTGGGCCGCACCACAGCCATCGTCGGTCCTTCCGGCGCCGGCAAGTCGACGCTCCTCGCGCTCCTTTCGCGCCAGTGGGACCCGGACGCAGGGAACATCACCCTCGACGGCACGGACCACACCGCCCTCACCCTCGCCTCCCTCCGGCGCGGCATCGCGGTCGTCTCCCAGGAGACCTACCTCTTCCACGCCTCCGTCGCCGACAACCTCCGTCTGGCCCGCCCCGACGCGACCGACGAGGAGCTGTACGCCGCCGCCGGCGCCGCCGGCGTACACGACGAGATCACCCGGCTGCCCGACGGCTACGACACACAGGTCGGCGAGCGTGGCGCGACGCTCTCGGGCGGCCAGCGCCAACGCCTGGCGCTCGCCAGGGCCTTGCTCGCGAACGCGCCGGTCCTGGTCCTGGACGAGGCCACGAGCGCGGTGGACGAGCACCGTGAGTCGCGCATCGTCCGCGAACTGCTCCGCGCCGCGCGCGGCCGCACCTGCCTGGTCGTCGCCCACCGCCTCACGTCCGTACGGGACGCCGACCGGATCGTCGTCCTGGACGGCGGCCGGGTCGACGGGGTCGGGACGCACACCGGCCTGCTGGCACAAGACGGGCTGTACGCGCGGCTGGTGGCCGCGGGACGTGTTCAGGAGGCGGCGTGAGCAGCGAGGTGACCGAGACCGAACGCGGCTCCCTGCGGGCCCTGCTGCCGGTGCTGGCGGCGCACAAGGCCATGACGGCACGGACCTTCGGTGCGGCGCTCCTCGATCAGGCGGCGCTCGTCGCGCTGGTGACGCTCGCCGCGCACACCGTCGGCACCGCGGTCATGGAACACGCCGTCCCGGCACCGGCCACCGTCGCCGCACTCCTCGCACTGGTCCTGTCGCGGTCGCTCGCCACCTGGCGGGAGATGGACCTGTCGCACGACCTGGCGTACCGGGTGCTGGCCGAGCTGCGGGTACGGGTCTTCGACGGGCTGGCCCGCAGCGCGCCCGCGCGCCTGGCGGGCCGACGCAGCGGCGACCTCGCGGCGGCGGCACAGGCCGACGTGGAGGCGCTGGAGTTCTTCTACGCGCACGCCGTCGCCCAGATCCTCGCCTCCGCCACCGTCTTCACGGCCGGCGCCGCCGTACTGGCCGTGGTCGACACCTGGCTGCTGGCGCCGATCATCCCCGCTGCCGGGTTGCTGGTGCTCGCGCCGCTGTTGGACGGCCGGGCGCGGGCGGCGCGCGGTGCCCGCACGCGCCGGGCAGCGGCCGAGCTGTCCGCACAGGCCGTCGAGACCGTGGACGGGCTACGCGAACTGCTCGCCTTCGGCGCGCTGGAGCGGCGGCGCGCCGGTCTGCGCGAGCAGGGCGAGCGGCTGGGCAAGGCGCAGAGCGCGGAGCACGCGTGGGAGGCGGGCGCGGCGGCGGTGCGCGACCTGCTCGTGGTGGCGGCGGTCGTCGGCGTGGTCGGGACGGCCGCGCACTCGCTCAGCGGGGCGTGGGCACCGGCGGCCATGGCACTGGCGCTCGGCGTGCTCGCCCCGGTCGCCGACTCCGCCGCCGCGCTCGGCCAGGCGGCCGGGCTGCGCGCGGCGGCGTCCCGCGTCGGCGCGGCGATCCGCGCCCGGGCGGGGGCGCCCGCGCCCGCCTCGCCCCGCCCGGCGCCGGCCGGACCGCTGGGCGTCCGGATGCGGGGGGTGCGCTTCGACTACGGCGGGGCGCCCGTGCTCGACGGCCTCGACCTGACGGTCCACCCCGGTGAGACGCTCGCGCTGGTGGGCGCGTCCGGATCCGGCAAGTCCACCTGCGCGCATCTGCTGGCGCGCTTCTGGGACCCCACGCAGGGCGCCGTCGAGCTGGTCGGGGCCGACGGCTCGACCGTCGACATACGGGAGCTGGCCGAGGAGGAACTGCGCCGTACGGTCTCGGTCGTCGGCCAGGACACGCCGCTCTTCCACGGCACGCTCGCCGACAACCTCCGCCTGGCCCGCCCGGACGCCACCGAGGACGAGCTGCACGAGGCGGCCCGCGTCTGCGGCGTCGACCGGATCGCGGCGGGCCTGCCCGACGCGTACGCAACGCGGGTCGGCGAGCGCGGCACGACGTTCTCCGGCGGACAGCGCTCCCGCATCGCCCTGGCACGGGCGTTGGCGGTGCGCCCGCGGGTCCTCGTCCTGGACGAAACGACGGCCCAGCTGGACACGGCGGGGGACGCGGAGCTGTCCGCGGCGCTCACGGCCGCCTCCCGGGGGCGTACGACGGTGGTGATCGCTCACCGGCCGACGACCGTGCGGCGAGCGGACCGGATAGCGGTCCTGGAGAACGGCCGGATCGCGGAGACGGGCACGTGGGACGAACTCTCCCGCGCGGGCGGGGCGTTCTCCCGGGTGCTCAATCGGTGAGCGGGGGAGGGGCCACCCGACCGCGGACGGGTCCGCGAGGCGGTGCGCGGTGTCCTTGCCGCCCGCCGGCGCGATGACGGCGGACCGGGGACGTCACGACGCGCGGGCGGCAAGGACGCCCGGGGCCGCTCCCGGTACGCCTCGCGCTCCGGCCGGTGCCCGGGGCAGCCCGGGTCGCCGTGCGCCCGCCGGGCCGGGCGGCCGTGGCGGCGCCCACCGCCCGGCCAGGGGCCTTCGGGCCCCGTCACAAGGCCGTGGCGCGCGTGTTCGCGGCTGCCGTCGACGCGGTGGGAGTCCCGGGGGAGGGGCCGAAACCGGGTCGGGGTACTGCCGGCAGCCGGGAACGTGGCCGCTGGGGCCGACGGCGGGAGCGGGCCGGAGCCGCTCCCGCCAACGCGCCGCGCGCCGTCCGACGCCAGGCGACAAGTGGCACCGGGACGGGGTCCTCGCCGAGGTCCGGGGCCGGCGGCGCCGCCCGTGGCGGGCCGCGGACGAAGGCGGGAACGTCCTCGGCGGGTGGCCGCGGAACCACCGCGACGCGTCCGCCGCCGGACGTGTCGTCCGCAGGCCTGGGGAAGCGGACCCGGCCGGCACCCCGGGCGTTCGTCCCCGGTCCGGCCCGGTGGGCGGACCGGGGACGTGGCGCGGGCCAGGTGCGTCTCAGTACGTGGCCCGGCCGCCACTCGCGTCGTAGACCGCGCCCGTGGAGAAACTGATGTGCTCGGAGCAGAGCCAGCCGATCAGCTCGGCGATCTCCTCCGCCCTCGCGAAGCGTCCCATCGGCGTCAGGGCCTGGGAGCGGGCGAGTACCGCCGGATCGGTGTCGGCGTTCATCGGGGTGCTGACGGCCGCGGGCGCCACGGCGTTGACCAGGACGCCGGTGGTGGCGAGTTCCTTGCCCAGGGACTTCGTGAGGGCGACGACCGCTGCCTTGGAGGCCGAGTAGGCGCTCTGGGCGGGGTTGCCCTCCTTGGCCGCGATGCTCGCCAGGGTGACGATCCGGCCCCAGCCCGCCCGCACCATGCCGGGAACGACGGCGCGGCACAGGAGGAAGGTGCCGTCGACGTTGACGCGGAAGGTGGTGCGCCACTCCTCGGGGCCGAGTTCGGCGAGGGGGCGGGCCGGGCCCACGATGCCCGCACTGTGCACGAGCACGTCGACCCGGCCCAGGCTGCCGACGAGCGCGTCGACGGCTTCGGGGTCCGTGACGTCGAGCCGCACGTCCGCGCCCGGGGCGAGGTCGGCGGTGACGACCCTCACGCCCTCGGCGCGCAGCCTCGCCGCGGTCGCGGCGCCGATCCCGCCCGCTCCGCCGGTGACCAGGGCCAGGATTCCGTCCGGGTACCTCATGCCGATCCTCGGGGGTTGAGCGTCTCGATCAGGAAGCCCAGGCAGGGGACGGAGTCGTAGTAGGCGTACCGGACCCCGCCGCCCCGCACGGACGCGCCTTCCTGGCAGGTCTCGATCCCCCGGGCGTGCAGGTCCTCGCGCACCGCCGCGTGGTCGTCGACCGCGAACCGGATGTGGTGCAGCCCCTCGCCGCGCTCGTCGAGGAAGTCCCGCCAGATGTTGCCGGTGGTGCGGGGGGCGAGGAACTCGAGTTCGATGCCGTGCAGGTCGTAGAGCAGGACCCCGACCGTGGCGTCGATCTCCCGGCCCCGGTAGGTGGTGCGGCGGTAGGTGTTCTCGGCGCGGGTGAGGGGGTCGAGGCCGAACACCCGGCGCATGCCGTCGGCGGCGGCGTCGAGGTCGCGGACGACGACGCCGATCTGGTCGGGCCTGCCCAGCGGCGGGGCGTTCACGCGGCGACCCCCCGTTCGGCGCCGACGTCGGCGAGGTGGCGCGCGGCGATCCATCCGAAGGTCATGGCGGGCCCGAGGTTGATGCCACCGGCGGGGTAGTGGCCGCCCATCACGCTCGCCTGGTCGTTGCCGACGGCGTAGAGCCCGGGGACCGGTGCGTCCCGGTCGTCCAGGACCCGGGCGTGCTGGTCGGTGGCCAGCCCGGCGAAGGTGCCGAAGCTGCCGGGCACGATCCGCACGGCGTAGAACGGGCCCTTCTCCAGGGGGGCGAGCGAGGGGTTCGGTCGCACGGCCGCGTCGCCCCCGTAGCGGTTGAAGGGGGTCGCCCCCCGTCGGAAGGCGGGGTCCTCGCCGCGGCGTGCGGACGCGTTGAACTCCTCGACGGTCGCGGCGAGTCCGGCGGGGTCGATGCCGCAGGCGAGCGCGAGTTCCTCGATCGTGCGGCCACGGCGGAGATAGCCGTTGCGCAGGTAGGGCAGGAGCGGGACGGGGCGGGGCTTGGCCATCCCCAGCGGGTAGCGGCGCACGAACCGGGCGTCGGCGACCTGCCAGGCCTCGACCGGCTCGTCGCCCGGGGTCGCGGCGATCATCGCCGCGACGTAGTCGTGGTAGCCGTCGGCCTCGTTGACGAACCGCCGGCCGTCGCGCAGCACGCCGATGCTGCCGGGCTTGGCACGGTCCATGATGTGCGGGAACACGCCGGTGCGGCCGTTGCGGTAGGGCACGAGGGAGACCGGGCACCAGGCGGCGGGGGAGGCCAGTCCGGTGCGCAGCCGGCCCCCGGCGGACTCGCCCAGGGTGATGCCCGTGCCGTCGGCCTCCTCCGGGGCGAGGGTCCAGTGCCGCTCCCCACGCGGGAACAGCTCACGGCGCCGGGACTCGTCCTGCGGGAATCCGCCCGCGGCGAGCACCACGCCCCGTGCCGCGGTGAGCCGCAGCGGGCCGTCCGCCGTGGCCGCCACGACGCCGGTCACCCGGCCCTCCCGGCGGACCAGTTCGGTCACCGGGGACGACACCCGGATCTCCACACCGGCGTCCAGGGCCGCGCGCAGCAGCCGGCCGACCAGCGCCGTGCCGTTGACCAGTTGCGTCCCCCGGCGCTTGGTGGCCAGGTCGAACAGGTGGCGGCCGACCCGGCGGGTGGCGTGCAGCAGCCCGCGGACGTCGCCACGGGACGCGGCGAGGAATCCGGCCAGGTCCGGCCCGGCCATGATCCCCATGCCCAGGAACGAGGTCTCGTACAACTGGCGGCGCAGCAGGCGCGCCACGTCGTCGCCGAGCCGGCGGAGGTCGGCGGTGGCGGGGGCCACGGACCGGTGCCCGGTGCCGGCACCGGGCAGAGCGCCGTAGATGTCGCAGATCTTCGCGCCGGGCACGAAGGTCAGGGCGGTGCGGTCGTGGAAGAAGCGCACCATCTCGGGAGCGGCGGCGAGGAAGGCGTCGACTCGGGCCGGTTCGTAGTCGTCGCCGAGCGCCGCGCGCAGGTAGGCGCGGAACTCCTCGGCCTCCTCCCGGACTCCGCCGGCCCGCGCCAGGGGGTTGCCCGGTGCCCACATCCACCCGCCGGACCAGGCCGTGGCGCCGCCGCAGACCGGGGCACGTTCGAGGACCACGACCCGCAGGCCGTGGTGGGCGGCGGTCACCGCCGTGGCGAGCCCGCCCGCTCCGGAGCCGACGACGACCACGTCGTACTCCTGGGACGGCGGGGTCGCGGGTGTCCGGGTGGTCATGACGTCCTGCCTCTCTTGCGTCCCGGGGCGACTGTGTGCCGCACCGTCCAGGACTATGTGCGATACGGGATATAATCGAAGCTCCACTGTGCTGTCAGGTGACTATATGTGGCGGGCGGGGCAGCGCAAGCCCCGTCGCCGGAAAGGTCCGCCCATGGACATCCGCTGGCTCGAGGCGTTCATCGCCGTCGCCGAGGAACTGCATTTCGGCCGCGCGGCGGCGCGGCTGAGGCTCGCCCAGTCCCCGCTCAGCCAGACCATTCGCAAGCTGGAGAAGGAGCTGGGGGCGAAACTGTTCGAGCGCAGTACCCGCAGCGTCGCCCTCACCCCGGCCGGAGAGGCGTTCCTGCCGCACGCCCACCGTGTGTTCGAGGAACTGGAACTGGGGCGGCAGTCGACCCGGGCCAGCGCGGGGGAGGTGTACGGGACGGTCTCCATCGGCTTCTCCGGCGCCCTCAACCACCTCACGCTGCCGCCCCTGACCAGGGCGGTCCGCCAGCGCTACCCCGCCGTCACGCTGTCGCTGACCGGACGGGTCATGACCCGGGACGGCATCGAACAACTGGAGAGGGGCGGCCTGGACATCGCCTTCGTCGGGCTGCCGATCGCCCCGTCCTCGGTGCGGACGCGGCTGATCGGCCGGGAGCCGCTGGGAGCCGCCCTGCCCATCGACCACCCGCTGGCGCGGGAGTCCGCGATCCGCCTCGTGGACCTGGCCGGGGAGGGGTTCATCACCACGCCGGCCGCGGTCGGCTCGTCCTTGCAGGAGTCGACGCTGCAAGCGTGCGTCAAGGCCGGTTTCCGGCCGCGCGTGGTCCAGGAGATCACCGATCCGTACATGATCCTGACCCTGGTGTCGGCCGGCGTCGGTGTCGCGCTCATGCCGTCCGGTATCGCGGAGATCATGTCCTCGGCGGCCGTCTTCGTGCCGCTGCGCGAGGAGCCCCTCTACATGGACCACGCCCTGGCGTGGCGGGAGGACAACCCGTCGCCCGTGCTGCGCGCCGTCCTCGAGGTCGCCGAGGAGGTGCTGCCCACACCGGGGCCATGATTATGTGTCCGGAACACAAAGTTTAAGTGAAATCAAGTATTGGACAGGCCATATTCGGTCCTGCGAATCTCATCGACACCCACACCGGACCCCGAACGGTCACCCGACCGGGACCGGACCTCCGTCGACGACGCCGGATCGAAAGGAGCGCCCATGTCCGCCACGGCATCGGCCCCTCACTCGGACAGCACGGCCTCCGGGACCCGCAACGATCCCAGGAAGGCCGCGATCTCGGGCTTCCTGGGCAGCACCCTGGAGTACTACGACTTCTTCATCTACGGCTCGGCCGCCGCGCTGGTGTTCGGCAAGGTCTTCTTCCCCGACGCCGGGGCCACCGGGGCCCTGTTGTCCATCGCCACCCTGGGCGTCGCCTACGTGGCCCGCCCACTCGGCGCGCTGCTCTTCGGGCACATAGGCGACCGGCTCGGCCGCCGCGACACCCTGATGATCACGCTGCTGCTGATGGGCTGCTCGACCTTCCTGATCGGCTGCCTGCCCAACTACGAACAGATCGGTGTCACCGCGCCGATCCTCCTGGTCGCACTGCGGCTGCTCCAGGGACTCTCCGCCGGCGGGGAGTCCCCCGGGGCGAGTTCCCTGACCGTCGAGCACGCCCCAGACCGGCGCAGGGCGTTCTACACCAGCTTCACGATGAGCGGGATCATGTTCGGGATCGTCGTCTCGAGCCTGGTGTTCATCCCGGTCGCCGCCCTGCCGGAGGACCAACTCCTCAGCTGGGGCTGGCGGATCCCGTTCTGGCTGAGCATCGCGGTCACCGCGCTCGCCTACTTCCTGCGCCGCTCGCTGCACGAGCCGGAGGTCTTCGCCGAACTGCAGGAAAGCGCCGAGACCGCCAAGGCGCCCGTGGTCGAACTGTTCCGCCACCACTGGGTCACGGTGCTGCGGGTCGCGGTCTGCGCCTCCTTCGCCATGGTCAACACCATCGTCAACGTCTTCGCCCTCGCCTACGCCACCGAGGTCGCCGGAATCTCCAAGGCCACCATGCTGGCGGTCATCTCGGTGGCCAACGGCGCCGCCGTCCTCACCCAGCCCGTCTACGGGCTCATCGCCGACCGCATCGGGCGCAAACCGGTCTTCGTCACCGGCCTGATCGGCGTCGGCGTCATGGTGTTCGTGTTCTTCCACGCCATCGGCACCCAGAACGTCCCCTGGATCTACGTCTCCGCCGTCGTGCTGATCGGCCTCTGTTACGCCGCGCCCAACGGGGTCTACCCCGCCTACTTCCCCGAGCAGTTCCCGGCCCGGGTCCGCTACAGCGGCATGGCCATCGGCCTCATGGTCGGCCTGCTCGCGGCCGGCTTCACCCCGCTGCTCGCCACGGCCATCACCTCCGGAGACCAGGCCAACTGGACGCCGGTCGCCTGGCTGTGCGCCGGCTTCGCCCTCGCCTCGGCCCTCGCCGCCCTGACCGGCCCGGAAACCTTCCGCACCCCCACCGCCCTGCTCGGCGAACGCCGACCCGCGGAGCCGGCCGCGACCGCGCCCTGCCTGCGGGCCGAAACCTCCGAGGCGCTGTGAAGCGGGCCGTACTGCGCGCGGGCGTGATCGGATGCGGCAACGTCGCGGGCAACCACGCCGCCGCCTACCGTGACCTGCCCGGCGTCGAACTCGTGGCCTGCGCCGACGTCGACCCGGACCGGGCCGGCCGGTTCGCCGTCCGCCACGGTGCCGCGGCGAGCGGCCCCGACGACCTCTTCGACCACGGACTGGACCTCGTCAGCGTCTGCACACCGCACCCCACGCACGAGGCCGTCGTCACCCGGGCCGCCGCGCACGGGGCGCACGTGCTGTGCGAGAAGCCGATCGCCACCGAACTCGGCGCCGCCGCCCGGATGGTGGCCGCCTGCGAGGCGGCCGGAGTGCGGCTCGGGGTGGCGTTCCAGCGGCGGTTCTGGCCCGCCGCCCGGCGGATCCGCGCGGCGATCGACGACGGCACCCTGGGCGTGCCCGTCCTCGGCCACACCTCGGTCCTGCTGCACCGCGACACGTCGTACTACACGGCCGACGCCTGGCGCGGCTCCCGGGCGGCGGACGGCGGCGGAGTCCTGATGACCCAGGCCATCCACAACATCGACCTGCTCCAGTGGTACATGGGCGAGGCCGTCGAGGTGAGCGCCGCACACGCCGCGTTCCGGCACGGCGAGGCGACCGAGGCCGAGGACACCGCCGTCGCGACCGTGCGGTTCGCCTCCGGCGGCCTGGCCACGCTCGCTGCGTCCACGGCGCTCACCCCGGGCCTGGGCACCCGCGTACTGGTCTCCGGACGCACGGGGGCGAGCGCGGGCCTCACCGAGTACCCGGAGGGCACCGAGGCCCGGATCGACCTGTGGGCCGTCCCCGGCGCCGAGACGTCCGCACCCCCCTTCGGCACCGGCCTCGCCGCCGACCCGCCGCTGTCCCGGATCAACGGCGCCCTCGCCCCCTTCCACACCCTGCTCATCGAGGAGTTCACCGACGCCGTCCGGCAGGGCCGCGAACCCGCGGTCACCGGGCGCGAGGCCGCCAAGTCCCTCGCCATCCTCACCGCCGCGTACGCCTCGGCCGCGTCCGGCCGTCCCGAGCCTGTCCCCGCCCCGCACGAGGAGACCACCGCATGACCCCCATCGGGCTCGCCCACCTGACCCTGCTACGGCTCACTCCCCCCGAACTCGTCACCACCGCGGCGGCATCCGGATACGACTTCGTCGGCATCCGGGTCAACGCGGCCACCGAGGGCGAGGACCAGTACCCCATGGAGCCCGGCTCGCCGATGTCCCGCGAGACGCTCCGGCGCCTGGACGACACCGGCCTGCGCGTCCACGACGTGGAGTTCCTGACCCTGGGCCCGGACACCGGCCCCGGCCACTGGCGGCCCGCACTCGACGCCGGCGCGGCGCTCGGAGCCCGCACCGTCAGCGTCGTCGGCGCCGACCCGGACCGGCGGCGCCTGACCGACACCCTCGCCGCACTGACCACCGACGCCGCCGCCCTCGGCATCCGTCCCACCCTGGAGCCCATCAGCTACCAGCCGGTCAGCACCGTCGCCGAGGCGGCCGAGATCGCCGCGGCGGCCGGCGCGGCCGTACTCCTGGACGCCCTCCACCTCCAGCGCGGCGGCAGCTCGCTCGACGACGTCCGCGGACTCGCACCCCACCTCGTCCCGTGCCTGCAACTGTGCGACGGCCCGCTCCGCGCACCCGACCACCTCGACCTCCCCGCGGAACTCCCCCTCGGCATGAAGGCCGACGGCTCGGTCCTGCAGGCCGAGGCCCGGGTCCAGCGACAGCTCATCGGAGACGGCGAGCTGCCGCTGACCGAGCTGATCGCCGCGGCCCCCGCCGGAACCCCCCTCAGCATCGAGGTCCCCCACGCCACGATGCAGTCCCGCCTCACCTCCCTCGACTACGCGCGGCGCAACCTGACGAGCCTGCGCGACCTCCTGACCGCGGTGAACACCCATGCCTGACACCCCCGCCACCCCCCGCCACCGGGTCGCCCTGGTCGGCGCGGACATCGGCGGATCGCTCTCGCCCGCCCTGCACGAGCGGGAAGCCGCCGCCCTCGGACTCGACTACACCTACACCCTGCTCGACCTCGACCGGCTGCCACCCGGATGGCGCCTGCGCCACGCCGTCCGGCAGGGCGTGACCGGCTTCAACGTCACCCACCCGGTGAAGCAGGCCGTGATCGGCCAACTGGACGACCTCTCACCCGACGCGCGCACCCTCGGCGCGGTGAACACGGTCTTTGTCAGCGACGGCCGGCTCACCGGCCACAACACCGACCACAGCGGATTTCTCGCCGGATTGCGCGCGGGCCTGCCCGGTGCCCGGCTCGGCCGCGCCGTCGTGGTCGGCGCCGGGGGAGCCGGCTCCGCCGTCGCCTACGCCCTCGCGGGCGCCGGCGCGGCGGTCGAGATCGCCGACGCGGACACCGGACGCGCCGTCGCCCTGGCCGCGAGGATGACGTCCGCCTTCCCGGCCGGCGAGATCACGAGCCTGCCCGCGGAGCGGATCCCCACCGCGCTCACCCGCGCCGACGGCATCGTCAACGCCACCCCGATCGGCATGACCGGCCACCCCGGCCTGCCCTTCGGCACCGGTGCGCTCACCCCCCGCCACTGGGTCGCCGACGTCGTCTACCGGCCCCTGGAAACGGCCCTGCTGACGGCCGCCCGTGCGGCGGGCTGCCGGGTGCTGGACGGCGGCGCGATGCTCGTCGCCCAGGCCGCCCGGACCCTCGCCCTGCTCACCGGCGCCACCCCCGACCTCGACCGCATGCGGGAGCACCTGTCGGCTCTCACCACCCCCGGGAGGGAACCGATCCATGACTGACCACGACGGGAACCCGCACCACGAGGTCGACCTCCTCGTCCTCGGCTCCGGCGCGGGCGGCATGGGCGCGGCGGTCGTCGGCGCCCAGGAGGGACTGTCCGTCCTGGTGCTGGAGAAGAGCGAGTGGCTCGGCGGCACCACCGCCTACTCCGCCGGCACCTGCTGGATCCCCGGTCACCGGTACCAGCGGGACCCCGCCGCGGACGCCGCCGCCGCGAGCGGCTACCTCGACGCCCTCGTCGGCGACCGCGCCCCCCGCGAGCTGCGCGAGGCCTACCTCGCGCACGGACCCGCCATGGTCGACTACCTGGACCGGATCGGCGTCGGCTTCTGGCACTCCAAGACCGTCGTCGACTACCACCCCGAGGTCGCCGGCTCCGGCACCGGCCGCGCGCTCGAACCGCACACCTTCGACGGCCGCAGGCTCGGCAGGGCACGCTTCGGCAGGATCCGCCGCCCCGTCCCGGAGTTCGCCCTCTTCCACGGCACCCTCATGGTCCGCCGCCCCGAGGTCAACCAGCTCCTGGCCGTCTTCGACGGATCCGTGCGCGGCCTGGGCGTCGCCGCGCGCCTCGGCGCCCGCTGGGCCGCGGACCGCCTCCGGTACCCGCGGGGCACCCGGCTGGCCATGGGGAACGCGCTCGTCGCGAACCTCTACCACAAGCTCCTGCAACGCTCCGGCGACGTCTGGTTCACCGCGCGCACCACGGAACTCGTCACCGACCGTACCGGCCGCGTCGTCGGCGCGGTCGTCTCGCACCGCGGCCGCACGGTCCGGGTGACCGCCCGCCGCGGTGTCGTCCTGGCCGCCGGGGGATTCTCCGCCAGCCCGGAGCTGCGCGACCGGTACCTGCCGCGGCCCACCCCCCAGTTCACCCGCGCCGTCGAGGGAGCCACCGGCGACACCCTGGCCCTCGCCCGCGCCGTCGGCGGCGCGCTCGGGGAACCCCGGGACGACAACGCCCTGTGGTTCCCCAGCTCCATCGGCCGCCGCCCGGACGGCTCCACCGCCGTCTTCCCGCACATCTGGGACCGGGCCAAGCCCGGCATCATCGCGGTCAACGCCGCCGGCCGCCGGTTCGTCGACGAGTCGGTCTCCTACCACCGCTTCACCCGGGCGATGTACGACTCGCACACATCGGTGCCGTCCGTCCCGGCCTGGCTCGTCATCGACTCAGCGAGCCTGGCCAAGTACGGGCTCGGCATGATCCGTCCGCACCTTCCCCAGGCCAGGCTCAAGCGGTACGCCGACACCGGATATCTGCACACCGGCCGCACGCTCCGCGAACTCGCCGCCTCCATCGGCGTCGACCCCGACGGCCTGGAACGCACCGTGTCCGACACGAACCGCTCCGCCCGCACGGGCGTCGACGAGGAGTTCGGCAAGGGCCGCAGCCCCTTCGGCCACCAGTACGGCGACCCCGACCACACCCCCAACGCCAACCTCGGCCCGATCGAGAAGCCCCCCTTCCACGCGATCGCCGTCGTCCCCACCCCCCTGGCCACCGCCCTCGGCCTGCGGACCAACCCCGACGCCCAGGTCCTGGACGACCGGGGCGCGCCGGTCGACGGCCTCTACGCCTGCGGCAACGACGCGAACTCGATCATGGCATCGGAGTACCCCGGAGCCGGCTGCCAGGTCGGCGCCGGCCTGACCTTCGGGTACCTGGCCGCCCGCCACGCCGCGCGCTCCGGAAACCGGCCTCGCCCCTGACGCGCGGCCGTGCCGGGCGGCACGACCGCCCGGCGACCCCGGGCACCCCGCGCACGGCATCGCGCGGTCTCCGCCTTCCCCCCCCGGCCGCCCTGGTCCGACCAGGGGGCCTCACCACCGAGAAAGGGACGCACCCCGTGGCCACCTTCGCAGTCACCTACCTGTACGCCGAGGACTCGGCCCGTGCCCGGGACGAGCACCGGCCCGAGCACAAGGACTTCCTGGAGGGCGAGTACCACGCCGGCCGCCTGCGCGTCTCCGGACCGCTCGGCCCGGACGGCGTGCCCGGCGCCCTGCTGGTCTTCGAGGCCGGTTCGGCGGGCGAACTCGCCGCCCGGCTCGACCAGGACCCCTTCCACCGTGAGGGGCTGATCGCCGAGCGCACCATCCGCGCATGGCAGATCTTCTTCGGCGGTGTGCGGTGACCACCGTCGAGCCCGCGTCCACGGCCGCCCCGGAGGCCGCCGGCGCCCCCGTCGCCCCGCGACGCACCATGCGGGCCGCCTGCACGGTCGCCAGGGAGACGATCCGCTTCGAGGAGCGCCCCGTACCCGTCCCCGCGGCGGGAGAGGCACTGATTCGCGTCGAGACGGTCACCCTCTGCGGCACCGACCTGCACATCTGGGAGGACGACTACGCCACCGAACTGCCCATGGTGCAGGGGCACGAGTTCAGCGGCGTGATCGAGCAACTCCCCGAGCCGCACCCCACCCTGGCGGTCGGCGACCGGGTCGCCGTCTCCCCGGTGCTCGCCTGCGGCCGCTGCCACGCCTGCTCCATAGGCCGTGAGAACGCCTGCGCACGGATGTCCGTGTACGGCTGCTACGACGTGGAGGGCGCCCTCACCGAGCTGATGGCCATCCCCGTCACCAAGCTCTTCCGGGTCCCCGACGGCTTGCCCGCCCCTCTCGCCTCGCTGTGCGAACCGGCCGGCATCGCGATGCAGGCCGTCAACCGGGGCCGCCCCGTCGCGGGGGAGAAGGCCCTGGTCCTCGGCAGCGGCCCGATCGGACTGCTGTGCACCCTGTACCTGACCTCGCTCGGCGTCGAGGTGACGGCCGCCGACACCGTGCCGGAACGCTGCGCCTTCGCCCGCGAGTTCGGGGCGGTGGACACCCTGCTGATCGACCCCGCCGTGCCGTTCCCCGACCCGCACCAGGCCGAGCGGATGGCCGCCTGGACCGGCGGACACGGGCCGTCGCTGGTCTTCGAGGCCACCGGTGTGCCGAGTTCGCTGAACAACGCCCTGCGAGCGGTGGCCACCGCGGGCCGCGTGGTCGCCGTCGGCATCTCCGACCGTGAGGTCACCTTCTCCATGCGCACCCTGCCGGTGAAGGACATCGACCTGATCGGGAGCCGCAACAGCCAGGACCTGATCGGCGAGGCCGCCGAACTGCTCTCCCGGCACAGACGGCAGGCCGAGACGCTGATCACCCACCGCTTCGCGTTCGACCGCGTCGGTGAGGCCTTCGAGACGATGCGCTCGCGCACCGAAACGGTCGGCAAGGTCGCCGTCGACATGCCGGGAGCCGCCCGGTGATCACCACCCCGCTCGCGGACCTGCGCGACCACTACGACGTCACCGTGATCGGCAGCGGCGCGGCCGGCCTGGTGGCGGCCGCGCGCGCGGCCGACGCGGGCCTGTCCGTGCTCGTTCTGGAGAAGACCGCACGGCTGGGCGGCACCTCGGCGGCCGGCGGCGGCGTCATGTGGGCACCGTGCAACCCCCTGATGGAGAAGGCCGGTTACCCCGACAGCGGGGAAGCGGCGGCGCGCTACCTGCGGGCCGTCACCGAGGACCGGATGACCGACGCCGAGATCGACTGGTACGTCACCACCTCGGCCGCCGCCGTCCGCTACCTCGACGAGCGCACGGAGGTCCGCCTCACCCCGCTCGCCCGCCCCGACTACCACCCGGACCGGGCCGGCGCGGCCACCGGACGCGGTCTCGACAACGACCCGTTCGACCCGGCCCCGCACCCGGGGCTCGCCGAGGCCCTGCGGCCACCGACGTACTTCCCCCTGATCAGCATGAACGAGCGGGACGCCCTCCAAGGCGCCCCCGTCGACCCGGAACTGCTCGCCGAGCGCCGGCGCTCCGGCGTCCGCACCATGGGCGGCGCCCTCGTGGGACGGCTCGTGGTCACGGTCCTCGGACGCGGCGTGACCCTCGCCGCCTCGGCCCGGGTCACCGGACTGGAACGCGGCGATGCGGGGTGGACGGTGACGGTGGGCGACGACACGGCGCGGCTGACGGCCGGCCGCGTCGTCCTCGCCTCCGGCGGCTTCGAGTGGAACCCGCGGCTGCGCGACGCCTACCTGCCGTTCCCGGTCACCCCGATCAGCCCGCCCGGGAACGAGGGCGACGGTCTGCTGCTGGGACTGACCGCGGGGGCCGCGGTCGGGGACATGACCGCCGTGTGGGGCGTCCCCGTGATCACCGCTCCCACGCAGCGGTACGACGGCCGTCCGTCGGGCCGCATGGGCAACGTGGAGCTGACCCTGCCCGGCTCCGTCACGGTCAACGCCCAGGGCCGGCGGTTCGTCAACGAGGCCACCAACTACCACGACCTCAACCGGGTCTTCGGCAACGCCGATCCGCGCGGTGGCCGACGTGCCAACACCCCGGCATGGCTCGTCTTCGACCGCTCGTACCTGGACAAGTACGCGGTCGCGGGCTCCACTCCGGGACTGCCCGAGGAGTGGATGGTCACCGCCGACAGCCCCGCCGGCCTCGCCCGCGCCTGCGGTATCGACCCGGCCGGACTGGAGCGGACCCTCCAGCGTTTCAACGCGGACGCCCGTAACGGCGTCGACACCGAGTTCGGGCGAGGCTCCAGCGAGCAGGACCGCCATCTGGGCGACCCGGCCAACACCCCCAACCCGTGTCTGGCGCCGGTGGAGAAGGCACCCTTCTACGCCGTACGCGTGCACGCCGGAGTGCTGGGCACCGCGGGTGGCCTGCGGACCGACCTCGACGGGCGGGTCCTGGACGGCCACGGACAGCCGATCGAGGGGCTGTACGCGGCCGGGAACTGCTCGGCGACGGTCTTCCACGACGCCTACCCCGGAGGGGGAGCCACCCTCGGTTCGGCCATCACCCGGGGCTTCGCCGTCGGCGAGCACCTGGCCGCCACCGTGCCCGTCACCGCGTGAGAGGCGAGCCGGGGGGCGCCCGCGGCCCGGGACGCCCCGTGGGGGCCCCGGGCCGCTGATGCCCTTCGACGCCCTACTCGTGAAGGGTCGCCTCGCCGGTCACCCGGAGGGCGGTCTCCTGGCCCGGAACCACCGTCACCGGGCCCGCGACACGGACGTCGACCGGCGCCGTGAGGCCCCGCACGGCGACGGTCACCTTGGCGTCGTGGCCGTTGAAGCACACGTTCGTGACGGTGCCCCGTACCGCGCCGGTGGTGCTCGCTTCGGTCAGCCGCAACTGCTCGGGGCGGAGCACCACCGTGCCGGTGTTCCGGCCGTGCGGCTGCGAGGCCAGTGCCACGGGGCCCACGGGGGTGCTGGCCGTGGAACCGTCGCTCCGGACCGTTCCCGGGAGGAGGACCGCATCGCCGACGAAACCGGCGACCCAGGGGTCGGCCGGGCGGCGGTAGAGCTCCTGAGGGGTGTCGCACTGGGCGACGCGGCCCTGCCGTACGACAGCCACCAGGTCCGCCGTCGAGAGGGCTTCCTGCTGATCGTGCGTGACCAGCAGGGCCGTGGCCCCGGTGGCGCGCAAGGCGGCCCGTACGTCGGCGCGCACTCCGGTGCGCAGGGCGCTGTCGAGGGCGTTGAAGGGCTCGTCGAGCAGGACGAGAGCCGGACGCGGGGCGAGGGCCCGTGCCAGGGCGACGCGTTGCTGCTGCCCGCCGGAGAGTTCGTGCGGCATGCGGTCGCCGTAGCCGGCGAGACCCACGAGCGCGAGCATCTCCTCCGTACGGCGGCGGCGCTCGTCCCGGCCGGACCCGGACAGGCCGAAAGCGACGTTGCGGGCCACACTCAGGTGCGGGAAGAGGGCTCCCTCCTGCGGCACGATGCCGACGCGGCGGCTCTCGGGCGGCAGCCGGACACCGGGCGCCGTGAGGGTGCGGCCGCCCACGGTGACCGATCCCGCGTCGGCGTCCAGGAACCCGGCGACGATGCGCAGCAGGGTGGTCTTGCCACAGCCGGAGGGCCCGAGCACGGCGGCCAGGGCGCCACCCGGCACCGTGAGGTCCACTCCCCGCAGGACGGGGGCTTCGGGGCCGTAGGACTTGGACAGTCCCCGGACGCGGAGTTCGTTGTCGTGGTCGTTCATGTGCGGTGCCTGCCCAGGAGGTAGGAGGGGACGGCGGCGAGCAGGATGAGTGCCGCGGCGTAGGGGGCCGCGGCGGCGAAGGAACCCGCGCCGGTCTCGGTCCACAGCCGGGTGGCCAGTGTGTCCATGCCGGTGGGGCGCAGCAGCAGCGTCGCCGGAAGCTCCTTCATGCAGACCACGAAGGTGAGGGCGGCGCCGGACGCCACACCCGGTGCGGCCAGCGGCACGGTCACCTCGCGCAGCACCCGCAGCGGCGATCTGCCCAGCGAGCGGGCGACGTCCTCCAGTACCGGCGGTGCCTGCAGGACGGCGGCACGGGTGGCGGCCACCACGAGCGGCAGGAACAGAACGGCGTACGCGCAGAGCAGCAGGGGGAGTTGCTGGTAGAGCGGGTAGACGTAGCGCACGGCGAAGAAGACCAGGGAGAGCGCCACGGTGATGCCGGGCAGGGCGTGTCCGGCGTAGGCGGCCTGCTCCAGCAGCCGGGCGCCGCGCCCCTGGTACCGTGCGGCGACCACGCCGACCGGCAGTGCCAGCACGGTGGTGAGCGCGGCTCCGGCGGCGGCGACGCCGAGCGTGACCCCGGCGGTCCGGGCGAGGGCGCCGGGGTCCCAGGTCGCGGAGGTGCCGATGGCCAGCCAGTAGCCGAGGGTGACGAGCGGGAAGACGACGGCGGTGGCCGTCACCGCCGCGCACCAGGCGAGGGCGGGGGCCCGCCAGCGCCCCAACGGGACCCGTGCGGCCGGGCGCGCGGTCCCGGTGCCGGTCCGGGCGTGGCCGGCGCGGCCCCGGGTGCGGCTCTCGGCGGCGACCAGCGCCACCGTCATCACCACCAGGACGACGCTCAGTGCGGCGGCCGGGGTGCGGTCGAAGGAAGCGCTGTAGGAGGTGTGGATGGCCCGGGTGAACGTGTCGTACCGCAGCAGGGAGACCGCGCCGAAGTCCGAGAGCGTGTAGAGCGCGACCAGCAGCGCGCCGCCCGCCGCGGCCGGGCGGAGCTGGGGGAGCGTGACGCGGAGGAAGGTGCGCAGAGGGCCGTGGCCGAGGGAGCGGGCGGCCTCCTCCTGGGCCGGGTCGATGCCGCGCAGGGCGGCCGCGACCGGCAGGTGGACGTACGGGAAGCCGACCAGTGTGAGTGCGAGCGCGGCCCCGGTGAACCCCGCGATCTCCGGCACGGCGGCGAGCCAGACGAAGGCGGCGACATAGCTGGGCACGGCGAGCGGAAGAGTGGCCAGCACCGACCAGGCGCGTGCCCCGGGCAGGTCGGCGCGCACGGTCAGCCAGGCCAGTGAGACGCCGATGACCAGGCAGGCCGCCACCACGACCGCGGTCAAGCCGAGGCTGCGGCCGAGGAGTTGCAGGGTGCGTTCGCCGGCGACGATGTCCCAGGCGTACCGCGGCCCCCGTTCGAGCGCGCGGACGGCGAGGTAGCCGAGCGGCAGCAGGGCGAGCACGGCGGCGACGCAGGCGGGGACGAGCAGGATCAGGGGCGTTCTGCGCGCGGTGGCCCGCCGGCCGGACATACGGGGCCCGCGGGTTTCGCCGACGCGCTCACGCCCGGCGGAGCCGGCGGCTCCGGCCGGGTGTGCGGTGACGTCAGAGGTGCGCACGGTGCGTCAGACCAGCCCGACGTCCTGGAGCATGGCCAGCGTCTCCTGGAGCGAGTCCAGCTTGCCCAGGTCGATGTCCGGGGATTCGAGGGAGTCGAAGGGCGGCAGGTCCTCGACCGAGCTGGTGACGCCCGCGGCCAGCGGGTACTCCTTCGTGGTGTCGGCGAAGTAGGTCTGCGCCTCCTCGGAGAGCAGGTGGTCGACGGCCTTCTGCGCGGTCTCCGCCTGATCGCCGTCCTTGAGGATGCCGACGCCGGCCACGTTGATCAGCGCGCCGGGGTCCTTGCCGGGCAGGAAGTGGAGCTTGGCGCCCACCTTGTCCTCGCCCTTCTCGGCGACCCGCTCGTACCAGTAGTAGTGGTTGATCAGCCCGAGGGAGACCTCGCCGGACTCGACGGCGTCGAGGGCGGCCAGGTTGTTGGCGTAGCTCTTGCCGTTGGCGCTCAGGCCCTCGAGCCACTGGCGGGTGGCCTCATCGCCCTCCAGGACGCGCATGCCGGTGACGAACGCCTGGAAGGAGGCGTTGGTGGGCGCGAAGCCGACCTTGCCCTTCCACCGCGGCTTCACCGCGTCGTGGATGCTGTCCGGAACCTCGCCGTCGCCCACCTTGTCCGGGTTGTACGCGATGACGCGCACGCGCCCGGACAGTCCCACCCAGTCGCCCGCACCGCCGCGGTAGGCGGGGTCCACTGCGTCGAGGCTGGACTGCGGCAGCTTGGCCAGCCTGCCCTCCTGGGACAGGGCGCCGAGCGCGCCCGCGTCCTGCGAGAGGAACAGCCCGGCCTTGGTGCGGTCGCCCTCCTCCAGGATCTGCGCGGCCAGTTCGGCGCTGTCCCCGTACCGCACCTCGACCTTGGCGCCTACGGCCTTCTCCAGCTTGTCGAGTATCGGCTTGACCAGCTTCTCGTTGCGTCCGGAGTAGATGACCAGGGTGGAGTCACCCCCCTTGGCCGAGGAGCCCTTGCCGTCGTCGGCGCCGCAGGCGGCGAGGGCGGGGACGAGCAGGCCGGCCGCGACGAGCGCGGTGATCCGGCCGGACAGGGGGCGTCGCATGGTTGCGCCTTCCTGAGGGGCCCGCCCCCGTGCGCCGCAGGTCGCGTCGTCGGTCGGCGAGCAGCGTGCGGTGCGTTCAAGCCAGTCGTGAACATGCTATTAGTAAGGCAAACCTTGCCTAACTGTCAAGAGATCTGTTCTCCTTGCGGACGCTGCCGCAGAAAGGTTTCGCGCCCGTGTCTTCCCCGCCCGTGTCCCACCTGGTGCCGCCCGACGGCTCCTCCGCCTTCACGAGTGCCCCCCCGGTGTCCGTGAAGTTCGCCCGAGACCTCGCCACACACGGCGACCGGGTCGCTCTGATCACCGAGACCGAAGAGCTCTCGTACCGGGACCTCGCCACGCGGGTGGCCGCGGCGGCCGAACGTCTCGGCACGAGCCGGCGTCTGGTGCTGCTCGTGGGCGCCAACCGGGTGGAGGCCCTGGTGTACTACCTCGCCGCCCTCACCGCCGGCCACCCCCTCCTGCTGACCCCGGGGGACAACGACAGCGCCCTGCGCTCGCTCGTGGACCGCTACGACCCCGACGTGGTCGTCCGTCCCGGGACGGACGGCGGGAGCACGGACTGGATCGTCGACGAGCGGCGCGAGACCACGGTCCACACCCTCCACCCGGACCTCGCCCTGCTGCTGTCCACCTCCGGCTCGACGGGTTCGCCGAAGCTGGTCCGGCTCTCGCACGACAACCTCCAGGCCAACGCCGAGTCCATCGCCTCCTACCTGGACATCGGGCACCGGGACCGTGCCGCGACGACGCTGCCCATGCACTACTGCTACGGCCTGTCGGTCATCAACAGCCACCTGTCGCACGGCGCGGGCCTGATCCTCACCGGTCTCTCGGTCGCCGACGCCTGCTTCTGGGATCTGTTCCGTGCCGCCGGCGGCACGGCGCTGGCCGGAGTGCCCTACACCTTCGACCTGCTCGACCGCGTCGGCTTCGAGACCATGGATCTGCCCCACCTGCGCTATGTCACCCAGGCCGGCGGCCGGATGGCACCCGAACGGGTCGCGCGCTACGCCGCGGCGGGGCGCCGGGCGGGCTGGGACCTGTTCGTGATGTACGGGCAGACGGAGGCGACGGCCCGCATGGCGTACCTGCCCCCGGCCCTCGCGTCCGAGCGCCCGGAATCCGTCGGCATGCCCATACCCGGGGGCTCCTTCCGGCTCCGGCCGGTGGACGGCGTCGACGATCCGGACACGGGCGAGTTGGTGTACTCCGGAGCGAACGTCATGCTCGGATACGCCGAGGACCCCGCCGACCTCGCCCTGGGGCGCACCGTCGAGGAACTGCACACCGGGGACATCGCGCGGCGCGCCCCCGACGGGCTGTACGAGATCGTGGGACGCCGCAGCGGGTTCACCAAGATCCTGGGGTTGCGGATCGACCCGCAGCGCGTCGAGGCGTACCTGGAGGGACAGGGCATCCCCGCCTACTGCGCGGGGGACGACGGCGCGCTGTCCGTCGTCGCGGCCGGCCCCGAGGGCGTGGACGCGGCACACGTCCGGCAGATGGTCGCCGGCCACTGCGGCCTGCCGCCCCACACGGTTCGGGTACGGACGGAGTCCGCGCTCCCCAGGCTCGCCTCGGGCAAGCCCGACTACGAGACCGTACGCCGACTGGCCCGCGAAGAGGTGGTGCCGCCGTCCCTCCCCGGGGCCACCACCGCCGGCCTGTGCGCCCTCTACGCGCTGATCCTCGACCAGAGCGGCGTCACCGAGGACAGCACCTTCGTGGGTCTGGGCGGCGACTCGCTCTCCTACGTCGAGATGTCACTGCGGCTGGAGCAGGCCCTGGGCACGCTGCCGGCCGACTGGCCCACCACGCCGATCCGGGATCTGCTGGACCACCGTACCCGGCACCACCCCGCCGGAGCCCCGCGGCGGCGGCACGGGTCCCCGCGCACCCTGGAGACCGGCATCGCCCTGCGCGCGATCGGCATCGTCCTGATCGTGGGCTCACACATCCCCGTCTTCACCGTCCAGGGCGGCGCCCATGTGCTCCTCGGCGTGGCCGGCTTCAACTTCGCCCGCTTCCACCTCACCGGGCACGAGCGCCGGGACCGACTGCGGAGGATGTGGCGCGGCATCGCGCGCATCGCGGTTCCCAGCATGGTGTGGATCGCCTTCGCGCAGGTGCTGACCCGCGAGTACGGCCTGGCCGACATCCTCTTGGCCAACAGTCTCTTCGAGCGGGACGGGTCGGCCCCGGAGTGGCGGTACTGGTTCGTCGAGGCGCTGGTCTACTTCCTCACGGGGCTGACGGTGCTGCTGGCCGTTCCGCTGCTGGACCGCGCGGAGCGGCGCAGCCCGTTCGGGTTCGCGCTGGCGCTGGTGGGGGTGGGCCTGGTCGGACGCTACGACCTCTGGGACCTGGCCGACCTCCGCTACCACCTCAGCCCGACCGTGGTCTTCTTCCTGTTCGCACTGGGCTGGGCCGCGGCGCGGGCGCGTACGGCCGCCCAGCGGCTGCTGCTGACCGCGGTCCTGCTGGGTACCGTGCCGGGACTGTTTCCCGCGGGACAGACCCTGCGCACCTCGATCGTCGTGGTCGGTCTGACCCTGCTGGTGTGGGTGCCGGCCCTGCCCAGCGTTTCGCCGCTCAACCGGCTCGCGGGCGTCCTCGCGGGCAGCTCGCTGTACATCTACCTGACGCACTACCACGTCTACCCCTACGTGCGGGACCATTCCCCGGTACTGGCCCTGCTGGTCTCCCTGGCCCTCGGGGTGGCGTACGGAGCGGTGGCCACCCGCGTGACGAACCGGCTCCTTCCCCGGCTCGGCAGCGCCGTGAACTCCTCCGTTCGTCCCGGCGTGAACAGCCGGCGCCGCAGGGAGCGTCTGGCGTGAGGACGGCCGGCCTCGCGACGGACCACGGCCGGGGGCGAGACCAGGGTGCCCCCAGGGCCTCTCGTGGGATCACGCCGGGCTCGCGGGGTCCTGCCTGACCCGGACGAAAGACCCTAGAACTTCGGGGTGGGGGCCTGGGACTCGACCAGTTCGGCCGCCTCCTCCTCGGTCTGGACCGAGGGCGGGGAGCCTTCGAGGGGCTGGCGCGCCGTCTCCTTCATGCAGGCCACCGCCACCACGCCGACCAGTGCCGCCGCCATCGCGTAGTAGGCCGGCATCATCTCGGAGCCCGTCGCGCTGATCAGCGCCGTGATGACCAGCGGGGTGGTGCCGCCGAAGAGCGAGGCCGACAGGTTGTAGCCCACCGACAGGGAGCCGTAGCGCACCGGGGTCGGGAACATCGCGGGCAGCGCCGCCGACATCGTGCCCAGCAGGCACACCAGGCAGAGGCCGAGGATCAGCATGCCGGCCGAGATGGCGAGCAGGCTGCCCTGGCGCACCAGCAGGAACGCGGGCGCGGCGAACACGAAGAAGCTCAGCATCCCGGTCATGAGCACCGGCTTGCGCCCGAAGCGGTCGGAGAGCCGGCCCACCTGGTTGATGATCAGCATCAGCGCGACCATCGTGGCGACGAGGATCAGCAGGCCGTGCGTCTCGGTGTAGTGCAGTTCGTTCGAGAGGTAGGTCGGCATGTACGACAGCAGCATGTAGTCGGTGATGTTGTACGCGCCGACCAGCGCGACGCACAGCACCAGCGCCCGCCAGTGGGTGCGGAAGATCGTGGCGAGGTCGCCCCGGGCGGTGGTCTCCACCGCGTCGGCCGCCTCGGAGATGTGCACGTTGGCGTCCTCCAGCTTGAGGAACGCCGGGGTGTCGTCGAGCCGCAGCCGCAGGTAGATGCCGACGGCGCCGAGCGGGGCGGCGAGCAGGAAGGGCACGCGCCAGCCCCAGGAGTCCATGCCGGCGGTGCCGAGCCAGGCGGTCAGGGCCGTCACCAGCCCGGCCGCGCCGGTGTACCCGGCCAGCGTGCCCAGTTCCAGGAAGCTGCCGAAGTACCCGCGCCGCTTGTCCGGCGCGTACTCCGCGATGAAGGTGGACGCGCCGCCGTACTCGCCGCCCGTGGAGAAGCCCTGGAGCAGGCGGAAGAGGATCAGCAGCACCGGTGCCCAGAAACCGATGGTGGCGTAGCCGGGGACGAGTCCGATGGCGGCCGTGCCGATCGCCATGAGGATCATCGTCAGCGCCAGCACCTTCTTGCGGCCGATCTTGTCGCCCATCGGCCCGAACACCATGCCGCCCAGCGGGCGCACCAGGAAGGCGACGGCGAAGGTGGCGAAGGACGACAGGAGCTGCACGGTGGCGTTGCCGGACGGGAAGAACACGCGGCCGATGGTGGCGGCCAGGTAGCTGTAGATGCCGAAGTCGAACCACTCCATGGCATTGCCGAGCGAGGCGGCCTTCACCGCCCGCCGGACCGCGTTCTCGTCCGTGACCGTGATGTCCGACCTGCGCAGACGCGGGTTCTGCCGCCGCCGGATGGCCCGGAAGAGGGCCGGGTGGCGGCGGACCGCCGCGGTGTCGGGAACGGGGTCGTTCTCGGGGGCAGACGTGGCGTACTTCCTTTCCGGGGGCATACCGCTCCAAGGGGACCTTCCGGAGCTTTCGCGCGTACCTACGGTTCTCAGGTCGTATGGTTCCCCGGAACACGCGCGGTATTTTCGTGACGTCAGTCATGTGGAGCAGACGTCAGCCGGACGGATGAGACGTCAGCCCTGTGGACCAGTGCCCCGCTCCGCCCCGTCCCGCCTCGCCTCGCCACGACGGCGCCGGCCGCCCGCGCCGTGTGGGCGGGCGGCCGGCGGAGGGGCCGGGCGGTCCCTCAGGCGGTCAGGACCTTCTCCAGCGTGCCGAGTGCCCCCTCCAGCTCACCGCGGGTGATGGTGAGCGGCGGGGCCAGCCGGATGGTGGAGCCGTGGGTGTCCTTGACGAGGACGCCCTCGCGCATCAGCCGCTCGCTGATCTCGCGGCCGGTGCCGAGCGCCGGGTCGACGTCGACCCCGGCCCACAGGCCGCGGGAGCGGAAGCCGGCCACCCCGCGGCCGGTCAGCGCCCGCAGGCCGTCCCGCAGCACCGGTGCCAGCTCGGCCGCCCGGCGCTGGTACTCACCGGTCTCCAGCAGCTCCACCACCGCCGTGCCGACCGCCGCGGCCAGCGGGTTGCCGCCGAAGGTCGAGCCGTGCTCGCCCGGGTGCAGCACGCCCAGCACCTCGCGGCGGCCGACCACCGCGGAGACCGGCACGATGCCGCCGCCCAGCGCCTTGCCGAGCAGCACCACGTCCGGGCGCACCGACTCGTGCTCGACCGCCAGGGTGTGCCCGGTGCGGCCCAGCCCGGACTGGATCTCGTCCGCGACGAACAGGCAGCCCGCCCGCCGGGTCAGCTCCCGCACGCCCGTCAGGTAGCCGTCGTCCGGCACGATCACCCCGGCCTCGCCCTGCACCGGCTCGATGAGCACGGCGGCCGTCGTCTCGTCCACGGCCGCCTCCAGCGCGGCCAGGTCGTTGTACGGCACGATCCGGAAGCCGGGGGTGAAGGGGCCGAAGCCCGAGCGGGCCGTCTCGTCGGTGGAGAAGCTGACGATGGTCGTCGTCCGGCCGTGGAAGTTGTCCGCGGCCACCACGATCGTCGCCTGCCCGTCGGGGACGCCCTTGACGTCGTAGGCCCATTTGCGGGCCACCTTGACGGCGCTCTCCACGGCCTCGGCGCCGGTGTTCATCGGCAGCACCATGTCGGTGCCGGTCAGCGCGGCGAGCCGCTCGGCGAACCCGGCCAGCCGGTCGTGGTGGAAGGCGCGCGAGGTCAGCGTCAGCCGGTCGAGCTGCCGGTGGGCCGCCTCCACCAGCGCCGGATGGCGGTGGCCGAAGTTCAGCGCCGAGTAGCCGGCGAGCAGGTCGAGGTAGCGGCGCCCCTCCACGTCCTCCACCCAGCAGCCCTCGGCGCGGGCGACGACCACGGGCAGCGGGTGGTAGTTGTGGGCGAGGACGGGCTCCTCCGCGCGGATCAGCTCCTCGGAGCCGCGGGGTCGGGCCGGTGCGGTCATGAGCGGATCTCCCGGATCTCCTGGGTGCAGCACTTGATGCCGCCGCCCGCCTTGTGGAACTCGGACAGGTCGACGGGGACGGGGACGTACCCGAGGCCGGCCAGCCGGTCCGCCAGCCCGGTCGCCGCCGGCGCGATGAAGACGTGCTTCCCGTCGGACACCGAGTTGAGCCCGAAGGCCATGGCGTCCTCACGGGTCGCCCGCACGGCGTGCGGATAGAGCCGGGCGAGCACCTCGCGGCTGCCCGGCGAGAACGCCTCCGGGTA
Organism: Streptomyces sp. SCSIO 75703; assembly: GCF_036607905.1. NCBI lineage: Bacteria > Bacillati > Actinomycetota > Actinomycetes > Kitasatosporales > Streptomycetaceae > Streptomyces > Streptomyces sediminicola. Next base: position 5,958,355 of record NZ_CP144555.1, read on the forward strand.
GTACGCGATGTTCCCGTCGCCGCCCGCGGCCCCGTCGTCGAGGACGAACAGTGCCGTGTCCAGATGGTAGAAGTACGGGTCCACCAGGGTCAGCGAGACCACCGGCACCCCGAAGTGCTCCTGCACCTCCCGGTGGGCCTCCCGGGTGGTGCGGAAACCGGTGCCGGCGAGGATCCAGCGGCCCGCCGGCACGAGGTCGCCCTCGCCCTCGCAGACCGACTCGGGATGGTGGACCTCGAAGCCGGCCCCCTTGAACCAGGTCTCGTAGGGGGCGGACTCGGGGCGGCGCTCGGGCGCGTGGAAGAGGGAGCCGAAGACCCGCCCCTCCACCACCAGCGCCGAGTTGGCGGCGAAGACCATGTCCGGCAGGCCGGGCACGGGTGCCACCGTGTCGACGGTGTGGCCGTGGGACTCGTAGGTCTCGACCAGCGCCCGCCACTGGGCCCGCGCGAGGCCGGTGTCGACGGGGGCGTCGGGACGCATCCACGGGTTGATCGCGTACTGGACGTCGAAGTGTCGGGGTTCGCAGACGAGGTAGCGCCGGCGACGCGGCACACGGGGGTCGGGCACGAAGGGGTTCCTCCGCTTCCTGACGATGCGTGACTGAGGGATGACACCACGGTAGGAACTGAGCGAGACGGACGACAAGCGACAAAGGCTGCGTGTGGACGCAGGATCGCTGCGTCCTTCGCGCCCTCAGCGCATGCCTGCTGCGCGATCCGGGGCCGGCTGGCTCGCCCCGGCCTCCGGACTGTCCGCGATCAGGTGGGACAGCACCATCACGCTGATCGTCTTGCGGATGAACGGCTCCGCACGAATGCGCTCCAGCACCTCCTCGAAGTGCTCCACGTCCCGCGCCCGCACGTGCAGCAACGCGTCCGCGCCCCCCGTCACCGTCATCGCCGCCGTGATCTCCGGATGGTTGCGGACCACCTCCGCCAGCCGCCGCGGCGGCGCCGCCCCCTCGCAGTACACCTCGACGTACGCCTCGGTCCGCCAGCCCAGCGCCGAGGGCCGCACCGTCGCCGTGAACCCGGTGATCACCCCGGTCTCCCGCAGCCGGTCCACCCGGCGCTTGACCGCCGTCGCCGACAGTCCGATCTCCGAGCCGATCTCCGCGAAGGACGTCCGGGCGTTCGCCATCAGCGCGGTGACGATCTTCCGGTCGAGGTCGTCGAACGGCGTGGGCCTGCTGCTCATGTCCCGCACTGTAACCACCGGGCGCCGCCCGCCGTGTCCGGCACGGACGGGCACGCCGGACACGTGTCCGCACGTGCGCATTGCACCTACACTCCACCTTCATGCTGCGCGCCCTCGCCGTCGACGACGAACGTCCCTCGCTGGAGGAACTGGTCTACCTCCTCAACGCCGACCCCCGCATCGCCGGCGCGGAGGGCGCCGGGGACGCCACCGAGGCGCTGCGCCGCATCAACCGGGCCCTGGAGTCCGGGCCCGCCGGTCCCGAGGCCATCGACGTGGTCTTCCTCGACATCCAGATGCCCGGCCTGGACGGGCTGGACCTCGCCCGGCTGCTCACCGGCTTCGCCCGGCCGCCCCTGGTCGTCTTCGTCACCGCCCACGAGGACTTCGCCGTCCAGGCGTTCGACCTGAAGGCCGTCGACTACGTCCTCAAGCCCGTGCGCACGGAACGCCTCGCCGAGGCCGTCCGCCGGGTCGTCGAACGCCGCTCCGCCGAACGGCACGACACCGCGCCCCCGCCCCGCATACCCGTCCACGAACCCGACCCGGACCACATATCCGTCGAACTCGGCGGCGTCACCCGCTTCGTGGCCGTCGACGACATCACCCACGTCGAGGCCCAGGGCGACTACGCCCGACTCCACACCGACAAGGGCAGCCACCTCGTCCGCATCCCGCTCTCCACCCTGGAGGAGCGCTGGCGGGCCCGCGGCTTCGTCCGCATCCACCGCCGCCACCTCGTCGCGCTGCGCCACATCGGCGAACTCCGCCTGGACGCGGGCAGTGTGAGCGTCCTGGTCGGCACCGAGGAACTCCAGGTCAGCCGACGTCACGCCCGCGAACTGCGGGACCTGCTCATGCGGAGGCCGTGACGATGGCCCAGGACCCCGCAGAGCGCCGCGTCGTCGTCACCGGCCCGCCCCGCCGCACCCGCGGCCGGGCCTCCGGCTACTACCGCCCGCGCACCGAGATCGACGAGCAGACCACCCTCGGCCACACCTACGTCCGCTCGCTGATGCGCAGTCAGCTCCGCGCCGGGCTCACCGTCTTCGCCGTCCTCGCGCTGCTCGTCCTGCCGCTCCCGCTGCTCTTCGCGGTGCTGCCCGACGCCCGCCGCCTGGAGTGGGCCGTCCTCGGCTTCGGCGTCTACGGCCCCCTCGTCCTGCTCGCCCGCTGGTACGTGCGCCGCGCCGAACGCAACGAACGCGACTTCGTCCGCCTCGTCGAGGACCGCTGACCGCGCCGATGAACTCCGGTTACGCCGTCGTCGCCGTCGCCCTCGTGCTGGTCTCCACCGTGCTCGTCGGCGCCTTCGGCCTGCGCATCTCCCGCACCACCTCCGACTTCTACGTGGCCTCCCGCACCGTCGGCCCCCGCCTCAACGCCGCCGCCATCAGCGGCGAGTACCTCTCCGCCGCCTCCTTCCTCGGCATCGCCGGACTCGTCCTGGTCCAGGGCGCCGACATGCTCTGGTACCCGGTCGGCTACACCGCCGGCTACCTCGTCCTGCTGCTCTTCGTCGCCGCCCCGCTGCGCCGCTCCGGCGCCTACACGCTGCCCGACTTCGCCGAGGCCCGGCTGGCCTCCCAGGCCGTGCGGCGGCTCGCCGGGGCCTTCGTCGTCGGCGTCGGCTGGCTGTACCTGCTGCCCCAGCTCCAGGGGGCCGGACTGACCCTGACCGTGCTGACGGGGGCACCCGACTGGCTCGGCGGGGTGATCGTCGCCGTCGTCGTCACGGCCATCGTCGCCGCCGGCGGCATGCGCAGCATCACCTTCGTCCAGGCGTTCCAGTACTGGCTGAAGCTGACCGCCCTCCTCGTCCCCGCGCTCTTCCTGGTGCTGGCCTGGCAGGGCGACGGCGCGCCCGGCCGTGCCTTCGACGAGCCGGCCGCCTTCCGCGAGCAACGCTCCGTACGGGTCCAGGACCACCTCGCCCTCCGGCTCGACCGGCCGCTGACCGTCACCGTCGAGGGCACCGTGGACGGCCGCGCCCACGACGGCGCCACCGTGCTCCTGGGGGCCGGCACCCACCGGATCGCCGCCGGCACCCACCTCACCTTCGCCGCCGGCACCGCCGTCCCCGCCGCCGGGCAGGTCGCCGGCGACACCCTGTCGCCCTCCCGCGCCGAGAGCCGCACCGAACGCCCCCTGTACGCCACCTACGGCCTGATCCTCGCCACCTTCTTCGGCACGATGGGCCTGCCGCACGTCGTGGTCCGCTTCTACACCAGCCCGCACGGCGTCGCCGCCCGCCGCACCACCGTCGCCGTCCTCGCCCTGATCGGCGCCTTCTACCTGCTGCCCCCGGTCTACGGCGCCCTCGGCCGCCTCTACGCGCCCGAGCTGACCCTCACCGGGGACGCCGACGCCGCCGTCCTGCTGCTGCCCGGCCGGATGATCGGGGGCGTCGGCGGCGAACTGCTCGGCGCGCTGGTCGCGGGCGGCGCCTTCGCCGCGTTCCTGTCCACCGCCTCGGGGCTGACCATGGCCGTCGCGGGCGTCCTCACCCAGGACGTGCTGCCCTCCCGGGGCGTACGGCACTTCCGGCTCGGCACCGTCCTCGCCATGGCGGTGCCGCTCGCCGCGAGCGCCCTGGTCGGCGGGCTGCCCGTCGCCGACGCGGTCGGCCTCGCCTTCGCCGTCTCCGCCTCCTCCTTCTGCCCCCTGCTGGTCCTCGGCATCTGGTGGCGGCGGCTGACCCCGCCCGGCGCGGCGGCCGGCATGCTGGTCGGCGGCGGCTCCGCGCTGCTCGCCGTCGCCGGCACCATGGCGGGGTTCCCGGGCGGCGGGGGAGCCCTGCACGCCCTGCTGGCCTGGCCGGCGCTGTGGTCGGTGCCGCTGGGCTTCCTCACCATGGTCCTGGTCTCGCTGGCCACGCCGGGCCGGGTGCCGGCCGGGACCGCGGCGATCCTGGCCCGCTTCCACCTGCCGGAGGAACTGCGCTCGGAGGTGACGCCGTGAGCGGATTCCTCGCCGGACTGGTCGTCGCCGTGCTGCCGCTGCTGGCCGCGGGGTTCTGGCTGGGCCGGCGCACCGCCCGCCCCGAGCACCTGGGCGGGCTCGGCACCCCGGTCGAGCACGCCACCTTCCAGACCCTGCACACCGCCTCCCTCGCCACGCCCCCGCTGCGGGCGGGGCTGACCGAGGAGACCGCCCGCAAATCGGCCCGCAAGCTGCGCTCGCTGCTGGGCACGGACGCGCTGTGCCTGACCGACCTGACGGACGTGCTGGTCTGGGACGGGGCGGGCGCCCACCACCGCGCCGAGATCATGGAGCGGCTCGCCGGGCCGCTGGAGACCGGCCGGGGCGAGGCGTTCCCCCTGGTCTGCGACACCCCGGACTGTGCCGTGCGCTGGGCCGTGGTGGCCCCGCTCACCGTCGACGACCGGGTGCACGGGGCGCTCGTGGCCTGCGCCCCGAGGGAGTCCGCCGTCCTGGTGCGGGCGGCCGGCGAGGTGGCCCGCTGGGTCTCCGTCCAGTTGGAGCTGGCCGACCTCGACCAGTCCCGCACCCGGCTCATCGAGGCCGAGATCAAGGCGCTGCGGGCGCAGATCTCCCCGCACTTCATCTTCAACTCGCTCGCGGTGATCGCGTCCTTCGTGCGCACCGACCCCGAGCGGGCCCGGGAGCTGCTGCTGGAGTTCGCCGACTTCACCCGCTACTCGTTCCGCCGCCACGGTGACTTCACGACCCTCGCCAACGAGCTGCACGCCATCGACCACTACCTGGCGCTGGTGCGGGCCCGCTTCGGCGACCGGCTCGCCGTCACCCTCCAGATCGCCCCCGAGGTGCTGCCGGTCGCCCTGCCGTTCCTGTGCCTCCAGCCCCTCGTGGAGAACGCCGTCAAGCACGGGCTGGAGGGCAAGACCGACCGCTGCCACATCCGGATCAGCGCGCAGGACGAGGGCGCCGAGGCGCTGGTGGTCATCGAGGACGACGGCGCCGGCATGGACCCGGGCCTGCTGCGCCGCATCCTGGCGCGCGAGGTCAGCCCCTCGGGCGGCATCGGCCTGTCCAACGTCGACGAGCGGCTCCGCCAGGTCTACGGCGACGACCACGGTCTCGTCATCGAGACCGCGGCCGGCGCCGGTATGAAAATCACCGTCCGGTTGCCGAAGTACCAGCCGGGCGTGCACTCGGCCGGCCGGGTCGGACGCGGGTGAGAGCCGGGCCGCGCGGGCCCGGGGGAGGGCTCAGGAGCCGCTCGTGGCGATCATCCCCAGGGTGAGCAGGCCGAGGACGACCCAGCCGAACCACAGCCAGCCGTTGCCGCCGAGCGCCACCGTGTAGGCCGTCACGGCGATCAGGCCGCCGACGGTGAGCACTCCCATCGCCTTCGTGGAACCGTCCGTGGAACCGGGCATCGCGACACCCTCCTCATGGTCCGTTCCCTCCATGGTGCCCCGGTTCCGCCGGTGCGCAGCGCGGACGGCGAGATGCGCCGGATGTCCCGGTGCCGCGCGGGCACCGGGACGGCGGGGCGGGAGGTCAGCCGCCGCGGCTCTGGAGGGAGGCCAGGTAGGCGTTGTACGCCGCCAGCTCCTTGTCGCCGTCGCGGTCCGCGGCCCGGTCGCCGCGGCGGGCCTGGCGCTGGTCGGAGGCGTACCACTGGAAGAGCAGCGCGATCAGCACGAGGACGGAGGGGACCTCGCTGAACGCCCAGGCGATGCCGCCGGCCGCGTTCTGGTCGGACAGCGGGTCGACGCCGAGCGAGGCGGGCGGGTCCAGGAAGGTGTCGACCATGGGGGAGGTGGCCATCATCAGCGCGATGCCGAAGAAGGCGTGGAACGGCATGCCCGCGAACAGCTCCAGCATCCGCATCAGGTGGTTGGGCCGGTGCGGGCCCGGGTCCACGCCCATGATCGGCCAGAAGAAGACCAGGCCGACGGCGAGGAAGTGGACCATCATCACGATGTGCCCGGTGGCCGAGCTCATCAGGAAGTCGAAGATCGGGGTGAAGTACAGCGCGTACAGGCTGGCGATGAACATGGGGATGGTGAACATCGGGTGCGTGATCACCCGCATGTAGCGGCTGTGCAGCAGCATCAGCAGCAGCTCACGCGGTCCCTTGCGGCCGCGGCCCGCCACCGGCAGCGCGCGCAGCGCCAGGGTGACCGGGGCGCCGAGCAGCAACAGGATCGGGGAGATCATGCTGATGACCATGTGCTGCACCATGTGCACGCTGAACATGACCATGCCGTAGTCGTTGAGCGCGGTGCACATCACCAGCACGATGCTGAGCACCCCGAGGACGAAGGCGACGGTCCGCCCCACGGGCCAGGCGTCGCCGCGGCGCACCAGCCGTACGACGCCCCAGACGTAGAGCACCAGCCCGAGCAGGCAGGTGGTGAGGAAGAAGGGGTCGGCCGACCACGCGAGCCCTCGCCCCAGCGTGAACGGCGGCAGATCCATCATCATGCCGTGCCCGCTGTGATCCATCCGCCGGCTCCTGTTTCATGGGGATTGAGCGCTGTCTGTCCGCACCCAGACTAGAACCGCCCCCGGCGACGTCCGTCACCGGGGGCGGGACCGCGGGGTCACAGCACGTACTGCGCCTCGGCGAACCGCTGGGCCGGCACCGTCTTGAGCCGTTCCACGGCGTGGGCCAGCGGCACGGTGACGATCTCGGTGCCGCGCAGAGCGGTCATCCGCCCGAACTCCCCGCGGTGCGCGGCCTCCACCGCGTGCCAGCCGAACCGGGTCGCCAGCACCCGGTCGTACGCCGTGGGGGTGCCGCCGCGCTGGACGTGCCCGAGGATGACCGGCCGGGCCTCCTTGCCGAGGCGCCGCTCCAGCTCCAGGGAGAGCTGGCGGGCGATGCCGGCGAAGCGTTCGTGCCCGTAGACGTCCGTGCCGCCCTCGTCGAAGCGCATCGTGCCCGGCCGCGGTTTGGCGCCCTCGGCGGCGACCACGATGGCGAACCGCTTGCCGGCCGAGAAGCGGGCGCCGACCTGGGCGGTGAGTTCCTCTATGTCGAAGGGCCGCTCCGGGACGACCACGGCGTGCGCGCCGGCCGCCGTGCCCGAGTGCAGCGCGATCCACCCGGTGTGGCGGCCCATGACCTCCACGATCAGCACCCGCTGGTGCGACTCGGCGGTGGTCTTGAGCCGGTCCAGGGCCTCCGTGGCCACGGTGACGGCGGTGTCGAAGCCGAAGGTGACGTCCGTGGCCGCTATGTCGTTGTCGATGGTCTTCGGCACGCCGACGATGGGCAGGCCGTTGTCCGAGAGCAGCCGGGCCGCCTTGAGCGTGCCCTCGCCGCCGATCGGGATGATCGCGTCCAGACCGAGGTCGGCGACGTGCCCGCGGGCCCGCGACACGCCGTCGCGCAGGTGCTCGGGGCGGACCCGGGAGGAGCCGAGGATGGTGCCGCCGCGGGCCAGGATGCCGGCCACCGCGTCCAGGTCGAGCTTGAGGTAGTCGCCGTCGAGGAGGCCCTTCCAGCCGTCGCGGAAACCGATGACCTCGTCGCCGTGGTCGACGACGGCCCGGTGCACGACGGATCGGATGACGGCGTTCAGGCCGGGGCAGTCGCCGCCGGACGTGAGGACACCAATGCGCATAGCCCGGAACACCTTCTCGATGGGCGCGGGGGCCGGACCGCGCTGTCCGGCTCGATTTCCGCCACCCTAGTGCCATCCGGGGCCCCCGACGCACCGCGCGTCCGTCTACTGGACGTACCCGCTCACCTGTGCGTATGAGCCATCAGACGGGCCGTTGACGCTCCCGGTTGACGGGCCGGGAGCGTCGGCCGGAGCCGGGCCCGGGCGGGGCTCAGGCGGGCTGCTGCGCGGCGGCGATGCGCTCGTTGCGCAGCGCCTCGTACCACCGGTCGTCGGTCGGCGGCAGCGCGTTCACGTCCAGCGCCAGCTTCAGCAGCAGGTCCGCGAGGAGCGGGTTGCGGGCGAGCACCGGACCGTGCATGTACGTGCCGAAGACGGTGTCGTTGTACGCGCCCTCGCTGCCGTCACCGGAGCCGTTGCCCTTGCCGATGCGGACCTGGGCCAGCGGACGGGAGCCGGGGCCGAGGTGGGTCACGCCCTGGTGGTTCTCGAAACCGGTGAGCGGGGGCAGCCCGAGGCGGGAGTCGATGTCGCCGAGGACGTCGCCCACGCACCGCTCGCCCTCGCCGCGCACGGAGACGACGTCGAGCAGGCCGAGGCCCGGCTCGCGCTGGCCGAGGTCGTTGACGAACTCGTGGCCGAGGATCTGGTAGCCCGCGCAGACCGAGAAGACGATCGCGCCGTTCTCCACGGCCCGGGGCAGGCCGCTGTCCCGGCGCAGCCGCTCGGCCGCCAGCCGCTGGGGCCGGTCCTCGCCGCCGCCGATCAGGTAGATGTCGCCGGAGGTCGGGATCGGCTGGTCGCTGCGCACGTCCAGCCGGGCCACGTCGAGGCCGCGCTGGCGGGCCCGCCGCTCCACGACGAGGACGTTGCCCTGGTCGCCGTAGGTGCTCAGCAGGTCCGGGTAGACCCAGACGACCCGCAGTTGGTTGTCGCTCACTTCAAGTCCCCTGAAGTCTCGTGATCAGTTGCCGACACGACGGCGCAGGTCCTGGAACGCGGTGTAGTTGGCGATGACCTCGATCCGGCCGGGCGGGCAGAGCTGCACCGCCTGGTCCACCGTGTCGCACACCTGGAACTGCTGGTTGGCGACCTCCAGGCGGACCGCGAGGTCCAGCTTCCGGTCGCCGAGCACGAAGATCGGGTGGCCGGTCAGCCGCGTGTAGTCCACGTCCCAGAGCCAGGAGGTGTCGGTGCCGTCGGCGCCGCGGGCGTTCACCGAGAGGATCACCGGGGCCGGCGGCGGGTCGATCAGGGAGAACGTCTCCAGCCAGCCCGCCGGGTTCTTGGCGAGCAGCAGCCGCAGGTCGCGGCCCTGGAACTGGACCACGTCGTAGCGGCCGGCGACCGCCTGCACCTGGTACATCCGCTCTAGGGCGACCTGCGGCGGCACCCCGAAGACGGCGGCGACGGCGGCCGAGGAGGTCGCGTTGGCCTTGTTGGCGCGGCCCGGGAGCTGGAGGTGGATCGGCCAGGCGGAGCCGTGCGGGTCGAGGACGTGGTCGCCGGAGAGCGCCCAGCTCGGCGTCGGGCGGCGGAAGCCGCACTCGCCGCAGAACCAGTCGTCGCCGGGGCGCTGCATCACGCCGCCGCAGGACGGGCAGGACCAGGCGTCGTCCTTCCACATCTGCCCGGCGGCGACCCAGATCACGTTGGGCGAGGAGGAGGCGGCCCACACGACCAGCGGGTCGTCGGCGTTGGCCACGATGACGGCCTTGGAGCCGGCCAGGCCCTCGCGCCAGTTCTCCGCGAGCATCCGGGTCTCGGCGGCGCGGTCGAGCTGGTCGCGGGAGAGGTTGAGCAGCGCGATGCACTTCGGGTCGGTGTCCCGGGCGACGCCGGCGAGGTACTTCTCGTCGACCTCGATGACCCCGAACCGGGCGTCCGAGCCGCCCGCGAGCGCCGAGGTGATGCCGGCCGGCATGTTGGCGCCGAGCGCGTTGGAGACGACGGGGCCCGCGGCCCGCAGCGCCTCGGCGATCAGCCGGGTGGTGGTGGTCTTGCCGTTGGTCGCCGAGACCAGGGTCACGTCCAGGTGCTGGGCGAGCCGGGCGAGCAGGTCGGGGTCGAGTTTCAGCGCGACCCGGCCGCCGATCACCGAACCGCTGCCGCGTCCCGCCGCGCGTGACGCCGCCGCGACCGCCTTGCCCGCGGTCACGGCGATCTTGGCCCGCGGCGTGAGCGGGTCCGAGTTGCCTGCCATCAGTTCTCGATCCTCCTTGCGTACGCGCCGCGCCTGAAGCCTGACGGCCACGTGGTGTGAAGCTCAGCCTATCGAGATCGCTGCTCACTCCCGAATCGCGGCACCGGCCGCGGGACCCCCGGTCGGTGGGCGCCGACCACCCGGGGGACACAGGGACCTTACTCTTGCCGCCATGCGACACGGTTCCCTGCCCGGCGTCCGCGGGCGCGTACGGCCCCTGCGCCTCCTCGGCGCTCCCGTCCTGCACGCGCCCTGCGAGGAGGTCACCGACTTCGGTCCGGAACTCGCCGCGCTCGTGGAGGACTTGTTCGCCACGATGTACGCGGCCCGCGGTGTGGGCCTGGCCGCCAACCAGATCGGCGAGCCGCTGAGGGTCTTCGTCCACGACTGTCCGGACGACGAGGACGTGCGCCATCTGGGTCACGTGGTCAACCCGCGGCTGGTCGAGGCCGGCGGCCTGGAGCTGCGCGGACCGGAGGGCTGCCTGTCGCTGCCGGGTCTGGAGGCGGGCACGGTGCGCCACGACGAGGCGGTGGTCGAGGGGTTCACGGTGCGCGGGGAGCCGGTCCGGGTGCGCGGCACCGGGTTCTTCGCGCGCTGCCTCCAGCACGAGTGCGACCACCTGGACGGCGGGGTGTACGCCGACCGCCTGACGGGATGGCGCCGGCGCAGGGTGCTCCGGCAGGCCGCCAAGGCCCCCTGGGCCCGCGGCCGGACCGCGCCGGGGGAGCCCTAGAAGCCGGGCCCGCCGACCCGGTCGTCGGCGCAGGCCAGCCGGCCCCAGAGCAGGTCGGCCAGGCCGTGTACCAACTCGGCGCGGGAGCAGGGGCGTTCGCCCAGCCACCAGTCGCCGGCGGCGTGCATCATGCCGACGATGCCGTGCCCCCACACCCGGGCGACCTGCTGCGTGCCCGGTCCGGCGTCGAGCCGTTCCTCGATGACCTGGGCCAGTTCCTCGCCCATGCGGCGCAGCAGCGGTGCCGAGTGCTTGCCGACGTCGAAGCCCTGCTCGGCCTGGTCGCCGGGGGCGGGGGCGCCCTCCGCCGGATGCATCAGGAAGCGGTACACCTGCGGGCGTGCCTCGATGGCCGCGAGATAGGTGTCGAGGGTGGCCTCCACGCGCCGCCGTCGCTCCGCCGGGGCGTCCAGGGCGGCCCGCAGCGAAGCGAGGAGGGCGTCCGTGTGGCGCTGGGCGAGGGCGGCGTAGAGTCCGCCCTTGTCGCCGAAGTGGCGGTAGAGGATGGGCTTGGTGATGCCGGCCTCGGCGGCGATGGCGTTCATCGAGGCGTGCGGGCCCTCGCGCAGCACCACCCGGTCGGCGGCCTCCAGCAGTTCGCGCCGTCGGCGGTCGGCGGACCGCTGCTGTTCGGTCCGCTGCGTGGTGTCCATGAACTCTCCCCACCCGTGGTGATTCGGTGACGCCTGCGCAAACTAACACCCCGCACGTCAGGGCCACCGTACGGGCTCCGGGGGGTGCGGCCCGGAGTTGACTTTTCCTACCGGCCGGTAACAGACTCGGTGTTACCGTAAGTAACACCGGGTGCGTCGCTGGAGGGGACATGGCCGAGTTCACGATGGAGCCGAACGACGAACAGAAGGAGGTCCGGGACTGGCTGCACGGCTTCGCCGCCGACGTCATCCGTCCCGCCGCCGCCGAGTGGGACGAGCGGGAGGAGACCCCCTGGCCGGTGATCCAGGAGGCCGCCAAGGTCGGCATCTACTCGCTCGACTTCTACGCCCAGCAGTACTTCGACCCCACCGGCCTCGGCATCCCGATGGCGATGGAGGAGCTGTTCTGGGGTGACGCGGGCATCGCCCTGTCCATCGTCGGCACCGGCCTGGCCGCCGTCGGCGTCCTCGCCAACGGCACCGAGGAGCAGATCGGCACCTGGATCCCCCAGATGTACGGCGACCCGGACGACGTGAAGGTCGCCGCCTTCTGCTCCTCCGAGCCCGACGCCGGCTCCGACGTCGCCTCCCTGCGCACCCGCGCCGTCTACGACGAGGCCAAGGACGAGTGGGTGCTCAACGGCACCAAGACCTGGGCAACCAACGGCGGCATCGCCAACGTGCACGTGGTCGTCGCCGCCGTCGACCCCGGCCTCGGCTCCAAGGGCCACGCCTCCTTCATCGTCCCGCCGGGGACCCCGGGCCTCTCCCAGGGCCAGAAGTTCAAGAAGCACGGTATCCGCGCCTCGCACACCGCCGAGGTGGTGCTGGAGGACGTCCGCGTCCCCGGCTCCTGCCTGCTCGGCGGCAAGGAGAAGCTCGACGAACGGCTCGCCCGCGCCCGGGAACGGGCCGGGAAGGGCGGCGAGCGGGTGAAGAACGCCGCCATGGCCACCTTCGAGGCGTCGCGCCCGGCGGTCGGCGCCATGGCCGTCGGCACCGCCCGCGCCGCCTACGAGGTCGCCCTGGACTACGCCCGCACCCGCGAGCAGTTCGGACGTCCCGTCATCGACAACCAGGGCGTCGCCTTCCAGCTCGCCGACATGCGCACCTCCATCGACGCCGCCCGGCTCCTGGTGTGGCGGGCCTCCTGGATGGCCGTCAACGGCCGGCCGTTCACCGCGGCCGAGGGTTCGATGTCCAAACTGTTCGCGAGCGAGACGGCCAAGAAGGTCACCGCGCAGGCCATCCAGATCCTCGGCGGCAACGGCTACACCCGGGAGTACCCGGTCGAGCGCATGCACCGGGACGCCGCCATCTACACCATCTTCGAAGGCACGAGCGAGATCCAGCGCCTGGTGATCGCCCGGACCCTGTCCGGGATGCCGATCCGCTGACGGCGCGGACACCGGCCGCCGGCCCCGCCGGGCGCGGGGCGGGCGGTCTCAGGAGGCGGGGCCGCTGCTGTGCGCGATGCAGGCCACGTCGATGCGGTCGGCGAGCTTCGCCAGCTCGATGGTGAGGGCCGCGACGGTGTCCTCGTCCAGGCCCTCCTCGCCGCCCTCCACCAGCCGCAGCCAGCGTCCGCCCACCGTGCGCAGCAGTTTGCTCACGTCGGCGGCGGCCACCTGGAGGGCGCCGTGGTCGTCGACGATCAGGGGCAGGGTCACTTCGCGGGTCACAGGACGGGATCGTAGTGCCGACGGCCTCACGCTCCGTGCCACACGGTGGTGATGTTGCAGAACTCCCGGATTCCGTGCCCGGACAGCTCACGTCCGTAGCCCGACCGCTTGACCCCGCCGAACGGGAAGGCCGGATGCGAGGCCGTCATCCCGTTGACGTACACCCCGCCCGCCTCCAGGTCCCGTACGAAGCGGTCCACCTCGGCCTCGTCCCGCGTCCACACGTTGGAACTCAGGCCGAAGTCGGTGTCGTTGGCGATGAGCACCGCCTCGTCCAGGTCGTCCGCCCGGTACACCGTGGCGACCGGCCCGAACGCCTCCTCCCGGTGGACCCGCATCTCCCGCGTGATGCCGGCCAGCACGGTCGGCGGGTAGTACCAGCCGGGCCCTGCGGGGCGTTCGCCGCCGCACAGCACCCGTGCCCCGCCGCGCACCGCGTCCTCGACCAGCTCCGCCAGATCGCGCACCCCCTGTTCGCTGGAGAGCGGACCGACCTCCGTCGCCTCGTCCATCGGGTCGCCCACGCGCAGCGCCCGCATCCCCTCGGTGAAGCGCTCGGTGAAGGCCTCGTACACCGCGTCGTGCACGATGAACCGCTTGGCGGCGATGCAGGACTGACCGGCGTTCTGCGTCCGCGCGGTCACCGCGACCCGCACCGCCCGGTCGAGGTCGGCGGAGGGCATGACGACGAACGGGTCGCTGCCGCCCAGCTCCAGCACCGTCTTCTTGATCATCTCCCCGGAGGTGGAGGCGACCGCGCGCCCGGCCGGCTCGCTGCCGGTCAGCGTCGCGGCCCGCACCCGCTCGTCGCGCAGGACGTCGTCGACCGCCGCCGACCCGATCAGCAGCGTCTGGAAGCAGCCCTCCGGGAACCCGGCCCGGTGGAACAGGTCCTCCAGGTACAGCGCGCACCCCGGCACGTTCGAGGCGTGCTTGAGCAGACCGACGTTGCCCGCCATCAGCGCGGGCGCCGCGAACCGCATCACCTGCCACAGCGGGAAGTTCCACGGCATCACCGCGAGCACCGGGCCGAGCGGCCGGTAGCGCACCAGGGCCCGGGAGGCGCCCGAGTCCTTCACGTCGGCCGCGTCCGGCTCCTCGTCGGCGAGCAGCACGGCGGCCCGGTCGGCGTACCAGCGCATCGCCTTGGCGCACTTGGCGGCCTCCGCGCGGGACTGCGCCACCGGTTTGCCCATCTCGGTGGTGACGAGCGCCCCGACCTCCTCCAGGTCCTCCTCCAGCAGATCGGCGGCCTGCCGCATCAGCCGCGCCCGCTCCTCGAACCCCGTCGTCCGGTACGTGCGGAAGGTGGCCTCCGCGAGCAGCAGCCGGCGCTCGATCTCCTCCTCGCCCATGGCCTCGTACGTCCTGAGCGTCTCGCCGGTCGCGGGGTTCACCGTCGCGATGGGCATGGCCGGCCTCCTCGGTGCGGACTCGTGCTTCGACCTTGGCCCGCCCCGGTACGCGCCGCAACGCGGACGGGCCTGTCAGTGCGAGTGCTCGCGCAGCCGGTCGAGAAACGCCCGCTGCGCCGGAACGATCACCTCGCGGGCCGCGTCGAGCGTGAACCAGGCCACCCGGTCCAGCTCGGGGAACTCAGCCGTCCGGCCCGACCGCGGCGGCCACTCCATACGGAACGTGCCGGGCACCACCGCGGCCGGGTCGAGGTCCGCCTCGACCGCCCACGCCGTCACCGTCTTGCCGCCCGCCTGCCGGACCTCGCCCAGCGGCACGGCCGCGCCGTCCGGCGGCGCGAGCCCCAGCTCCTCCCGGAACTCCCGCCGCGCCGCGTCCCAGGCGCTCTCCTCCGCGGTGTACTCGCCCTTCGGCAGCGTCCACGAACCCGCCCCGCGCCGCGCGTGGAAGGGACCGCCCATGTGGCCGAGGAGCACCTGCGTCCCGTCACCGGAGCGGCGGAAGAGCAGCAGGCCCGCGCTGCGCCTCACGGCGCGGCCCCCGGGTGGGCGGCCAGCAGGGCCTCGACGGTGTCCGCCTCCTCGGGGCGCTTGTCCTCGCGGTGGCGCAGCACCCGGGCGAAGCGCAGCGTGACGCCGGCCGGATAGCGCGAGGAGCGCTGGAGCCCGTCGTAGGCGATCTCGACGACCAGTTCCGGGCGCACCGTCACCACGTGCCCGGACTCGGCGACCGCCAGCTCCCGCAGCCGTTCCGTCTGCCAGGCCAGCATCCGGTCCGTCAGGCCCTTGAAGGTCTTGCCGAGCATGACGAACGAGCCGTCGGCGGCGCGCGCCCCGAGGTGCAGGTTGGACAGCAGGCCGGTGCGCCGGCCGTGGCCCCACTCGGCGGCCAGCACGACCAGGTCCACGGTGTGCACCGGTTTGACCTTCAGCCAGGCGGCACCCCGGCGGCCCGCGCTGTAGGCCGCGTCGAGCGCCTTGACCACGACGCCCTCGTGGCCGCGCGCCAGCGTCTCGGCGAGGAACGCCTCGGCCGCCGCCGTCTCCCCGGGCCCCGAGACCACGGCGCGCCGCACCCGCATCGGCTCCGGCACCAGCCGGGCCAGCTCCGCGTGCCGGCGGGCCAGCGGCAGGTCGAGCAGATCGCGGCCGTCCACCGACAGCGCGTCGAAGAAGACCGCCGAGACGGGGAGCGACCGGGCCGCGGTGGCCACGTCGGCGCGCGAACCGATCCGCCCGGCCGTCTCCTGGAACGAGCGGGGCCGCCCGTCCGCGTCCAGCGAGATCGCCTCGCCGTCCAGGACGAACCGCTCGCCCGGCAGGCTCCGGGCCGCCTCGGCCACCTCGGGCAGCCGGCCGGTGATGTCGTCCAGGGTGCGGGTGTGCACCCGTACCGTGTCGCCGTCGCGGTGCACCTGGACGCGGATGCCGTCCAGCTTCTCCTCGACCGCCGCCGCCCCCAGCCTGCCCACCGCCTCGGCGACCGAGGAGGCGCTGTGCGCGAGCATCGGCAGCACCGGCCGCCCGACGGTGAGCCGGAAACCCTCCAGCGCGGCGGGCCCCTCGGCGAGCAGCGCCCCGGCCACCGTCCGCAGCGAGCCGGCGAGCATCACCGCCCGCCGCACGTTCGCCGGGGGCGCCCCGGTCGCCGCGGCCAGCCCCTCGACGGCGGCGGCGTCCAGCGCGCCCTGGCGGACCTCGCCGGTCAGCAGCCCGAGCAGGAAGCGCTGCTCGTCGGCGGTGGCGGCGGCCATCAGCTCGCCGGCCTGCCGGGTCCGTTCGGCCAGGGAGCCCGGACCGGACACGGCGGCGAGGCGGGTGAGCCGCTCGTCCACCTCGCGCACGGTCAGCGACGGGGTGCGGGCCGGGGCGACCGGCCGGCCCAGCACCTTCCAGCCGACCCCGATGCGCCCCTGCGGGAGCCGCCCGGCGAGGTACGGGATGACGACCGGCACGTCCTCCGGCTCCGCCTCCCGGAACAACTCCGCGAGCAGGGCGGTCTTCCGGGACCGCGCCGAGGTGGCGGCGACCTCCCGGGACACCTGGGCCAGCCGGGCGAGCAGCATGCTGCCATGGTGCACCGGAGCGGGCCGGCTCACACCCGCTGCGCCGCCTCCTCCCGGGCGAGGACCGCGTCCACCCCGGACATGATCAGGTCGCCGACGACCGCCGCCGCGGCCCGGTGGCCGCCGCCGGCCGCGTTGACGACCTGCTCGGCGAAGCCGATCGCGTTGCCGGCCGCCCACACGCCGGGCACGCTGGTTTGGCCCGTCGCGTCGACCACCGGGTAGGTGCCGTGGGGGGTCTCGTGCAGTTCGGCGCCGAGCCGCTCCAGCAGGCCGGTGCGCGGCACGGCGCGCGGGGCGACGAAGAGCGCCGTGCGCGCGCGCACCGAGCCGTCCGCCAGCCGGACGCCCGTCAGCCGGTCGTCCTCGACGCGCAGACCGGTGACCTCGCCCCGCACCACCTCGACACCGGCCGCGGCCAGCCGCCGCAGATCGGTGGCGGACGGCTGCCCGGCGGCGGACGGGTGCGCGAAGAGGACCACGTCGTCCGACCAGCCGGAGACCATCAGGGCCTGGTGCACGGCGAGCGGGCCGGTGGCGAGCACCCCGAAGGCCCCGTCGCGTACCTCCCAGCCGTGGCAGAACGGGCAGTGCAGCACGTCCCGGCCGAACCGCTCGGCCACCCCCGGCACGCCGGGCAGCTCGTCCCGCAGCCCCGTGGCGACGATCAGCCGCCGGGCGCGCACGGTGCGGCCGCCGGCCAGCCGCACGGCGAGGCCGTCGCCGTCCCGCACCACGTCCGCCGCGCGGTCGCGGACCAGCTCGACGCCGTATCCGGCGGCCTCCGCGCGGCCGAGCGCCAGGAACTCGGCGGGCGACATGCCGTCCCGCGTGAGGTAGCCCTGCATGTGGTCCGAGGGCGCGTTGCGCGGCTCGCCCGCGTCCACGACGAGGGTGCGCCGGCGGGACCGGCCGAGGACCAGCGCGGCCGACAGGCCCGCCGCGCCGCCTCCGACGACGACCACCTCGTAGTCGTCCGGGTGTGCCGTGGGCACCGGGTGTGCCGCGCCGTGCGGCGCGTTGCTCGGGGTCATGGGGACCACCTCCGCCGACACGGTCGCCCGGTGCCCGCCGGATTGACAAATGGGTTTGCCGGTTCTGCAATAAGCGCATGACGTCGGACGAAGTGCTCGCGGGTGTCGGACCGAGGCTGCGCCAGGTGCGCAGGGAACGGCAGGTGACCCTCGCCGCGCTCTCCGAGGCGACCGGCATCTCCGTCAGCACGCTCTCCCGGCTGGAGTCGGGGCTGCGCAAGCCGAGCCTGGAGCTGCTGCTGCCCATCGCCCGCGCCCACCAGGTGCCGCTGGACGAGCTGGTCGGCGCCCCGCCGGTCGGCGACCCCCGGGTGCGGTCCCAGCCGATCGTGCGCCACGGACGCACCTACTGGCCGCTGACCCGCCAGCCGGGCGGCCTCCAGGCGTTCAAGGTGCTCGAACCCCGGCGCCACCAGGAGCCCGACCCCCGCACTCACGAGGGGTACGAATGGCTCTACGTGCTCTCCGGCCGGCTCCGCCTGGTCCTCGGCACCCACGACATGGTGCTGACGGCGGGGGAGGCCGTGGAGTTCGACACCCGGGTGCCGCACTGGTTCGGCTCGACGGGGGAGGGGCCGGCGGAGTTCCTCAGCCTCTTCGGGCCGCAGGGGGAACGCATGCACGTCCGGGCGCGGCCGTCGGGGCGTGGTTCGTGAGGGCGGGAGCCGGGGGGACGTGAGGCCGGCCGGGGGCGGGTCCGCGGCCGTGGCGGCGCCCGCCCGGCGGCGTGCGTGGGCCGGGAGCCGGCGGCGCGCGGGTGGACGCCGGTCCGCCGTGGTGGTTCCCCGGGCGGCAAGCGACCGCTTAGTATGCCGTCATCCCGTCCGACGGTCGTGTGGAGGCCCGCATGCAGGCATGGCAGGTGCACGAGAACGGCGAGCCGAGCGAGGTGATGCGGCTCGCGGAGACGGAGCGGCCCGTCCCCGCCGACGGCCAGGTCCTGCTCAGGGTCCGCGCCGCGAACGTCAACTTCCCCGACGCCCTGCTCTGCCGGGGCGAGTACCAGGTCAGGCCGCCGCTGCCCTTCACCCCCGGCGTCGAGGTCTGCGGCGAGACCGAGGACGGCCGCCGCGTCCTCGCCACCCCGGCGCTGCCGCACGGCGGCTTCGCCGAGTACGCCCTCGCCGACGCCGCCACGCTGCTGCCCGCGCCCGACTCCCTGGACGACGCCGAGGCCGCCGCGCTGCACATCGGCTACCAGACCGGCTGGTTCGGCCTGCACCGCCGCGCCCGCCTGGAACCCGGCGAGACCCTGCTCGTGCACGCCGCCGCCGGCGGGGTCGGCAGCGCCGCCGTGCAGCTCGGCAAGGCCGCCGGCGCGACCGTCATCGGCGTCGTCGGCGGAGCCGAGAAGGCCGCCGTCGCCGACGAACTCGGCTGCGACCTGGTGATCGACCGGCGCACGGAGAACGTCGTCGCCGCCGTCAAGGAGGCCACCGGCGGCCGGGGCGCCGACGTCGTCTACGACCCGGTCGGCGGCGACGCCTACACCCAGTCCGCCAAGGCCGTCGCCTTCGAGGGGCGGATCGTGGTCGTCGGCTTCGCGAGCGGCACCGTCCCCCGCCCCGCCCTCCACCACGCCCTCGTCAAGAACTACTCCGTCCTCGGCCTGCACTGGGGCCTCTACCAGGCCAAGAACCCCGGCCTGGTCCGCGAGTGCCACGGCCGGCTCACCGAGCTGGCCGCCCGCGGCGCGATCGCCCCGCTGGTCAGCGCGCGGGTGCCGCTCGACGAGGCCGCCGCGGCCGTCCAGCGGGTCGCCGACGGCACCACCACCGGCCGGGTGACGGTCGTCCCCGGACAGGAGACCGTCGCATGACCGACGCCGACGACCTGCGCCGCCGTACCGCGGCCCTGCTGGCCGCCCACCCGCCGGGCACCACCGGGCGCCCGGAGTTCCTGCGAGCCCGCTTCGACGCCGGGCTCGCCTGGGTGCACTTCCCCGAAGGGCTCGGCGGACTCGGCGCCCCCCGCGCCCTCCAGGCCGTGGCCGACGCCGAACTCGCCGCCGCCGGCGCCCCCGACAACGACCCCCGGCGCATCGGCATCGGCCTCGGCATGGCCGCCCCGACGATCCTGCGCCACGGCACCGAGGAGCAGAAGCGGCGCTTCCTGCGCCCCCTGTGGACCGGCGAGGAGGTCTGGTGCCAGCTCTTCTCCGAACCCGGCGCCGGCTCGGACCTGGCCGCCCTCGGCACCCGGGCGGTCCGGCGGGGCGACGAGTGGATCGTCGACGGACAGAAGGTGTGGACCTCCAGCGCGCACCTCGCCCGCTGGGCCCTCCTCCTCGCCCGCACCGACCCGGACGCGCCCAAGCACCGGGGCATCACCTACTTCCTCTGCGACATGACCGATCCCGGGGTCGAGGTCCGGCCACTGCGCCAGATCACCGGCGAGGCCGAGTTCAACGAGGTCTTCCTCACCGGCGTCCGCATCCCCGACACCCACCGCCTGGGCGAGGCCGGCGACGGCTGGCGGGTCGCCCGGACCACGCTGGACAACGAACGCGTCGCCATCGGCGGCACCCGGCTGCCCCGCGAGGGCGGCATGATCGGCCCCGTCGCCCGCACCTGGCGCGAACGCCCCGGCCTGCGCACCCACGACCTGCACCAGCGGCTGCTCGGCCTCTGGGTCGAGGCCGAGGTCGCCCGGCTCGCCGTCGAGCGGCTCAGCCAGAACCTCGCCGCCGGCCGGCCCGGACCCGAGGGCGCCGCCACGAAACTCGGCTTCGCCCGGCTCAACCAGGAGATCAGCGGCCTGGAAGTCGAACTCCTCGGAGCCGAGGGCCTCTTGTACGACGACTGGACCATGCGCCGCCCGGAACTGGTGGACTTCACCGGCCGCGAGGCCGGCTACCGATACCTGCGCTCCAAGGGCAACAGCATCGAGGGCGGCACCAGCGAGATCCTGCTCAACATCATCGCCGAACGCGTCCTCGGCCTGCCCGCCGAACCCCGTACCGACAAGGACGCCGCCTGGAAGGACCTGGCCCGATGAGCGGCCTGCTCTACTCCGCGGAGGAGGAGGCGCTGCGCGCCGCCGTCCGGGACCTGCTCGACGACCACTGCGAGGCCGCCGCGGTGATCGCGCGCGCCGACACGGCCGAGCCGCACGACCTCGCCCTGTGGCGGCGGCTCGCCCACGGCATGGGCCTGGCCGGCCTTCTGGTCCCCGAGGAACGGGGCGGACAGGGCGCGTCCCCGCGCGAGGCCGCCGTCGTCCTGGAGGAACTGGGCCGCGCCATGGCCCCCGTGCCCTTCCTGACCAGCGCCGTCGTCGCCACCGAGGCGCTGCTCGCCTGCGCGGCCGACGGCCTCCTCGCCGAGCTGGCCGCCGGGCGCCGCACCGGCGCGCTGGCGGTACCGCTCCACGTGGGCCCCGGCGCCGGCCACCCCCGGGCCCGGCTCTCCGGCGGCACCCTGCACGGCGAGCTGACCGGCGTCGCCGACGCCACCGCCGCCGATCTGCTGCTCGTCCCCGCCGACGACGGCGCCCTGTACGCCGTGGACGCCGACGCGGTCACCGTGACGCCGCAGACCTGCCTGGACCCCACCCGGCCGCTCGCCACGCTCACCCTCGACGGGGCGCCGGGAGACCGGCTCGGCTCGTCCGGGCCCGCCGTCGACCGGGCCCTGGGGACCGCCGCCGGACTGCTCGCCTCCGAACAACTCGGGCTCGCCACCTGGGCCTTGGAGGAGACCGTGCGCCACGTGAAGGAGCGCCGCCAGTTCGGCCGGCCGGTCGGCGGCTTCCAGGCGCTCAAGCACCGGCTCGCCCGGCTCTGGCTGGAGAACGTGAACCTGCGCGCCGCCGCCCGCAACGCCGCCGACGCCCTCGCCACCGGCGAGGACACCGACACGGCCGTCGCCCTCGCCCAGGCGTACGCGAGCGGGGCCGCGGTCCACGCCGCCGAGGAGGCGCTGCAACTGCACGGAGGCATCGGCATGACCTGGGAACACCCGGTCCACCTGTACCTGAAGCGGGCCAAGGCCGACTCCCTCGCCTACGGCACGGCGGGCGCCCACCGCGGGGCGCTGGCCGCACTGGCGGACCTCCCGGCGCCCTGACGGCGTATCCGAACGCGCGGACATCACACGTTCGGAGGATAGCCGAGCCGCACGGACGAACCCTCCGCTACGCCACACTTGCGGCCGAACGCCGCGAAGCGGACGTGGCGGAGGAGGTTCACGATGGCCATTTCCATCTCGGTGGTGCTGTTCCTGCTCGTCCTTGCGGTGATCTTCCTGCGCAACGGAGGACTGAAGATCTCGCACGCCCTGGTCTGCCTGCTGCTCGGCTTCTACCTGGCGAGCAGCAGCATCGCCCCCACCATCCACAGCGGCCTCACCGCCACCGCCGACATCGTCGGCAGCCTCCGGCCCTGACACCTCGGCCCGCCGGGGCCCCGGCCGGAGCGCGTCAGGTCCCGAGGACGCGGGAGCGGATGAGGAAGCGCACCCCCTCGGGCGCCTCCAGGGAGAAGCCGCTGCCCCGGCCCGGGACCACGTCCACGATCAGCCGTGTATGGCTCCACAGCGCGAACTGGCTGCGCGACATCCAGAACGGCACCGGCTCCCCGACGCCCTCGACCACCAGATCGGCGAGCAGGACGTCCGAGGCGCCGGTGCGGAACTCACCGGCGGGATAGCACATCGGCGCGCTGCCGTCGCAGCACCCGCCGGACTGGTGGAACATCAGCGGACCGTGCGCCGCGCTCAGCCGCCGCAGCAGCCCGGCCGCCGCGTCGGTGACCTCGACGCGCGGGACGTCCTCGTGTGTGTCGTCCATGCTCCCCATACCAGCACGGCGAAGGTTGCGGAAGCGTTGCGCCGACGGACCACCGACGGACCACCGCGCGGCTCAGCCGGCGCCCGCCCCGTCACGGGGCAGCACCGTCACCCGGTGCAGATTGCACTCCGAGGGCGGCCCGGCCGCAGGCGTGCCCTGGTGCGCCTGCAGGGCGATGCTGACCAGGCTCAGCAGCAGGTCGACGTCCGTGTCGCAGTCCAGGTGCACCGTCACCCAGCGTGAACCGGGCACCAGCCGGATCGCGCTGGAGCCGCCCAGCCCCTGGTGGACGCGCCGGATGGCGTCGAGGGTGAGGTGCAGGTCGGCGTCCCGCTCCGAGTGGAAGTGGACGATGTCGTCGTGGACGGAGCGGAGCGCCCGCCCCGTTCCGCAGCTTGCCGGACCCTCGGTGAGGTCGGGCCAGGCGTGCAGCCGTTCGAGGGCGCGCTGAACCAGTGTCATGCCCCCCATCGTCGCCCGGTCCTCGCCGCGCAACCAGGGGTTGAGCGATTCGTAACCCGTGCGTGAGGGACGGCGCGCGGAACGGCCGGCACACGGGGGCGCCGGCCGTCCGGGAGGTCACGGAAAGCGCCGCGCGGGCCGGCGCGGCGCTCCCCGCCTACCGCGTCACGGTGCGACGCAGCCGATGGTGCCCACCGGGAAGTCGTTGCCGGTGGAGGTGGCGGTGAAGCCGAAGCTCACACTGCCGTCCGGTGGGACGACCCGGTTGTGGTCCACGTTGCGGACCGTCACCGAGCCGTCCCCGTTCGCCGACAGGGCCCCGTTCCACACCCCGCCGATCGCGGTGCCGTTGCCGGGCTGCCAGCGCACCGCCCAGCCGCTCAGCGGCTCGGTGGAGTGGTTCATGACCTCGACGGAGCCCTGGAAGCCGCCGTTCCAGGAACTCTGCACGGAGTAGACGGCCATGCAGGACCCGGAGTGGTCCGGCGGGGTCGTCGGCGGCGGGGTGGTGGGAGGCGTCGTCCCGCCGCCGGAGCCGCGGATGCCGGTCACCTCGCCGTTGCCGCCGTCGAAGACGATGTCGGAGCAGGAGAAGAAGTTCTCCTGGCTGTCCGACCGCACCCACTGGATGAAGAGCAGCGCGTCACCCGAGCGGCCCGAGGGCAGCGCCAGGTCCCAGTAGTAGTGACCCCCGTTGGTGCCCGGCGAGCCCTGCTGCGGCGGGTCGGACACCGTCTGGACGAGCTGGAGGTCGGCCCAGGCCAGCGGAGTGGTGGGGGACCAGCCCTGCTTGGTCAGGTACACCCGGAAGTCGCCCGGGTGGTGCGCCCAGTTGCTGTACTGCACCTTCATGGTGGACCCCGAGGTCAGGTGGGTCCGCGGCCAGTCGGCGCGGGCGGCGTTGTAGGCGGAGAAGTCGTACGGCGAGCGGTCGCCGGCGCTGCACAGGGTGCCGTCCGGCACGTAGCCGGCGCCGCGTCCGCCCGCGTTGGAGTCGAGCACGGCGAACCAGTTGTAGAGCGCGGTGGCGCCGCTCTTGTCGAGGGCGTCCCGGCAGGCCGGGTTGGTCGGGTCCAGCGCTCCCGTTCCGGTGAGGCCGTCGAGCTGGCAGAGGTAGGTGCGCGAACCGGGCGTCATCGCGACACCGTGTGCCTCGGCCCGGCCCTGCCCGAGCAGGAAGGTCACGCCGAGCGCGCCGAGCAGCGTGGCCATCACCGCCGTCAGGGTGAGCAGTCTGCTGCGTCGAACCATGGGATCTCCCGTATTCCACTCGATTTGCCGATCGGGGCATGAGGTGCGGGTCGTGCGGTGGAGCCCCCGCCCGCCCGGGGAGGCGGTCCGACCGGACGGGCGGGGGAGCGGGGCCGTACGGTCGCACGGGCCGCGGTCACGTGGCCGGGCGCCCGCGCGGTGGCGCGGCGTGCGGCGGTACGGCAGTGCGGGGGGCGGTGGTGCCGTGGTGCTGCGGTGCGGTGTGCCGTGTGGGGCCGGTGCGGTGGTGCCGTGGTGGTGCCGGTGCCGGGCGGTCAGGCCGTGGCGCAGGCGGCGCCGTTCAGCCGGAAGCCGGCCGGTGTGCTGAAGGAGCCGGTGTAGGTGCCCTGGAAGCCGAAGGTCAGGGCTTCTCCCGGGGCGATCCGGGCGTTGTGCGCCGGCCCGGTGGCGGTGACCGTGCCGGAGGCGGGGGTGACCCCGGCGTTCCAGGCGTGGGCGATCCGCTGTCCCGGGGGCAGGGTGAATGCCAGCCGCCAGGCGTCGACGGGGGCGGAGCCGGTGTTGGTGACGGTGACGTCGGCGGTGAAGCCGCCCGGCCAGACGTTCGTGGCGTAGGCGACCTCGCACGCCGCCGGGTCGCCGGGACCGGGCTCCCCGGGGCCGCCCGGGGCGCCGGAGGTGTCGATGCCGGCCGAGAACGAGGTCAGCGCCAGTCCCTCGCCCTTCTGCCAGGGCTCGAAGCCGGCCTGGACGCTCGTCAGGTACCAGTCGTCGCCGGCGAGCCCGCGCGCGACGGCCTGCCGGACGAAGTCCATCACGTCGAAGTTCCAGCTCCCGATGGCCGACGGGGAGACGAAGGACAGCACGTCGTTGCTGCCGTTGCCGCCCGACCACACCTCCCAGGTGCGCCCGGCGACCGTGGCGGTTCCCACCGGGGAGCCCACCGGCTGGACCGGGCCGACCCGGTTGAACCAGACCATGATCTCGGTCCGGTTGACACCGTCGGTGCGCGGTGCCGGGTCGAGCCAGATGTCGTAGGCGGCGTCGTAGACCGCGTCGTCCACGTAGCCGAAGGAGACCGAGGTGGGCGCCGCGGTGATGTCGCCGAGGCGCGCGGGCAGTTCGGTGCCGGGGGCGCAGACGGTGTAGTGGCAGCCGTCGAAGACGGACGGATACGACTTCGGGGCCCCGTCGGTCGGTGCCGAGCCCTCGGCGCGGTCGATCCGGAAGCCCGAGCCGGTGACGGTGATGCACTGGGTCGCGCTGGTGCCCCAGCGGTTGTTCTGGACGACGTAGCGTCCCTGGATCGTGGTGGTCCCGAACGGTTCGCAGAGCGCGGTGTCCGCCTGGGCCGGGGCCGCCGCCGTCATGAGCGACGCGAGGACGGCGAGCGCGGCGAGCAGCGCTCCCAACAGGCCGTGCCGGGGGCGGACATGATGCCGTGACGGTCGCATGGGGAGCCTCTCCGGGAGGGTGCGGGGACGGGGCCGGCGGCGGGAGCGCTCCCACCTCCCCACGGGTGGGAGCGCTCCCATAAACCGGTGTGCTGGGGACTGTAGGAGGAGTTCATGTCCCTGACAAGGTTGTGCGCGCGGATCGTCGCGAAGATTCCCGAAGTGCCAGGTGGTGGACGTCCCCCTCCGTCGCGTCCGGGCCGGTGGCCCCCGTGGCGCCGGTCCGGTGGGCGGGGCGGGGTGCGGGGAGGCGGTACGGGCGCCCCGCGAGAGCGGCGGCGCCCCGGGCCGCGACGGGCCCGGGACGCGGGGCCGAGCAGGCCGGTCAGGCGGGAACGGGCCGGTCGCGCAGGGGCGCGGCGGGGCCGCCCGCGGCGTACGGCACGGGGTACGGGCCGGGCGGCAGCGGGTCGTGCAGGACGTTCCCGGCGGGCACCCCGGCGTCGAGGAGCAGGCCGGTCACCGCGCGCACCATCTCCGGCGGCCCCGCGACCAGCGTCCGGCCGGAGCCCGGGGTGACACCGCGGGTCACCGCGCGGGCCAGCCTGCCGTACGCGTCCTCGCCCGGCGCCCCGCCGGCCACCGTCACCAGGTTCAGCCACGGCCGGCGCCGCTCCAGGTCGGCCGCGTACCCGGTGTCGTAGAGGCCGGACGGCGTGTCGGCGCCGAGGAAGAGCAGCACCCGGCGCGCGGGGCGGGCCCGCCGTTCCGCCTCCCGCAGCAGCGCCTTCATCGCCGCCCAGCCGGTGTCCCAGGCCACCAGGCGCAGCTCGCCCTCCGGGTCGTCGCCGAGGGCGAGGCTGCCCTTGGGCGGGCCGAGCCGCACCGGGTCGCCGGTGCCGGTGCGGTGCACCAGCGCCTCGCTGACCCCGCCGGGGGCCGTGCACCGCACGTGGAACTCCAGCTCCCCGTCCCGGCCCGGCTCGCCGGCCACGTAGTACGGCCGCCAGGTGTGCGGCAGCAGGGCGTGCTCGACGGCCGTGTGCTGCCCGGCCCGGTACCGGAAGGGCTCGTGCGGGCGGACCCGGAGCACCGCGAGGTCCGGACCGCACCGGCGGTGCTCCGTCACCGTGGCGTTCCAGCACGCCGGTTCGCGCAGCGCGGCGTCCGCGCCCCGGACCATCGCGGTGACACCGAGCCGCAGCATCCGCACCCAGGCGTCCTCCAGGTCCGGCGTCCAGTGCTCGCCGGCCCGGCTGCGCAGCGCCTCGCACAGGGCCTGTTCGAAGGCCGCGTACTGTGCCGGGCGCACCCCGAGTTTGCGGTGGTCGCGGCCGAGCTGGGTGAAGGTCTCGGTGATCCGCCCGGGCTGGTCCAGGTGCTCGATCAGGTACCAGAACGCGCGTGCCAGATGGGCCTGCTGGAACTCCATCTCGGCCGGGAAGAGCGAACGCAGCGCGGGGTGCCGGGTGAACAGCGCCGCGTAGAGCCGGGTGATCAGCTCGTCGAAGGGCGCGACCAGGTCCAGCCGGCTCATGATCAGCCGCTGGTCGGCCGCCCCGTCGTACGTCTCCTGCGGCGCCGGGCGGGAGGTGCCGCCCGGGTCGCCGGCGCCTGCGGGGGAGAGCAGGCGGCGGCGCAGCCGCATCGCGTCGTGCCGCGCGAGGAGCGCGTGGTAGGTCCCGTCCTCGGCGCTCACGACCGGCCGCCGCCGCGCGTCCCGGAGCCGACGGTGGCCCGCGCGGCGCCCGGCGCGGGGGCGCACGGGGCGGGCAGGGCGGGTGCTTCGCCGGGGAGCGGGCGGATGACTGGACGCATGGAGGGGCTCCTGGAGACGTGTAGGGGTCGGCGACGCCGTGAACGGAAGGCGTCCGCCCGGTGAAACCGCAGGTCAGTATGGCATTACGGGCATATGCCCCAACGTCCCTGGGTGCCGGGGCCGTTGGGCCCTGGACATCTCCCCGCCTGCCTGCTCACCCCGTGCGGGCCCCCGGCGGACCCGGGGGTCCGGTGCGCCGGGGCCCCGGGCGGACTCCCCTCAGTCCGCGGGGGGTTCGTGCTCCGGGAGCCGGGTGAGGGCGTGGTCGGGGCGGGGGATCTCGCCGAAGTCCTCGTCCGCGCAGTCGACGGGCAGGCCGTGGATGACCGCCGCGACCCTCGGTGGCAGGGTCGGCCGCCGGCCCTCCCAGCAGCGGCTGATCAGCTCCCGGCGCACGCTCTCGGGGAGCAGCGGAGGCTGCCGCCCGCGGACCGGCACCGGGGGCTCGGCGGGGGCGGCGGCGGTGTGCGCCTGCGTACGCCAGAAGGCGGCGGCGCGGTGCTCGGCCCGCCCCTGGTGGAGCAGGTAGAGGCAGAAGGCGGCGGTGCGGTTGCCGGCGCCGGCGGCGAACTCGAACCAGAACTGCGCCTGGTCCCCGTACCCCGCGAGCCGCAGCAGCGCGGCGAAGACGAGGGCGCCCTCGGGCTCGATGCGTTCGTGGTCGACGAGGCGGGCGAGGCTCACGTGCGCCTGCGGCGAGTCCACGATCAGGGTGACCGCCAGGTCCAGGTCGTGCGCGGCCTGTTCGTGCGCCGTCGGGTACGGGGAGGGGGGCCGGGCGGGGCCGGCGGCGCTGCTGTCCGCGAGGGCCGTGACGCGACGCAGGGCCCGGTCGGTGTCGTAGTCGTCGTAGGCGCGGGTGAGGGCCTGGGCCGCGTGCAGGGCGGCGTCGATACCGGGGGCGGGTTCCTGGTGCGTACGGGTCACTGCCGGGGGTCCGTCTCCTGGTAGGGGATGTGCAGTTCCCGGGCGAGGGAACGGCGGGCGTGGCGGATGTGGGAGCGCACGGTGGCGGTGTCGATGCCGAGGCACTCGGCGACCTCCTCGTCGTCCATGCCGAGCAGGAAGCGCAGGACGATGACGTCGTAACGGCGTTCGGGCAGGGTGGAGATGGCCGCGTACAGACCTATCTCCTGGGAGATCACGCGGAGTTCGTCGCGCATCTCGTGCAGCAGCAGCTTCTGTAACGCGGTGAGGAAGGCGGCGTCGCCGACCTGGGGTTCCAGGCCGCGTTCGGCGAGCCAGCCGTGCACCTCCTCCTTGAGGACCATCCAGGCGTAGCGGGGCACCGACTCCTGGAGCAGCACCGTGGGCCAGTCGGCCTTCAGGCGCGCGCAGGCGTGGTCCACGACGGTCTCGGCGCTGGTGCTGCTGCCGACCTGGGTGTGGGCGTACCGCATCCAGAGCTTGCGGTGGTAGGCGTGGAAGGCGTCGAACGTCAACGCGAGTCGCCCGGGTCGGGCGGGGGAGGGGCGGGCCTGTCGCCCGCGGGAACCGTCGAGGGAGGGGGTCATCACGCCTCACTGTCACGGGTGGTGGCGTCCAAGGCGGGGGTGGCGGCGGGCGGGCCGGGCCGCTCCGGGAGGAGGCGGCCGATCTCGCCGCGCGGGGCGCCGGCGAGCAGGTGCCGGCCGTCCCGGCGCGGGTCGGGGGCGAGGATCCGGGCGGCGGTTCCCCAGACCGCCAGGCTCTCCAGATCGAGGTCCACTGGCGTCCTTCGACTGTGCACCGCGCCGCTCCCCACTGGGCGGAGTCGGTGTGGGAGAAATACTTCCCACTCGTCAGCCAACCGGATGACGGGCCGTCCTGTGCAAGCCGTACCTCAACTTTCTCGGCACACCACATTAGTATGATTAGTCATGTGTTGGAGGGAGGGGTATGCGACCATAGTTGACCTTTTCGTGCGGGCGGTGGAGCCGGGCGTTGGCTGGTCCCCGCGGTTGCCCGCGCGGTCCCCGGGGGAGGAAGCTCAGGTGGCGCGGGGTGGCGCGGCCCGGCGCGCGCAGGGTGGAGGACCGCCGGGGCGACGCCGGCGGCACGGCGGCCGAGGGGGAGAGCGGCGATGAGCGGGGGCGGCAGCGCGGGCGGGGGAGGCGACGTGGTGGACCTGGAACTCGACCGGGCGCACTCGGCCCGCATGTACGACTACTTCCTCGGCGGGATCACCAACTTCCCGGCCGACCGGGAGGCGGCCGGACGGGCCATGGCGGCCTTCCCCTCGATCCTCATCGCCGCGCGCAGCAACCGCAGTTTCGTCCACCGCTCCACCCGCCACCTGGCGCAGATGGGCATCGGTCAGTTCCTCGACATCGGCACCGGCATCCCCACCTCGCCGAACCTGCACGAGGTCGCCCAGGCCACCAACCCCCGGGCCAGGGTGGTGTACACGGACAACGACCCGATCGTGCTGGCCCACGCCCGCGCGCTGCTGCGCAGCCACCCCGAGGGGGCCACCGCCTACATGCAGGCCGACGTGACCGACCCGACCTCGCTCCTGGACCACCGGGTGCTCCGTGCCGCACTGGACTTCCAGCGGCCCATCGCGCTCAGCCTCAACGCGCTGCTGCACTTCATCACCGACCGGGACGGTGCCCACGGCATCGTCGAACGGCTCAAGAACGCCCTGCCCTCCGGCAGCGTCCTGACGATCAGCCACGTCACCCCCGACTTCGACCCCGAGGGGATCGCCCGCCTCACCACCATCTACGAGTCGGCCGGAACCCCGGGTCAGGCCCGCACCCTGGACGAGATAGCGGCCTTCTTCGACGGCTGGGACCTCCTCGAACCCGGTCTGACCCCCATCCTGCGCTGGCGGCCGGACCCCGACGAACCGCACTCCAACGTCACCGACGCCGAGGCCGCCCTGTACGCCGGCATCGCCCGCAAACCCTGACCGTCCTCGCCTCCCTCCCCTCCGGCCGCGCCCGTACGGGGGCGGCTCCGGCGCGCGCCGGAACCCCCGGAAGCCGGTGCGCCTCCCTCGCACCCCCGACGGCCGGCGGCCCCCGGTGCGGCTTCCACCCTTCCCGCCCGCGCCGGGGCCCAGGGCCGGATGCCTCCCTTCGAGTGAAGGACACGCGGCCCTGCCCTCACTTGGTGGACGCCGGTGGTATGAGCACACGGCGGCGTGGTGCCCACCGTCCCGGTAGCGTCGGTGGGACCCTGCTGGCGCGCGTGCACACGGGAGGTGGGATGAGCCAGAGCGAGAGGGAGCGTCCGGCCGTCCCGCCGCGCACCGCCCCGCCGCGGGCGGCGCGGCGCGCGGCACCGCCCGCCCCCCGGCCCGGGACCTCGCCGGCTCACCGCCTCGGCCCGGAGCCGGGCGGCGCCCTCCCGGCGGCGTCCGGCGCGCACGCGTGCCGTACCGGCGTCGTCCGTACGGGGGGCGCCGCCACGGCACTCCCGCCTCCCGGACCCGCCCGCCCCGGCCGTCCCGCCGCACCCCGCGCCCGGCGCCCCCGGCCGGTCTCCCGGCGAATACGCGCAGCCGCTTCGTAGCCCCGGCCCGTAGCCCGCCCGCCGTCCCACGGCGTCCATCAGGGAGAACCCGCGTGACCGCCCTCGACCAGCCGCCCGTGACCACCGCCGCGCCGCCCCGCCGAAAGCCGGGGCAGGTCGTGGTCTCCTGGGTGACCAGCACCGATCACAAGACGATCGGCAGCCTCTACATGATCACGTCGTTCGTCTTCTTCATCGTCGGCGGCGTGATGGCCCTGGTGATCCGGGCCGAACTGGCCCGTCCGGGCCTCCAGATCGTCTCGAAACAGCAGTTCAACGAGGCGTTCACGATGCACGGCACGCTGATGCTGCTGATGTTCGCGACGCCGCTGTTCGCCGGTTTCGCCAACTGGATCATGCCGTTGCAGATCGGTGCGCCGGACGTGGCGTTCCCCCGCCTGAACATGTTCGCGTACTGGCTCTACCTCTTCGGCTCGATCATCGCCATGGGCGGCTTCCTCACCCCCGACGGCGCCGCTGCCTTCGGCTGGTTCGCCTACTCACCGCTCACCGACGGCGCCCACTCGCCGGGCCTCGGCCCCGATCTGTGGATCATGGGCCTGGCCTTCTCCGGCTTCGGCACCATCCTCGGTTCGGTCAACTTCATCACCACGATCATCTGCATGCGCGCCCCCGGCATGACGATGTTCCGCATGCCGATCTTCACCTGGAACATCCTGCTGACCGCCGTCCTGGTCCTGCTGGCCTTCCCGGTGCTGGCCGGTGCGCTGCTCGCGCTGGAGGTGGACCGCAAGTTCGGCGCCCACGTCTTCGACGCGGCGAACGGCGGGGCGCTGCTGTGGCAGCACCTCTTCTGGTTCTTCGGGCATCCCGAGGTGTACATCATCGCGCTGCCGTTCTTCGGGATCGTGTCGGAGATCATCCCGGTGTTCTCCCGCAAGCCGATCTTCGGCTACGTCGGTCTCATCGGGGCCACGATCGCCATCGCCGGCCTGTCCATCACCGTGTGGGCCCACCACATGTTCGTCACCGGCGGTGTGCTGCTGCCGTTCTTCGCCTTCATGTCCTTCCTGATCGCGGTCCCGACCGGGGTGAAGTTCTTCAACTGGATCGGCACCATGTGGCGCGGCTCCCTGTCCTTCGAGACACCCATGCTGTGGTCCGCGGGCTTCCTGGTCACCTTCCTCTTCGGCGGCCTCAGCGGCGTCCTGCTCGCCTCGCCGCCGCTGGACTTCCACGTCTCCGACAGCTACTTCGTGGTGGCCCACTTCCACTACGTCGTCTTCGGCACCGTCGTCTTCGCCATGTTCGCCGGTTTCTACTTCTGGTGGCCGAAGTTCACCGGCAAGATGCTCGACGAACGCCTCGGGAAGATCCACTTCTGGACGCTGTTCGCCGGCTTCCACACCACCTTCCTCGTCCAGCACTGGCTCGGCGCGGAGGGCATGCCCCGCCGCTACGCCGACTACCTGGCCGCCGACGGGTTCACCGCCCTCAACACGGTCTCCACCATCGGCTCCTTCCTGCTCGGCGCCTCGATGCTGCCCTTCCTCTACAACGTCTGGAAGACCGCCAAGTACGGCACGCAGGTCGGCGTGGACGACCCCTGGGGATACGGCCGTTCGCTGGAGTGGGCGACGCCCTGCCCGCCGCCGCGCCACAACTTCGTCACCATGCCCCGCATCCGCTCGGAGTCCCCCGCCTTCGACCTGCACCATCCGGGCCTGTCGCAGCTCGACCAGGAGGAGAACGTCGGCCGGCGCGACGCCGTCGAGCCCCACCCCGGACCACCCGGCCTCCCGCGCGACGGTGACCGGTAGCCGGCGGGGCGGGCCGGACCCGGAGGAGGGGGCCGGCGAACCGGCCGGGGCCGGACTGCGCCGGCTGGAGGGGTACCTGCTGTGGCAGGCCGAGGTGGAGCAGGCCCGCAAGGAGGCCGAGGCCATGGCGGACCGGCTGGACTGGCTCACCTCGGCGCAGCGCGAGGCGGTCGTCGACTGCTTCGCCGAGCGGCAGATGCAGCTCTCCCGCCGCTTCCTGGAACGCACCGCGCTGCGGGCGCAGTCGCTGCGCGGCGAGTACGAACAGCGCTACGCCCTGCTCCGGACGCGCCTGTGCGCCCTGACCCTGCTCGGGTTCACCGCCGCGGTCCTGCTGCTGTGCCTCCTCGCCGGGCTCTGACCCGCGCCGGCCGAGGGGCCGGCGAAGACGCCGGCGCCCCTTCACCCGGTCCCTCGGTCCGGGTGAAGGGGCGCCTCGGTGGACGGGCCCGCCGCCGGCCGGCCGGGACCCCGTCCCGGTCCCGGTCCGCCGCGGGGCGGGCCCGTCGTCCTGTGCGGGTCACCGCTGGGTGGTGATCCCCTTGGGGTTGAGATGGGCGATGTTGCCGCTCTCGGTCCCGTCGGCGGGGTCGATCACGCAGTCGATGAGCGCCGGGGCCCGTGCGGCCAGGGCGGCGCGCAGGCTGGTGTCGACCTCCTCGGGGGTCGTCGCCTGGACGCCCGTGCCGCCGAACGCCTGGATCATGACGTCGTGGCGGGCCTTGAGCGCGGTCGGCGCCGGGTCGGAGGAGGTGGACGCCTCGTCACCGCGGTAGACGCCGCTGTTGTTGAGCACGACGGTGACGACGGGCAGGTCGTAGCGGCAGACCGTCTCCACCTCCATGCCGCTGAAGCCGAAGGCGCTGTCGCCCTCGATGGCGACGACCGGCTGCCCGGTCTCCACCGCGGCGGCGATCGCGTACCCCATGCCGATCCCCATGACGCCCCAGGTGCCGCTGTCGAGGCGGTGGCGGGGTACGTGCATGCCGATGGTGTTGCGCGCCAGGTCGAGGGCGTTGGCGCCCTCGTTGACGAGGTAGGTCTCCGGGTGTTCGTGGAGGATGTCGCGGATCACCTGGAGCGCGCCGAGGAACTTCATCGGGTGCGCGGTGCGCGCGGCCGCCAGACGCTCGGCCATCTTGGCGGAGTTGCGGGCGGAGCGGGCCGCCAGTTCCTCGCGCCACGCCGCGGGGGCCGAGATCCGGCCCGGCTTGCTCCGCTCGGCCAGCGCCTCCATCACCGAGCCGATGTCGCCGACGAGCGGGGCCGCGATGGGCTGGTTGCTGTCCATCTCGGCGGCCTCGATGTCCACCTGGATGAAGGTGGCGTCGGGGTCCCACTGGGGTGCGTCGCCGTGCCCCAGCAGCCAGTTGAGCCGGGCGCCGACGAGGACGACGACGTCCGCCCGGCGCAGGGCGAGGGAGCGGGCGGTGGCCGCCGACTGCGGATGGTCGTCGGGCAGCAGGCCCTTCGCCATCGACATCGGCAGGTAGGGCACGCCGGTGCCCTCGACGAAGTCGCGGATCCGCTCGTCCGCCTGGGCGTAGGCGGCGCCCTTGCCGAGGACGATCAGCGGCCGCTCGGCGTTGGCCAGCAGGTCGATCGCGCGGTCGACCACCTCCGGGTCGGGCAGCTGGCGCGGGGAGGGGTCGACGACCTGCCAGAGCGAGGCGGCGCCGCGCTCCGCGTCGATGACCTCGCCGAGCACCGCGGCCGGGATGTCCAGGTAGACCCCGCCGGGCCGGCCGGAGACGGCGGTGCGGATGGCGCGGGCGATGCCCCGGCCGATGTCCTCGGCGCGGTGCACCCGGTAGGCGGCCTTGACGAAGGGGCGGGCCGCCGCGAGCTGGTCCATCTCCTCGTAGTCGCCGCGCTGGAGGTCGACGAGGTGCCGCTCGCTGGAGCCGGAGATCTGCACCATCGGGAAGCAGTTGGTGGTGGCGTTGGCGAGCGCCACCAGCCCGTTGAGGAAGCCGGGCGCGGAGACCGTGAGGCAGATGCCCGGCTTCTTGGTGAGGAACCCGGCCGCCGCCGCGGCGTGTCCGGCGTTGCTCTCGTGGCGGAAGCCGATGTAGCGGATGCCCGAAGCCTGCGCGACGCGAGCCAGGTCGGTGATGGGGATGCCGACGACACCGTAGATCGTCTCCACGCCGTTGTTCTTCAGCGCGTCGACGACGAGATGGATCCCGTCGGTGAGGGCGGCCGGATCGTCAGTGTCCCCGACCTCGGTATCCGGCATCGGAGGAGCGTTGGTCATGGTCAGGACCCTCCCTGTGTCGCGCTACTCGGGAATACTGTATGCAGTATCCCTCGGGGGCGGTGCGGTAGCAAGGGGCGTACGGATCGGGTGCGCGCGCCGCGCGGACGCGCCCGCCGGCCGGGTGCGCGCGTGTGGTCGCGCGGGCGGGCGGGGGTGGGGTCGGTAGACTGTAGACGAAAGTCGATGTCCGGCACGGCCGGGCCGCCGATCAGGGATGGAAGCGATGCTGTCCACGGAATTGCCGAAGGGGGCCGTGCCGAAGCTGGAGCGGCCGGGCCCGCTGCGCGAGCGGGTCTACGAAGCCCTCCTGGAGCTGATCATCACCAGGGTGCTCACGCCCGGTCAGCACCTGGTCGAGACCGAACTCGCCGGACAGCTCGGCGTCTCCCGCCAGCCCGTCCGCGAGGCGCTCCAGCGCCTGAACACCGAGGGCTGGGTCGACCTGCGCCCCGCCCAGGGCGCCTTCGTGCACGAACCCACCGAGCAGGAGGCCGACCAGCTCCTCGCGGTGCGCGGGCTGCTGGAGGCCGAGGCGGCCCGGCTCGCCGCAGCCAACGCCACGCCGGAGGCGTCCGAGCGGCTGCGCACCCTGTGTGACGCGGGCGAGAGGGCCCTGCGCGCCGACGACATCGACACCGTCGTCGCCACCAACGCCGCCTTCCACACCCAGGTCATGGAACTGGCGGCCAACTCCGTGCTCGCCGAGCTGTCCGCCCAGGTGGACCGCCGCATGCGGTGGTTCTACACGCCGATCGCGCGGACCCGCGGCGCCCACTCCTGGGACGAGCACCGCGAGCTGATCGCGGCCATCGAGGCGGGCGACGAGCAGCGCGCCCAGCAGGCGATGCGCGCGCACACCGAGCAGACCCGCGCCGCCTACCACGCACACTCCGGCGCCGGCCGCTGACCCGGCCGCCCGCCGCCCCGCACGGGAACGGGTCCGGCCCCGGCGCCGAAGCGCCCGGACCGGACCCGCCGGGCGGACCGCACCGCCGGGGCGGTCCGCGGTCTCGTCAGCCCTTCGCCGGCGGGAGGAGTCCCGCGGCCCTGGCCCAGCGGTACTTGGCGCCCAGGGCGGCGACCGGCTGCTCGGTGGTGTACGGGTAGGCGACCACCCCGTGCTCGAAGAGGTAGGCGCTGGCCGCCTCCACCTCGGTGTCCCCGGCGAGCGAGGCCACCACCGGCTTGTGGATGCCCTTGGCCCGCGCCTCGGCGACGACGCGCGCGGTCAGCTCGGCGAAGACCATCGGCGGGGTGACGATGGTGTGCCAGTAGCCCAGGATCAGGGCGTGCACCCGCGGGTCCTCCAGGCCGAGGCGGATCGTCGCCTCGTAGGTGGACGGCGGCTCGCCACCGGTGATGTCGATCGGGTTGCCCGCCGCGCCGAACGGCGGGATGTACCGCATGAACGCCTCGTCCAGGTCGGCCGGGATGTCCATCAGCGAGAGCCCGTTGTCCACGCAGGCGTCGGAGAGCAGCACCCCGGAGCCGCCGGCGCCGGTGATGATGACGACGTTCTCGCCCTGCGGGGTGGGCAGGACCGGCAGCGCCCGCGCGTACTCCAGCATCTCGTTGAGGCCCGGGGCGCGGATCACGCCGGCCTGGCGCAGGATGTCGTCGTACACCGCGTCGTCGCCGGCGAGCGCGCCGGTGTGCGAGCCGGCCGCCTTCGCCCCGGCGGAGGTGCGCCCCGCCTTGAGCACCACGATCGGCTTCTTCGGCACGGTGGCGCGGGCCGCCTCGACGAAGGCCCGGCCGTCCTTGAGGTCCTCCAGGTGCATGGCGATGCACTTGGTGTTGGGGTCCTCGCCGAAGTAGGTCAGCAGGTCGTCCTCGTCGATGTCGGACTTGTTGCCCAGGCCGACGATGGCGGAGACGCCGGTCTTGGTGGTGCGGGCGAAGCCGAGGATCGCCATGCCGATGCCGCCGGACTGCGAGGTCAGCGCCACCGGCCCCTTGACGTCGTACGGGGTGCAGAAGGTCGCGCACAGGTCCTGCCACGGCGAGTAGTAGCCGTAGATGTTGGGACCGAGCAGGCGGATGCCCTGCTCCTCGGCGATGGCGACGATCCGGTCCTGCAACTCGTGCTCGCCGGTCTCGGCGAAGCCGGACGGGATCAGCACCGCGTTGGGGATGTTCTTGGCGCCGACCTCCTCCAGCGCGGCCGGCACGAACTTCGCCGGGATGGCGAAGACGGCGACGTCCACCTCGCCGGGGACGTCGAGGACGGAGGCGTGCGCCTTCAGTCCCTCGATCTCGTCGGCCTTCGGGTTGACCGGGTGGATGTCGCCCGCGAAGCCGCCGTCGATCAGGTTGCGCATGACCGAGTTGCCGATCTTGCCGGACTCGGAGGAGGCGCCGATGACCGCCACCGACCGCGGCTGCATCAGCCGGGTCATCGCCGAGAGGATCTCCTCGCGGGTGTGGGTGCGCCGGGGGGCCGGCACGTTCTCGGCGAGCAGGACGCGGATGTCGGCGGCGACGGCGCCCTCCGGCGTGGCGATCACCGGGTTGAGGTCGACCTCGGCGATCTCCGGGAAGTCCGTGACCAGTTGGGAGACCCGGCGGATCTGCTCGGCCAGCGCCTCCCGGTCCACCGCCGCGGCCCCGCGCACCCCGCGCAGGATCTCGGCCGCGCCGATGGAGTCCAGCATGGAGGCGGCCTCGTCCTCGGAGACCGGGGCCAGCCGGAAGG
Source organism: Streptomyces sp. SCSIO 75703 (assembly GCF_036607905.1). Lineage (NCBI taxonomy): Bacteria > Bacillati > Actinomycetota > Actinomycetes > Kitasatosporales > Streptomycetaceae > Streptomyces > Streptomyces sediminicola. The sequence goes on from NZ_CP144555.1 coordinate 5,995,816, forward strand.
TCACGTCCTTGAGGACCTCGACCAGCACCCCGCCGAGCCCGAAGGCGACCACCTTGCCGAAGGTCGGGTCGGTGACCGCGCCGACGATGACCTCCTGGCCGGGCGGCAGCATCTGCTGCACCTGCACGCCGGTGATCCGGGCCGTCGCGTCGTACTCCCGGGCGTTGGCCACGATCCGCTCGTAGGCGTCGCGGACCTCCTCGGCCGACTCCAGCCCGACGACCACGCCGCCCGCGTCGGTCTTGTGCAGGATGTCGGGGGAGACGATCTTCAGGACGACCGGCCCGTCGAAGGAGCCGGCCTGCGCCACCGCCTCGTCCGCGCTCGTGGCCAGGGCCTCGCCGGGGGTGGCGATCCCGTAGGCGTCCGCGATCCGCTTGCCCTCGGGCGCGGTGAGGGCGCTGCGGCCCTCGGCGCGCACGCCGGCGAGCACCTCGGTCACGGTGTCGCGGTCGACTGCGTGATGGTTCACGGGCATGCTCAGATCACTCCGTTCGACTTGAGGAGCTGGAGTTCGTCGGCGTCGAGCCCCAGCTCCTCGACGTAGACCTCTTCGTTGTGCGCGCCGAGCAGGGGTGAACTGGTCACCTCGACGGGGGAGTCGGAGAGCTTGAGCGGGCTGCCGACGGTCGTGAACTCGCCCCGCTCGGGGTGCGGGACGCGGACGACCATGTCGTTGGCGGCCAGCGACTCGTCCTCGATGATCTCCTTGGTGGAGAGGATCGGCCCGCAGGGGATGTTGTGGGCGTTGAGGGCCTCCAGCACCTGCCACTTGGGCAGGGTGCTGCTCCACTCCTCGATGAGCTGGAACATCTTGTCCAGCTTGGACAGCCGCGCCTCGGGCGTGGCCCACTCGGGGTCCTCGGCCAGCTCCGGACGGCCCATCAGCTCGGCGATGGGCTGCCAGCCGACGGGCTGGACCACGATGTAGACGTAGTCGTTGGGGCCGCCGGGCGCGCACTTGACCGCCCAGCCGGGCTGGCCGCCGCCGGAGGCGTTGCCCGAGCGAGGCACGGTGTCGCCGAAGTCCTCGTTGGGGTACTCGGCGAGCGGGCCGTGGGCCAGGCGCTGCTGGTCGCGCAGTTTCACCCGGCACAGGTTGAGCACGGCGTGCTGCATGGCGACGTTGACCCGCTGGCCGCGGTTGGTGCGCTCGCGCTGGTAGAGCGCGGCGAGGATGCCGGCGACCAGGTGGACGCCGGTGCCGGAGTCGCCGATCTGGGCGCCGGTCGCGGTGGGCGGGCCCTCCTCGAAGCCGGTGGTGGCCATCGAGCCGCCCATCGCCTGGGCGACGACCTCGTACGCCTTGAAGTTGGTGTACGGGCCCTCGCCGAAGCCCTTGATGGAGGCGTAGACGAGGCGGGGGTTGATCTCCTGGATCCGCTCCCAGGTGAAGCCCATCCGGTCGACGGCGCCGGGGCCGAAGTTCTCGACCATGACGTCGGAGCGGCGGATCAGCTCGGTCAGGATCTCCTTGCCGCGCTCGGTCTTGGTGTTGAGGGTGATGCTCCGCTTGTTGCAGTTGAGCATCGTGAAGTACAGGGAGTCGACGTCCGGGAGGTCGCGCAACTGCCGGCGCGTGATGTCACCGGTCGGCGCCTCCAGCTTCACGACGTCCGCGCCGAGCCAGGCCAGCAACTGGGTGGCGGAGGGGCCGGACTGGACGTGGGTCATGTCGAGGACACGTACGCCCTCAAGAGCCCTGGTCATGGGGTCACCTCGCTTGTACATGGTCGGATCGTCTGGGCGGCGCCTGCATACAGTCAACGGATACTGTATGCAATAAATCGTAGCCCCCCCGGGGTGGTGGCTGTCCAGGTGTGTGCGCGGGATTTCGCCGGGAGTCGAGCGATGTGCGTCGTACGGGGTGTTCCGCGGGCTCAGTCAGTATACTGTATGCAGTCTGCACCGCGAGGGTGTTCCGCCCTCGCGGCCGAGCCCCGGCCGCCGCCGTGAGGGCGGCAGGGCCGGCTGCGCCGTCCGACGGCGGATCAGGCACCACTCCGACGCGACTTCAAGGGGCCGCCCCATGTCGTACCGCACCGCTCTCTCCCACGTCATGACCAGCGTCATCGGGCCCGGCGCCGAACGGGCGGACGCCGACGCGCGGTTCCCGCGCGCCTCCGTGGCCGCCCTGGGCCGCGCCGGACTGCTGGCGCTCACCGTCTCCGCCGAACTCGGCGGCCAGGGCCGCGGCCTGGAGGAGGCCGCGGAGGTGGTGACCGAGGTGTCCCGGGTCTGCCCGGCCACCGGCGCCGTGCTCCGCTCGCACTACGCCGCCGTCGCCGTCATCGAGGCGCACGGCATCCCCTGGGTGCGCCGGCGCACCGCCGGCGGGCACCACCTCAGCACCCTCGCCCTCGGGGAGTCCGCCGGGCCCGGCGCGGCCCCGCCGCCCCACTCGACGGCCACCCGCGCCGGGGACGTCGTGGCCCTGCGGGGCCGCAAGTGCGACGTGGTCGCCGCGGGGGAGGCCGACAGCTACGTCTGGTCCACCGGCCCGGCCGACGGCCAGGACGGTCTGACCCTGTGGCTGGTGCCGGCCGACGCCCCCGGACTCTTCGTGCCCGCCCGGCCGGACGGCCGCGGTCCGCGCGGCAGCGCGGCCTCCACCGTCCGCGCCGACCCCGTGCTGATCCCCGCCTGCGCGCGGCTCGGTCCGGGCGCGGGCGGACTCGACACCGTGCTCGGCACGGTCCTGCCGTGGCTGGCCGCGCTGCCCGCCCCGGAGGCCGTCCGGCCGGTGGGTGCCGAGGCGCCGTGAGCGGCCCCGGGGGAGGCCGGCCCGCCCGGCCCGCGCGGTGTGATCGCCGACACCGTGGGTATGTTGCCGACTGTATACAACCAGCCGGGTGCGTGCCTATGCTGGCACGCGCCATCCGCGGGCCGGCCGGTACGGCGCGAGGCCGTGCCGCCGGTCACCGCCTCCGCGCATCCGCACGAGGAGGGCCGAGGATTCCCATGTCCGCGAGACGAGACGTGTACGACGGCGGCGAGAGCCTCGCGCCCGACGCCCGACCGCGACGCCGAGTGGAGCCATCATGACGACCAGCGTGAACGAGGTGGCCACGGAGGCCGCGATCACCGCGATCGCCGCCGCCCACCGCGGCCGGCGCGGCCCGCTGCTGCCCATCCTGCACGCCATCCAGGCCGAACTCGGCCACGTCCCCGAGGAGACCGCCGCCCTGCTCGCCCGGGAACTCAACCTCTCCCGGGCGGACGTGCACGGCGTGATCTCCTTCTACCACGACTTCCGCCGCGAGCCGGCGGGCCGTACGACCGTGCGCATCTGCCGCGCCGAGGCATGCCAGGCCCTCGGCTCCGAGGCCCTGGTGGCCCGCGCCCGCGAGCGGACCGGGATCTCCCTCGGCGAGACCACCGCGGACGGCTCGGTCACCCTGGAACAGGTCTTCTGCCTCGGCAACTGCGCGCTGGGACCGGCCGTCCAGGTCGGCGACCGGCTCCACGGGCGGATGGACCCCGACCGCCTGCGCACCCTCCTGGACGAGGCGGTCTCCTCATGACGACACCCGACACCACGACACCCGACACCACGACCCCGCCGAAGTCCCCGGTGACGGTCTACGTCCCCCGCGACTCCGCGGCCCGCTCCGTCGGCGCCGACGCGGTCGCCGACGCGCTGCTGAGCGCCACGGCCGGCGGGGACCGCCCCGTCGAACTGGTCCGCAACGGCTCCCGCGGCATGCTCTGGCTGGAGCCCCTCGTGGAAGTCGCCACGCCCGAGGGCCGGGTGGGCTACGGACCCGTGGCCCCCTCCGACGTGGAGGACCTGCTCGCCGCCGGCCTCCTCGACGGCGGGGACCACCCGCTGCGCCTCGGCCTCGTCGAGGAACTGCCCTGGCTGGCCCGGCAGAACCGGGTCACCTTCGCCCGGATCGGCGTCACCGACCCGCTCTCCACCGAGGACTACCTGCGCCACGGCGGACTCGAGGGGCTGCGCACCGCGCTGCGGCTGCCGCCCGCCGAGGTGATCGACACGGTCACCGAGTCCGGCCTGCGCGGCCGGGGCGGCGCCGGCTTCCCCGCCGGCGTCAAGTGGAAGACCGTCGCCGACTGCGCCGACGAGCTGAAGTTCGTCTGCTGCAACGCCGACGAGGGCGACAGCGGCACCTTCGCCGACCGCATGGTCATGGAAGGCGACCCCTTCATGCTCATCGAGGGCAT